>CAYOUI010000001.1:0-64913 GCA_964407135.1 uncultured Methylobacillus sp.
AGTCTGGACCGTGTCTCAGTTCCAGTGTGGCTGATCGTCCTCTCAGACCAGCTACTGATCGTTGCCTTGGTAGGCTTTTACCCTACCAACAAGCTAATCAGATATCGGCCGCTCTAATAACGCAAGGTCCGAAGATCCCCTGCTTTCACCCGTAGGTCGTATGCGGTATTAGCTAATCTTTCGATTAGTTGTTCCCCATTACTAGGCACGTTCCGATATATTACTCACCCGTTCGCCACTCGCCATCAGAGAGCAAGCTCTCTATGCTGCCGTTCGACTTGCATGTGTAAAGCATTCCGCCAGCGTTCAATCTGAGCCAGGATCAAACTCTTCAGTTTAATCTTAACTATTTACTATTACTTTTTAATAAATTAAAAAGTAATTTGTATCGCTTATGCTTTTTACTCAAATTTATTTCCAAGGTTAACTAACTATCTCTAGCTAGTGTGGTCTTGTCACAAATTTAAAGTGTAAGCACTTTTTTTGAGAATTAAATTTCTTAAAAGAAATTTAACTTTACCTCATCAATAAGCACCCACACTTATCAGTTATCATATTGTTAATGATCAATTTCGATTTTGGTTGCGGGGACAGGATTTGAACCTGTGACCTTCGGGTTATGAGCCCGACGAGCTGCCAAACTGCTCCACCCCGCGATCGATACAACTAATATATTGGAATATTTTGTTGAACTCAGCGTTCGTGACGCCGAGAGACGCGATTATAGCAGTGATATTTCGAGCGTGTCAAACACTATCTAGCTATTTATTTAACTTTTTTTGCCTTATTTTAACTAAAAAAAATTATTTTACTAAAAAACGATTTATTTTTTTAACAAAATTAACAGGATCATCCAATTGGCCACCTTCGGACAACATTGCTTGATCAAAAATAACTGATGCATATTCATCAAAATCACTTGTTCCTTCAAATGTTTTCAATTTTTTAATCAATTTATGTTCTGTATTAATTTCAAGGGTTGGCTTATTTTCTGGTGTATTTTGACCTGCAGCCTTTAAAATTCTCTCTAGATTACCTGAAATATCATGTTCGCCAACAACTAAGCATGCTGGAGAATCAGTAAGCCTATGAGTTACTTTTACATCTTTAACTTTTTCTCCCAAAGATATTTTAATCTTTTCAATTAATGTTTTAGCCTTCTCTTCAATTTTTTTATTTTTTCCCTTTTCACTTGCATCTTCAAGATTACCTAGATCAAGATCGCCTTTAGCTATAGACTGGAATTTTTTATTTTTATATTCAGTTAAATTTGAAATTAACCACTCATCAACACGATCTCCTAAAAGCAAGACCTCGATATTTTTTTTCTTGAATATTTCTAAATGAGGGCTATTTTTTGCTGCCATAAAAGAATCTGCAGTAATATAATAAATTACTTCTTGTTCAGGCTTCATTCTGCCTATATAGTCATCAAAAGATACACTTTGTGCATTTGTTTCATCATTTGTTGTTGAAAATCTTAATAAGCCCGCTATTTTTTCTCGATTTGTAAAATCCTCAGCAGGTCCCTCTTTTAAAACACGTCCAAATTCATTCCAGAACTTTTTGTAATCATCAGGTTTTTTCTTTGCCATATCTTCCAAAGAAGAGAGGATTTTTTTCACTGTACCAGATCGAATTGCTTCCACTGTTTTACTATCCTGTAAAATTTCTCTAGAGACATTTAATGGAAGATCGCTACTATCAATAACACCCTTTATAAAACGTAAATATTGAGGCATTAATTTTTCAGTTGCTTCCATAATAAAAATACGTTTTACATATAATTTAACACCTTGATTTCTTTCTCTATCATATAAATCAAATGGTGCTTTACTTGGAATGTAAAGTAATGAAATATATTCTTGGCTCCCCTCTACTCTATTATGGAAGTATGTTAATGGTGGCTCAGTATCATATGAAAGGCTTTTATAAAACTCGGTGTAATCTTTTGGCTTAATATCTTTTTTATTACGAACCCAAATTGCTGATGCGTCATTAACAGTCTCATCATCATCAGTTTTTATTGTTTCTCCATCTTTAAAATCTGCTTTTTTCATAATAATGGGTAAAGTTATATGATCAGAATATTTTTTAATAATCTCTTTTAGTCGCCAATCATCTAAAAACTCATCTTCATCTTTTTTTAAGGTTAATATAATGTCTGTACCTCGAACTTTTTTATTAATTGACTCAATTGTAAATTCTCCATCACCCTTTGAAGTCCATCTAAAAGCATCTTTTTCGCCAGCTTTTCTTGTTTCTAAAGTAACCTCCTCGGCAATGATAAAAGACGAATAAAAACCAACACCAAATTGCCCTATTAAATTCGCATCTTTAGCCTGGTCTCCTGACAACTTACTTAAAAATTCTTTGGTCCCTGATCTCGCTATAGTGCCAATATTATTAATAATATCTTCACGATTCATTCCAATACCATTATCACTAATCGTAATAGTTCTATTTTTTTTGTTGTAATCAATTCTAATTTTTAACTCTGAATCATCTTCATATAATTTACTATTATCTAAAGCTTGAAATCTTAATTTGTCTGCAGCATCACTTGCATTTGAAACTAATTCACGTATCGCAATTTCTTTATTACTATAAAGCGAATGCACCATTAATTGTAAAAGTTGTTTAGCTTCGGCTTGAAAATTTAGCGTCTCTTTTTGTTTTGACATATTTAAATTATCCTAAAATATTAATTTTTGTAATATATATTTATAGTGGGGATTAAAAAAAAATTTTCAATAGGGATTTTACAGCTTTGATAAAATATGCGACGTGGTTAAAAATGCAAAACTGGCAGTTACATTTGCAGTAGAACCATATCCAGCACAATTAAGTCCTTTAATTGACTCATTTGATTCATAGTTTTCAGGTTTTGTAACAGCTTCTGAAGAAAATACAGTTGGTATTTTTAAATCTTGTTTAGTTTGTTTATTTTTTTTATTGAAGTATTTTCTAATCTTTATAAGTAAAGGATCTCCAAAAGCTTTCTCAAGAAAATCTACTTTAACTAACTCAGGGTTAATTTTACCTCCTGCGGCTCCATTAATAATTAAAGAAATTTTATTATTTAAACAATACTCAGCTAAAAGAATCTTAATTTTTGTTTGATCTATTGCATCAACAACATAGTCATAATCCCTAGATATTAAGCTAGATATATTATTTTCATCTAGAAAAACATCATGACAATCAACTTTACAATTAAAATTAATATCTAAAATTCTTGATTTCATTGCCTCTACTTTTGACTTTCCTAGAGTACTATCAAGTGCGTGAACTTGTCGATTAATATTTGATTCAGCAATATGATCCATATCTATTAGTGTTATATGCCCTATACCATGTCTTGCAAGTGACTCCCCTATCCAAGAACCAACCCCACCAATACCTATAATACATATATGTGAAGACTGAAATATTTTAAATTTTTTTTTGCCATATAAACGGATTATTCCACTAAATCTCCTGCTAAAATCAATAGAATCAATTTTCATTATTTCTCAAGAATCACAAATGCCACTGCAATATTTTTCTCATCCGAAATTGATAGATGGCAATGTTTGATGTTATGACTCTTAACCAATGAAGTAAGCTTTGGCAAAGTCTTTATTTTTGGCTTACCTAAGGTGTCATGAATAACTTCAATTGATTTAAAATTTACTGGCGATCTCATTCCAGTCCCTAAAGCTTTTGCAAATGCTTCTTTTGCTGCAAAACGTTTAGCCAAAAAATTTTCTTTAACTTTAGTTTTTTTGTAAGTAAGCAACTCTTGTGACGTTAATATTTTTTTTGCTAAAGCTTGCCCATGTTTAAAAAAGGATTCTTTAATCCTTTTGACCTCAACAACGTCTGTACCAATCCCATAAATCATTTAGAGATATTCATCTTAATTATTTTTTTCATATCTTTAATAGCTTTTTTCCAACCAACAAATAATGCTTCAGCAACAATTGAATGGCCAATATTTAATTCATTAATATTTTTTATTTTAACAATTTCTTTTACATTATTGTAATGAAGTCCATGACCAGCATTTATGACAAGGCCTGCTTCATGAGAAAAATTTACAGCATTTTTTATATTAGTTAGTTCTTCCAGTTTAAATTTATTGTCTTTAAGATTTGCATAATGCCCTGTATGAATTTCAATAACAGGTACGTTCATCATAATTGCTTTTTCAATATGTTCTATATTAGGAGCAATAAAGAGTGAAACTCTTATACCACCATCAGCTAATCGATCACATGCATCTTTAATTAAATTATAATTTTTTATTACATCTAAACCACCTTCAGTTGTTCTTTCTTCCCTTCTTTCTGGGACTAGACATACGTCCTGAGGTTTAACATCTAATGCTATTTTTATCATTTCATTTGTAGGAGCCAATTCAAGATTCATTTTTGTTGTTAATAAAGGCTTCAATTCATACAAATCTTGATCTTGCATATGCCTTCTATCTTCTCGTAAATGAAGAGTAATACTGTCAGCACCAGCTTTTTCAGCGTCTAATGCAGCTTTTACTACGCTTGGATAATCAGTCCCTCTTGCTTGCCTAATTGTTGCAATATGATCAATATTTACTCCAAGATACATCTTTTAATTATCCTTTATATTTGTAAAAAGTTTTTTTGAATTTAATGGCTTATCACCTAAGTAATAATTTATTAAATAACGCATTAATTGCTTACTTTGCAATTGAGTATTATCTTCTTTATATTCATCATTTGCCATATCTAAAAGAGTTTTCCCAAAAATCTTTACTCCATTATTAGTTTTTGATATTTCAGAAGGACCATATTCTGCTTCATAGATGTAAAATTTATCTGGAATAATTGAGTCACCATTCTCATCTTCTTTCAACGGTACTTCATAGCCTAATTCTTGAAGTAAATTTAATTCGAATCTTCTTAAAGCAGTATCAAGATTGATATCTTTTTCAAGTGTTTTCATTGTTTGGTCATAAAATTCAAAAAGTTTTTGATGAGTATCCTCTCTTGGTAACAATCTTATAAGTAATTCATTAATATAAAAGCCACACAATAATGAACCACCTTTAAAACTTAAAAATTTATCGCACCATTCAATACTATGAAGAGTTTTTATTTCTTTTTTTCCAGACCATGTTGCTTGAAGTAACTGAAATGATTGGAGCATTCCTCTTAAAGAGGATCTAGGTCTTCTTGCACCTTTAGCAATAACAGATATCCTCCCATAATTTTTAGAAAATAATTCGGCAATAAGACTTGTCTCTTTGAAAGGATAAGTATGAAGAACATAAATAGATTCATTTTCTTTTTTTTTATTGGTTGATATCATTTTATAATCCTAGAGATTTTAATGCTCTTAAATCATCTGACCAACCTTTTTGGACTTTTACCCATGTTTCAAGCCAAACTTTTCCATTAAATAATTTTTCCATATCTATCCTTGCGCTTGAAGAAATCTCTTTTAATCTTATTCCCTTATTACCAATAATAATTGGTTTATGAGCATCTCTTTCAACTATAATTGCAGCGAAGATTCTACGAATATTATCTTCATGCTCAAACTTTTCTATTTCTACAGCAACTGAATAAGGTATTTCTTGTCCAGTTAATCTAAAAATTTTTTCACGAATTATTTCGGCAGCCAAAAATCTTTCATTTTTATCTGTTATTTGATCATCTTCATAAATAAATCTTTGCTCAGGAAGAAATTTTCGAGCACTTTCCAAAAGTTCTTTTAAATTACTTTCTTTTTTAACACTTGTCGGAATAATTTCTTTAAAGCGACTATTATCTTTAAATTCATTTATTAATTGTAAAATTTTTGATTTATCTTTAAGGCGATCAATTTTATTTATTACAAGTATTACAGGTGTATTTTCTGGAATCATCTGAAGTATTTTTGAATCAATCTCGTCCATTTTTTTTGGCTCAATTAAAAATAAAATAACATTTACGTTCTGAAGAGCCTGTTTGACTGTTTTATTCAAATTCTTATTTAATGTATTGAGATGTTTCAATTGATAGCCTGGAGTATCTATAAATATGAACTGTGTTTCCGATAAGGTATGTATACCTAATAATTGATAACGTGTCGTCTGAGCCTTACGGGAAGTTATACTTAATTTTGTTCCGATAAAATAATTTAACATAGTTGATTTACCGACATTCGGTTGACCCACTATGGCAATTGTTCCACATCTTTTTTTCATCAATTAAGAATCTTTTTCAACTTTTTTAACATTTCTTCTGCAGCACCTTGTTCAGCAATTTTTCTGCTAGACCCCTCTCCCTCTATACTTATTTCTAGTTTTGGTATAACACAGTTAACTTTAAAATATTGGCAATGAGCCTCACCTTCAATTGAAACAACTTCATAATCTGGTAAGGGAATTTTTCTTGCTTGAAGTAATTCTTGAAGAATAGATTTTGAATCTTTTTTAATATCATTAGGGTTTATAGAGTCGATTCTATCTTTAAACCATTCTGTTATTAACTTTTGAGAGGCTGCTATTCCCCCATCAATAAATACAGCTCCAATAATTGCCTCAACAGAATCTGCTAATATAGATGGCCTTCTCCAACCGGAACTCTTTAACTCGCCTTCACCTAGAATCAAATAGTCTCCTAAATTCAATAAAATTCCAATCTCACTTAAGGTAGCTGATTTGACTAATTGAGAACGTAAACGACTCAAATCACCTTCTGGTAACAAATTAAATTTTTTAAAAAGTAAGTCAGCAATTATAAAATTTAAAATACTATCTCCAAGAAACTCTAGTCTTTCATTATTTTTACCTTGAAAACTTCTATGCGTAAGAGCTAATTCCAACAAATTATTATCATTAAAATTATAATTAAGAATTTTTTCTAAGTTATGAATGTTTTTTTTAACCATTTTAATTATTTTATCCAAGTTCCAATTCGATTAAATTCTGAAAAATTAAGCCAAATAAAAAATGCCTTACCCACTAATAATTCATCTGGCACAAAACCCCAAACTCTGCTGTCAGAAGAATTGTCTCTATTATCTCCCATAGCAAAATAGTAACCTTCTGGAACATTAAATTTATAATTTTCACTTGGAATATCATGTATTAAGATGGAATACTTAGAATTATTTAGTTCTTCAATAAATTCACTAGCATCAAGACTTTCATCGTCATTAAAAGCATAAGAATATTTGGATTGAAAAGTTTTATTTATAGCCTCTCCATTAATAAAAAGTTGTTTATTCTCATATCTAATTTCATCTCCAGGTAAGCCAATTACCCTTTTTATATAATCAATTGAGGGATTTTTTGGGTAGTGAAAAACAAAAATATCGCCACGATTTGGTGTTCCTAAATTTATTAATATTTTATTCCATATTGGAAAACGAACACCATAAGCGAATTTGTTAACAACAATAAAATCACCAGCAATAAGAGTTGGCATCATAGAGCCTGAAGGAATTTTAAATGGTTCAACAATAAAAGATCGTATAATAAAAACTGCTAATAAAATTGGGAAAAAACTTTTTCCATATTCAATAAATAATGAGGGTTTTTGACTTTTTGATCTTATTTTTTTAAGTACCAAAAGATCTAAAAAATATATTATTCCAGTAATGAATGTAGCTGCCATTAATAATTTTACAAAAATCATTTGTCATCAACCTTTAAAATTGCAAGGAAAGCTTCTTGAGGAATCTCTACATTACCAATCTGCTTCATTCTTTTTTTACCTGCTTTTTGTTTTTCAAGTAATTTTCTCTTCCTTGATACATCACCACCATAACATTTAGCAAGGACATTTTTTCTCATTGCTTTAACTGTTTCTCTAGCTATAATATTTGCACCTATCGCTGATTGAATAGCAACATCAAACATTTGTCTTGGTATAAGTTGTCTCATTTTGGCAGCTAATTCTCTACCTCTGTATATACTATTAGACCTATGAACAATCAAAGAAAGTGCATCTACCCTTTCCCCGTTAACCATAATATCCAACTTTACTAAATCGGCAGGACGAAATTCTAAGAATTCATAATCCATAGATGCATAACCTCTTGAAATTGATTTAAGTTTATCAAAAAAATCAAGAACAACTTCACTTAAAGGAATTTCATATGTAATCATGACTTGTCTACCTAAATATTGCATATTTTTTTGAATTCCTCTTTTATCATTAGTTAGACTCATTACAGGTCCTACATAATCATTGGGTAAAAGAACATTTAAATTTATAATTGGTTCTCGAATTTCCTCTATAACAGATAAATCAGGCAATCTAGAGGGATTTTCTATTAATTTAGTTTTACCATCTTTTAATAACAATTCGTAAATTACAGTTGGAGCTGTTGTTATCAAATCCATTTCATATTCTCTTTCAAGACGTTCTTGAATGATATCCATATGCAAAAGCCCAAGAAAACCACACCTAAAGCCATAACCTAACGCACTAGAGTTTTCTGGTTCAAAATACAATGATGCATCATTTAATCTTAATTTTTCAAGCGCTGTTCTAAGAGCTTCGAATTGATTGGATTCAATCGGATAAAGTCCCGCAAAAACTTGAGGTTTTACTTCCTTAAAATCTGGAAATGCTTCAATAGCTCTATTTTTTGCGAGTGTAACAGTATCGCCAACCTTAGCATTGTCTAATTCCTTAATTCCACAAATAATAAAACCAACCTCACCTGCATTTAAATTTTTTTTATTTAACGCTTTTGGAGTAAAAATACCAACTTGTTCACAAATAAATTCTGCTGAAGTTGCCATCAAATGAATTTTATCCTTAGGCTGTATTTTCCCATCAACAACTCTTACAAGCATCACAACACCAACATAATTATCAAACCAAGCATCAATAATAATTGCTTTTAAAGGTTTATTTGGGTCGCCAGAGGGATTTGGTATTCTTTGAATAATGGCCTCTAAAGCTTCATCGATGCCTATTCCATTTTTTGCTGAACATAAAATAGTATTTTGTGCGTCTATACCAATAACATCTTCAATCTCCTTTTTTACTCTTTCAGGATCTGCCGATGGTAAATCAATTTTGTTTAGCACAGGAAAAACTTCCAAATTCTGATCTAAAGCTGTATAACAATTTGCTACTGTTTGAGCTTCAACGCCTTGAGAAGAATCTACAACTAGAATAGCCCCCTCACATGCGGCCAATGATCTACTAACTTCATAAGAAAAATCTACATGTCCAGGTGTATCGATTAAATTAAGTGTATACACATTTTTATCTTTAGACTTGTAATTCAAAGTTACAGTTTGAGCTTTAATCGTTATACCTCTCTCGCGCTCAAGATCCATAGAATCTAAAACCTGTTCTTCCATCTCTCTTTCGGCAAGACCGCCACAATGCTGGATGATTCGATCTGCTAAGGTAGATTTACCATGATCAATATGGGCGATAATAGAAAAGTTTCTTATATTTTTCATAGAAATTATTTTAAAAAAATAAAGGCGCAAAACGCGCCTTTAACAAATGTGATTTTACTACAATGAATATTTTTTAATAAAATTTATTTAGTTACCTTTACTGGAACAAAAAGAGTATCTCCATTTCGATATAATAAAATAGCAATAACTTTTCCTTCTGGTATTTTTCTCAAATCCTTATTAAAAGACTGAATTGATTTTACTGGTGTATTATTTACTACTAAAATAATATCCCCTTTCAAAATTCCAGCAGATGCAGCAGAACCTTTAACATCTGATACTAAAAGACCGTTTCTTCTACCTATTCGCTTCTTTTGTTCAGGGGTTAATTTTTGCAAGGCTATCCCAACACGATTAAATTTATTTTGCTTTCTTTCATTTTTTGAAGAGGCAACTTTTTGATTTGAAGGCATAGTTCCAACCTTAATTTGAAGAGATATAATTTTACCTTTTCTAAGTATCTCAACTGGAACAGTTGTATTAGGCTTGGTGATACCCACATATCTTGGAAGATCTGAAGATTTATTAATAATATTATTATTAAACTTTAGAATCACATCACCAGGAAGAAGTCCCCCTTTAGACGCAGGAGATTTTTTTTCTACACCCGCAACAAGTGCGCCATTTGTATTTTTCATACCAAATGACTCAGATAATTCTTTGGTGATTTCTTGAATAACAATACCTAGCCATCCTCGAATGACTTTTCCATTTGTCTTTAATTGATCAGCAACGTCTATTGCTACATCAATAGGTATAGCAAAAGATAGCCCCATTGACCCACCAGTTTTGCTGTAAATTTGGGAATTAATTCCAATTACATGCCCATTAGTATCAAAAAGAGGCCCTCCAGAATTTCCAGGGTTGATTGCAACATCTGTTTGAATGAAAGGGACAAAATTTTCCTGTGGTAACGCTCTATTAATAGCGCTTATTATTCCTACTGTCATAGTATTTTCTAGACCGAATGGCGACCCAATTGCGGCAACCCATTGGCCTACTTTGATATTATTAGAATTACCTAATGTTACTTTAGGTAGATTTTTAGCTTTAATTTTAAGAAGCGCAACATCTGTTCTTCTATCAAGCCCTACAACTTCCGCTTTAAATTCTCGCTTATCTTTGAGTTTAACAATGACTGAACCCCCTTGAGCAATAACATGTGCATTAGTAACAACGTAACCATTATTTTCTATAATAAAACCTGACCCAGTCCCAGAAATTGGTTTTTTTTGTTGTTCGCTACCTGGAGGCGTCATACCAGGAAATCCAGGAATACCGAACCTCTTAAAAAATTCTTGGAGCTGCTCCTCTTCTCTACTCAGTCTAATATTTTGATTAACTTGTTCATCATTAAGTACAGTTATATTTACTACAGTATTTCCTTGCTCCTCAGCAATTACTGAAAAATCTGGTAAGCTAACCGCATGCACATTACTAAAAAAAAGTAATATCAATAAAAATAAATTAAAGCTGTAACGTTTCATATTTATTTAAATCCTTTATAAATTAATCTATTTTAACAAGCATTGCTTCACTAAATAATTTGGTATGGTTTTGCATGGTAATAAACTTTAGTAAAAAAATTCCTATCAAAAATCCAATAACTCCACCAAAAAATACCAACAAATCATTGTTTACTGCTAAGAAATATTCTGTAGTAATCATTCCAGTAAATAAAAAAAATAAGGGTAAACCATAAAGTAATAAAGAAGATTTTAATAAGTAATTATCTTCAATAACTAACTTAACTTTCTCGCCGACTTTTGCATTGATTTTATTTCTAATCTGTATTTTTCTTTTTTGAAATGAGAAAACTTTACCCCAAATACTATTTCCACAACCTTGGGTTTTCCCACAAAGTCCACATGGCTTGGTTCTTATAACATCAAGTTCTGCAAACCCATCTTTTTGACTAATAACTATTGCTTCTTCTTCAATCATAACTTTTAAAATTCTATAGACTCACTAAACTTATTACAAGTAATTAATGGCACAGAGCCTACAGCCATAATTTGATAACCATTTTGGTAACGGGCACAAATATTATTAACGCCTAAATTTACTTGACCAATTTTAGGTTTTTGTCCTCGAGAAATTGGTTTTATAAATAAAGACACGTACGAAAGTCCATCTGAAAAAACTAGTTGATGGCTTAAAATATTTAAGCCTGATATACGCTTCGAAATAAAGTCTACTTCTTTATAACCAGGTGGAACATTTTTAAGATTCCAAAATCTTTTTTTGGCAATACCTTGTCCAACAATTTTATCGTCAAATATATAATTTTTTGAAGGGTCAACATCAGGTTTAAACCAATCTAAATTTTTATCTTTTGTCATATCTATCTTTGTGAAGGATGCTTGTTCTATTATATTTTCAGATTGATCTATCACTACCATTTTTAAAGGTAACAATGTTTTCTTATCAAGCCAAAAATAATGGAAATATCTAAAATCATCAATAGGCGTTAAAACAACTAACTGAGCAAGTCTGCCAGCAATCCTTTCAGTTTTTCCAATGTTCAAACGATAGAAATTTTTTAATATTTCAATATTATTAGGAAAAATTGCTGGGAATAAACGTTGCTGTTTTCGTTTTTGAATAATTACATCATTTTCAATTGTGTTGTAAACATAAATTGTTTTACCCTGTAATAGAACCTCGCCCGGCACTCCATCTAAAACGTTCATCCTTATAAATTCTTGATTATTATTAGTTGCGTGAGTTATTTCTATTGATTTAATTTCTTTTAAATGCTGACTATGAAACACACCCTTATAATCTAAAAATTTAGTAGCTTTTGCTGCTTTATTAATTATTAACCAAGGATCTTCACTACTATAACTTGGATTTATAGATAGAAATAAAGAAAATATTAAAAACAGCTTATATACCATTTGTTACTTATTATAAGTTGTTTGTATAAAGAAGTTCACATTTGAAGAGGCGCTTGCATAATGATCATTTATAAGATCACTTGGCACATCGGATTCTGCTAAAATTGCAGTCTCAGCAGTTTTAAATTCACTAAGATTAAGAGCTGTTATACCAACAACAAATAATGCTGCAAAAGAGGCAGCTATTGGCCAATAACTCAATTTTTTATCATTTGTAATTTCTCTTTGACTTGCAAAACCTCCCAATTGAGTTGGTTCTTTTTCAATAGCCGAAATAATTTTTTTTGTTAAGTTATCAGACCCATAATAATTTTTTTGCATGACATCACGAATCAATTGATAATAAGTCCAATGATTTTTTTTATTTTTTTTGCTTGCATGAATTAAGGTTTCATCTACCTCATAATTCTCTAATTCATTATCAAAAAGAGATGAGAGTTTATCGTTCATAATGGTTACTCCTTTAAATTACCAACGTTTGTTTGTTGTTTCTATAAGTGGTTTTAATTTTTCTGCTATAGCTTCACGAGCTCTAAATATTCTTGATCTAACAGTGCCTATAGGGCAATTCATTAAATCAGAAATTTCCTCATAACTTAAACCTTCCATTTCTCTAAACTTGATAGCCTCTTTTAATTCGTCAGGAAGAGTTTCAATAGTTTGATTTACGGCAGCTACAATCTCTTTACTCATCATAGAAGTTTCTGGGGTCTCAAGATTCCTTAAATCTTGCGCATCATCAAAATTTTCAATATCTTCTACTTCCACATCATTCATAGCCTTCGGTCTTTTGCCTAGCTTTACCAAATGATTTTTTGCAGTATTAATACCTATTCTGTAAAGCCATGTATAGAAGGCACTGTCTCCACGAAAATTATTAATAGCCCGGTAAGCTTTAATGAAAGAATCTTGCACAATATCTTCAATCTCAGATTGATCTCTTACCATTCTTGAGAGTAAACGAGTTAGCCTACGCTGGTATTTATCAACCAGCATAGCAAAAGCTTTCTTATCGCCTCTTTGTGATTTTTCTACTAACTTTTGATCAATAGCTCTATCTGGGTTTACTGGACGAGTTTCCATTACATTTTTTTCAACATTATGATTTTTTTTAACATTGTACACATGACTGTCGGTTGCTAAAACTTTTAATGTATTCATATAAGCTCTTTCTAAATAAATTTTATATTATTAAAACAAAATGGTTACAATAACGAGACCTGTAAAATATATTTTAAGTTCCTTAAATTTAAAAAAAAATTTATGTTAAATTTTGAAGTTTTAATAATTGGCAGTGGCTTAGCTGGTCTGAGCACTGCTCTTAAATTAGCTGATCAAAAAACAGTTGCAATTATAAGTAAACGTAAGCTGATAGATAGTTCTAGCCATTGGGCTCAAGGAGGTATTGCTGCTGCAATATCAGATGATGATTCCCCGGAATCACACATTCAAGATACACAAATAGCGGGTGCTGGCTTATGTGATCCAAATGTAACAAAGTTTGTTGCTGAAAATGGAAAAAAAGCTCTAAGTTGGCTCACAGAAACAGGAGTTAATTTCACTAAAGATCAAAAAAGTAAAAAATTACACCTAACACAAGAAGGTGGTCATTCTCATAGAAGAATTGCTCATGTGGCAGATACTACTGGCAGAGCTATTCAAGACCAACTTATTGAATCTGTTCTAGCACACCCAAATATTCATATTTTTGAAGATCACATTGCAGTTGATTTAATTACGTCAAAAAAAATAAATAAATTATCCAAAGATAATGTTTGCCTTGGTGCTTATATCCTAGAAAATAAAACAAATAAAGTTTTTACAATCAAATCTACAAATACAATTTTAGCTACAGGTGGTGCTAGCAAAGTTTACTTGTATACAACAAATCCTGATGTAAGCACTGGTGATGGTTTAGCTATGGGATGGAGGGCTGGATGCAGAGTGGCTAATATGGAATTTGTTCAATTTCATCCCACCTGTCTGCACCATTCAAAAGATACATCTTTCTTAATTTCCGAAGCCTTAAGAGGAGAAGGAGGTAAATTAACTCTGCCTGATGGTCAAGAATTTATGAAGCATTATGATAAAAGAGGTGACTTGGCTCCGAGAGATATAGTAGCTCGTGCTATTGATTTTGAAATGAAAAAAAGGGGGTTAGATTTTGTTTATCTAGATATAACCAAAAAAACTAAATCATTCATACAAAAACGTTTTCCAATGATTTTTAAAAGATGTATTAATTTAGGTATTGATATTACTAAAGACCCAATTCCAGTTGTTCCTGCTGCTCATTATAATTGTGGTGGCCTAATTATTGATAAAAATGGTATGACGGATATTAATCAACTTTATGCAATAGGTGAAGTAGCTCATACTGGACTTCACGGAGCTAATCGTCTAGCCAGTAATTCACTTTTAGAGTGTCTGGTTTATTCTGACCTTGTTTCTGAAAATATTTTAAAAGATAAATTTAATCATAATTATAATTTACCAAAATGGGATGAAAGTAGAGTTACTGATGCAGATGAAGAAATTTTAATTACTCATACTTGGAATGAACTAAGAAGATTTATGTGGAATTTTGTCGGCATTGTTAGAACTAATAAAAGACTTTCAAGAGCCTTACACAGAATTAATATGCTAAGAGATGAAGTTCATGAGTTTTATACAAATTTTAAAATATCTGCAAATCTAATTGAGCTCAGAAACTTATTACAAGTAGCAGAATTAATTGTAATTTCAGCTATAAATAGAAAAGAAAGTAGAGGTTTACATTATAGTCGTGATTATCCAAAAACATCAAAAAATGCTAAATCTACAATTTTGATTCCCGATAATTATAAAGATAAGCATAATTTATCTACAAAAAAAAAGTTAAGGTCAAATCAATAAGTTAGAATACAAAATCAATTACTTTAAGAAGGTTTCAAAATATGCAAATTGCAATGAATACGGTTGTAACTTTGACTTACGAATTAAAAGATGCCGATGGGAAAATTTTAGAGTCTGGAACAGACCCAATTGTATATCTTCACGGTGGCTATGATAATATTTTTCCAAAAGTAGAAGAAGCTATACACGGGAAAAAAATTGGTGATACTTTAGAATTAGGTCTTGAGCCAGCGGATGCTTTTGGTGAATATGATGCTGAATTAGTTCAAGTTGAACCTAAAAGTGCATTTCCAGAAACAGAACTCAAAGTAGGTATGCAATTTGAAGGTGATGATAATTCAGGTGAAATTATAGTCTACACGGTGACAGATATTGCTAAAGATAAAGTAGTGGTTGATGGAAATCATCCTTGGGCTGGTCAAAAAATAATTTTTACAGCTAAAATAAAAGATGTTCGGTTAGCAAATGATGAGGAAGTAAATCATAAGCATGTTGATGATAGAAAAACTAAGAGTCACTAAAAAGGTATTTAGCCTAAAATAAATTATCAGTTATGTGTGACTGTATTATTTTTATTAAAGGTGAATAAATCTTAGGGTTGGCTGCCACAATATTTCCAGATTCTAACCATCCGTCTTTCTCGGAAAAATCACTAACAATTCCTCCTGCTTCCCTTACTAAAAGACCTCCAGCAGCTATATCCCATTTTGATAAATTTATTTCAAAAAATCCATCAAACCACCCTGCTGCAACATAAGCCAAATCTAAAGCTGCTGATCCAGGCCTCCTAATACCTGAAGTTCCTCTTACTAATTCTTCAAAAATTTTAAGGTAGGTAGGTAGGTGTTGAAAATCTCTAAATGGAAATCCAGTTCCTAAAATAGATTCTTTTAATTTAGATTTAGTTGAAACTCTAATTCTTCTCTGATTTAAATAAGCTCCTTGACCTTTTGATGCTGTAAATAAATCATTTCTATTGGGGTCATAAATGACAGCTTGAGTAATTTCTCCTTTTTGCTCAAGAGCAATAGAAACACAATATTGTGGGAACCCATGCAAAAAATTAGTAGTGCCGTCTAGAGGGTCGATAATCCATATATTATCTGACTCATTGCTAAGTCCAGATTCTTCACCTAAAAAAGCATGATCTGGATAAGCTGCTTTCAAAATTCTGATGATCTCATTTTCAGATGCCAAATCAACTTCACTGACAAAATCATTAAAGCCTTTATCATTAATTGTCAAAGAGCCTAAATCTTCTGAAGATCGTAAAATAATTGAGCCAGCTTGTCGAGCAGCTTTTATTGCAATATTTAATGTTGGATGCATAAGAAACCTAAAAAATTAATTGGATTATTTTTGCTTGGGCTTGTTAAAATAACATTTTACAGAGAAATTAGATGTCAACCAAATCAAATCTTTTAAAACAATTTAGAATTGTACTATGTGAAACTAGTCATGCAGGAAACATAGGGTCTGTAGCAAGAGCAATGAAAACGATGGGTTTCACTAATTTATATCTAGTAAATCCAAAAAATTTTCCCAACAAACAAGCACAAGCTTTAGCGTGTGGGGCAGAAGATATTCTCCAAAAAGCAACTTTAGTGAACTCAATAGAAGCGGCATTACAAAATGTGCATCATGTTGTTGGATTTACAACACGCAAAAGAGAATTAACCCAACCCCATAAAAATGTACGTGAATTATCTAAACAACTCTTCAATGAGGCTAAAAATAATAAAATTGCTGTCATATTTGGTAATGAAACGAATGGGTTATCAAACTTGGAGCTCCAACATTGTAAAACTCTTGGATTTATTGATGCAAACTCAAAATATAGTTCACTTAACTTAGCCCAGGCAGTCCAAATAGTCTGCCACGAAATAAGAATGATGAGCGAATTTCCAGATAATAATAAAATTCTAAAAACAACAAACAAAAAATATGTTTCATATGATTTGCAAAACGGTTTTTATAATCATCTTCGCGAAATTTTAGATCAGATAGGATTTTTAAAAAAAATTCAAGCGGACCGTTTAATGACAAGATTAAGACTTTTGTTTAATAGAACCCAAATGGAAAAAGAGGAAATAAATATCTTACGAGGCATATTATCTGCTATTCAAAAAAATTTAAAATAACTTTGATATTACTTTAATAACGAAGTTTTAAATTTCGTGAGATAATGCTCGAATAAATATTTAGAAAATTAATTATGTTCGAAAAATTTAAACAAGATTTATCAATTGTTTTTGAAAGAGATCCAGCAGCAAGGTCTTATTTAGAAATTCTGACAACCTATCCTGGAGTACACGCAATTTTATTCCATAGAGTTGCTCATAAAATATGGAAAATAAAGCTTTTTTGGTTGGGTCGCTTAATATCGCATATTTCTCGGCTTCTTACTGGTATTGAAATTCACCCAGGTGCAGTAATTGGTTCGCGTTTTTTTATTGATCATGGAATGGGCGTTGTTATAGGTGAAACGAGTGTTATTGGGAATGATTGTACCCTTTACCATGGAGTTACGCTTGGCGGCACTTCTTGGAAACAAGGTAAACGTCATCCAACACTGGAAAATAAGGTAGTTGTGGGTGCAGGAGCAAAAATACTTGGTCCGATTACAATTGGATCAGGAGCAAAAATTGGATCAAATGCAGTAGTTGTAAAAGATATCCCAAAAAATGTGGTTGCTGTTGGAATCCCAGCACGAATAGTTCAAGATTCAGAAAATAAAGCAAATGCATTTAGACCTTATGCAGTAGGTAAGGAAGAAACGGATCCGATGATAAAGTCAATCCAAACTCTTATGAAAAAAGTTGATAAGCAAGAAAAAATGATTTCAGATCTTGAAAACACACTTGCTGATATTTCAAAAAAATAAAACACTCTCAAAGAGAATCATAATAGTTGATAAAATCAGTCAAGTATTATAAAATATCTCTATGAAATTAACTACTAAAGGTCGTTTTGCTGTAACTGCAGTATTGGATTTAGCTCTTAATGAGTCTAATAATCCAGTGTCGCTTTCAGATATTAGTAAAAGGCAATCAATATCATTATCTTACTTGGAGCAACTTTTTAGCCGAATGAGGCGTGTTGGTTTAGTGAAAAGTATTCGTGGGCCGGGTGGCGGTTACAAAACAGCCATTGACCATAACACCCTAACTGTTAAAGATATTATTACATCCGTTGAAGAACAAATAGATGCAACCCAATGTGGAGGAAATGAAAATTGCCACGAGGGTGGTCGTTGTATAACTCATAATTTATGGGCTTCTCTTAATCACAAAATTTTAGACTATTTAGAGAGCCTCACGTTAGCTCAATTAATTGATGAACAAAAAAATAAAACTGATGAGCATTCGATTTATTTTGCTCCAAAAAAAATTAATATGAACAAAGATAAACTGGAGGCAGTTTAAATGATTTACTTTGATCATAATGCAACTACAACCGTCCATCCTGAGGTATTAGATGAAATGATGCCTTTTTTAAATACTCAACAAGGAAATCCTTCATCAAGTCATAGTTATGGAAGAAATGTTCAAACGGCTATCGAAGAAGCTAGAGAGAGAGTAGCTAACTCTGTAAACGCTCATCCATCTCAAGTTATTTTTACCTCAAGTGGGACTGAGTCCAACAATACAATTATTCATGGAATATCACGATCTTATCCCAACAGTTTTTTTAGTTATAGCGCAATAGAGCATCCATGTATCAGTGAACCAATTAAATCTATTGAGCCTTTTGGTTTCAAAAATATCAAGATACCAGTTGATAATCAAGGCTTATTAAATCTGTCAAAATTAACTAAAGAAGATATAAATAATATTACATTCCTCTCTGTCATGATGGCTAACAATGAAACAGGAGTTATTCAAGATCTTGCCGCTATCTCAAAATGGGCAAAATCGAATAATATTCAAATACATACAGATGCTGTCCAAGCGATTGGTAAAATTAATGTTGATTTCGAAGAATTAGAAATTGACGCTATGACCATTTCAAGCCATAAAATTTATGGGCCACAAGGTGCAGCAGCACTTATATTGAATAAAAAAATAGATTTGTTTCCACATCTAACAGGTGGGGGCCAAGAAAAAGGTTTGCGAAGTGGAACTGAAAATATTGCTGCCATAGTTGGTTTTGGTAAAGCATGTGAACGAGTTCAAAAAAATGTTGTCACTATTAATGATGAAGTTAAAAAATATCGTGCACTGCTTGAAAAAGAGTTAAAAAATTTAGGTGCTATTGTTTTTTCAGATCAAACTAAAAGATTAGCTAACACTACCTTTTTTGCATTTAAGAATATTGATGGATCTACTTTGCTTACTGCGCTTGATAGAAAAGGTTTTGCAATTGCAAGTGGCTCTGCTTGCTCAAGTAATAGCTCTGAACCAAGTCATGTTTTACTGGCAATGGGGATTGATGAAGAGCTAGCGCAAGGAGCATTAAGGGTTAGTTTAGGAGTTAAAACAAGAAAAGATGATATTAATAGCTTTGTAGAAGCTTTAAAGATTGAAGTAAATAGATTAAAACAACTAACTGCTATGGCAGCATAATAAAGGTAAAAGAAATTATGAAAAATGATGCGAACACAATGCCAATTTATATGGATTACTCTGCTACAACACCTGTCGACCCTCGTGTTGCAGAAAAAATGATTCCATTTATTACTGAAAGTTATGGTAATCCTGCTTCCAGAAGTCATCCATACGGCTGGACGGCAGAAAAAGCAGTTGAAAATGCTAGAAAAGAAGTTGCAAAATTAGTTAATGCGGACCCCAGAGAAATTATTTGGACATCAGGCGCTACTGAATCAAATAATTTAGCCATTAAGGGGGCTAGTAATTTTTACTCCTCAAAAGGCAAACACATCATTAGTCTTGCAACAGAACATAAAGCAGTTATTGACGCTGTAAGAGAAATGGAACGTTTGGGTTATGAAACAACCTTACTTGAACCAGAACCTGACGGTTTGATAGATTTAAACAAATTTAAAGATGCAATTAGGCCAGATACAGTTCTTGCTTCGGTAATGTTAGTGAATAATGAAATTGGAGTAATTCAAGATATTGAGGCTTTAGGCAATCTATGCAGACAAGAAAAAGTTATTTTTCATGTAGACGCAGCTCAAGCTACCGGTAAAGTAGAAATTGACTTAGAAAAATTACCAGTTGATCTCATGAGCTTTTCAGCGCATAAAACATATGGTCCAAAGGGTATAGGTGCTTTATATGTCAGACGCAAACCCCGTATTAGAATTGAAGCACAAATGCATGGCGGTGGGCATGAAAGAGGCATGCGTTCTGGTACTCTCGCGACACATCAAATTGTTGGGATGGGAGAAGCATTTAGAATCGCCAGAGAAGAAATGAAAATAGAAAATGCCAGAATTAAAAAATTACAATTACGCTTATTATCTGGCTTAACTGAGATTGAAGAAACTTATATCAATGGAGATATCGATAAAAGAGTTCCACACAATCTCAATATTAGTTTTAACTACGTTGAAGGCGAGTCTCTTATTATGGCAATTAAAGGTATTGCTGTTTCAAGTGGATCAGCCTGTACCTCAGCTAGTCTTGAACCAAGTTATGTATTAAGAGCGCTTGGAAGATCAGATGAATTAGCACATAGCTCAATCAGGTTTTCAATTGGACGTTTTACTAAAGAATCAGATATTGATTACACAATAGAGCTTTTAAAAGAAAAAATAGGTAAACTCAGAGAGTTATCCCCTCTTTGGGAGATGTATCAAGATGGTATAGATTTAGAAAAAGTAGAATGGGCAGAACATTAAAATTTTTAGGAGAAATTTAATATGGCTTACAGCGATAAAGTACTAGATCATTACGAGAATCCAAGAAATGTTGGCTCTTTTGATAAAGAAGATCCAACAGTGGGAACTGGAATGGTTGGCGCTCCTGCTTGTGGTGATGTTATGAAACTACAAATTAAAGTAGGTGAAAATGGCAAAATTGAAGATGCAAAATTTAAAACTTATGGATGCGGATCTGCAATTGCATCTAGCTCTCTTGTGACTGAATGGCTGAAAGGTAAATCATTAGATGAAGCAGGTGAAATTAAAAACTCAGCAATTGCTGAAGAATTAGCCTTGCCTCCAGTTAAGATTCATTGTTCAGTTTTAGCTGAGGATGCAATTAAAGCAGCAGTTGCTGATATCAAAGCTAAGAAAAAATAATGGCTATATCCTTAACAGAAAAAGCTGCTGAAAGAGCACAAAAATATCTCAAATCAAGAGGTAAAGGGATTGGATTAAAGTTAGGGGTAAAAACTACCGGCTGTTCAGGAATGGCTTACACATTAGAATTTGTTGATGACGTTTTACCGGAAGATAAAGTCTATGAAAGTCATGGAATTAAAATTTTAGTTGATCCCAAAAGCCTTATTTATATTGACGGCACTGAACTAGATTTCATAAAAGAAGGTTTGAACGAAGGGTTTCAATTTAATAACCCAAATGTCAAAGATAGCTGTGGCTGTGGAGAGAGTTTCACGGTTTGACCCAAAACTATTTCGAAATATTCAATTTTCCAATGCAATTTAATATTGATCTTAATAAACTTCAGAAATCTTACCGTCTAATTCAAGCAGAAATTCATCCTGATAAATTTGTATCAGCAAGTCAAATTGAAAAACAACAATCATTAATTAAATCTACAGAAGTTAATGACGCATACCAAACTCTTAAAGACCCGATAAAAAGAGCTAAATATCTAATCCAAATAAATTTAAAATCTGAACAAAATGATTCGGCTTTACCTCCCGATTTTTTAATACAACAAATGGAATGGGAGGAGCATCTAGAATCTATATGGAAACAAAAAAAAGAATTAGAAAAATTTCAATTAGTAATTAGTAAGGAATACCAAAAAAAACTAGATGACTTAGAAAATGAATGTGATAAAAATAAGAATTGGAATGATGCAGCTGAAATTATTAACAAAATTCAATTTATTGATAAATTAAATCATAAAATTATGAAACAAATTAATATGATAGAGACAAAATAATGGCGCTTCTTCAAATTTCTGAACCAGGAAAAAGTACAATGCCTCATGAACATCGAAATGCGGTGGGAATTGACCTAGGCACGACTAATTCTCTGGTTGCAGCAGTAATTAGTGGAACAGCTAGTATTCTAAAACAGACTAATGATAGTAATTTATTAGCTTCAGTAGTTAATTATTCAACAGACAATACTATTGTTGGCGAAGAAGCAAAAGAACTTCAAATACATGATCCTCAAAATACTATTTCTTCAGTCAAAAGACTGATTGGAAAAAATGTTTCTGATATTGATCCAAAAAACTATTCTTTAGATTTACATGATAAAGAAGGTGTTATTTCAATTAAAACAAATCAAGGCGATAAGAATCCAATTCAAATATCAGCTGATATTTTAAAAAAACTTAAAATCACTGCTGAAGAAACTTTAGGAAATGATTTATATGGAGCAGTTATTACTGTTCCAGCTTATTTTGATGATGCCCAGAGACAAGCAACTAAAGATGCAGCAAAACTGGCAGGAATTAATGTACTTAGATTAATTAATGAGCCAACAGCTGCAGCAGTAGCGTATGGTTTAGATCAAAATAAAGAAGGAAATTTTGTAATCTATGATTTGGGTGGAGGGACATTTGATGTTTCTATTCTAAATTTATCTAAAGGTATATTTGAGGTACAAGCTACACATGGAGATGCTAATCTTGGCGGAGATGATTACGACCGAGCAATTTTTAATTGGCTTCGTGAAAAAAATAAAATTAATACACTTGATGCAACAGTAAAACAAAAACTTTATGCTCTATCAAGAAAACTGAAAGAACAACTAACCAATAAAACATCTCTTACTATTAATGAAAAAATTAATGAGAAATTAAATATTCAATGCCAACTAAGTCAAAAAGATTTTGAAATAATAACTAAAGATTTAACAAAGAAAACAATTGATTCAACTCGTCACGCACTTCATGATGCAAAATTAGATGTTTCAGAAATTCATGGAGTTGTAATGGTGGGTGGTTCAACTAGAATGCCTTGCATTCAAAATGCTGTGAAAAAATTTTTTAATCAGCCACTTTTAAATGATCTTAATCCTGATGAAGTTGTTGCTTTAGGTGCTGCAGAGCAAGCAAATATTTTAGCGGGTAATACTAATGATAATCTTCTTTTACTTGATGTGATTCCATTATCTTTAGGAATTGAAACGATGGGTGAGATTGTTGAAAGAATTATTCCACGTAATTCAACATTGCCTATATCAATGGGTCAAGAATTTACAACCTATAAAGACGGGCAAACGGCTATGATTATTCACGTTGTTCAAGGTGAGCGTGACTTAGTTAAGGACTGTAGATCATTAGCAAAATTTACCCTCAAGGGTATTCCGCCATTAGTGGCTGGCGCAGCTAAAATTTTAGTCACTTTTCAAGTTGATACGGATGGGCTTCTTTCTGTAAGTGCTAAAGAGCAATCTTCTGGTATTCAGTCCGAAATAGAAGTAAAACCTTCGTATGGTTTATCTGATAAAAAAATAAAAAAAATGTTAGAAGAGTCATTTAATCTTGCAAAAGAAGATAAAGAATCAAGGGCTTTATCTGAAGCAAAAACAGAAGCCTTGCAACTTTGTGAGATGATTGAAAATGCAATTAAAGTAGATTCTGGTTTATTAAATAAAAAAGAATTAAATCTATTACAAAAAAACTTAACTGAATTAAGAAAATTACTAGATTCTTCTGATAGAAAACGTATAGAAAAACTTTCAAAATTACTCAATGATAACAGTCAGGCTTTTGCAGCTAAGCGTATGGATCAATCAATTCATAAAGCATTAACTGGAAAATCAGTTAGCTCACTGGAATTTTAGTATGCCAAAAATTATCATATTGCCTCATCAAGAAATATGTCCAGAAGGAGATATTATAGAAGCCAAACCTGGAGATTCTATATGTGATTCTCTTTTAAAAAATCATATCCATATTGAGCATGCTTGTGAAAAGGTATGTGCATGTACTACCTGTCATGTAATTGTAAAAGAAGGTCTTGATTCACTAGATCCTTCAGAAGAAGATGAAGACGATATGCTTGATAAGGCTTGGGGATTGTGCCCTCAATCAAGATTGTCTTGCCAATCTATAGTAAAAGACGAAGATCTTACAATTGAAATTCCAAAATATACAATTAATTTAGTAAGTGAGGGATAAAAAAGGCTAATCCTAAGATCAGCCCTTTTTAACTAAGGAGTAGTACTTTTCAATTGCTGCTTAGTGCCTAAAAGTCATATTGCATTCTTATATTAATAGCTCTCTCATCATCCATCGTCGCTCCTGATACTGCTATTTCTTTATTCTCGCCATCAAAATCAGTATTTGCATAACTAAGCATAATTCTTGTATTTGGATCTGGAATAAATTTCAGTCCCAACCTATATGTATCTGCTTCATTAGTATTTGCTGTGGCACTGTCAAGCTGCATACCCGCGGTTGATGATGTAATATCTGAAGCATCAAATTTTGAATAACCAGCTACTAGTTCCCAAGCGCCTCCAGTCATAGTTTTTTGATTAAAATTTCTATTAGGTTTAATGCGATCAAACTTACCTCCAGCAGATTCTGATTTATATGACTTTGAATAAGATTCACCAGTCAACAAAATACCTACATCAGCATAATATGCTGATACATCCTGACTCCCTCCTAGGCTAGTATCCCATGAAGCATTGGCATATTCTGTTTGAAATTTTTTATTACCTTTTGCTAAAGCTAGCTCTAACCCATATCTAGATCTAGAAACATCAGTGGCTGTTCCACTTAATTTAGTTTTGAAAAATTCTTGGCCCTTACCTAACGTTTGTTGAGATGATGCTGTAGAAGTTAGAAGCATGTCATTTTGATCAGAGTAACTTGCGCCTAGATGGACTATTTGGTCTTTCCATTTATTTCTTTTAGCTAAATCAGTATCGACATGAATCATCCATTCTAGACCATCATTTCTATCATCAACCATATCTATATTTTGTCCATAACCGTTCAAAATTGCAAAAGCATAATTAATACCTTCGGATGGTGTTCCATGAATCATCATTCCCACTTCTTTACCTGCAGTAATAGAAGCATTGTTAACATATGAACGCTCTGTAAAATTTAAAAAACGTGAGCTAGTTCTTTCCTCTAAGCTCATAGGCATTTTAAATTGACCCATTCTTAACTTTGCTTTTTTTATGTGTTTAAATTCTAGATACCCTTCATCCAATTTAGTACTTGAATCAAAAGATCCAACAAATTTATATCCATAATATTTATTGGCTGTGCCTTCCACACCAAGATAAGCTCTCCTAACATCAAAACCATCAGCAGCCTTACTATTCGCAGAAGAACCGTTACCCGTATCAAAGTCACGATAATCAAGCTGAATTCTTCCAGCAATTTTTAAATTACTTTCACCATCCCCGCTTTCAAATGATAAGCCACCACCTTTTTTAAACTTAACCTTACCATTATTCTTTTTTTCAGCCTTTGCTTGCTTAACTAAAAGATTACCTTCTTGTTCAGTTAAGACACCTTTTACAATCAAAGCATTTATAAGATCTTCAGTTGTATCAGAATGCACCCAACCTGAAAATGAAACCATCAAAGTTGTAATGAACCCAATTAAAATCTTATTTTTCATTTATCTACTCCATTAAAATAATTATTCATGGAACAGATTATGAAGTTTGAATATGACATTTACATGACAAATTCTAAAATAAGATTTTATAAATTAGAATGTTTGATTGCTACCGGGATATGGTTATTACAAAATTGAATTATCTAAATCTATTTCAAATAAACCAGAAGATAAGCTATAAACACCCGCTACAATTCCAATTTTCTTATCCTTAACCATTTCACTGATGATTGAGCTTTTCTGAAGTATTGTTTCTATTTGTTTCTGAACATTCAAAAAACTAACTTTCTCGACGAATAATTCATTTTTTGAATCTCTTTGCTCTTTGTCGTTAACAGATTTTTCCGCTGTAACAGCAGGTGCAATTAACTTAATAATTTCTCCAATATTACCTCCTTTATAATCGTCACAAGCAGCTTTAATTGCGCCACAATTTGAATGACCCATCACCACAATTAATCTTGAGCCTAAATGCTTACAGGAGAATTCAAGACTTCCAATTGCCTCCGTAGAAGCAATATTTCCAGCCAATCTTACACTAAATAAATCACCTAGATTTTGATCAAAGATAGTATCAATATTGGTTCTGGAATCACTACAGCTTAAGATAGAAGCAAAAGGATGTTGATGATTTTTAGTTTCTTGTCTAATCTTTATTGTGTCATATTGGCGTGGAGTGTTATTGATAAAACGTTTGTTTCCTTCCATTAAAAGATTTAATGCATCTTTTGGAGACACTGTGTCACGATTAGTCATATTATGTTTCAGATCTCATATGAGGAAATAAAATTACATCTCTAATACTTGGGCTATCTGTTAGTAACATTACTAATCTATCAATACCAATTCCACAGCCACCAGTTGGTGGTAAACCATATTCAAGTGCTCTGATAAAGTCTGAATCATAATACATCGCTTCTTCATCTCCAGATTCTTTTGCTTTTACTTGCATATTAAATCTTTCCGATTGATCTTCAGCATCGTTCAGTTCAGAAAATCCGTTTGCGATTTCTCGTCCTGCAATAAATAATTCAAATCGATCAGTAAGATTTGAGTCGTCGTCAGAAGTTCTTGCTAAAGGAGAAACTTCAATGGGATAGTTTACAATATAAGTAGGATTCCAAAGATGTTCTTCTGTAACTTCTTCAAATAATGCCAATTGATGAGCCCCCAAGCCTGCATCGGATGAAAGTTCATGGCCCAGCTTTTTTAAAACCTTGCTGATAAATTCTTTATCATTCAAATCTTTTTCTGAAAATTCTTTAGAATATTTTATGATTGCCTCAACCAATGTTAATCGATCAAAAGGCAGGCTAAAATCAATTGATTTACCTTGATAATCAATTTTTTCTGAATCAAGAACTGAATGTGTAACTTTCTTAATGCAAGTCTCAGTAAAATCCATAAGCCATTTGTAATCTGTATAAGCAGCATAAAATTCCATCATAGTAAATTCAGGATTATGTCGAACACTCAAACCCTCATTTCTAAAACTTCTATTGATTTCAAAAACACGATCGAAACCTCCGACTACTAATCTTTTCAAATAAAGTTCAGGAGCAATTCGCAAAAACATTTCCATATCTAATGAATTATGGTGTGTTTTAAATGGCTTGGCTGCTGCCCCTCCGGGTATTGGATGGAGCATTGGTGTTTCTACCTCTAGAAATTTATTAGAATGCATGTAGTTTCGAATTTCTGTGATAATTTCACTTCGTTTCAAGAAAGTATTTTTCGTATCTTCATTAACAATTAAATCTACATATCTTTGTCGATATTTAATTTCTTGATCAGTTAAACCATGAAATTTTTCTGGCAAAGGTCGTAATGACTTTGTTAGTAAAATAATTTCAGTTACTTCAACACTGAGCTCATTTGTGTTTGTTTTGAATAATTTTCCTTTTGCTCCAATAATATCTCCAAGATCCCATCTTTTAAAATCTGCATATAATTCAGGCTCTTTTTCAGAATTAATCAAATCTCTTGCCACATAAAGCTGAATTCTTCCAGTTGTATCCTGAATGGTTGCAAAACTTGCTTTACCCATTACGCGTTTGAGAACCATGCGGCCGGCTACAAAAACATTTATATTTTTTTTTGCAAGGGTCTCTTTATCATCCTTATCATATTGACTATGTAAATCATTCGCATATGAATCAGGCGAAAAATTATTTGGGAAAGCTACTTTTTTTTCACGAATTTCTTTTAGCTTACTTCTTCTCTCCAAAATAATTGAATTTTCATCTTGCTGAATTGATTCTTTTTTATCTGTCAATTTATACCCCTTGTTTTAAACTTTCACTAATAAAAGGATCCAGATCGCCATCCAAAACCCCTTGAGTATTTCCTATTTCGACTGATGTTCTTAAATCCTTAATTCGAGACTGATCCAAAACATAACTCCTAATTTGATGGCCCCAGCCAATATCAGTTTTTGCATCCTCTACTGCTTGCTTCTCTTCATTTCTTTTATTTAATTCCAATGAATATAATTGCGCTTTAAGCATATTCATTGCTTCAGTTTTATTTCTATGTTGCGACCGATCATTTTGACATTGAACAACAGTATTTGTCGGAACATGTGTAATTCTAACAGCAGAATCTGTTTTATTAATATGTTGCCCCCCTGCCCCAGAAGCTCTGTAAGTATCAATTCTTAAATCAGAGGGATTAATGTCAATCTCAATTGATTCATCTATCTCTGGATAGACATTTACCCCAGCAAATGATGTATGTCTTCGACTTCCGGAATCAAAAGGTGATTTTCTTACCAAACGATGGATTCCAGTTTCAGTCCTAAAGTATCCAAATGCATACTCTCCTAACACTTTTAGTGTCGCCCCTTTTATTCCTGCTACCTCACCTTCCGATAATTCCATAACTTCAACTTTAAAATTTTTTCTTTCTGCATATCGAATATACATTCTTAGTAACATATTTGCCCAATCTTGAGCTTCCGTGCCTCCACTCCCTGATTGAAAATCAATAAAACAATTATTGGAATCCATAGGATTAGAAAACATTCTCTTAAACTCAATATCGTCAACTTTTTTTTCAAGTTTATCTATATCTTCCTGAATAGTTTTAAGTGTAGCCGAATCACCCTCAATCGAAACTAAATCGAAAAGTTCTTGATTATCTCTTAAGTGATTTTTTAAATAATTTGCATCAGCAACTATAGTTTCAAGCATCCTTTTTTCTTTGCCAATTTTTTGACTTAAAGCTCGATCAGTCCATGTTGCTGGATCTTCTTGTTGCTTCGATAATAATTCTATTTGATTTATCTTGTTATCGAGATCAAAGATACCCCCGTAAAGCATCAAATTTTTTATTAACTGATGCAATGTGTTGTTTTAAAATGCCAATCTCTTCTTGATCCATATTTAATTTTTACCTTTAAAACCATAAAAAATTATTATTATTATAGCTCCGAATAGCTTTAAATTACATAATCAAAAATATGTCATAAATTTGTCATAAAACTTATTTAATCTTATAAAAAGTTAGTTTACTTAATTACTTAAAATATAAAGGAGCCTTAATCAAATGAAAGAATTCAAAATTAGTAAATTTGGAATGACTGGGTTAGTTGCAAGTGCATTATTTATATCAACCCCAGCAATAAGCGCAGTTGACATTGTAAAAATTGATGGGTCAAGCACTGTTTATCCAATTACAGAAGCTGTTGCTGAAGAATTTCAAATTGAAACTGGGATTAAAGTAACAGTTGGGGTTTCAGGAACTGGTGGTGGCTTTAAAAAATTCTGTCGAGGGGATACAGTTATTTCAAATGCATCACGACCAATAAAAGCAAATGAAATTAAAAAATGTAAAGCAGCAGGAATTGAGTTTATAGAAATCCCTGTAGCATTTGATGCGTTAACTGTAGTAACTAATAAAAAAAATGATTGGGCAAAAGACATGACCCCAGCAGAGCTTAAAAAAGCATGGGAGCCAGCAGCCCAAGGAAAAATTATGAAATGGAGTCAGGTTAGAGATGGATGGCCAGATACTCCTTTAAAGCTTTATGGGCCTGGTGCAGACTCAGGAACTTTTGACTATTTCACTGAAGCAATTGTTGAAGAATCTAAAGCAATCAGAGGTGATTTTACAGCTTCAGAAGATGACAATGTTTTAGTACAAGGTATCTCTGGGGATAAAGGTGGTATGGGTTACTTTGGTTTAGCATATTATGTTGAGAATAAAAATAGATTAAAACCAGTTGCAGTTCAAAACAGTGATGGTAAGTTTATTTTTCCTTCATTAAAAACTGTAATGGATGGCTCATATAATCCACTTGCCAGACCTTTATTTATATATTTAAATGCTTCAAAAGCGGCATCTGATCCAAATGTTAAAAAATTTATCGATTTTTATTTAAAGCATGCTGCAGCTTTATCTGAAGAAGTTGGTTACATTCCATTTAGTAAAAAAGAATATGCTGCGATTACTAGTCATTACAAAACATTAAAAACTGGAACTGCATTTAAAAAACACAGTATTGGTTTGTCAGTGCAACAAATGCTTGATTTGGCTGCAGCAAATCAATGAAGAAATTAGTAACAAAAAAAGCAGTGTTTACACTGCTTTTTTTGCTAAAAAATCATTTGTAATTTATAGATTTGCACGTATCATTTGAAGTATTTATTTTATGACAAATATGACAGCCAACTTAAATGAATTCCGAAGCAAATAAAATTATTAGTCCAAGATTAGCCAAAAATATTCGAAGAAATTTTATCGAAAGGTTCATAGAATTTGGTTTGTTATGCTCAGGAATTATTGCAATATTTATAACTTTAGCAATTATTTACGTTCTTGTATCAGAAGCAATTCCATTCTTTCAACATGTCAGTATTATAGAATTTTTAACTGATACTGTATGGACTCCTAACTATTCTATTAAACATTACGGAATATTACCTTTAATATCAGGAACCCTAACAACAACTGGAATAGCTTTAATTGTTGCAGTGCCACTCGGAACAATTACAGCAATCTATTTATCTGAATTTGCTTCGCACAAAGTAAGAGAGATAATTAAACCGATCTTAGAGTTGCTAGTTGGTGTTCCAACTGTTGTGTTTGGTTATTTTGCATTAATGTTAGTAACGCCTATGCTACAAAAAATATATCCAGATCTTACAACATTCAATATGTTAGGGCCTGGAATTGTTATGGGAATAATGATTGTGCCATACATTGCTTCTGTAGCAGAGGATTCAATGCGAGCTGTTCCAATGTCAATGAGAGAGGGTGCTTATGCAATGGGGGCTACACGTTTTCAAACTGCAATAAGAGTGATAACTCCTGCTGCAATTTCTGGGATTGTTGCTGCCTATATTTTAGCAATCAGCCGTGCCGTTGGTGAAACTATGATTGTGGCAATCGCAGCCGGACAACAACCAAATTTCACATTCAATCCAGTTGAAAGTGCTGCAACAATTACAGCTTACATAGTCTCAGTTGCGCTAGGAGATTTAGAACATGGTGGTATCGGTTTTCAAAGTATTTTTGCTGCAGGATTAACTTTACTAATCATGACCCTATTAATTAATATATTAGGTCACGTAGTTCGTAAAAAATATGCGGAGAGATATTGATAAAATGGCTCAATCAAATAAACCTGCTTTAAATAAAAATTTAGATGCAATTCGTAAAATGATTATCAATCATAAAAGATATGATTTTGCATTTGCTGGTTTAGGGATGATTGTAATTGCTTCTCTAACAATTACATTATTAGTTTTATTTCTTGACTTAGTAATTGATGGCTATCCAAAATTCAATCTAGATTTTTTCTCCAATTTTCCATCTAGACGTGCAGCCAGGGCAGGAATTTTATCAGCCTGGATTGGTTCATCCCTAGTCCTTTTAGTTACATTTTTTGTTGCAGTTCCTTTAGGAATTGCATCGGGTATTTATCTTGAGGAATATGCTAAAAAAAATTGGTTTTCAGATTTAATAGAAATTAATGTTTCAAATCTAGCTGGGGTGCCTTCAATAATATATGGTTTACTAGCATTAGGGTTATTTGTTTATAGCTTTGGTTTAGGTCAAAGTATCTTAACTGCAGGTCTTACTCTCGCTCTTCTTATGCTACCTATTGTTATTGTTTCAACGAGAGAAGCTATTAGAGCAATACCTGTTCATATTCGTGAAGCAGCTTATGCTGTCGGTGCAACAAAATGGCAAGTTTGTCATAATCATGTCATCCAATATTCATATGGAGGAATTTTAACTGGGGTAATTATTGGTATGGCTAGAGCAATTGGTGAAACAGCGCCCGTTATAACTATTGGTGCCCTAACGTTTATTGCATTTTTACCACCTAGCCCTATTGGTTTAGAGCCTCCATTTATAAACTTTGATTGGTTAGAGGCAGGTTTTACCGTGCTTCCAATTCAAATGTTTAATTGGATTTCAAGGCCACAACATGCTTTCCATATTAATGCTGCAGCTACTGGAGCAGTCATAATAGTACTTACGCTTTTAATGAATGGGTTAGCTATAAAACTTAGATACAATATTAGGAAAAAAATTAAATGGTAAAAAAACATAACGAAATAATTAAAGCTGAATCTAAGAATCTAAATTTCTATTATGCGGATGGTACCCAAGCATTGAAAAATGTTAGCTTACCTGTATATGAAAATAAAATTACTGCACTCATTGGTCCCTCAGGATGCGGAAAATCTACATTCCTGAGATCTTTTAATAGAATGCATGATCTTTATCCTGGAAATAGATATGAAGGTCAAATTATCTTACAACCGGACAATACCAATATACTCGAGGCTGGAGTTGACCCAATTGAAGTAAGAATGAGAATTAGCATGGTTTTTCAAAAGCCTAACCCATTCCCAAAATCTATATTTGAAAATGTAGCCTATGGACTTCGAGTTAGAGGTGAATCAAATAAAAGAAGATTAGACGAAAAAGTCGAAGAAGCCTTAAAGGGTGCATCATTATGGAATGAAGTTAAAGATCGTTTACAAGATTTAGCTTTTAATCTTTCAGGCGGACAGCAACAAAGACTTTGCATAGCTAGAGCTTTGGCAACTGAACCTGAAATCATGTTATTTGATGAGCCAACCTCAGCTTTAGACCCAGTTGCTACAATGAATATTGAAGAATTAATGTCGGAATTAAAAGAAAAACTATCAATATTGATTGTGACTCATAATATGCAACAAGCTGCGAGAATTTCAGATTTTACTGCCTATATGTATCTTGGAGAATTAATTGAACATGATACAACCAATCAAATATTTACTAATCCATCAAAAAAAGAAACGGAAGACTACATAACTGGCAAGTTTGGGTAAGAAAGTTAAAATTTCAATTTTGTAGTAAGAAAATTTGCAGCCATAGTTGCTTTCTCTTTATCTGGCCCTTCAGTCATCACTCTTATAAGAGGCTGTGTGCCTGATTCACGAATTAAAATTCGTCCTTTATTTTCCATTATTAATTTAGCTTGTTCAATGGCTTCATTTATTTCTTTGGATTTCAAATCTATTTTTTTGGTAAGTGGAATATTTATCAAAATTTGTGGGTACATAGGAATTACTTTTAATGCTTTTTCAATAGTTGTTTTATGTTCTACAATTGAATTTAATACTTGTAATGCTGAGATAATACCGTCACCAGTAGTATGCTTATCTGTTATAAGAATATGTCCAGAATTTTCACCTCCCAATAACCAACCCTCATCATAAAGCATCTTTGCCACGTAACGGTCTCCAACATCAGATCTCTTAAAAGGAATATTTTCTTTCTTTAAATATTCCTCTAATGCTAAATTGGTCATCAATGTTCCTACAACTCCACCTGTGAGTTTATTTTTTTTTAAATAGTTCTGCACTATTAAAAATAAAAGCTGGTCACCATCTATGAGATTTCCCATGGAGTCAGACATAATTACTCGATCTCCATCTCCATCAAAAGCTATTCCTATATCAGCTGAATTATCTATAACACTTTTTTGTAAAAATTTAGGGTGGATAGATCCTGCATTATGATTAATATTTAATCCATCTGGTTGATTATTTATTGCTATGACATCTGCACCAAAATCAGAAAAAACTCTAGGAGCTACTTGATAAGTAGCGCCATGTGCACAATCTAAAACAATTTTTAAAGTATTTAAATTAAAAGTTGAGTCAACAGTATCCTTACAAAAACTTACATATCTATCAATAGCATCATCAATTCGCTTTGCTTTACCTATTTGATTAGGGGGTGTTGAACTGATTTCGTCATCTAGTAAAGCTTCAATTTCTAATTCTGTTTCATCTGAAAGTTTAATGCCTAGTTCAGAAAAAAGTTTAATGCCATTATCTTCAAATGAATTATGAGATGCAGAAATCACTACTCCAATCTGTGCTTTTAATGTTTTTGTTAAATACGCTATTGCTGGAGTAGGTATTGGCCCAGTTAAAAAAACATCGACACCTGCAGATGAAAATCCTGACTCTAATGCGGATTCAAGCATATATCCAGATATTCTTGTATCTTTTCCAATAACAACTGCTGGTTTTTTTTTATTATTCCATGATTTTGTAAGCACTTTACCTGCAGCAAAGCCAAGTTTAATAAAAAATTCAGGAGTAATTGGATACTCCCCAGTTTTGCCTCTTATACCATCAGTCCCAAAATATTTTTTTGTCATTTAATTTTTAATTGTCTTTTGTTTGTAATATTTCTAGTGCAACTTTTGTTTCTTTAACATCATGAACACGAACTATTTTTGCACCTTTTAAAACACTTAAAGCAGCCATTATGGCGCTTGCTTGAATAATATCATTTTCTTGATTACCAATTATATTTCTTATCATTGATTTCCTTGAAACACCTGCAAGTATTGGTACTGATAAAGTTTTAAATTTATCCAAAGATTGAAATAATTTTAAATTATTTTCATGCGTTTTACCAAAGCCAAACCCAGGGTCAATCACTATTCTTGACCTATCTATACCCGATTCTTCACAACTAGTAACTCTACTGTTTAAAAACTCTATTACTTCATCAACAACATCTATATAAGATGGATTATTTTGCATATCTTGAGGGGTTCCTTGCATATGCATTAACGATAAAATTACATTGGAGTTAGCAACAGCCTCAATTGAACCTGATTTTCTTAAAGCAAATATATCATTAATCATCTCAACACCTAAATCAATTCCCAGCTTCATAATTTCAGGTTTATAAGTATCTATAGAAATTGGAATTTTAAAAGTATTTTTTATTGCTTTAAGGATAGGTTCGATTCTTTTTCTTTCTTCATTAACATCTATTATTTTTGAACCTGGTCTTGTCGACTCACCTCCAATATCAATCAAATCAGCCCCATCTTCAATCATTAATTCTGCGTGTTCGATGGCTTTTTTTTGGTCGAAAAAACATCCGCCATCAGAAAAGGAATCAGGTGTTATGTTTAGAATTCCCATGATGAGTGGTTTTTTCTTGTCTTGAAGGAGTTTTTTTATTGAATTCATACAATAAAATAAAGGGGCTTTCGCCCCTTAAGATTAATTTTTAGCTGTTGGTTGTGCAGATACAGAATCCGAAGGTCCAATAGTTGGTCCTTTTTTATCTGTAGGTGGTTTGACTGAGCCTGCTGACGGCTTAGGAGCTCTTACTTTTTTCCCAGCCATTACATCTGCAATTTGATCACTATCAATTGTTTCATATTCAAGAAGAGCTTTAGCCATTACTTCAACTTTTCTTTTATTTTTTTCAATTAATTTACGTGCAATTTTATATTGCTGATCTAAAATAGATTTTATTTCGGTATCTACTTTAAGCTGAGTTGCTTCAGAAATAGATTTAGTATTTAAAAATGATTCTTCATTATCATCAGCATAAACCATAGTTCCCAATTTATCTGACATCCCATATTTAGTTACCATTTCTCTAGCCAGCTTTGTGGCACGATCAAAATCATTTGCAGCGCCAGTCGACATTTGCTTCATGAAAACTTCTTCAGCAATTCGACCGCCAAACAATATTGATATCTCTTCTAACATCTTCTCTTTAAAATTGCTAAAAGTGTCATATTCAGGTAATTGCCAAGTTAGGCCTAATGCCCACCCCCTCGGCATAATTGTTACTTTATGAACTGGGTCTGCATTTGGAAGTAACTTTGCTACAACAGCATGGCCAGATTCATGATATGCGGTATTTCTTCTTTCTTCTTCTCGCATAATAAGTGATTTTCTTTCAGGCCCCATAAATATCTTATCTTTTGCTTCTTCAAAATCTTCCATATCTACAGTACGTTTATTTTTTCTAGCTGCGAATAAAGCTGATTCATTTACCAGGTTTGCTAAATCAGCCCCAGAAAATCCAGGTGTACCTCGTGCAATAATATCTGCCTTAACATTTACATCAGATGGAATTTTTCTCATGTGAACAAGAAGAATTTCTTCCCTACCTTTAATATCCGGTAAAGAAACCATTATTTGTCTATCGAAACGACCTGGTCTTAATAGAGCTTTATCGAGTACGTCCGCCCTATTTGTTGCAGCAATAACAATAACTCCTGAATTGGGTTCAAATCCATCTAATTCAACAAGTAATTGATTTAATGTTTGTTCACGCTCATCATTACCACCGCCGGTACCTGCTCCTCGGCTTCTTCCAACTGCATCTATTTCATCAATAAAAATTATGCAAGGTGAACTTTTTTTAGCCTGTTCAAACATATCTCTAACCCTTGCTGCACCTACACCAACAAACATCTCAACAAAATCAGAACCAGAAATAGTAAAAAATGGTACTTTTGCTTCGCCTGCAACTGCTCTGGCAAGAAGTGTTTTACCAGTTCCCGGAGGTCCTACCATCAGAACACCACGAGGAATTCTTCCACCTAGTTTATGAAATTTTGATGGGTCTTTTAAAAAATCAACTAATTCATGCACTTCTTCTTTTGCTTCGTCGCATCCAGCAACATCTTTAAAAGTAGTTTTATTTGTTGTTTGGTCAAGTTGTCTTGCTTTGCTCTTACCAAAGGAAAAGGGTCCACCACCTTTATTACCTCCTTGCATTTGGCGCATAAAGAAAATCCATACCCCAACTAACAAAATCATTGGAAACCATGAAATAAATATATTCATCAATAACGATTGCTGCTCTTCAGGCTTTGCATCTACAATTACGTTATTTTTTAATAAGTCTGAAACTAGCCATGGATCTGTTGGCGCATAAGTAGAAAACTTCTTACCATCAACAGTGATACCTGTTAAGTTATGACCATCAATTTCGACTTTTGCAATACTTCCTGACTTAACCTGATCCATGAATTGAGAATAAACTAACTTATTTTCAAATCTCGTGGACCCCGAAAATTGATTAAAAATGGTCATCATAAAAACACCAATTGCGAGCCATATTGCTATACTTTTAAGGTTGTTATTCACTTTTTTACCTTTATTTGTAATCGTTAATCATTATTCTAAACTAGAATATCTTTAAAAACTTAGTTATTTATTTTTTCGTAACATAAAACAAATATTTCCGAGCTTCTACCTCTTGAAGACTTCGGTTTTATGCTTATCACCTTTTTAAAAAAAGGCTTACAAGATTTTACGAAATCATCAAAATCTGCTCCCATGAAAGACTTGACCAATAAATGTCCATTCAGTTTCAAATATTTATGTGAAAAGTCCAAAGCAAGCTCATTTAAATAAATAGCTGCCGATTGATCAACTGTCTTCACTCCACTAATATTGGGGGCCATATCTGAAATTACAAGGTCAACTTTAAAATCTTTTAATTTATTTTTTATTTCATCCAGCACAGTATTTTCTCTGAAATCACCTTGAATAAATTCTACATCTTTTATAGGCTTCATTTCTAATAAATCTAATGCAATTAATCTACCTTTATCACCAATTTCTTTAATTGTCACTTGGGACCAGCTACCGGGCGCTGATCCTAAATCAATAATCACTAAACCTGGTTTGAAAAGGTCATATTTATCATTTATTTCAATTAATTTATAGGCTGCACGTGATCTATATCCATCTTTTTGTGCTTGTTTAACAAACAAATCAGAGGTATGTTCAGACATCCATCCTTTACTAGTTCTTGTTCTTTTCATCTGTTATGATTCAATTCCATATAAAAAAAAATATAAATGCTTAACTCTAAACAAATCGCATATTTAAAAGGTCTTTCTCACTCTATTCATCCAGTAGTGCAAATTGGCAATAAAGGACTTTCTGAAGCAGTAATAAAAGAAATCGAAGAAAGCCTTAAAGCACATGAGCTAATTAAAATTCAAGTTCAAGATAATGATAGATTAAAAAGAAAAAAATTTTTACTTTCAATATGTAAAAAATTAGAAGCAACTTCAATTAATCACATTGGTAAACAATTAGTGATTTTTAAAGCAAATTTAGATTCAAAAATTAAGTTGCCTTAATTGTATTAATCAACGAATTTTTAAGATTAAAAAAATACCTAAAAAACATTGGATTAAATAAGCTCCGCTTGCAATACCGTGCCAAGTGCTAAATCTATCTGCAAACATACTTTCTATTATTTCTTTTGAAATTGAGCTATCTTGTAAATTAGAAATAATAGGATTAATTCCAAAATGACTAACCAATATTAATAATAATATTATAGTTATTAACCAAAAAGTTATAGTTCTAAAAAAGGAAAAATTTTCTTGTTTAAAGCCATAAAAAAAAAGAAAAGCTGAAGAAAACATTCCAAAAAAGTTGATAAATGTAAACATATCTTCTGCAATTGCCGTCGCAATATAAGAACTAGGTATTTTGTTAAATAAAATTGTTGTCACCATCAGCATAGACCATAGACTACCTATCCAAAGCGAAGAAATTATTATGGATAATTTTTGTAGAAATGAATTCATAAATTTATATATATGAAATTTTTACGATCTCATAATTTTTTAAACCGCCTGGTGACTCAAAATCAATAATGTCACCCTCTTCTTTTCCAATCATAGACTTAGCTAAGGGGGAATTGATTGATATCTTTTTTTGTTTAATATCAGCCTCATCATCGCCAACAATTTGGTATGTAGAATTTATTTCCTCATCTAAATCTTCTATCTCAACAGTTGAACCAAAGACACATTTACCTTCAGCATTTAATTTTGATGGATCAATTATTGCTGCCTGTGAAAGTATTGACTCAATTTGTCTAATTCTGCCTTCAATAAAACCTTGGCGCTCTTTTGCAGCGTCGTATTCAGCATTCTCAGATAAATCACCTTGAGCCCTTGCCTCCGCAATATCTTGAACAACTTGTGGCCTATCCACACTTTTTAATTGCTTTAATTCTGCCTTAAGTAATTCTGAGCCATTTCGAGTGATTGGAATTTGATTCATTCAATTTTTCCTATGTTTTGAGCTACATTAATTTATTAACAATAATTAATTATTGAGTCTATTTTAAGAAGAAATTTTATGCAAGCTTTGTAGAGAAGATACCCTAAGTTTATTTGAAAAATTCATCGCTTTACATGCAGCACGGGCTCCAAAAATTGTTGTAAAGTAAGTAACCTTATTTTGTAATGCATTTCTTCGAATTTCATACGAGTCGGCAATTGCTCTTTTGTCTTCAGTAATATTTACAATAAAATCAATTTCATCATTTTTAATCATATCAACAATATGTGGTCTTCCTTCAGCAACCTTATTTACTGCAATTACTTTCAATTTATTCTTTTTCAGTACACTTGCGGTTCCTTTAGTTGCAACTAAATTAAATCCTAAATCCTTAAGCGATTTTGCAATATCAATAACATTATAATGATCTTCCTTGCGAACACTTAGAAAAGCTTTACCTTTTTTTGGAAGTGATGTTGAAGCACCGAGTTGAGATTTTATATAAGCTTCTGCAAAAGTTTTACCAACACCCATAACCTCTCCAGTAGATTTCATTTCTGGGCCGAGTATGGTATCCACTCCTGGAAATTTAATAAATGGAAAAACTGCTTCTTTTACTGAAAAAAATCTTGGTTCAATCTCTTTTGAAAATTTTAAAGACTTCAATGTTTTTCCAGCCATAACTTTTGCAGCAATTTTAGCTAATGGCCTTCCTATTGCTTTAGAGACAAATGGCACAGTTCTTGAAGCTCTTGGATTAACTTCTAATACATATATATCATCATTCTGAATTGCGAATTGAACATTCATTAAACCAATCACATTCAATGCTTTTGCCATTAGCTTGGTTTGCAGAATTAATTTTTTTTGTATTTTCTTTGATAAGCTATGTGGAGGAAGTGAGCAAGCAGAGTCGCCTGAATGAACACCAGCTTGTTCGATGTGCTCCATAATTCCTGCCACAACTACTGTCTTACCATCGGAAACAGCATCAATATCTATCTCAATAGCATCATTTAAAAATCTATCTAATAAAACAGGTGATTCATTAGATACTTTTACTGCTTCTCTCATATATCTCTCTAAATCATTTTTTTCATGAACAATTTCCATTGCCCGCCCTCCTAAAACATAACTCGGTCTGACAACTAAAGGATAGCCAATTTCTTCAGCTTGCTTAATTGCCTGAGTTGGATTGTTTGCAGTCTGGTTAGGAGGTTGTTTTAATTTCAATTTTTTTATTATTTGTTGAAAACGTTCACGATCTTCAGCAGCATCAATATCATCAGGTAATGTACCTATAATCGGCACACCTTCTTTAGCTAATTCTTTAGCAAGCTTAAGGGGTGTTTGACCACCATATTGCACAATCACTCCCCATGGATTTTCAATATTTATGACCTCAAGTACATCCTCTATAGTTACCGGCTCAAAGTATAGCCTATCTGAGGTGTCGTAATCAGTTGAAACTGTCTCAGGATTACAGTTAATCATAATAGTTTCAAACCCAGAATCCCTTAAAGCAAGAGCTGCATGAACACAGCAATAATCAAACTCAATTCCTTGCCCAATTCTATTTGGGCCACCACCTAAAATAACAATTTTTTCTTTTTTAGAAGGATTAGCTTCACAAATTTCTTCATAAGTTGAATACATATAGGCTGTGCTAGTTTCAAACTCAGCTGCACAAGTATCAACTCTTTTGTAAACTGGGTGAATTTTATATCTATTTCTTAAAGCCCTAATATTCTTAGTTTTCTTTGACATTAATTTAGCTATTCGACTATCGGAAAATCCTTTTCTTTTAATGACTGAAAGGGTTTCTTTATTTAGTGCTTTAACACTCATTTTTCTTATTTGTTTTTCAATTTCGATTATGTCTTTTATTTGATGAAGAAACCAAGGATCAATCTTACAATGCTGAAATATTTCATCAATAGACAAACCAATTCTAAATGCATCTCCTAAAAACCATATTCTATTTGGGCCTGGCTCCCTTAATTCTTTAATAATCTCATTTTTATCTATTGATTTTTCAGATAAACCATCTACATCAATTTCCAGTCCTCTTAATGCTTTTTGAAAAGACTCTTGAAAAGTTCTACCAATTGCCATAACTTCACCCACAGATTTCATTTGGGTTGTTAGTTTAGAATCAGCTTGTGGAAATTTTTCAAAAGCAAATCTTGGTATTTTAGTCACAACATAATCAATAGTTGGTTCAAATGATGCAGGAGTAAGTCCTCCAGTAATATCGTTAGCTAATTCATCAAGAGTGTATCCAACTGCCAATTTAGCTGCAATTTTAGCAATTGGAAAACCAGTAGCTTTTGATGCTAATGCTGAGGATCTTGATACTCTGGGATTCATTTCAATAACTACCATTCGCCCATCATTAGGATTAATTGAAAACTGAACATTTGAACCACCTGTTTCGACGCCAATCTCCCTTAATACATCAATAGCTGCAGTCCTCATTATTTGATACTCTTTATCTGTTAATGTTTGAGCTGGAGCAACTGTAATTGAATCCCCAGTATGTACCCCCATAGGATCTAAATTTTCAATAGAGCAAATAATAATACAATTATCTTTTGCATCTCTTACAACTTCCATCTCAAATTCTTTCCACCCTAAAAGAGATTCTTCAATTAATAATTCATTTGTGGGTGATGCATCTAATCCTCTTTTACATATAGCCATAAATTCTTCTTGGTTATATGCAATTCCACCCCCACTGCCACCCATAGTAAAAGAAGGGCGAATAATTGCTGGGTATCCAATACCTGCTTGGACTTGAACAGCCTGTTCAAGACTATGTGCAATTACCGACCTAGCTGAAGCAAGACCAATTCTATCCATTGCTTCTTTAAATTGTTGTCTATCTTCTGCTTTATCAATTGCCTCTTTTGAAGCACCAATTAATTCCACATTGTATTTTTTCAAAATTCCATATTTATCCAGATCTAAAGCACAATTAAGTGCGGATTGCCCGCCCATCGTTGGTAACAAAGCATCTGGTTTTTCTTTTTCAATAATTTTACTAACAATATCCCATTGGATAGGTTCTATATAGGTAGCATCAGCAACATCAGGATCAGTCATAATAGTTGCTGGATTTGAGTTGACTAAAATAACTCGGTAGCCTTCCTCCATGAGTGCCTTACATGCTTGAGCTCCAGAATAATCAAATTCACAAGCCTGACCAATAATGATTGGGCCTGCTCCAATAATAAGAATTGACTTTATATCTTTTCGCTTAGCCACGTTATTTTTTTCCTTTGGACATCATTTTAATAAATTTATCGAATAAGTAATCCATTTCAGATGGTCCGGGGCTAGCTTCAGGATGTCCCTGAAAACTAAATGCTGGAGCATCCATTAAGCTTATTCCTTGAAGAGATTTGTCAAATAATGAAATATGTGTGATTTTGATATTTTTTGGAATTGATAAACTATCAACGGTAAACCCATGGTTTTGGCTAGTAATAAAAACTTTACCGGTTTCTTTATCTTGTACTGGATGATTTGCACCATGATGGCCAAATTTCATTTTTATAGTCTTAGCACCACTTGCTAAAGCTAATAATTGATGGCCTAAACAAATACCAAAAATTGGTAATTTTTTTTCTAAAATAACTTTAATATTATCAATAGCATAATCACAAGGCTCAGGGTCTCCAGGGCCATTTGATAAAAATACTCCGTTTGGTTTCATTGCTAAAACTTGTTTCACAGGAAGTTTTGCTGGAACTACCGTAACTTTGCATCCGCGTGAAATTAACATTCTTAAAATATTTTTTTTAATTCCAAAGTCATAAGCTACTACGTGATATTTAAATGATGAAACTTTTTTATATCCTAACCCAAGTTTCCATTCCCCTTCTTTTGTTGTATATTTTTTTTTGGTTGAAACTACTTTAGCTAAATCCATTCCAGCTATTCCTTGAAAAGACCTAGCTTTTTTAATGGCTTGTTTTTCGTTAATAACTCCAGTAGAAATACAACCAGCTTGAGCACCGTTGGTCCTTAAGTGTTGTGTTAAAGCTCTAGTATCAATTCCTGATATACCTATAATTTTTTGTTTTTTTAAAAAATCTGATAGAGAGTTTTTAGCTCTAAAATTTGAGTATGCAAAAGGTAAATCACGAATAATTAAACCATTTGCAAAGACTTTTTTTGATTCAAAATCTTCTAAATTAATTCCAGTATTGCCAATGTGAGGATAAGTAAAGGTAATAATTTGTTCTGTGTAGGATGGGTCCGAGAGAATCTCTTGATAACCTGTCATCGCTGTATTAAATACTATTTCTCCAACAACAGATCCTTTAATACCAATTGAAGTACCTCGAAACTTTGTTCCGTCTGCAAGCACTAATATGGCCGGCAATTTAGACGACAAGAAACTTCTCCAAGGTAAATAATCATTAGATAAAACAAACGGGTGGTTTAACGCCTCCCGTTGAAAGAATTATAAATCATTCGTTACTTTACTTCAATTTAAAATATGAAAAATGTTGGTTATTTTTTTATATTTAGCACATCTAACATATCAAAAAGACCATTTGAATGATTTGTTAAAAATTTAACAGCTTTGATAGCCCCCACTGCAAAGTTTGACCTACTTCCTGCTTTGTGAGTTAATTCAATTCGCTCACCTTCTCCTGCATATAAAACAGTATGGTCTCCAACAATATCTCCACCTCTTATTGCTGAAAAGCCAATATCAGATTTTTTTCTTTTTTTAGTTTCACCTTTTCTATCGAAAACACTGTTTTCTTTAAAATTCAAATTAGCAGCTTTAGCAACTGTCTCGCCCAACCTTAAAGCAGTTCCAGATGGAGCATCTACTTTTTCACTGTGATGTGATTCAATAATTTCAATGTCATAATCTTTGTGAAGAATTCTAGTAGCCTCTTCAACAAGAGAAAATAATAAATTAACGCCCACACTCATATTAGGTGCAAAGCATATTGGTATTTGTTCCGATGCTAATAAAATGTTCTTTTTTTCTTCTTCATTAAAACCAGTTGTACCTAAAACATATTTAATATTATTTTTAATAGATAGCTCCAAGTAACTCATAGAGGCTTTGGGTCTAGTAAAATCTATTATAAAATCTCCTTCTTTTATAATTGATTCCAAATCATCAGTAATATTAATATCTGTCTTGATACCAAATGATGTCCCAGCATCTAATCCTAAACTTGGGCAACTTGATTGATCCACTGCTCCAATTAATTTTAAATTAGGATCATTTATAATTTGCTTAATTAGAGTCTGCCCCATTTTTCCAGAAGCACCTACAATAATAATTTTTAAAAGGTTTACCATATTTAAAATCCTATTTTTTCTAATAAAAGATCGAAGTAACCTGGATCATCTTTTTCTGGCAAAGAATCTATTATATCTTGTTTAATTGCCTCGTTAATAGATTCAGAAGTATCTATAGATGTCGAAGATTCTTCTTTAGCTTCTATTTCTGAATTTTCAATTAATATAGGTAAATTTTCTTCCTCAGAAGATTTTGTTTCTTCCTCATTTACCTCAAGGTCATTATTACCTTTTTTTTCATCAAGCTGAAGATTTTTATTATTTTTAATTACTTTACTAGATTCAAGTACATCTGATTCCTCTTTTTTTGGAATAACTTCTCCAGTAATATTTTTTAATTTCTCATCTTCAAAATTTAAAACGACATGTCTTCGCTCAACTAAGACATCATAAACTCTCATTACATATACATAATCCCATCTTTCTTGATGAAAGGTATCCTGAATTAATGGAGTGCCTAAAGCGAATCGAACTTGAGCTTTAGTCATGCCAGGTTTTAATTTCATTAACATTTCAGAGGTAATCTCATTTCCTTGCTGGATGTCTATCTTGTATACTTTAGGTAAAAACTCAGGAACCGAGTCTAATGACGAGCAAGATATTAAATTAAATAACAAGAAAATTAAAAAATATTCGTAAATATTTGTCTTTATTTTCATATAATCATAATATAACATTATGAATATTAAGTTAATTTATATTTGGAGTTAAAGCTTATGTTACAACATGCTGATTTAAAAAAAACAGGTCTTAAAAATACTCTTCCAAGACTTAAAGTTTTAAATATTTTTGAAAATAATAAAGATAAGCATTTGTCAGCAGAAGATATATTTAAGATTATGCTCAAAACTGATGAAGGTATTGGTTTAGCAACTATATATAGAGTTTTAACTCAATTCGAACAATCTGGTATTTTACTTCGTCATCATTTTGAAAGTGATAAAGCAGTTTTTGAGCTTAATGAAAAAGATCATCATGATCATATTGTTTGCTTGCAATGTGGTTATATAACTGAATTTGTTGACGATGAAATTGAAAAAAAACAGAAATTGATTGCTGAAAATAATGGATTTAATATTATTGAACATGCTTTATATATTTATGCTGATTGCACAAAAAAACCCTGCCCTCGTAAAGAGTAATAAAAAAATATCATGAATTAGCTAAGTAGTTCTTTTGCATGCTCTAGAGTAGTTTCAGTTATTTCAACGCCACCCAACATTCTTGCTAGTTCTTTTACACGTCCATCCTTATCAAGTAAATTAATTTGACTCACAGTCTCACTATTAATCTGATCTTTTGATACTTTAAAATGATTTAAAGATTGGGCTGCAACTTGAGGTAAATGAGTAATTGCAAAAATTTGGTGGCGAGAATCAACTGCTAAATCTTTGAGTAATTTTCCAACTACTTCAGCAACACCTCCGCCTATACCTACATCAACTTCATCAAAAATCATTACAGGTACATTTGCTTTTGTGATTGAAGCAACTCTTATAGCCAAACTAATTCTAGATAATTCTCCACCAGAAGCTACTTTTTGAATTGGTTTAGGTTCAGCATTAAGGTAAGTCGATATTAAAAATTCAACTTGTTCATTTCCATTAATACTAGGTTTAATTGAATTTAAATTTACTTCGAATCTTCCATGAGTAAAAGATAAGTGCTTTAGTTTATCTGTAATTATTTTATTTAGCTTCAATGCAAATTCTGAACGTTTTTTTGATAATTTTAAAGCAATATCATCATATTTTTTTCTTGCTTCGTTTAACGCTTCTGAGATACCTTTTTCATCTAATAATTTAGTTAATAATTCATAACGAGATTGCCATTCATCACTTAAATTTTCTAAGTCTTCAGGCTTAACTCGATATTTTCTACAAAAATTAAATGTAGCTTGAATCTTGAATTCTACGTCTTTTTTTAAATCTTCATTTATTTCTAAATTTTGTAAGTAATGATTTAATTCACGAACAAGTTCACTTGATTCAAGAGTAATAGTTTCTATAATTTTTAATTGATTACTTAGTCGATTATCTAGATTAGATAAATTAGACAATGATATTTGTAACTGATTAATTTGATTTGATAGAGAAGCATCGCTTGAGTCCAAAATAGAAATACAATTTTGTATTCCATCAATGAGTTCTGAACTATTTGATAACATTTTATGATTGGCCTGTATTTCTTGCCATCCAGATAAAGAAAATTCTAATTCTTTAAATTCCTTAATTTTCTCTTCTAAGTCCTTTATTTCTTCAGCATATGATTCTTTATTTTTCTCAAAATTCTCATTTTCTATAAATAATTTATTCCAATTTTCATACAATTTTCTTATCTCAACTACTTCCTGATCCAACTCTGCAAAATTATCTAAGATTTCTCGTTGTGTTGAATTTTTTAGTAATGAATGATGTGAATTTTGACTGTATATATCAATTAATAATTCACCTACTGATTTTAATTGATTTATAGTTACTGGTATTCCATTTATAAATGCTTTTGATTTCCCGTCTTTATATATAACTCTTCTTAAAAAAAGATTTCCTTCATCATCTTCAAGTTCGTTTTCTTTTAACCATTGCTGAGCAGAAGCATTTTTTGAAATATTGAAAGTTGCAGAAATATCAGATTTATCTTTATTGTGTCTGACAACACCGCTATCTCCTCTTTGGCCAAGAGATAGTGAAAGAGCATCAATAAGAATTGATTTTCCTGCTCCAGTTTCGCCAGTTAATGCAGAAAAACCATTTTCAAAATTCAGTTCTAAGTGATCGACAATCACAAAATTTTTAATTGAAAGATTTTCAAGCATTTATAAATTTTATCCCCAATTTAATTTGTTTCTAAGCATTTCAAAATAACAATAATCTTTAGGATGAAGGATTGAAATTGATTGCTTTGCTTTTTTAATTTTAATTTTATCTTTTTTATCTAAAGGGATTTGAATTTGGCCATCAATACTAGTGTAAGCTTCATCCATATTTACAATTTTTACCAAAATCTCACTGTTTCCGCTAATAGCAATAGGTCTATTACTTAAAGTATGAGGGCTAATTGGTACAATGGTAATGGCATCTAAGCTTGGATGAATAATTGGTCCTCCTGAAGATAGAGCATAAGCTGTTGTTCCAGTTGGTGTACTTATAATTAATCCATCGGACCTTTGAGAATGAACAAATTTTCCCTCAATCATTACCTCTAACTCAATAAGTTTTAGACCACTCCTGATAACAACATCATTTAATGAAAATGACTCATGTATAATTTTTTCATTTCTTAATATTTTAGTTTCAATCAACATTCTATCGTCTTGAATATAAGAACCATCTAAAATATTATCAATACTTGCAAACATGCTATCTATATTTAAATCAGCTAAAAATCCAAAACGACCCTGATTTATTCCGATTAAAGGTATAGAAGAATCTACTAAAGTTCTTGCAACCCCAAGCATAGTTCCGTCTCCTCCAACAACTATAGCTAAATCAACTTTTTTACCAATATCTTCAAGGGATAAAGATTGAAATTTACTTAAATTAATTTGCTTTTGGGTTTTTTCTTCGATAATTAAATCAACATTTTTTTTAGTTAAATGATTTATTAACTGAATAAGCTGATTGTGGATATCCTTTGACTCATGAAGAGAAGGATATTTACCAATGATTGCGATTTTTTTAAATTTCATTACCATTCTTTTTTTTAAACTAGCTATGTTAACGTTGAAACAGTAAAATATATAATAAATACATTTTAATGTATTACAAAATTAAATAACGAATTAATTATAAATTCATGGATTTAGACAAAAGAGCTCAAACTCTCTTAAAAACATTAATTAGTCATCATATTGGTGATGGGCAGCCTGTTGGGTCAAAAACATTGGCCACTACATCAAATTTGGATCTAAGTCCTGCATCAATAAGAAATATTATGAAAGATCTTGAAGATGCGGGCTTCATCATTAGTCCTCACACATCCTCAGGTCGTATCCCTACACAAAAAGGATATAGATTTTTTGTTGATAGTTTAGTAACTATGAAATCATTAAATAAATCTGAAATATCTGAACTCAAAGATCAATTAATAATGTCAGACAATAAACATTTAATAAATTCGGTTGCTGATACCCTATCTCATTTAACAAAATTTGCTGGGGTTGTATTAATTCCTCGAGCCAAAAAAGTTGCATTTAAACATATTGAATTTCTTGAATTATCAAAAAATAGAATTTTAGTAATTATTGTTACTGATGATGGAGGGGTTCAAAATAGGGTTCTATATACAGAAAATAATTACAATAAACAAAACCTCTTAGAAGCTTCAAATTTTTTCAATCAACACTACGCAGGTTGTAATATCGAAGAAGTAAAAAATAAACTTGTTAATGAATTAAAAACAATGAAATCTGAAATGGTAACTCTGATGACTGCAGCAATTGAAACTTCAGACGATATTGATCAAAACGAGAATTTGGTAATGTCAGGACAAAGAAATTTATTAGAAACATCTGAATTATCACAAAATGTTTCTAGCGTAAGAAAAATCGTAGAGGTTTTTGAAAAAAAATCTGCATTACTGCAATTATTAGAAAAAAGTAATCAAGCCAGTGGTATTCAAATTTTTATTGGTGAAGAATCTGGATATCAAGCATTAGATGAATGTAGTGTAATAACTGCTCCTTATGAAACTGATGGTGAAATTCTTGGCATGCTGGGAGTTATAGGTCCAACAAGAATGGCATATGAAAGAGTTATTCCAATTGTAGATATCACTGCTAAACTATTGGGCAATTCAATTAAATAAAATCTTATGAATTACTATAATCAAGAACCTAATTATGAACATGGAGATCCGCAAAAAATTGGAGTTATCCTTGCAAATCTTGGTACGCCGGATAAACCAAATTCTATTGCATTAAGAAAGTATCTAAGTCAATTTCTCATAGATAGGAGAGTTATTGAGATTCCCAGATTTATTTGGTGTTGGATTCTATATCTTATCATTTTAGTTTTTAGGCCAGCTGCTTCAGCAAAAAAATATAAACAAATATGGACTTCAAAAGGCTCCCCTCTTTTAGTAAACGCTCAAGCTCAATCTAAATTATTAAATCAATATTTAAGCAAAAAGATTAAACAACCTTTAGAGATCTCTTTAGCAATGAGCTATGGAAATCCTTCAATGAAGAAAGCTTTTAACGAGTTAAAGACTAAAAATTGTACTAAGATAATACTTTTTCCTCTATACCCTCAATATGCTGCTTCATCTTCTGCTTCAGCGATGGATAGTTTATGGAGAATATTATTAAAAACAAGGAATGTCCCAGAGATTAGGACAATTCGTCATTATCATGACCATCCAGCTTATATTAATGCACTAAAGATATCGGTTTTAAATTTTTGGAAAAAAAAAGGTAAGCCTTCAAAATTAATAATGAGTTTTCATGGCATACCAAAAAAATCCTTATATCAAGGCGACCCTTATCATTGTGAATGCCACAAAACTGGGCGTTTATTAGCAGAAGCTTTAAATTTGAAGGAAAGCGAATATAAAATCTGCTTTCAGTCTCGATTTGGTAAAGCCGAATGGCTAAAACCATATTTTTCAGAAATTATTACAGATTTGGGTAAACAAAAAATAAAAAATATACATGTAATATGTCCAGGATTTTCAAGCGATTGTCTTGAAACTTTAGAAGAAATAAATATTGAAGGAAAATCTATATTTCTTGATAATGGTGGTAAGAATTACAATTACATACCTGCCTTAAATACAAATCCTGATTGGATCAAAGCTATGGGAGAAATTTTAAATTCAAATCTTCAAGGATGGATTGATCAAGATTGGTCTTTAGTTAAACAACAAAAAAAATCAGCTTTAACAAAAAAACAAGCTGAAAAATTTAAATAAAATAGCCTATGATAATTCTTACTGGTGGTGCAGGAATGATTGGAAGCATGATTGCATGGCACCTAAATACAATTCTTAATGAAACCAAATTCGTAATTTTTGACGATTTCATTAATCAAGAACAAGAAAAAAATATTGGAAAAAGAAATTTTATTGATTTATTTAATAAAAATGATCTCCCAAAATTTATTAAAAATAATAATAAAATTACCGCTGTGATTCATATGGGTGCTATCAGCTCAACTACTGAATCAAACTTTAACAAATTACTAATTTCAAATATCAGATATAGTCAAATGCTATGGAGTTGGTGCTCAGAAAATAAAGTACCCTTTATTTATGCAAGCTCGGCTGCAACATATGGTGGCGGGGAAAACGGGTATGATGATAATGAAATATTATTATCAAAATTAACCCCTCTAAATGCTTACGGATATTCAAAACATTTTTTTGATCAGTGGGTAGTCTCACAAATTAAATTAAATCAACCATCTCCCCCTCAATGGTGTGGATTAAAGTTTTTCAATGTTTATGGGCCAAATGAATACCATAAAGATAGAATGGCAAGTGTAGTTTTCCACGCTTTTGAGCAATTCGAAAAAGAAAAAGAAATTAAATTATTTAAGAGTGCTAACAAAAAATATGCGGATGGAATGCAATTAAGAGACTTTATTTATGTTAAAGATGCAGTTGAATTTGTTATATTTTTCTTAAAAAATAATCATATATCAGGGTTGTTCAATTCTGGAACAGGACGTGCACAATCATTTAATGATTTAGCAAATGCAGTTTTGATAAATACAAAAGGTGATAAATCAAATATTAAATATATTGATATGCCAGATGATTTAAAAGGTAAATATCAATACTATACTGAAGCCAATCTTGATAAAATATCAAATAAGGGCTTTAATTTAAAATTTAAAAATTTAGAAGAAGGTGTTAATGATTACATGCAGAATTACCTTCTTACTTCAGATAGGTATGCTTAATTTTGAAAAATAATATTCTTGATATTGTAAGCAATGCATTTAATGCAAAAAATAAATGGGGCTTAGTAATTGGTGACATCATGCTAGATACATATATTACTGGTGATGTTAAACGCTTATCACCTGAGGCACCTGTACCGATTGTGAATGTAAATGACTCCATTGATATAATTGGCGGAGCAGGAAATGTTGCACTTAATTTGAATGGCTTACAAATTAAAACAATCTTGGTAGGTGAGATAGGTGATGATGAATCTGGGGATATATTAAAAAATTTATTTAAAGAGAATAATATCTCCACTAAATATCTAGTTAAAAAGAAAGGTTTTACTACTACAAAAACAAGAATTATTAGTGGGCAACAACAAATGATTAGACTCGATAATGATCAAATTTCAAACGGCCCAAATACCCTTGAATTGAAAAAAATTCTTAAGCTTATCTCAGGTGGTCCAAGTGCAATAATTATTTCAGATTATGAAAAAGGTTTTCTAACACCTGAATTACTAAAGAAAATTATTCATTTAGCCAACAAAAAAAGTATTCCTGTAATTATTGATCCTAAAGGGACAAATTTAGAAAAATATCGAGGAGCAACAGCAATTACTCCTAATAGAAAAGAAGCTTTTTTATTGGCAAATCTTAATGATAAAGATGAACACTTGCTAGATGCCTCTTTAAAAAAGATAGTAAAAAAATATAATTTAAATTATATTGCAATGACTCAAGGTGAGTATGGAATAAAACATATAACAAGCAATAAAGCTGAAGAATATCCAACAAGAGTTACTGAAGAAGTTTTTGATGTTTCAGGTGCTGGTGATACGGTAATAGCTACATTAACGGCAAGCATCATAGCAAATTTACCAATTAAAGATAGTTTAGAACTGGCTAATTTAGCTGCAGGAATTGTTGTGAGACAACTCGGAACTATGCCAATTAGTTTAAATGAATTATTGATGAAGCTTCACTCATTAACAAGTATCAATACTATTAACAAAGTTATTACTAAAGATGAATTACTAAATAGAATCAAAACTTTTAGAGATCATCATATTAATACCTGTGGTAAAAAACCAATTGTTGGATTTACTAATGGATGTTTTGATATTGTTCATGCTGGACATGTCACCTACCTTCAAGAAGCACATAAACAAGTAGATATTTTAATTGTTGCACTTAATAGTGATAGTTCGGTTAGAAACATTAAAGGAACTAATAGGCCAATAATTGGTGAAGCAGATCGAGCTCTTGTTCTATGTTCTTTAGAATCAGTTGATGAAGTTATTTTATTCGATGAAGCCACTCCCTTAAGCTTAATTAAATCAATTAAACCAGACATATTATTTAAAGGTAATGATTACACAATAAAAAATGTAGTAGGTGCAAAAGAAATGAAGCAATGGGGTGGAAAAGTTGTCTTAGTACCAATTGTTAAGGGAAGAAGCACAAGTAAAATTATAAAAAAAATAAGTTAAATTAAATCGTGAATTTTTTCAATATAATTTAATTCATTTTCCTGACAGATTTTTTTCCATTCAGCAAAATCCGTCCATCCATAAATAAAAATAAAATCTAAATTATATTTCTGCGCTGTTTGGATATCATACAAAGAATCACCAAGAAATAGAGCAGGTAAGAAAGTATTTTCTTTTAGTTTATTTTCTATAATTTCATGTTTTGAAGTTGGGCTTCCAAATATACCGCCCTGAAAATATGAATCAATATTTTTTTCTTTAAATAAAAATCTCAGTTCGTCTTGATCGCCTCCAGAAGCAACCATCCATTTTGCTTTTAATGTTTTAGATTTTAATTCTTTTAATCCTGAGGCAATTTCACAATTATTTAAAAGTTTAATAACTTCTTCATTTAGAGTTTTAACTAATTTATTCATCGAAGCTTCTAGAATTTCCTCACTCATAATTTCTTTTAAAAAATATTTAAATTTTACGTACCGAGAAATCCCTGTAAGCTTAATATGGTGCTGAGCAAGCTGATCTGCTTGATTTTCACTAGCTCCATATCTTAAGGCTGTATTTCTATAAGCTTCTATTTTTTGAAAGTTTGAATTTAAAATAACTCCGTCGCAATCAAAAATAATTGTTTGATATTTATCCAAATCCATCATAGAGAACTATAGAGAGCTTACCTCTTTAGCAAGTTTTGTGATTTCTGACCAGTTTTTATCTTTAATTAAATTTTTTGGGGTAAGCCACGTTCCACCACATACTGGAACATTAGGTAAAGATAAAAAGTCTGGAGCTGTTTTAATAGTTATGCCACCTGTAGGACAAAATTGAATATCAACAAAGGGCCCCGAAAAACCTTTTAAAAGATCAACACCGCCCACAGCAACTGCAGGAAATAGTTTTAAAAAAGAATATCCATCTTGACTGGCTTTCATAACTTCACTTCCAGTTGAAACTCCAGGTAGAAAAGGTAATTCTAAATCTTTACATATTAAACCCATTTCATTTGTATAACCCGGGCTAACTGCAAATTGACTCCCAGCAAGTTTTGCATTTGTAGCATCAGACTTTGATCTTAAAGTCCCTGCTCCAACAATTGCCTCGGGTACTTCATGCGCTATTTTTTCTATTGCCTTTAATGCACAATCTGTTCTTAATGTAATCTCTAAAACTTTTACCCCTCCCGATAATAGCGCTTCGGCAATAGGTACAGCATCATCAGCATCATCAATAACAATTACTGGTATAACAGGTCCATATTTTACTAACTCAATTGTTTCCATTCTCACCTCTTAAAATTTAATTGGTCCATGTAATAGCGCCTTCTTCAGCTGATGAAACATTTTTTCTCATATTACCAAAAAGCTCTCTACCAATTCCATGACCATTATTTAATTTTTGAGTTTCTGTCATTTCTACCAATTCTCTTTTATCCCATTCACCATCATCAATTAAAACATTCATTGAACCAACTACAGCATTTAATCTAATAATATCTCCCTGTCTTATTTTTGCAATTGATCCGCCCGCTGCTGCCTCTGGGCTCATATGAATGGCTGCAGGAATTTTACCTGAAGCACCGCTCATTCTTCCATCAGTTACAATTGCAACCTTAAAACCTTTATTTTGAATTACAGACAAGGGTGGAGTAAGTTTATGAAGTTCTGGCATACCATTAGCCTTTGGTCCTTGAAAGCGAATAACAGCTATAAAGTCTTGTTCTAATTTATCTTCATCAAATGCAGATAATAATTCTTCTTGACTATTAAATATAAGTGCAGGTGCTTCAATAATATGTTTCTCTTCAGGAACAGCAGATATCTTGATTACAGACCTTCCAATATTACCTTTAAGTAATTTTAATCCGCCAGATTCACTAAATGGGTTATCGATACTTCTAATAATTGACTCATCCCCACTTTTTTCTGGTAAATCTTTCCATGAAAGTTTTTCTTTAACTAAAGTAGGTGCTTTTGTGTACTCAGCTAAACCTCCAAAACTTGAAGTAATAACATCTGGATACATACATCCACCCTGAATTAACTCTCTGATAACAAATGCTGGCCCACCAGCTTTTTGAAATTCATTTACATCAGCTTTTCCATTTGGATATACGCTTGCTAAAAGAGGAACAGATTTAGCTAGATCATGAAAATCTGACCAATCAATAATTATTCCAGCTGCTTTAGCGATTGCAACCCAGTGAATGAGATGATTAGTAGAACCTCCTGTTGTCAATAGAGCTGACATTGCATTTATAATTACTCTTTCATCAACTAATTCTCCAATAGATATTGTTTCTTTATTTAAAATATTTTCTATTAATAATTTAACTGCTTCTGAAGTAAGCTCTTTACGAATATCATTATAAGGGTGAACAAATGCTGCGCCAGGGACATGCAATCCCATCGCTTCCATTAACATTTGGTTACTATTTGCAGTTCCGTAAAATGTACATGTACCCTCCCCATGATATGCAGAGGATTCTGAATCTAACAACTCTTCCCTACCTATTTTTCCCTGTGCATATTGTTCTCTAACTTTTGATTTAGATGAATTATCAATTCCAGTAGACATCGGTCCTGCTGGAATAAAAATAGTGGGTAAATGACCAAAATGTAGGGCTCCAATTAATAAACCTGGAACTATCTTGTCGCAAATACCAAGCATTAATGCTCCATCAAAAACATCATGAGATAAACCAATCGCCGCTCCCATAGCAATATTATCTCTAGAAAAGAGACTTAATTCCATACCAGGCTCACCTTGTGTTACCCCGTCACACATAGCAGGAACGCCTCCAGCAACTTGTGCGGTTGCACCAAAATTAGCTGCTGCTTCCCTTATAATATTTGGATAACTCTCATATGGCTTATGAGCTGATAGCATGTCATTGTAGGCAGTTACTATTGCAAGATTAGGCTTTCTTTCTGAGACAATCTTTAACTTATCATTCTTGGGTAATGCCGCAATGGCATGAGCAACATTTGCACAACCCAGACGATCAGTTCCTTTATCTCTTTTTTTCATCAAAGAAACTCTTTCAAGGTATGCCGTCCTCGTTGGCCGACTCTTTTCTTTTATTCTCTCAGTAATTTCAATAATTGATTGTTTCATAATTTCATATGTGTTTTTTTGATCTTAGGCATGCATTATCAATGAAATGCTATAAATAAGTCAATTATGCTCGTATTTAAATTTAATATAAATAAATTTTTAACAGCCTTGAAATTTTTATAAAAGACTCCATATTAATTGTATCTTAAACTACAAAATTTTAATTAGTTATGAAAGATAAAACGATACCAAAAAAAACTAAAAAAGCAGTTAAGTCAAAAAATCTAGAAAAAGATTTAATTGATCAAGCTAAAAAAATTAAAGCTCTTGAGGAACAGTTACTCTATACTAAAGCCGATTCAGAGAATAATAGAAAAAGATCTCTAGAAGAAGCTGAAAAAACAAGAAAATTTGCTATTGAAAGCTTTAGTCAAGAAATTCTTCTTGTAAAAGATAGTCTTGATTCTGCATTAACAATTGAAAATGCATCATTAGAAAGCTACAAAAATGGTGTTGAATTAACTGTAAAACAATTATCGACTGTATTTGAGAAATTTAATATTGAAGAATTAGATCCTGTAGGAGAAAATTTTGATCCAAATTTTCATCAAGCAATGACGATGTTAGATTCTGATGAAGAACCAAACAAAATTCTTTCTGTTTTTCAGAAAGGTTACAAATTAAATGGAAGAGTTTTAAGACCAGCATTAGTGTCAGTTTCAAAAGAAAAAGAAAAAAAAGCTTGAAATTATTTTAAGCATCCCAATCTAGAGAATAACAATTTATTTATTAAGGAAATAAGAAAATGGCAAAAATTATTGGAATTGACTTAGGAACTACAAACTCATGTGTTTCTGTCATGGAAAATGGAAAACCAAAAGTAATTGAAAATGCGGAGGGAACAAGAACAACTCCTTCAATAGTTGCTTATCAAGATGAAGGAGAATCTTTAGTTGGAGCTCCTGCTAAAAGACAAGCTGTGACAAATCCAGAAAATACTGTCTATGCAGTTAAAAGATTAATCGGAAGAAAATTTAATGAAGACGAAGTAAAAAAAGATATAGGTTTAATGCCTTACACTATTGCAAAAGCAGATAATGGTGATGCTTGGGTTGAAATAAAAGGAGAAAAAATGGCTCCTCCCCAAATCTCTGCAGAAATTTTAAGAAAAATGAAGAAAACTGCTGAAGATTATCTTAGTGAAGAAATTAAAGAAGCTGTTGTTACAGTTCCTGCATATTTTAATGACAGTCAACGACAAGCCACAAAAGATGCAGGAAGAATTGCAGGATTAGAAGTTAAAAGAATTATTAACGAACCAACTGCAGCTGCTTTAGCATTTGGTTTAGATAAGAAAGAAGGCGATAGAAAAATTGCAGTATATGATTTAGGTGGTGGGACTTTCGATGTATCTATCATTGAAATAACCAGTGTAGATGGAGAACATCAATTTGAAGTTCTATCAACAAATGGAGATACTTTCTTAGGTGGTGAAGATTTTGATAATAGAATAATTGATTTTCTTGCTGAAGAATTCAATAAAGAAAATGGTGTTGATATTACTAAAGATATGCTCGCTAAACAACGTTTAAAAGAAGCTGCTGAAAAAGCTAAAATTGAACTCTCAAGCAGCACTCAAACGGAAGTTAATTTACCTTATTTAACTGCAGATGCTGCAGGCCCTAAACATTTAGTTGTAAAATTAACTAGAGCTAAACTTGAATCATTAGTTCAAGATCTAATAGAAAGAACTGTTGCCCCATGTAAAACAGCAATAAAAGATTCAGGGGTCTCAAATGAAATCTCTGATGTAATTCTTGTTGGCGGTCAAACTAGAATGCCTAAAGTTCAAGAAAAAGTACAAGAAATATTTGGTGTGGAACCCAGAAAAGACGTTAATCCTGATGAGGCAGTAGCAGTTGGTGCTGCAGTCCAAGGTGGCGTTCTTCAAGGTGATGTTAAAGATGTCCTATTATTAGATGTAACGCCATTAAGCTTAGGAATAGAAACAATGGGCGGTGTTATGACAAAACTAATCAAGAAAAATACTACGATTCCAACAAAAGAATCTCAAGTTTTTTCAACTGCTGAAGACAACCAAAGTGCAGTTACAATTAATGTTTACCAAGGTGAAAGAGAAATGGCAGCAGGAAATAAAAGTTTAGGACAATTCAATTTGGATGAAATACCTGCAGCTCCTAGAGGCACTCCCCAAATCGAAGTTACATTTGATCTTGATGCAAATGGTATTTTGCATGTAAATGCAAAAGATAAAGCAACAGGTAAAGAAAATAAAATTGTTATTAAATCTAGCAGTGGACTTAGTGAAGAAGAAATTAAAAAAATGGAAGATGATGCTGAGCTTCATGCTGAGGAGGATAAAAAATTAAGAGAATTAGTTGACACCAAAAATCTTGCTGAAGGAATGATTCATTCAATCAAAAAAACAATGACTGATCATCCTGATAAAGTAGAAAAGGATGAAAAAGTTAAGATTGAGAAGGCTATAACTGATCTTGAAGAGGCGTTAAAAACTGACAATAAAGATGATATTGAAGCTAAAAATAAAATTTTAGCTGAAGCGTCCCAAAAACTTGGAGAAAAGATACATGCAGATCAGCAAGCTTCACAATCTCAACCAAAAGAAGATGGTAAAAATAAAGAAAAAACAGTTGATGCCGAAGTAGTTGATGCAGAGTTTGAAGAAGTAAAGAAAGAAGATAAGAAAGAAGATAAGAAAAAATAATTAATTAGATAAATAATTTATATATAGTAGAGGTAATTAAATTTACCTCTACTAATTTTTTATGGCTGATAAAAAAGATTACTACGAAACCTTGGGTTTAAATAAGCAAGCTTCTGATGCGGAAATCAAGAAAGCTTACAAAAAACTTGCAATGAAACATCATCCCGATAGAAATAGTGGCAACCCAGAATCTACTGCCACCTTCAAAGAAGTTAAAAAAGCTTACGATGTATTGTCAGACTCTGAAAAAAGAACAATGTATGATCAATTTGGTCATGCCGGAGTAGATCAAAGTATGGGAGGAGGACCTGGTGGCCCTGGTGCAGGTAACTTTGCCGATTTTGGCGATATTTTTGGTGACATATTTGGTGGAGGTAGATCTAGTAGCGGGCCTAATATGTCGAGAGGTGCAGACCTTAGATACAATATGGAAATATCTCTAGAACAAGCTGCAAAAGGAACAGATACCCAAATAAGAATTCCTGTAATGGTTTCATGCAAATCTTGTGATGGTACAGGCGCAAAAAAAGGTTCGCAACCTGTTGAATGCACTACTTGTAACGGTACAGGTCAAGTCAGAATGCAACAAGGTTTCTTTTCCATTCAACAAGAATGTCCAGACTGTCATGGGGTAGGAAAAATTATTAAGGATCCTTGTCCAGATTGTCACGGAAGTGGAAGAGTAAAAGAAACTAAAACATTGTCAGTAAAGATTCCTGTAGGAGTTGATGATGGTGACCGAATTAGACTATCTGGTGAAGGTGAGGCTGGAATTAATGGAGGTCCTACCGGTGATCTTTATGTAGTTATTAATTTAAAAGAGCATCAAATTTTTGAAAGAGACGGGGCAAATCTTCACTGTGAGATGCCTATCAGTTTTTCAACTGCAGCACTCGGAGGTGAATTAGAGGTTCCAACTCTTGATGGAAGCGCTAAAATAAAAATTCCAGCTGGAACTCAAACAGGAGCTGCATTTAGCTTAAAAGGTAAAGGTATTAAGCCAGTTCGAGAAAGTCAAGTTGGTAACCTTCATTGTCATGTTGTTATTGAAACACCTGTAAAACTTACAGAAAAACAAAAAAAGATTTTAGAAGAGTTGGAGGTAATGAATCAAGCTGATAGAAGTAAACATAGTCCCAGATCTAAAACTTGGCTAGATGAAGTTAAAGATTTTTTTGAATAAATTAAAATGTTCCTTTTTGAATTAACTCAATTTTATAACCATTAGGATCCTCAATAAAAGCTAAAAGTAATTTTGATCCCATCATGGGGCCTGCTTCTCTAACTATATTTCCACCTTTAATCTTTATTTCTTCACAAGCTTTATAAACATCGTCAACTTCAATGGCAATATGGCCAAAAGCACTACCATGATCGTATTTATTTGTATCCCAGTTATGAGTTAACTCGATTACAGTGTTTGATATTTCATCACCATAACCCATAAATGCCAAAGAAAATTTACCTTCTGGATATTCTTTTTGGCGTAAAACTTTCATACCAAAAATGTTTTGATAAAAATTAATGGATTCTGTTAAATCATTAACTCTGATCATTGTATGCAGTATTCGCATTTTAAATACCTTTGAAAAATTATTTTTCTTGATTTATAGGGCTACTAAACCTACTAATATTTCCAGCTACAGTTATTCTAGCCTCATCGCAATTGTAAAAGGGATAAACACTATGTTTTAATCTAGCTGGGAAAAAACACATTGTTCCTTCTTGAGCTTTATTCATTTCAATTTTATAGTCAACTACCGCGCCTAGGGTGTTTGTATAGGTAAAATTAAAATTTGAAATTTTATCTTTTGCATTACTATGAGAGGCTATGGGTAGCTTAGCCTGATCTTCGAATTCAGTAGGTATTTTCATCCAAATTACCCAACTATATATACCACTATGGGCATGTATAGGGTTAAACTCATTTTGATATTGATAATTTACCCACCAATCTCTTAAAGCCAGATGGTAGACTGCTTCTCCAGCTACTTGATCTTCATATGGCTTAACAGTAGAAGAAAATTGTCTCTCATATTCATGAGCAAGACGAAAAATTATATTATTAATGATATCAAGATCATAAATACCCATATCATAAGACTTACTGATATTGCCAGCCAATCTATCATTATAAAGTTTAGGATTTTTAGATTCATCTGACGCTTTAGCTATTCTTGTCCAAACAAAATCCATCTCTTCTTTAGTAAGTTGATATGTAAGAAAACCGGGGCTTGGAAGTTGATGAATATTATATTTCATGAAATTATACCTTTAATCTCTTTATCTGGTTAGCAACTTCTTGAGAAATAAATTTAGAATAATCCCCTTTAAAATCAATTACTTGACGAACTAAAGAGGAAGTAATTGACTTATATGTATCTGATGCTATAAAAAATATGCTTTCTGATTTATCATCCATAGTATTATTCATTTGAGCCATTTGCGACTCATAATTAAAATCAGTAGAGTCACGAGCTCCTCTTAGTATCACATCAATATTATTCGCTTTAGCAAATTCTACAGTCAAGCCTTCATAAGAAGTAAAGGTTACATTTGAATATTGACTTGTGATTATTTGGACAAATTTTAATCTATCCTCTAATTTAAACATAGTCGATTTAGCAGAGTCTGTAACAACTGCAACTAGTAAATGATCAAAAATTTTAGATGCTCTTGCAATAATGTCTTCGTGACCCAATGTTAATGGATCAAAAGTTCCTGGATATAATACCTTCATAAAAAATTAATATAATTATTGTAATAGGTAAAAGTATACCTGTCCTGCTTGTGAATTCTTTAAAATTTTAAATTCCTCCCCAGAAAATTTTTTGTTTGTCTCAAAATAAATAACACCTTGTGGTTTTAGATGGCCTTTGATTTTAGATAAAAGAGGATATACACCAACTAATGTAAATGGAGGATCAAAGAAAATAATATCAAAAAGCTTATTATTATTTTCTAAGAAAATTTTAGCTGATGAATTTATTATTAAAGCGTTATCAGCTCTTAAATTATTTTTATTTTCAGAAAGATTTAACACGGTTGAATTTTTATTATCAACTAATATACATGATTGGGCATTTCTAGATAAAGATTCAAATCCTAAAATTCCACTTCCAGAAAACAAATCTAAGCACGTTTTATTAGATAGATCTTGGCCTAACCAATTGAAGAGGGTTTCACGAACTCGATTTAAAGTTGGTCTCAAACCATCAGAATCATAAAAAGAAATATTTTTTCTTTTCCATGATCCACCAATAATTTTAACCTTGCTTTTTTTGCTACTCACTACCAACAATAACTGTAGAAAATTTAGTCATATCAACTCGCCTTTGAAAAGCAGATTTAATTTCTTCAGCAGTTATTTTATCAATTTTTCTTGTAAAAGTTTCAAGATAATCTAATGGATACTTATAAAAAGCCATCATACTTACATATTCTAGAATTTTTTTGTTACTGTCTAACCTTAAAGGAAATCCACCAATCATAAAATCTTTTGCTCTTCTAAGCTCATTTGAGGTAGGGCCATTTTTGATAAAATCTGCAACAGTTTTTTGAATCAATTCTTTCGCTTGCTTAACTTGACTCTTTTTTGTTTGAATTCCTATTTGAAAAGGACCTGCTTCAATAAATGGCATGAAGTAACTGTAAACACTGTATGCTAGACCTCTATCTTCTCTAATTTCTTGCGTCAATCTTGACACAAATCCACCACCACCTAATATATAGTTTCCTAAGTACAAAGTTAAAAAATCAGGATCGCCTCTTTTAATTATTGGGGCGCCATAATATAAATGAGCTTGTTTTGCAGGGTGACTAATTTCAATCTCTTGTCCTTTTACATAATCCACTGAAGGAATTTCTGCATTTATTTTTCTTTCAGAAAAACCTAAGCTAATTTTATTACCAAGATCTTCAGCATTTTTTCTTGATACATCACCTACTATAACTATTGATAATTCATTCGATAAATAGTGATTTTTATAAAAGGTATGTAAATCTTTCTTTCTTATTTTTTTTATAGATTCAACCTCACCTGAACTTGGTAAGCCATATGGATGTTTTCCATATAAAGCCTTCATGAAAGCTTTTGAGGCGATTGAACTAGGCATTGTTTTTGCTTGGTTAATACTTGCAATATATCTTTTCTTTTCTCGCTCTAGAATGCTACTGTCAAAATTTGGTTCATGAAGTACTAATCTCATTAAATCGACAGCCTCACTCTTTTTATCAGATAAAGTCCTTAAACTAAAACCACTCTTATCTTGATCAAACGAACTGTCTAACTGAGCTCCTAAATCTATAAACTTGTTTGCAAGATCTTCTTCATTTATACCTCCTGAACCCAAAACCATCATATGATTTGTAAGCGATGCTAATCCATTTTTTTGTTTAGTATCCTTTACACTTCCAGCGCGGAAATCAACGTTAATATCTAGGATAGGTAAATCATGATTTTCAATAAAATATACACGTGCCCCATTATCTGTTTTCCAAAACTGGATATTTAATTTCGCAAACGTAAGATTTGAAAAGATCAATAATATTGAGATAAGAATTACTTTAATGAACATGAGGTTTTCCTTTTGATACTTTATTTTTGTTTAAAGGTTGGGGGTCTAGAGTTACAACTGTTAATGCATCATCATGAAAGTATTTTTTAATAACTTCTTGAATATCTTGAGATGTAACCTGCTTAATGTTCTTAATATAATCGTCTACTATTTTGTGAGAATAACCCATGGTTTCTAGTTGGCCTATTTGCATAACGGCTCCAAAGACAGAGTCTTTTTGATACACTTCTCCAGCAATCACGCTTGTTATTACTCTTTTTAACTCAGTTTCAGTTACACCATTATCGACAATATTTTTCAATTCAAGTTTTAAATACTTTTCTAAATCAATTACAGAGAATTTTTCGCTTGGCGTAGCATACATTTCAAATGAACTTTGACCTCCTCGAGAAAGCATACTATAACCCGCTCCAACACTAATTGCTCTTGAAGTATTTCTAACTAGATTTTGATTAAGCCTTGATGAACTAGTTCCTGATAAAATACCAACCAAGACTTCAAGTGCAAAAGCTTCCCTTTTGTTTTTTATACCGTCTTTACCTAAAGTAGGAGCTGGGTAACCCATTTGAATGTAAGGTAATTTACTTGGCGCCTTCAGAATCGCTCTTCTTGATCCATTCTGTTTTGGTTCAATTTGTGGTTTCCTTTTAGGTACTTCAAAAGCTGGAATATCAGCAAAATATTTTTTTGCCTCAGTAAAAATTTCTTTTGAATCAACATCTCCACCAATTACTAAAATTGCATTACTAGGACTATACCAAGTCTTGTACCAATCAAGTGCATCTTGATGTGTCATATTTTCAAGATCACTCATCCAGCCAACTATTGGCCTTCCGTAGGGATGAGCTCTAAAAATTAATGAGTTAAATAACTCGTTAACTTGTGCTTTTGGTTTATCGTCAGTTCTCCATCGACGTTCTTCCATGACAACTTGAATTTCTTTTTTAAATTCTTCTTCAGTTACAACCAGATTTTGCATTCTATCTGATTCCATTTTCATAGATATAGGTAATTTTGATTTTTCTAGGCGTTGAAAGTAAGCAGTATAATCTGCGCCAGTAAATGCATTCTCTCTTCCACCTGCGGCCGCCACAATTTCTGAATATTCTCCTGGTTTAGTTGTCTTTGTGCCTTTAAACATCATGTGTTCTAGCAGATGAGCAACTCCAGTTTTTCCATTTACTTCGTCAAGACTTCCAGCTCTGTACCATACCATTGAAACCACTACTGGTGAACGATGGTCTTCTTTAACTAATATCCGCATACCATTTTTAAGAGTTATTTCTTGAACATTTAGGTCTGCTTGTGCAAACAAAGGCAACAAACATAAAAAAAACACTATTTTTATATAATTCACATGTAATCCTTTTAATTAATACTTGTATAATAATGAATAACTGACCAAACTCATAAAAATAAGTTCTAACTTAACAAAAATAAATGTTTGATTTCCTAAAAAAATTAGTATCTAAGCAAAAAACCAAAAAAAAGGTTAAGTCCACTGTTGCTCCGAAGAAAACTAAACCTACTGT
>CAYOUI010000001.1:65013-210376 GCA_964407135.1 uncultured Methylobacillus sp.
TGTAAAAACTAAACCTACTGTTGTAAAAACTAAACCTACTGTTGTAAAAACTAAACCTACTGTTGTAAAAACTAAAAAAGAAGAAAAAGGTTTCTTTTCATTTACAGAAAAAATAAAAAAAGGATTAACAAAAACAAGAGAAAATTTAGGAAATCAGCTCACAAATTTATTTAAGAGTAAAAAGATTGATGAAAGTTTTTTTGAAGAACTTGAGATGATATTATTAACTTCAGATGTAGGTATAAAAGCGACTGAACTCCTAATTGAACAAGTCAGGTTAAAAGTTAAAGAAAATAATATCCAAGATGAATCAAAATTAAAAATTATTTTAAAGGATTGTCTCACTGATATTTTGACTCCTATCGAGTCTCCACTTAAAGTTGATATAAATTTACCTTTTGTAATCATGGTAGTTGGAGTTAATGGAACAGGTAAAACAACAACGATCGGTAAACTTACTAAACTCTTACAAAATGATGGAAAAAAAGTTCTGATTGCAGCTGGAGATACTTATAGAGCTGCTGCAACTGAACAACTTTCAGTCTGGGGTCAAAGAAATAATGTTGAAGTAATGTCACATGCAACAGCTGATCCAAGCTCAGTTATTTTTGATGCTATAAATTCAGCCAAGTCAAAAAATATTGATGTTGTAATTGCTGATACTGCTGGAAGGCTTCCTACGCAAAAAAATTTAATTGATGAAATTACAAAAATAAAAAGGGTTATTACTAAATGTCATGAACATGCCCCTCAAGAAGTGTTGTTAGTTTTAGATGCAAATACCGGACAAAATGCAATAACACAATTAAAAATATTTAACGAAGCTTTAGGTATAACCGGATTAATAATGACAAAGCTTGATGGAACTGCAAAAGGTGGAGTTTTGGCAGCAATTGCTAAAGAAATTCCTACCCCAGTAAGATTTATTGGTGTTGGTGAAGGAATAGATGATCTTCGAGAATTTAAAGCAAAAGAATATGCTAAAGGAATGTTTGAATGATAAATTTTGATAAAGTATTTAAAAGCTATCCAGGCAATATTGATGCCTTACAAGATATAAGTCTCGAAATTCATCCAGCTGAACTTGTATTTGTTACGGGGCCATCAGGAGCTGGCAAATCAACTTTACTTAAATTAATTTCTTCAGTTGAAAAACCAACATCTGGAACTATTATTTTTGAAAATAAAAATTTATCTCAACTTAAAGCCAAAGATATTCCATATTTAAGAAGAAAATTTGGCATGATATTTCAAGATCATAAATTATTATTCGACAGAAACTGTTTTGAAAATGTTTCATTGCCCCTAGCAATAAATGATATTGAAGGAATAGATATAAATAGAAGAGTTAGAGCTGCACTTGATAAAGTAGGCTTATTAAATAAAGAAAAAATAATGCCAATCTCCTTATCTGGAGGAGAACAACAAAGATTAGCTATTGCAAGAGCTATTGTTTCTCGCCCATCTATTTTGATTGCTGATGAACCAACCGGGAATTTAGATAAAGAATATGCAGATGAAATTATGAATATTTTTTACAGCTTCCAACAGGTGGGAGTAACTGTAATTATTTCCACACACGAACTTCCAATTACGCCAATCAAGCATAAGAAAGTACACTTAATAGGCGGTGCATTAAAAGATCAAACAAATCATGTTCAATTACTTTCATAATCATTATCAAGCGTTTATTAGGGCCCTAGTTAGAATCTTTACTAACTTGAGTGCTTCACTTATGATGTTTATAGTAATTGGAGTTACGCTATTTCTTCCAAGTTCAGGTTTATTAATTGTAGAAAACGTTTCTCAAATTTCAAATAATATTGCTTATGATGCTGAATTAAGTCTTTTTTTAGAAAAAGACGTGAAACAAGATCAAATAGATTTTATTGATTCAGCCCTAAATAAAACTCCAATTATCAAAAAAACTCATTTTGAGAGCAAATTAGAAGCTTGGGATAAATTACAAAGTAAATTAAATTTAAATCCTCTTGATACTGGTATATCTGAAAATCCATTACCTGATGCTTTTTTTATATCATTAAATACTTTTGACCAAAAAAAAATAAACAATCTTATTGATAATTTAAGAACTATAGATGGGGTAGAAAATATTTTTTTTGACGCAGGATGGGTAAAAAAATTGAGATCTATACTTTATTTATTAAAAATTGGTTTATTTTTCTTAGGTACTATTCTAATAATTATCTTGGTTGTAGTTATAGGAAATACAATACGTCTTCAAACATTGACTCATAAAGATGAAATTGAAGTAAGTAAACTTATAGGGGCAACTGATAGTTTTATTAAGAGGCCTTTTATTTATACTGGGCTAATTTATGGTCTAGGAGGAGGAATAATTACTATTTCTACCCTTAAATTAACTATTGAAGTATTTAATAAAGCAGCTATTGACCTTGAGGCGATGCTTGGCGGTGCTTTTATCTTAAAAAATCTATTGTGGCAACAAAATCTAACCATTTTACTAATTTCAATGTTGATTGGCTGTTTTGCATCTTTTTTTGCAGCCAAACAATCCATTAAAAAATTCGAAATATTTAAATAAATCCTTGTATTTAATGGAACTTTTAATATAAACTAGCACTCTCTATCAAAGAGTGCTAAAATATACATTATTAATTATAAGAGAATTTGCTTAAATATGAATAATTTATCTTTATCATCTTTTGGAAATGCTGATAGCTTTAGTCTATATCAGCAATCCATTCAAGAAATACCTTTCTTATCAGAAGAAGAAGAGTATGAATTAGGCATGCGCCTCAAAAAAGATAATGATTTAGAAGCTGCTAAAAAATTGATATTATCGCATCTTAAACTTGTAATGAAGATTGCTAGATCCTATAGTGGTTATGGTCTTCCCCAATCAGATTTAGTTCAAGAAGGTAATATCGGATTAATGAAAGCTGTCAAAAAATTTGATGTTGAACGAGGAGTAAGGCTAGTTTCTTATGCAATGTTTTGGATTAAGGCTGAAATACAAGAATATGTAGTTAAAAATTGGCGTTTAGTTAAAATAGCGACGACCAAGGCACAAAGAAAATTATTTTTTAATCTTCGAAGTCTTAGGTCTAAGTTACAACCACTTGGAGTAGAAGAAATAAAATCAATTGCTAAAACCCTAAATCTTAAAGAAGAAGATGTTCGCGAAATGGAATTGAGATTTAGTGGTCAAGAATTATCAATTGATTATTCAAGTGATGAGTCAGAAGATGAGCAATTTAGACCTATAGCTTATTTAAAGGATTCAGCTCCTCTACCATCTGAAGCATTAGAAGAATCAGAAACTGAATCAAATAACTCAAAAAATCTCCAAAAAGCACTTAAAAAACTAGATTCGAGAAGTCGAGAAATTGTTGAGGCGAGATGGTTAAAGGAAAATAAAACTGACACACTTCATGATCTAGCAAAGAAATATAAAGTTTCGGCTGAGAGAGTAAGGCAAATCGAGCAAAATGCAATGAAGAAAATTAAAACATTACTATCTTCAGCTGCTCCATAAAATCCAAAAAATTAACTTTTCTGCTAAAATTTCCCATTTGAATATATTAATTAGTTAAATGGCAAATATACCTTCACCAAAAGAAATTAAGTTACATCAAAAATCAAAACTTCTAGAAATACAGTTTGATGATGATACTGAGTGCAAGTTATCCTGTGAAATGCTAAGAGTTTATTCACCTTCAGCAGAAGTTCAAGGACACAGCCCTGATCAAGCAGTTCTTCAAGTCGGCAAAGAGAATATTAATATTTTGGAAATAAAACCAGTTGGAAATTATGCTATTAAAATAAAATTCTCTGATGGTCATGATACTGGTTTATTTTCATGGTCATATTTACATCACTTAGCAAAAAATTATGAACAACTATGGCTTGAATATTTAGGTAAATTAGATGCTCAAGGTATAAAAAGGAAAACCTCTTGAATCAAAAAAAAGAAACTCATTTTGGATATGAGACTATTGATAAAAAAGAAAAAAAGAAAAAAGTTGAAGCTGTATTTAACTCGGTAGCAAATAATTATGATCTTATGAATAATCTTATGTCTATGGGTCTTCATCATGTATGGAAGAAAATACTCATTGAAACAACACCCTTAAAAACTAAATCAAAAATCCTTGATATAGCTGCAGGTACAGCGGATATTTCAATAGAGTTTTTAAAAAAAAATAAAAATTTCGAAATCTTTCATACTGATATAAATTTATCGATGTTGAAAGAAGGTAAAAAAAAACTAATTAACGAAGGTAAAATCATTCCATCGATTCTTTGTGATGCAGAAGAGCTTCCATTTCCCGATAATTATTTTGATTGTGTCACAATTGGATTTGGGCTAAGAAATATGACTAATAAAAAACAAGCTTTAAGAGAAATATACCGAGTTCTCTCTCCAGGTGGAAAGTTAGTAATATTAGAATTTTCTAAAATCTGGGGTCCTTTTAAAAGCATTTATGATAATTTTTCCTTCAAAATACTTCCTAAGTTAGGAAAATTATTTGCAAAAGATGAAAATAGCTACAAATATCTTGTCGAGTCAATACGTATGCATCCAGATCAAAAAAAACTACTAGAAATAATAAAATCTGTAGGATTTGAAAAAACTAGCTTTATAAATCTATCTAGTGGAATAGTTGCAATTCATAAAGGATATAAATTTTAATGAGTAAAGTAAGAAAAATCATCATAAATCATCTTTTATCTCAAAATGACTGGATGCAAAGTAAACTTATTTTTTATAAAAATAAAACTATTAATATTTCAATTTCAGAATATGAATTTTTTTTTAAAATACAAGATAACGGCCAACTAGAGATTGTAGATAGGCCTGAAAAGGTGGATTGTACTATTAAATTAACAATGAATGAATTAATTAATCAATTTATCAATGGAAAAAATAGAAAAATCTCTATTGAAGGTGACCTTGAACTAGCAAAGGAAATATCTGAAATATTAAAACAAATTGAATGGGATATTGAAGAAGATTTAAGTAAGTATATTGGCGATATACCTGCCGTTCACTCAACAAGGTTAATCAAAAAATTTTTTAACAGTAGCAAAAACAATATAAATAACTTATCAAGTTCACTTTTTGAATACTGGGAAGAAGAGAATAAAATATTAGCAAAAAAAAACCATGTGGATAATTTCAATTCTGAAGTAGACAAGATAGCAGAAGATACAGATAGGCTTGAGGCAAGAATAAATACAATAACGAATAAAATTAAGTCATGAGTTTTTTTCGATTTATTAAAATAATTTTTGTAATATTAAAATACAGATTAGATGAATTTTTAAATTCAAAATCAATTTCTCTTCTAAAATTTTGTATATATCCATTCCGTCTATTGCAAAGTAAGAAACAAGATCGGGCTACCAGATTGAGATTGGCACTAGAACAACTTGGGCCAATTTTTGTTAAGTTTGGGCAAATGCTCTCAACCAGAAGAGACTTAATACCAGTTGATATAGCAAACGAGTTAGCAAAGCTTCAGGATCAAGTTCCACCGTTTAGTTTTTCTAGAGTAAAAACATTATTAGAGGAATCCTATAAAAAACCGATAAATAAAATTTTTAAAGGATTATCAAAAGACCCTATTGCAAGTGCTTCAGTGGCTCAAGTTCATTTCGCTGAATTAATCAATGGAGAAAAAGTTGCTGTAAAAATACTCCGGCCAAATATTCAAAAAAAAGTCGATAAAGATATCCAATTACTTAGAATATTTTCTTGGATTTTAGAGAAAGTTTGGTCTGATGGTAAAAGACTTAAACCTCAAGAAGTTGTGGAAGAGTTTGCCAAACATACCAGATCAGAACTTAATTTACTTTTAGAAGCTGCTCATTGTAGTCATCTTGGTGAAAACTTTAAAGATAAAAAACTTCTTATAGTCCCAGAAGTTTTTTGGGATTACTGTAATGAAAAAGTAATGGTGATGGAAAGAATGTCGGGTACACCAATTAGTGATATTAAAACATTACGTAAAAATAAAGTTGACATACCAAAATTAGCAAAAGATGGAGTAGAAATATTCTTTACACAAGTATTTAGGGATGGATTTTTTCATGCAGATATGCACCCTGGAAATATCCAAGTAGCAAAAGATGGGAGATATATTGCAATGGATTTTGGGATAATGGGAGCTTTAAATGAACAGGATAAATATTATCTTGCAAGAAATTTTTCTGCTTTCTTTAAAAGAGATTACCATTCTGTGGCATTAGCTCATATCGAATCAGGATGGGTGCCAAAAGAAACTTCTATAGATGAATTCGAAAATGCTATAAGAGCTGTATGTGAACCAATATTTGAAAAACCATTAAAAGAAATATCTTTTGGTAAATTATTAATTAGATTATTTCAAACATCCAGAGAATTTAATATGGAAATCCAACCTCAATTGACTATGCTTCAAAAAACGCTATTGAATGTGGAAGGTCTTGGACGTGATTTGGACCCAAATTTGGACCTTTGGAAAACCGCTCAGCCATATTTGGAGAATTGGCTATCTGAGCAATACGGCCCAAAAAGTTTATTAAACTCAATTAAAAAAGAGTTTCCTGAATGGGTTAACGTTGCCCCAAAACTTCCAAGATTAATTCATGCGTATCTTAAAAACAAACAATATATACAATTAAATAATTTTGAGAGTGAAAATAAAAAAATCCAAAATGAAATTGAAAGATTAAGAATTTTTTGCAAGAAAATATCAGTATTTTTTGTAATACTACTTTTTGTAATAATTTATGCTTTTTTTAAATATTAAAAAAAATTTATTTTTGACATTTTTTACAAAAAAAACTTGAACGTTGACCTAATTTTATTTGATTTATTGGAAACTGACATTGATAACAAGGCTGATTTTCTCTTCCATAAACTTTATGTTCATTCTGAAAATAACCGTTATCTCCATTTACATCAAAAAAATCATTCATTGTACTTCCACCTTTTACAATAGCTTTTGTAATAACATCCTTAATTGATTTAACTAAAGTAGATATTTTTCTCTTTGTAATTTTATTTGACTCACGATATGGTCTAATCCCTGCGAAATATAGTGATTCACTAGCATATATATTTCCAATACCAACAACAAGATGACTATCCATTATTGAATTTTTAATACATTGATTTTTATTTTTTAATTTTTGATAAAGGTATTCAGTATTGAATTTATCATCCAAAGGTTCTATACCCATATTTTTAATGAGTTTATGACTATATGGATCTTTTTCTGTCCACAATATGGAGCCAAATCTTCTAGGATCTCTATATCTTAATATTAAGTTATCCTCTTTAAAAACAATATCCACATGATCATGTTTATTTAACTGCTCACTATTAGAAACTATGCATAAACGTCCAGACATCCCTAAATGAATTATAAGAGTGCCTTGTGAGAATCTAGCAAGTATATATTTACCTCTTCTATTAAGATCGAGTAATGTTTGTTTTTTTAAAATTTGAGGTAACTTTGAGTTAATTGGCCAACGTAAAGAATAATTTCTAATTACAACCTCTTTCACAGAATGCATCAAAAGTGGTTTTAATCCAAGACATGTGACTTCAACTTCAGGAAGTTCGGGCATTACTTTTCTTCTTTTTGCTCAACATGAGGAGTAAGCATTGTAAAACCTAAATCACCAGGAAAATGATATAAAAGTCCCTCGTCTTTTCTGAATAAAAGTAATTCTGGTGACTCTTGAATTCTATAAAAAGTAATCTTTTTATCGTCTTGAAAATAAACATCAAAGCTTTTATAGCCTATTCTCTCATCAATTTTATATTTTTTCACTGACGTAGCTGGAATGCCTTTCCATGTCATTTCGAACCAATCATTTATGTCAGACTGAACAACTGACAAATTTTTACCTTCTACATTCCATATATTATTCTTATAGTTGAGCTTTAGTCTATTTTCTTGCCATTGCTCGAGACGTGAAAAATCGAATCTTTTAATCTTTTCATATTTTGCAATAGGATTTTTATCAATTAATTCAAGAGGCACAAAGGAAGAGGTTTCAGAAAATCCACCACTAATCAAAAAAACATTATTTTTATATAAAACATATTGATCTTCATTGACTGGATTATATGTTCCAAATAAAAATATTTCCTCAAGCTCCTTACCAAAAAAAGTTACCTTAAGAATAGGTTTATCTAATCCATATTTAGATAAATCATCAGAACTCAATTTTTCTGAGCTTGAAGTTGCAAGCAGAGAAAGTATCCTATAAACATATAATTCATCAGCTCTTGCCTTGTGGGGAGATAGCATTCTCCAATTATCATCAATTATCTTAAAATGAGTACTTATTCTAGAAGGAAAATCTATTTTTATTTCATTAAAGTCTGACAATTTAAAGTTAGTTAACTCAAATTTTAATGACTGTACTGGTTCTTTTTGAAATATTGACCATGAGTAGAAAAAGGTGACTAAAACTAGAAGTAATAAACCTATATTAATTAACCATCTAATTCTCATAAATTTAAGCTTTTCGTCTTTTAAACCAAATACCAAACCCTGCTATAAACAAAATCAGAGGGAAAAAATATTGGAAACTATGAAAAATAAACCATGCAATAAAAACAGATTTACTATCACTTGGAATTGTTACATTAACATCTTTTAGAGGCATCGGTTGAATTGAAATTAATTGATCATCGCCCGCGAGCCAATTAATCATATTAATTCCAAGGTCTAGATTACCACCCGATGTAATAAAGTTATTAGATAAAAAATCTGCATTTCCAACAACAATAACTCTTTGGCCCTTTTCCTCAAAAGTTCTATTTAGAGCAATCCCAATATTAATTGGACCTAGTTTGTCATTATTCTTATCAAAAACTAATTTTTGATCTTGTTTTTTTTCTTTGCCTTCTAGCCAACCACCGGCAGCAACCTCAATCAATTTACTTACTTCCCAACCATTTTCATATGTACCCTTAGCACTCACTTCATGAGCTCCTGAATACAATGTTCTCAACATAAAATTATTTGTTATTGGATGATTACCATAAAATGTAGCATAAGAAATATTTTCATTTTCTCCAAACTGAGAAGAAGAAGGGTCAACTACTTTTCCTTTAGACACTTTTAATCCTAAATATTCTGCGACATCTTCTAACCCCTTAAAATCGTCGTCATCTAATAACCAAAAGATATTTCCTCCATTTTGTAAATATCTAAGGATTTTATTTGATTCTACTTTCGAAACATTTACTTGAGGGCTTGCGATCACTAGAAGCCCGCCTTCTTTAGGAACTTCTTTTGCAACTGTCAGATCAGGGTTTGCAAATTTAAATCCTTTTTTTTCAAGCTGCTTTCCAAACTCACCTAAATCGTTATTTTTTGTTCCTAATAAATTTTTTTCTCCATGACCATCTAAATACATAACAGGTTGTTCATTAGTTCGAGTTAATCTGACAAATAAATTAGTTAAATCTTGTTCTGCGAATGGAGGAGTAATATGTTCTGTTCTCTTATTGTATTCAACAATTACTTCACCATCGACTCTAATACCCATTTCTTGTGCTAGTTTTGGTTCTTCCACAGGGCTAATAAATTTGATATTAATATCATTTTTCGTCCTTTGATAACGAGCTATAAAATTTATAATTCCTTGTCTAAAAGTTTCTCCATTATTAACATCGTCTTTTGTAGCAAAAACAGTTAAATTTATTGGGCTAGACATTTTCTCTAAAACTTCGATACTTCCTTTTGTTAGGGTATTTCTATTCGCTTGAGTGATATCTTTTGTGAGAATAAATTGATTAGATAAAAAACCCAAAAGAACAACTAATAATAAAAATAACAAAACAAAAAACCAATTTTGAATTAAAAGCTGTAATCTTAATTTTGCATTAATTTTCAAAATTTTATCCTCTTAATCTATCAGAATCTAATCGCCTTATAGTTAAAACTAAAAAGGTTGTTATAAATAAAATAAAATAGATTATATCTTTACTATCAATTACACCTCTTGAGAAGGACTGAAAGTGCTTCATAAGTGAAATGTATCCAAACCAATGATTTGGTTGACTCGCAAGAAATTTATCTAACCCCATCAAGGCGAATAAAGCGATAAAAGTGAGAATTGCTGCAATAATAGGTTGATTTGTTAAAGATGAAAAATATATGCCCAAGGCAGAAAAACTTGCTGCTAATAAAATCAACCCTAAAGAATTAGCAATTAAATAACCAAAATCAATATCGGACCATATATTAAGTGTAGACAACATTATAAGGATGTATCCAACTAAGATACTTAAAAAAAGAATTAATCCCAAAAACTTTCCAAGCACAATTTCTGTTAAGGATATTGGGGCACTAAATAGAAAAGGTAAGGTTTGGCTTTTTCTCTCTTCACTAATTAACCTCATTGATAAAAGAGGAACTGCAAATAACATAAGGAATGATGCGATACCATAAACTGTTTGACCAACAAATATGGTTACACCTACTCTTTCTGCAGGTCTAATTGCACCGGACATTACTTCAAAGTAATTATTTATTCCTTGCAAATAAAAACTACCAAATGCTAACATCAACAAGGCTAGTATGATCCAGCCCATAGGCGAAGCAAATAAACTTTTAAGTTCTTTTCTAGCAACATTAATTATCATTATAAATATTAATCCTTTTTTATTTTTCTAAATTTTGTACTTGAGTTAATTGAACAAAAATATCTTCCAAGCTAGTTATATGTGGAGCCACATGATAAAGACCCCAATTTTGCTTTGATGCTAAATTTACAATTTCTTCAGCTGGCAAATACTTTTCTATAAAGGTAATTATGAACATGCCCTGCTCATCTTTTTCGACTTTTTCAACACCTTTAATTTTTCTTAGTTTATTTATTGTAGGTGGTTTTGAAAAACCAACTAACAATTTGTTACCAAGACGTTGTTGCTTCAAATCATCAATAGAACCATGAAATACTAAATTACCTTTATCAATAATCTGAACACGGTCACAAACCATCTCAACTTCTGGCAATATATGTGTTGATAAGATAACACTGTGTTTCTTTCCAATTTCTTTAATTAATTTCCTGATTTCACGAATCTGTATTGGATCTAAACCCACAGTTGGTTCATCCAGAATTACAATTTCTGGATTGTGAATAATAGCTTGAGCAATTCCGACTCTTTGTTGGTATCCATTTGATAAATTTTCAATTAACCTATTACTCATATGAGCTAAGCCGCACTTATCTTTTGCTGCCTCTACTGCTTTATAAACTTGAGTGGATTTAACTTTATGAAAACGAGCAGCAATACTTAAAAACTCATTAACAGTAAACTCTTTATATAGAGGTCTGATCTCAGGTAAATACCCAATTAAAGCTTTTGCATCTTTAGGTCTCTCAATAATATCAATACCACAAACCTTTACTTCACCTTGAGTGGGGGCTAAATTACCTGTCAACATTCTCATTGTTGTTGATTTACCAGCTCCATTAGGACCAAGAAAGCCCAAAACCTCACCTTTATTTAAATCAAAAGAAACATTCTTTACAGCAAAATTGCTGCCAAATTTTCTCGATAAGTCAAATGCATTAAGAGTTACTTCAGCCATCTATATATTTCCAATAAATTTATCTGTGTGAGTTATTATTAATAAAAAAGTTTTAATTAAATTAAATGAAACTGAATTATATTCAAATTTTTAAGTCTTTAAAACTTATATTAAGAAAAAGATTTTTAGTTTAAACTTATTATTTAGAAGAATTTAATAAAATAAGAAATAATATGAAGATAGTTATAACAAAATTACTCTTTATTTTTGTACTTTTTAATTCAAGTAACCTAATTTATGCTGAGGATTTTAAAGATTCAGATAATAAAAAATTTGACGTAAATTTACCTGCAAAAATAACTTCAACAAATTCAGAATTTGTTTACAAATTTTTATTGGCAGAGATTGCTACTCAACGAGGAGAGCTTAATTCTGCAGGACATATATATCTTGATCTAGCAAAGCTAACTAAAAGTATTCCATTAGCTGAAAGAGCCACTAGAATTGCAGGTTCGGCAAGGAATGGAAGATTAGCGATGGATTCAGCGAACATTTGGCGACAATTAGATAAAACTTCCATTGAACCTCAACGAATACTTGCTGAGCTTTTTATATCCAGTGGAAATTTAGCAAAAGCAAGGCCGTTAATAAAAAATCTTCTCGAACAAGAAGAAAAAACAAGGGCAGAAGGCTTCCTTTATCTCAATAAAATTTTATCTCAAGTCGAAAATAAAAAAAATGCTCTCAGATTTATTTTGGACATAAGTAAACCATATATGCACATTGCAGAAGCAAGATTTGCCATAGCTCATGCAGCTTTCTCAGCTGGCAACAAAAAAATGGCTCTTAGTGAACTAGATAAAATAGAATCTATAAATTCAAAATGGGAAACAGCTGCACTATTCCGGGGATATATAATTGGCATTGAATGGCCTGAAAAAGCTTTGGCTTTTTATCAAGATTTCTTAACAAAAAATCCTAAATCGAATGAAGTTAGGCTTGAGTATGCGAAAGCTTTAACAAATCTCAAAAAATATGATGATGCTAAAGCTCAATTTCTAAAGCTAGTTAATAGCTCACTCGCATCCTCAGAGATTAGCCTTACTGTGGCTTTATTATCAATTGAATTAGGCGATAACATCCTTGCTGAAAAATATTTCATGCAAAGCTTGAAACGTAATTACCCAAAACCTGAACAAATTTATATCTATTTAGCTGGTATTTATGACGATAGAGGTGACTTTGAAGAAACAATTAAATGGTTAAAAAAAATAACTAGTGGAGAGTATTTTGCTGATTCTAGAATATTAATGTCTGAATATATCGCAAAATATGATTCGGTTGATTCAGCAATTGAAATGTTAAATGGAATAAAAAAAAGACAGCTTTCAAGAAATGAGCAACTTGTTGTTCTCAGAAATAAAACATCACTATTTTTAACAGAAAATAGAACACAAGATGCATATGATGCTATGAAAAACGAAGAAGAAAATTTCAAAAAATCCCCTCAATTTAAATTTGATTATGCAATGCTTGTTGAAAGAATGGGTAATACCCTTTTAATGGAACAGCTTCTTCTTGAAGCAATAAAATTGAAACCGGATTATGCAGCGGCTTATAATGCCCTTGGATATTCATGGGCTGACAGAAATATTAAATTACCTGAAGCAAAAAGATATATAGAAATTGCTTTAGCTTATGAACCCAACAATCATTATATTTTAGATAGTATGGGTTGGATTCATTTCAAACTAGGAAATTTAAAAATTGCCCTAGAATACATAAAAAAAGCTTATTCTATAAATAAAGATCCAGAAATTGCTGCACATTTAGGCGAGATATTATGGCTTCAAGGTAAAAAAGAAGAAGCTCAAGAGATATGGAAAAACTCACTTAATCGCCATCCAAGTAATACTGTATTATTAGAAACAACAAATCGATTTAGATAAAATTGAATATAATGAGAATAACTTTAGTTACTCTAATTATTTTACTAATATCAAGCTGTTCAATTCCCTTTTTAAAAGAAGATATAAAAAAAATATCTTATAGTGAATATAAAAATTTATTAGAAATTAACAATGATGATAAATTTAAATTTAATGGAAAATTATCCTTTTTTATAAATAAAAAAGGACAAACAGGTAAAATATTCTGGGAGCATAAAAATGATAAAGATATTATTCATATCCTAAATCCCTTTAATACTAAAGTAGCAGAAATTATATTATTAAACTCAGAAAAAAAAATAAGTATTAATTTTGCTAAAGATAACAAACAAAATTCTGATCAAATAATTTCTAAAATTTTTGGTGATGAAAAAAATATCTTTATTCTCAAACAATTTATTACAAGACCACCTTCTATAATAAATAATAAAAATAAAATTTTAATCAATTATCAGAGTTGGAATATTTATTATCATGGAAAAAAAGTTTTTGGTAATAAACTTTTACCAAATATAATTGAGTTTGAAAAAAATAATGTATATCTAAAAATATTTATTTCAGAATGGACCTCATGATTAGTAGTAAAACTTTATTAAATTCTGGTTACTTTAAATTTTTTGCTCCAGCCAAATTAAACTTATTTCTTAAAATTTTAAGTAAAAGAAAAGATGGATACCATAATCTTCAAAGTGTATTCCAACTAATTGATTTACAGGATGATATTTATATAAAAATTAGATATAAGGATAATAAAGTAAATATCAAGAATTCTTGCGAGCAAATTAATCAAAAAAATGATCTTGCATTTAAAGCAGCTAAATTAATGTTATCTAATCATCAAATTGGTGCTGATATATATATAAAAAAAAGGATACCTATAGGTGCAGGTCTTGGAGGAGGAAGTTCAAATGCAGCAACAGTTATGATGGGTATTAATAAGATTGCTAAATTTAATTTAAGTAAAAAATATCTTTTAGCATCTGGTTTAACGTTAGGCGCAGACGTACCCTTTTTTGTTAACGGGACTAATGCATGGATTGAGGGAATAGGTGAGCATTTGTATAATATAAGAATACCTGACTCTACTTATGTGATTATTGTTCCAAACTTGAATATTAAAACAAAAACGATTTTTAACTGTTTTAAATTGACAAATTCTTCAATTCCGTTGAAAATAGCGACCTCTTATACTGCTGAGCACGATCTAATTAAAAATGATCTTGAAGAAACAGTTTTTAAAAAATATTCAAAAATGTCTGAGCTTTCAAAGTGGATAAGTAGTTTTGGGAATGCTAAAATGTCAGGAACAGGTTCAAGTATTTTTATAAGAGCTAAAAATCTTAAAATGGCAAAATCAATAAAAGAAAATAAACCAAAAAATACAAATTGCTTTATTGTGAAGGGTTTATCGGTTCACCCTTTTTATTTAACCGACCAATTGGGGAGTCGCCAAGCTGGTTAAGGCACATGGTTTTGATCCATGCATGCGAAGGTTCGAATCCTTCCTCCCCAGCCAACATAAGAGGATAAACTTTTGAATACAGACAGCTTAATGGTTTTTTCAGGAAACGCTAACGAAAAACTTGCAAAGGAAGTAGCTAAGCATTTAAATATCAAGTTAGGTAAAGCTAATGTAGGAAGTTTTAGCGATGGTGAAACAATGGTTGAATTACTTGAAAATGTTCGTGGTAAAGATGTTTTCATTCTTCAATCTATAAGTCGTCCTACTAATGATAATCTTATGGAAATTATGGTAATGGTTGATGCCTTAAGAAGATCATCAGCTGCAAGAATTACTGCTGCAATACCTTATTTGGGTTATTCAAGACAGGATAGAAGACCTCGGTCAGCAAGAGTTGCTATTACTGCAAAAGTCGTAGCTACTATGCTAACTAGTGTCGGTGTTAATAGACTTTTAACAATGGATCTTCATTCAGATCAAATTCAAGGTTTTTTTGAAATACCAGTTGATAATATTTATGCCACACCAGTTCTTTTAGAGGACCTTGTAAAACAAAAACACAATAATATGGTTATAGTATCCCCTGATGTTGGAGGAGTTGTTAGAGCGAGAGCTTGTGCAAAAATATTAGGTTCAGATTTAGCAATAATAGACAAAAGAAGACCCACTCCTAATGTATCAGAAGTAATGAACATTATTGGTGATGTTCAAGATAGGACTTGTATTATAATTGACGATATTGTTGATACTTCAAATACTTTATGTGAGGCTGCTGTTGCATTAAAAAAACAAGGAGCAAAAAAAGTTGTGGCTTATGCAACTCACCCAATATTTTCTGGTGATGCAATAAATTCGATCAATAATTCTGAACTTGATGAAATTGTAATTACTGATACAATTACGCTTGAACAAAATGCTAAAAAAACTAAAAAAATCAGGCAATTATCAGTAGCTGAATTATTAGCAGAAACTATTCGAAGAATTAGTCATGAAGATTCAGTTAGTACATTATTTATGGAATAAGATTAGTATAGAATTAAAATAAATTAAATTATCGGGTAGGCCTGGTCGCGGGTCTATTTTTATTTAGGAGCAGTTAAAAATGAAAATTGAAATAAATGCAAAAATAAGAGAGGCGAAAGGTACGGGTGCGAGCCGCCGTCTTCGCCACTCAGGTAAGGTCCCTGGAATTTTATATGGGGGAGAAAATAATTCAATGAGCATAGAGTTAGATAGTAAAGATTTATTTATGCAATTTAAACATGAAGCTTTTCATGCATCTATACTAACTCTAAATCTTGATGGAAAAAAAGAACCTGTCTTACTTAGAGCTTTTCAAATGCACCCAGTTAGAAACACTATTCAACATATAGATCTTCAACGTATTGATGAAAAGAAAAAATTAAATGTAAAAGTTCCATTCCATTTCTTAAATGAAGAAATTGCTCCAGGAGTGAAATTAGAGGGTGGTGTTGTTTCACATATTATGGTTGAGGTTGATATTGCATGCCTTCCTAAAGACTTACCAACTTATATTGAAGTTGATTTAATCAATCTATCAATTGGCGACTCAATTCACCTTTCAGATATTAAAGTTCCAGAAGGGGTTGAGTTAACTGGGTTATCTGATGAAAGTGATCCAATTATAACTTCTGTTTCTAAACCTAAAGTTGTTGTTGAAGAGGTAATTGAGGTTGCTGAAGGTGAAGAAGGCGAAGAAGGTGAAGAAGGCGAAGAAGGTGTTGAAGCTGCTGAAGGTGAAGAAGGAAAAGAAGGAGATAAGTCTGCTAAAGGTGGCGAAAATGCAGAAAATAAAGAAAATAAAGAAAATAAACAGTCTTCTGATGATTCAAAAAAAGAGTCAAAAGAATAACCTTTTCTTTTATGCCTTAATTGATGAGTTACATGGATTCTAATGAGCGGAATAAGATTATTTGTTGGTCTTGGTAATCCAGGCGAAAAATATCAAAATACACGGCATAATGTTGGTTTTTGGTGGATTAATTTTATTATCGAAAACCATCGCCTATCAATAAAAAATAATTCAAAATTTTATGGGTCTTTTGCAAAATCTTCAAAAGATAGTGACTATTTCTTTTTAAAGCCAAATACTTTTATGAATGATAGTGGTAAATCTGTTTATGCTTTGTCAAATTTTTATAAAATCAAACCAGAAGAAATACTAATAATTCATGATGAACTTGATCTGCCTCCAGGTAATATCAAATTAAAACTTGGGGGTGGCCATGGTGGACATAATGGAATAAAAAGTATTTCAAGTTTATTACAAACTAACAATTTTTGGCGACTTAGGCTTGGTATTGGCCATCCAGGCGAAAAAAGTTTAGTTAATAATTACGTCTTAAATAAGCCAAAAAAATCAGAGCAATTAAATATTGAAAAAACTATTCTTAATAGTTATAAAGTTTTTTCATTGTTGATAACAGGTGATTTTGAGAAAGCAATACTTAATCTTCACTCAAAGTAACTTTTAAGGATAATTTATGAAATGTGGAATTGTTGGACTACCTAATGTTGGTAAATCAACTTTATTTAATGCTATAACAAAAGCTGGTATAGATGCTGAAAACTACCCTTTCTGTACCATTGAACCAAATATAGGAATTGTTGAAGTTCCAGATAAAAGAATTAAAGTACTGCAAAATATTGTTTCCCCAGAAAAAACTCAACCGGCTACTGTAGAATTTGTTGATATTGCAGGTCTAGTTGCTGGGGCATCTAAAGGAGAAGGTTTAGGTAATAAATTCTTGGCAAATATAAGAGAAACTGATGCAATTATGCATGTTGTTAGATGTTTTAATGACAATAATATTGTTCATGTCGGAGGAAAAATTGATCCCTTATCAGATATAGAAATAATTAATACAGAACTAATTCTTGCTGATATGGAAACTTTAGATAAAGCCATACAAAAAGAATCAAAAAAAGCTAAATCAGGAGATAAAATCTCGATAACTCTTCTAGAGTTATATAAAAAGATTGAAATTATATTTAATCAGGGCAAGCTAGCAATTGACTTAGATCTAAATAATGATGAGTTAGCTTTAATTCGACCACTTTGTTTAATTACTATTAAACCAATGATGTTTCTTGCAAATGTGGATGAAAATGGTTTTAAAGAAAATGATATTCTTGATCAACTAATGAATTTTTCATCAAAAAAAAATATTCCAGTTGTTCCAGTTTGTGCAAAAATTGAATCTGATATATCTGATCTTAATGAAGATGAAAAGAAAATTTTTCTTTTAGAGATGGGTTTAAATGAACCAGGATTGAATCGTGTAATCCGCTCAGCATATAGTTTATTGGGATTACAAACCTATTTTACTGCAGGTGCAAAAGAAGTGAGGGCTTGGACAGTTAAAAAAGGTGCGTCAGCACCTGAAGCTGCTGGAGTTATTCATACAGATTTTGAAAAGGGTTTTATACGAGCTGAAGTTATTTCATACGATGATTTCTCTGAATATAAAGGGGAACAAAAAGCAAAAGAATTAGGGAAAATGCGACTTGAAGGCAAAGAATATATCTTACAGGATGGGGATATAATGCATTTTAGATTTAATATTTAATATTTATTTTTTTTGACTTTACAAGTTGAAAAAAAGTATAATCCACGATATTTAAATATATGGTGATGTAGCTCAGCTGGTTAGAGCGCAGCATTCATAATGCTGAGGTCGAGAGTTCAAGTCTCTCCATCACTACCAATTCTTAGAACAAACATATCAAATCAAAAATAATGAAAATTTTGACAATTATTAAAAGCGTTTTGTCAGCTTTTTGCGGAATTCAATCAAAAAAAAATTTTAAAAAAGATGAAGAATTTATTGAAAAAAATGGGATAAAATATTTTTTAATTATTGGTTTCTTTCTTGTAATAATTTTAGGTTATTTATTATTTTATATTGTTAGCATAATACTTAAATAGTCTTTTTATAAGGAGTTCTATTCTCTAATTCATCACTATATTCATTAATCCTATTTGACTCATCATTTAAAAAAATACTTATTGCATCTCTAAATTCTGGTTGGGCTATAAAGTGATTAGAGAATGTTTTAAAAGGCTTAAACCCCCTTGCTAACTTATGCTCCCCCTGAGCACCTCCCTCAAAATATTTTATTTTATTATCAATACAAAATTCTTGTCCTTGGTAATAACATAGTTCAAAATGTAATCCAGAAAAGAATTCTAATGCTCCCCAATATCTTCCATAAAGGGTATCTCTTCCAATAATATTAAAAGCACTAGCTATATTTATACCATCTTTTTTAGCTAAAATAAGTAGAACTCTACTTGGCATAGATTTAACTAATTCATAAAAAAAAAGTTTTTTTAAATAAGGCATTGAGTGATGTAATCGATATGTCTCACAATAACATTTATAAAAAAAATCAATATCATCATCAGAAATATCTTTTCCTTGCTTCCTTTCTATGATAATTTTATTTAATTCAATTTTTTTTCTTTCTTGTTTTATTTTTTTTCTTTTATTGTGCGAAAGTGTTCCAAGAAATTGATTAAATGTTTCATATTCATTATTTTGCCATTTAAATTGGACGCCCTTTCTTGATAACCAGCCCATTTCCTCAAATAGTGCGTGATCTTTTTCATCTGGAAATAGAATATGGCATGATGAAATTTTATGTTTAATTAGAATTTTCTCAATTGATTTTATCATTAACTTTTTAATTTCATGACTCTTAGCTATAACTCTTGAACCACTTAGTGGGGTAAACGGAATAGCAGAAATCATCTTAGGATAATAATTCAAATTATTTCGATGAAATGCATCTGCCCATGCATAATCAAAAACATATTCCCCATAAGAATGCTCCTTCAAAAAAATAGGCATAAATCCAACAATTTCATTATTACTTTTTGCAATTATAGGAAATGAAATCCAGCCAGTATCCTCACCAACAGATTTTGATTTTTCAAGAGCTTGAAAGAAACTTATATCTAAAAAGGGTGAGCTTACATTAAAGCTATCAATTGAGTTATTGAGCTCGCTATAACTTGAGCCTGAGATTATTTCTATCATGTAGATTTGAGTTTAATTCAAAGATAAAGAAATTAAAAGCTATAAATCTTTTTTTGTTTGAACTTCTTTTTTAAAAGCTGCTGGATCTTGTTTATTTTTTTCTGATGCTAAAGTTTCTTTATTTAGCTCTTTGACTCTTTTTTCATAATTTTTAGCTAAAATTGCAATTTCATCTAAGGTAATAACATTATCATTATCAATGTCTACATCTCTAAATCTTCTGGCAACTTGAGGAAGACACTGTGTTACTTCAAAAACATCTAAGGTATCATCTGAATCAGTATCACATGCTAAAAATCTCAATTCGACGCTATCAAGCATTGCTCTTCTTTTTTGCTCATACAAAGCATTATTTTCGTCTTCAGCTCTAGAATACTCAGCCAAAGCATCTCTAATTTGATCTAAATCAGTTAATTCATAAACAAATTCAGAATCAATATTTTTAAGCTCATTTGTCTTAACATCAGCATTAGTGCTCACAGAAATGATGATAAAGAATAAAAATAATAGCTTGTTTTTTAATAATGTATACAAATATATAATTTTTTACTTTTGTTTTTCCGGATAGTTAGTGTGCTATTCAAATGTTAATTCAATATTACAAAATACACTAAAATTGTAACAACATTGTTACTATTAAATAACGTTTATACAAGTTAATATTATATATTACCATTTAAATTGAGTATTTTTATGAGCGATAAACAAAATATATTAGCCCTGATTGATGATGACCCAAAGATTCTTGACCTAACTGCAAAATATTTAAGAGACCAAGAATTTAATGTTTACACTGGAAAAAATGGTAAAGAGCTAGATGAAATTATAAAAAAACATGCAGTTGATTTAATCATTCTCGACTTAATGATGCCAGAAGAATCAGGGTTACAAATATGTCAACGTCTTCGAGTAAATGAAGTGTTAATTCCAATAATAATGCTAACCGCAAAAGGTGATGAAGTAGACCGTATTGTAGGTTTAGAGATGGGAGCTGATGATTATCTCCCAAAACCTTTTAATCCTAGAGAACTATTAGCCAGAATTAATGCAATTATTAGACGAAAAGATACCTTTACAAAAAAATCATCAAAAAAATCAATAAGGTTTGGAGAATTTATTTTTGATATTGAGAATCGAAATTTATCTAAAAATAGTAAAAATATAGCTATTACCACAGGTGAATTTGATTTATTAAAAGTTTTCACAGAAAGGCCGAGCCAACCATTATCAAGAGATCAAATAATGCAACTTGTAAAAGGAAAGGAATTAGATGTTTTTGATCGAAGTATAGATGTTCAAATATCTAGATTAAGAAAATTAATTGAAAATGACCCCAATAACCCCAAATATCTTCAAACTAAATGGGGATTTGGCTATATATTCAATCCTGATGGTGATTAGATAATTGAATTTTTTACCAAAAAGACTTTTAACTAGATTTGTCCTGCTTATAGCAACCCTTTTAATTGTAAGTCAATTAGTTTCGTTAAAAATATTTGATAATTTTGAAAGAGAGCCAAGAGCGGCAGCACTTGCTCAAGAAATTATCACTATAGTAAATTTTACTAAAGCATCTTTATATGCTGCGGCCCCATCAAAGAGAATTCAATTATTTAGAGAAATAAATGCAATAGGTGATGTAACAATATATGCTGCTTATCCATTCGAATCAATTGAACCAATTCCTGATGATCCATTTTTACAATTAGTAGTTGAAAAAATATCATCTCAACTTTTACCAGGAACTTTTGTTGCAATAAATCATTATGATATTCCTGGCGTATGGGTAAGCTTTGAAATTGATGGTGATATGTTTTGGGTTGTAGTTCCAAGACTAATAAGAGATAGACCCTTCCCTTGGCATTGGATAGGCTGGGGTATTCTAATTGCAATACTAGCAATCTTTGGAGCATATATTACAACCAAACGTATTAGCCGACCTATTGATAATCTAATAGATGCAGCAGAAAAAATAAGAAATGGTCATAACGTTGAAAAACTTCCATTAGATAGTGTCACAGAATTTCGAGAGTTAAGTGAAGCATTTAATGAAATGACTGAAGCCTTATCTAAAGTCAGTAAAGAAAGGCAATTTTTGTTAGCAAGTGTATCTCATGATATTAGAACACCTTTAACAAGGATAAGGCTTGCATCTGAAATGTTACCTCCAAATTCTTTGTCTTTAAAAGAGAGTCTTGAAGAAGATATTATTGAAATAAATGAGATTTTAAATCAGTTTTTAGATTTTGCTAGAGGATTTCAAGATGAGCCTAAAATACCAGTAAATTTAGGTAAATTATTAAAAGATATCCAAACTAAACATAAGAGAATGGGACATATTTTTATTTTAAAAAAGAAGAACATTCGAACAGATATACCCAAAAAACTTTTTATTGATCTTCGACCATTAGCTTTTCAAAGGTGCCTAGATAATTTAATTAATAATGCTTTCTTCTATTCAAAAGGTAAAGTTATTATGGAAGCTTCTCTTCTAGAGGAAAGTTTTACAATATCTATTATAGACAATGGGCCAGGAATTCCAGAAGAACAAAAAGCAACACTTCTTCAACCTTTCGAAAGAGTTGATGACGCAAGAGGAAATAAAGGTGGAAGCGGACTAGGCCTAACTATTGCTGACAGAATAATAAAAGCACATGATGGTAAATTAGAACTAATAAATCGCTCTGAAGGTGGTTTAGATGCAAAAATAACTATCCCTATAATTACTGCTTAGAGATTATTTAAACCAATTTAATTTATTTCTAAGACTCACTACTTTTCCAATAATGATCAAAGCAGGTGATTTTATTTTAGCCTTTTCAACTTTTGGTTTAATATTCGAAAGCATTCCAATTATTACTTTTTGTTTGGATGTGGTCCCACTTTCAATAATTGCAATTGGCATTTTTTTCAACATACCGTGTTGTAAAAGGTTATCTACTAATTCTTTCAAACTTAATAATCCCATATAAATAACAATTGTTTGATTATTGATAATAAGTTTTGGCCAATCAAAATCAAGGGCTCCATCCTTTAGATGTCCAGTTAAAAATAAACAACTTTGAGCATGATCCCTATGAGTTAAAGGAATACCAGAATAAGAAGCAATTCCATTAGCAGCTGTTATTCCAGGAACAACTTGAAATGAAATTTTATTTTTCATTAAACTTTCAATCTCTTCACCACCTCTTCCAAAGATAAAAGGATCTCCACCTTTTAGACGGAGAACCCTTTTGCCTTGCTTTGCAAATTTTATTAACAAAATATTAATTTTATCTTGGCTTAATGTATGTTGATCCTGCTTTTTACCTGCATAAATAATATCTGCATCCCTTCTAACCATCTCTAATATATCTTTTGAAACTAAATTATCATAAATACAAACATCACATTTTTGCATCAAATGAAGCGCTCTTATTGTTAATAAATCTCTTTCGCCAGGACCTGCTCCTACTAGATATACTTCACCAATTCTTTTATTTTTCATTCCTGATAAAATTTTATTAAAAAGTCTTTGGTTTAATTTTTTAGGAGTTAAAATAAAATTTTGTACATAGTCACTTTTAAAAAAGTCTTCCCAAAAAACTCTTCTTTTAACCCCTGATTGAATTTTCTTTTTAACAATAGATCTTAAATTTCCTGCAAACTTAACTAGTTCTGAATATGATTGGGGTATTAGCATTTCAATTTTTTCCCTTATGCTTCTTACTAAAACAGGAGCCTTTCCTCCACTAGATATTGAAATAACCAATGAATCTCTTTCAATAATAGATCCCATTGTAAATGTGCATAATTCTGGCTGATCTACAACATTGATAAGAATATTTTTTTGTTGAGCAATTATTGATATTTTTTTATTTAATTTTGTGTTATTTGTTGCAGCAACTATCAAGATAGGATTTTCTAAATCTTTTTCCTGAAAACTCTTTTTTATTATTTTATGATTATGTTCAAGTAGCATTTCTTTTAGCTCCTTGCAAATAACTTTTGAAATAAGAGTAATTTTTGGTTTTACTTTAATTAATAGTTTTACTTTACGTAAGGCAATATCCCCACCTCCTATAACAGTTATGGGTTTATTTTTTATATTTAAGAATATTGGGAAACTTTCCATTACAAAATGTTACTCTATTCAGCTATTTATATACAGTATCACTTAAAACCATTAAAAAAGTTATAATTACATCTTTAAAATAATTTCATGTTAGCCAAATGAATAAAAAAGTATTTATAAAGACTTTTGGGTGTCAAATGAATGAATATGACTCTGAAAAGATTAATGATGTTTTAGCGAAGAAAAACAAACTGACCCAGACAACAAACCAAAATGATGCAGACGTCATTGTTTTGAATACTTGCTCAATAAGAGAAAAAGCAGAAGTAAAAGTTTATAGTGATCTTGGAAGAATTCGTAAATTAAAGGAGGTTAATCCTGACCTGAGAATTGCGGTAGGTGGTTGTGTGGCGAGTCAAGAAGGAGACAATATTATCAAAAAAGCTCCTTATGTTGATATAGTTTTTGGGCCTCAAACTCTTCATCGTCTTCCGAGTCTTCTTAAAAAAAGAGAGGAAAATGGTAAACCACAAATTGATATTTCATTTCCAGAAATCGAAAAATTTGATCATTTACCCACAACAAATATTCAGAGCCCATCTGGAACCGTTTCTATTATGGAAGGTTGCAGTAAATATTGCTCTTTTTGTGTCGTACCATTCACTCGAGGCGAAGAAGTTTCAAGGCCAATGGAGGATATTCTTACAGAAATTATTAATTTAACATTCAATGGAACAACTGAAATCACTTTACTCGGTCAAAATGTAAATGCATATAGAGGTTTAATGAAAAATGGAAACATAGCAGATTTTGCAACCTTAATAGAATATGTTGCTGAAATAAATGAAATTAAAAGAATTCGATTTAGCACAAGCCACCCAAATGAGATGAGTGATGCATTAATTGATTGTTTTAAAAATATAGATAAATTAGCTAACATGCTTCATTTACCTATTCAGTCAGGTTCTGATAGAGTTTTATCTGCAATGAAAAGAAACTATACAACATTAGAGTATAAATCTATTATTAGAAAATTAAGAAAACAATGTCCAGATATATCGATCACTTCAGATTTTATTATTGGTTTTCCAACTGAAACTTTAGAAGATTTTACTTCTACAAAAAAGCTTATGGAAGAATTAAAATTCGATTACTCTTACAGTTTTATTTACAGCCCAAGACCAGGAACACCGGCATCTTACTTAGATGATAAAACTTCATATAAGGAAAAATTAAAGCGATTACATAGCCTGCAAAAAGTAAATATTTATCAAGGTGAATTTTTTACAAAAAAAATGTTAGGTTCAACTCAAAGAGTTTTAATAGAAGGGCCTTCAAAAAGAAAATCAGGTATTCTTCTTGGTAAAACAGATAATAATAGAATAGTTGAAATTGAAGGTGACTCATCTTTATTAAATAAATTTGTTAAAGTTAAAATTGATAAAGTTTTAGATAAAAATTTAAGTGGAATAATTTATTAATAAATGAAAAAAAATTTACAGCTTCCAGATGATGATAATTTAAAATTATCAAATTTATGTGGGCCTTTTGATGAAAATCTAAAACAAATTAGCTCTGGACTTGATATTGAAATAATTCGAAAAGGCTCCAGTTTTCATTTAAATGGAGACAAAAATAATACAATACTTGGTTGTCAGCTAATAGAGAGTTTTTATAATAGATCATCAAAGCCTATTAGCCCTGAAGATATTCAGCTTAGCCTTGTTCAAGTAAATAAAATAAATCCCTCAGATAAGACTAACTCTTTACAACTTCTTACGAAAAAGAACGATTTGCAAGGTAGAACACCTCGACAAATTGAGTATTTACAAAATATTCAACACCAAGATATTAATTTTGGAATAGGTCCTGCTGGAACAGGTAAAACATTTTTGGCTGTTGCATCAGCGGTTGATGCACTCAATCGTGAAAAAGTTAAAAGAATTGTTCTTGTTCGACCAGCTGTGGAGGCCGGTGAGCGATTAGGTTTTTTACCTGGAGATTTAGCCCAAAAAGTAGATCCTTATTTAAGGCCATTATATGATGCTTTATATGATCTTGCAGGTTATGACAATGTTACAAAAATGTTTGATAAGGGAATTTTAGAAGTTGCGCCACTTGCTTATATGCGAGGAAGGACATTAAATCAAAGTTTCATAATTTTAGATGAAGCTCAAAATACTACTCCAGAGCAAATGAAAATGTTTCTAACAAGAATTGGTTTTGGAACAAAAGCAGTAATAACTGGTGACGTAACTCAAATTGATCTCTCAAAAGATCAACTAAGTGGATTAATTGAAATCCAGAAAATTTTAAAAAAAATTAAAGGTATTGAATTCACACACTTTACTTCAGAAGATGTTGTTAGACATCCACTAGTTCAAAAAATAATAAATGCATACGAAAAATATTAAATATAATTTATGATTAAAAAGAAAAATATTGACATCTGTATTCAAGATACTCTTCACAAAAAGAAAATATTAAAACTTAAAGATTGTAAGCTTTGGTTGAATTCTATTTTTCAAAAAGATTCAAATATAACTATCAGAATTGTTGGTATAAAAGAATCAGAGTCATTAAACTATGAATATAGAAACCAAAAAAAACCTACCAATATCTTGTCTTTTATTCTTTCTGAAAGTCCATTAATTGGTGATATTGTTTTATGTCATCCTATAATTAAAAATGAAGCTAAAGATCAAAATAAAAAAATTAGGGACCATTATGCCCACCTTTTAATTCATGGTTACCTTCATCTTTTAGGCTATAAGCACGAAAAAGAGGATGATGCTGTTAGAATGGAAAAAAAAGAAATACAGATCTTACAACAAAATGGATTTCAGAACCCTTATTAATTTTTTAAAATTTACCTTATGAAAAAGAAAAAAATTGAGCTCATAAAACAAATTAGGCATTATTTGCTAAAACCAAAAGATAAAGAACAGCTCTCAGATATTTTAAAATCTGCATTTGATAAAAATATGATGGACTCTGACGCATTAATGATGCTTGAGGGTGTATTAAATGTTTCTGAAATGCAAGTAAGGGACATAATGATTCCAAGATCGCAAATGGATGTTATTGATATCTCAAAAAAAATTGAAGAATTCATTCCTTTTGTTATTAAAACAAGTCATTCAAGATTTCCTGTAATTGAAGAAAATATTAATAATATTATTGGAATTCTTTTAGCTAAAGATCTCTTAAGATTTAATTCAGGTGAAGAATTTGAAGTTCGAGATAATCTAAGGCCAGCAATTTTTGTTCCAGAGTCGAAAAGGCTTAATGTTTTGCTTAAAGATTTTAGAACTAATCGAAATCACATGGCAATTGTTGTTGATGAATACGGTGGCGTTGCAGGAATGGTAACAATTGAGGATGTTTTAGAACAAATTGTGGGAGATATTGAGGATGAATTTGATTACGATGAAACCGAAGATAATATTATTCAGGATAAAAAAAGACAATTTAGAATAAAAGCTAGTACTGAAATATCAGATTTTAATAATTACTTTAAAACAGAATATAGTGACGAAGAATTTACTACCATTGGTGGTTTAGTGACTAAAAAATTTGGATATCTTCCGCAAAGAAATGAAAAAACTTCATTTGATGGTTTTGATATCGAAATACTAAGAGCTGATAGTAGGCAAATACATTCAATTCAAATTAAAATTAATTTATCAAGTATAAAAAAATAAATCATTTGAACTAACTTTCAATTACAATACTCATATTCCATACCTACAATTTTTAACTGAGACCAATATGAAATATTTTATAGTAGCTTTCCTTTTTATTTTTTATACAACTTCTTTTGCAGATCATCATGAAAATAATAAATTGACTGAAGAAACCCCAATTGTTACAGAGCTTCCAACAAATTATGGTGAATTTGTAGAAATCATTGGAATTCTCACAGTAGATGAAATTATCAAAATACTAGGTGAGCCAGTTAAAAAAATTGAATTAAAAATGAAATCAAGTAATGATGTGATAGCAAGGACTTGGTACTATCATAATATCAATACAGATGAATCAGGAAGGTATTTTCCAACCACAGAATTAGATATTGTTGATGGATATGTTGAATCTGTAGTATTTATGAATGAAGTTGATGAAACTACTACTATAGAAGCAAAAAAATATGACATAGATAGGCCTGATGGCGTTTTCTAGCCTAGCAGATTTTCTATAATAAAGTTAAAGTAATATTTTTTAAATAAAAGATAGTGCTTTAAATGAATGTAGTTAATATTATTTATCATAAATTTTTCCTACCTTTCTTATTAGGCGCTTCATCAATATTAGCTTTTGCGCCTTTTAACTTTTACCCACTTATCTTTATATCAATTATTAGTCTTCTTTATATTACAAATAAAAAAGGTTCATCAAATATTGAGAGCTTTTCATTTGGTAATGGTTTTTTTATTGTTGGCATTTATTGGATATATATTTGTTTGCAACAATTTGGAGGAATGCCAACTTCTTTTGCATTAATATCGACTTTAGCTTTATGTTTATTTCTTTCATTTTTCTTCTTACCTTTTACTTTATTTAATAGATATAAAGAAAGTATTTTTTTTATACCAGCTTTATTCACCATATTTGAATTATTAAGAAGTATCATCTTTACAGGTTTTCCATGGCTCTCTCTTGGTTATTCTCAAGTACCAAATAGTCCTCTAATGGGTTACTTACCTATTTTAGGCATTCATGGAGTTTCTTTTCTTGTTGTTCTTTCTTCTGTTTTAATTTTTAATATATTTAAAAAAAAATCAAAAAAATATTATTTAATAATTTTTCTTATAGTTATTTGGGCAGTTGGTGAAAATTTAAAAAAAATTGAATGGTCAGAACCAATAGGGGAGCCTGTTAGCGTCTCACTAATTCAAGGCAATATCCCTCAAGATAAAAAATGGGATAGAAATATGATAGATGAATCTCTTATAAATTATCAAGAATTAGTTTTAAAAAGCAACGCTTCTTTAATTATTCTCCCAGAAACTTCAATGCCAATTGTGTTTGATAAAATACCAGAAAGCTTTACTAAAAATATAAAAGAACATTTAAATCGCATTGACGGACATATTATTTTAGGGGCAATTGAAACTGGTTTCTACAATTCTGCATTCTTAATAAAGAAAGATGTTAAGCAAATCTATCGAAAAAATCATCTTGTTCCTTTTGGAGAATTTATTCCGCTAAAAAAATACCTAGGTTATATCTATAAGAATTGGTTAAATATTCCTTTTAACAGCCTTAAAAGAGGTCCGAAACATAATGTCCCATTGTTTAATATTAAGAATTTAGATTACGCAATAAATATATGTTACGAAGACGTATTTGGCAATGAGATTGCTTCAAAAACAAAATATATTAGTGAGCCTAATGTTTTAGTAAATTTGAGTAATGATGCCTGGTATGGAGAATCTATAGCTGCTGAACAACATTTACAAATTTCTCAAGCAAGAGCAATTGAAAACAAAAAAATGATGCTTAGATCAACTAACACAGGTGTTACTGCCTTCATTGATAAAAATGGAAAGGTTTTAAAAAAATTACCTCAGTTCACTACTGGTATGCTAAATAATAATATACAAGGATATACTGGAGTTACCCCTTATATGGTATTTGACAATTTAACGATTTATTTTTTATGTATTTTAATTTTACTTCTATATTTTACAAGAAATAAATTAATAGTTTTTAGAAAGTTATTTGTTAAATAAATATTTTGTTGGTACCTAATTCTTTGATGTGTTTAAAAAAGGCAGTAAAATGCAGATTAGATAAAAAACAAAAAATATGAAACTAACCTTCCAAGAAATTATTTTTAATCTTCAAGATTATTGGAGTAAAAATGAATGTGCCATAATTCAACCATATGATATGGAGGTTGGAGCTGGCACTTCTCATACAGCTACTTTTCTTAGAGCTATCGGACCAGAACCTTGGAAAGCAGCATACGTCCAACCCAGCAGAAGACCAAAAGACGGCCGTTATGGAGATAATCCAAATAGGCTTCAACATTATTATCAATTTCAAGTAGCATTAAAACCATCCCCAAAAAATATAGTTGATTTATACATGCAATCCTTAGAGAATCTTGGATTTAATCTAAAAAATAATGATGTTAGATTAGTTGAAGATAATTGGGAAAATCCAACTTTAGGAGCATGGGGATTAGGTTGGGAGGTTTGGCTAAATGGAATGGAGGTCACACAATTTACTTATTTTCAACAAGTTGGAGGAATTCCTTGTAAACCTATAACTGGCGAAATTACATATGGATTAGAACGACTAGCAATGTATATTCAAGATGTAAAAAGTATCTATGATATTCAATGGACGAAGAATTTAAAATATGGAGATGTTTTTCTTCAAAATGAAATTGAACAAAGCGCTTACAACTTTGAGCATAGTGATTCAAAATTTCTTTTGTCTGCCTTCTCTTCTCACGAAAAACAAGCAAATTACCTTGTAAAAAATAATTTAGCACTTCCAGCATACGAGCAAGTCTTAAAAGCAGCACATACATTTAACCTTCTTGATGCTCGAGGAGTTATTGGAGTAACTGAAAGAGCTGATTATATTGCTAGAATTAGAAATATTTCACGTCAAGTTGCAAATTCATATTTAGAAAGTAGAAAAAAATTAGGTTTTCCTTTGGCAAATCCAAAACATGCCGAAGAAGTTATGAAATCATTAAATATCAAAAGAGACAAAAATTGAAATCTGCTACTTTACTTATTGAATTTTTAACTGAAGAATTACCCCCTTCCTCGCTCAACGAATTAGGTAATGAATTTGGACGTTTGATTGCAAAGGCATTAAAAGAAAAAAACCTAGTTGAAATTATTGATATGAAGGTTTTTTCAACACCTAGAAGGCTTGGTGTAAAAATATTAAATGTTTTAGAAAAAGCTCCAACTGAAAACAAAATGATTAAACTTATGCCATCTAAAATTGGATTTGATAATGAAAAAAAACCAACTCAAGCTTTATTAAAAAAACTTCAGTCACTCAATGAATCAGATAAAGCATTAAAAAATTTAAAAGAAAAGAATGAAAATGGGCAACAAAATTTATATTTACCTAAAAATATTATTGGTTTAAACCTGGAGGATGTGCTGTCAGAAGTTATAAATAATTGTATTAGTCAATTACCTATAAAAAAAATGATGTCATATCAACTAGATGACGGCTGGACATCAGTTAATTTTGTAAGACCCATTAAAAATTTACTGGTACTACATGGAAAAAACATATTAAAAGTTTATTCACTTGGATTTACTTCAAATAATAAAACGTATGGGCATCGTTTTGAATCAAAAGAAAAAATATTAACTATTAATCATGCCGATAATTACGAGAAAATTTTATTTAAAAATGGGCGAGTTATTGCAAATTTTAAAGAAAGAAAAGAAAAAATACGTAATGATATAAATACTACTTTAAAATCATTTAAAGAAAATATTCATATTATTGACGATGAGACTTTGTTAGACGAAGTTACTGCTTTAGTTGAAATGCCTAATATCTTAATTGGTTCATTTGATAAAAAATTTTTAAAGGTACCCCAAGCATGTCTTATATTAACTATGAAATCAAACCAAAAGTATTTTCCATTGTTTGATAAACAAAATAATTTAACGCAATATTTTATAATAGTTTCTAATTTAACTCCAAAAAATTCATCAAATATAATTGAAGGTAATGAAAAAGTTATTAAGCCTAGACTTGCTGATGCGGAATTCTTTTTTAACCAAGACAAAAAGAAATCTCTTATATCTTTATCAAAAGAATTAAATACTATTGTTTACCATAATAAATTAGGCACCCAAGAAGATAGAGCTGAAAGAGTTACAAAAATCCTAAAATATATTTCAAATGTAATGAGATTTAAAAATAAAATTAATTTTAAAGAGTTTGCATTACTTGCTAAGGCAGATCTTTTAAGTTTAATGGTTGGAGAATTCCCTGAACTGCAAGGTATAATGGGGTCTATATATGCAAGCAGTACAAAGGAATACAAGCATCTAGCATCGGCGATAGAAGATCATTACAAACCGAAATTTTCTGGTGATTCTCTACCAAGAGATCTGTTTGGGGATTATGCAGCTTTGGCTGAAAAATTTGAAGTATTAATTGGGCTTTTTTCCATTAATGAACAACCAACTGGTGACAAAGATCCATTTAGTTTAAGAAGAAATGCTATTGGAATAATAAGAATATTAATAGAAAAAAATATTGCTATTAATTTTATAGATCTAATCGATAAAAATTCACCGAAAGGTAATCAAGAAAAAAATATAAGTTTAAAAGAGTTTATTTATGAAAGATTATCAAATTATCTTAAAGAAAAAGGATATAAAACTAATGAAATTGATGCAGTTATTTCCTCAAAACCACATTTTTTAAATGATATTATCAAAAAGTTAGATGCCATACAAAAATTTATCAGATTAGAACAATCTCAAACTCTTGCAAGCTCCAATAAAAGAGTTTCAAATATACTTAAAAAGTTTACAGGCCCAATTAAAAAAGTAGATAAATCACTATTATGTGAAAAAGAAGAAATAAAGCTTTTTAATTCCATAAATGAACTTGACCCTATAATTGTTGAATCAATAGAAGAAGAAAAATTTTTTGAAGCATTAAATGCATTAGTTGAATTAAAAGAACCTATTGATCAATTTTTTGAAAATGTAATGGTTAATTCAGAAAATAAGAAAATCAGAAATAATAGGCATAATTTACTGAACCAATTACATATTTCTTTAAATCGCGTAGCAGATATTTCTAAATTAGCAAATTAAATGAAAATTATTATTTTAGATAGAGATGGCGTTATTAATCAAGATAGCGTTAATTATATTAAAAGTCCCAACGAATGGATTCCTATTCCAGATAGTCTTGAAGCTATTGCAAGATTGAACCAACATAGTTTTAAAGTAATAATAGCAACAAACCAGTCTGGAATTGGGAGAGGTTTGTTTGATATAGAAACTATGAATAAGATTAACAGAAAAATGTTAGATTTACTTAGTCAAGTTGGAGGTCATATTGATGCTATTTTTTATTGTCCTCACACCGAGGACACTAACTGCAAATGTCGTAAACCTAAATCTGGTATGTTAGAAGAAATTAGTATCAGATTTAATACAAGCTTAAAAGATACACCTGCTATAGGGGATGCTCCACGAGATTTACAAGCATATAATAATATTGGGGCTCAACCTATTTTAGTTAAAACTGGCAAAGGAGAAGAAACATTTACTAATAAAACCTATCCAAAAAATACATGGATTTATAATAATTTATCAGAAGCAGTTGATAAAATATTAAGTAAATAAATGATTTTTTTTAAATCTTTAATTTTTCAATTAGGTATGTGGATTTTTACAATTCCTTTTACAATTCTTGCAATTTTAACTTTCCCTCTACCAGCTATTACTCGTTATAAATTTATCTCTTTGTGGGCCAAGGCAATAATATTTTGGCTAAGATTAGTTTGTAATTTAAAATTTAAAGTTATAGGTACTGAAAATATACCAAAAAAACCTTTTATGATTCTTTCCAAACATCAATCTGCATGGGAAACAATTGCATTTCAAAAAATTTTTCCTCCACAAGTTTGGGTTTTAAAAAGAGAGTTACTTTGGATCCCTTTTTTTGGTTGGGGATTAGCTATGACATCACCTATTGCAATTAATAGAAAAGCAGGGAAAAAATCTTTAGAGCAAATGTTAAAACAAGGACTTGACAGAGTAAAAAAAGGTTTCTGTATTATAGTATTTCCTGAAGGAACCAGAATAAAACCAAAACAAATTGGTAAATACTATATTGGAGGTGCCTGGTTAGCAAATAAATCAAAAATAGATATTATTCCTGTAGCTCATAATGCTGGATTCTTTTGGCCAAAAAATTCATTTATAAAAAAACCAGGTGAGATTCTTGTATCAATTGGCCCTATTATAAATACGGCAAATATTTCACCTGAAGAAGCAAATAAGCTTGCAAAAAATTGGATTGAATCAGAAATGTTGAGTATTAATGTTTAATTTATCTGGAACCAAAAAAGTAAGATTAACTGATGGCTCATTAATTAGTTATGAGTTAATAAAAAAATCTAGACGTACTTTAAGTCTAAAAATTACCCCTAAAGGCCTAGAAGTTCATGCTCCATTATTAATTTCAAAATCTAGGATCGATCAATTAATTCAAAATAAATCTCATTGGATCCAAAAGAAATTACAGTTAACTTTAACGTATGAAAAGCCTTTTGAAGTTAAAAATGGAGAATCTTTTAAAATTTTTGATAAAGAATTAATGATTACAGTTAAGTTAGGAAAAAATAATATTACTATTGATAATAATATTTGTTTAATTAGCTACAAAAATTTATCGGATTACCCAAAATTAAAAAAATTTTTTTTAAAGTGGTTAAAGAATTATGCTCACAAATACTTTATACAAAGAGTAAATGATTTATGTAAAAAAAATAATCTTAACGCTCAGAAAACTTTAATTTCAAACGCTAAAACGAGATGGGGAACTTGTAATAACAGAAAAGAAATTAGACTTAATTGGCGCTTAATTCAATGTCCGGTGTTCATAATTGATTATGTTATTTGTCATGAACTTTCTCATTTGAAATTTATGAATCATTCAAAAAGTTTTTGGAATCAAGTTTGCTCCCTATTTCCAAATTATAAAAAAGCAGAAGAATACTTAAAAAAAAATGGATTTAAACTATACAGATTAGATTAGTTTTTCAATGTCTTCAATAATTAATTTACTTTCAGCTCCGTAAGAATGTCGAATTCTGATTTTACCTTGCTTATCAATCAAATATAAACCAGATGAATGGTCAATCGTATATGTATCATCCTGAATAACTTTTTTTCTATATACCTTAAATTGTTTAGCAATTTTTATAATATCTTCTTCAGAACCAGTAAGCCCTATAAATGACGAATGAAAAGAAGTTATGTATTTTCTTAATAACTCTGGTGTATCCCTCTCTGGATCTAATGAAATAAATAAAACTGTAAGTTCTTGTGAATTTTTACCTAATTGTGATTTAATTTTTTTAAGCTCAAGCATTGTTGTTGGGCATATGTCTGGACAATTAGCAAATCCAAAAAAAATTGCAATAACTGTGTCTTTAAAATTACCTAAATTCTTTTTTTCTCCAGTATGAGAAGTAAGCTCAAAATTTGAATCTAAATTAGCCTCAGTTATATTTGAACCATTAAAAGTTAAATTATTGTCTGAACAAGACATTAATGTTGTTAATAGTAGTAAAATAACAAAAAATTTATTCATATATAATTTAAAAAAATTAAATTTCATTTTATCATGCTAAGTTATAGTCACAATTAGTAGACAAATAAATTTATTAAAAGTTTAAAGGGGCATTATGGTAATAAAACAAACAATGGAAGATCGTGATGGTCTTATATGGTTTAATGATGAATTTGTTCCATGGAAGCAAGCTAAGACACATGTATTGACTCATACTCTTCATTATGGGCTAGGTGTTTTTGAAGGCGTAAGAGCTTACGAAACAAAAAAAGGTGCGGCTATTTTTCGGTTAGAGGACCATACACAAAGATTATTTAATTCTGCTCATATAGTAGGAATGAATCTACCATTTAGTCCTTCTAAAATAAACCAAGCACAAAAAGATTCAATTATTAAAAATAATTTAAAGTCTGGTTATATTCGTCCTATGGCATTTTATGGGGCAGAAGCTATGGGAATTTCTGCTAAAGAATTATCAACAAATATAATTGTTGCAGCTTGGAGTTGGGGTGCTTATATGGGACAAGAAGCTCTTGAATCTGGAATTAAAGTAAAAACATCTTCTTTTTCAAGACATCATGTTAATAGTACGATGACTAAAGCAAAAGCTAATGGTAATTATATGAACTCAATAATAGCTCATCAAGAAGCAACTAATGATGGTTATGACGAGGCACTTTTATTAGATACCCAAGGTTTTATAGCTGAAGGAACTGGAGAAAATATATTTATTGTAAAAAATGGCAATCTATATACCCCAACCTTAAGTAGTGCTTTGGAGGGCATCACTAGAGACACAGTTATAACGATTGCAAAAGATTTGAATGTAGAGGTTATTGAAAAAAATATAACTAGAGATGAAGTATATTCAGCTGAAGAAGCTTTTTTTACTGGTACTGCAGCTGAGGTTACTCCAATTAAAGAACTTGATACTAGGCTTATTGGAAAAGGAAAAAGAGGTCCTTTAACTGAAGAAATTCAAAAAATTTATTTTGATACCGTCAAAGGAATTAATTCGAATTATAGACATTGGTTAAGTTATATCGATTAAAATTAATCAACCCAATTATCATAATAGCTGTATTTAAAATTCATATTAATTAATGTAGAAAATATTTCCTTCATTTTTGGATTATTACTATTTGTATAAATTGAATAACTTTTTTCTTTTAAATGATTTTGTAAGGAATGACTTTTTAATTTGCTTTTAACCTGTTTAGCAACAGCTAAGCCAGTATCAATTATTTCTACATTAGATCCCATAATTTTTTGAATTACATTACGAATAAAAATATAGTGTGTACATCCTAAAACAATAGTATCAACTTTATTTTGAATGAATGGATCTAGGAATTTTTTTATCAAGATTTTTGTTGATGAATCATCAATCTTTCCTTGTTCTATTAACTCTACTAAACCAGGGCATGGTTGAGTATAAAATTTTATATCTCCAGAATAAATTTCCAATAATGCAGAAAATTTAGCACTTTCCAGAGTTCCATTAGTTGCCAGAATACCAACTTTTTTAGAAATAGTTGATTTTGTAGCTGGCTTTATTGCTGGCTCCATTCCAATAATAGGAATTTGATAGATTTGTCTGAGCTCTTTTACAGATGAGGCAGTTGCAGTATTACAAGCAACTACAATCATTTTTACAAATTCTTTTGCTATTAAATAATCAATAACAGCTTTTGATCTTTCGAGAATCACAGAATTACTTTTTAAGCCGTAAGGTGCGTATAAAGAATCAGCAACATACACTAGACTCTCGTTAGGTAGCAAACTTTGAATATTTAACATTACTGATATACCCCCGATACCAGAGTCAAAAATTCCAATTGGTTGTATTTTTTTCATCGTATAGCAATTATAGAGATAAAAATAATAAATAAAGAAGGTTAATGTAGAATAACGTAAAGGAAAATTATGGCAAATAGACTAACAAAAATATATACGAAAACTGGTGACCATGGAGAAACTGGTCTTGGAGATAGCTCAAGAGTAGAAAAATTTAATCCTCGTATTGAATCTTTAGGTAATATTGACGAATTAAACTCGGTTATTGGGATCTTACTTACAGAAAAATTACCAGATGATAAGGTAATTATTCTTAATAAAATACAACATGATTTATTTGATATTGGTGGTGAATTATCGATACCAAATCATATGAAAATAAATGAAAAAAAAATATCTTTTCTTGAAAAAACTCTTGATGAAATGAATAATGAACTACCTCCCTTAAAAGAATTCATATTACCTGGTGGATCAAAAGCTTCCTCCTATTGCCATCTAGCTCGAACAGTTTGTAGAAGAGTTGAAAGAAATTTATTTAAATTAACTAAAACAGATAAAGTTAACGAAGCTTCTCTTAAATATATAAATCGCCTATCTGATGTGCTTTTTGTTTTAGCAAGATTTTTGAATAAGATTAATAAGCTTGATGATATTTACTGGAAAAAAAATATTTAAAAATAATAAATGAATAGTAATCTTCTGCAAGTCTTTCAAAGAAAAATTTACTCATTTTTCAAATCAAAAAAAATTGATAGAAACTTAATAAGTGAACAAGCATTAAATACACTCAAAATACTGAAAAAAAATAATTTTGAAGCATTTATAGTAGGCGGAGCAATTCGTGACATTCTAATGGGAGTTAATCCTAAAGATTTTGATATAGCAACCAATGCAACACCTGAAGAAGTAAGATCAATCTTTAAAAAATCACTAATTATTGGCAGAAGATTTAAACTTGTTCATGTAATTTATGGTCGAGAAATAATTGAAGTTTCAACATTTAGAGCTAAGCCAACACAAAAAATTCATATGTCAAATGGTGTTCTAAAAGATAATGAATATGGCACAATTAGAGAAGATGCTGAAAGACGAGACTTTACTGTTAATGCACTTTATTATGATGTTGATGAAAATAATTTAATTGATTTTTATAATGGTTTAAAAGATATTAAAAAAAATCAGTTAAGAATTATTGGAAATCCAAAGGATAGATTTAAAGAAGATCCAATAAGAATTTTAAGAGGGGTTCGTTTCGCAGCAAAACTGAAAATGGAGATTCATAAAGAAACATTTAATGAAATTAAAAATTCATTAAACCTTCTTAAATTCGTACCCTATTCTCGTTTATTTGATGAAGTAATGAAATTATTTATTACAGGACATGCACAAGAAAGTATGGTTTTATTTAAACAATTCCAACTTAGTAATATTTATTTTCCGACTTTAGAGAATAATAATAAATTATTTAATGACTTTCTATTACAAGCTCTAAAAAATACTGATTTAAGAATTAAAAATAATCAATCTATTAATCCAGGTTTTTTATTAGCAACTTTTCTATGGCATGATGTTCTAGGATTATGGAAAAAATATAATAAAAATTGTCCCCACACATCTCTAGCATTAAATAAAGCTATTTATGATTCATTTAAAAAACAAAAAAAAATTTTTCCAATACAAAAGAGATTTGAAGTCACAATGAGTGAAATATGGAGGCTTCAACCAAGGTTTAACAGCACCTCTGCAAAAAAGATTTATAGGCTTTATAATCATCCGAGATTCAGAGCTTCATATGATTTTTTACTACTTAGATGTCAAACATTAGAAATTTCTAGTTCTATTGGGTCTTGGTGGACTAAATTTATTGAATCAAATAAGAAGAACAAAGATTTACTTATAATTAACAAAAAAAGTTTTAAAAAATGAGTCTTATTTATATTGCTTTAGGTAGCAACTTAAAAAACCCAAGAAAACAAGTTTTAAATGGAATTCTTTCTATCAAAAAATTAAATGGTATTAAAGTTTTAAATAAATCACATCTTTATCAGACGCCCCCTGTAGGTATATTAAATCAACCCGACTTTGTAAACGCAGTTGTAGAAGTTTATTCAGATCTTAATCCTCAAGAGCTTCTTAAAAATATTTTGAATATTGAAAATAATGCTGGTCGAATTAGGGATCAAAAAAATGGTCCTCGAATTTTAGATCTTGATATTTTACTATTTGATGATTTAATTATAAATGAAGATAACTTAATTATTCCTCACCCAAGAATGCATGAAAGATTATTTGTGTTACTACCTTTAAAAGATATTAATGAAGATATTATGATTCCAAATCAAGGGAAAATTAAAGATATAATAAAAAAATTAACTCCAGAAAATATTAATAGGATTAAATAGTTTGAATATTTTTAATAAATTTCCTTACATTGTTATTGAAGGTCCAATAGGATGTGGAAAATCAACTTTAGCTAAACTATTATCTAATAAATATGGCGCAAACATGTTCACAGAAAAAGCTGATCGTAACCCTTTTTTACCAAAATTCTACGAAGATATGAAGCATTATGCTTTATCAACTCAGCTTTTTTTTCTTTTTCAAAGAGCTCATCAAATAAATGAGCTTAAACAACAAGATTTTTTCAAAAGCGGGATAATTGCTGATTTTTTTCTACAAAAAGACCCTATTTTTGCAAATCTTAATCTTGATAACGAGGAACTTAAACTTTATAACCAAATTTATGAATACCTACATCCAAAAACTCCTACTCCTGATTTAGTTATTTATCTTCAAACCCCAGTTGATCTTTTAAGAAAAAGAGTTGAAAAAAGAAATATTAGTTATGAACAAAGAATATCTACAGAATATTTAGAAAAAATTGCAGAATCTTACAGTAATTATTTTCATAATAATCACCAATCAAGGGTTTTAATTGTTAATAATGAAGATATAGATTTATTAGAAGATAAATCTGCTTTAAATATTTTGGTAGAAAGAATTTATCAAATTAATAGCGTAAGAGAATACTTTAATCCTAAATTAAATTAATTATGCGAAAGCTTGAAAAATTATTTAGAAAAAAAAATATTGTCATCATTACTTGTTATGATGCCACCTTTGCATCCTATTTATCAGATACTGATTGTGATGCAATTTTAGTAGGGGACTCTTTAGGTATTGTAATAAAAGGAGAGTCATCAACACGAAAAGTTACATTAAATGAGGTTATATATCATACAAAAGCTGTAAAACAAGGTGCTCACCAAATACCAATAATTTGTGATATGCCCATTAATACTTATAACAATAAAAAAGTTGCATTAAAAAATGCGAAGTTACTTGTTGATGCAGGTGCAGACATAGTTAAAATTGAAGGTGATAACAATATTCTTGAAATTGTTAAATATTTAAGTATTAATAAAATTCCAGTTTGTGGGCACATTGGATACATGCCTCAACTTAATACAAAACTAAAATCAAAAAATCATAACTTATTAAGAAAAGCAAAAAATCTTGAGGAAGCTGGAATAAAAATGCTTGTATTATCTATGACAAAGCCATCTGAAGATAAATCAATTACACAAAATCTTAAAATTCCTACTATAGGCTTTAGATCTTCAAATTTCTGCAATGGAGAAGTCGAAGTCCTATATGATTTGCTTGGTATAACTAAATTGTCTTTTTCAAAAGATAAAAATAAAGCTAAAAAAATAGAATCGGTAGATATTTTTTCTAGATTAGAAAAATTTATTAAAAAAATTCATAATCGAAAGATTAAATGAAGATAATTAAATCTCCATCAGAGCTTAAATCAAACTTAGCTAAAAAAGAAAATATTTTCCTTATACCAACTATGGGTAATCTTCATGAAGGCCATATATCTTTGATAAAAGAAGCTAAAAAATTATCGAAAAATATCGTATTGTCAATTTTTATAAACCCTATTCAATTTGATTCAAAAAATGATCTTAATAATTATCCTAGAACATTAAGCCAAGATATAAATTTATTAAAAGGTAAAGGGGTATCAATATTATTTACCCCATCGATAAAAGATATTTATCCAAATGAACCAAAGCTATCTTACAAAATGCCTTTTATTTCAAATGAATTATGTGGTTATTCAAGAAAAGGTCATTTTAAAGGCGTAATAACAATAATAGATAAATTATTTAATTTAATAATGCCCTCTTATGCTATTTTTGGAAAAAAAGATTACCAACAATTATTCCTAATTAAAAAATTTATTTCAGATTCAAAGCTTTCAATAAAAATTATTGAGGCAAAAACTATTAGAGATAAGAATAATCTTGCATTAAGTTCCAGAAATAGTCTTCTCAATGAAAATGATGTTTGTAAAGCAAAAAACTTATACAAACAACTTAAAGTTTGTGCTAAATCTGTTGCAAAAGGATTTGATATTGAAAAAGCAGAATCAAAAGCTAAACGACAATTAAAGCTAGAAGGTTGGAAAATAGATTATTTTGAAATAAGGAGGCAAATAGATTTAAAAAAACCAAGTTATAATGATAGAAAGTTAATTGTTTTAGGTGCTGCATTTCTTGGTGAAGTAAGATTAATTGATAATATAGAATTTTGCATCCCAACAACTAACTGACTATAATATTTCGTTTAAAAAAAAGATATACTATTTAACATGCAAAGAATAATGCTTAAATCAAAACTTCATCGAGTTACTGTAACTCATTCAGAACTTGAATATGAGGGATCATGTGCAATTGATATAACACTTTTAAAATCTGCAAATATAAAAGAATATGAACAAATATCAATTTATAATATTACAAACGGTGAGCGATTTAATACTTATGCAATTCAAGCAGAAAAAAATTCAGGAATTATATCCATAAATGGTGCTGCAGCTCATAAAGCAAATCCAGGAGATAAGTTAATCATTGCAACCTTTGCTAATTATAACGAAATAGAATTAGAAAAATATCAACCCTTACTTGTGTATGTTGATGCTAAAAATAAAATCACCATAACTAAAAACTCTATTGCAATGCAAGCAGCATAAGTTTCTTCAATTTGGCTTCAATTATAAATATTAAGAAAAATGTTATAAATGCTTTGGAAGATATAAAAGCTTTCGATATTTTAACGATAGACATCAGAAAAAATTCATCAATTGCCGATTATATTATTATTGCTAGTGCTAATTCTTCTAGACAAGCTAAAGCGCTTGCTGATAATATTAAAACCAGAATGAAAGAAATTGATACTCCTCTAATTGGTATTGAAGGAGAATCTGACAGCGAATGGGTTTTAGTTGACCTTGGAGATATTATTATTCATATAATGACACCCACTATAAGAGTTCACTATAATTTAGAAGAACTTTGGATGCCAGACAATTAAAAAGTGATTTCACAGATTGAAAATAAAAATTATTTCAGTAGGAAATACTTCTCCGAAATGGGTAAAAGATGAAATAGTCAAATATATTTCTATGCTTGATGATTGTTTTAAAGTTGAATTAATAGATATAAAATCAAATAAAAATCAGAAATCTATAGAACAAAAAAAATTACAGGAAGCTAAAAAAATTACTAAATTTATAAATGATGATTTTGTAATTTCACTTGATGAAAGTGGAGCATTATGCACTTCAAAAAATCTTTCAAAGAATTTATATAACTGGATGCAAAATTTTTCTAAAATAACATTTATAATTGGAGGGGCAGATGGTCTAGATAAAGAAATTTTAAAAAATTCTAATTGGGTTTGGAGTTTATCAAAGCTTACATTTCCTCATAATTTAGTAAAAATTATTCTACTTGAACAATTGTATAGAGGTTCAACAATATTAAATAAACACCCATATCATCGTGAGTAAAAAAATTAATAATAGTCTTGTATGGTTAAGAAGAGATCTTAGATTATATGATCATAATGCTTTGTTTAATTCCTTACTAAGCTCCAAAGCTGTTTATTGCTGTTTTATTTTTGATACAACGATTTTAAATAAATTAAAAAATAAGGAAGACAGAAGAATTGAATTTATTTGGAATTCCCTTAAACAAATCAAAGTAGAACTAAAAAAATTTGGTTCCGATCTTATCGTCGAAATTGGTGATCCTGTTCTTTTAATTCCTTTCTTAATAGAAAAATATCAATGTAATGCCCTTTTTATAAATAAAGATTATGAAGAATATCCTATAAAAAGAGATAAAAAAATATCTTTAATATTAAATAAAATGAATATTGAAACTTTTGCCTATAAAGACCAAGTTTTATTTGAGGATAGAGAAATCTTAACTAAAAATGATAGTCCTTACACTATCTTTACTCCATATAAAAATAATTACCTACAAAAAATATTTAATGAGGGTATTAATCAATTTAATTGTGAACCTTATAAAAAAAATTTTGCAAAATTTACTAGTAAACCTCTTCAGTCATTAAAAAAAATCGGTTTTAAAAAGACGAATCTAACAAAATTAAATCTTCCTTTAGGGCCAGAAGGTGGGCTGATTCTTATTAATGATTTTAAAACAAGAATACAAAATTATAATTTACATAGAAATTTTCCTGGAACAAAAGGTGTTTCTTATCTTTCGGTTCATAATAGATTTGGTACAGTCTCAATAAGGCATTTAGCAAGAATAGCTCTTGATCATAAATCAGAAGGATCACAAACTTGGCTTAATGAATTAATTTGGAGAGATTTTTACTTTCAAATATTATCCAACTTTCCTTATATACAAGAGGGAAAAGCTTTTAAGCTTAAATATAATAATATTCAATTCCAAAACAATGAACAAAAATTTCAAGCATGGATTAATGGTAATACCGGATTTCCAATTGTCGATGCGGGTATGCGTCAATTAAACACAACAGGATTTATGCATAATCGACTAAGAATGATTATTGCTTGTTTTTTAGTAAAGGATTTATTAATAGATTGGCGCTGGGGTGAAAAATATTTTGCTGACCATTTAATTGATTTTGATTTTTCTGCAAATAACGGAGGATGGCAATGGGCGGCATCAACTGGTTGTGACGCTCAGCCATATTTTAGAGTTTTTAACCCTACCCTTCAATCAGAAAGATTTGATCCTGAAGGAAAATTTATAAAAAAATATGTACCTGAATTAAAATTATTAAATAAAAAACAGATCCACGGACCTTTTGATTTTTTCAACAAATCTTCTAATAAACTACCAATTAAACTAGGAGAAGATTATCCGATTCCAATAGTTAATCATGCAGAACAAAAAGCTAAAGCTATTGCCTTATTTAAAGATTTTAAATAGTGTTGTTTATTTACAACAAATTGATTTGAATTCTTAGTAATACCTATATATTTAATAGACTAAAATACAACATTAATGGATAATCTTTAGATATATGCGAACATATAAAATATTTATTATTATCCTACTTATTTTTCAAATAACAGGATGCGCAACCCACCAAAACAAAGACCCCTTAGAAAACTTTAATCGAGCGGTCTATAAGTTTAATGATGTTGCAGATAATGCAATTATTAAACCTGTTTCAAAAGGCTATAAAAATATAGCTCCAAAATTTGTTGTTAAAGGAATCAATAACTTTTTTAACAACATTAGAGATGTCATAACAATTATTAACGAATTATTACAAGGCAAAGTAGAGTATGCAGCTAATGACACAGGTAGAGTATTAGTCAACAGTACCATTGGTTTATTGGGTTTTGTTGACGTTCATTCAATAAGTGGGGGTGAAAGAAGAAAAGAAGACTTTGGTCAAACTTTAGGTCACTGGGGAGTTGGTCAAGGAGCATATCTGGTACTTCCATTTTTAGGTCCTTCATCTACAAGAGATGCAGTTGGACTTGTAACGGATACATTAGCATTTGATCCAATTAGTTATATAAATAATGTAAGAGGAAGGAATCAAGTACGTATTATGCAATTCATTGATGCTCGTACTGAACTATTAAATGCATCTTCAATTATTGATGAAGCCTCACTAGACCCATATGCTTTCCAAAGAGATGCATATCTTCAATATAGAGAAGCCTTAGTCAACGATAATCCTTCAGGTACTATTGACTATTCAGATACTGCAGATACTTCATATGATTATGAACAATATACTGAAGAATTTGATGATGAAATTACTGCAGATAATTCTGAAACACAAAAAATCTCTAAAATAGAATAATCGTCTTTTTTCTTAATCAATTATTAGATGCAACTGTCATGGGATCAATTAATATTGATCCAGTATATTTTGAAGTATTTTGATAAGTATCATTTCCTACAGCCTTAATATTTAATAACATGTCTTTAAAATTACTAGCAAGAGTAATTTCTTCGACAGCATGTTTAATTTTACCAGACTCAATCCAGAAACCAGAAGCCCCTCTTGAATAATCTCCAGTTACCATATTCAGACCATGGCCTAAAAGCTCAGTAATCAAAAGTCCTTTATCAATTCCTTGTATTAATTCCTCTAGAGATTTTTGTGATGGTTTAACAATAAGATTATGTGGTCCACCAGCATTTCCAGTTGTTTGCATAGCTAATTTTCTTGCGCTATAAGAAGATAAAAAATAACCTTTTAACAAGCCATTATCTAAAATAGTTCTTTTTTTCAAATTAACGCCTTCAGCATCAAAATTAGAACTTGCATGACCTTTCTCTAAAAAAGGGTCTTCAACAATAGAAAGTGATTCGGAAGCTATTTTAGTATCAAGAGAATTTAATAAAAAAGATTTTTCACGATATAAGTTTCCTCCAGAAATTGCTGAAACTAATGTAGAAATAATTGATGATGCAATTGAAGATTCAAAAATGACGGGGTATTTACCAGTTTTAATGGGTCTTATATTCAAACGATTAAGAGCTCTTTGAGCTGCATCTTGACCAATAAGAATAGGTGTTTTTAGATCATTATAAGATCGAACTGCGCTATAACTATAATCTCTTTGCATTCCTAAATTATCTTTAGCAACAACAGAGCAACTTAGAGATGATCTAGATGAAGGGTAACATCCAACAAACCCTTCAGAATTTAAGTAAGCAAATAGTGTTTCTGATGTAGTTAGCTGAGCTCCTTCTGAATTAGTAATTTTACTATCAAAATTTAAAGCATGGTCTTCACACTCAAGTACTTTTTCTATAATTAAATCTTGTGAATCAAAAAATGGGTCATATATATTTAAATCCCTAACTTTTTTTGAAAATAGGCTTGGATCAGCTAAACCAAAGGCTTTATCTTCTGCAGTACTCTTTGCAATCTGACACGCTGCTTCAACGCAAGAATTAATTGATTCATTACTAAAGTCTGAGGTTGAAGCAATACCTTGTTGATGACCAAAAAAAACAGTTGTAGTTAAATTTTTTTCATTATTTAATTCAATGTTTTCTAATAATCCCATTCTTGTTGAAATTGTTTTCCCTGTTCCAACACTAATTTCTACTTCAGAATTTGACGCACCATACTTTTTAGCAACATCTAAAATCTTATTAGAAATTAAATACAATTCATCTTGAGAAAAGTTAAGGATTTTTAAGCTCATAAAATTACTTTCTATAAAACTGATATCATACAGAATCATTCTTAGAATTAGGTATTTAGTAATGATAGATTCAAATAATACTAAAATTATAAGTAAAACTGAATTAAAAAGAGATTCAAAAAAAATTCAAGAATTTGGAAGAAAAATCTCTGAGTTAAATATAAATAAGATTGAATTATTTGAATTTCCTTCTAATATTTTCGATGCCATAATTGATTTAAAAAAAATAAATTCTAACTCTGCTAAAAAAAGACAGGTTCAATATCTTGGAAAGCTATTAAGAGAAATTGATTTAAGTGCTGCTTTTTTGATAATGGAAGGCTTAAAAGTAAGTGCTCAAAAAGAAATACAAAAAAATCATATAGTTGAAAAATGGAGAGATGAGTTAATAAGTAATAATAATTCGATAAAAAAATTTATTGATGAATTTCCAAATATTGATAAACAGTCTTTAAGACAAGCTATTTCAAATGCTCAAAAAGAAAGAGGTACATCCTCTCCTAAATATTCAAGACAACTATATAAAATTTTAAAAGATATTATTATTACAGCTTAACCTTAACTTTTAACTTTTTACCATTCCTTATATAACCAACCTCTATCAATTTACCCTTATTTTTTCTAATTGCATTAATTAATTCATCTGGTTTATTAACAATATCTTGCGCAATTGAGGTGATACTATCATTTTTCAAAATTCCAGCGTTAGCAGCTGGTGAGCCTTTAATAACAGCAATTACTTGAACCCCTGAGACTGAATTATCATCTTGAGATTTTAATTTAATAAAATGTGTTCCAAAAGTTGGTTTTGGTAATTTAACCCAATAGGTTGCTTTTATTTCATATTTAACAGATTTGTCAATTAAATCATCTTCACTTATTTCAATTTCTGTTAGATTTCCTGACTCTTTAATTTGATTAGCTTTTCTTGCCTTTTCACGGGCTTTTTTAATCATTGTCGAACGATCAGCATCATTAATTTGACGATCATAAACTAAAACCATGTCTGCTTTAATCGATTTTGCATGTTCAAGTGCCAAATTAGGTGAAACATTTGGACCAGTAAAGTTTGAATGCCCCATCAAATCATAACCATCTTCTAACATTTTAATATTGTCAGTTTTCTGCTCCCATCCTCGCATAATTTTTGTTTTTGGATTGTCCAAAAAAGACTTAAATCCCTTAGGACTCTGCGTTTGATAATTTTTTTCAAAAATATTCTGTTCACTAAAAGCAACATTTGATACCAAAAATAATAGGGAAATAAAGTATGTAAAGTAGGATTTAAGCATTGGAAACCTTTGTCGTAATGTTAATATTAATTATTATCTAACAAAGAGACATATTGGTGGAAGAAAGATTCATTAAAATTGGTTTAGTTTCAATAAGTGACCGGGCATCATCCGGTGAATATATTGATGAAGGTATTCCAAATCTTAAGAACTGGCTTACAAAAGCACTAATTAAACCATTTCATACAGAAGAAAATATTATTCCAGATGAAATAGAAATAATAAAAAATACTTTAATTGAGCTATCAGACAACCAAAAATGTAATCTTATTTTAACAACTGGAGGAACAGGTCCTTCAAAAAGAGATGTAACTCCCGACGCCACCTTGGAAATCTGCGATAAAGAAATGCCTGGTTTTGGTGAGCAAATGCGTCAGATAAGTTTAAATTTTGTACCAACAGCTATTTTATCTAGACAAGTAGCTGTTATAAGAAATTCTACACTTATTATAAATCTTCCAGGACAACCAAAAGCTATTACTCAAACATTAGAAGGCTTAAAAGATAATAATGGAGATTTAAAAGTACCTGGTATATTTGCAGCTGTGCCCTATTGTTTAGACCTTATAGGTGCTCCATATATTGAAACTCATGAGCAAATAGTTAAATCTTTTCGTCCTAAAAAAAAATAAATGTCAGTTGAATTTTCAATAATTAATCAATATTTTAATTTATATAAGACGAAAGCTTATAAAGGTATCGGAGATGATGCTGCATTAATTAAAAAAGATAATAATTCTTTCTGGGCAATCTCTATTGATACTCTAAATGAAAATACTCACTTTCTTCCTAGCACTAGTGCTTTCAATTTAGGCTGGAAAGCCCTTACTGTAAATATTTCAGATATACATGCAATGGGAGGTGTTCCAAAGTTTGCTCTTCTTTCAATTGCTCTGCCAAAAATAAAAACTAGTTGGATTAAAGAATTCTCTGAGGGATTATTTACCTGTGCAAAAAAATATGATGTTAATGTAATTGGTGGAGATACAACTAAAGGGCCCTTATCAATCAGTATTTGTATTTTAGGTGAAGTGCTAAAAAAAAATGTATTGCTAAGATCGAATGTAAAAAAAACAGATGATATATGGGTAACTGGAGAAATAGGACTCGCCGCACTCGGATTAAGAAGTCTTCAAAACGAAATTAAATTACCAAAAAATTTAATGAAAAAATCTATTCAAGCCCTTGAAAAACCAACACTCCATAAATCAATGATAAAAAAAATAGCAAAATTAAGCCACTCAGCGATTGATATTTCCGATGGTCTCATCGATGATTTAAAGCATATATTAGATGCATCAAAAATGGGTGCAAATATATATTTAGATGCCCTCCCTATTAACCCATGGATAAGAAAAAATAAATTCATTGAAATTGCCCTGAATGGTGGCGATGATTATCAATTACTTTTTACTGCTCCACAAAAAAATCGAAATAAAATTAATTTATTAAATAAAAACTCTTCATTAAAAATAACGAAAATCGGTTCTATTAAAAAAGACAAAGGTCTCAAAATCATTGATAATGAAGGAGGATTTTATAAAATAAAAAAAGGAGGATTTAATCACTTTGGAACCCAATAAATTATTATTTAAAAATTTATCAGCTTTCTTAGCACTTGGGTTTGGTTGCGGTCTATCAAAAAAAGCTCCTGGTTCACTCGGAACATTGATGGCAATTCCCTTCTTTTTATTAATACAAAATTTAATTCAACCTTTAATTATTTTATTTATTATTACTATGTTTTTTGTTGGTATTTATGTATCTGATCAAACTAGTGGTGCTTTAAAAATTAAAGATCCATCTTGCATTGTGATTGATGAAATCGTTGGTTTTTTACTTTTACTAATGCTGATTCAAAACCAAGTTGAAACTTTCTTTTACCCTACTCTATTAGCATTCATTTTATTTAGAATTTTTGACATATGGAAACCATTTCCTATTAATATTTTAGAGGAAAAATTTGAAGGTGGATTTGGCATAATGATTGATGATATTGGAGCAGCACTATATGCCTATATAATATTTTTGCTAATTTATTATTTACCTGTATTAATTTAGTATGCGATCCAAAGATATATTAACTTTAACTGAGGCATTAGGTGAAAAATTAATAGTTCGTAAAATGATTCTTACAACTGTTGAATCATGCACTGGTGGGTTATTTTCTGCTCAAATAACAAATACACCTGGAAGCTCTATTTGGTTTGATAGAGGTTTTATTACATACAGTAATCAATCTAAAATTGATTGTGTAAAAGTAAAGAAAAATACTATTGAAAAATTTGGTGCGGTAAGTCAACAAACTGCTGATGAAATGGCTCTTGGTGCGATTAATAATAGTCAAGGAAATATAGCTTTAAGTATTACTGGTATTGCTGGACCAAAAGGTGGATCTCAATTAAAGCCTATAGGAACTATTTTTTTTGGAATTGCTAAAAAAGAAAATATTATTTTCCAACAGAAAGCATTTTTTAAAGGAAATAGAGAAGAAATAAGGGAAAAAGCAGTCCTATTTGCATTAAATCAATTATTGACGCTTACCTTATAGCATCAAATATGAAATAATTAACTGTTAAAAATAATCAATAAAGGCACCTGTTAAATGGATGAAAATAAGAAAAAAGCATTAGATGCAGCTTTAGCTCAAATAGAAAAACAATACGGTAAGGGTTCAGTAATGAAAATGGATGATACTCAAGTTATTGAGGGTATTCAATCAGTTTCTACAGGCTCTCTAGGGCTAGATATAGCATTGGGTATTGGTGGCTTACCGCGCGGTAGAGTAGTTGAAATTTATGGGCCAGAATCGTCAGGTAAAACTTCATTAACTTTATCAGTGATTGCTGAGATGCAGAAAATTGGAGGTACAGCAGCATTTATAGATGCAGAACATGCATTAGATACTCAATATGCAGCTAAATTAGGTGTAAATATTGAAGACCTATTAATTTCACAGCCAGATACTGGTGAACAAGCGCTAGAAATTACTGATATGTTAGTTAGAAGTGGTTCAGTTGATATTGTTGTTGTTGACTCGGTTGCTGCACTCACACCAAGGGCTGAAATAGAGGGTGATATGGGTGATTCTCATATGGGATTACAAGCTAGACTGATGTCACAAGCTTTAAGAAAACTAACAAGCAATATAAAAAGAACTAATACGTTAGTTATTTTTATTAATCAATTGAGAATGAAAATTGGCGTAATGTTTGGTAATCCAGAAACTACTACAGGAGGAAATGCTCTAAAATTTTATTCTTCTGTACGTCTAGATATTAGACGAATTGGAGCCATTAAAAAAGGAGATGAGGTTATTGGAGCAGAAACAAGAGTTAAAGTAGTTAAAAATAAAGTGGCTCCACCATTTAAAAAAGCCGAATTTGACGTTTTATATGGAGAAGGAATATCTCTGGAAGGTGAAATTATAGATGAGGGGGTAAATCTAGATTTAGTAGAAAAATCTGGATCTTGGTATAGCTATAAAGGAGAAAAAATTGGGCAAGGTAAAGACAATGCTAGAGATTATTTAAAAGATAATCCTGAGGTGTCAAAAGAGATAGAAAATCTTATTAGAGATCAATCAAGCCTTACTGAAGCCAACCAAGAAATAGAAAATTTTGAAGAGGAAGATACGCAAACTGACGAATAATTTAAATAATCAGATAAAGCTAAAAAAAAGAGCTCTTTACTATTTGGGTAAGAGAGATTATTCAAGAATGGAATTGAGAAAAAAAATTCTATCGTATTCAGAATCTCTTGAAATAGGTAAAACTGATTTGGATTTAATTCTTGATGATTTAGAAAAGAAAGATTGGTTATCTGATGATAGATTTTCTGAACAATTTGTATCTACAAAAAAAAGGAAATTTGGTACCAGAAAAATTGCACACGAACTTAAAATGCGTGGGGTGGATGAATCTATAATAACTCGAGTTATTAAAGAAATTAAAAATGACGAATTCTTTTTAGCTAAGCAAATATGGGAGAGAAAATTTAACCAGATACCAGTTACAATTGATGAAAAAGCTAAGCAAATAAGATTTATGCAAAGTAGAGGTATTGAACCATCTATAATCCATCAAATTTTATCTGGAAAATCACCTGAATTGTTATGACATTAAAAAAACACATGCTTACAACAGCTGAGATTAGATCTATGTTCTTAGAATTTTTTAAGAGCAAAGAGCATGAAGTGGTTAATTCAAGTAGTTTAATTCCTTTTGAAGATCCTACGCTTTTATTTACAAATGCTGGAATGAATCAATTTAAAGATGTCTTTCTCGGTACTAAAAAAACAAAATTTAAAACTGCTACTTCAAGTCAAAAATGTGTTCGAGCTGGAGGAAAACACAATGACCTAGAAAACGTTGGCTATACAGCAAGACATCATACATTTTTTGAGATGCTTGGAAATTTTAGTTTTGGAGACTATTTTAAAAAAGAAGCTATTGAATATGCATGGGAGCTTTTAACTAAAATTTATAAAGTCCCAGAAGATAAACTTTTAGTAACAGTTTATGAAGATGATCAAGAGGCATATGATATTTGGTCAAAAATAATCAAGCTCCCAAATAAAAAAATTATTCGTATTGGAGATAATAAAGGTTCTAAATATGCCTCGGACAATTTCTGGATGATGGGTGATACTGGACCATGCGGACCATGTACTGAAATTTTTTATGATCATGGCGACTCTATTCCTGGTGGACCACCTGGATCTAAAAATGAAGAAGGTGACCGTTATATTGAAATATGGAATTTAGTATTTATGCAATATGACCGAGATGAAACAGGAAAAATGAAAAAACTTCCTAAACCATCTGTAGATACCGGTATGGGCTTAGAAAGAATCACAGCGGTCCTTCAAGGAGTGCATTCAAATTATGAAATTGATTTATTTAAATCTTTAATTAATAAAGCTATGGAAATCACAAAAATTAAAGATAAAGATCATCCTTCTTTAAAAGTTCTTTCAGATCATATCCGTGCAAGTACATTCTTAATATCAGATGGAGTAATGCCTTCAAATGAGGGTAGAGGTTATGTTTTAAGAAGAATTATTAGAAGGGCAATAAGGCATGGTTATAAATTAGGTTGTCGCAAGCCATTTTTTTTCAAAATGATACCTACTCTGATAAATTTAATGAGAAGTGCTTTTGCTATAAAAAAAGATGAAGAAGAAAAAATAATAAATGAAATAAAGTTAGAAGAAGAAAAATTCTTTGAAACTATAGAAAATGGAATGCTCATATTAGATGAATCAATAAAAAAAATAACAAGTCAAAAAAAGAAAATATTACCTGGGGCATTAGTCTTTAAACTTCACGATACCTTTGGTTTTCCTTTGGATTTAACAGCAGATATTTGTAGAGAATATAATCTAACTATTAATCAAAAAGAATTTGAAAAGGAAATGAGCATACAAAAAAATCGAGCTAGAGAAGCTGGTAAATTCAAAAACAAACCAACACTAAATTATCAAGGTAAAGATACAGTATTTATTGGTTATGAACATAATGAATGCCAAGTAGTCATTGATGGGATATTTAAAGATGAAAATCCTACTAAAACACTTTCCAAAGGTGACGAAGGAATTCTTATCTTAAACCAAACGCCATTCTATGCAGAATCAGGTGGGCAAGTTGGAGATATTGGTGTAATTCAAGGAAAAGATTATGAATTCATCGTTAACGATACCTATAAAATTAAAACTGATGTTTTTGGACATTTAGGATTTATTCAGTCTGGATCGATTAAACTTAAAGATAAAGGTAAAGCAATAATTAATATTCATCATCGAAGTAATGTCAAAAGAAATCACTCTGCTACTCACCTTTTACATAAAGCTCTAAAGATTGTTCTTGGTGACCATGTCGAGCAAAAAGGGTCACTAGTTGATAGTGCAAAAACACGTTTTGATTTTTCCCACCACAAAGCTTTAGCTTCAAAAGAAATCAAAGAAATAGAAACAATTGTAAATTCAGAAATTTTAAAAAATCAATCTACCCAAACTAGACTCATGAAAATAGATGAAGCTCAAAAAGAAGGAGCGATGATGTTATTTGGAGAAAAATATGATGAACAGGTAAGAGTTTTAAATATTGGAAATAGCTCTGAGCTATGTGGGGGAACACATGTTAATCAAACAGGTGATATTGGTTTATTTAAAATACAATCAGAAATTGGAGTAGCATCTGGTGTTAGAAGAATTGAAGCTTCAACTGGATTAAATTTAATTGAAATTATGGAGCAGCAAGAAAATATATTAGAAAAACTTGCTTCAGAACTAAAAACAGGGACTCAAGATATTCCAGAAAAATTAAATCAGCTTTTATCTCAAATTAAGGAAAATGAGAAACTAATTAATACTCTTAAATCTAAAATTGCTTCAAATGAAGGTAATGAAATTGTAAATAATGCTATTAAAATTAAAAATTATTCATATATAGCAGAATTAATTGATAATCAGGATTCAAATCAATTAAGAGAAATGATTGATAAATTAAAGGATATTCTTAAAAGTGCCGTTATAATACTGTGTTCGGTTAATAACAATAAAATTTCTTTTGTTATAGGTGTAACAGACGACCTTACTGATTTAATCGATGCTGGTGATATTGCAAAACAACTAGGAGAAAAAGTTGGTGGTAAAGGGGGTGGTAAAAGAAATATGGCAATGGCAGGTGGCACTGAAATTAATCTAATCCCAGAAGCATTTGACCTCATCAAAGAAAATCTTAAGAAATAAATTATAAATTATGTCAATAATCGTACAAAAATTTGGTGGTACTTCAGTAGCTAATCCAGAAAAAATAAAAGCTGTAGCAGAAAAAGTTGCAAAATTTGCTTCTGATGGAAACAAAATAGTTGTGGTCGTATCTGCAATGTCAGGTGAAACAAATAAATTAATTAAGCTGGCAGAGAAAATGATGCGATCGCCTGAACCACGAGAAATGGACACTATTGTATCAACTGGAGAACAAGTTACTAGTGGACTCACTGCTTTAGCTTTGATAAATTTAGGAATAAAAGCTAAAAGTTATGCAGGGCATCAAGTTAAAATACTTACAAATAAATCGCATACAAAAGCTCGAATTGAAAATATTGATTCAAAATTAATCAAGAACGATTTAAAAAATGGATATGTTGTAGTGGTAGCTGGATTCCAAGGTTCAGATAATGAAGGTAACATAACTACACTTGGAAGAGGAGGCTCAGATACTACTGCTGTTGCACTTGCAGCTGCTCTTAAAGCAGAAGAATGTCAAATTTATACTGATGTCGATGGAATTTATACAACTGACCCTAGAATGGTTCCTGAGGCGAAAAAACTAAATTCGATAACCTTTGAGGAAATGTTAGAAATGGCAAGTTTGGGATCAAAAGTTCTTCAAACAAGAGCAGTAGAATTTGCTGGCAAATATAAAGTTAAACTAAGAGTTCTCTCCAGTTTTAAATCATCTGGAGAGGGTACAATTATTACTTTTGAGGATAAAAAAAATATGGAAGAACCAATTGTTTCAGGAATTGCTTTTGTTAAAGATGAGGCGGAACTATCGTTATTGGGAATCCCTGACATGCCAGGTATAGCTTACCAAATTCTAGGGCCTGTTGCAGATGCCAATATAGATGTTGATATGATTATTCAAAATATTGGTACAGATGGATTAACTGACTTTACATTTACAGTTCATCAAAATGATATGGATAAAACTTTAAACATTCTCAATAAAAAAGTAAAGCAGCATGTGAAAGCCCGAGAAATAAATAGTGATAACAAAATTGCAAAATTATCAATAGTTGGAGTCGGTATGCGATCAAATGTTGGAGTTGCAAGTAAAATGTTCAGAACGCTTGCTGAAGAAGGTATTAATATAAGTACAATTTCAACTAGTGAAATAAAAATTTCTGTGATTTTGGAAGAAAAGTCTTTAAAGAGAGCAGTTACATCATTACATAAAGCATTTAACCTAGCAGATGCTTAATAAAGTATTGATTTATAATAATTTTTAAAGTATCTTACCGCCTACTAGGAGAGCTGGCTGAGTGGTTGAAAGCGCTTCCCTGCTAAGGAAGTATACGGGGTTAACCTGTATCGAGGGTTCGAATCCCTCGCTCTCCGCCAATATATGATTGCAACTTGGTTAAATTTACTGCCCTATTGATTCGATATACTTTTATTTAGTTTTGAATCTATTATAAAAATAAATTTATATTCTAAAAACTCCGTCTCATACCTAACAACAGACGCTGTAGGATTGTCAAATGAGGTATTTCAACTAACATGCCTATAACAATTGCTGCATAGACTAAAGGTTGGTTGGGTAATACTGCCATTGTTACTGCTAACATGAGTGGAGCATTTCGAGAGGCAATCGTCATTGTTAATAAAGCATGTTCAGGATAACCAAGTTTAAAAATATAGGTAAGTCCTTTTGCAAGTATGAAATTTACAAAAAAGAAAAAGCATACGGCCATCAATAACCACAGAAATACTCCAAAGTGATCAAGTGTTAATGCAATATTGCCAGCAAAAATTTGTAATACTAATAAGGCAGTTATCCACAAAGTAGCATTATCGGCTTTCTCTAAAATAAGTTCAAACCAAACTGGCTTTAGAAGTCTTTGCAATAACTGATGTATTAAAAGAGCGATAAACAAAGGTAACAAAAACCATTGTAACAAAGTAGTACTTATTATCACTGCATCGACCTGAACACTATTATGGGTAAACCACTGAAGATAAATAGGATAAAACAATAATTGTAAAATCATATTTATTGGTATCAGTGCTGTACCAAGAGCAACATTACCTTCAGAAAGCCTTGTGAAGCTAAGAAACCAATCAGTGCATGGTGACATAAAATAGATAACAAGTCCTACCAATAAAAGTGGATGGGCTGATAAAAAAATTGATGCGATACCATAACCTATAAATGGCACAATGAAGAAATTTGCTAATAATGCAATGCTGAAAAATCGAAGACTTTTGGCAATCTGAAATAAGATGCCAAAACGCACTCCAAAAAAAATTAGGCCTACTAAGGTAAGTAATGTGAAATCAACGTAACCACTTAACCATTCACCTGTAGCAGGAGTAAAATGACCAAGCGAAGCACCAATTAATAAACTAGCAATAATTATTAAAGAAGGATCTGTTAATTTAAGATGCTTAATTAAGCCTAAATTTAACATTCACAATTCTCGCAACACTCACTATTACCAAATGGACCCCAAACGCCATCATTTGAACCTTCCGCTGGTGCGATAGGTAGGTCAAATTGTAAGGCAACTTTCGTAGCAATATTTACAAAGCGTTGACGAAATTTATAGATAAAACAATAAATCAGCTTATCGTGTCTTACTTGAGGTCCTACTAAAAATAGTCCAGGTGTTTTGATGGATTCATCTAATTCATTGAGCGCAATATAGCCCTCCTCGTTCCAATCCCAAAGATCTCTAATCTGACCAGCCCCTCCACCTTTGACAAATCCAGTTCCTAATATGGGTGCTTGCTTGACATCCCAATGTCGACCATCTTTGGCATGAACTCGAAAAATATCATTAGACTCGTTAGTAACCTCTACTACATTTACATCAAAGATGATTTCCAATCTATCATTAGATTCAATCTCTCTAAAACGGTCACGTGTATAAGGCGAGAGTATTTGGCTAGGATCATAAACATCTGGTAAGTCCCATGTTTTACTGCGAACAAGTAAACGAACCTTATGGCCAAGTTTAATTAAATTAATAGCTGAATCCAATCCACTCTCGTACCCCCCTATCACAACATAAGAACCATCATCAAGAATCTGCCAATCTTCAATTTGTGCATAATGCCTACACCAATCTCCGCCAGGAAAAGGATTTAAATCAGGGAATTGGTATTCACCACATGCCCAAATCAGAATGCTTGCAGAAAGCTCCCCATCTTCTGTAACCAAATGAAAACCTTTATCTGCATCAGACTCAACTTCTAATACTTTACAACCACCATGTACTGGTAATTGAGCTGCAGTTACAACAGAAGTTAAATATTCAGCATACTGTGGGCCAGTGAGATGCTCTGCACCAGCAAAAATTGCAGGAGAACTTATACTATCAATAGAATTTAAATCAGCCATACCAAAGGGGTTGCTATTGAAAGAAGGGGTAATAAAGCGAGTCTGAGCTGGCCAACGACGAAAGGATTCTCCAATACGATCTCTTTCCAATACAACATACTTTAGACCCTTTATCTTTCTCAGCTCTAATGCCATACCTATGCCTGCAGCACCAGCACCAACAATAACAACATCAAGTTCTTTCATTAAAAAACCTTTCTAGTTTTTAGAATTTTTTATCTTACAAATATAACTTTACAAAACGTGTCAAGTTTTTTTTAAAAAGTAATAGTGGAGGATTAAATTATTTAATAAAATTTCTGATATATTCTAGATGAGAATCATTCTCAATACAATTAAAATTTTTTAAGTTATTTTAAAAAATTATTGATTGTAAAAGGGTTTTCCTTTTTCGTATCTATTTATTTTTAACTAAATTAAATATTTGCTTACTGTAAGCACAATTTTCACAACTAGGATGATTTTTAGGGACCTTATCAAGATTCATGCATTCAATCATTTCCTTAACTTTTTCCGGAATCCAAGAAGTATCATGTTTATAAGGAATTAATGTTTCACTAAATTCCATTACTCCATGAAATCCATCAGCTGCTCTATTTGCATTTACTACTAAAAAATAAGAAGTATCTGCTGTATTAAATCCCATTAGATTCAGTAAGTAATTATAAAAATCCATCTGGTTTTTATAACCTTCATGCCATCCTGAATTAAGGTAGGATTCAGCTTTTACTTCATATGAACTGGCCTGACTTTTATAATCAACAACAATTAATTCTTTAGTATTTGTATCCTGCCAAATGTCATCGATGCCTCCACTAAGAATTATATTTGTATCCTCAAAGCGTGCAATAAGCCCGTGACGAAGCGAATCACGCCACTTATCCATTTGCTCATGTTTAAAAGGTACTAGGTGGTCTAATCTATTTTTAGAGAACAATCTATGGGCAACTTGATCCTCACGACATTGATCAAACTCTTTTTTTAATAAAAGGTCAGTAGTCTCATTTAAAGTCCAGCTTGGCATACCTGGCCTAATAAGTCCTTTAACTCGATCTAAATAAAAACACCTCTGACATTTTAAAAAATCTTCAAATTTACTGCGACTTAGTTTGAAATTTTCTTTCTGATTTGGTTTATATATAGATGATTCTTTTCTTATGCCCTTAGCGTCAACGAGTTCTTGCTTATTATTTCTTTTCAGATTGATCATTTATGATTCCTTATTGATTCATATTAATAATTTAGCCTTAATTAATAAAGATGGCAAAAATTTGATTATAATCAAATTATGAAAATTACAATCTTTTTAATTCTTTCTTTAATGTTTTCAAATATTGTTATGGCAGTTAATGAACCAATAATTAACATGGGGAAAATTTTTTCAAATATTTTTATTGGAGTTGAAGAACCAGAATTCAATTTAATTTCTAAAGAAGATAGTTTTGAAATAAGACAATATGCCCCCAAAATTTTAGCTCAGGTTTCAGTGACAGGTAATTTTAATGAAGCCTCATCAGAAGGATTCAAGGCACTTGCAGATTTTATATTTGGAAATAATATCAGTATTCAGGGTGATACAAAAATTGATATGACGGCTCCTGTTGAAATGGTTCCTAAATCTGACAAGATAGAAATGACAGCCCCTATTATAACTGAAGGAAAAAATAATGAATGGATTGTGTCTTTTGTTATGCCAAAAGAATATTCATTGAATACGTTACCCAAGCCCAACAATAAAAATATTAATATTATAACTTTACCGATAGAGAAGTACGCAGTAATTGTTTTTTCTGGTTTGGTGAGAGCATCAAATTATAATGAACAAGTAAAATTACTTTTTGAATTCATTAAAGAAAAAAAGTTAACGACAACCGGGTCAGTAAAAATTGCTAGATATAACCCTCCATGGACACTACCTTTCTTTCGACGAAATGAATTAATGATTAAAATTAATTAGAATATTAATTAAATCAATTACTTACAATAATTTTAAAATCCCATTTTTTCTTTAGATTTATCAATTTGATTTGCAATTTCATCATCATCACTATCATCTTCAAAAATACTATATTCATTACTTAACTCTCTATAAAATCTTTTTCTTAATTTTGAGGTTCTTTTAAGATGATTTTCAAATGAGGCAGTATTTTCTTCAGCTTGATCTTTTCCTAAAACCAATGCTTTTAAATCAGCACAAGTTTGAAAAATTTCGTCATATATTTCTTGGGGATTAATAGCCTCAGTATCTGCTTCGTAAATTTTTTGATAATGATCACAATAATAATCAACTATAGTATTTTTATAGTCCTCAAAATAATCTCTACTTTCGGAATATCCAACACCTAAAATAGCCATTGCTACTACAGTTTCAGTTTTACCAATCATAAATAACCATTAAAAGTAAATTTTATTTAATGTACTCTTATTAACTAATTCTTTCAAATATTTTATAATGATCAACTTGAAAAAATATATTATATTAATCTTAATAATGTCTAATCTTACTTTTGCTAATGAATCTATTGAAACAACTTATTTAGCTGGTGGTTGCTATTGGGGTTTAGAAGATTTAATCAGAAAAATTCCTGGAGTAATAAATACAGAAGTTGGTTTCTCTGGTGGTCATATAAAAAATGTTTCATACAAAGAAGTTACAAGAGGTGATACTGGACATGCTGAAACTATTAAAATCGAATTTGATAATAACGAATTAAGCTTTAAAGAATTACTTTTTAATTTTTTCAAAATGCACGATCCAACTACTCTCAACCAGCAAGGAAATGATAGCGGGACTCAATATCGATCTGCAATATTTTATACTAATGATGAACAAAAAATTATTTCTGGTCAAGTTATTGATTTAATTGATAAATCTTTACTATGGGAGAAACCTATCGTTACTGAAATCTCAGCTTTTAGTAATTTTTATCCAGCTGAGGAATCTCATCAGGCATATCTTATTAAAAATCCGGAAGGTTATAGCTGTCATTTTATTAGGGATTTTGACTTTACAAAATAACCCTACTTTAGAGTAAAATCTCATCTTCTAATATATTTATTATTGACTAAAATGAAGATTGCGATCATCGGTTCAGGAATGTCAGCTATAACTCTCGCTAAAAATCTTACAAATGATAATTCAATAACTTTATTTGAGAAATCAAAAAGTGTTGGAGGAAGAGTTTCTACTCGAAGATCTGAGTCATATGAATTTGATCACGGAGCACAATTTTTCACAGCAAAAAGTCGAGATTTTAAAAACTTTATAGCGCCAGTTATTAAGAAAAATATTATTCAACGATGGGATGCTCGTTTTGCAGAATTTAAAAACAATAAGATACTTAGGCAACATACATGGGATTCTGAATATCCACATTATGTTGGAGTCCCAGGAATGAATAATATTCTAAAATATTTATCAACTGATCTTAATATTATATTAAATTGCGAGATCCAAAATATAAGTAAAGATAAAAATGGTCGTTGGAATCTTTTTAATATTAATGGAGAAAATTTAGGAGATTATGATTGGGTTATTTCGACTGCACCAGCTTTTCAGTCAGCAAAAATACTTCCAACAATTTATAAATATCATGATCAATTATTAAAGAAAAAAATGTTAGGTTGCTTTTCACTGATGCTAGGTTTTAAAGAACCGCTCAGTTTGTCTTGGGATGCAGCTCTTGTAAGCGAAGCAGATATTAGTTGGATTTCAGTGAATAGTTCCAAACCAAATAGATCAGGAGGTTTTTCATTGCTAGTCCATTCAACTAATGCTTGGGCAGAAAAAAATATTAATGAAGAACCAGAAAAGGTGAAAAATTATCTATCTGAGGTCACATCTAAAATTATTGGGTATGATACTAAGCTTGCAGATCACATTGATATTCATGCATGGAAATATGCAAATATTAAAAAACAAGATGAACCCAGTTTATTAATTGATTATGAAAACAAACTAGCTTCATGCGGAGATTGGTTGATTCATGGAAGAATAGAAAGTGCTTTTAAATCAGGTTTAATGTTAGCTAAATCAATGAATAAAGAATCGTAAGAATGGTATTCTTACATTTTTACAAAGTCTCGCTTACCAAGATTGACACCATTTGCTCTTAAAATATCATATGTGGTAGTCATATGAAAAAAGAAATGAGGGATAATCCAATTACATAAATATGCTTGCCCATTTTTAAATTTGAATGTTCTTTTTCTTATTTTAAATTCTATTTTCCTAATTTCAGAGCCATCCATTTGTTTTTCTTTTATCTTTTTGAGAAATGAAATAGTTTTATTTAACCTTTTTTGTAATTCAGAAAAAGTTACTTCATCATCTGCAAATGAAGGGGCTTTAATCTCAGCCAATCTTCCAATACCCAATCTAACCATATCTGTTCCGATTTGGATTTGCTTTGAAAGAGGAAGCATATCTGGATATAATCGCGCATTTATAAAGACTGATTTATCAATTTTTCTTTTTTCAGCATGTCTCTCTGCTTTTAATAAAATACGAGAAAGTATATTGAAGTTATTAATAAACAATGGAATTGAAATATCATACATCGATAAAGTCATTTATAAATCTCCGAAAAAAAGATATTAATTTTAAATTAATGTTTGAATAAATACGTTGGATATTAATGATATTTATTATTTTGGTTTTCTTTTCTGTATCTCATCTAAAACTAATTTACATTCGCCTGTAGTAAGCGAACATCCATTGACGCCATCTTCAAAGTTATAACCATCTAGCATTAATTCAACAAATTTTTTTACTTCTTTATATTCAATGTCAAGGAGTGTTGATATATCAATCAACATTTGATTTTGTTCTTCCATCTTTAGAATAACCTCCTTTGATATTTAAATTAATAATTTATGATATCTATGATTATTAAGAATGTCTATTATATAAAAAAGAATTTTGAATATTTATTTAACTTGATCAAAATATTTTGAAAATCTTCCTTTATTTGCAACCCATGTATCTTCTTGTTTTATTGCATAATCTTTAGATTTTTTTATGTTAGAGCTGGGGTCTCCAACAATAATCAAGCCAACCATACCAAACATTACATGAGGGGTGCAATTGTAACCATAGAGTCCTTCTACATCAAATTTTACACTGATTTCTTCATTCATTTTTCCATTCCATGGCTTTGCACCTTTTGGAAGCATTTCTTTTATTGAAGCTGAATTATGTGTTGGGTCGGTTGCAATCCATTTAACCGTGTCACCTTTTTTAATTTTTAAAACTGCAGGTTCAAACTTAAACATATCGTCACTTGATCCGTTAAGCATTTTTATTTGGTGCTCCTTTGCAAAAACACTATTAAAAGTAAATAACAATAGGGATAACACTAAAATCTTTAATTTTTTCATTTCGTAACTAGCTCCAATATAAATTTAACGACTATAATATTCAATAACTGCTGCTGGCAACATTTCAGTTGCATATGGTATCTCATCGGATGATGGAAACCGAATGTATGAGGCTTTAAATTCTTTTTGGTTCAATTTTAAATATTCTGGTACATCTCTGATCAATTTTTGAATTGAATCAATTACCAAAGGTATATTTCTACTTTTTTCTTTTATTTCAATTTCATCATTTGGTTTACATCGATATGAAGGAATATTAACAATTTTTCCGTTTACTTTTACATGTTTATGATTAACTAACTGTCTAGCTGAAAAAACGGTAGGAACAAAATTACTTCTATATACAATTGCATCTAATCTCGATTCAAGAAGAACTAAAAGATTTTCTCCTGAATCACCCTTTTGCGAGGAAGCTTCTTTAAATATATTTCTAAATTGTTTTTCGCCAATATTCCCATAATAACCTTTTAACTTTTGCTTTTCTCTTAATTGAAAAGCATAGTCACTTCTTCGCCTTACTCCTTTGGGCCCGTGTTGACCAGGACCATATGATCTATTTCTAGTAGGGCAATTCTCATTACCCCATATACTTTCACCCATTTGTCTTGATAATCTATTTTTTGGTTTATTTCTTCTATTAGCCATTATTTATCCAGTATTTTTAAGAATTTTAATGAGGTTGAAAATTTGTTTTATATTCTTTCCGCGGCGGTATTACAAGATTTGATTTTTCTAGTATTGCTCCTAATGCAGATAGAATTTTTATTAATAACCTCGCTTGGTTTAGTTCTAGCCATCCCGATAAGGATTTGTTTGCAAGATTGAATTGATCATTTTGAAGCAAAAACAAAGCCTCTAAAACTTTAAATTCTCCATAATGTAAATGATTACAAAACTCTTGCCCAATTACATCTTTGAAAATAGCCCCTTCATTTATTCCTTGTACTAATTCTTCAAATAATACTGATATATCAGGAAGTTTATGTTGTTCTGTACATAGTTCAAAAAGTTCACGAGGATCTTCATCAATTTTTGGACTATTTGTCCAATGTCTCAATGCCCATACAATCATTGTCTCTGGTACTTCTAACTCCATTGTTACAACTTTATTTTTAATAAATTCTTTAGCAATATCTTTTGTGTAGTCCATTAATTATCTTTGTTTTAATGAGAATGATTCTCAATTGTAAATGAGAATCATTATCATTTCAAGTGTAAAATAAAAAATATTAGTATTTCGAATAATTAAGTTAGAATTACTAGCAGTTATTTGATAGAGAATAAATTTTTCCCAAATAAATAAAGGTAAATTACTTCTTATTAAAAATATATTAGGACTAATTCCTGACCAAAAAAATAGTAAATGATACGAAATTGAATAATTTGATTAAAAATATATTGCTTGTTATTTTTTCTACAGTAATAGGAATTCTTTTTGCTGAGTTGTTTGCTAGATTAGTTATAAATGGGCCCGATCAAAAGCCTTCAACTGGTGACCCATATAAATTATATGAATTTGATAATAAATTAGGATGGAAAAATAAATCTAACTATCAAGGTGTTTTTGAAAGAGATGAATTTAAATTTGAAGTAAATTTTAATAGTGAAGGAATGAGAGAAAAAGAAGTTTTTATAAAAAAACCAAAAAATAAAAAACGTATTGCGGTTATGGGAGATAGTTTTACATGGGGAGTAGGCGTCAAAGATTCAGAAAGATTTACGAATATTGTAGAAAATAAAAATAATGATAGATTTGAGGTATTAAATTTTGGAGTATCTGGATATGGACCTATTCAATATTTATTACAACTTGATAAAATTTTAGAGTTTAATCCTGATATTATTTTTATAGCTTTCTGCTTAGGAAATGATTTTGCAGATAATGTCTTTTATAACAGGTATGGTTACTATAAACCTTTTACAGTTTTAAATGATAGTTCAGAAATAGATGTACATGGTTATCCCCTTCCACGGGTCCATGAATTTAATACTAATTATCAATTTGTAGAACATCCTTTTTTAAAATCCATTTTAAAAAATTCTCAACTAAATTCTTTAATACATTCGTTTCTCCTAAAAAAAGGATATATTGTTCAAAAATTTCCTAACCAGGCTGGTCATATTGGTACTGATGAACACCAAAGAGATATTTATATTCCAAATTTTTCAGAACAAAGTACTATGTACATGAAAGATATGAGTGATGTTAATAAAAAAATATTAGCAAAAATAAGAGATAGATTAAAAACAAAAAATATTAAATTATCAATTATTGTAACTCCAACAAAATGTGAATATGGATCATGCTTTCGCCCTTTTGACTATAAAAAAAATAATAATGCTAGAAATTTATTAATAGAAGATCTTAAGGAATTAAAAATAAATTATATTGATAATACTGATTCCTTAAACTTAGTTGACTTTTGGGAAGATGATGGACATTGGCGACCAAGTGGTCACATTAAAATTGCAGATGGTATTTTAAAATGGTTATTAAATGAATGAAAAAAAATTAAATGCTCATAAACGCCAATGGTATGCATACTATTCTGAAAAAAGGATAGTTCATCAATGGTTTCAAGTTAAGCTTCTAGAAAATTTACCTGTACAACGAATTTTAGAAATAGGTCCTGCATATGGTGTTCCAACGGCATTACTTGCTAATGCTGGCTATGAAGTAACGACTTTAGATTTTATGAAACGTGATCTTTTAGGGGCAACATCTCATATCGTTGCTGACTTGTGGAATACGAAATCTAAAACATTCTCAAACCAAGACTGTATTTTATGTTGTGAAGTTTTAGAACACTTTCCTTTTAATAAATCATGTGACTTACTATCAACTTTTTATAAAAGTAATGTACCTTATTTAATTCTATCCGTACCATATAATGCACCTCAATTAAATCTAAATTTGTATATAAATAGATATACTATTAAAAAAAATACAGCTTTCAAATTTAGAAATAGTCTGCGAGAATTTAAAGTAGAGCCTCCAATTGATGGACAATTAGGTCACCAATGGGAAATAGGCTTCAAAAATTATCCATTAAAAAAATTAAAAGATGCGGTTAAAAAAACAGGTTGGGATATTATCAACTGCGACTTTACTTCTGGTACACGTTCAATTTTTCTAGTTGTGCAAAATAAATCTATTATTAAATAAAGATTTCAAAAATTAGCAGTCATGCAACGATAGCAATAAGTTATAATATCGCTCACGCGCCCGTAGCTCAGCTGGATAGAGTACTTGGCTACGAACCAAGGGGTCAGGAGTTCGAATCTTCTCGGGCGCGCCAATTACTGGGGTTTGCGCCCGTAGCTCAGCTGGATAGAGTACTTGGCTTCGAACCAAGGGGTCAGGAGTTCGAATCTTCTCGGGCGCGCCAATACCAATTTTTATATTTTTTTAATATTTAGAATTTCTTCTGAATCAATATCAGATATTAATTTTATTAAGCGTGTGGCCTCTTCAGGATTATCCTGTTGCTTTGCGATTTCATAAAGTTCCTTTAATGAATCAAGGTGATTTCCGTTAAGCTTATATGCTTGCGTTAAAAATAATTTCGCAAAATCTAGATTGTTCATTTTTTTTTGTGCGAACCCTAAATAAAACCATGCATCAGAATTATCATCCTCATTTTGAGTCCATAATTTTGAAATTCTAACCACCTCTGGCCAATTTTCTTTTTGCATTGGCATAATAACCTGCATAAAGAAAGGTTTTTGATTATCAGGCAAACTCCAGAAAGGTGCTGCATCACTGACCAAATTTGCTTGTGGTTTTTTTGTTAGTAATTGATCTATCCATTCAACTGGTAAACAATAAAAATTTCCATATCGTTTTCCTGGACTTTTAAAAGTAGTTATACCAATTAAATTAAAATCTAAATCAAATAATGCTCCTCCACTTGATCCAACAGTAAAAGCTGCTGAAGTTCTGATGATATTGCTATCTTCAAATGGGTGTATACCTTTTATCTTTCCATAAGATGGAAGTGCTATTGGACTATCATTTGGAAATGTTAATGCAAATACTTTATCTTCATAATTAAGCTCTTTTGAATTTTTCATACTTACTGCAGGTAGTGTCAAATTATCAAACTTTAATACACATAAATCTCTTTTCCAGTCTGCAAAAACAGCAATGGGAACGTATTTTTTAAAATTCTTAACAACATTAACACCCTTCGAGTCTGCAAATACATGACAATCTGTTGCTACATGATTTTCTTTAACTACAACCCCAGAACCTGTTCCAGTAACCCCATTACCATAAGTCACCCAAACATGAACCATTGACTCACTCAGTCCAAATAATTCTGATTGTGCAGGGTAACTTTGAACATTTAGTGGTATTAGAAATAAAAGAATGAAATAAATTTTTTTGATCATTATAATGAGGACATTTTTTAAAAAATTAAATTCCATATTTATTTAAATAAAGTTATGAAATTAATTTTATTTATTTCTGACTTAAAAGATTTTCTTTGTCTTGTTCCTTCTCAGACATTGTTTTAGTAAGATTATTAAGAGTCTCTTTTAGTTCGTCAAAATCTTTTGTATTTAACTGGGTTTTACAAGCTACTTTATCTTGAATGGCTGCAACCTGATGCTCTAAATCTATTCCATTTTTTGTAAGAGAAACAATTACTATTCTCTCGTCAGACTTGGAGCGCTCTCTTTTAACTAAATTCATTTTTTCTAGTTTTTGAATGATAGGTGTGACAGTAGGACTATCTAACTGTAAAGTCTTAGCTATTTTATTTACGTTAGTAGATTCTTGCTCCCAAAGAACCAATAAGACTAGATATTGTGTATAAGTTATTCCAATTTCATTAAGATAAATACGGTAATAACGTATTACAGAATTTGTTGCGGCATATAATGCAAAACAAAGTTGATTGTTCAATAATAAATTGTTAAATTTGGTCATAAAATAAATTGTAATTTATATTTTTATTTATTAGTACACTATTTAAACATACTTTCACAAAATCTGTAGATATTAATCTACAGATTTTTACATCATATGGTAGGGTGTAGGAGGATCGAACTCCTGACCATCGGATTAAAAGTCCGGTGCTCTACCAGCTGAGCTAACACCCCATTATTGGAAACCGCGATTATCCTGCAATATTAGAATTTGGTCAATGGACATTGTTAATTAAAATTAGTTCATGCCTGGAAAACGACCGGTCAAGCCACGCATCATTTTTCCAATTCCACCTTTTGAAAACATTTTCATCATTTTTTGCATTTCTTCAAATTGCTTAAGAAGTCGATTTACATCCTGAACTTGAACTCCAGAACCATTAGCTATTCTTATTTTTCTTTTTGCCTTAATTACATCAGGGTTTTTTCTTTCGTGAAAAGTCATTGAGCTAATTATTGCTTCAATCTGAACTAGAGATTTATCTCCTTCTTCGGGATTAATTTTTGAAGCTGCGTCCGATACTTGAGAAGGCATTTTATCCATCATTGCTCCCACTCCTCCCATTTTTTTCATTTGTGAAATTTGATTTTTAAAATCATCCAAATCAAAATTTTTACCTGATGTAACTTTCTGTGCAAGCTTTTCTGCTTCTTTAGTATCAACATTTTTTTGGGCTTCTTCTACTAACCCAACAATATCTCCCATACCAAGAATTCTGGAAGCCATACGTTCAGGATGAAAAGGTTCCAATCCATTTGTTTTTTCACTTACACCTATATATTTTATGGGTTTGTCTGTTATATGCCTTACTGATAATGCAGCTCCACCTCTTGAATCACCATCTAATTTGGTTAATACTACTCCAGTCAAAGGTAATGCTTCACCAAATGCTTTAGCAGTATTTACTGCATCTTGCCCTTGCATTGCATCAACAACAAATAAAGTTTCTATTGGTGCTAGAGTTTTATGTAATTGTTTAATTTCTTTCATCATAATTTCGTCAATACCCAAACGACCAGCAGTATCAAAAATCACAACATCAAAAAGATATTTTTTGGCAAAATCTAATGTTGCTATAGCAATTTTATTTGGTTTATCTTTAGGTGATGAATCAAAACAATCAACTTTTAAATCTTCAGCTAAGGTTTTTAGTTGATCTATAGCTGCAGGCCTATATACATCTGCACTTGAAACTAATACCTTTTTCTTTTTATCAATTAGAATTTTAGCTAACTTTGCTACGGTAGTTGTCTTACCAGATCCTTGTAATCCAGCCATTAAAATAACAGCTGGTGGTTTTGTAGCTAGATCCAAACCAACGTTTTCATCACCCATAAGACTTGTAAGCTCATCTTGTACAATTTTAATAATCGCTTGACCAGGTGTTACACTTTTTAAAACTTCTACTCCTAATGCTTTTTCTTTAACGCGATCTATAAAAAATTTTACAACGGGCAAAGCAACATCTGCTTCAATTAAAGCAATTCTTACCTCTCTCATTGCTTCACTTATATTTTCTTCACTAAAACGAGATTGGCCCCGAATAGTTTTTATAACAGATTGGAGTTTTTCAGTTAAATTTTCAAGCATTATTCAATTTCCAATTAAATTTTTTGTAATTTACGGTTATTATTAGAAATCCATTATAATTGGGATTAATTTTTTGAACAAATAATACTAATGGAATACCATACATTACATATAAATGTTGCGATTTTATCTTACAGTCTTTTGACTATTGGAGCTATTTTCTCGATCTTTATTTTATCGTTTGAAAATAATTTAACAAAAAAAAATAAAATATTGGAAACTTTTACAAGTAATGTTTCATTGCTATCAATGGAAAATATTTTGTTCAAAATCTATTGGTTAGGTTTTACTCTTTTATCAATAACTTTATTTTCTGGTATTCTATTTTCAAAAGAAATTTTTGGAACAACAATCATATGGAATCATAAAGCTATATTTTCTTTGATGGCATGGGTTACTTATGGAGCTATGTTATTTGGAAGGGCTAATTATGGATGGAGAGGAAAAAAAGCAGTTATTATTTCTCTTTTTGCATTTATATTTCTTTTCCTAGCATACTTTGGTACAAAATTTGTTATAGAAGTTTTATTAAAATAATTTATTTTAAGATCATTATTGGCCACTTATTTTTAATTGCTTCTTTTTGTAATATTTCATCAGGGTTTACTGCAACTGGATTACTAACAATTTGAAGTAATGGTATATCGTTTTGAGAATCGCTATAAAAAAAAGTTTTTTCAAAGTCATCAAAAGGAAGATTTTTCTCATTGAGCCAAAGATTTAATCTTTCAATTTTACCTTCTCTAAATGAAGGTATTCCTTTGGCTTTTCCAGTAAATTCTCCGTTAATCTCTTCAAGATCAGTTCCAATATGATTTTTTATACCAAGCAAATTAGCTATTGGTTTTGTTATATAACTGTTTGTTGCAGTAATTATTAATAATTTATCTCCATTTTGCTTATGCTTTTCAACAAGGCTTCTTGCGTCCCTAGTTATCATTGGTTCTGCAATTTCTGTAACATAGTGCTTTAGAATTTTATCGGTAAAATCTCTTGGGTTATCTTTGAAAAATTTAAATTGAAATTCGCAAAATTCATAAATATCCAATTTACCGTCATTATAATCATCATAAAATTGCTTATTCGATGCATTATGAGTTTTTTTATCAACCAAGCCTTTCGAAATTAGAAATTGCGCCCAATTATAATCAGAATCTCCGTCAAGGAGTGTATTATCTAAATCAAAAATAGCTAAATTCAATGGGTATCTCTCTTAAACTTGAGGATGAGCACGCTCATATTTAGAATAAAGTTTATTAAGTGCACTTATATAAGCTTTCGCAGAAGCAATAACAATATCTGTATCTGAACCCTGACCATTTACAATTCTTCCACCTTTAGATAAACGGACAGTGACCTCTCCTTGCGAATCTGTTCCAGAAGTAATATTGTTAACAGAAAACAATAATAATTCAGCTTTTGATTTGACAATCAATTCAATTGCTTTAAATGCAGCATCTACAGAACCACTTCCTTCAGCATTAGATTTATATTTTTTTCCATCCTTAATAATTTCAATTTCAGAAATTGGTGTTTTACCAGATTCTGAAGAAGTCTTTAGTCCAACTAATTTAAACAAATCATAAGATTCTTCAACATACTCCTCACTTACTAAAGCATGAATATCTTCATCAAAAATATCTGATTTTTTATCAGCTAATAACTTAAATCTATCAAATGTAGCATTAAATGTTTCATCAGATTCTATTTCAATACCTAACTCTTTTAATCTGCTTTTAAATGCATTTCTTCCTGATAATTTTCCAAGTGATATTTTATTAGCTCCCCAACCAACATCTTGGGCAAGCATAATTTCATATGTTTCTCTATGTTTTAAAACTCCATCCTGATGTATACCAGATTCATGAGCAAATGCATTCGCACCAACTACAGCTTTATTTGGCTGAACTGGATATCCTGTTATAGTAGAAACTAATCGTGATGTTGGCACAATTTGCTTAGTACTTATTTGCGATTCTAGATTAAAAATATCTTTTCTTGTTTTTACAGCCATAACAATCTCTTCTAAACTTGCATTTCCTGCTCTTTCACCAAGACCATTAATTGTACATTCAACTTGCCTAGCTCCATTCAAAACTGCTGATAAAGAATTAGCAACCGCCATTCCAAGATCATTATGACAATGAGTAGACCATATTACTTTATCTGAGTTAGGCACCCGCTCAATTAAAGTTTTTATTCTCTTTCCCCAAATATCTGGAATGGAGTAACCTACTGTATCTGGAACATTAATAGTTTTAGCACCTGCTCGAATAGCAGCATCAAAAACTTCAACGAGAAAATCTAAATCTGACCTCACTGCGTCCTCAGCAGAGAACTCGACATCATTAGTATATGACTTAGCCCAATTCACAGCCTTTACTGCTTGATTAAGAACCTGTTCAGGCTTCATTCTCAATTTATTTTCCATATGTATTTTACTTGTTGCTATAAAAGTATGGATTCTTTTATTTGGTGCCAAATCTATCGCAGATCCAGCTTTTTCAATATCAGATTCAAGTGCCCTAGCTAATGAACAAACAGTTGATTTTTTTATTGTTTTTGCAACAGCTTTAATAGCATCAAAATCTCCAGGACTAGCGGCTGCAAAACCTGCCTCAATAACATTTACACCTAATTTTTCAAGCTGTTTAGCAATTCTTACTTTTTCTTCTTGAGTCATTGACGCCCCTGGACTTTGCTCTCCATCACGTAATGTTGTATCAAATATAATTAGTTTATTTTTCATCAAATATATCTACATCTAAAAGATTCTTATTATTATTAATTTTATTTTTAATTAAAGTAAAGTAACCGGATAAGGAATATCCAAAAGCAATTATAAAAATAATCTCTGCTGGGTTATGAGATATCAATCCAAACAACAATACTATTACAAAAATTGTTATAAAAGGTTGGCTTTTTCTGAGATTTATATCTTTACCACTATAAAATCTAACATCTGTGGTCATAGATAAAGCTACAAATAAAGTTATAATAAGTGCGAACCATTGCATCTGAAAAAAACCTAAAAATATTTCATTACCACTTATACCATTATCAAAAGAAATCCAAATAAAGCTGGCCAATAAAGTTGCTGCAGCTGGTGAAGGAAGGCCAGAAAAATATTTTTTATTATCAAGATCTAATTTAATATTAAATCTAGCGAGCCTAACTGCAGCACATGTACAATAAATAAACGAAATAATCCAACCGAGTTTACCTAGAGGTTGAAGGGCCCATACATATATAACTAAAGCTGGAGCAACCCCAAAAGAGACCATGTCTGACAAACTATCATATTCAGAACCAAATGAACTTTGAGTGTTTGTAAGTCTTGCAACTCTCCCATCAAGCCCATCAAGAATTAATGCAACAAAAATTGCAATAGCTGCATGATCATATCTTCCGTTCATCGCCTGAACAATCGAATAAAATCCAGCAAATAACGATGCAGTAGTAAAAATATTAGGGAGAAGATAGAATTTTTTCTTTTCTCCAACATCTTTTTTTAAGTTTTCTTTTTTTATTGCCATATATATTTGAAATTTTATCCTAGAATTGCTTAATATTCATCGTTATTGATGGATAATCTATTTATAATGATAATAAATCAAATTTACTCATTTACCCACTAAACATGAAATTTAAACTTATTTCTGAAGATGGAAATGCAAGGTCAGGTGTTCTTGATGTTTCACATGGAAAAATTAATACTCCTGTTTTTATGCCAGTAGGAACATACGGGGCAGTTAAATCAATAAGCCCAAGTGAATTAAATGAATTAGGTTTTCAAATTATTTTAGGTAATACTTTTCACCTTTGGCTTCGTCCAGGATTAGAAATTATAAAAAAACATAACGGATTACATAAATTCATTAATTGGCAAAAACCTATTCTTACTGATTCTGGTGGTTTTCAAGTTTGGAGTTTAGGTAAAATGAGAAAAATAACTGAAAAAGGTGTTACTTTTAGATCGCCAATTAATGGTAGTAAATGTTTTATTAGCCCTGAGAAATCTATTGAAATCCAAAAGGACCTTAATTCTGATATTGCAATGATTTTTGATGAATGTACCCCTTATCCAGCAACATACGAGAATGCTAAAAGTTCGATGTTATTGAGTCAAGAATGGGCATATAGAAGTAAAGAAAGTTTTGTTGGAAGTAACAATGCTTTATTTGGAATAATTCAAGGTGGAATGTATGAAGATTTGAGAGAGGATTCATTAACACAATTATCTGAAATTGGTTTCGATGGCTATGCAATAGGCGGTCTTTCTGTTGGTGAGCCTAAAAATGAGATGAAAAAAATTACAAGCCATATAACTAAAAAAATGCCCCGAAATAAACCTCGTTATTTAATGGGTGTAGGTACTCCAGAAGATATCATGTTTGCAATTGAACAAGGAATCGATATGTTTGATTGTGTTATGCCTACCAGAAATGCTAGAAACGGATGGCTTTTTACCCGTTTTGGAGATATTAAATTAAAAAATACTCGCTATAAAAATGACTTAAATCCCATTGATAAAACATGTGAATGTTATACCTGTCAGAATTTTTCAAGATCTTACCTGCATCATTTGTTTAAAATTGGGGAAATGTTGGGATTAAGACTAAATACAATTCATAATCTTTTTTTCTACAAAACATTTATGAAAGAAGCCTCAGACGCAATTAAGAATAACAGCTTCAAGCAATATCAAATTGACTTCTTAAAAACTCGAAAGGCTAATGAATAGATGCATGAGTTGTGATAGAATCATCCTTTTTTTAAGGATAAATATATTGTGAATGAAGGACTAGCTAGTTTTTTACCTTTTATAATAATTTTTGTTTTATTTTACTTTATGTTGATTCGACCACAAATGAAACAAGCTAAGGAACACAAAGCACTTTTAGAATCGCTTAAAACTGGAGATGAAATTGTCTCCAACAGTGGTATTCTTGGAAAAATAACTAAATTAAATAATCAATTTGCTACTATTGAGGTAGCTAATAATGTAGAAGTAAAAATACAAAAACAAACTATTCATACTCTATTGCCTAAAGGCACAATTAAATCAATTTAGAACCTTGGTCACTAACCTAATTAAAAAAAACATTTCTGCACCGTGGAGATATCTTTTAATCTTAACAACAATCTTGTTAAGTATATTATTTGTAATGCCAAATTTTTATGGGGAATCGCCTGCGATACAAATCATGCCTATCAAAGCAGGGGAAGAAATTGATACTTCACTTTTGCAATCAATCGAAGAAACATTAAATAAATCAAATATAAAAAATACAGGTTTTATTTTAGAAAGTTCTAATATTAAAGTTAAATTCAAAACAGCTGAGGAACAATTAAAAGCTAAAAGTCTTATACAAAATTCATTAGGAAATGAACATATAGTTGCTTTAAATTTAATTTCAAACTCACCAGATTGGCTAACAGGTCTAGGAGCATTACCTATGTATTTAGGTCTAGATTTAAGAGGGGGTGTCCATTTCCTTATGCAAGTTGATTTATCAAAAGCTCTTGAAAAAACAACTGCTAGCTATTTGAGTGAATTTAGAACTCAATTAAGAAAAGAAAAAATTGGTTACTACGACGCCACTAAAAAAAATGATGTTATGCAAATTAAATTTAAATCTAAAAACGAATTAAAAAAAGGTAAAAATATTATTAGAGGTATTAATAATAACTTCGATTTCCAAGAAATATCAGTTAATGATGAAATTATTCTAAAAATCATTATTAGTGCTCAAACAAAAAAATCAATTACTGAATTTGCTATTAAACAAAATTTAGAAACTTTAAATAATAGAGTAAATGAATTAGGAGTAGCTGAACCATTAATTCAGCAACAAGGGCTTGATAGAATTGTTATTCAACTTCCTGGAGTTCAAGATACAGCAAAAGCTAAAGAAATTCTTGGTCGAACAGCTATTTTAGAGATGAGGATGGTTAATGAAGATAATATAAATCCTATGATTTTTGAAGAAGGAAATGAGGATCAAATTCCAATAAATTCAGAAATTTTTGAAGATAGATTTAGTAATCCGATTTTAGTAAATAAGCAAGTAATTCTAACTGGGGAAAGAATAACTAACGCAGGACCTGGTGTTGACTCGCAAACAGGTCAATCTATTGTTTCAATAACACTTGATGGAAAGGGTGCAAGTATTTTTAAACAAGTAACACGAGAAAATATAGGTAAAAGAATGGCGTTACTTTTAATTGAAAAGAACTTAACTGAAGTTGTTACAGCTCCTGTTATAAGAAGTGAGATAGGGGGTGGTCGTGTTCAAATTACTGGCATGAGAAACGCTCAAGAGGCTACAGATATTGCATTACTTTTAAGAGCAGGTTCATTAGCAGCTCCAATGGAGATTATTGAAGAAAGAACCGTAGGGCCAAGTATGGGAAAAGAAAATATTTCAAGAGGTGTTCAATCAACAATATGGGGTTTTGTAGCGATTATAATTATGATGGCTATTTATTATATGGTATTCGGAATTGTCTCAGTTATTGGACTTTCTGTTAATTTATTATTTTTAGTTGGATTACTTTCTGCACTTCAAGCAACCTTAACTCTCCCTGGTTTGGCAGCTATTGCTTTAACATTGGGAATGGCGATTGATGCAAATGTTCTTATTAATGAAAGAATTAGAGATGAATTAAGAAATGACAATACTCCGCAAGCTTGCATTGCTAAAGGTTATCACATGGCTTGGGGAACTATATTAGATTCCAATATAACAACTATGATAGCTGGTTTAGCCCTCTTTATGTTTGGCTCTGGGCCAATTAAAGGTTTTGCGGTAGTTCATGTGTTAGGAATTATAACTTCCATGTATAGTGCAATTTTTGTATCGCGTGCAATAGTAAATTATATTTATGGTAACAATAAACGCGAAAAAATTAAATTATCAATTGGTGAAATATTTAAAGTGGATAATAACTAAAGTTATGGAAATTTTCAGAGTAAAAAAAGATATTCCTTTTATGAAATATAGTAAAATATCTGCAGTAATATCAATTACTACATTTATTTTAGCTATTTTCTTTATTTCTTCAAAAGGTCTGAATCTTGGTGTAGATTTTACTGGGGGAACAATGATGGAAGTTAGTTACCCAAAAGCTGCAAATATAGAAAATATTCGTAAAACTTTAAAACAAATAGATTTAGAAGATACACAAGTACAAAATTTTGGTACAGAGGAAGATGTCTTAATAAGATTACCAATTATAGAAGATTTATCTATTGCCAAGCTATCCGAAAAAGTTTCAGCAGCTCTTAAATCCTCAGATAATTCTATGGAAGTTAAAAGAGTTGAATCTGTTGGTTCGCAAGTTGGAGATGAATTATATGAAAATGGAGCACTAGCCGTACTTTTTGTATGTATTGGAATTATGCTGTATTTGTCACTAAGATTTGAATGGAGATTTGCAATAGCAGCGATTACGGCTAATATGCATGATGTGATAATTATTCTAGGTTTTTTTGCTTTTTTTCAATGGGAATTTAATCTAACCGTGCTCGCTGCAGTATTAGCTGTTTTGGGTTACTCAGTTAACGAATCAGTAGTAGTATTTGATCGAGTAAGAGAAAACTTTAGGTCACCTAAATATAGAAATTCAATCGTATCAGAAGTCATAAATAATGCTGTTACTAGAACTATGTCCAGAACTATTATGACTCACCTATCAACTCAAACTGTTGTAATATCAATGCTAATTTTTGGTGGTGAAATACTTAATAATTTTGCATTAGCTTTAACTATAGGTATATTGTTTGGGATTTACTCTTCAATTATGGTTGGTTGCCCGATGGCAATGTGGCTGGGAACTAATCAAAGTAATCTAGCAATTTCTGTTCCAGAAAAAAAGAAAGAAAATACCGAGCTATAAGTTTATAAAGTGTTAAATTTCTCACTCACAAATCAAATTATTCTCTTAGCTGTTCTATTAATAGTTTCAGCATTCTTTTCTATATCGGAAACAAGCTTAATGTCTATAAATAGATATCGATTAAGACACCTAGCTAAAAATGGAAATACTGGGGCAAAACTTGCAACCAAACTTCTTTATGAAACTGACAAATTATTAAGTGTAATTTTATTATGTAATAATTTTTCTAATGCAGCAGCAGCTACACTAGTTACCATAATAGCAGTGCAACTTTATGGCGAACAACAAATTATTATAATGACAGGTACATTAATAACCACATTCTTAATTCTAATTTTTAGTGAAATTTCTCCAAAAGTTATTGCTGCAGCTCATTCTGAAAGGCTAGCATTATGGTGTAGTTTTTTATTATTTCCAATCCTAAAGATTCTATACCCCATAGTACTTTTTGTTAATGTATTTGTCTTAGGTATATTAAAAATTTTCAATATCAAAATCAATTTTACTCAAAATAACTTAATCACAATGGATGAATTAAAAAGTATCATAAGTGATTCAGGTCAATTTATACCAAATAAAAACAAATCTTTATTATTGAACTTAATAGACCTTGAAAAAGTAACTATTGATGAAATTATGATGCCCCACACGAATATAGAATCTATAAATTTAAATCAAAGTATTGAAGAAATTTTAGAAAAAATAGAAAATTTTCACCATAATAAAATACTTGTAAAAAAGGAAGATAACGATGAAATACAAGGAGTTCTAGATATAAATAAACTATTTAAGTTTTACATTAAAGAAAATATGAAGATTGAAAATCAAAAAGAATTAATTGAGCTTATAGATCCTCCTTATTTTATTCCATCTGGTACCCCAATATACAAACAAATGCAAAAATTTCAAGATAATCAAGAAAAAATTGGGTTAATTGTAAATGAGCATGGAGAATTTATAGGCTTGGTAACCTTAGAAGATATTCTTGAAGAGGTAATTGGAGAATTCAATATTGAGTTACCTTCAAAATCATCAAAAATTATTTTTGATGAGAATGGTTGGATAGTAGATGGAGGTATTTCTATTAGAGAACTCAATAAAAAATTAAATATTAATTTACCGCATAATGGACCTAAGACTTTAAACGGACTAATTCTAGAATTTTTTGAAGACATTCCAGAACCCAATACAGGTTTTAAAATTAAAGGCATAACTTTTGAGATCATTAATGCTCAGGATAAAATTGTAAAAAGTGTAAAAATTTACAGTAAAATTAAAAAATTAAAAAATTAAAAAAGATGGAACAAACTAATAATTCAGAAGGTCTTAAATTAAAGCCTGAAAAAGTCAAACCCAAATTACCCAGTGTTTATAAGGTAATTATTTTAAATGATGACTTTACTCCTATGGAGTTTGTTGCAGGCGTCATACAAAAAGTTTTTAATAAAACTGCTGATGACGCAACACGTATAATGCTTAAAATACATACAGAAGGAATAGGTATTTGTGGTACATACCCTCTTGAAATTGCAGAAACAAAAATGAATCAAGTATTAAATTTAGCAAAAGAATCGCAACACCCCTTGCAATGTATCATAGAAAAGATATAGTTTAATTTATGATTGCACAAGAATTAGAAGTTAGTCTTCACATGGCATTTATGGACGCTCGACAAAAAAGGCACGAGTTAATTACTGTCGAGCATCTTCTGCTTGCGATGCTTGATAATCCATCAGCATCAGAAGTATTAAACGCATGCGGAGCAAAAATAGAAAAGTTACGTTCCGATATTGCAGAGCATATTGAAGAACATACTCCGATAGTTTCTGGTAGTGAAGATGTAGATACTCAGCCAACTCTTGGTTTTCAGAGAGTTATTCAAAGAGCAATGCTTCATGTTCAATCTTCTGGAAAAAAAGAAGTTACTGGTGCAAATGTATTAGTTGCAATATTTGGAGAAAAAGATTCTCACGCAGTCTATTTTCTTCACCAACAAGGAATTGCCAGATTAGATGTAGTTAACTTCATAGCTCATGGAATATCAAAGGTTGCTGAAACTGAAAATAAAGAATCAATCCAAGGAGAGAGTGATTCTGAAATAAAAACAAATAAGAATATTGAAACGTATACAATTAATCTTAATAAATTGGTCACTGAAAATAAAATAGACCCTCTAATTGGTAGAGAAATAGAAGTTGAAAGAGTCGTTCAAATATTATGCAGACGAAGAAAAAATAATCCTCTACTAGTTGGTGAAGCTGGTGTAGGAAAAACTGCTATAGCTGAAGGGTTGGCAAAGAAAATAGTCGAAAAAGAGATACCTGAAGTTCTTCAAGACAAAATAATCTATTCACTTGACTTAGGTGCATTAATTGCAGGAACCAAATATCGAGGAGACTTTGAACAAAGACTAAAAACAGTTATAAAACAACTAAATGAAGAAAAAAACTCGATTTTATTTATTGATGAAATTCATACAATTATCGGTGCAGGATCAGCAAGCGGAGGTACTCTAGATGCATCTAATTTATTAAAGCCTGCTTTAGCAAATGGGCAAATTAAATGTATTGGAGCCACAACTTATCAAGAATACAGATCAGTTTTTGAAAAAGATCATGCACTAACAAGAAGATTTCAAAAAATAGATATTGAAGAACCGGATGTTCAAACTACTATTAGCATCCTCAAAGGTCTTAAATCTCATTTTGAAGAACATCATAATGTTAAATTTTCTACTGACGCATTAATTAGTGCTGCTGAACTTTCTTCAAAATTTCTTAATGATAGGCAACTTCCAGATAAAGCAATTGATATTATTGACGAGGCAGGTGCAGCTCAAAGAATACTGCCTAAGAATAAAAAGAAAAAAATGATTGGACCTAAAGAAATAGAAAATGTGATTTCTAAGGTTGCAAGAATACCAGCAAAAAGTATCAATAAAGATGATAGAAATGCTCTCAAAACTCTTGAGCGAGATTTAAAAGCAGTTATTTTTGGTCAAGATAAAGCAATTAATTCTCTATCGTCGGCAATAAAAATGGCTAGAAGTGGTTTAGGTCCAGAAAATAGGCCCATTGGTAGCTTTCTTTTTAGTGGTCCAACTGGTGTAGGAAAAACTGAAGTAGCAAAGCAATTAGCCTATACACTTGGTATTGAATTAATTCGTATTGATATGAGTGAGTTTATAGAGAGGCATTCGATATCTAAATTAATTGGAGCGCCACCAGGTTATGTTGGATATGATAATGGTGGGATTTTAACTGAACAAATAAATAAAACACCTCATGCAGTTCTTTTATTAGATGAGATTGAAAAAGCTCACCCTGACATCTTTAATATACTTCTTCAAGTAATGGATGATGGTTCACTTACAGATAGTAACGGAAGAAAAACTGACTTTAGAAATGTAACTATAATTATGACAACAAACGCTGGTGCTGAATCATTATCTAAATTAGATTTTGGATTTACTCATAATAAAAAAATTGGGGATGAGCAAATAGAAATTAAAAAAATATTCTCACCCGAATTTAGAAATAGGCTTGATGCAATAGTATCATTTGGAGCTCTTGATAATGAAATAATCTTAAAAGTTGTTGATAAATTCTTGATTCAACTTGAAAATCAATTGCATGATAAAAAAGTTGATGCCACTTTCACAAAAAAATTAAAGTCCTACTTAGCTAAAAAAGGTTTTGATCCGCAAATGGGTGCAAGACCAATGGAAAGATTAATTCAAGACACAATTAGAAAAGCACTGGCTGATCAGCTTTTATTTGGTAAATTAATAAACGGGGGTGAAGTTGAAATTGATATTGATGATAATGAAAAAATTATTTTAAACTTTAAAAATAAAGAAAAATTATCAGTCTAAGAAAATTAAGGTTTCACCATAATTTTCTTGAATAAATCACTTTCTACTAATAACATTAACCATTTCCTCACTTTTATATAATCTGAGCTATCAAACCAAACTTTATCGACATTCATAAATTGTCTTATGAAAGGAAAAATTGATATATCAACAAATGTTCTTTCATCGCTAATTAAAAATATTTTATCTTTTAACCTCTTCTCTAAAATATCTAAGAAAAAATAACAGCTCTTTCGATGTTCCTCTTTTGATTTATTTGGATATCTTTCAAAATACTTATATTGATCTAAAGAATCCTTAAATTTACCATCATTTAATTCAATTAACTCATTTGCTATCTTATGTTTATCTAATTCTAGATCTATATTATTTATTTGGTTAGATTTACTATTCTTATATGCCCATTTCATTATTTCCAAACTTTCATCTATAACTAATTCATTCAATTTCAAAACAGGTACTGTACCTTTTTGGCTAATAGAAAGCATTTCTTGCGGTTTATTTCTAAGTGATATTTCATAGACATCAAATTCAATTTCTGACTCTACAAGAGCCATTCGTGCTCTCATAGCATAAGGACATCTTCTGTATGAAAACAAATATGGTTTAGATTTTGATTTATTTAATTGCTCTACATAATTCATGAATTAATCCATGCCCCTTAAAAATTAAACCTGAATATATTTGAATCAAATCTGCTCCATTATCCATCTTTTCTTTACCATCCTCTGCACTCATTACACCACCAACTCCAATTATCGGTATTTTTCCATCAAGCTTAAGTTTTAAAAATTTTTGGGTATTTAAAGAACTCAATTTTAGTGGTAACCCTGATAGACCACCTGATTCATTTCGTTTAGTTGATAAAGGAACTTCATTTCTTGAAAGTGTAGTATTTGTAGCTATCACGCCATCAATTTTATACTGTATTAATAATTTACAGATGGATGTGAGTTGTGACTTTGTATTATCAGGAGAAATTTTTATTAAAAAAGGAACATATTTATTATATTTTTTGTTTAGTATATTTTGTTCTGCTTTAATCTTTTTAAGTAAATTTTTTAAGTTTTCACTGCCTTGTAATTTTCTGAGATTTTTGGTGTTGGGTGAAGATATATTTAATGTAATGTAGCTAGCAAATAAATAAGATTTTCTAAAACAGATAAGGTAATCATCGATAGCTTTATTAATTGGTGTATCAAAATTCTTTCCTATGTTAATACCCAAAATACCTTTAAACTTAGATCGTTGAATATTTTGGATTACTTTATCAATACCATCATTATTAAAACCAAATCTATTAATTATTCCTTTTTCTTTTGTTAACCTAAATGATCTAGGTTTTGGATTACCTTTTTGTGGTTTAGGAGTAACAGTGCCAACTTCAATAAAACCAAATCCAAGTTTTGATAAACAATCAATATATTCAGCATTTTTATCTAAACCTGCTGCTAGCCCAACTGGGCTATCAAATTGCAAACCCATAATTGTTCTTGATCGACATTGATTTTTTTTTGAAATTAAATTTAATAATCCAAAAATATTAGCAATCTTTAACGACTTCATTGCTAAATGATGGGCAAATTCAGGATTAAAAAGAAACAAGAAAAATCGTATTATTTTATACATAATATAACTTTAACTTTTTAGTGAAATAAATAACAAAAAATATTTTACCTTAGGTGCTCATAAATAATCTTTAAAATACTCTTTGCTGTTTTTGTGTTATTTAATTTCCCATTTGGATAATCCATAAATACTCTTGCTCCATCTTTATCTTCTTTTATTCTTATACGATATCTCTTTTCATTTTTCCCAAGTCCATCTTCATCATCTGAACCCCATAGACTCATTATTTCTTCAGTTAATGACTTATCTTCAACAACTTCTGTTTCTTCAGATCCATCTGAATTATTAATTCTTTCCTCCTCTTCTTGTTTTCTTTGTAATTCTTCTTCATCGTCTTCCCAAAACGCTAATTTATCTATTAAACCCTTTTTCCTTTTCTTTGGTCCATCAAAATCGAGATCTTTATACTTAACATAGAAAATACCATCAGATCTATTTTTATCCTCTGTAACAAATCCAATAATATCTAATGCTAATGATAATCTTCTCCAAGACCTATCATAGGGATCATTCAATAATAAATAATCTCCGTTCTTATTTTCAACAAGTGTTGCGTTTGTTTTTTGTATTGGATTTGCAAGTCTTTGTTTTGCATCAAAATCTGTCATTCCTAACTTAGTCATCAGTCTTCTTAAAATTTCCGCATTTATTTCATACTCATCAATTGTTGTTTCTTTTTTTAATTTTTCAGTCATCTCAACTGCTTCAGCCTCATCTGGAATATATTCTTCAATTTTGTAAACATCTGTAGACCAAGAACCCTCTTTTAATCTCTTAATTCTCTCTCTTGCTTCTTCGTCCATTCCAACAATAGTTCTTTGAGAAACATAAATTTCGGTAGTATTTTTTTCCACTCCATTTTCAAGTCTAGTTCTAAATTTTCTTCTGTCCGCAAGATTTGAAAGGCCATCTAACCAAGCATCAAACCTACTTGCTAGGCCTTTATTTGTGTCAACTTTCAATTTTGATGACTTTATCCATTCTGTTTCCATCACTCCAGTTCGTTTGTTTATAACTTTAATACCAAAACCTAACTCCTGCCAAAAAGCTTCTAAATGTGGCCATAATGTTTCAGGTTCTTCAGAGACCACCAACCATCTTAAATTTCCTGATTTAACAATTCTCATACCCTCTGGGTTTTGAAGAACTTTAACCTCTGTATATCCTGCTTTTTTTGCATCTTCATAATCCTTATATGAAACAGCCTCACCCGGAACACCATATTGAGCATTGGTTTCAACATCAGTTAAATCTGGAGGCACATCAAGTTTTTTAGCTCTTGAAGAGCTTACATAATCTGGTTGAGTAACTGCTTGAACAACCTCGCTATCCATTACATCAAAATCAGCACATGAAATTAATAAAAATAATAATAAAGTTAGGAAAAAATTTTTCATTTTATAGCTCTTACAATTTTAATTAAATCCTCTTGATATTTTTTATCAAGCTCAACTAAAGGCAGTCTTATACCTTTTTTAATTAAACCTAAATAATTTAATAGCCATTTGACTGGAATAGGATTTGATTCAATAAACATAGCTTCATGAAGGCTTTTTAACTCTTCATTTATAATATTAGATTTTTCAATATCTCCATTTAAGAAGCTATTACAAACAGCATGCATTAAGTCAGGTCTGATATTCGCAGTAACAGAAATAACTCCGCATCCACCTCTTCTCATATATTCTAAAAAAGAAAGGTCATCACCGCTAATAAAAATAAATCCATTTTGAATTTTATCTTTTAAAATATTTATACGATCTAAGTCTCCAGTTGCATCTTTTATTCCAATAATATTTGAAAGTTTACTTAAAGAAATTACCGTTTCATTTTCTAAATCGCAACCAGTCCTTGCAGGAACATTATACAAAATTTGTGGGATATCAACTGCGTCATTAATAGCTTTAAAATGACTATATAGACCTTTTTGATTTGGCTTATTGTAATAAGGAGTTACCAATAAACAAGCATCCGCTCCAACATCTCTTGCTGATTGAGTCAAAAAAATTGCCTCCTTGGTGGAGTTTGCTCCTGTTCCAGCAATTACCGGAATTTTTCCATTTATATGAGAAACTGCTTCTTTTATTAAAAAAGTATGTTCTTCAAAGTCAATTGTTGGGCATTCACCTGTAGTACCCAAAACAACTATTCCATCTGTTTTATTTTTAATATGAAAATCTAGAAGGTTTTTAAAATTACCTATATCGATTGAACCATCCAGGTTCATTGGTGTCACTAGAGCAACGATACTACCTTGAAACATAATTAATTCCATAAATCATAAATAATTTATATTCTACTTGAAACAGCTAACAATTTAATTTTTATATATATAACTAAATATTATAATTAAATAATTTATTATTCTTTTTTATAATATAAAAATATTGTTATAGTTTCAATAATTTTATACTTAAAAGGCAGACTTAGGAGATATTAATCCTCTATAATTTATTAATATGCTAAATAATTATCTATTGATCATAATTAGTACAGTTCTTGTTAACAATATAGTACTCACTAAAATTCTTGGTCTTTGTCCATTTATGGGTGTTTCTAAGAAACTTGAAACTTCTATTAGTATGTCTGCAGCAACAGCTTTTGTTTTAACAATTGGTTCTATGACTAGTTGGTCTATAAATCACTACCTTTTAGAGCCAAATGATCTTGTTTATTTAAGAACTTTGACTTTTATTGTAGTTATTGCCGCAGTGGTTCAATTTACAGAAATGCTTATGGAAAAAAACTTTCCTTTTTTATATAAAATGCTAGGAATATTTTTACCCCTCATAACGACTAATTGTGCAGTATTAGGTATTCCATTATTAAACGCCCAAGCTAGTCATTCACTTCTTGAATCAGCAGTATTTGGTTTTGGAGGTGCAATAGGTTTTTCTTTTGTTCTTATACTTTTTTCTTCAACACGAGAAAGGCTAGAAGGAGCTCATGTACCAAAACCTTTTCAAGGTAGTGCAATTGCAATGATAACAGCCGCATTAATGAGTTTAGCTTTTATGGGATTTATTGGACTTGATAAATAATGTTAACTTCTATATTAATAATTTTATTTCTTGCTGTTGTTATTGGGTTAGTACTTGGTTTTTCATCAATTAAATTCAAAGTTGAGGGTGACCCCATCATCGAGAAAATTGATTCTATCTTACCTCAAACACAATGCGGACAATGCAGTTACCCTGGATGTAAGCCATATGCTACAGCTATTGCGAAAGGTGATGCTGACATTAACCAATGCCCTCCCGGAGGCGAAGCTGGTGTTAGAGCTCTAGCAGAATTAATGGGGGTGGAATATAAACCGCTAAATGAGGATCATGGTATAACAAAACCAAAATCTATAGCATTTATTGACGAAGAGACTTGTATTGGATGTACTCTTTGTATTCAAGCATGTCCAGTAGATGCAATTTTAGGGGCAGCTAAACAGATGCATACAATTATCGAAAAAGAGTGTACTGGTTGCGAATTATGTTTACCTCCCTGTCCAGTGGATTGTATTACTATGGAGCCAATAGAAGAAAATGCTGAAAATTGGAAATGGAAATATCCTGTATATTCTATTTCACCCACCAAAACAAAGGTTAATCATTGAAATTATTAGATAAAATATTTAAATTTAACGGAGGTATTCAAGCAGAGACTAAAAAAGAGGTTTCAACTAGAAGCTCTATAAAGTTTTTACCGATTCCATCAGAGCTAAGGTTACCTCTAAGGCAACATATAGGAAATATTGCCAAATTAAAAGTTAAAGTTGGTGACCATGTTTTAAAAGGACAGTTAATTGCAGAAGCAGATGGAAATATATCGGCTGCAATTCATGCGCCAACATCTGGAAAAATTAGATCTGTAGAGAAATTATTAATTCCTCACCCTTCAGGATTACCAGATTTTTGCATAACATTAATTCCTGATAAAAAAGATCAATGGATTAAAAAGACTCCTTTCAATTGGAAAAAAGTTGGTATTGAAGAAACAAATAGATTGTTATTAAATTCAGGAATTGTTGGTTTAGGAGGGGCTGCATTTCCGAGTCATCTAAAATTAGGTAGTAATAGAAAAAATCAAATTAAAACACTAATTGTAAACGCAGCAGAATGTGAGCCATATATTACATGTGATGATATGCTTATGAGAGAGCGTTCAGAGATTTTAGTTGAAAGCATTAAGTTAGTTCAATCACTATTAGGTGCTAAAGAATCTATAATTGGAATTGAAGATAATAAGCCTGAAGCATTTAAAATTATCTCAAAATTGATAATAAATGAACCAAATATTCACATAAAAGTTGTACCAACTATTTATCCTAGTGGAGATGCTAAAAGACTTATTTTTTTAATCAATGGTATAAAAATACCAAAAGAAAAAAGATCTGCTGAATATGGTATTCAGATGTTTAATGTTGCAACTCTAATTGCTATTTACAAATTCATTATTCTTGGGGAGCCTTCTTTAAGCAGAATTGTAACTATTTCTGGAAACATCAAAGAACCAAGAAATTATGAAGCTTTATTTGGAACACCCCTAAACTCCTTAATAAAAGACGCAGGTGGGCAGATAATAAAAAATAACACTTATATTATGGGTGGTCCAATGATGGGATTTAAATTACCATCCATTGACATTTCTGTTACTAAAACTATGAATTGCGTAATAAGCGCTGAGCCAGAAATGATAGAAAATAAAAAAGAGCCTTTACCATGTATAAGGTGTTCAAAATGTGCAGAAGCTTGCCCAGTTTCATTACAACCTCAAGAATTATATTGGTTCTCAAAGTCAGATCAATTTGAAAAAGCACAAAATTATAATTTATTTGATTGTATTGAATGTGGGTGTTGCTCATATGTATGCCCAAGTAATATTCCATTAGTTCAATTTTATAGATATGCTAAAAGTGAAATTATTGCGGAATCTATTTCTAAAGAAGAGGCTGATATTGCAAGAGAAAGAAATGAATTCAGAATTTTAAGGCTCGAAAGAGAGAAAAAAGAACGAGCTCAAAGAAATGCAGAAAGAAGAGCACAAAATACTACTTTAGAAAAATCAAAATTGATACAAGAAAAAAAAGCAGAAATTGCAGCTGCACTTGATCGAGTAAAGGATGAACAAGATAAATAATGTTTAGTCAACAATCACCATTTATTCAAAAAGCTCCAAGCGTAACATTAGTTATGATGCTTGTAATGGTAGCTCTTATACCGGGAATATTAGCTTATCTATTTTTATTTGGTATTGGAGTAATTTTAAATTTAACTATCGCAATTATAACTGGACTTATTGCTGAATATTTTATTTTAAGAATAAGAAATTTACCTATTAAGTTATTTATTACTGACGGAAGTGCAATAGTTGCTGCCAGTTTATTAGCTATATCTATTCCACCTATTACCCCATGGTGGATAATTGTTATCGGTACTCTATTTACAATTGTTGTTGCTAAACATCTTTATGGTGGATTAGGTTCTAATTTATTTAATCCTGCGATGATTGGATATGCAGTTTTACTAATTTCTTTTCCTGCTGTTATGACAAAATGGCCATTACCTGCTTCCCATTTATTAGATTTTAGCATCGCACAACAAATAGAAATATTTATCTACGGCACTCAAAATATTATTGATAGTGTTTCAAGTGCAACGCCATTTGATTATATTAAAACTCAAATTTTTTTAGACAGGCCCTATAAATTAAATCTTTCTGAAGGAATGCCTCTGAACAGTTATGTGAATGCCTCAATTATTATTAGTATTTGTTTTTTAATAGGCGGGGTTTTTATGTGGTTAAAAAAAATAATTACATGGCACTTACCAATTACTTTTTTAATTAGCCTAATAATAATCTCAAGTATATTTTGGCTAATTGATTCAGATAGATTTTTAGCTCCACACATGCATATAATTAATGGGGGAACTATGCTATGTGCATTCTTTATTATTACCGACCCAATTAGTGGTCCGACAACACCTAAAGGTAAAATATTTTTTGCCTTTGGTGTAGCACTATTAGTATATTTAATTAGAGTATTTGGAGGTTATCCAGAAGGAATTGCATTTGCAGTTATTTTTATGAATATTTGTGTGCCATTAATTGACTCTCTAACTCAACCGAAAGTATTTGGCCATGAATAATTTTATAAGACAAAATAAAATAATAGGTAGAACCGTTTTAGTAATGGTAATTTTTGGTTTAATTTTTTCCACCATGCTTGAATTTATTCACCAAAAAACAAGCCCAGTTATTTTAAAAAGTGAAGCGATAGCAAAAGAAAGATTACTTTTACAAGTTGTTTCAAAAGATTTTTATGATAATGATTTAATAAACACTTTTATTCAAATAAAACCCAACATAAATTTAAAAAATAAAAAAAATATAAAAGGATTTATCGCAAAAAAAGATAACAAAATAACAGCTGTTATATTAGAAACACGAGCTCCTGATGGTTATAGCGGTGAAATAAAAATTTTAGTAGGGATTGATAAAAATGGGAATATTTTAGGTACAAGAGTAATCAAACATAAAGAAACCCCTGGTCTTGGTGATTTTATTGATTATAATAAAAGTGATTGGATTGATATTTTTACTTATTCATCATTAAAAAATACTCCAGAAATCGAATGGGCAGTTAAAAAAGATCAAGGAAAGTTCGATTATATTTCAGGTGCTACAATTACAGCTAGAGCAGTTGTTAAGGCGATAAATGAAGCACTTAATTTTTTTAAAAAAAATAAATTGGAAATGGGTTTAGATGTTTAAAGAAGCATTAATTGATGGATTATGGAAACAAAACCCTGGGACGATACAGTTGTTGGGACTTTGTCCAACACTGGCAATTACCACAAGCATTATCAATGGTTTAAGTCTTGGCTTAGCAACCATGTTTGTAATGATTATCGCAAATAGCTCAATCTCTCCTATTCGAAAATTTGTTCCAGATGAAGTAAGAGTTCCTATTTTTATTTTGGTTATTGCAGCATTAGTGACTGTAGTCGATTTATCTATTCATGCTTTCGCTGAACCTCTCTATAAAGCCCTAGGTATATTTATACCACTCATTGTTACAAATTGTATTGTATTAGCAAGAGTAGAGTCATTTGCATCAAAAAATCCGACATTACCGTCTTTTTATGATGGTTTATTTATGGGTTTGGGCCTATGTTTAGTCTTGATAATATTAGGTGGCATGAGAGAGTTTTTAGGTCAAGGTACTTTATTTTCCAATTTTGATTTAGTATTCGGACAATCATTTAGTGGGATAGGCATTAATTTCTTTGATCAATATAGTGGTTTTCTTTTAGCAATTCTTCCTCCAGGTGCTTTTCTAGGTCTTGCACTTTTAATTGCCTTATTTAACTGGATAGATCAAAAAGAACAAAAATGAACATTGATAAAAGAAGGAAAATTTTCTCTCTTCTTAAAAAAAATATACCTAATCCTACTACTGAATTAAAATATGATAGCTCATTTGAACTTCTAATAGCTGTAATATTATCAGCTCAAGCTACTGATATTTCAGTAAATAAAGCTACTAGTGATTTATTTAAAATAGCAAATACTCCTGAAAAAATTAGCTCACTATCAATTAAAAAAATTGAATCATTAATTAAAAATATAGGTCTTTTTCGAAATAAAGCTAAAAATATACTTAAAACTAGTAAGATAATTTCTCAAAAATACTCTGGTGAAATCCCTAGAGAAAGAGAAGCTCTGGAGAGCCTACCAGGAGTTGGAAGAAAAACTGCTAATGTTATATTAAATACAATTTATAAAGAGCCAGTTATTGCAGTTGACACACATATTTTTAGACTTTCAAACAGAATTAAACTCGCTCCTGGAAAAACACCTTTAGAGGTGGAACTAAAGCTTACAAAATTAATACCAGATGAATTCTTAGTAGATGCTCACCATTTGTTGATTCTCCATGGAAGATATATTTGTAAAGCACAAAGCCCAAATTGTAATAATTGTATAATTGAAAAATTGTGTGAATATAAAAATAAACTATCTTTAAATTAAGTTAATTCTTCCATTCTCATAGGTAATAAATCAATAACCTTCCTTTTTTCTTTTTCAGATAGGTTAAACCACTCTGTAATTTCTTTTGATGTTCTAAAACAGCCCTGGCATAACTCTTTATCATTATATTGACAGATACCAATACAAGGTGATAAATCTTCATTAGCTTCTTTTTTCATTAAACTAGTTTGCCACAACAATGCTTATATTTCTTTTTACTTCCGCATGGACAAAGTTCATTTCTAGAAATTTTTTTTGATTCATTTTGAGATTGAGCAGCTTGTACTTTATCTTCATTTTTCTTGTCAATCTCATTTACTTGTTCTTCATTTTTTACTTGAACAAGCATTAAAACTCTTGTTATCTCAAACTTTATTTTCTCTAATAACTGTTCAAATAATCCAAATGCTTCTTTTTTAAATTCCTGTTTTGGATCTTTTTGACCATAAGCTCTTAACCCAATTCCTTGTCTTAACTGATCTAATGCAGATAAGTGTGCTCGCCAATTTTGATCAATGATTTGTAAAATAACTGATCTTTCAAAATGATGCATAACCTCTTCACCAGCTTGACTTTCTTTTAATCTATAATTTTTGTTAGCTTGTTCTTTGATCCTGTTAGCAATTTCTTCAATTGCTATATTTGGTTCTTTTTTAAGCCATGATTTTATATTGATTTCAATTGTATAATCTGCTTTTAGTCTTTTTTCTAATGCTTTAATATCCCACATTTCTTCGATACTTTCTGGAGGAATATACTCATATACTGTAGAAACAATAACGTCTTCTCTGATCTGATCAACACTTTGTTGAATATTAGAGCTATCTATAATATCGTTTCGTTGCTCATAGATAACTTTTCTTTGATTATTAGGCACATCATCAAACTCAAGTAATTGTTTTCGACTATCAAAATTTCTAGCTTCAACTTTTCTTTGGGCGCTTTCAACCGATCTTGTTACCATTGAATGTTCTATTGCTTCCCCTTCTGGAAGTTTTAGCTTATCCATAATTGATGCCACACGATCACCACCAAAAAGTCTTAGTAATGAGTCATCCAAAGATAAATAAAACGAACTTGATCCTGGGTCTCCTTGACGTCCAGACCTTCCTCTTAACTGGTTGTCGATTCTTCTTGACTCATGTCTTTCTGTTCCAATTATATGAAGACCACCTGCCTTAATCACCTGTTGATGCATTGTTTTCCAACTATCTTCTAAATCTTTAATTTTTTTATTTTGTTTTTCTTTATTAAGCTTTTCAATTTCAGGTTGAATATTTCCACCTAAAACAATATCTGTTCCTCTACCAGCCATATTTGTTGCAATAGTTATCATCCCAGGTTGCCCTGCTTGAGTTACTATATGTGCTTCTTTTTCATGCTGTTTTGCATTTAATACTTGATGATTTAAATTTTCCTTATTAAGAATATTAGAAATAAATTCAGAATTTTCGATTGATGTAGTTCCAACTAATACTGGTTGGGATTTTTTATGGCAATTTTTAATATCATCTATAACAGCTTTATATCTTTCGGCATTTGTTCGATATATTTTGTCACCTTGATCAATTCTTATTGTTGGGCGATGTGGAGGAATAATTACTGTTTCTAAATTATAAATTTGATTAAATTCTTCCGCTTCAGTATCCGCAGTTCCTGTCATACCCGAAAGTTTATTGTACATTCTAAAGTAATTTTGAAAAGTAATACTTGCAAGAGTTTGGTTCTCTTTTTGTATTTCTACACCTTCTTTTGCCTCAATGGCTTGATGAAGGCCATCTGACCATCTTCTACCGGGCATCATTCTTCCTGTAAATTCATCAATAATTGTAATTGCATTATCTTTTACAACATATTCTTTATCTTTGATAAAAATATAATGTGCTTTAAGTGCAGAATTAACGTGATGGATCAAATTTATATTAGAAGGATCATAAAGATTAGAACCTTTTTGCAGCACTCCTAATTTTACTAAAATATGCTCGGTATTTTCATGCCCCATGTCTGATAAAATAACTTGACTTGCTTTTTCATCTACCCAAAAATCTCCTTTTGAATCTTCTTTCTCTTGTCTTTTGAGTTGTGGCACAATTTTATTAATTTTTGAATATAAATCAATATTATCATCAGATTGACCTGATATAACTAGAGGTGTTCTTGCCTCATCGATTAAAATTGAATCAACTTCATCGACCACTGCATAACTTAATGGCCTTTGAACCCGCTCTTCTTTTGAATAAACCATGTTATCTCTAAGGTAATCAAAACCAAATTCATTATTTGTTCCATAAGTAATATCGGCGGCATAAGCTATCTTTTTGTCACTTGGATCCATTCTCGATAGATTAACGCCCACTGATAAACCAAGAAATCTGTATAATTTCCCCATCCATTCAGCATCTCTTTTTGCTAAATAATCATTAACTGTAACAACATGAACTCCTTCTTCTTTAAGTGAATTTAAATATACTGCTAAAGTAGCTACGAGAGTTTTACCTTCACCCGTCCTCATTTCTGATATTTTTCCATCATTAAGAGCCATTCCGCCCATTAATTGAACATCAAAATGTCTCATGCCAAGAGTTCTCAGGCTTGCTTCACGAACATAAGCAAATACTTCCACAACTAAATCTTCTAGATTCTCTCCTGATTTAACCCGATTTTTAAATTCGTTAGTTTTAACCTTAAAGTCACTATCTTTAAGTTTTTTCATTTTTGGTTCTAGCTCATTAATAAGAGTTACTTTTTTAGCGTATTCATTTAATAATCTATCATTTCGACTACCAAAAAAAGTATTTAGCATTTTTTTAAACATAATTTGTTCTATCTTTTAAGATATTGTTTTGGATCTAAAGAATGGTCATTTAATCTTATTTCATAATGTAAATGGGGACCTGTAGAGCGTCCAGTATTTCCTACAAGACCAATTAACTCCTCTTTATTAACAATTTGGCCTTTTTTAACTAATATTTTAGAAAGATGGGCATATCTTGTTTCTAAACCTCCGCCATGCTTGATAGTTATTAAATTGCCATACCTTCCCCATTTTTGAGCTCTTTCTACTATTCCTCCAGCTGTTGCATAAATAGGCTCACCTTCTGCGGCACTAAAATCAACTCCTTCGTGAAATGCTCTTTTTCCTAAAAATGGATCCATTCGCCATCCATATGAAGAAGATTGATAAGGTAGATCAACTGGATATAAAGTTGGTAGTGTTTCTTTGAGAACAGATTGTTTCAATAACATTGCTTCCATTTTATTATAAATATCTTCTCTTACTTGAATATTAGTCATTAATATTCCTAAACTTTTTTGAATATTTTTATGAGTAGTAGGTTTTTCAATAAATGGCCCTCCCTCACCTTTTAATTTATTTTCTTTCTTTAATTTTGGTAATCTTTCTTTTCCTAAAATTTGTTTTCTCATTACGTCTTGTAAACGATCTGTTTGTTGGTCAATTCCAAGAATTCTAGAATGTAATTCTCCAATTTGCTCAACGTAAACATCTAAATTTTGCCTATAATTCATACTATCAGCAGTTAATTCAAAATCATCTAAATGTATAATATTTCTTGAACTTCTTTGTTCAATTAAATAATTAAATAAATAAATATTTAACGATAATAAAACCAACAATATAAGAATCACAAAAGTAAGACTTATACTTTTTGGTTTAGCTGTATTTTTACCAATAAAAATTATTTTCATTAAAAGGTTTAATCTGTTTAATAAAATTTACTGTAGCATTATATAGTATGGAACCGATAAAAAAGTTATTCCAAGGTAAAGTTTTTTATAAATACGAACAAAAAAAAATTGAATTAGAAGACCTACAAGAAAAACTTATAAAAATTATACCTAAAGAAATTCGTTTAAACGTAAAAGTTAAGAACAGAATTGGAGAAACAATTATTGTCGAAACGACAAATAATATAATTGCTCATAAACTTAAACTTTCTTCATCCTCTATTCTTAAAAAGTTAAATAATAATTCTTTAGAATTTAAAAAAATTAAAGTTAAAATTGCTATTCAAAATCCTGATGCTTACGAAAAAAAAGATAAAAAATCAATATCATCTATTGATAGCATGAAAAAACTATCTACTGAAATAAAAAATTCTCCTCTTAAAATTTATCTTAAAAAATTATTTAAAGAAAAATAATGATTGAGCTAATCATCTTTATTTTATCAGGAATCTTTATTGGCATAGCTGCTGGCCTTTTTGGGCTTGGGGGAGGTTTAATAATTGTACCTGTTGTTACCTATTCATTAATATTATTTTCTGGAATGTTATTAGAAGAAGCTATTCTTTACGCAATAAGCACTTCTCTTGCATCAATGGTTTTAACTGGAGCAATGGCATTTTATGCTCATAACAAAAATAAAAATATTGACTATAAAATTATCGATAAGTTTATATATGGATTAATTCTAGGTGCACTTATTATTGGCTTTATAATTAAATTTATTCCTGGTACTTCTCTTAAAAATTTTTTTATTATCTATACTTTCTTTATTGCTTATAAGTTATTTAATCACAAATCTAATTTGATAAGATCACCTATGCCTAACCAATTCGTTTCTAACTTAATTGCTTTCTTTTTTTCAATTATCTCTGGTTTAGTTGGAATTGGAGGTGCTACTTTATACGTACCTTACTTGATAAAAAAAAATATTCCTTCTAAATTAGCTATTGGTACTTCAAGTGTTTTAGGATTTTTTATTGGTTTAGGTGCCTCTATAGCTATTTTTATAAGTGCTACCTTTACAAATAATTCCAATGAATCCTTATTTGGATTCATTTATATACCAGCTATATTATTTCTTACTATTCCTAGTTTAATATTTGTAAAGATTTCAGCGGGATGGCTTTTAAAAATTCCAGAAAAACTTATTAATAAACTCTTCTGTATCTTGTTAATAGTTATAGGCTTATTAATGTTAATTATGTGATTTTTAGATTTAAAATACATAAATTTAAACTTATAGATTGTGAGTTAGATTAAAAAGTGTGATAATTACGCTTTTATTTTTTAAGTCTTATTCAAGACTAAACAGAAACCAATATTTGGAGGAAGTAATGTCAGTAATTAATATTGCAATAAGTGCAGGAATACTTGCCGTACTTTATGGTGGGTTAATGTCAAAATGGATAGTTGGTTTACCTGCTGGAAATCCCAAAATGAAAGAAATTGCTGGAGCAATTCAAAATGGCGCATCAGCTTACCTCGCAAGACAATATAAGACCATTAGTATAGTTGGAATTATCCTTACTGCTCTTATATATTATTTTATTGATTGTAATACTGCAATTGGTTTTGTAATTGGTGCTTTGTTATCTGGGCTCTGTGGATTTATCGGCATGAATGTTTCAGTTAGGGCAAATGTAAAGACTGCTCAAGCTGCCACAAAAGGTTTACCTCAAGCATTTGATGTTGCCTTTAAAGGTGGTGCAATCACAGGCATGCTTGTTGTAGGTTTAGGTCTTTTAGGTGTTGCTGGCTTTTATGCTTACCTTGGAGGAGACTCTTTAATATCAACAAAAGATTTAAATCCTCTTATTGGTTTGGCATTTGGTTCCTCACTTATTTCAATTTTTGCAAGATTAGGTGGAGGTATTTTTACAAAAGGGGCAGATGTAGGCGCTGATTTAGTAGGAAAAGTGGAAGCTGGTATCCCTGAAGATGATCCGAGAAACCCAGCAGTGATTGCAGACAACGTTGGTGATAATGTTGGGGATTGCGCTGGTATGGCTGCTGATTTATTTGAAACCTATGCTGTAACAATTATAGCAACAATGGTATTAGGTGCGCTTATGGTTAGCAATGCTACAAGCGGTATTTTATATCCATTAATGCTTGGAGCTGTTTCAATAGTAGCATCCATTATTGGATGTTTTTTTGTAAGAGCTAACGCTAAAATGTCCAATGTAATGCCAGCTCTATATAGAGGGCTTGCAGTTGCAGGCATTCTTTCAGCAGTTGCATTTTATTACGTAAGTATTGATATGTTTCCTCAAGGTATAACATTTACAGATGGTAGTTCAGCTTCCGCGCTAAATTTATTTGGATCTGCAGCAGTTGGACTTATTCTTACTGCTCTCTTAGTTTGGATTACAGAATATTACACTGGGACAGAATATAAACCAGTTCAACATGTAGCTAAAGCCTCCGAAACTGGCCATGCAACAAATATTATTGCTGGTATTGGTATATCAATGAAATCAACAGCGCTTCCGGTTTTATCAGTTTGCGCAGCAATTTATTTTTCATATGATCTCGCTGGTCTTTATGGTATTGCGATTGCAGCAACATCAATGTTGAGTATGGCTGGTATTATTGTTGCTCTTGATGCCTATGGTCCAATTACTGATAATGCTGGTGGTATTGCTGAAATGGCAGGTCTTCCTCAAAAAGTTCGAAATATAACAGACCCACTTGATGCAGTTGGTAACACAACCAAAGCAGTAACTAAAGGTTATGCGATTGGCTCAGCAGGTTTAGCTGCTTTAGTTCTATTTGCAGATTACACACATAAATTAACAGAATATGGGCACAGTATTTCCTTTAACCTAAGTGAGCCAATGGTAATTATCGGACTCTTTATAGGTGGTTTAATCCCATTCCTATTTGCTGCAATGGCAATGGAAGCAGTTGGCAGAGCAGCAGCCTCTGTTGTTGAAGAAGTTAGACGTCAATTTAAAACAATAAAAGGAATTATGACTGGAAAAGGAAAACCTGATTATGCCAAAGCAGTTGATTTATTGACGGCATCAGCTATTAAAGAAATGGTTATACCTTCAATTTTACCAGTAGCAGTTCCGGTTTTAGTTGGGTATTTCTTAGGTCCACAAGCATTAGGTGGTTTGTTAATGGGTACAATTATTACTGGCCTTTTTGTAGCAATTTCAATGTGTACGGGTGGCGGTGCTTGGGATAATGCTAAGAAGCATATTGAAGACGGGAATCATGGTGGAAAAGGATCTGAAGCTCATAAAGCTTCAGTAACTGGTGACACTGTAGGAGACCCATATAAAGATACCGCGGGTCCAGCAATTAATCCATTAATTAAGATTATTAATATTGTTGCATTGTTGATTGTACCAATTTTATAAACTATTAAATTAAAAACCCTCCATTTAAACGAGGGTTTTTAATTATTTACTTTTTCTCCAGTTAATTTAGTCAAAACTTCTTGATATTTTTGACTTGTCTTTTCAATAATTTCAATAGGTAGATCTGGAGGTGGTGGTGACTTATTCCAATCAATACTTTCAAGCCAATCTCTAACAAATTGCTTATCAAAACTTGGTGGTGAAATTCCAGTTTGATAAGAATCCATAGGCCAAAATCTTGAAGAATCTGGGGTTAGAACCTCATCAATAATGTAAATTTTTCCTGAGTTATCAAGACCGAATTCAAATTTAGTATCAGCAATAATAATATCTTTTTGGTATGCATAATTAAACGCGTATTTATAAATTTCTTTACTTATTTTAGCTATTTGTTCAGTAATATTTTTACCTATTAGACTTTGACATTCTTTTATTGAAATATTTTCATCCTTATCGCCTACTTTTGCTTTATTTGATGGAGTAAAAATCGGTTCAAGAAGTTGCTCTGCTAATTTAAGGCCTTGAGGTAAATTAATTCCACAGACTGACTGGTTCATTTGGTAATCCTTCCAACCACTTCCTATTAAATAACCTCTTATAATTGCTTCAACAGGTATAGGATTTAATTTCCTAACTACTATTGCTCGGTTTTTTACTTTATTAGAATCTTCTTTGTGAACAAAATTTAAAGGGTCCTCATGTGTTAAATGATTAGGAACAATTTTATCTATTTTTTTAAACCAAAAATTGGCCATTTGAGTTAAGACTTGTCCTTTTAATGGTATTGCTTGTTTCATAATTACATCAAATGCTGATATACGATCTGTTGTAACTATTAACATCTTGTCATCATTGATATTATAAATATCTCGTACCTTTCCCTGATTTAGTAATTCAAGACTTTTAAGTTGTGAATGTATTAATCCGTTCAATTTTTTGCTCTTTTTTCTAAAATTTCTATTGCAGGTAATTTTTTACCTTCAATATATTCTAAAAAAGCACCTCCAGCTGTAGAAATATAAGAAATATCTTTTTCTATACCAAAAACTTCAATAGCTGCGATAGTATCTCCTCCTCCTGCTAGTGAAAATGCAGATGAATTTGCAATTGTATTGGCTAATACCTCAGTACCTTTTGAAAATTGTTCATATTCAAATACACCTATTGGTCCATTCCATAAAATTGTTTTTGCTTTATTAATTCTTAATGATATTTCCCTCATGGATTTTGGACCAAGATCAAAAATCATATCATCAGCTTCTAAATCATTAATATTTTTAATAACAGCATCCTCATACTCGTTTAATTTCTTACCACAAACTACATCGATAACCTCTGGTAATGATGCATCACGGCCTTCAAGTTTTTTTATAATCTTTTTTGCTGATGGAATAAACTCTTCATCATGTAATGAATTTCCAATATTAAATCCTTGTGCCTTTAAAAAAGTATTTGCGATTCCGCCTCCCAAAACTAACTGATCAACTTGATCAGATAATTTATCTATAATATTAAGTTTTGTTGAAACCTTACTTCCACCTACTATTGCCAACATTGGAGGCTTTGGTTCTAAAATAATCTTTTTAAGAGCAGATAATTCACTTAAAAATAATTTTCCAGCACACGTTTCAGAACAATATTCTGCAACTCCATATGTTGATGATTGTTTTCTATGAGCACTCCCAAAAGCATCCATCACAAATATATCTGCTAATGCAGCATATTTTTTGGATAAATCATCATTATTAGCAGATTCACCTTTATTAAATCTGCAATTTTCCAGAACTACTAAACTACCTGAATCTACATTAAAGGAACCAGAAACCCAATTCTTTATTAATGGCACCTCTTGATTTAATTGTTGGCTTAAGTTTTTGGCAACTGGCTCTAAAGAATTTTCAATAGAAAATTGGCCTTCATCTGGTCGTCCTAAATGAGAGGTTACCATTACTTTTGCCCCTTCATTCATAGCATAAAGAATTGTCGGAAGTGATGCTTGAATTCTATTAGTTGAAGTAATGATTCCCGATTTAATTGGAACATTTAAATCAGCTCTTATTAAAACTTTTTTATTTTTTAGATTAAAATCACTAATGCGATTCATATTCAAAGTAATTTACTTTTTGTTCATCATGGCAACTGCGGTATCAAGCATACGACAGCTAAATCCCCACTCGTTATCATACCAACCAAATACTTTAATTAAATCTCCGTCAGCGTTAACTTTAGTAAGAGTAGAGTCAAAATAACTTGAAGCAGTTGTATGATTAAAATCAACAGACACTAATGATTCTTCATTGTAGACTAAAATATCTTTCAAACTTCCTTGTGATGCATCTCGCATTATTTTATTAATTTCTTCTTTATTAGTCTTCTTTGATGCTTTAAATGTTAAATCTACTAAAGAAACATTCGTTGTTGGGACACGAATTGCAATACCATCTAATTTTCCTGCAAGCTCTGGAATTACTAGTCCTATTGATGCTGCTGCTCCAGTTTTCGATGGAATCATTGATGCTGCTGCTGCTCTGGCTCGTCGAATATCATTATGCATATTATCTAATAATGCTTGATCATTAGTATAAGAATGAATTGTGTTCATTAAACCAGATTGAATTCCTATATTATCCTGTATCACTTTAACAATAGGAGCAAGTCCATTTGTAGTACATGATGAATTTGAAACAACTAAATCTGAAGATTTTAAAATATCATGATTAACACCATATACAATTGTTGCATCAATATCTGTTTCCCCTGGCGCAGAAATTAAGACTTTTTTAGCTCCATTATCTATGTGGAAATAACTAGATGCTTTTCCTCTATAGGCACCTGTGCACTCTAAAACGATATCAACATTATATTCTTTCCATAAAAGCTCATCTGGGTTTCTAGTATTTAAATACTTTATTTTGTCTCCATCAATAATAAAAGAATCTTTTGATGTTGATACTTCAGCATTAAATCGTCCATGTGCTGTATCAAATTTGATTAAATGTGCATGTCGATCAATATCACCTCGACTGCAATTGATAGCTACTATTTTAATATCTTTTCTTTTTGTTTCGTAGAGCGCTCTCAGAACAAGCCTTCCAATTCTTCCAAATCCTGAGATAGCAACGTTAATTGGCATAAATTATCCTTACAAAATAATAAGGCATCTTAAATTCAAGATGCCTTATTTTAAACCAGAAAAATCAATTACAGAATTGATTTTACTGTTTTAATTACATTTTCAACAGTAAAACCAAAATGTTTGAAAAGATCTCCGCCTGGAGCTGACTCACCATAAGTATTAATTCCTACAGATGCTCCATCTAATCCGATATATTTTTTCCAAAAATCAGTTACGCCAGCCTCAATTGAAACCCTTTTAACCCCTGGAGTAAGAACACTATCTTGAAATTTTTTCTCCTGTCGATCAAAAGCATGTGTGCAAGGCATTGATACAACTCTAGCATTGACACCAGATTCTTTTAAAGCTGTTTGTGCATCCATAGCTAAAGCTACTTCTGAACCTGTTGCAATTAATATCACATCTGCTTTTCCATCAGAATCTGATAAGACGTAGCCACCTTTACGGATATCTGCTATTTGAGCTTCTGATCTAGATATAAAGCTTGTACCCTGTCGGCTAAATATTAAACTTGTTGGATTTTCTAAATTCTCAACAGCTGCAACCCAAGCTGTAGAAACCTCAGTTGCATCACAAGGACGCCAAACTTCCATTCTCGGAATGTAGCGTAATCCAGCAGTTGTTTCAATTGGTTGATGAGTTGGACCATCTTCACCCTGACCGATTGAATCGTGAGTTAATACATATACAACTCTTTGTTTCATTAATGCAGCCATTCTCATACCATTTCTCATATAGTCTGTGAACATATGGAAAGTGCCTCCAAAAGGTAAAATACCTCCATGAAGAGCCATTCCATTCATTACTGCAGCCATACCAAATTCACGAACACCGTAAGATATATAGTTTCCTGGTTTTTTACCACTTACATGCTCGAAACTTGGACAACTGGTTAGATTTGACCCAGTCAAATCTGCTGAACCTCCAACAAATTCTGGTAATAATTCTGCTAAGGCAGTTATTGCATTTTGGGAAGCCTTTCTGGTTGCCATTTTTTCGCCATTTGCATCAGCATCTTTGATTAATTTTTCTGAAAGTTTTTTCCAATTACTTGGAAGTTCATTATTCATTCTTCTTTTTAATTCAGCAGCTAAATCAGGAAATTCTTTTGCATATTCATCAAATTTTGAATTCCATGCATCCTCCTTAGCTTGTCCTTTATCTTTTTGATTCCAACCATCATAAATATCTTGAGGTATAACAAATGCTGGATGTTCCCATCCAATTTCTTTTCTGACTAAAGCAACTTCATCTTCCCCAAGTGCGGCTCCATGACAGTCATGTGATCCAGATTTATTTGGTGATCCTTTACCAATAATAGTTTTACAACAGATCATTGTTGGTTTGTCTGTTATTTTTTTTGCTTCTTGAATAGCTTTCTCAACTGCATCAGGATCGTGACCATCAACATCTCTAATGGCGTGCCAACCATACGATTCAAATCTTTTTGCAGTATCGTCTGTATACCAACCCTCTATATGCCCATCAATAGAAATTCCGTTATCATCCCAAAAAGCAATAAGTTTTCCAAGTCCCCAAGTCCCAGCTAGAGCACAGGCTTCATGAGAAACACCTTCCATTAAACAGCCATCACCTAGAAAAACATAAGTATGATGATCAACAATATCATGTCCAGGTTTATTAAATTGATTTGCAAGAAGTTTTTCAGCCATCGCGAAACCAACTGCATTACTAATACCTTGACCTAGAGGTCCTGTTGTGGTTTCGACACCTGGTGCATACCCATATTCTGGATGTCCTGCACACTTAGAATGTAACTGTCTAAAACTTTCAATTTCTTTCATTGGAAGATCGTAACCTGTTAAATGAAGCAACGAATAAATTAGCATTGAGCCATGACCATTGGAAAGAATAAAACGGTCGCGGTTAGCCCAATTTGGATTATTTGGATTATGATTTAAATGATGATTCCATAGAACCTCTCCAATTTCAGCCATCCCCATTGGAGCTCCGGGGTGCCCAGAATTTGCCTTTTGAACTGCATCCATTGATAAAGCTCGGATTGCATTTGCTAAATCTTGTCTTGTAGCCATTGTTTACTCTCCCAATTAATTTCTTTATAGCCAATTAGGCTTTAAGTAACATATATTATATTGAATCTAGAATTATTCCCTAAAGTAGCAATTCAATCAAGATATCTATAATTTAATTCTGGTTGCTTTCTTTCCATTTTAGTGAGCAACCTATACTTGAAAATTGCATTTCTGGACCTTTTTGAGTACTAGAAATTAATTTCATAGCATCGTATAAATCTTTTTTATTTTCGATAGGTGCTTTCTCAGCTCTTCCGGTTGAATCAAACCGACCACGATACTGTAATTCTAATTCTCTGTTAAATCCAAAAAAATCTGGGGTACAAATTGCGTTGTATAATTTTGCAACTGATTGAGATTCATCAAACACATAAGGAAAACTAAAATTAAATTTATCTGATATTTTTCTCATTTCTTCAAATGAATCTTCAGGATAATTTAAAACATCATTACTTGAAATTGCGATTGAATTGATACCATATTTCTTTAAATCTTTTAAGTCATTAACTAATCTAGGTAAAATGGCTTTAACATAAGGGCAATGATTACAAATAAACATTAATAAAAGGCCATTTTCGCCCTTTGCTTCTTCCAGATCCCATAATTTATTATCAACACCTAACAAATTAAAAGTTTTTGCTTTCCATCCAAAATCACATAATGGTGGACTTAAACTAACCAATTATTTTCTCCATTCTGTATGATTAAAATTATTTAATTAAATTATAAAGTTATTAATATGCATAGATTTTACCATCCAAACACCATAAATATTAATGAAAGTCTATTTATGGATAACCTTTCCTCACATCATGCACTAAAGGTCATGCGAGTAAAAATAAATGATCAAATAATTTTATTTAATGGAGATGGCTCAGATTATCAAGGAAAAATCATTAATTTAAAAAAAAATCAAATTGAAGTATTGATAATTTCAAAAAAAGTAATTAATAAAGAATCCAATTTAAAAATTAGACTTTTACAAGCCTTGACATCAAATGACAAAATGGATTGGATTATACAAAAAACAACTGAATTAGGAATTAGTGAAATTCAGCCTGTCATATGTGATAGAAGTATTATTAAAATCAAAGATAATAAAACTGAGAAAAAACTTATGCGCTGGCGTCAAATTTCTATATCTGCATGCGAACAGTGTGGTAGGGCTAAAATACCTCTTATTCACTCGCCTCAAGATTTATCTAGTTATCTAGAAAAAAATAGAGTCTTTAAGGGAAATTTAAAAATTATTTTAAGTCCTGATGCTAAAAAAAACCTCAATGACATTGAATTTATCAACACAAAACAAGAAATAATTGTTTTAATTGGGCCAGAAGGTGATTTCACAAAAAAAGAATTAGAATTAGCGATTAAAAAGGGTTTCTTATCTATACAAATAGGTCCAAGAATCCTTCGTACTGAAACTGCACCTATTTCTATTTTATCTATTTTACAATATAAATATGGAGATATTGTATAAAATACATATTTTTGAGTTACAATATTTAAATAATTAATTAAATATGTATTATTAACAATATGAATCCAGGTCAAATCATCAGAAAACTAAGGCAAGAAAAAGGGATGACGCTCTCAGCTCTTGCGAAAACTACTAATTTAGATCCCGGAAATTTGTCAAGAATTGAAAGAGGTGAATTAAATATCAACTTTACTTTACTTGAAAGGCTATCAGTATCCTTTAATGTATCTCCATCAGTATTTTTTGATAAAAATTTTTCAATCAATAAACCAATCGACTTTATACAAAGTTTTAGACAATCGGCAAAGTTTATCAACCAATTCAATTCTAAAACTTTTGTAATAGGCATTGGGGGCGAGATAATAAATGATGAACAATTTAATTCTATAGCTCACGATATTAATCTAATGCATTCTATGAACATAAATATTATTTTAGTTTATGGAGTTAGGCCACAAATTAATAAAAAATTAAAGGACAAAAATATTAGTTCTAAATTAATTAGAAATTTAAGAGTTACTAAAAAAGAGGTTTTAAAAGAAATATTAGAAGTTAATGGAATGATAAAAACAAAAATTGAAGCTGTGCTTTCTTCAGGATTTTTAGATTCTCCTCTCTTGAAAGCCAATATTAAAGTATCTAGTGGAAATTTTATTACTGCACGTCCAATTGGAGTTATTGATGGCACTGATATGGAATTTACTGGCCAAATCAGAAAAATTGATTCTGAAGCAATATTTAATAAGCTAACTAATAAAGAAATTATTGTTATTTCACCACTGGGTTATTCGCCAATTGGAGATGTATTCAATTTATCTTACGAACAAACAGCAGCCCATGTTGCCCAATCTGTTAGAGCTGAAAAATTAATTTATTACGTTAATTCAAATGGTATCCTGAACTTACAAGGTGAATTAATCCCAGAATTAACTTTTAACAAAGCTAAACGATTAATTGAGCATATTGAAAATCCAAAAAACGCTCCTTTTATTTCCTACAATGATTTTAATATTCTCAAAAGTAGCTTGTATGCAATTAATAATAAAATTGAGAAAGTACACTTAATAAATAGAAATATCGATGGATCCATAATTGAGGAAATTTTTACAGACAAAGGTTCAGGAACAATTCTTACGGAATATTCTCTCGAGAATATAAGAAGTGCCAGGGAAGTAGATATAAATCAAATTAGAAATATTATTAGTCCATTAGAAAAAAAAGGGATACTTGCTGATAGAGTGCACAAGGATATAAGTTCATTTTATGTCATTGAGCACGACCATAATATAATTGGAACTGTTGCGCTATACCAATATTCTAATTTACTTGAAGTGGCATGCTTTGCAATTCATGATAAATATCAAAATCTTGGTTACGGAAAAAAGTTACTGAAATTTTGTGAGAAAAAAGCTTTAGAATTAAATATAAAAGAATTATTTATTCTAACTACGCAATCTGAACATTGGTTTATTGAAAATAATTTTAAGTTAACAGATAAAAAATTTATGCCTAATGCAAGAAAAAAAATCTATGCCACTGAACGAAACTCAAAATACTTTACCAAAGGGCTATAAAAAATGACTCCAAATGAAAAATCAAAAGTACTAAGTGAAGCATTACCATACATAAAAGAATTTTTTGGGAAAACAATAATTATTAAATTTGGAGGTAATGCAATGATTGATAAGCGTTTAAAACAATCATTTGCTAAAGATCTAGTGTTGTTAAAATTAGTTGGAATGAATCCAGTTGTCATTCATGGTGGTGGACCCCAAATTAACGAATCATTAGCCAAATCAGGTGAAAAACCTATTTTTCAAGAAGGTATTAGAGTTACAAATAAAAAAACATTAGAAATAGTTATTAATGTCTTAAATGAAGTCAATCAACAAATTATAGATCTTGTAAGAGACAATGGAGGAGATGCTAAAAGCTATAGAAATGAGAAAACTTTAAGCATTATTCAAGCTAAAAAATTAGAAGCTAAAGAAAAATCTAACGATCTTGGTTATGTTGGAGAAATAATAGGTATTGATTCATCATTTATGAAACATCTAAAAGAAGATGGAATAATACCAATTATTGCACCGATAGGAATAGATGGTAATAACAAAACTTACAATATCAACGCTGATGTTGTAGCTTCAAAATTTGCAGAAATTTTAACTGCTGAAAAATTAGTACTGATGACAAATACAACAGGTGTTTTAGATAAAAATAAAAAACTAATAACGGGATTAGTTCCAAATGAAATTGAAAAGCTTATAAGTGATGGGACTATCTCAGATGGTATGCTCCCTAAAATTAATTCTGCTGTTCATGCTGCTAAACATAAAGTAAACTCTGTTCATATTATCGATGGGAGAGTTGAACATGCATTATTGCTAGAAATCTTAACTGATCAAGGTGTTGGAACACTTATTAAGGACGAGTAATTTGGAACATACATGGATATTTGATCTTGATAATACATTACATAATGCAGAACAAAAAATATTTCCCGTAATTAATCAAAAAATCAATCATTATATTAGTAAGGAATTAAAAATTAATCTTGATGATGCTGATCAATTAAGACAAAAATATTGGGATCAATATGGAGCTACTTTAGAGGGCCTAATTAAATATCACAAAATAAATCCAAATAAATTTTTAGAAGAAACGCATAAAGTTGATAATCTTGAGGAACTAGTTGTACCTATGCCAAACTTAAAAAATACATTAGATTCAATAAAAGCTCCAAAAATTCTTTATACAAATGCCCCTAATAATTATACTAAAACGATACTTAAAAAATGTGATATTGAAGATTACTTTGATAGTATCTTTAGTATAGAAGATGCAAATTTTAAACCAAAGCCAAGCAAAATTTCAATGGAGCTTTTTCTCAATAAATATAAAATTAAAAAAGCTTATTTTGTTGATGATATAAAAGAAAATCTTGAAACAGCTCATAAATTTGGATTATTTACAATATGGCTTTCTAATCATAAAGAAGATCCAAAATTTATTGATAAAAAAATTTCTCAATTAAGTGATTTAATTACTGACTAATTTTTTAAGAATAGCGAGTCTTTCTTGGTAAATTAACTCTTTAATTTTTTCCACAGATTTTAATGGGTCTGTTGTACTTCTTATTAGGCTTAATTCTTTCTTGAACGATAAAATTAAATTCTTCACTAATTCAATCTTTTTAATTACATTCTTCTTATATGCTAAATTTTCTTCACGCTCTATTGAATGGCTTGATGGGATTGGTTTGGAGCGTGCTAATATCAAGAAGATGAGCATATCTAAAATTTCCATAGTAATATCAGGACGTCTAAAAAAATCTAATCGATATAAGCAATCTAATTTATTTTCTAAAGAAAGAGATAAAAAATTTTCAAGATTTATAGCTTCAGACTTAATACTTTTAAAAAGATTTTTGGCATTTCTTGGTAATCTAAAAAAATCTAAATAATATTCGTTGTTACTTTCTATTTCTATATCTAAAAGTGAAGGAAGAACCAAAATCATTAAAAATTTAGATTCAGCCTTAATGGAATTAGAGGTATTTCTAAGGGCTTTTAACAAAGCATGAAAAGGAATACTTGAATAATTAAATTCTGGAAAAATTTCTTTTAAAACACCGCTGGTTTCAAAAGATAAAAACATTTTATCGGAATGTTTTTCTTCTAAGCCTTTTAATATCTCAGAATAGATTCTTTCAACTGATAAGGACTTAATTTCACCACTGGATACTATTTTTTTTATTAACTTTTCAGTGTCTTGGTGAATTTCAAAATCTTTAAATCTTGCATAAAATCTCGCTACTCGAAAAACCCTTAATGGATCTTCACAAAAAGCGTTACTTACGTGTTTAATTATTTTATTTTTAATGTCATTTACGCCATTAAAAGGATCATAAATTTTTCCATCTTCATCCTCAGCTATTGCATTTATGGTGATATCCCTTCTTTTTAAGTCTTCTTCCAGGGTAACGGCGGGAGAAGTGAAAAATTTAAAACCGTGGTAACCTTTACCTACTTTTTTTTCTGTTCTTGCAAGAGCATATTCTTCATTAGTTTTAGGATGTAAGAAAACTGGAAAGTCTTTTCCAATTGGCTTGAAACCTAACTTAATCATTTCTTCAGGGGTACTTCCAACGACAACATAATCTCTATCTTTGCTAGAGATACCCATAAGTTTGTCGCGCACTGCCCCTCCTACAAGATAAATATTCATAGTTTTTTATAGTTATTTAAATATGTAGTCAATTCTTTAAGAGAAGATTTAAAATGGTATGAATGGTTTACTTTAACAGTATTGCTAATTTCCATAGATTTCAAATTATCTGTAGTTATTAGTTTAACTGGTGATAATTGTAGTAAGCTAACAAATAAATAAGACATAGTTTTATTTAGTCCAATAACAATATTTTTCTTTTTATCACAAATAGATATTAGTTTAATAATTTCTAAAAATGTTAATTTTTTTGGACCTCCAAGATTAAACACTTTTTTATATGTTTTATTATTTTCAATACTCTTAGTAATTATATCCACTAAATCTTCAACATAGATTGGTTGAAACTCAGCTTTAGGAGAAACTAAAAATATTATTGGTAAAAATTTAATCATTTTTTTAAATAAATTTATAAATTTATCTTGCGGTCCAAATACAATAGATGGTCTAAATATGGTCCAATTAAAGCTCTTAAAATCTTTTTTTATTAAAATCTCTGTTTTGTATTTAGAATTTAAATATTTACTTTCAGATGTTTTATTTGCACCTATTGCACTTAAATGAATTAATCTTTTTATATTTTTTTTTAAAGCATACTTTATTAAACTTGATACAAAATTTTCATGTGCCATTGAAAATTTTAAATTTCTACTCTCATGGAGAATACCAACTAAGTTAATTATTATATTTGATCCCTCAAGATCATCTGAAAAATCTTTTTTTGGCGAGTATTCAATTACTTTAACCCTTGGATAAAACTTCGAGTAATTTATTTTATTTTTTTTTCTTGTAAAAATTCTAATTTCAAAAGGTTTTTTTACTAATTCTTTAACTAATTCGGTTCCAATAAATCCAGCACCGCCAAATATTGAAATAACCTTCGTTACCATATATGTAAATAGCGTAAAGTAAAATAGACTATTGCAATTAATAAAAGGATTGAAATTAAATAATTAATTGCTGTTTTTGCTAAATATAAATATTTTTTATTTTTGGTGAAAAAATAACAAGCTGTCACAACAGAAAAAAATATAACCAGCAAGAAAATACTTAATTTAATAAATATCATTGTATTTTTTCTAAATAATTCTTCCTAAAATTATTTTTTTCTTTTATATAATTAGTTGCTAAAGAAGCTTTTTCTTTATCCTCAAGATCTAATAACTCTATTGCCCATTTTGTCTTATTTTCAAGCATTAATCTAAGCAATTTATTATTAAGCTCATGGCCTGATTTATATGCTGTAAATTTTCCAATAATTGGCATTCCAATCATATATAAATCTCCAATTGCATCTAGAATTTTATGGCGAACAAATTCATCTGAATACCTTAAACCTTCTTCATTTAAGATTTTATATTCATCCAAAACAATAGCATTATCTAAAGAACCTCCTCTAGCTAATCCATTAGCTCGAAGATATTCAACTTCTTGCATAAATCCAAATGTTCTTGCCCTACTAATAAAATTAACATAAGAATCTTTAAAAAAATCTATTTCAACTCTATTATTTTCTTCTTTAAAAGCTGGATGCGGAAAATCAATTGTAAAATCGACTAAAAATCCATTATAAGGTTCGAATTTAGCATATTTATCTTCTTCTTGAACTTTTATTTCTTCTTTAATAACAGCAAATCTTTTTGGTTTTAATTGCTCATAAATTACTGCAGAATTTATTAAATAAACAAATGGGATAGAGCTTCCATCCATAATAGGTATTTCAGAACCGTCAACTTCAATTAATATATTATCAATGCCAGAAGCAGAAAGGGCTGACATTAGATGTTCAATAGTTGAAATTTTTGTTTTTCCCTTACCAATTGTAGATGATAATCGAGTTTCTTTTATGGCTTTTGGTTCTACCTGAATCTCTATTGGTAAATCAAGATCAGTTCTTTTAAATATTATCCCACTATCTTCTTTAGCGGGCTTTAATGTTATTCGAGTCTTTTTCCCTGAATGAAGGCCTACCCCTACTGCACTGACTTCGTTTTTAATTGATCTTTGAAAAATCATCTAATTTTTTCTTCTCATAAATGAAGGAATATCATACTCTTCCTCAGTTGACATTCTCAGTTTATCAAGATCATCACCTTCAGGTGAATTATTTCCAAACACATTAGGGCTTTCTTTCTTATTTTCTTCAATATTTTCATGATCCTCTAAGTTTATTTTTTCATTTTCATTTTCATTTTCATTTTCATCAGCGTCATAAACAAATTCTCTCATAACATCATTATTATTTTGACTTGAATCTTTAGCTAAATTTAATTTTTCTTCTTCTTTTAAGTAGGACAAACCTGTAGCAACCATAGTAACTCTTATATCGTTACCCATTGAATCATCTATTACATTTCCAACAATTACATGAGCATTCTCTGCAGCATATTGTTTAATTGTATTCATAACTTCAAAATATTCCTTCATTTTAAAATCACTACTTGCAGAAATATTTACTAACATTCCTTTCGCATTATTGAGATTAACATCTTCTAATAATGGACATGCAACTACTTGTTTTGTAGCATTTGATGCCCTGTCTGAACCTTCTGCTGTTCCTGAGCCAATCATTGCCATACCCATTTCACTCATAACAGTTTTAACATCAGCAAAATCTACATTAATCAATCCTGGATTATTGATAATTTCAACAATACCTGAAACTGCACTGTACAAAACATCATTTGCAGCTCCGAATGCATCTACAAAAGTTACATCAGGGCCAAGGACGCCCATTAATTTTTCATTTGGTATAGTAATAAGTGAGTCAACATGATTTACAAGTTCATCAATTCCATCATTTGCAATTTGAACCCTTCTTCCTTCAAAATTAAATGGTTTTGTAACAACAGCTACAGTTAAAATACCTAACTCTTTAGCAATTTGTGCTATTACAGGAGTAGCTCCAGTACCTGTACCACCTCCCATTCCAGCAGCAAGAAAAAGCATATCAGCCCCTTCAAGAGATTCAATTATCTTATCTTTATCGTCTAATGCAGCTTGTTTACCTTTATCTGGTCTTGCTCCAGCACCAAGTCCTTGAGTTAAAATTTCTCCGATTTGTACAATTGTGCTTGCTTGACTTTTTTTTAATGATTGTAAATCAGTATTTGCGCATATAAATTCAACTCCCATTACATTCTTTTTAATCATGTAATCAACAGCATTGCCTCCGCAACCACCAACACCCATAACTTTAATAATGGCTTTTTGCTTTTTACCTTCTATGACTTCAAACATAATCAATCTCACATCGCATTAAAAGTTTCCTTTGAACCAATTTTTTGCTCTTTTTAAAATTTCACTCACTGAATTTCCAGTACCTGATTTGTATTCACTCTTTTCTACATCACTTTTACCCATAATTAATAAACCTACTCCAGTTGCATATCTTGGGTTCTCTACAACCTGTAAAAGTCCATCAATATTTCTTGGTATACCAATTCTAACAGGCATATTAAATATTTTCTCCCCTAACTCAACCATACCTTTTAACATAGAAGATCCCCCAGTAATTACAATCCCTGAAGCAATTGTACTTCCCATTCGACTTCTATTAATTTCATTTTGTACTTTTTCAAAAAGCTCCTCTATTCTTGGCTCTATAACTTGAGCCAAAGCCTGAGTTGTTATTCTTTTAGGTGCTTGACCATGAACAAGAGGTATCTCAATAATTTCATTAGTAGATGACAAACTTGGCATAGCAGACCCATATGTTTCTTTAATATCTGATGCAGATTGGGTTGGAGTTTGAAAGGCAATTGCAATATCATTGGTTATTTGATCACCAGCAACAGGAATTACAGAAGTATGTTGAAATGCTCCATTTTTAATTACAGCAATATCAGTGGTTCCTCCTCCAATATCAATTAGACACACACCTAATTCTTTTTCATCTTGAGTTAAAACAGCTTCACTTGAAGCTAAAGGCTGAAAAACCAAATCAATAACCTCCAAGCCACATCTTCTTATACATTTAATAATATTCTGACGTGCAGCAATTGAACCAGAGATCATATGAACTTTAACATTAAGTTTCATTCCGCTCATCTCTAATGGCTCTTTAATATCTTGTTGATCATCAATGATATATTCTTGAGGTAGTGTATGTAGAACTTCTTGATCAGTTGGTAGATTAATTGCTTCAGCTGTTTCTCTAACTCGATCGATATCCATTTGCGTTACTTCTTCATCTTTAATTTTTACCATACCATGAGAATTCAAACTTTTAATATGACTTCCTGCAATTCCAGTATATACCTCGGTTATTTTACAATCTGCCATTAATTCTGCTTCTTCAACAGCTCTCTGTATTGCCTGCATTGTGTTATCAATATTAACAACAACACCTTTTTTTAGGCCTTTTGATACATGTTGGCCCTTACCAATAATTTTTAAAACACCATCAGATTGTAACTCAGCAACAATTACAACTACCTTTGATGTTCCTATATCAAGAGCAGAAATTCTTGTATTTTGGTCTTTTTTACTTTTCATTATTGGTGGAATAACGTTATTCATAATGCAGTCTTTTTTTGTTTATTTATCTTATTTAATTTTTCATTAAGTTTTTTTACTGCAAATCCATCCTTATATCTAAGATCTATATACTCGATTTGACTTTTCAATTCTGATAAAACATGATGATAATTTTCCATTAAGATATTTAATTTATTAACAATAATATTATTTTTTTCCTTGCCTAAAAAAATTCTCATATGATTGTTTGTATAAATTTCCCATGATAATCTTTTCGATAATGAGATTGTACCAATTTGCATCGACTCTTTCTCAAGAATTTTATTTATTTGATTATATTTTACTGTCATTTCTTCAACAAACTCCTCTGGGCCAACAAATAATGGTAAATCATCTTCATATGCAGCATGAAATATTTCTCCAAAATTGTTAACAAGCCCACGATTTTTCCATCTTGCAATTGGTTTATGTGATTCAATTTCTACCAATAAGCCAAAATTATTCCAATCTCTTCGAATACTTACGTCCCTTATCCAAGGTAATTTTTTAAAAGCTTGTCTTGTAGATTCAAGATTGATTCCAAAAAAATTCTCATTTATAAACTTGTTTTTAATCAAGTTAATTTGTCTTTTATTTATATTTTCATATTCCCCCTTTATACCTATTTGAGTTATTGGAAAATTAGAACTTGTCATTAATTGATAACTTAAAAATATTAAAGTTAAAAAAATGAATATATAAACAGTAGTTGTAACTTTTCTTATTGTGCTTTCCTTTTTAAGCATTTGATGTCTCTAAAATCATAATTACTAAATCATCAAAACTAATTCCAGAATATTTTGCAGACATTGGCACAAGGCTATGATTTGTCATTCCAGGGACTGTATTGACTTCAATAATAAATATTTTTTCATTTTCATCAATTATAAAATCTACTCTACCCCATCCTTCACATCCAATAGAATCAAAAGCTTTTTTACATTCTTGATTAATATTTTTAACTAATTTTTCACTAAGTTTAGCGGGGCAAATAAATTCAGTGTCATCTCTTAAATATTTAGCCTCATAGTCATAAAAATCAGTTTTAGATCTAATCTCTATAATAGGGTATGTTTTGTTATGAATAATAGGTAAGGTGTACTCCTTTCCCTCAATTAAAGATTCAACAATAACGATTTTATCAATTTTGGATGCTTCATTGAATGCATTTGCAAACTCTTGGTGATTATTGACTTTTGCAATACCAATACTTGAGCCTGAATTTGCTGGTTTAATAAAAAAAGGTAATTTACATATTTTTGAAGCTATTTTAAAATCTGATATATTTTTGACCTGCAAAAAATCAGGTGTGATGATATTTTTCTTTTTCCAGACTGTTTTACATCTAAATTTGTCCATACCTACAGACGAGGAATCAATTCCACTTCCAGTATAAGGAATATTTATTTTTTCTAAAAAATTTTGTATTTTTCCATCTTCACCATCTTTTCCATGAAGACAAATAAAAGCTCTATCAAATTTTTTTAACTGTTCTAAATCATCAATTTTTGGATCGAATCTTTCTGCAACTATTTTTTTTCTACGAAGTGCATCTAAAACTGCAATTCCACTTTCTAATGAAATATCTCTTTCATTAGAAATTCCACCCATTAATACAGCTACTTTGCCGTATTGACTAGCTTCCAAATTTTTCTCCAATTATTTTTATTTCTGTTTGAAGTGTTATATTTTTCTTCTTTAAAACTACTTGTTGTATGTGATCAATCACTTTTTCAATATCTAATGCACTAGCATTCCCTAAATTAACGATAAAATTTGCGTGTTTTTTTGAAACTTGAGCCCCTCCAATTTGAAAGCCTTTTAATCCACAATCCTCAATTATCTTTGCAGCAAAATTATCTTTTGGGTTTCGAAAAGTTGAGCCTGCCGTTGGCCAATTTAATGGTTGTGTTTTTTTTCTATGTGACAATAATTCTTTTATCTTATTTTTTGCATCTTCTTTATTTCCATTTGGAAACTGAAACCATGCTCCAAGAAAACTTTCATCTTTATTATTAACCTCTCTATAATCAATTTTAAAATTTGATTTATTTCTAATAATTTGGTCACCATTTAAATCAATCATTAATACTTTTTTTACATATTCCCATGTTTCTGAACCATAGCAACCTGCATTCATTGCTAGAGCCCCACCTATGGTTCCTGGAATTCCGGCAAAAAAAGCTGATTCATCAAACCCTTCTTTAGCTGCAAATCTTGATAACTTTGAACAACTTACTCCAGCTTCAGCATAAAGTAATTTACCATCTCTATTTATTTTATTTAAACCACCATGCATCACTATTATTGTTCCTTTAACTCCCCCATCTCTAATTAATAAATTAGAGCCTAGTCCAATATAAGTAATAGGCGGCTTTATTTTTTTTGATTTAATATGTAAAGCAAGTTTTGCTATGTTGTCACAAATTAAAAATTGTTCGGCTTTTCCTCCAACCCGCCAACTATTGAAGCTCTTTAATTCTACATTTTGATGAACAATATTTTTTTCCATATTTTATTTTTTTATAATTTGCTTAATAAAATTTCCAACTGAACCAGCTCCCATTACAATAAGAATTGAATTATCTTCAATTAAATCAAATATAGTATTTTTTGCTGTCTTAAAATTAGGTAGATAATGAACATCTTGTTTCTTAATAGACTTAATTAAATTTCTTGTTGTAATATTTTTTATAGTTTTTTCACCAGCCGAGTAAATATCAAAAAGAAAAACCTTATCTGGAATTTTTAAAACTCTTATAAATTCTTTATAACAATCTCTTGTTCTTGAATACCTATGTGGCTGAAAAACTAAATAAATTCTTTTTTTACTAAATCCCTTTTTTGTTGCTTTAATTACCGCTTCAATTTCAGTTGGATGGTGCCCATAATCATCAATAACTTTTACTCTTTTATCTTTGATTAAAATATCATCGTATATCTCGTATCTCCTAGCCACTCCTTTAAAGTTACTTATTGATCTTTTAATATTACTTATAGATACACCATATTCAAGACCAATTGAAATTGCTGCAAGAGTATTTCTTACAAAATGTTCGCCAGGAAAATTAATTCCAATTTCAAATTCATCTTTTTTATATTTTTTATCTCGAACTTTAAAATACATCTTACTGCCATCATATCTTACATTTAGTCCTTGAATATCTGCTTTACTTGAAAAACCATATGTAGTTATTGGTCTTGATATTAAAGGTATGATACTTTTTACATGTTCATCATCTAAGCATAAGAAGACAGATCCATAAAATGGTACCTGATGAATAAAATCAATATAAGTTTGTTTCAAATTTTCGAATTTATTCTGATAGGCCTCTAAATGATCTTTGTCGATATTAGTAATAACTGCATTTACAGGATTTAAATGAAGAAATGATGCATCTGATTCATCAGCCTCTACAATCATTAAATCACTCCCTCCAAGTTTTGCATTTGCATTCATTGAGTTAAGTCTGCCACCAATGACGTAAGTTGGGTCTAGTTTTCCTTCAGAGAGTATTGAAGCAATTAAACTAGTTGTCGTTGTTTTTCCATGTGTTCCTGCAACTGCAATACCTTTTTTAAATCGCATTAATTCAGATAACATTTCTGCTCTGGGAATAATCGGTATTTTATATTTAATTGCAGCTTTAATTTCTGGATTGCGTTTAGAGATGGCTGCTGAAATAACAACAACATCTGAATGTATAACATTTTTTTCTAAATGCTTATTAAATACTTTTATTCCTAATTTCTTTAAACGTTGGATCGCTTCAGATTTTCCAAGATCTGAACCCTGTACTTTAAATCTTAAATTGTGCATGACCTCAGCGATTCCGCTCATACCAGAACCACCAATTCCAACAAAATGTATATTTTTAATTTTATTTTCCATCAAATCTTTCTTTACAGTAAGAATATATTTTTTGGGCTACATTTGAACTTGATTTATTTTTTTGAGCATTTAAAGCCATTTGATAGCATTTTTTTCTATCTATTTTTAAAAGAGTTCCTAAGAGTTTATTTTTTACCTCATTCTCCTCAATTATGAAAGCTGCTTTTTTATCTTCTAATATTTTGCCATTATGATACTGATGATTATCAACAGCATATGGAAATGGTATCAATATTGAAGCAATACCTGCTTCCATAAATTCTGATATAGTAAGTGCTCCGCATCTAGCAATAACGATATCAGCCCATTCATATTTTTCCTCAATATCGTATATAAATTTTTCTTTACCCAATAACCAAATAGGATCTCTTGATTCGTTGGTATCTAAATTCATATATGTTCTTTCTAATTCCTCATAATGCTTTTCACCAGATTGATGAATAACTGAAATTTGCTCACTTAAATTAAATTTATCTAAAATTCTTGGTAATAATCTATTAAAAGTACTTGCTCCTAAACTTCCTCCTAAAATAAGAATTTTAAGGGGTCCTGTTTTATTTTTAAATCTTTGTTGAGGATTTCTAATCTTAGAAATTTTTTTTCTTATTGGATTTCCTATCACTTTCGCCTTTTTTAAACTATTTCTAAATCCACAAAATATCTGACTAGCAAAGTTTGAAATAACTTTATTTGCTAATCCAGGTATCGCATTTTGCTCATGAATAATTAATTCTATTCCAAGAATTTTAGAAGCAATTGCCATAGGTATACCAACATAACCTCCCATCAATATCAAAAAATTTGGTTTTTCAGTTCGTAAAATTTTAATAGACTGAACTGTTGATAATAAAAGAACGAATGGTAGGTTAAACCAAGGCAAAATACCTTTACCCCTAACACCAGATATACTAATTTGAGAAAAAAGAATTTTTTGTTTATCTACTAAACTATTTTCCATGCCTTTAGGTGTTCCAACCCATGAAACAGAATGAGATTGCTCCAAAAAATACTCAGCAATTGCAAGCCCAGGGTATATATGCCCCCCTGTGCCAGCAGCAGCAATCATAATTTTAAATTTATTTGTTATAGTGTTGTCCTCTCAAATTTCTTCTATTCTCATGATCAATTCTAAGTACTATTGCTATAGCAATTACACTCACTAAAATACTACTACCTCCAAAAGATAATAATGGGAGTGTTAAGCCTTTGGTAGGAAATAATCCTAAATTTACAGCCATATTAATTATGCATTGAATGGAAAACCATATAGCTACCCCTTGTGCCATTAAAGCACCAAAATGTTTATTATTTTGTATAGACTCTTTTGCAATACCAAACATCCTTAGCACCAAAAATGCAAATATACCTAAAACAATACTTACACCCAATAAACCAAATTCTTCGCCAATAATTGCCATAATAAAATCTGTATGCGCTTCGGGTAAAAAAGAAAGTTTTGCGAAACTATTTCCTACGCCGATGCCAAAAAACTCCCCTTTTCCAAAAGCCATTTGTGCTTGAGTTATTTGATAACCACCATCTAGTATGTGCTCTGGAGACCAAGGATCTCTGAATGCCTCAATTCTTGCTAATCTGTATGGTGATGACTTTATTGCTAACCAGACTCCAATTGGAGCCAATATAGCTAAACTTACAATAACTTTTAAGGTCAATCCACCCAAAAATAGAATACCCATTGCAATCGAAGAAATTACAATTAAAGCACCAAGATCTGGTTCTAAGATTACTAATGAACCGGTTAAAATCATAATCCCCAAAATAGGTAAAAAACCTTTAACAATAGTTCTCATTTGCTTTGATTTTCTTAAAACATAATCTGATGCATACATTATTGTAAAAAGCTTAACTATCTCTGTAGGTTGAAAGTTTGCAATTCCTAATGGAATCCATCTTCTACCACCTTTACTTTCTATACCAATAGGCGTTAAAACTAAGACTAAAAGAATTACCCCTATTAAAAACAAATAAGGGGCCCACCTTTGCCAGAAATAAACTGGTATTAGGAAAGAAATGTAGCCACATATAAAAGCAATTAACAAATAAGCTGATTGCCTGAGTAAAAAATAATAATGTTGGTATTGGAATTCCTGTTTACCAGCAGCAAGATCAATCGATGCAGAATAGACCATAACTAAACCAATACCTATAAGCAAAAGTGCTGCCCAGATTAAGCTGTAATCATAAATTGGTAAATTATAATTTTTTTGGGAAGAAAAAAGTTTCATACTTTATAAATTCTCCACAATAGACTTAAATTCATTACCACGTTCTTCATAATTTTTATACATATCATAACTAGCACATGCAGGCGATAATAGAATGATATCTCCATTTCCTGCATCCTTATATGCTGATAAAACTGCATCTAGCATTAACTTATATTTTTTTATCTTAAGTGAATCTATAAATCTGAAATTTTCTTCAAAAATATGTGCATCTTGACCAATTAAATAAAGAGCTAATACCTTTTTTTTTATAAATTTCTCCAAAGGCATTAAAAATTGACCTTTACTATCACCACCAGCAATTAAAAAAATATTTTTTTTGTTAAAACTTTTTAAAGCTGTAATTGTTGCATCTAAATTAGTCGCTTTTGAGTCGTTGTAAAAATCTACACCGTTTATACTTTTAACCCACTCTAATCGATGACTAATACCTTTTAAATTATTAATTCTTAAATTACTTAATTCTGGAAAAACCGATTTTAAGCATGCAATTGCAGACATAATATTTAATTTATTATGTTCGCCTATGAGTTTAAAATTATTTAATTCAATAGATAATCCATCACCTCTTTTTATATAAGAACCAGAATCATTATTTATTATTACGTAGTCTTCTTTTTTTAAGGGTTCTGAAATACCAAAAGAGAAATTCACTTTATTATTAAAAGAACTTAATTTTTCATCGTCCCTATTAATAATTTTAGTTCTTGATAAATCAAGTAATTTTGATTTAGCCTTAAGATATTTACTGAAAGAATTATATCTATCCATATGGTCTTCTGAAATATTTAGAATAATTCCAACATCAATTTTAGCTTTATTTAATATTTCGAGTTGAAAACTTGATAGTTCAATAATCAAAACATCTAAAGTATCTACATTTTTGAAATCTAAAATTGGCAAGCCTATGTTTCCTACTGCCTTTGCTTTTAATCCAGATTCTTGTGACAATTGTTCAATCATTTTACAAACTGTAGTTTTACCATTTGTCCCAGTTACAGCAATAACTTTTGTTTCTAATAATTCATTTTCATCAAAAAATAACGAGATATCATTATGGAACTTAATTTTTTTTCTTATTTTATTTAATACGGGATGGCTAGGATCTATTCCAGGACTAATTGCAACATAATCAACACCTTCAAAAGATAATTCTTCTAAATTACCTGAAAAGAATAAATTTTTTTCATTATCAAACAACTTTTTTGCATTATCCAAAGCATTTTTATTTTCATCATAAAAAGATATTTTAATATTGTTTTTTAAATATCTTCCAATAGATATGCCTGTTTGGCCGCAACCTAAAATTAATACATGATTGATATTTCCATTCATCAACGAATCTTCAAACTAGCCAATCCAATTAGGACAAGCATCATGGTTATGATCCAGAACCTAACTACGACTTGTGTTTCTTTCCATCCTTTTTTTTCATAGTGATGATGAAGCGGAGCCATTAAAAAAATACGTTTACCTTTTCCAAATTTCTTCTTTGTATATCTAAAGTAAGCTACTTGTATTGCTACTGAGAATGTCTCAATCACAAATATTCCAGCCATAATCATTAAAACAATCTCTTGCCTTACAATTACTGCTAGAGTTCCCATTGCAGCTCCTATTGATAGTGAGCCTAAATCACCCATAAATACTTCAGCAGGATATGCATTAAACCAAAGAAAACCTAAGCCTGCTCCTGCTAATGCTGCGCAAAATACAGTTAACTCACCTGCACCTTGTATATATGGAATACTGAGATAGTTTGCAAAAATTACATTGCCTTCAACATAAGCAAAAACTCCCAATGCACTTATCACCATAACAGCTGGCATAATAGCCAGCCCATCAAGACCATCGGTTAAATTGACGGCATTACTGCTTCCTACTACAACCAAATAACTTAAAATAATAAATACCAATGCACTCATTGATAAACTTAAATCCTTAAAAAATGGGATCAATAATTGAGTTTCTTGAGGAGTTGAAGCTGAATAAAATAAGTAGGTTGCTACACCCAACCCAATAATTGATTGAAGTATAAATTTTTTAAAAGCTGAGAGTCCATCTGCCTCTTTTTTTTGAATTTTACTAATGTCATCGATTAAGCCAATTAACCCAAAAGAAGTGGTCACAATAAGTAAGAGCCATACATATGAATTACTTAAATCTGCCCATAATAATGTAGAAATAATAATTGAAATTAATATTAAACCCCCTCCCATTGTTGGGGTTCCAGATTTTACAAGATGTCCCTCTGGACCATCATTTCTAATATATTGACCAAGGCTGTATTCTCCTAATTTTTTTATAAACCAACCACCAAAACAAAATGAAATTAATAAAGAAGTTATAACTGCTAAAACTGCCCTTAAAGAAATATAATTAAATACATTAAAACCTGGAATGTCTGTTGAAAACCATCTAAATAATTCTAATAACATCTTTTATATCCTATTAAATTATTTTACTTACAATTTCTTCCATTTCCATATGGCGAGAGCCTTTAACTAATATAATTGATTTTGTATCAATTATCTCTGATAATTTTTTTAAAAGTTTATCTTTTGTATCAAACCAAAATGCATTTTTATCTAATTGTTGCATAGTTATTTTTATATGTCTTCCAACAGCTAAAGTAAAATCAACTGAAGATTTTTTAATATAATCTCCTAATTCTTGATGGTATTTGTTTGAATCATTTCCAAGCTCAGCCATATCTCCAATTATTAAAATTTTCTTACCCTTTATTGAACTTAATACATCAATAGCCTCTTTCATTGAAGATGGATTTGCATTATAAGTGTCGTTAATAATAGTTGAGCCACCTTTACTATTTATAATTTCAAGCCTTCCAGGGTATGGTTTGATTGCCTCTATACCTTTTTTCATTATTTTTGTAGGTATATCCAAAGCATAGCTACAAGCACATGCAGCAAGAATATTTTTAATATTATGTTTTCCTAGTAAATTTATTTTTACTTCAAAACTTTCTTCTGGAGTGAAAATTAATATTCTACTGTTATCTAGTATTTTACAATTAATAGTTGCCTCTTTTGAAAACCCAAATGTTATTTGTTTTGAGTTTTTGTTGTCTTTAGCTAAAAATTTATAATAATAATCATCTTTAGGTAATATCGAAATTTCCAAGTGATCTGAATAATTTATAAGTTCTTTTTTTGCTTCAGCAATATGATCTTTAGATTTAAAATTTTGAATATGAGCTTCGCCAATATTTGTAATTAAAGCGATATGGGGTTTTGCTATTTTTGTAAGTTCAGCAATTTCTCCAGAATGATTCATCCCTAACTCTAAAACAGCATGACTATGTTTATTTTCAAGCTTGATTAGTGTAAGAGGAAGTCCAATATTATTATTAAAATTCCCCTCAGTGAACAATAATTGATTTTGAGAAAGATAATTATTCATAATTGAAACGAGTACTTCTTTTGTTGATGTTTTTCCATTACTTCCTGTAATTGCAATTACTTTCGGATTGATAAGATTTCTTAGGTATGAGGCGATATTTGATAATGCTTTTTTACCACTTTCTACTAATATAGTTTTATCAAAATGAAATTTAGGATCAGAAACAATCGCAAATTTAATACCATTATTTAAAGCTTCTTTTGAAAATTTATTGCCATCTAAATTTTTTCCTACTATCGAAATATATAAATCTGATTTTTTCTGTGACCTTGAATCAATTGTGATAGAAGAAATTATATTTTCTAAATATTTTGTTGATCCTAAAAAAGAACCATTTGTAATTTCTATAATTTTTTTTAAGGTAATATTAATTTTTTACTCCAAAATATTTATTTAGGTATTTTTTTGCTATTAACTTATCTGAAAAATCTTTTTTAACTCCATTTATTTCTTGATACGTTTCATGACCCTTTCCAGCAATAAGAATTAAGTCATTTACATTAGCTTTTTTTAAAACTTCTTTAATTGCAATTTCTCTGTTTTCAATGGCTAAATAAGGTACTTCTAAATTCAGACAAATATCATCAATTATCTGCATAGGCTCTTCATTTCTTGGATTGTCTGAAGTGACAATTACATAATCTGCAAACTGATTAGCGATTAGAGCCATTTCTTTTCTTTTTCCTCTATCTCTGTTACCCCCGCAACCAAAAACAATATTTAAATTTTTATAAGGTAATTTCTCTAATGAATTTAAAATATTTTTTAATGCATCTGGAGTGTGAGCATAGTCTATAATAACTTTTGGGCATTTATCTATTTCAGTCTTTACTTCTTCAGATCTTCCCGGTACTGAATCTAAAATTTTTAATATAGGCCTGATATTCTCTATTTGATATCCTAAAGAGACTAAAGAACCAATTACAGCAAGTATATTATAAATGTTATAAACTCCTTGAACTGCAACTTCAAGTTTATAAATCTTTCTTCTATAAATTAAATCAAATTTAGTTTTATATTTTTCTAAGGTTAAATTTTTTGCTTGAAGTGTAGCTAAATTTTCAATTCCGAAGGATATTTTTTTAGATTTATTTAATTTTGATTCTTGAAATATTTTTTTACCTAAAGGATCGTCTATATTTATAACCAAATTACCTTTTTTAGCATCTAATAAAAAATTTTTCTTTATTTCTGCATAACTTTCAATGGAATCATGATAATCAAGATGATCTCTAGAAAGATTTGTAAACAATCGTACATTAAAATCAAGGCCAGTTACCCTACCCTGATCAATTCCATGAGATGATACTTCAAGACATACATCTTGAACATCTTCAAGAAGAAAATCATTTATGATACTTTGAATTTTAACTCCATCAGGAGTTGTATTTATACTTGGTTTCAACTGATTAATCGAACCATAACCAATTGTACTAATTATATTAGCTTTTCTTTCAAGATTTTCTAGACATTGAGTTAGCCAAAAAGCAGTAGAAGTTTTACCGTTAGTTCCCGTTATACCTATTAAGTTTATTTTTTTAGATGGATTATTATAAAATTCACTTGCAATACTTGAAATATTTTCTTTCAAGTTTTTAATTGGCATGTTAGGTAACTTCCATTTCTTATCCCATTCAAATCCTAAAGGGTCATATATAATTGCCCCAGCTCCATTATTTATGGCTTCTGGTATATAATTTCTTCCATCATTACTTTCTCCTGGATATGCCAAAAAAATCGAGTCATTTTTTATATTCGCACTATTTTGCTCCAAATATTTAAATTCAGTTAATAGTTTTTTTAATGAATCGCTCATAATTTTCTCTTATCAGCATAGACCTCTTTTTTATTTTGCATCTCTTCAAGTTCTAGACCATCAGCATCGAGACTATACCATTCAAATGCTTTTGCCATAACCCTACTAAAAACTGGTCCAGCTAATGTACCTCCAGAATACCCTCTTTTTTTAAGAGGTTCATCAATGACTACTGCCATTACAAATCTTGGATTTGTTACTGGGCCTAAACCAACAAAAGAGCTCATATACTTATCTCTCAAATAACCTCCATTTACTGGATCTGTTTTCCATGTTGTACCTGTCTTTCCAGCTACACGATAACCATATACTTTTGCTTTTGGTGCTGTTCCATCATGATCTGTTACGGATTCAAGCATTGTTAACATAGCTTTTGAAGTCTCAGGTGATAAAACCCTTTTACTTATCTTTAAATCATTACTTTTAATTAGAGATATAGGCACAAGTTTTCCTTGATTAGCAAAAACTGTATAAGCTTGCGCTGTTTGAATAAGTGTAGAACTTATACCATACCCATAACTTGCCCTAGAATGGTCTATTTTTTTCCATTTTGTATGATTTCTTATGGTGCCTCTCACCTCACCAGGGAAATTAATGCCCGTTTTAACTCCATAACCAAATTTTTTCAACATTGTGGCTAAATTAATTGAGCTAATTTTTTGACTGATCTTTGCCGAACCTATATTCGAAGATACTTTAATTACATCTTTTACAGTTATTTCGCCATAAGCTTTATGATCTTCAATCCATTTTCCTTCATATTTATACTTACCATTACCTGTATCTATTAAACTATCCTTTGTAATAATATTTTTTTCTAATGCAACTGCTAAACTTATTGGTTTGATGGTAGAACCTGGTTCAAATACGTCAGTTACTGCTCGATTTTTGATAAATTTACCAACTTTATTATAGCCATTGGGGTTAAATGAGGGGTAATTTGTCATTGCAAGAATCTCACCAGTTTTTGCATCCAACAAAACAGCTGAGCCTGATAGTGCTTCATGTTTTTCTATAGCTTTTCTAAGAGCATTATAAGCTTCATTTTGTAATCTCAAATCAATTGTTAGTCGTATATCCTCACCATCTTTTGGTAACTTTATAGCCTGAAATTCTCCTATAACTCTGGGAGTTCTTTTTCCATCTATAAGATTAATTTTTTTACCTTTTTCACCAGCAAGAGATTTATTCATTATCATTTCTATACCCTCTTGCCCATTTCCATCACTTCCAGTGAATCCAACAACATGTGCAACAGGTCCGTTCTCAGGATAAAATCTTTTATATATTTTATTTGTACTAATACCTTTTATTCCAAGTTTCATAATTTTATTTTTGGTATCAGGAGAAATATTTTTTTTAAGTCGAACCGCTCTTCTCTTTTTATTTTTAAGTTTTTTATCTAAGTCTATTTCTCTCAACTTTAACAAACTAGCTAATTTTTTCTTTTGCTTATTAAGAGTAGCTTGGGTATTTGAATCTTTATTTTTAAAATTAATTTTTGCTGCATCGCCTATTATTGAATAGACAGGAGTACTTTCAGCTAAAAGCGAACCATTTCGATCTAAAATCTTACCCCTATAAGGATATAAATCTAGTTCTCTATGTTGCCTTTGCCTAGATTCTTTTTGAAGTTTATTTTTTTCAAATGCTGCAAGTTTAATTGCTTGTGCAAATAAAACTAAAAACATTCCAAGTATTAATATTAAAACTATGCGTCTCCTAGCTTTTGATAACTCAAAATATTCTTTTCTTGATCTAATTTTATTCATTTAATAATCACTTTTTTTTCTTCCTTACTAGGAACACGCATATTCAATTTATGTTTGGCAGATTTTTCAATTATTTCAATTCTTGATTCAGACGATTCCTCAATTCTTAGCATCGTTTGCTGGTCTTTTAAATCTAAAGTTTTCTTATTTTCTTCATCTAATTCAGCATAATTATTTCTCGTTTGATGCTTAAAATTAACTGTAGTTAACGCAAAAATAATCAAGACAACAAATAAAATTAAATTTAATTTCATTTCATTTTGCCTCCATTACTTTTTCTATTACTCTCAATTTTGCACTTCTAGATCTTGGATTTTGTTTGATTTCTTCTAAATTAGGAATAATCATTTTTTGTACAATCTTAAAAGGTGCTAATTTTATTTCCGATAACTTGATTGGAATTTTTTTTGAAATAAAATCTGTTTTCATTTGAAGTTTTGTATAATTTTTTACAATTCGATCTTCTAATGAATGAAAACTTATCACTACTAATCGACCCTTCGGTTTCAAGGATTTAAAAGCTATTGGTAGAGCATTCTCTAACTCTTCAATCTCTTTGTTAACGTAAATTCTTAAAGCCTGAAATGTTTTTGTTGAAGGATCTTTTTTTGAATTTTTTATTGGGACCGTATTTTTGATTAATTCAGCTAATTCCAATGTCTTTTTTATTGGGCCCTCATTTTCTCTATACTTAATGATTGCTTTGACAATTTTTTTTGCAAACTTCTCTTCTCCGAAGTTTCTGAGTATATCTACCAAGTCTTTCTCTTTATATGTATTTAAAACTTCTGCAGCAGTTATTCCTTTACTTTGATCCATTCTCATATCTAAAAATGCATTAGACTTAAAACTAAATCCCCTTTTAGCTTCGTCGACTTGTGGTGATGAAATTCCTAAGTCCATTAAAATACCATCCAGTTTTTTAATATTTTTTTTTTTAATATTTTGTCCATTTCTGAAAAAGCACAGTGATGAATTTCAAATCTTTTATCTTTTATCTTCTTTCCTTCATTTATTGCATCTAAATCTTTATCTAAAGCTATTAAGCGGCCTTCACTGTCAAGTAATTTTAATATTTCCTTTGAATGTCCTCCTCTACCAAAAGTGCAGTCAAGATATATTCCATTTGATAAAATAGACAAAGCATCGATCGTCTCTACTAACATAACGGGAATATGAGAATTTACTTTCACAAAGAAAATCCTCCTAATTCATCAGGCAGCTCTTCTTTATCATTAATTTTAATTTGTTTGATTTGTTTGCTCCATGCTTCTTTACTCCAAAGCTCAAAATGACTTCCTTGGCCAACAAACATTAAAGTTCTATTAATAGATGCATAGTCTCTTAAAGCAGCAGAAATTAATAATCTGCCAGCATTATCAGAAGACACATCTTCTGCATAACCGACTAATAATCTTTGTAATCCACTTGATTTTCTATCAAAACTAGATAATTGCATTACTTTTTGCTGAATAGGATTCCAAGCGGCGACAGGATATAAAAGAAGACACCCATGAGGGTGTGCAGTCAATACTAGTGGTCCAGTTAATAATTCCTCTCGATATTTAGTTGGAATTGCTAACCTATTTTTTCCATCAATATTTAGAAGTGTTGCGCCTTTAAACATATGTGTACCTAAAAAGATGGGAAATTACTGAACGCCCTTAGTCTCGTTTAATAATTTCCCACAAATAACCACTTTTTCCCCTACAATTCCACTATAGGCAAAAAAAAGATCTTTTGCAACACTTTTTATAAAAAATTATTATTCTTCAATTAGTTAAAGCATTTTAAATGCCAAAATTAAATATCGTATTTGACTAAATTTCATCTTTTGCCAGATAAAATAATAGTAGAATTAATGTTTTTTTTAATTAGAAGCTGGAAAAAAATATAGAGATAAATTAGCTTTTATCGAAAAAATATATGGTAAACAATATAATTTTTAAGTTGACCGATAAGCCGGGTTCTGTCTGGGACAGTCATTCATCTAGGCATACAATTACTTATATGCTCAAGCAGCCTACCCGGTAGCAACACGAGCAATGTTAATGCTACCCTATTTGGCCTTGCTCCGAGTGGAGGTTACCGCGTTTCACCGTAACTTAATACGCTCGTCTCTGTGGCCCTGTTCCTCACCTTACGGCGTATGGCTGTTAGCCATCACTCTGCTCTTTGGAGCCCGGACTTTCCTCTACATAGAAAACTATATAGCGACTGTCTGGTCAACTTAAGTATTTATTTTACACTCTTAACTAAATTTCTGATAATTGCCAGGATAAAGTTTCGTCTGCAAACAGAGGGATTATTTCTTCGTTTCCTACTTGAATTCTAGCTGGTATTCTAAAATCTTTTTTTGTTAGTTTGATCTTTAAATTATTAGGAGGTAGTTCATAAAAATCAGCTCCATATTTACTGCTAAAATTTTCCAATTTATCTAATGCATTTTCTGTTTCAAAAATTGAAGCATATAATTCCATTGCGGACAAGGCTGAATAAATACCTGCACATCCACAACTACTTTCTTTTTCATGTCTAAAGTGAGGTGCGCTATCAGTTCCAAGAAAAAATTTAGGAGATCCCGAAGTAGCCGCTTTTACTATTGCTACTCGATCTTCTGATCTTTTGAGAATTGGTAAACAATAATGATGTGGTTTAATCCCATGAGATAGTAAGTCATTTCTATCAAACAGTAGGTGTTGAGGGGTAATAGTTGCAAATACTTTGTCTCCAGAATCAATAACGAATTCTGCTGCTTCTTTCGAAGAAATATGTTCAACAACAATCCTTAAATTTGGAAATTCTTGATGTATTTGACTTAAATTTCTATCAATAAAAACTTTCTCTCTATCAAAAATATCTACATTTTTATCATTAGATTCAGCATGAACTAGCAAAGGTACATCGTATTTTTGCATTAACTCAAAAATCTTGAAACAATTTTCTATCACATCGACCCCATCTTTTGAGTTTGTGGTTACACCTGACGGATATAATTTAATACCATGAACTATATTGGAATCACTTACTTTCTTTATTTCATCACTATTTAATTCGTCATTAAAAAAAAGAGTCATCAATGGTTCAAAATTTAAATCTTCAATATTCTTTTTAATCTCTTGATAATAAATTTCGGCTAGATGAACAGTTTTAATAGGATTTTTTAAATTTGGCATCACAATTGCTCTAGCAAATTGTTTCTGTGTGTCTTTCACAACATGTTTTAGAACATCTCCTTCACGAAGATGAAGATGCATATCGTCAGGCTTTATAATAATTAATTCTGTCATTTTTTTAATTCCAATGCTTGATTATAAACTTCCTTTTTATTTTTTTTAAAAATTTTAGAAATAAGTTTTACTGATTGATTTAAAGGTAATTCCTTTATCATAACCTCTAAAGCTTTATCTAAAGATAATGTTTTAAAATTTTCAATCTCTCTTATTTTTCCATCAAAGATGATAACAAATTCTCCTTGTTGCTCTTCAGGATGACTTTCCAGTTTCTTTATTATAGATTCAATATTATCTTTATAAATTGTTTCATATATCTTGCTTAACTCTCTCGCAATAAATAACTTATAAGAAGAACCGAAAATATTTTTTATTAAAGAAAGAGTTTTCATAATTCTATGTGGTGATTCAAAAATAATTGTTGGTAAATCTTGATTATATATTTCCTCTAAGACTTTCTTACATTTTCCCGATGTATTTGGAAGAAAGCCAAAAAATTTAAATTGAGTTGTCTGGACTCCTGATACAGAAAAAGCTGAAGTAATTGAAGATGGTCCAGGAATTGGGGAAACTTTGATATCTTTTTCTAAGGCTTGATTTACCAAAAAAGCACCTGGATCACTTACAGCAGGTGTTCCTGCATCTGATACAAATGCAACTGAATTACCATTTAATAATAAATTAATTAAAAAATCAGTTTTATTTTTTTCATTGTGTTGATGGAGGGATATCAATTTTTTATTAATTTTGAAATGACTTAACAACCTACTAGTTTTTCTAGTGTCTTCACAAGCAACAATATCAACTTTTTTTAAAACTTCTACAGCTCTAAAAGTAATATCGTCGAGATTACCAATAGGTGTTGCAACAAGGTATAGGTATGTTTCCATAAAAAAATTTAAGATTTAATTAATTTAGTTTCTAAAAAAATTATTTAGTTATATAATTATTATTAATGAAATCATACAAGCTTTTCATACTTTTTATTTTATTTATCACTCACTTGATTGGTTGTGCTCCATCAACAATTACTGCAATACCACTATCAATTGCAGATAGAAGGTCAACTGAAGCGCAGGTTATTGATAACAAAATATTTTTAGCTGCATGGAACCCAATTCAAGAAATTGCTGATAATGCTAATCAAAAAATTCATTTTAATTTATTATCATATAATCAGACTATTCTTATTGTGGGACAATCTCCGAGTGAAGATATCAAAAATCAAGTAACGGATGTTGTTCAAAAAATTAAAGATGTGAAAGCAGTTCACAATAAAATGACCGTCGGTAAAATTAATACCATAAAACAACGTGCAAAAGATACAGTAACAACTACTAATCTTAAAACAAGATTATTTTTAAAAATTAAAAACGAAGTACATCCATTTCATGTCAAAATTGTAACTGAAAATGATATTGTATACTTGCTCGGGATAGTTAACGACAAAGAGGCTGATGAAGCAATAAGTGTTGCTAAGTCATCAAAAGGTGTTAAATTAGTGGTGCCTTTGTTTGAATTAGATGAAAGTGTTAAAAATAAATATTGATTATAATTTTTTTATGCTTTATCATTTAATTTCAAGTAATACATCATTAAACCAAACACCATAATTTCATATTAAATAATTGTAAAACTAAATCAAAATAATTATGAGTAACAATATATCTCATCTAACCGATGAAACATTTGAAGAAGAAGTGCTTCAATCAAACATACCAGTATTAGTAGATTATTGGGCAGAGTGGTGTGGGCCTTGTAAAATGATTGCACCTATTCTAGATTCATTAACGGATGAATATGAGGGAAAATTGAAAATATCTAAACTAAACATAGATGATAATCAAAAAACTCCTCAAAAATATGGTGTTCGAGGAATACCAACTCTAATGATTTTTAAAAATGGAAATGTTGAAGCTACAAAAGTTGGTGCTTTATCAAAATCTCAATTAACAGCTTTTATTGACAGTAATTTATAAAAATATGCATTTATCAGACTTAAAACACTTACCCGTTGCCGAAATTGTAGATTTAGCAATAGCAGATAAAATAGAAAATACAGGAAGAATGCGCAAACAAGATCTTATTTTTGCCATTCTAAAAAATAAAGCTAAAAATGGTGAAACTCTAGCTGGTGACGGAACATTAGAAGTTCTTCAAGATGGATTTGGCTTTTTAAGATCTCCTGAAGCATCGTATTTAGCTGGCCCAGATGATATCTATGTATCACCTTCACAAATTAGACGTTTTAATCTTCATACTGGAGACACTATTGAAGGTGAGATTAGGACTCCAAAAGATAGTGAACGTTACTTTGCTTTAGTTAAAGTCGATAAAGTTAATAACGATGCCCCAGAAAATACAAAAAATAAAATTTTATTTGAAAATCTAACGCCTTTATTCCCAACTGAGCCACTTACTCTTGAGAGAGAGACAGGAGGAGAAGAAAATAATACTAGCCGTGTCATTGATATGATAGCTCCTATTGGTAAAGGTCAACGTGGTCTTATTGTTGCTAGTCCCAAAAGTGGTAAAACTGTGATGTTACAAAATATCGCCCACGCAATAACTTCTAATCACCCAGATGTTTCGTTAATAGTTTTATTAATTGATGAAAGACCTGAAGAAGTTACTGAAATGACGCGTTCTGTTAAAGGTGAAGTTGTGGCATCAACTTTTGATGAACCTGCAACAAGACATGTTCAGGTTGCTGATATGGTTCTTGAAAAAGCAAAAAGATTAATTGAACATAAGAAGGACGTAGTCATTCTTCTCGATTCTATAACAAGATTAGCACGAGCTTATAATACTGTAATACCGTCATCTGGAAAAGTTCTTACTGGTGGAGTTGATGCTAATGCTCTTCAAAAACCTAAACGTTTTTTTGGAGCAGCAAGGAATATAGAAGAAGGTGGTTCTTTAACAATATTAGCAACAGCTTTAGTCGAAACTGGATCAAGAATGGATGACGTAATTTATGAAGAATTTAAAGGCACTGGTAATATGGAAATACATCTAGATCGTAAAATGGCTGAAAAAAGAACATATCCAGCTATTAATGTTAACAAGTCAGGTACTCGACGTGAAGAATTATTAATACCACAAGATATTCTTCAAAAAATTTGGGTCTTACGAAAATTACTCTATCCAATGGAGGATTTAGAAGCAATGGAGTTTTTATTAGATAAAGTAAAATCAACAAAAAATAATGATGACTTCTTTAATAGTATGAGAAAGTAAAATAAAATAAATAATTGATTTTTTTATAAAAATCAATGATAATTCAATACTTCAAATTTATAACAGCATAAAAAATGAAAAAAGATATACATCCTGATTATCCAGAAGTTAATGTAGTCTGTAGTTGTGGAAATAAATTCACAACACGATCAACTATTGGTAAAGATATGACAATCGAAGTTTGTTCTAAATGTCATCCTTTTTATACTGGAAAACAAAAAATTCTTGATACAGCTGGTAGAGTAGAAAAATTCAAACAAAAATATGGGATGTAACATTACCAACATTAATTTCTAAAAAAAGCAGCCTAGCTGCTTTTTTTTGTTTATGATGTCTTAATATGAAATTTGATCTTGAACATGACTGGCAAGGTAATATGTCAACACCCAGAAAAAATCTAGGTGAAAAAACTAAATTACATTTATTTTTTGTACTATCATTAATTTTTCTCTTGACGGGATTAATTGGCCATGAACCTTGGCGACCTCTTGAATCAACTTCAATTAGCATTATTCTTGATATTGTACAAAATAATCACATAATTCTTCCAATGGCAGCAAGTGAAGATTTCATTACAAATCCACCTTTATATGCCTATGTTGGAGCAGCATTTGGAAAACTTTTTTCACCAATACTTGACTTACATGATGCAGCTAGACTTTCTAATATTTTCTGGCTATCACTTACTTTAATAAGTCTTGGCTTAATGACAAGAGAGTTATGGGGACAAGGTTTTGGGCGTCAGGCTGGTTTAATTTTCATAGGATCAGTTGGTTTAATATTAAATATTCATAGCTTGATACCAGAAATAGCTACACTTTTAGGTTATACGATGAGTCTTTATGCTTTTTCGTTATATTTTAGAAGGCCTTTTAGGGCAAGTATGGTTCTTGGTTTTGGATCAAGTATAGCTTTTCTATCAGGAGGTATTGTTCCCTTATTAATTATCTTTTTAACGTCTTTATGTTTGCTAATTTTCAAGAATTGGAGAAATAAAAGATATTTTATCTTTATTGCAATTTCATTTGTTATTAACCTCTTGATTATAACTCCATGGTTATTTTCTTTTAATTATTTACAACCTGATCTGTTTAATTCTTGGTTAACATCTCTAAGATTCTCATCAAAGTTATTATTCAATTATCACCTTCAAGGGATTTTATGGTTTACCTGGCCGGCCCTTCCATTATCAATCTGGTTAATTATTAAAGACCACAAAGAAATCTTTAATAAGAAAAAACTACAAATTCCAATTATTTTCTTGCTAGTTTTACTAATTATATTATCAATAACAAGCAAACCTAATCAAACAAACCTTATTCCTTTTACTATTCCTTTATCAATCATTGCAGTTGGCGCAATAGATAGATTAAATAGAAGTGCGGCAAGCGCCTTAAATTGGTTCGGTATCTTAATTTTTGGTTTTATTGGTTTTTTAATTTGGTTGGGTTGGTTTGCAATGATGACTGAGATACCTGAAAAAATTTATGAACGTATGTTTTTTCAATCTGCAAATTATATTGCTGAATTCGAATTATTTAGTTTTATTTTTGCTGCAGTTATAACAGCATTATGGTTAGCTTCAATCATTAAATTTAAAATTACTAATCGATCAGTAATATCCAATTGGGCAATTGGGATTACAATGGTTTGGGTTACATTAATTATGCTTTGGACTCCATTCATTGATAATCGTAAAGACTACAAATTAATTTTTACTGATGTAAAACAGCAACTTATAAAAAGTTCGACTTGTGTTTATGTCCATAATCTTTCAGATAGCCAAATAAACTTATTACATTACTATACTGGGATTAAAGGTACTGATTCAAATTTAGAAAATAAAGCTTGTAGATTAGCCTTGATCTCATTAAAAAAAGAAAAAGAAATACCAGCAGAATATAAATTGTGGGGGGAGATTTGGACTGGAAAACGCTTAATTGATAAAAATTATTTTGTTTTATTAAATAAATAAGTTATTCTTGCAAATATTTTTTTACCGCATCATTAACCATATCATCTAAATTATTATCTTCTGGGTTTGATGAATTGACGTATTTAACAATTTCTTTTCTCATTACAGGAGGCCAGAATTTTTTTAAATGTGTTGCAATATCTTTTGTTGCTTGTTCTTTATCAGGATAGCTTTTAAAAAAACCTCCTATTTGATTTGCCATAGTAATTAAATGATTTTTTTCCATTGCAGAATTTTACTCTATTATTCTTTCATTGTGACTATAAATTGTATATCTTGACTCTCTAGCAAAACCAATTAGAGTTATTCCTAAATTTTCAGCTAATCTTATGGCTAAACCAGTTGGAGCAGATATTGCGACCAAAAGCTTTAAGTTTAAATAAGCAATTTTTTGAATCATTTCATAACTTGCTCTACTTGATGTAATAATAAAAGAATCTTCGGTGACTTCATGTTTTATACTGGCTCCGATCAATTTATCTAGAGCTATATGTCTACCTACGTCCTCTCGAGTAATTTTTATTATTCCATTATTTTGACATAAAGCCGAAGCATGAGTTGCCCCAGTTTTTTTTTGTAATATTTGGTTTTTAGAAAAAATTTCTAATGCTTTTAAAATATTTTTAGAATCAAACTGGTGATTTGAGTTTTTTATTTTTGGTATTCTCATTGCTTGAGATAAACTTTCAGCGCCACAAAGTCCACATCCAGTTCTTCCAGTTAAATTTCTTCTTATTTCTTTTAGATTTGCAAAATTCTCTGATGCTATTTCTATATTCAATTCAATACCATTGTCTTTGTTTTCTATTTCGATAGAATATATATCAGATATTTTATTTACAATTCCTTCAGTAATAGAAAAACCTAATGCAAAATCTTCTAAGTTAGAAGGTGTCCCCATCATTACAACATGCGATATACCATTATAAATTAAAGCAATAGGTGTTTCTTCGGCAACACTTTCAACAATTTCTTTTTTTAAAGATGTACTTTTATATGCCTTAGAATTTGTTACTGATTCTTTTGTTTGGATAAATTTAGAATTGCTCACTTAAAATTTAATCTACCTGCGCCTCATTCTTTTTTGCAAACTTAATTTGTTTTTCACTAAATTCTTGATATTTTTCTTGCCATTCTGATGGTTGAGTAACTTTAGTGACTTGAACTGCCGTTACTTTAAATTCTGGGCAATTTGTGGCCCAATCTGAATTGTCTGTAGTGATAACATTAGCACCAGATACGGGATGATGGAAAGTTGTATAAACAACTCCTGGTTGCACACGATCGGTTATTTTTGCTCTTAAAACAGTATCTCCTGCTCTACTATTAATACCAACCCAATCTTGCTCATTTATACCTCTATCTTCAGCATCATGCGGATGAATCTCAATTAAATCTTCATCATGCCACTCAACATTATTTGTCCTTCTTGTTTGGGCCCCAACATTGTAGTGAGCTAAAATACGACCAGTAGTTAGAATAAGTGGGAATTTATTATTAACGCGCTCTGAAGTCGGAATATATTCAGTAATAAAAAATTTACCTTTTCCTCTAACAAATTCATCAACATGCATAGTAGGTGTTCCCTCTTTATGATCTTCATTACATGGCCATTGAATACTTCCTAATTTATCTATTTTATCAAAACTAACACCTTTAAATTGTGGGGTTAATTGTGCAATCTCATCCATAATTTCACTAGCATGCTTGTAATTCATTGGGTACCCTAAAGCATTTGAAAGCATTTGTGTAATTTCCCAATCTTCATAACCATTTTTTGGGGCCATAACCTTTCTTACACGAGAAATTCTTCTTTCTGCATTAGTGAAAGTACCATTTTTTTCCAAAAATGATGATCCAGGTAAAAATACATGAGCATACATTGCAGTTTCATTCAAAAATAGATCTTGAACAATTACACATTCCATTGATTCAAGAGCGTGTGTTACATGTTGAGTATCTGGATCTGATTGAGCAATATCTTCTCCTTCACAATATACAGATTTGAATTTACCAGAAATTGCCCCATCAAGCATATTTGGTATTCTTAATCCTGGCTCTTCGTAAAGTTTCGTATCCCATGCGCTTTCAAATAAAGAACGGGTTGCTAAATCTGATACATGCCTATACCCAGGAAACTCATGTGGGAAAGATCCCATATCACAAGCACCTTGAACATTATTTTGCCCCCTCAATGGATTAATACCAACACCTTCTCTACCTATATTTCCTGTTGCCATGGCCAGATTGGCTATTCCCATAACCATTGTTGAGCCTTGACTATGTTCGGTTACTCCTAATCCATAATAAATAGCGCCATTGTCACCTTGCGCAAATAATCTTGCAGCCTTTCTAACTAATTCAGCAGGGATACCTGTGTCATCTTCTAATGTTTCTGGAGAATTCCTTTTTTCTGAAATAAAATCTTTCCAGTAAGTAAATGCTTCAGATTCACATCTTTTTTTAATAAAATCTTCATCCATTAATTTTTCAGTAACTACAACATGGGCTATTGAATTTATAGTTGCAACATTTGTACCTGGTTTAAGTTTTAAATGAAAATCTGCCTTAACATGTGGAGTATTCTTGACTAAATCTATTTCTCTAGGGTCAACTATAATTAATTTGGCTCCCTCTCTTAATCTTCTTTTCATTTGAGAGGCAAAAACAGGATGGCCATCTGTTGGATTTGCTCCAATGACCATAATGACGTCCGACTTCATGATTGAGTCAAAATTTTGTGTTCCTGAAGACTCGCCTAATGTTTGTTTTAATCCATATCCTGTTGGAGAGTGACAAACTCTAGCACAAGTATCTATATTATTATTTCCATATCCTGCCCTTACAATTTTTTGCATTAAATAAGTTTCTTCATTAGTACATCTTGACGATGAAATTGCACCGACTGAATCAAATCCATATTTTTTTTGTATTCTTTTAATTTCAGAAGCTGCATAATTGATTGCTTCTTCCCAAGATACTTTTTTCCATGGATCTTTGATACTTTTTCTTATCATAGGTGAAGTTATTCTATCTTTATGGGTTGTATAACCCCAAGCAAACCGACCTTTTACACATGAATGCCCATGATTTGCACCACCATCTTTATTTGGTGACATTCTAACAACTTCTTCTCCTTGCATTTCAGCATTAAAAGAACAACCAACTCCACAATAAGCACAGGTAGTAGTAACTGATCTTTCAGGTTGTCCATGATCAATAATACTTTTCTCAACAAGCGTTGCTGTTGGACAAGCCTGAACACATGCCCCACAAGATACACATTCTGAGTCCATAAAATCTTTATTTCCTGCAGAAACTTTCGACTCAAAGCCTCTTGCGTCAATAGTTAAAGCATATGTTCCCTGAGTTTCTTCACATGCTCTAACACATCTTGAACATACAATACATTTAGAGGGATCGAACGTAAAATACGGATTAGATTCATCCTTTTCTGAATTTAAATGATTTTCACCTTCATAACCATACCGAACATCTCTAAGTCCCACAGCTCCAGCCATATCTTGAAGTTCACAATCCCCATTCGTTGCACAAGTTAAACAATCTAAAGGGTGATCAGATATGTACAGCTCCATAACCCCTTTTCTGATATCAGCTAATTTTGGTGTTTGAGTATGGATTTTCAAGTCTTGCTCTACTGGCGTTGTGCAAGATGCTGGATAGCCTCGCTTACCCTCTATCTCTACAAGGCATAATCGACATGAACCAAACGGATCTAAACTATCAGTTGCACATAATTTTGGGACAGATACGCCAGCTTCCGAAGCTGCACGCATAATTGAAGTCCCTTCAGGGACAGATATATCAATGCCGTCAATATTTAAATCGACTAACTTTTCTGCAGTTTTTTTTGGCGTACCAAAATCTTTTGTATCATCCATATTTTTTTGCTTTTGGCATAATTTCTAATGGGATTTTGTCCCAATCATATATAATTTTTATTAAGTTATTAATTTAATTAACTTAAGTTGTAAGTTTATGCTTAAGTTTCTGTTTTTTCAAGTCCGAAATCTCCAGGAAAGTAATTAAGTGCGCTTATAACTGGAAAAGGTGTCATACCGCCCATGGCACATAATGATCCGTTTACCATGGTATCTCCTAAATCTCTTAATAATGAGACGTTTTTTTCTTGATCTACGCCTTCTTTAATTTTGTCAATAACTTCCATACCTCGAGTCGATCCAATCCTACATGGTGTACATTTTCCACATGACTCAATCGCACAAAATTCAAAAGAATACCTTGCCAATTTTGACATATCTACTGTGTCATCAAATGCAACAATTCCACCGTGACCAACAACAGCTTTAATTTCACTGAATTTTTCATAATCAAGAGGAGTATCAAATTGTTCTTCTGGTAAAAATGCACCTAAAGGTCCACCAACTTGAACTGCTTTAATAGGTTTTCCCGTTGCAGATCCTCCTCCAAAATCGTATAAAAGCTCTCTTAATGAAATTCCAAATGCCTTCTCAATTAAACCAGTCTGTTTTAAATTACCAGCTAATTGAATAGGAAGTGTACCTTTTGAACGTCCCATTCCATAATTAGCGTAAAAAGAAGCTCCTTTGTCCATAATAATTGGAACTGTGGCAAGTGATATTACATTATTAACCACAGTTGGCTTTCCATATAAACCCTCAATAGCTGGTAATGGTGGTTTATATCTCACCATTCCTCTTTTTCCTTCTAAGCTTTCAAGTAAAGAGGTTTCTTCGCCACAAATATAAGCTCCAGCAGCACGAGTAACTTCTAATTTAAAAGAAAAATCTGATCCAAGAATATTACTACCAAGGTAATTTTTACTTAAAGCAATCTTTATAGCTTCATTTAAAACTTCTAAAGCGTTAGGATATTCAGAACGTAAATATATATATCCATGATCTGCTCCAACAGCAAGTCCAGCAATAATCATTCCTTCAATTAAAACAAAAGGATCATTTTCCATAATCATTCTGTCAGAAAAAGTTCCAGAATCTCCTTCATCTGCATTACAAACAATATATTTTTTATCTGAAGGAGCATCTAAAACTGTTTTCCATTTTATACCTGTAGGAAATGCTGCGCCCCCTCTTCCTCTTAAACCAGAATCTGAGATTTCTTTAACAATATTTTCTGGGGTTAGCTTAATGGAATTTTTAAGCCCATTAAAACCATTTAATTTTTCATATTCATCTATATCTAAAGGGTCTATAATTCCAACTCTCGCATAAGTTAATCTTTCTTGATTTTTTAACCACTTTATTTCTTCTGTGATTCCCAAACATAATGGGTGTTTACTTCCTAAGTAAAATTTACTATCAAATAAAGAAGGAACATCAGAGACATTTACTGGGCCATAAGCTACTCTTCCATTTTTAGTATCAACTTCAATTAGTGGCTCAAGCCAAAATAAACCACGCGAACCATTTCGAACTATTTCTATATCAATATTTTTTTTCTTAGCTTCATTCAAAACTGCTTGATAAACATCATTAGCGCCTAATGATATTGAACTTGAATCTCTAGGTATGTAGATTTTGTATGTCATTAACTGTCTCCAGCATCTTCAATAATTTGATCTATTTTTTCTGGTGTAACTCTTCCTATAACTTCCTCATTTATCATAACTGCCGGTGAACAAGCACAATTTCCTAAACAATAAACAGGTTCTAGTGTAATTAAATTGTCTTCGGTGGTTTCGTGGTAATTGATCCCTAACTTTTTTTGACAATAATTTTCTAACTCTTCTGATCCCATCGATTGGCAAGACTCAGCACGACAAATTTGAAGGATATTTTTACCTGGTAAATGCGTTCTAAAATGATGATAAAAAGTTACAAAGCCATGAATTTCTGCAACAGATAAATTATAGGCCTTAGAAATTGGCTGATATGATTCTTCTGGAACAAATCCAAGATCATCCTGAATAGCATGCATTAAGGGTAATAATGCACCAGGAACATTTTGATACTTTTGTACATGTTTATTTATTTTTTCTATTTGTTTACTTGATAATGTCATTTTTATATTTTTTCACTTTTTACCTATATTCAACATACAGCTATTATACTTTAAGTTTAAGAAGTCATCTCTATGAGATTTTTATTACTTAATTAAGTTAAAATAGTAAAAACACATGAAAGACTATACTCGAACTATTATAGGACCGTTATGCTTACTGATCAGTTCAATAGAAAAATAAATTATATTAGGGTTTCAGTAACTGATAGATGCGACTTCAGATGTGTCTATTGTATGTCTGAAAAAATGAAATTTATTCCTAAAGATGATTTATTATCATTAGAAGAAATTGCAAGAATCATAAGAATTTTTAATGAGTTAGGTATTGAAAAAGTCAGAATCACTGGTGGCGAGCCGTTAGTAAGAAAAAATATAGACTGGTTATTTAAAACTATACATAAAGAAAATAATTTTAAAGAAATCACATTAACTACTAATGGTAGTCAATTAAAGCAAAAAGCCTTAATGCTTAAAGATTCTGGAGTTGAAAGAATTAATATTAGTCTTGATAGTTTAGACCCAAAAATTTTTAATCTTATGACAAGAGTTGGAAAATTAAATGACGTTCTAGAAGGTATTGAGCATGCAAAAAAAATAGGTTTTAAAAAAATAAAATTAAATGTTGTCCTCATGAAAAACCTAAATGGTCATGAGATTTTTAATCTAGTTGATTTCGCAATTGCTTCAGACTTTGACATCGCCTTTATAGAAGAAATGCCACTTGGTAATACAAAATTTGATAGAAGTCAGACCTCAATAAGTAATGACAATATTTTAAATTCTTTGCAAACTAAATACTCCCTTTTAAAATCAGATTTAAATACTGGTGGCCCATCAAAATACTGGAAAATAACTAATTCAAATACAAAAATTGGATTAATATCTCCTCATTCACATAATTTTTGTGAAGACTGTAATCGAGTCAGAATAAGCTGTAAAGGCGAGTTATTTTTATGTCTTGGACATGAAGACAAAGTAGAGCTACTCCCATTAATTAAGTCTCATCCTTTTGATGATGGTCCTATAATAGAAGCAATAATTAATAGTATGAAATTTAAACCAGAGTCCCATACTTTTAACCTTTTGGATAAACAACCTTCTGTTATTAGATTTATGTCGCACACAGGGGGTTAATTGAAAACTGAAATAGAAGGTGTAATCCTTGCAGGAGGAAAATCAAAAAGAATGGGCTCAAATAAATCTCTTATTAAGTTAAATAATAAATACCTAATCGAACATGTATACAATAGATTAAATAAACAAGTTTCTCATATATCGATTAATACAAACACAATTATTAAGATTTTTCCAAAAAATATTCAGTTCCAGGATCTTATTTCAAATAATACTGGGCCACTTGCTGGGATTCAAGCAGGTTTATTTAACGCAAAAAACAACTGGGTACAATTTTGCCCTAATGATAGTCCATTTTTACCCTATAACTTGGTAAATAAATTAAGCAGTTATATTAAAAATAATGGGCCTACTATTATAGTACCTTTGCTTTTTGGCCGTATAGAACCTGTATTCATGTTATGTCATCGCTCATTAATCAAAAATCTTGAGGAATTTATTGATACAGGTGGAAGAAAAATAGAATCTTGGATAAAAAAAAATAATTACAAAACAGTTCCATTTTCTAACAAAAAAGCATTCACAAATATTAACAATCTTAACGAATTAGAAGAAATTGAAAAAACAACAAGTAAATAAAAATTCATGTGTGATAGGTATTTGTGCATCTAACAGTGGGTGTGGAAAAACAACGTTAATTGAAAAATTAGTTCCAAAATTGATACAAAAGGGATTTATTGTTTCAGTAATTAAACATGCCCATCATAAATTTGATATAGATATTCCAGGAAAAGATAGTTTTCGTCTAAGAAAAGCGGGTGCATATCAAACTTTAGTTTTTAATGATGTTCGATCAGCTGTAATTACTGAAAATATAAATAATGAAGTCAGTTTAGAAAAAGAAATAAAAAAAATTAATTTAAATGCAGATATTATTTTGATCGAAGGATTAAAAAATATGGCTTACCCGAAAATTGAAATTTATAGAAATAATATTTCAGATGAAAAATTATATGAAAATGATTCCAATATTATCGCAATTGCATCTGACATTATTCTAGATAAAAAAATACCATGTTTTAATTTAAATGATATAAATGGAATAGTAGATTTTATAATTGAAAATAAACATAAGTATGAATTTAAATACGATAATGACTAAAAAAATTACATTAAGAAATTTATCTAAAGAACCTGGATGCCTAGCAGAATATGATCCTAATTCGATGAGTATTGACTCAGCAAAAAAAATGATAGACTCATTTATAGAGCCAATTAAAAAAACTGAATCTGTAAAGCTCATAAATTCAATTAACCGAATTCTAGCGGTTGATTTAATATCTCCAATTAATGTTCCAAATTATGATAATTCAGCAATGGATGGCTTTGGATTTAAATTCTCTTCATTAAAAAATACAAAAACCTTAAATGTAAAAAATAAAGTTTTAGCTGGAAATCTAAAAATTAATCATATAAAAGATGATGAAGCTATTAAGATAATGACTGGAGGAAAAATTCCAAATGGTGTCGATACTGTTATACCAATTGAATTAGTTAACTATAAGAATAATCAAATAACATTTACTGAAGCCCCAAAAGTTGGCTCAAATATAAGAAAAGCTGGAGAAGATATAAGAAAAAAAGATATTGTTCTTAAAAAAGGGACTTTAATTTATCCTTCACAATTAGGATTGATTGCTTCTTTAGGTTTTTCGAAGATAAAAGTTTTTAAAAAACTAAAAGTAGGATTTTTTTCAACTGGAGATGAAATTGTTCAAGTAGGTAAAAAAATAAAATCAGGACAAGTTTATGATAGTAATCATTTTACAATTCACTCTATGCTATCTAGATTAAATGTTGAATGTCTAGATTTAGAAGTTATTCCTGACAATAAAAAAATTATCAAAAATACCCTAAAAAAATTATCAAACCAAGCTGACGTAATCATTACAAGCGGCGGAGTATCTGTAGGTGAGGCGGACTATATGAAAGAAGTTTTAAAAGAAATTGGTGAAGTTTTATTTTGGAAATTAGCAATTAAACCAGGAAGACCTATGGCTTTCGGAAAAATAAAAAATACTGACTTTTTTGGCCTTCCAGGAAATCCTGTATCAGCTATGGTTACTTTCTACCAAATTGTTCAAAGTGCTCTTAAAATAAAAATGGGCTCAAATCTCAAACAAAAAATACCAACGTTAAAAGTTGAGTGTAGTGAATCCATCTTTAAAAAACCAGGTAGAACAGAATTTGTAAGAGGTATATTATATGAGTCTGATGGGGTATGGAAAGTCAAAACTACTGGAAAACAAGGATCCGGTATCTTAAGCTCTATGAGTAAAGCAAATTGCTTTATAGTCCTTACTTCAAACAAAAGAAATGTAAAACCAGGTGAAATTGTTGATGTTCAATTAATGGAAAGCTTCATATAGACTTGATTCCATTCATTACTTTTACTAAATAAGCTATAATTACTATCCTTTTTACTTAAACTTTCAAAAAAATTTGTTTACTTTACCTTATAAAAATAAACGAAATCTATCTTTAACTGAAACAATTTTATTGTCTATTTTATTTCATGCAGCATTCTTGGCATATCTACCATCACAAAAACTAAATGATCCATTTAAATCAATTGAATTAGATATAGATATTTTAATAAAACAACCTGAACCAA
>CAYOUI010000001.1:210476-261935 GCA_964407135.1 uncultured Methylobacillus sp.
TAAAAGAAATTATTCCTGAACCAATAAAAGAAATTATTCCTGAACCAATAAAAGAAATTATTCCTGAACCAATAAAAGAGGTAACCCGACCAGCAAAAAAAGAATTTATTTCTCAACCGAAAAAAGAAACTCAGCCCAATGATTTTGTTATTAAAAAGCAAATAGAAAGTTATAGTACTACCGTAACAAAAGCTATTTCTAAACAAAAAAAATATCCTCGAATAGCGCAAATGAGAGGTTGGCAAGGAGAAATTATTGCTATTCTAGAAATTGATGGACAAGGTAATTTATTAACTTCAAAAATCGAAAAAACAAGTGGATTTAAAATCTTAGATAAGGAAGTTATAGCTATGATAAAAAGAGCAACTCCTTTACCAGCGCCACCAATGGAGCTCAAATCTAAAATTTTAAAAATAAATGTTCCAATTTCTTTTAAACTTCAACCCTAAGAAAAGGTCTATTAGCAATGAAAAATATTATACTAAATGAAAAAGTACCAAATTTTGAACTAGAAGGAACTAATAATTTATTTTTCAATTTATCTGATTATATTGGTAAATATGTTGTTATTTATTTTTATCCGAAAGATTCAACTCCTGGTTGTACAAACGAAGGTATTGATTTTAAAGAAAATTTTAATAAATTCAAAAAATTAAATGTGGAAATTTTTGGAGTGTCCAGAGATAGTATTAAATCTCATGAGAACTTTAAGGCTAAATATGATTTTCCTTTTGAACTATTAAGTGACGTGGATGAAACCGCTTGTAATTTATTTAATGTTATAAAAATGAAGAATATGTATGGCAAAAAAGTTAGAGGGATTGAAAGAAGTACTTTTTTACTAGATCCAGAAGGAAGTCTAATACACGAGTGGCGAGGTGTTAAAGTTAATGGTCATATCAATGAGATTCTCGAAGTTTTAAACTAAATAAAATGGTAAAAAAAATAAACCAGACAAAACTTTTTGTTATAGATACTAATGTGCTTTTACATGACCCATCATGTCTTTTTAGATTTGAAGAGCATGACATTTATCTTCCCATGGTTACAATTGAGGAATTAGATAATAATAAAAAAGGTAGTAGTGAAGTTGCAAGAAATGCAAGGCAAACTCACAGATTTTTAGAAGAAATTATCGGGCCATTTACTGGAAAACTATCAGCTGGATGCCCCCTCAAATCCAAAATTAATTCTCATGTTTCGGGTAATTTATTTTTACAAACACATCCTATTGATTTTGATTTACCTATGCTTTCTGGAAGTAAGGCAGATAATCAAATTTTAAGTGTAGTTTCAGAACTTAAGAAAAAACAAAAAAATAGACAGGTAATTTTAGTTTCTAAAGATTTTAATATTCGTATAAAAGCAAGAGCACTCGATATTAATACCGAAGATTATTTTAATGATAAAGTTATGGAAGATAGTGAGATTCTCTATAAAGGATCATTTGAGCTTCCAGAAGATTTCTGGGAAAAACATAGTAAAGGTATGGAATCTTGGCAAAAAGAAGGAAAAATGTTCTATCGTATTACAGGCCCGCTTTGCAATAGTTTCTTAACTAATCAATTTGTTCATTTTGATTTTGAAAAACCCTTCCATGCAATTGTTAAATCTATAGAAAATAAAACTGCAACATTAGAAGTAGTTCATGACTTTTCACATTCAAAATTTAATGTTTGGGGTATAAATTCACGAAATAAAGAACAAAATTTTGCTTTAAATTTACTTATGAATCCAGATATAGACTTTGTTTCGCTTCTTGGTCAAGCAGGCACAGGAAAAACATTACTTGCATTAGCAGCCGGATTAGATCAAACATTAGACAAGAAAATTTATACAGAAATTATAGTTACACGAGTAACTGTATCGGTAGGGGAAGATATTGGATTTCTTCCAGGTACTGAAGAAGAAAAAATGACTCCTTGGATGGGGGCATTAGAAGATAATTTAGATGTACTTAATAAACCTGATGAAAGTGTTGGTGATTGGGGAAGAGCAGCAACTCAAGATTTAATTAGATCTAGAATAAAAGTTAAATCATTAAATTTCATGCGTGGTCGAACATTTCTTAAAAAATATTTAATTATTGATGAAGCGCAAAATTTAACTCCGAAACAAATGAAAACTTTAATTACTCGAGCTGGCCCTGGAACAAAAATAGTCTGTGTAGGTAATATCGCGCAAATTGATACTCCATACTTAACTGAAGGTAGTTCAGGGTTAACCTATGTTGTTGATAGGTTTAAGGGTTGGAATCACAATGGCCATGTTACCCTTCTTCGAGGTGAACGTTCAAAATTAGCAGATTATGCAAGTGAAATCCTATAATCAAATTAGAAGTAAGGGTTTTTACTCTTTTCTTTCAGCTCAATTTCTCTCTGCTTTAGCAGACAATGCTCTCCTTTTTGCAGCTATAGCATTACTTACTAGACTTGATGCTCCGACTTGGCACCAACCCCTCCTCCTTCAATTTTTTGTTTTTGCTTATATTGTTCTTGCCCCATTTGTTGGTGCGTATGCGGACTCAAAACCAAAAGGTCAAGTTATGTTTATTGCTAACGGTATTAAATTATTTGGTTGCCTCGCAATGTTTTTTGGACTACAACCACTATATGCTTATGGAATTGTAGGTATAGGGGCTGCGGCTTATTCTCCAGCCAAATATGGTATTCTCACTGAGATGCTTCCAGCAAATTCTTTAGTTAGTGCAAATGGATGGGTAGAAGGCTCAACAGTTGCAGCAATTATTTTAGGAGCGATGTTTGGAGGAATTCTTGCTGTATATAATGTTGATCTAGCAATAGTTATTATAAGCTTACTTTATTTGATAGCAGCTATTTTTAACCGATATATTCCTTCCCTACCTTTGAATCATAAAATTGATAAAAAAGACCCATGGTCTCTAATAAAAGATTTTCTAAGTTCCTTCAAAAAATTATGGAATGATCCTCTTGGACAATTATCATTGACGATTACAACTTTGTTTTGGGGAGCTGGGGCGACCCTGAGGCTTGTAATTATTGCTTGGGCTGCATATGCATTAGGTTTTGGTTTAGATAAATCAACAACATTATCAGCAACAGTTGCTTTTGGTGTTGCAATAGGTGCAATAATTGCAGCATTTTTTATCAAAATGAAAGATTCTACAAAAATACTTCCTATTGGTATTTTTATGGGTTTCGTAGTCTGTTCAATATTTTTTGTAACGACTTGGGAAACAGCCGCTATTATCTTAACTATTGTTGGAGTTCTGAGTGGTTTATTAATAGTCCCCTTAAATGCACTTCTTCAGTATCGCGGCCATCTTCTTGTTGGGGCTGGACATTCAATAGCAGTTCAAAATTTTAGTGAAAACTTAGGAATTCTTTTATTAAGCGGTGCTTATACTTTTATGGTGAAAGGAAACATTCCAATAAATGGGATTATGTTCATATTTGGTTTTTTTGTTTTATTGTCTATGACAATAGCTAGTATTTATTATGCAAAAGCTAACGATTAATGCAATTTAACTCTAGTTTCTGTTCTCCTTGTTATTAGTTTTGCTAACAATCTAAAAATTACATTCATTATTCCATGTAAAGCCATTAAATGCATTTGATACAGCATTAAATACATTAATCTAGCAATAATGCCTTCAATAAACATACTTCCACCCATTAATGAACCCATCAAATTACCTACAGTTGAATAACGTCCCAAATTTACTAAAGAGCCATAGTCTTTATAAACATAATTTGGCAATTTATCCTCTTTACCAACGATAACTTTCTTCATACTTTTAAATAAAATAGAGGCTTGTTGATGAGCTGATTGAGCTCTTGGTGGAACCAATTCTAAAGAACCAGGGTGAACTGGGCATGCTGCACAATCTCCAAAAGCAAAAATATTTTTATCAACTGTTGTTTGCAGAGTTGATAAAACCTCTAATTGATTTATGTGGTTTGTTTTCAATCCATCAATATTTTTTAGAAAACTAGGGGCCTTAATACCAGCTGCCCATACCACCAATTGAGAAGAAATATTTCTGCCAGATACAGTCCTAACTCCTTTTTTACTAACCTCAACCACCTTTTCATTTAAATATAAACTAACTTGCAATTTTTTAAGCTCAAGCTCAACTGAACGGCTCATTCTTTCCGGCAGAGCTGGAAGTAATCTCTCGCTTGCTTCAATCAAAGAAATTTTAATATCTTTATCAGGATTAATATTATCTAATCCATATACTGTCATTTCTCTAGCAGATTTATGAAGCTCAGCAGCAAGCTCTACTCCTGTTGCGCCAGCACCAACTATAACAATTTCTAATATATTAGTATTATCTAGAGATTGTGTTTGTGCTTTTATAATAGAATTGTGAAGTTTTTTATGGAAACGTTCTGCTTGATCTTGAGTATCAAGAGCTATGGTATTCTCTTCTGCACCTTTTACCCCAAAATCATTTATTGTACTTCCAACAGATATAATTAAAGTATCATATTCAAAAGTTCTTTCCGGAATTATTTCAACACCGTCATCGTCAACAAAAGATTCAAGAGTAATTTGTTTTTTTAATCTATTAAGGCCATTCATTTTTCCAAGTCGAAATGTGAAATTATGCCAATGGCCCTGAGCAAGATAATCAAGCTCATCTTTATCTGGATTTAGACTTCCTGCTGCTATTTCATGAAGTAAAGGTTTCCATATATGAGTTTTTTTTGCATCAATTAGAGTAATGGATGCTTTTTTCCTTTTTCCTAGAGTATCACCTAATTTCGTTGCAAGCTCTAATCCTCCTGCGCCACCACCAACAATTACAATTTTGTGCAATTTAAATTTATCCAATAAAGAAGTTATTACAAAAAAAGAAGTTATTACAAAAAAACGACTAAGGAATTATACCTTAGCCGTTCTAATTTAATATTGCTGCTTTGTAACGGTTTCTTAATTTTTGAGGAATTTTTTCATATTTTCATCTTCATTACCAGAAATTCCTTGACTACCTTGTGTGCGAACCCAAGCAATAGTTTTTAATAATTCGTCTACAGTCATACCATCGTCAGCAGCCATAACACCGTAACCTTTTCCGCCCATACCACCGTTAGTACCGAACCAGATGGTTTCTAGCATACCTTGATTAGTAATATCTTTAGGATATTTAAATGTAGGGCCAACTAATCCAGGACCAACTTGACCTTTTGCTGTTGGGCCATGGCATTGTGTACATGACCAATAACCAAATCTTTTTTTACCACGTTTTTCTGCTTTGGCATCACCAACATAAATATTCTTTCCTGTCTTGAGAAACTCTATTTCAGCTTTTGTCTTAACATTGTCTTTCTTTTTTGTGTCGCCAAAAGCTTTTGGATCTGTAATTTTGAACTCTGATCCATCAGTTGTTTTAATTAATTTTATCTCTGCATGAGCACCAAGACTGAAACTTAAAATTCCAGTAAATAAAATTGCTAATAATTGTTTCATTTTAAACATATCTTCTCCTAATCTATATTTAATATCCATATGTCTGAAAGACAATAAAATTTACTAAAAGTTTCCTTAAAAGGTGGATTTAATAAATTGTTGGTTTGCACTAAAACTGACTAATATTTTACTCAGTTTTTAAACTGATGTCATCCCTTTTGTAGAGGTTAATGTTAATTTTTATGTCTCTTATAACCATCTAATCTATCGCTGAATACAGGATCAGTATATGGCACTCCAAAATCATCCATAATTTTTCTGATTTTGTCTTTATTTCTTATTAAAGCTGCTTCAATCATATCTCGTCGCTCGTCATCTTTTTTTCTTACGCCGGCTGAAATATTCCAATAAGTTTTACCAGTTAATTTTTCATTTCCTTCTGAATATTCTGGAATTAAAACTACCTCCATCGGTACGGATGATTTTTTAGCGAAATACCCACCTATAGGACCCCACATGATTGCTATATCAATTTCTTTCTCTGCTACATGAGTTACAAGCTGTCCAGGATCTTTAGTTAAATCTCTCATCAGCCTATATGGTTTAGCATTTGCCATCAAATCATTTGCATGCAAAGAAACTGAAACAGGACTTTTATCAACAATACCTATAATACCTTTTCTTAGATCTGGTGAATTCCAATCCTTGATATCATAACCACTATCTTTTCGATAAATCCATACATGACCTGCGCGGTAATATGGTTTTGTAGTATTGAGTGCGTCGTATGTAGTATTTGTTCCAATAATTACATCACATCGATTCGATTTTATAGTATTCCTAATAAATCCAAATCGGTCAGGCCAAAACTGAAAACTTAATTCTTTCTTTAAATCTTTAGCTAAAACCTCAGCTATTTTATTCTCAAATCCCTCTTGTTTATCATTTGAATAAGGCATATTGTTTGGGTCTGCACAAACTTTAAATTCATTATCTTTTGGGACTCTTGCAGTTTGTCCTGGACGACCATCACTAGACCATTGATCTGGACCACCAGCATAAGATACAAAACTAATTGCACTGATTGCAAGCAATAATATAACTTTTAATATATTTTTAAACATAATATTTCCTTAATTTATTTTGCCTTATTATACATTTAACCCTTAATCATTATCTAATGATAATCCCTAATATCAATTATTTAATTTAATTAAGGTAAAAAAAACACCCTACCGAAGTAGGGTGTTTTTAAGACTAACTAAACTGTAATTAGTTCTATAAATCCGTTAAGAATTATAGGCTAAATACTGTTAATGCACCGCCACCAGGAGCAGCGTTGTATTTTGTTAGTTCTTTATAACCACCAGCTGCACCAAGTGCATCTGTGTCATTTGTAAGACCAAGGTTCATTGCAACTCCAGCCCAACCACCGATGCCTGAAAGCACACCAACGTGTTGTTTACCTTTGTTTGCATATGTGAATGCATTACCAATCACACCTGAACCAACTTGGAATTTCCAAAGTTCTTTACCGCTTTTCGCGTCAAGAGCTTTGAACCAACGATCTAAAGTACCGTAGAAAACTAAGTCTGAAGCAGTTGTTAAAGCACCGCCCCAAGCAGAGAATTTCTCTTTGTTGTACCAAACTTTTTTGTTAGTCATTGGATCATAAGCAGCAAAACCGCCCATTACGCCATCAGGACCAGCAAACATAGTTAAAGTAGCACCAACCCAAGGTTGACCAGCAACATATTTAGACTCAACTGGCTCATATGTCATACACACGTGATTCATTGGTGAGTAAACTAAACCAGTTTTAGGTGAATATGCAGCAGGCTGTTGGTCTTTAGTACCAAGAGCAGCTGGACATGTACCTTTAGTGTTGTAGTCTTGGTGAGTAGAGTGCTCAGCAAGTTTGTTAGGCACACCAGATTTCAGATCAACGTCTGAAGCCCAGTTAACAAATGGGTGAACTTTTTCAGCAGCGATTAAATCACCGTTACCTGCAGCCCATGTGTAAGCAAAACCATTTCTGTCATGGTGCCAAGCGTATGTTTTACCACCTTTGTCGAAAAGGATAACTTCGTTAATACCGTCATAATCCCATTCGTCGTGTGGTGTCATTTGCATACCCCAACGAGCCATACCTGTATCTAGGTCACGAGCAAAAACAGTCATAGACCATTTGTTGTCACCTGGACGTACGTCTGGGTTCCAAACTGATGGGTTACCTGTACCGTAGTAGATAAGGTTTGTTTTTGCATCATATGGCCACCAGCCCCAAACAGAGCCACCACCATGTTGCCAACCGTCTTTAACAGCTTGAGGTTTTAACCAAGTTTTAATACCAAGGTCAGCTACACCACCCTTAAGTTGTGAAGTTGGAATTTTTTTGAAAGAACCACCTTGTTTATTACCACCGTTTACATCTTCGTAAACTGATAGTGCTGAATAAAGTGGGTTATCTTTGTTAAAGTCAGAGCCGATTAATGCTTCAGCATCTGAACCTGTAGAATAAGCTTTCCAAGCTAGGCTACCGTCTTTAAGGTTATACGCAGCAATAAAGCAACGAACACCAAATTCAGCACCTGAACAACCTGTAAGAATCTTATCGTTAATTACGTGTGGAGCGTTAGTATTTGTAGCACCAACTTTAGGATCATTTACTGAAGCATCCCAAACTTTAGCACCAGTTTTAGCGTCAAGCGCTACTAACATACCATCGTTTTGTTGAAGTAAGATTTTACCGTCACCATAACCAAGACCACGGTTAACGTTGTCGCAACATAGAACTGCTTGAACGCTTGGATCTTGTTTAGGGAAGTAAGACCATACAACTTTTTGGTTGTTGTTAAGATCTAGAGCATAAACGTTATTTGGGAATGCTGTATGTACATATAGCATATTACCAATAACAAGAGGAGAACCTTCATGACCACGGTTTACACCAGTAGAAAGTGTCCATGCTGCTTTAAGATTTTTAACATTACCTTTGTTGATTTGAGTCAACTTAGAATATCCTTGGTTGTCGTGCTGACCACGTGGGTGAGCCCAATTTGAAGGATCTTTCATAGCTCTTTCTTGGTCAGCTGCAGCTGAAGCAACCATTGGCATAGCCATAGCAGCAGCAGTTACAAAACCAAGAGCTAGTTTGATTTTATTTAATTGCATTATAAATCTCCATAGTTTTAACTAAGGGTTTAAAAAGAAGCAAATACCTCTCCTACATTTAAAAAAAACATAAATATAAGTGATTTATTTACTTGTAGCACTAAATTACCTGTGCTTGAAAAACACTTTATACCTCTATATTTTTTTTTGCAACAGTTTTGTTACAATTTCTTTACATTTAATGATTTATTTTACTTATTAAAAAATTTAAATTAACTAGGATAAAGATTAGCATTAATAATTTTGTTAGAATGAGCCTTAGAAGCCATTAAATATAAATATAGAATCTAAGGGACAAATCAAACATGTCAGAAACAAAAGCCTACGAATTTTTTCCTGAAATTGAACCAAATAAAGAGTATCAGATACCTTGTGGGCATATTCATAAAATATATGTTGAAGAATCTGGAAATCCAAATGGGCAGCCTATTATCTTTTTACATGGTGGTCCTGGAGGTGGATCTGGGGCTAAACAAAGACGTTTTTTTGATCCAAATCATTACAGAATAATTCTTTTTGACCAAAGAGGATGTGGAAAAAGTGAACCACTTGGAGAAACTGTTGAAAATACTACAGACAATCTAATTGACGATATTGAAACAATTCGGAAACATTTAAAAATTAACAAATGGATTATTTTTGGAGGCTCATGGGGAAGTTCTCTCGCTCTTGCCTATGGTATTAAATATGCACAAAATTTAAAAGGATTAATTTTGCGTGGTATTTTTTTGAGTCGAAAAAAAGAACTTGAATGGTTTCTTAAAGATGTAGATCAATTTTTTCCTGAGAATCATGAATTACTTCTTAAGCACAAAGATAATATAAACAAAAATAATCTTTTAAAAGAATATACAAATTTAGTATTTGGAAGTAATTTTGATGTTGCCAAAAAAGCAGCTGTAGCATGGAATAGATTTGAAGGAAGTATATTGAAATTACTTCCTTCATCTTCAGATGATTCTGAGGAAGGAGAAGTAAACTATGAATTTGAGCTTGCTCGGGCTAAAGTCCAACTTCACTATATTAATAATTTTTGCTTTATTGATGGTGATGAAATACTCAGTAAAACTAAGGTTCTAAAAAATATACCTGTTACAATTGTTCAAGGAAGGTATGATATGGTCTGCCCACCCAAAACAGCGCATGATCTAAAAAAACAATTACCTCATAGTGAATTAGTTATTGTCCCTAACGCAGGTCATTCTGCATCAGAGTCAGGAATTTTATCGTCATTAATTTCAGCAACTGAAAAATTTAAATCACTTTGATAAAAAAATTTTAAATGTTTCATATTGCAAAAAAAATTTCAAATTACAGAGGTATTGGATATTTTATAACAAAGGAAGTTTTATCTGGTTGTCGTAGGCATAATTTTTTAGCTCACAATGCATCTATTTCTTTTTTTACTTTATTCGCCCTAATTCCCCTAGTTTTACTTATTTTCTTTTTTTTAAGTCAATGGCTTGCAAACTCATCATTTGCCTTATCACATTTAACAATTCTTACTTCTCATTTACTCCCTGAAATAAACGAAAGAATTATGAGTGAAGTCTATAAAGTATCTGCCACAAAGGCCAGCTGGGGTGTTTTATGGATAATGGTTCTCTTTTTAGCAGCTACTCCACTTACTGCGTCACTCAGAAATAGTTTTGCCAATATTCTAGGCCTACCTAATAAGAATACTTTTTTTAAAAATAAAATCAGAGATATATTTGCAGTTATCCCAATTATGCTTTTATTTTTTATGTATATTTTTGTAGATATATTTTTACTAGAAGCATCTTCTATATTTGCCGAATACATCCCAATTGTGAAAAAAATTTATTTTTCTTCAATTATGTCATTACTATTATTAACCTCAATCCTAATGATTTTTTTCAATTTTTATTTTCCAATAAAGATAAAAAAAAGATATTTACTCTTAGGGGCTATATTAACTAGTATTTCTTGGTATTCTTTAAGTTATTTATTTGATTTTTTCATCAATATAAGTGCTTTCTATGGCACTTTTTTTGGAGGCATGAGAGGTCTATTTATTTCTTTAATTTGGTTATATCTTAATATAGCATCTCTTTTAATCAGTGCTGAACTTATTTCAGCATTACACAAAAAAGAAATTTTATTACTTAAACAACTTTTTATTATCAAAAACATTCACCGTCATCAGATCTTAAATGAATTAATGAGATTATTTGGACAAAAATATAAAAAAAACATGGTGATTTATAAAGAAGGTGATAATGACCATAAACTTTTTTTTGTTATTGAAGGTGAAATAAGTATTACTCAGAAAACAAAAGAAATAGAAATTATTAATTCTGGAAATTACTTTGGTGAATTATCTTTATTGAATAAGATACCAAGAGATACTTCAGCACAAGTGATATCAGATTGGGCGAGAATAATTATAATTTCTGACGTACAAATGAAAAAGATTTTAGCTGAAGATAATAAAGTTGCTATGTATTTTTTATCTAATATGGCCAGAAAACTTCAAATTAATTAATTTAATTCAAAAAAAAATCAAAAGCCAGGCTTAACATCAAATGCTATACAAATTCTTTCTTCTTCAGAATTAAAAGGAATTGTTCGATGGAAAACTGAAGAAGGGAAAAAAATAACCTCCCCAGCTTTAGGAATTATAGTTAGTCTTTTAAATTCTTCATGTAATCTAGGATAATTATCTCCGTCTGCGCTTAATTCAATAGCGCCCTCATAATCTTCAGAGCCAGAATTTTTAGGAATTTTTAAATAAACAGCCCCACTAATCCAACCATCTTCATGAATATGCGCAGTTAAATGGCCGCTCGATTGCATTTTAATATACCAGGCACTAATAAAATTAATTTTTTTTGGAAAAGAAAGAATAAATTCGTTTTCTACATCTTTGTAACGCAGAAAATATTTTTCAATTGCTTTTATTAAAGCATCTGATAATTTTTTAAATGATTTTTCTGATCTTCTAAATAAATGTCCAGCAGATTGTTCTACAGGTGAGTCGTTAAATAAATATTGATATTTTCTTTTTAAAATACCAGCAGTGTTAATGTCATGAATTAATTCTTTTATTAGCTCTCCTTTATTTTTCGAAAGCTCTGGTATTTCTTCATGACAAACAAAATCTAAAGGGGAGGGACAAAAATTATAGGGATCTTTTATTTTAAAATTTTGCGCATAATTTGCTGAAATAGAAGCTAAACGTCTAATATTATGTCTTCGACCATTAAAAACTTTTGGTAATTTTTCTTTAAACTTATCGAATTCTTTTGCTCTGTAGTGACACTCTAAAACTTTTTCTTGCCAATCTCCGAAGTTGGAGATTTCAAAATTTTTGATTGCTTCTGAAAAATTTTTCTTTTCAAGCATTTCAAGTCCTTTTTCATAGTCCTTGTTACCGCCTCTCGCAATACCCCAGCATTTAACCGCTTCTTCGTTTCGTCCAAGTTCGTTAAAAATTGACCCAAGATTATTGTATGCATCAATAAAGTCTGGATTCAATTTAATTGCTTTTTGATAACTTAAAATAGCCTCATCGACATTACCCAAATCTTTTAGAATATTTCCAAGATTGCTATGAGGTTCTGCATAATCTGGTTTTAACTTAATAGCTCGCTTATAGCATAATTGAGCCTCTTTTGATTGTGATAGGTCATATAAACATATTCCGAGATTATTGTGCGCCATTGCATAATCTGGTTTAAGTTTTAGCGCATTTTTAAAACTTATTACAGCCTTTTCAATTTCACCAATCTCTTTTAAACATATACCCATATTGTTATGAGCATCAACAAGATCTGGATTTAATTTTATTGCTTCTTCATAACATAAAATAGCTTGATTAAAATGCCCCATTTCAACGTAACAATTCCCACCGAATAAGAAAAGATTAGGATCATTTGGATATTTTTGAGTTAGTAAATCAAGCTCAGCTAAAGCTTCTTTATGATCTTTTTTCGAAAAAAGATTATTAAAATTATTTAACTCTGATTGTGTTGCTTGAAGATAATTAACCATAAATACCTTACCTAAAAACTTTTAAATAAACCTAATAAGTTAGAGTTAGCTTCCGATATTACTCCCAAAATTTTTAACATCATGCTTAACATCAAATGCTATACAAATTCGTTCTTCGTTTGATTTAAACGGAACTGTTCGATGATAAAGATTAGATGGAAAGAAAACAACATCACCTACTTCAGGTAAAATTAATTTTTTATCGAATTCATTATGAAGCTTGGGATATTGGTGAAAATCTGCACTTAACTCAATCGCACCTTCTTGACCATCTTCTCCATTTTCTTTGGGAATTGCCAAATAAAGGGCTCCGCTTATCCAGCCCTCTGGATGATTGTGAGCACTTAAATGTCCACCTGTTTTCATTTCAATAGACCATGCACTGCTGAAAGTAATTTTTTTTGGGAATGAAAGAATAAATTCATTTTTTTCATTTTGATAGCGTAGATAATATCTTTTAATTGTTTTTATGAGTGCCGTAGATAATTTTTTAAGAGATTTTTCTGATCTTTTAAATAAATGGCCGCCTGACTGTTCTAAAGCAGTACCATGAGACAAATATTGATATTCTCTTTTTAAAACACCAGCAGTCTTTATATCTTTTATAAGTTCATTAGTAAGTTGATTATTGTTTTCTGTCAATTCTGGTATTTTTTCATGGCAAACAAAATTTAATGGATTTGGACAAAAATTATACGGGTCATCTGTTTTTAAATTTTGAGCATAATGCGCAGATAATGCTGCTATTGTTCTTGCAATATGTGGTTCATTCTTTGTAAAATTAATTAACTTTTCTTTAAATAAATCATACTCTTCGGCTCTGTAATGACTTTCTAGGGTTTTAGCTTTCCAATCTGCATGTTGAGATTTTTCAAAAAATTTAGTGGCCTCAGTAAAATTTGCATCTCCAAATAAAGATAAACCTTGCTCGAAATCTTTGTTGGAACCCCTTGCCTTTCCGTAAAAGGCGTTAGCCTCCTCATTTCTTCCTAGTTCACTGTAAGTTGCGCCAAGACTATCATATGCCCCAGAACAATTAGGATTAATTTCAATTGCTTTTTTATAACTTGAAATGGCCTCATCAACCTGCCCAGAATCTTTATAAATATTACCTATATTATTATGTGCATCAGCATAATTAGGTTCAAGTGCAATTGCTCTTTTATAAGATGATTCTGCTTCTTTTGGTCTTCCTAATTCATACAAACAAACACCAAGATTATTATGCGCTGGAGCAAAATCAGGTTTAAATTTAACTGATTTTTTAGCATGTAAAAGCGCCTTTTCAAGCTCACCTATTTCTTTAAGATAAACCGAAATATTATTGTGTGCTTCCGAAAAATCAGGTTTAAGTTTAATTGCTTCTTGATAACATAAAATAGCTTGTTCAAAAGACTGCATTGCTCCATAACAATTTCCACCCATTAGGAAAAGGTCTGGATTATTTGGTTTGCTTTGAGATAAGTTATCGAGAATAGTTAAAGCTTCTTTGAATTGCCCTTTAGAGATAAGATTGTCTATATCACTTATTTTTATTTCTTTTTGGCCAGTCATAAAGTCTATTATTACCTAAATTTAGGTTTTACATCAAATGCAATACAAATTCTTTCTTCTTTTGAATTAAAAGGTATTGTTCTGTGAAACACAGAAGAAGGGAAAAAAATAACATCTCCTTCATTTGGTAAAATTACTTTTTTTTCAAACTCATTATGTAATCGAGGATATTCATCTCCATCACTACTTAACTCAATAGCGCCCTCTTGTTTGTCTGGTCCAGAATCTTTTGGAACCACTAAATAAACCGCTCCACTAATCCAACCTTCCTCATGGATATGGGAAGTTAAATGTCCTCCTGATTGCATCCTTACATACCATGCACTGCTAAAAAGAATATTTTTTGGAAATGACTTAATAAATTCGTTATCTTCATTTTTATATTTTAAAAAATATTTTTTAATTATTTTCTTTAAAGCCTCTGCTAACTTATTAAAAGAGATTTCTTCTCTTTTAAATAAATTACCAGAGGATTGAATACCAGCTGTTAGCCTAGATTGTTTTCTTTGTCCAATATCAGCATTATCAATATCATTTATCAAATCTTTTATAAGTTGCTGATTATTTTTTACTAATTCTGGAATTTGTTCATGACAAACAAAGTCTAGCGGAGAGGGACAAAAATTATAAAGATCTTCTATTTTAAAGTTCTGAGCATAGTGAGCTGAGAGTGTAGCCAAAAAAGGAGAACAATTTTTTTTTGTAATTAAACCTGCTAATTTCTCTTTAAATTGATCAAATTCCTTAAGCTTATATAAACAATATAAAATTCTTTCCTCTGAATCTCCGATTTGGGCGGATTCAAAGTATTTTATCGCCTCTATAAAAGCTTTATTATCATACAAGTAAACACCTAATTGATAATTCGATTTTTGATGTGAGGAATCTATATCTACAGCCATCCTTAAAAAACGATCAGCTTCTTCGATTTTACCATCATGCCATAAGGCATCTCCTAAATCTGAATAAAATTCCGGCTCACCTGAACTAATCTCAATTGCCTTTTTATAGTGTTTGATAGATAAGGATAAATTTCCTAAGTTTCTGTATGCTCCAGCAATATTGTAATGTCCTCTTCCGTGCTCAAAAATTGTTAATGACTTTTTAAAAAAAGTGATTGCTTCTTCTAAATTTCCCTGAAGTTGTTTGATTGTGCCAATATTACCTATAGCTTCATAAAATCCAGGTTGAAAGCTAATTGCTTTTTCATATGATTTAATCGCTAAATCATAATTAGATTGTCTTTGATATGTAATACCTAAATTAAAAAAAGCCTCTGTAAAACTGGGGTTAAGTTTAATTGCCTTTTGATAATGCTCTATTGCACCATCATTATCATCTAAAGCATCTAAAATAGCTCCTAAATTAAATTGTAACTCAGGTATATTTTGATTAATATTTAACGCATTTTGATAAGATTTTGCCGCTGCATTTAAGTTTCCTTCTGTTTCTTCATAAACTCCCAGAATATTATGAAGTAATAATTCTTTTGGGTAATCTTTAATTAATTTTTTTGCCATTTCACCAGCTGCTTTTATATTCCCTTGCTGATGAAGCATCATTAGTTCTTGGGTTTTTTGAGAAGGGAGTTGTTTCATTCTAATCATTTTTTAATTAATTATCTAAGAATTAAAACATATTCCTAGAAATAAAAGAACAAGGTTTTTATCTTAAATGTTAAAATAAGTTATTTTATTAACAAATTTTTTATTCCAACCTTTAATATGTTTAATCCAAATTTTATGAACTTTATTGCTGCAACTTTATTTGCAGTTGCAATTATCCATACTTTTTCAACTAAATACTTTCATCATCTTGCATTAACTAATCCAAAATATTCAGGAATACTCCATTTATTAGGGGAAGTAGAAATTGTATTTGGATTTTGGGCGATGATTCTAGTTTTATTTATGTTTGGTATTGATGGTAAAGATTCAGCAGTTATGTACGTAGAATCTAGGAATTTTACTGAACCAATGTTTGTTTTTGTAATTATGGTAATTGCTGCTACAAGACCCATTCTTGAATTCGTTGAACAAATAGTTTTAACTTTAGCAAAAGTTATACCTATCAAAAAAGAAATTTCTATCTATTTCCTTTTATTAAGTTTTGTCCCTATTTTGGGTTCTTTTATAACTGAGCCAGCTGCAATGACATTAGCTGCAATGTTATTAAGTAAAAATTATTTTGGAAATGAGACTTCTACAAAATTTAAATATGCAACACTAGGTGTATTATTCGTAAATATTTCAATTGGAGGCACTCTTACTCCTTATGCTGCACCTCCAGTTTTAATGGTCAGTAACACATGGAATTGGGATATATGGTTTATGCTATCAAATTTTGGTTGGCGTTCTTCAATAGCAGTTTTAATTAATACAATTGGGATAATCTTCATCTTTAAAGAGAGTTTTAAAGATATAGTTTTTAAAGAAAATGAAAGTGGGGCCCCTGTTCCTTTTTTAGTAACTTTAGTTCATTTATTTTTTCTTATAAATGTTGTAATTTTCGCTCATCATTCAGCAATATTTATGGCTCTTTTCTTATTTTTCCTAGGGTATGTTTCAGCTTATAAAGATCATCAAAATGATTTAATATTAAATGAAGCTTTATTAGTTGCTTTTTTTCTTGCTGGCTTGGTTGTTTTAGGAGGAGCCCAACAATGGTGGCTAGAGCCAACTTTAATGACAATGGATTCTACAACAGTTTATTTTGGAGCTACAATTCTAACTGCATTTACTGATAATGCTGCACTAACCTATTTAGGTTCTCTAGTTGAAGGTTTAACAGAAGAATTCAAAATAGCACTTGTAGCGGGAGCGGTGACTGGTGGTGGTTTAACTGTAATTGCTAATGCACCAAATCCTGCAGGAATTGCAATTTTACGTAATAATTTCTCTGAAAAGAGTGTTAACCCTATAGGGTTACTTTTAGGGGCACTTCCCCCTACATTTGTAGCAATAATCATGTTTAGATTATTTTAAAAATAATGGATAAAAATAATACTTTTAAATACAATCATAAAATTCTCTCTCAGGAAAGAAAGAAACAAAAATTTTCACTTGAAAATATTGCTTCTCAATTAACATTAAGTCTTGATCAAGTTAAATCACTAGAAAATGATCTTGAAAATGGATTTGCGACCCCACATTTTAAAAATCTTGCTTTAAAAAGATACTGCAATTTTTTAGGGATCGATTTAGAAAAAGTTTTTCCAGAAGAAATTCCAACTAAAAAAGAAATAATTGAAGAAGAAAGTCAAGAAATATATGTGGATGATAATAAGTTCTCTATCTTATCAAAACTTAAAAAAATTCCTAGTCACTTCATTTTAATATTTTTTTGCTTAATATTACTCTTCATAATTTTTCAAATTACTGATACTGATTTTAAAGATCCTAATCTAGAAATTGTTACTCCTAAATCTAATATTTCAAAAGAAAAAAATATAATTAATGATAACTCAGGGCCCATATCTGAAAGTTTTTCTGAAAAAGAAGTAAAAGAAAATCTTAAAAAAATTGAAAGTACAACTAAAATTTTACCAATAGAATTCTTATGCTCAATTAACTCTGCTCCTATAGATAAGGTTTGGACAAGAAAAAATCCGGAAAAACCTGCAACTTATTTTCATATTATTTCTTTAAAAAAACAATCTATCTGTACTATAGATAATCGAGGTCAATTTAAACAATATGATTTAAATGAAGGTACAAAGTTAACTCACCGAGGTGAAGCTCCTTTTAAAATTCAATTAAATCCTTCGATCAGTGAGCTTTATTTTCAAGGCTGGAAAGTTATTTTAAAAGAAAATGATAATTTTGTTCAACTCAATCCCTTCAAGATGCCTACAGAATCTAATTAGCTATTAAAAGCTCCTTCCATGATGTCGTAAAAGACTGACTCTTTCTTGATTGTTTCATTCTCCAAATTGGATCAATTGGTTGTGTTGCAAATCGAAGGCTATGTTTTTCAAATTTAATATTAATAGCGTCGATAGTTTGAGTTAATCGAGATTGCTCAATAATTTTAATTGGCCATAAATAATCTTGAGCTCTACTTTTATTTATTAGGCCTGACAAAATAATTCCACATTTAATATAATTAATATTAGGTTTATAAATTAATTTTAAGGCTTTCAATGCCATAGATAAAATTAAATTTGTATCATTTGTTAGATAAGGAAGTTTTAATCCAATATTGTTCTGATAATAATTCGATTTTTTTTGGAAAGGACTGCTGCTAATAAATACACCAACATATCCTGCAAGTGTATTTTGCTGTCTTGATTTCAAAGCGGCTCTAGAAGTGAATGTTGTTATAGCCTCAACTAATAAGTCATAATTATAAATTGGGCAACCAAAACTCCTTGAAGCAATAATCTGTTTTTTTAACTGTTTGTTTGAATCAATAGGAAAACAAATAATATTATTAAGCTCATAAATAATCTTTTCTATACTTATACTAAATTTCTTTTTTATATATATCGCGTTAGATTTCTTTAAATCTAATACTGAATTTATTCCTATAGCTTTAAGTTTATTTGCAGTTTTAATACCAATACCCCACACTTCATCAACATTAATTTTAGACATAATACTATTAATTCTAATATCAGATAATTTAGATAAATCACACACCCCAGACCATTGAGATTGTTTTTTCGCACAATAATTTGCCAATTTTGCTAGTGTTTTCGTCGAAGCTATACCGATACATACTGGCATATCTAAATATTTCCATAATTGTTTTTTTATTTTTTGTCCTGTCCCGTAAGTATCTTGATCGCCTGATAAATCTAGAAAACATTCATCAATCGAATAAATTTCTTGTTGATTTGAAAAATACGATAATAAGCTCATTGTGCGAGCACTTATATCTTCATACAGTGGATAATTTGATGATAGGACAATAATATCCGATAGCTTAATTATATTTTCTACTTTAAATAATGGTACCCCCATCTTAATACCTAATAATTTAGCTTCATTACTTCTTGAAATAACACATCCATCATTATTACTTAGAACTATAATTGGTTTATTTGATAATTTTGGATTAAATAATCTCTCACAACTTACATAAAAATTATTTACATCCACTAGTGCAATCATTATCTTATTTAAATTTCCTAACTGCTCCAGTTACAACTCCCCATACCTCAAATTGCATTGACTCATTAATTTCAATTGGTTTATATTTTTCATTAGCTGCTAATAATCGATATTTAGATTTATTTCTAGATAATAATTTAACAGTAAAATCACCATCAATAGAAGCTAAAATAATATCTCCGGTAGAAGCTGTCTGAGATTTATCTACAACCACAATATCATTATCATGGATACCTGCATCAATCATTGAATCACCTTTGATCCTAACAAAGAATGTTGCTTCCTTTTGTTTAATCAAATATTCATTTAAATCTAATTTTTTTTCTTTATAATCATCAGCTGGCGATGGAAAACCAGCTGGAACTTTATGATCAAATAAATCTAAAGGCTGATGAGTTAATAAGGCCTTACTCTTACTAATATCAATAATATTATCAATTTGAAATTGAATTATATATTTTTTAATATCAGAAACTTTACTTGTAGGAACTCTTATTACTTTTGTAGACTCTCCATAAATACCACTACGTAATTTTCGTCCTGCGCCTATCCTTAACCCACCGTGTTGTTTTTTATTTTTAGTCATTTTGAATATTGTAACAGTAATCAAGTGAAATTAGTCGAAATTCTATACCATAAATTTAATTAATATGTATAGTAAATAAAGTTAAATTTATTGTTGACAATAAAAATAAAAAAAGGCAAAGTTAATGACAACCTAGTAAAAAGGGTAGTAGCAGCAGTACTTAGATAGTGTACTAATAAAATTAAATCTCAATTATTGGAGGAACGGCATGAATAAAGGTGAACTAATTGAAGCAGTTGCTAATGCAACAGGATCAACAAAAGCAGATGCAGGTCGAGCAATAGATGCGACAGTAGACTCAATTACTGGTGCATTAAAGAAGGGTGATACTGTAACATTAATTGGTTTTGGTACATTCAAAACTGCTAAAAGAGCAGCTAGAACTGGTCGAAATCCACAAACAGGTGCTGCACTTAATATTCCAGCACGTACTGTACCATCATTTAAAGCAGGTGCTGCACTTAAATCAGCCGTTAATTAAAAGCTTTAATTCAAAAAAAAACACCCACTTGGGTGTTTTTTTTGGATTAAATTTATAAATTACATACCACAATTACGACATTTACCTTTGACAGTTGAAAATCCCTTGACTGAAGATAAACCGATCACACCTTCAAAATCAGCGCCATCTACATCGGCATCAGTTAAATCAGCACCAGTTAAATCAGCACCTCTGAGGTCAGCTTTAACTAACTCTGCTCGGTTTAAATTAGTATTTCTTAAATTAGCTTCTCGTAAATCTCCAAAAATAAAACTTGCTATATTAAGATCAGCTCCTTCAAAATCAGCTTTCATAAAATTTCCACCTGATGAATCAAATTTCATTTGTCCCATAGGCTGATTACCAACATCTAAACCTAATCTACCTTGCTTAATAATGGCACCTGACATATCAACATTGCCAAGAGTGCCAATTAAACGAGCATTGCTTAGATTAGCGGCCTTAAAAATTGTCTTACCAAAAATAGGTTGGAATATGGTAGCTGCAGCTAAGTTAGCTCCAGTAAAATCAGTTTCTTCAAGACGAGCTAAATTTAAATATGCTCTTTGTAAATTTCCTCCTGATAAGTTAGCACCCCTTAAATCTGAACCAAAAAAACTAGTATTAATCATTACACAATGAGTCAAATCCTTACCCTTAAAATCTAAATATCCAAGATCTTGATTAGATAAATCACAATCAGGATCTTCTAGTAGTTCATTAGCCATCTTTTGTGAGATTTTGTTTCTAGTATTGCTCATATTTTTATTATAAAAAGATGTTGCTTTTGATAAAGTTGTTTTTGGATCTTTTAGAAAAATAGATTTTGAATCTTTGTTACCAAAACAATACTTTTTTCCATCAAAAGTTGCATTAATAGAACAATCTGTTTTATGAAAATTACCACCAGCTAAACTTGTAGTGCAATACTCTTCTAACTCTTCAGCGTTAAGTGAAAAAGCCAAAAAAAAGAAAATAAATAAAAAATATTTATTTTTCATAAGCATACCTATACTATTTATTAAACACCTATTATAGACCTAAACAAAAAAATAAAGTTTATATTTAAATCAAGGAGAAATATTACATGAATACTATTTTAGTGACTGGTGCGAACAGAGGATTAGGGTATGAGTTTGTTAAGCAATATAGTGAAACTGGTTTTAATGTTTTAGCTTGTTGTAGAAATATAAGTCAAGCCAAAAATCTCAAAATTTTAGCAGAAGAATCAAAAAATATTGAAATCTATGAATTAGATGTAGGTAATATTAAAAATATTATGAGCCTATCAAAACAATTAGAAGATAAAAAAATTGATGTACTAATCAATAATGCAGGTATATATCGATCAAGTACAGTTGGCAATATTAACTATGATGAATGGTTGGAAAGTTTCAAAATTAATACCATTGCACCGTATCAAATTGTTGAAGCTTTTTTAAATCAAATTATAAATAGTGATTTAAAAAAAGTTGTTTCTATAACAAGTAAAATGGGGAGTATTGATGACAATACAAGTGGTGGATCTTATATTTATCGAAGTAGTAAAACTGCACTAAATAGTATGATGCAAAGCCTAAGTCACGATATTAAACATCATGGAATTGCAACTCTTACTTTACATCCTGGTTGGGTAAGAACAGATATGGGTGGAATGGGTGGTTGGATTGATGCCCATGAAAGTGTTCAAGGAATGATTAAACAAATTGAGAAATTGACAATTAATAATTCAGGGAAATATATAGACTATGCAGGAAAATCTATTAATTGGTAATAAACAAAAATATGAAGAAGCGTCAGACTTTCTTTCAAAAATAGATTCTGACTGGAAAAATTTAGTAAAAAGAAAAGGGCCATGTGACATAAAAATTAGTAATAATTTAGAACCCTATCAATCACTAATAAAATCTGTTATTTTTCAACAATTACATCCAAAAGCTGGAAATGCTATTCTTAAGCGCTTTTTAGAAATATTTGATAATCAATTTCCACTAGATGCATATATTTTAAAAGAATCCCCTATTAAAATAAAATCATGTGGGCTATCAAAAAATAAATTATCTACAATTTTACTAATTGCATCAATGAATATTAATAAAAAATTACCAACATCAAAAGAAATAACTAAGATGACTGATAATGAAATAATTAAATTGTTTTCGTCTATAAAAGGAATTGGGGAATGGACAGTACAAATGATTCTGATTTTTAATCTTGGTAGGTTAGATATTATTCCTCAAAATGACTTAGCTATTAGAAAAAATTATCAAAAATTTAAACAATTAAATACGATCATCTCTCCGAAAGATATTATCGATATTTCTAAAGTTTGGAGGCCTTATCGTTCAATTGCTTCATGGTATTTGTGGCATCTTGAATAATAAAATCCACCTAAAAGTGGCTTTTATTATCATTATTTAGTTAAGATCAACAATTAAAGATCTTTGAACTTTAGGTGGGACTATTATTTCAGTTTTATATTCATCATGGTCGATACCAAAGATTATTGGTAATCCAACTTTAATATTAGTTATCATATCTTTGGTTAATTCAAACCGAGTAAAATGAACAGCAGAAGTTTTATCTTCAGTTTCACGATCCATATCTTCATTAGCAATTGCATATACTTTTTCACTGTCCTCAACTTGGACCCAAATCGACTTCTCCACTCCAATGAGTTTTGATAAGGCTTTTTTTCTTTCACCAACATTTGTATACTCAATCATAAAAGTTGCTTTCCAATTCGTTCCGTTTGGAACAAGCTCATTATAAACATCTAATTCTTGCTGTATTCCCTCTGCCTCAAATATCTTTTCTATTCTCAACATTTCTTGAACTTGATACTGCATTGTAAGAGAGTCTTCAAAATAAAGAACTGCGTGATCATTAAAAGCTAAACGTCTATTTTTTTTATGTTTCATAACTTTAGCTCGAAACTCATTTCTAATTTCTGCATATTTTTCCAAACTAAATAAATCTTTTTTACTTAAGAGTGACATTTTTTGGCCTAATTTTAAATTTGATATGCTTTTCTAAGCAATGTAATTGGATGTTCGGGTTTTTTTCCATTATTCATAATATGCCCAATATGGTGTCCAGCCATTGCGCAATCACTTCCATAATGATCAGCATCTGCATCATTTATTTTTCTTACTATAGGTTTAACAAGCTTAACTGCAAAATCGTGACTTTCTTTTTTAACTGCATAAGTTCCATCATGACCTGAACATCTTTCAATAATTTCAACCTGAGTTTCAGGAATTAAAGATAGAGTCTCTTTAGTCTTTGGCCCAATATTTTGAACTCTTTGATGACATGCTGCATGATATGAAATTTTGCCTAAACCTTCTTTAAAATCCGTTAAAAATTTATCCTCCTTATTTCTAAGCATTAAATATTCGAAAGGATCATAAAATGCATTTTTAACTTTCATAACATCCTGATCATCGGGAAACATTAAAGGAAGTTCTTGCTTAAACATTAAAATACATGAGGGAATTAAAGCTGTCAGATCCCATCCCTGATCAACAAGCTTTGCTAAAATAGGAATATTAATTTCTTTAGCTTGTTCTACAGCCTCGAGATTTCCAAGCTCAAGTTTTGGAATAGCGCAGCAAGTTTCTTTTTCAGTCAACATAACTGGAATTTTATTGTGTTCAAAAACTTTAATTAAATCTACGCCAGGACCTGGTTCATTTCTATTCATAAAACAAGTAGCAAATAAAGCAACTTTTCCAGAAGTCTTCCCTGCAGGTTCTGCAATCAAATTACTTTTATAATTTTTAAGTTTCTTTCTTAGAGTATTGCTCTCAAATTTAGGAAGCCAAGCTTTTGAGTGAATTCCAGCAACAACTTCTAAACCTTTTCTTATGATACCTACCTTATTAATAGTATTTATAGTTGGAGCGATAATTGGTATTCCTGCAAATTTTCCTACATTATCTGTACTTGTAAGTACTTTATCTCTAATTTTTACTTCCCCTTTTTTATATTTAATAGCCTTAGCTCTCAACATTAAATGAGGAAAATCTACATTCCATTCGTGAGGTGGAACATAAGGACATTTTGTCATGTAACATAAATCACACATATAACATTGATCAACAACTTTTGTGTAATCTTCTTTTTTAACCCCATCAACTTCCATCGTAGTTGATTCGTCTACCAAATCAAACAAAACTGGAAACGATTGACATAGGCTTACGCACCTTCTACATCCGTGACATATATCAAACACTCTTTCTAATTCTTGATTGAGTAATTCCTCTTTAAAATAATCTGGGTTTTTCCAATCAATAGGATGTCTGGTAGGCGCCTCTAAATTACCTTCTTTTGGGGTATTCATAGATATTTAAAAAATAAAACCGGGGAAACCCCGGGTTTTATTACATAGCTACTAATTCACCTAATGCTTTTTCATATCTATTTGCATGAGAGCGTTCTGCCTTTGCGAGAGTTTCAAACCAATCTGCAACTTCATCGAAACCTTCATCTCTTGCAGTCTTTGCCATACCAGGATACATATCTGTATATTCGTGAGTTTCACCTGCTACAGCAGCCCTTAGATTTTCTTCTGTAGTACCAATTGGTAAACCTGTTGCTGGGTCCCCACATTCTTCAAGATGCTCTAAATGACCATGAGCATGACCTGTTTCCCCTTCTGCAGTTGAGCGAAATAAAGCTGCAACATCATTGTAGCCTTCTACATCTGCTTTTGCTGCGAAATATAGATATCTACGATTTGCTTGAGATTCTCCTGCAAAAGCATCTTTTAAATTTTGTTCTGTCTTACTTCCTTTTAAAGCCATTTTTATTACTCCTAATAATAAAATTAAAATTAAAATTTAAATTAAATAAATTTAACCATACTTCATTTTAACTTTATTAATTAACCTTAGGAACTAAAAAATCATATTTAGATTAAAATCATGATATTTATTAACTACATAGTTTTTAAATTTTTTACAAAAATTCTATTAATTTAGAGTAAATAAAATGATTAATATCAGATTATAATAAGCTTATGATTCTCGGTTTATCTCAAAAAAATTTAAGTACTTTTATTGCTATTATTATTGCAATATTAACTACAGGCTTTCTAAGAGTTCATTGGATTACTTTTTTACCAGAACCTGATGGCGGTTTATATACATTTTTTTCTCAATACTTTTATACAAAATTATCAAATGGTGAACCTATAGGACCAGGCTATCCAGTAGCTTTATATTCCCTAATGACATCTTGGATTTTTAGTTTGGAGGTTAATCAATATGTAGCTTTACGTTGGATTGACTTATGCCTTGCAATTATTGCTTCTATTTTATTTTTCAAGATTATTGAAAAAGAAAGTGGAAGTATTTTATTTACTACAGTTTTAGTTGGAACTCTATTACTAGTAATGAATAATCATAGTTTTGTTTTATATGGTTTCAGAAATAGTATTTGGGCTGCCTATGTCCCTTTATTTTTGGCGCTCTTAATTTCGCAAAAGACTAATAGTCAAAACCAATATTTATTCTTTTTAATAGGTGGTCTTGTCACTCTAGGTGTCTTATTAAGAGAACCGTTTCTCTTTTTTTATTTAGTAGGTGCAATTGCAATCCTTCTCAATTACGGTTTGAAAATATTTTTTAAATATCTTATTGGTTCAGCGATATTAGGATTTTCTGTGCTATTCGCACTAATTATTCTCCGAGGAGGTGCAAGTCCTCTAATAATAATTGAATCATACATAGGATTTGCAGGAGCAATGCAAGATCTTACCGATGAACTTTTAGTTTCTAACTTTTTTAAAAATGGCTTAATAGCTATCAAGGCATATTGGTTTGGGATCACAATATCTCTTTTTTCTACTATATATATTTTGAAATTAATTTTTAAAAATAAAAAATTAATTAATATAAAAAGATTAATTTTTTGGTCAACCTTAGCAATTATTCCAATTGTTGAGCCTTTATTAAAACTTGGATTTGATTATCATTTTATAAATTGTATACCAGGTCTTGCTGGTATATCCGCAATGGGTTGGAAATATTTGAGTATAAATGAATCTAAACTAATAAAAAAATATGTCATGATAAGTTTCATTTTCTTATCAATATTTGGATCGCTCCCAAATTTTATTAAAACTATAAATATGAATGTTTATAAACAAAAAAATGTAGTAAGTAATGCATATAATCATTTATCGGAAAATAACTTCAGTAAAATGGAAACTATAGTTCTATCAAATTATCTTATTGCAGCTGATATGATTAAACATCTATCAAGAGAAAATTCAACTCTTGCTACAGCAGGTTTTGCCCAAGTTTTATACCCTTTAACTGGACTACTTCCTCCAACATTCAAATTAATGGACTTAAGAATGCTGTATCAAAGTATTAATTGGAATGAGGATAAATTGGTGAATATTTTAAAAAAAGAAAAACCTACAATAATTTTTCCAACTAGCCAGATGTTACCAGGAATTAAAAATTTAACGAGAGCTATCGCAAGAACTAATTTATATGAGAGAGTAGCTATTGTGTCTTATAGCCCAGAAGTTTATTACAAAAGTATTTCTGGTGATATCTATAGATTAAAAGACTTTGAGTAGAAAAATTTAAAAATTTATTCTTTCCAATTCAACAACTAAAGGCATTTTTTTCACCCTAGTATTTATTGAACCTATATATTCGCCGAGAACTCCAATAAAAAATGCCTGTAAAGAACCAAAAAAGAATATGCCGATTAACATTGGCGCACTTCCTGCGACAAAGGAATCCCAAAAAATAATCTTCGCAGTTAAAAAGAACAATGCGACAATCAAGCTTAAAAAAGAAACTATAAATCCAAAAATAGTAATTATTCTTAATGGTAATTTTGAATGTTGAGTAATGCCTAACATAACATAATCATACAAAGAATAAAGACTCGATTTACTTCCACCACCTTTTCTAAGTCTTTGTGTATATTGAACCAATGCAATTGGAAATCCAATTTCTACTAACAATCCCCTTAAATACGGATAAGGATCATCGATATCACGCATAATATTGACAACTTCCTTATCCATCAAACCAAAACCAGTGCAATTAGATAAAATTTGAGTATCTGAAATTTTATTCATAAAATTATAATATTTTTTCCTTAAATAAAAGATAAATTTGTTTTCTTCAGAACTTGCTTTTTGCCCAAGAACAATTTTATATCCTGCCTCCCATTCTTTTATGAATTTTCGAATTAATGAGGGTGGATCTTGTAAGTCTGCATGAATTAGAATACATGCATCACCAGAAGTTTGAAAAATTGCATGTTGAGGAGATCTAAGGTGTCCAAAATTTCTTGTATTTACAATTAATTTTAGATTTTTATCTTTTTTTGCTAATTTTTTTATTATTTTGGTTGTATTATCTGATGAAAAGTTATCTATAAAAATGTACTCGTAAGAATAAGGTAAAGATTTCATAATAGATGAAATCTCTATATATAGTTTTTCAACATTTGATTCCTCGTTAAAACAAGGTGTAACAATGCTAATTAATTTTTTCTTCATATTTACTTCTCTTCTTGACTTAATATTAAATTTTCAGCAAATGAATAATTTTTATTTAAAATATACCCTAAAATCGCAATCAATATTACAATCAATCCTTGTGATAAATAAATATTCCAACTAAGTACTTTAGTTAAAGTTAAAAACAATACTAAATTTATTAAATAAATTAATAAATAAACCACATTAAATCTAAAATAAGTCTTCAGCATGTTTTTTCTTATTTTAAACACAAAAGCTCTATATAAGAAAAAATTATTTGTAGAACTAATCAAGTGGCATATTCCTAATAATAAAGAATGATTTACTATTTCGGCAAAAGAATAAAAAAGAAGAATAAAAATCAAATATCCAAAAAAAGTATTATAAAAACCGATAACTAGATATCTAAATTTTTGACTACTTAATAAATTAATATTCATTAAAAAAATCCTTATAAATCTCGTGCCACGATAGTAAGTTATCTGGCTTTGTTTGAAAAAAAGATTTATTTGGATCTTCATCACAATTAGTAACTAATTTATCCATTTCACCTTTTTCAATTTCACATTCATATAACAAAGATATGAAATGTGATCTGTCAACTTGATCATTTATAATTATTTCATTTACTGCAAGTGGCCCATTAAAATCAAAAATTTTCAAATTTAATTCTTGAAAACCTACTTCTAAAATACGTTTTTTAATTTCTTCTCTAAATCTTATTATTCCTCCAGGAATGTGCCAACCCTTACCAGAATATTTATCATCTCTCCAAGTTAGTAAGACTCCTCTTTTTGGACATTTTATTAAAAGATCAACATTTATATATGGAGTCATTCTTCCTATAAAATAAAAAAGGTCGTCTGGTAAATTTTTACTTGGGTCATCAGTAAATTTCTCTAAATCTATGATTAAATTTTTTATATCTTTCATTCTATAAATATCTTTTTTTTGCAAAGAAATATGCGATTAATACGGCTAAAAAGTATAATCTTCTTTTTATCAAAAATGGAAGAATCCAACTTCCACCAGATTTTTTATATGAATAGCTATTAATTGCATTTAAAATTAATTTTCTTTTATAGAAGTCTTTCCAGAATAAATAAGTTTTATTTAAACTATAGAGTGAATTTATTTGAATACATGATCTTATAGTATATATAACTGTATATGCTCCAATACATTGATCTAATTTATTATCCACCTTAGATAAATTTTCATCGTTTTTAATAAGATAATTTTTACAAGCTTCCAAAGCTACCAAAAAAGATATTTGATGATCAAGCTCAAGATTTACACCAAAAGTCGCTTTCTTTAAATTTTGCTTTCCAGAGCCTAATGAATGTCTATAAATCGAATGATTAATATACTGGATATTCTTTGAGATTTTCAAAAATCTAAAAACAAAATCTGTATCTTCACAAAGACGTAAATCCTCATTAAAATATAAATTTTTATTTGATAATAATTTTGTTTTATAAAGTTTTGCCCAGCATGTTGTAAATAAATTATTTTGATTTGGTCGATCTAAGTATCTATAAAAATATTTTTTTATATCTTTTATTTCTAATTTCTTATCAATATTATAGAAACTATTTTGTGTAACTTTTTTTTGGAACAAAAAATCAAACTTTAGAGCTACTAAATCACCGTATATATATTTATAACTTATAAACTTGGATAAACTTGGATAAAGAATATCATCTCCATCTAAAAAAGTTACATAATCTGTATTCTTGCATAGTCTGATTCCAATATTTCGACAATTAGATACTCCTAGATTTTCTTTATTACGATGTATTAAATCTATTTGATTATTTTTTCTATAATTTTTTGCAATTTTAATTGTTGAATCACTTGAAAAATCATCAACTAAAACAATAAAAACTTTACTTTTTTTTTTATTTTTGCTGCTGAATCAATTGCACTCTCAATAGTATTTTGATTATTAAATGAGGTTATAACTATTCCAAGTTTCATGATTCTTTTAAAGTAATATTTATATATTTTTTAAATGGTAGCTTTTCTTTTGCCTGAATTGCTGGAATAATTTCGGGAGCATCATGAGATCTTCCATTACAAAAATTACAGGCTGGCAAATATTTTATACCGCTTGTATATTCTACGATTTCTTCTATTGAGGACTCAAGGCTTACTCCATTTTTATCATCAAAGGGGATTGCATGCAATCTTTCTGCATTTGATACAAATGGGCATCTATATAATTTACCATACATAATTGTAAATAAATTTTTACCGCAACACCTTTCAAATATATCGATCATTCCATCTTCGGATCTCTTTTGGTCCTTTATCACAGCACTGTCAGTCCAATTATTTGGTGGTAAGGCCCTATATGCAATATTCATTTCTTCCAATAAATCAATAACTTTATTTGTATTCTTAGACAATGCTCCATAATCGGTAATGGAAAAAACTAATTTTGGAGTCACGTATTTTTTCATTAGATCGCCTTTTAAAGGGATAGTAGCATTTGTATAAATCACGAGCTTTGTTATCTTATTTGAATCTAAAAAATAATCTATTATTTTATATATATCTTTATTAACAAATGGCTCACCACCTATAAGTCTAACTTCAAAAATATGATCTATTTTTGAAACTAAGTTTTCGAAATCTCTTACTACCATTTCAAAATCTATATTTTTAGCATCTTCATAATACTGCATCAAATTTGCACAATCTTTACAATTTAATGTACATTTTTCTGAAATAACTATGTCAACACTGTGTAAAAATTTATTATCTTTTTTTAAAAAACTTTTATGGCATAATTCTGCAGCTTTTAAAGTATATTCAATAAACTCGTCTGACTCATCTGTTAAATTTAAATCTGCTTTTTGATTTGTAATGAATTCTCCCAATGCAAACCATTTATTATCAAATTTATTTTCAATAATAGGGATAACATCTTGAATATCTAAAACTGTTACAAAAATTGAATCGCTTGATTTTATTTGTTTTTTTGCTTCCTCAGGAGAATAAACTAATAAATCTTTATATTTTTTTCCATGCTTTGCAGCGCCACTATCTATAAAGCCTTTAACCGACGCATTGATATTATCTGAAGCCCATTTTCCTGCTGCCCCAAAACCATAAATCCATACATCATTCGCTTTAATATCAATTTTCATCTTCTCAACTTTTACCTTATTTCAAATATAAACATTATTTTTAAATTCTCTTAATAGATTTTTTTAATTTTTCCTTTGAACCTAAATCAGTAATAGTCTTTTGTTTTGCATAGTTTTCCCATCCAGTCTTATTCAGACCCATATTGTATTCAGGTAATCTTAATTTCATACATTTATTACATAAATCAACGTTCTTTTTGTTACTATTAATCTCCTTAAGGGTACTTTTTAAAAAATTGTTTGCAACTACGTTCTTATCTCTTTGCCATACTGTGCAACATATAGGTACTGATAAATCAGCATTAATATTTATTTGATTTTCTCGAAAAGGACATGTATTTTTTGGAAGTTGAATTTTAGATGAAGCTTTAATACCTTCATCAATTGTTACTAACAAATTATCTTCTAATTTTTTAGTCTGCAAATCTGGTTTTCCTTCCAAATGAGAAATAACCCTTTCTAAAGGCATTACAAGGGCATATGTTTTAGAAACAACAAATCCTAATTCTTTAGCAAATTTCTCCATTTCATCAATATTATTTCCACTATTATCTCTGTACAGATGATAATTTATATCTACTAATGTATTAGCTTTATATTTATCTATTAATTTTCTAATTAAAATTAGATTAAGCTTTACTAAATCAATATCTCCACCTTGATGCGTATTATTATATGCTTCAGGAAAAAATCCAGATAATGAAACTTTTAAATAATCAGGATTTGCTTGGATGATCTTATCAAGCCTTGAACGAAATTTAATAGATAAATTACTAGATAAAGCAACTGCAACATTTTTTTCATGCACATAATCTATTATTTCATTTAAATACGGATGAAGAAGCGGCTCCCCCCAACTATACAAGCTAATATGTGAAATAGATGGTGATTCTTTAATAATTTTATCAAAAACTGATTTAAAGGTATCGAGGCTCATTGAACCCTTCGGTACGTCAGTTTCTTCTATGCTATGCGGGCAGGAAGCGCACTTAAGATTACATGAACTTAAAATATCAACAGTATAATAAGGAGCATTTTCATCATGAAAGCTTAATACTGGTATTTCAGGTATATTTAATTTATTGAGTTGATTTAGTATTTCTTCTTCTTTCAAAGCTACAGCAACTAAAATAACAACATCTTCCCGTTCATTTAATATATTTTTTAACTCTTTTGGATTATAAACTTTTAATCCTTGCGAATACTGGCCATCAAATGCTTTATCCGAATCGACAAAACCTAAAATATTAACTTTCTTCTCTTTAAGCTGACGCATGGCCCCAATGCCAGTCATTCTAGCACCCCAAATTAAAACTTTTTTATTAGAAATAAATTTAAATATTTCTTTCCTATTATCCAATTGCTTTACCTTTAAAAATTTCTAAATCCTCAGAAGTCATAGTTTTCTTATAAAACTCAATTAGTTTACTTATTGAAGACTCAAAAGGTGTAAAACTAAATTTACCAATTTCATTGAATAGCATTGATGGATCTCCTGAATATTCAGGATTCATCCCTGGGTTTTTTATAACAATTTCATCGCTATTTTTCATTAATTTATTAATTATTTGTGCAAGTTCTAATAATGATACAGGATTGCCTGAACAAAAATTATAACTTATTGATGATAAAGGTATTTTATCAAAAATACTATCTAAAAATTTGCAAAAATCATCTACCCAGATAAAATCAAATAACATATTACGATTTAAAGAAACAGGAAGCCCAACTAAAGAATTACATATATTATTAGAAATAAATCGTCTCGAGTAATCTTCGTAATTTCCAAAAATTCCAAAAAGCCTAAAATTTGTTATTTTCTTATTTTTACTATCTTCTAAAATATTTGCAATACAAAATTTTCCTATGCCATATGTATCAATAGGAATACTATTTTTAAATAACGTCTCTTTCATTTTTGGTTTATATGCTCTTTTATCATATTCAGCCCCAGAGCCTATCTGAATCATATGACCAAAGTGTTCATTTGCATTATAAATATTGAAAAAAACTTTTAGGGTATTTTCTACTGATGTTATATCGACCGCTGAATGAATTACAATATCTGGCTTTAATTTCTTAATGTATTCAAAACATAAATTATCGTCAAAAAGATCTAATTCCTGTCTCGTTGGCGCATAAACTTTTATGTCAATTTTTTTCTCAAAATAATTTTTAAGATTTCTACCAATAAATCCTGTACCGCCAATTATTAATAATTTCATAAAATTTATCTATGAATTTTGATTGGAGTTACATCGTCATTTTTAGGCTGTACCCACCTATTTTTATCTAAATTATTTAAATCTTCAACACCGCCTATTGCTTTGATTACAGAATCAACATGATTATCTAAATCTTCTTCAACACAAACCATTGGAGCCGAACAAGTTGCGCATAGGTCTACACATTTTCTTTTACCTGCTAACATTGCAACTTGAAGTTCCCTTAAGGAGTCTCCATTCCATATCTCTGAAACACTTTGTTTACTGATATCACCAATAACAACTTTTCTTGGCCAGTCTAGTGTGCATGGACTTACTGTGCCGTCACAATTAAAATGAAGATACATAAAAATAAATGGGCAAGAATCTTTCCATTGATTAATTTTTTGCCCGTACATACCAGTTTCACTAACTTCATTTTGTTTATCTAACTGAGTATCAGCCCATTGTGGAACCACTTTTTCTATGAATATCTCATCACAGATTGGTGTGAAAGTATCGAAAAAAAACTTTCTTTCTTTTTCACTGAGAACAAATTTAATATCTTTATCTCCTTTAAGAGCATGGGCTTGGTCAGCAATTTTCACATAAATCTGTAATTCACTTTTTTCTCTTTTTTTTATTTCATATAAACTTTTTACACCATCTATTATTTCTTGAAAAACCTGTTTTGTGCCTGCTACAGCAAGATATCTTTCATCAGATAAGCCTTCTAAAGATATATTGATTCTTTGGAGTCCAGATTTAACAAGCCCTGCATTTAATTCTGGATTTAATTTTGAACCATTGGTAAACATTTCAACAATATCTGCAGTATTACTTTTACTTGCATAGTCAACCATTTTGACCACCTCAGGATGTAATGTAGGTTCTCCATGATTGCCTATTTTAATTTTTTTTATTTTTTCTGGAAATTCTCTAAAATCATCAACAATTTTTTTAAACATTGAGAATTCCATGAATCCCCTTTTTAAGCCAACATCTTTCATACCTTGAGTGTCAGCTTGAAAACAGAAACTACATCGATAATTACACAAACTAGAAATGTCAACATGAGCTGAAATAGGAGTTTTAAGAGGAACTAACTCTTCGAGTGGTCTTTTTTTTGCAGAATGTATTCTAGGCCTTACGACTACCTCTGAGTCACTCATTTTTGCCTCCAATTACCTAATTTAAAAGTGCTTTATCTTCAAAGACTATAACTTTACAGGTTATTTGATTTTCTTCAACAAATCTTATGACCTGTTCTGCATAATTACCTGGCAACATAATAATCAGTAAATCACATTTAATATTAATAAATTCTTCTGGGCTAATTATTTTTTTATGCAGTATTGGAGTAAACTTACCTTGTTTAAAATTTGCAGAATCAATTACATAATCAATTTCTGTTAATTTTGCCATTGCCATAAGTGCAAGTGCTCTATGGCCAGCACTCCAAATAACAACATTTTTATAAGAATTAACCTCTTTTTTTATTGAGTCAATAATTTCTGATACAGTTTCTCTAGCTTCAGAAATATTAACTGATGATTGGAGTTTTGCGATAACAACAAGGTCATTACCATTATTTTTTTTATATGCCTCTAAAATATCAAAGCCATTCATTTCCATGGCTTTTCTCAATGTTTGTTCTGTAAAATAAACCAAATGATCTGCTACAAATTCATACAAGCAAGCTTTTTCTAACAAATAATCCACATTTGGAACCGAAATATATACTATCCCATCATCAATCAATAAATCACGTAAACAACTTATAAATTCTTTGGTTTTAGGTTGATGCTCTAAAAAATTGTTACATATAACTAAAGAATATTTTTTAGAAAAATTTTCTAGGAGCTCTGTTAAGTAGGCATTATCTACGTTCAAATTTTTTTGATTACATTCATTTATATTTTCAGTAGAATTTTCTATGCCATAAGCATTTATATTTAACTTTTCTAAAACTTGAAGAAAATCGCCTTTTCCAGCACCAACTTCAATAGCATCTTTCCCTTCGAGTTTGTATTTTTTAACAAAAGGGCGCCATTCATTAACAAGATTATCTTTGGAACTCTCAGATAAAGATGCAGCTGTTATGACATCCTTGTAATAACTAACAGGATCATTTTTCAGCTGAATTAATCCGCAGTCATCACATTGACAAACCATTAGAGTAATTGGATCATCAGGTTCTGGATCATCAATACTTGAAATAAAATGTTGGGCTGCTTTTGGAAATCCATCAAGATCAATTAAAGACTTAACTCGAGAAGAGCCACACAATCTACAATTGAATTTTGTATTTTTTAATTTCATTTAATAATAACAAACTTATGTTATTCCTAATTATTTAGTAGCTTCCATCTATCATTTAACATTTTGAGTCTTTTATCATCTTCACCAGTTATTAGAGAATAAAATTTTCTTTTATTTAATAACCATAGCAATTCAAAATGAACTGCATTTAATAACGCTTCTTTAATTTCTTTTTTATCTAATGCATTAGCTTGAAAAATTATTTTTCTTGTTTCAAATCTTGTTAAATGATTATCCTTTATTGATATTAACGGTTCTATTGAAATATCAGATACTCCACCACCAACTACAAAATCTAAATTATTTTCTTTACAACTATTAGCTATTTTAATACAGCTATCAGTAACGTTATTTTCATTAACACTATCCAATGGTAAATTTTGAGATCCAACATAATCAACTCTTCCAAAAACAATTCCATTAATACCGTTTTTAGATGCTGCAATTTTAATCATTGCATCACTATTATTAAAACCAGTTTGGGTTTCAATATTAACTAAAAAACCAATATCACCTCTTTCGTCCTTATTAAAGACTTTATTTTTTGCTTCAATATATTTCTCCATCGCATAAGGAGTTTCAACCATAGGAGCAATAACATAATCAACACCGAATTGTTTTGCCTCTATAAGATCACGAACTGCTTCACATCCACCTATCTTCAGACCTATGCCTATATTTGCTCTTCTTGATAGGTCTATTAATCTTAAAAGTTCTTCTGTTCTAGTTCCCTCGGCCTCAAATTCTGCCTTAACAGCAACAGCGCCACTTTTTCTTAAATTAATAAGAATCTCCAACATCTCTTTTTCTGTTTTATTCATATTTTTATCAGTCTATTAAGTCGTTAAAATTATTAAATATTTTAACTATTTTACTTTTAACTATTTCTTGATTAGATGATACATCATGATAGAAAAAAGGAATAGAGAGCAAATTTGCAGCTTTAAGATCAAGTATACTATCGCCTATCATAATAATATTTTTTGGAGGTATTAAAGACATTTTAATTAAATTTTCAAGTCCTTCTGAAGCTGGTTTTTTTAGAATTACATCATCTCCAGTAATTATGTACCTAAAAAAATTATCAATTTTATGTCTTTTAAGTGTTTTAATAGTTAAATTTTTTGGCTTGTTTGTAAAAATTGCCATTTTAATATCCTTATTCTTAAGATAATTTAAATAATTAATTACTCCATCAAAAAGTTGCTCATTTATTAATGGATCTTCTAAATATCTCTTTCTAAAGATTTTTAAATACTTCTTGGCATCATTTTGAGTCCCTATAATCTCCTGTATCATTTCTTCACCTCCCAAACTAAGAAGAAAATTAATATCTTTTTGATATAAAAATGGGAGATTTAAATCTTTACGAATAGTATTTAGAATTCTAATTACTGTTTTATCAGAATCTACTAGTGTTCCATCTAAGTCAAAAACAACTAATTTAACTATATTCATTTAACTATAAAATATTTTTGGAATGCTCTTCTCTGTCTAAGAAGGGACTCATATCATCTAAAGATGGTGATATCATGGTCCCATCATCTAATTTTCTTGAAGTTAATTTTGGGGAAAAAGCTTGATTAGGATCAATAATTATTTCAAAAATACATGGCTTATTGCTATTTAGCATCTTTATAAAATTTTTAGAGGATAAATTAGATAATTTAGTAATCTTTAGAGTTGAAATATTTAATGCTTTTCCAAGCTTTGTAAAATCAGGAATTGTGACTCCACTTTTAGGATCTACACCAGCGACATTGTCAGAAAAATATGCTTCTTGTGTTTGTTTTATTGATACATATCCGTTATTGTTAAGTACGAAAACTTTAATTGGTAAATTGTATCCATGCATAGTTTGAAGCTCTTGCAAATTCATCATCAGACTTCCATCTCCAGCTAAACAAATTATACGGCCATCTTTTTTTGCAATAGCTGCTCCAATAGAGGCAGGCAAATCATACCCCATAGATGCTGAACCAGAATTTGTATATAAACGTTGGCCTTGTTTAATTTTAGCAGCTTGAAAAGTCATAACGCATGCTGAACCATTACCTGTTATAACCACATCATCTTTTTTTAAAATCTTAAATAATTCATCAATAAAAACATATGGATTAATTTTTTTACTTTTTTGTTTATAATATTCTGGAAGTACTACTGGATATTTAATTACCCGTTCTTTACACCATTTAAGATATCTATTATGCTCTTTTGGGCTTAAATAATTTAAATCTTGGATCTTTTTAATAAAAAAAGGAATAAAAATATTAAGGTCTATTTTAATCTTGTGGTTAATTTCTAAAGTTGGCTTATCTAACTCTGCTTGATCAATATCTACCATTATTTTGAAAGCTTTAGGCGCAAACTTTTTCCAATTATAACTAATTTGTCTTATATTTAATCTACACCCCAATATTATTAAAAGATCTGAATTTTGCACAGTAAAGTTTCCTGCTCGATCTCCAACTGTTCCCGGTTTACCCGCAAAATATTTATTATCATTTGATATTAAATCATGAGCATTCCAGCCTGTAACGACTGGAATTTTTAATTTATTTATCAATGTTAAAAATTGTTTGTTCATTTTCGAAATACGAACACCTGTTCCCGCCAAAATGACTGGCCTACTTGATTTTTTTAACTTCTCAAAAACTTTATCTAAAGATTTACGCTTTAAATTAGATTTAGTTAAAATTTCAAGTCTTGTGTTATCAGAAATAGCTGGGTCTTTGATTAATTTTTTGAGATTACCGTCAAAACTTTTTAATTTATTTGGATCTATAAGCGAGCCTTGAATATCAATAGGAATATCTATCCAAACTGGTCCAGGTCTTCCATTTTCTAAAAAGTAGAAAGCTTTATCCAGAATAATTTTTATGTCGCTTGGATTCTTTATTGTTATTGCATATTTTGTTATAGATTTTACCATTGAAGTTATGTCAACCTCCTGGTCACCTAACTGTCTTAGCTTCGTTTTATAATTTTTAAAATAAGTTTCATTTTTTACTTGACCGGAAATTACTAGAATTGGTAATGAATCTGTATATGCTCCATAAACGCCATTAAGAGCATTAATACCTCCTGGACCGGATGTAACATTAAGAACAGTAACTTTATTAATTAATCGATAATAACTCTCGGCTGCCATTGCTGCAGCTTGTTCATGATGAAAAAAAACTGGGGTTAAGGATTTATGTCTAGTAAGGGCATCATTTAAATGCATTGCACCTCCACCAGTTACAAGAAAGACATGTCTTACTCCAATCTCAACTGAGCGTTGGGCAATATAATCAGCAACTCTAATTTTTTTAGCCATCAAAGACTTTCTAAAAATTCATCAATAGTTTTATGTAACCTATCAAACATGCTATCAGTTAAACCGTGATGGAGTGGTAATAAAACTCCTCTTTCCATTACAGCATCAGCATTTGGATACCCTTGATCTAAAACTTTATATTCAGTTTCTCTCATCATTGGTTGTCTTATAATATTTCCAGTAAATACTACTCTTGTTTGAATTTTCCTTTTTTCTAAATATATCTGAAATTCTTTTCTTGTGAATGGCGCATTTTTATTTATAAGTATTGGAAACGCTAACCAAGCAGTATCCACATTTTTAGTTTCTATTGGATTACTAAAATATTGTTTGTGCTTTACAAAAAAATTACATTGCCTATCAAAATTTTGTCTTCTTACTTTTATATTACTTCGTAATTTTTTTAATTGCTCCATCCCAAAAGCCGCCCCAATTTCACTTCCTTCAACATTGTAACCAACTGACTCAAAAACAAACTTAGCATCATAGTCAATTCCATCTAAGTTAACATCAAACCTATTTTCAATTGCTTCACTTTTTTCATCAAATAATGAAGAACTTCTACCCCATGACCTTAATAATTTTGCTTTATCAATTATTTTTTTATCATTTAACAAAAGTGCGCCCCCATTTCCTGCACAATTTATTATGTGTGAGCCATAAAAGCTTGTGATTGACATATCTGAAAAAGAACCGGAACTCTTTCCATTAATTTTAGCACCCAGTGTGTCTGCTGAGTCTTCAATAACAATAAGATTATATTTATTAGCTATTTTTCTTATTTCAGGCCAATTACAAAGATTACCCATCAAGTTTGGGGCTAAAATTGCAACGGTATTATTATTTATATTCTTTTCAATCTCTTGAATATCTATGCAGTAAGTTAATGGTTCAACATCAACAAAAACTGGTACTAAACTATTTTTTATTAAACAGCCAACTGAAGTTCCAAAAGTAAGAACTGGGGTGATAACCTCACTTCCTTTTGGGAAGTTATAAGATTCTATTCCAATAAATAAAGCTGATGAGCCAGAATTAACATACAAACATTCTTTTTTATCGAATAATTTAGCAATTTTATTTTCAAACTTTCTTGCATAATTTCCCATTTGAGTTGATTCATTAAGACATTTAATAACAGCATCTATTTCCTCTTGGCCATATACAGTCTTTGCGTAAGAAATATTTTCCATAATTTTTCTACACTAATTCAAATTGTTTAATTTGCTCTACACTAAATTCATACATATCTTTATCATTACTATAAAAATTTTTATACCAGGCACATGTCATTGAAATGCATTTCTCAATATTAAGCTTTGGTTTCCAATTTAATCTTTTTATTGATTTAGAACAATCTAATTCAAGATATTTTGCTTCTTGGTTTTGGTTCTCATTTACTTTTATTTCAAAATTATTTGTTTTTCCATATTCTTTATCAAATTTAGAAACTAACCATTTAACTGATTTATTTTGGTTATTATCAGGGCCAAAATTCCAAGACTCTGAATATTCTTTACTATTTAAAAAGAGTTTTTCAGCTAAAATTAAATACCCATTTAGCGGTTCAAGGACAAATTGCCATGGGCGTGTTGCATCGGGGTTTCTTATTAATAATGTCTGATCCTTTTCTATTTTTTTTATAAAATCTGGAATAATTCTATTTAAAGCCCAATCCCCTCCCCCTATAACATTTCCAGCTCTAGCAGTTGCTATTCCAATATTATCTTTAAAAAAAGAAGTTCTATACGCTGCTGTAATTAATTCAGAACATGCTTTACTTGAACTATACGGATCGGATCCTCCCAATGGATCTGTCTCTCTAAAAGCTTTTAAATTTATATTATTTTGATAACATTTATCACTTGTTATATTAATGAAGGCTTTTATTGAAGGTACATCCCTTATAGCATTCAAAATATTAACTGTTCCCATTAAATTAGTATGGTAGGTTTCAACTGGACTTTGATACGAATCTAAAACTAGTGCTTGTGCTGCCATATGAAAAACTATATCAGGTTTAATTGATATAATTTTATCTTTTAAATTTTCATAATTCCTGACATCACCAATGCATGAATCTAATTTTTTATCAATTTGACAAGATTCAAATAAACTCGGATTAGTTTTTGGTTTTAAAGAGTAGCCTGTTACATTAGCACCTAATTCATTTAACCACATTGACAACCAACTGCCTTTAAAGCCAGTGTGTCCAGTTACAAAAACTTTTTTACCTTTCCAAAACTCTTTATCCATTCCAAACTTTCCATGGAGCTTTCCCAGAATTCCATAATTCTTCTAAGTAATTTTTTTCTCTTAGAGTATCCATTGGTTGCCAAAATCCGTTATGTTTAAATGCTACTAATTTTTTATCTTTTGATAGCTTTTCTAAAGGCTCTTTTTCCCATAATGTATTGTCATCCTTTATTAAATCAATTACTTGTTTTGAAAGCACAAAAAAACCACCATTTATATAGGAATTATCCCCTTTAGGTTTCTCTGTAAATTTTTCTACGTAGCTGTTCTTATTTAATGATAGTGAACCAAATCTTCCAGGGGGAATTGTAGCTGTAATCGTTGCTAAACTCTTATGATTTTTATGAAACTCAATTAAATCACTTATGTTTATATCTGCCAAACCATCACCATAAGTTAAGCAAAAAGTATCATCATCTTCCAAATATTTTTTAATTTTTGAAATCCTACCTCCGGTCATTGTTTCATTGCCAGTATCTACTAAAGTAACCTTCCATGGCTCTGCTTTAGTTTTATGATAATAAGGCTCGTTAGACTTAAAATCGAAAGTTACATCTGATGTATGAAGAAAATAGTTCGAAAAATATTCTTTAATCATATAACCCTTATATCCACAACAAATAATAAAATCATTTATGCCATAATGAGAATACATTTTCATTACATGCCAAATAATTGGTAAGCCTCCGATTTCTATCATTGGCTTAGGTTTAAGGACAGTTTCTTCAGAAATTCGTGTACCTAGACCGCCTGCAAGAATAACTACTTTCATTTTTTTCCTCGACTTTTGAAAATTTTTACTATTAAAATCTCTCTTATATACAATACTAACAAAATTTATTAAATAAAGAAGAATTCTTCAAACTTTCAATTAGCAAAAAAATGATTTATAGATATTTTTATATTAGCTACTTATCGTTAAGTTAAATGTATTAGAATAATTAATAGTATGTTTATTAATTTAACAAATTCAAAAATATTTCATATTTTTATTGCGATAGTTGTAGCAATTTTCACAACAGGCTTTTTAAGATTACAAGTTATTACTGGACTACCTGATCCAGATGGTGGTTTATACACATATGTAACTCAATATATCCATGCATATCTAAATGACAAAGAAGGTTTGCAGGGTAATATGCCTCTTCACTTATATCAACTTCTTACTTACTGGGTTTACAATCTTGAAGTTAATCAATTTATACTTTTAAGACTAATTGATGCTTTAATAGCAATAATTGCTTCTATACTATTATTCAAAGTTATATTGAAAGAAAGTGGAAGTTTAATATTTACAGTATTAGTGATTACTCCACTTTTAATAATGATGAATAATATTCAATATGTAGGTTATGGATACATGCATAGCATTTGGGCCTCATATATTCCATTTTTTAGTGCTTTACTTATTTGGCAAAAAACTACTCAAGATAGTAATTTATCTTTTTACTTTATTGGTGCATTAATTTCATTTGGTATTTTGCTTAGAGAACCATTCCTTCCCTTTTTTATTTTATCAGCAGTAGCAATACATTTAAGTTATGGATGGAAGCATTTTTTCAAATTTATAATTGGTTCTGCATTGCTTGGATTAAGTGTTTTAGGTTACATTCTCTTTCTTCAAAAAGAAAACTTCCTTACCTTAGTTAATTCTTACAATACTTTTGGCGGTGCAATTGAATGGTTTATCTGGGGGAATAGTGTTCTAGTTGCAAAAGTCCTTAAAATGGCTGCGTATACTTTTAAAGTTAATTGGTTCATTTATATTACGGCATTCATATCTATTTTTTATATTTGTAAATTATATTTATCAGATAAAAAAACAGTAAATATTAATCGTTTATTCTTTTGGATTGCAGTTGCATTTATTCCATTTTTAGAATTTATTTTAAAATTTGGTCTTGAATATCACTTAGCTAGTTGCCTTCCTGGCTTAGCAGGCCTATCTGCAATGGGATGGAGATTTTTACAAAATAAAGAATCTAAATTATTCCAAAAATCATCATTAATAACTATTGGTATTGTAGGCTCTTTAGTTATTTTGCCAAAAGTAAATGAAGTTCTAAATAATAAAATAGTTTTTCCATCTGAAGCTTTTCAATGGGTAACAGCTGCTGATTCATTTCGTGGTGAAAATATGATTAAAAGAAGCAATTATTTAATTACAGCAGCTCAAGTTTATGGGCTATCTAGAGAGGATTCAACAATGGCTGTAAGTGGTTATTGGCAACCATTATTTCCACTTACTGGATTACTCCCTCCAACTTATGAATTAGCTTATTTAAGGGGATTGTATTTAAGTTATAACTACAACGAAAATAAACTCATGAAAATGATAAAAAAATATCGACCAACTATAATCGTAACTTCTATGGTCCCATGGCCAGGAGAAAAAGATATTCCAAAAATTATTGAGAGAACAAATCTATACAAGAAAATTACAACTGTACCGGTAAATACGGAAATTCAAGATGGGTATATGTCAGGAATAATTTATAGATTAAAAGATTTTAAATAAATATGGTGGGCCCACCAGGACTCGAACCTGGGACCAAAGGATTATGAGTCCTCTGCTCTAACCAACTGAGCTATGGGCCCTATTAATCTTTACCTTCTAAAAAACTTTTTAGTCTTTCCGATCTTGTAGGATGTCTCAATTTTCTAAGAGCTTTTGCTTCGATCTGACGTATTCTTTCTCGAGTAACATCAAACTGCTTTCCAACCTCTTCTAAAGTATGGTCAGTATTCATTTCAATACCAAATCTCATTCTTAGAACTTTTGCCTCACGTGGGGTTAAACCCTCTAAAATTTCAGAAGTCACGTTACTTAAGCTCGCATATACAGCTGCATCATCAGGAGTTAAAGTTCCAACATCCTCTATAAAATCACCTAAATGTGAATCTTCATCATCACCAATTGGAGTTTCCATCGAAATTGGCTCTTTAGAAATTTTTAAAATCTTTCTAATTTTTTCTTCTGGCATTTCCATTTTTTCTGCTAATTCTGAGGGCTCTGGCTCTTGTCCTGTAGCTTGAAGAATTTGTCTAGAAATTCGATTCATTTTATTTATGGTCTCAATCATATGAACTGGTATTCTGATTGTTCTAGCTTGATCTGCAATTGAACGAGTAATTGCTTGGCGAATCCACCAGGTTGCATATGTCGAAAACTTATATCCTCTTCGATATTCAAACTTATCAACAGCCTTCATCAGCCCTATATTGCCCTCTTGGATTAAATCAAGAAACTGTAGGCCACGATTAGTATATTTTTTAGCGATAGAGATAACCAGTCTTAAATTTGCTTCTATCATTTCTCTTTTAGCTCTTTTAGCTCTAAACTCACCAGAGGTCATCTTTTTATTGATTTCTTTAAAATTGCTAATAGGTAAACCACACTCATTTTCTAAAGAAATCAATTTCTGTTGCTGATCTTTAATATCATGTTTTCTTTTTTCTAATTCGACAACGTAGGGTTTATCTAATTTCAATTGTTCTTTAAGCCATTTTAAATTTGTTTCATTCTTTGGAAAAGTCTTCACAAAATGAGTTCTTGGCATTTTAGAATTTTCTACGCAAAACTCCATTATTTGCTTTTCATGAGCTCGAATCTGTCCAACAAAAGTACGTACTTTATCGCATAATAATTCCACAAATTTAGAAGCAAACCTAAAATTAATCAGCTCTTTAAGAATAGATTCTTGATGTTTTTGATATTCAGGATCATCCATCCATTTATTCTTACTGCGCAAATTAGCTAATTTATTATGTGCCCGCTTAATAATTCCAAATCTCTTTAACACTTCATTACTTAATTCAGCTAGATCTTCTGGTGACATGCCACTTGCTTTACCTGTGTCATTCTCATCATCATCTTCATCTTGTTCTGCCTCTGATGCTTCAAGCTCCAAAGCAGCTTCTACTTTGGCTAACTCCTTTTCAGCCTCCATATCTATCAATCCATCAACAAACTCGTCAACGCCTATTTCTCCCTTTTTAACTTTTTGACCTATTGTCATTAGGTCATCAATAATTCCTGGACAGGCTGAAATTGCTTGAACCATACTTTTAAGGCCATCTTCAATACGTTTTGCAATTTCAATTTCACCTTCACGAGTTAATAAATCAACAGTTCCCATTTCTCTCATGTACATCCGAACAGGATCTGTTGTTCGACCAAATTCAGAATCAACTGTTGCAAGAGCTTGTTCTGCTTCTTCAGCAGCTTCTTCATCAGTAACTGGAGGAGGAGCATCTGACATTAATAATTCTTCTGCATCTGGGGCTTGCTCATAAACCATAATGCCCATATCGTTTATAATTCCAATGATTCCCTCAACCTGATCGCTTTCAGTAATCTCATCAGGTAGGTGATCATTAATCTCTGGATAAGTTAAATAGCCTCTTTCTTTTCCTAGAATAATTAAAGCCTTCAATTGTGCTCTTCTTTTTTCAGCTTCTGCAGGATTGTTTACTGCATCTTTAAGATATAGATCTTTAAGTTTTTTTACGCGCGTAACACGTTTTGTTTTTTTATCTTCGGGGTTTTTTCTAGGTCTTGCCATGGTTACCTCTAGTTATAAATATGACTTAATATATTATTGACCAATATTAGGACTCGAAATTTTATCAGAGTATCAATTTTAAATCAATTGGATTTTTATTCGCTGTTTCTAAAAATCATTAATAATCAATTAGTTATCCTTTACCAATATTTTTTAAGAATTCTTTTTCTTCATCTGAAAGTGAGTCTAAGCTTTTTTTTGTGGTTTCATTTAATTTTTGTTTATTCACAAATGAAGTATAACGTTTCTTAATGCTTACTCTTAAGGCATTAATTTCATCATCCATTTCCATTTCATCGTTAAATGTTGAAAGTTGTAAATGTATTTGTTTTATCAACTCCTTATCAAACCTAGTTTCTAAAAAATGTAAAATCATAGCTGAATTATAATCTCCATTATTTTTTGTCATTTCAATTATAGCCAATACCAATTTATCATCTATATCTTCTGAAATAAAAAACTCTGAATCTTCTTGTTTAATTAAATCTGGCCTTAATATAAGTAATAAACAAAATTTTCTAATACTACTGATTGGAAGTCGATCTGGTATTTTTGAGCTATTTTTTTTAGGGTAGGTATTTTTTATTTTTAAAATTTGATTTATCTCTTCTAAATTAAGATTAATTAATTCTGAAATCCTTTTTTTAAATAATAGAGATAGTTTTTGTGCAGTTAATTGTTTAAATATTGGTTCAATTTCATTTAAAAACTTTACTTTTTTTTCTTGAGTTGCAAGATCATTATTTATCGTTAAATATTTAATTATGTATTCAGTAAGTGGTATGGCTTCTTTTGCCAATAACTCAAATTCATCAATTGAATTTTCTCTTACAAATGAATCAGGATCATGACCATCGGGTAAAAATAAAAATTTTAATTGCATGTTATCAGTGACTGATTCTAAAGAATTATTCATTGCTCTCCATGCTGCAGATCGACCAGCAGCATCACCATCAAAACAAAATATAATTTCCTGGGTATAACGTATTAATTTCTTTATATGAAAAGCGGTAGTAGCTGTTCCTAGAGTTGCTACCACATTTTTTAGTCCTTTTTGAGCAAGTCCAACAACGTCCATATAACCTTCAACAACCAATACATATCCCTTTTCCCTAATAGATTTTCTTGATGTTAATAATCCGTATAGCTCATAGCTTTTTTGAAATAATGCTGTTTCTGGTGAATTATAATATTTAGGTGTATCCTCTGGATTTATTATTCTCCCTCCAAAACCAATAACACTTCCTTTATCACTATAAATAGGAAATATAATTCGATGACGGAATCGATCATAAAATTTTCCTTTGTCATTTTTAACAACTAGCCCAGATTTGATAAGAATCTCATCCTCATAATTTTTAAAAGCATTTTTTAAATTTTGCCAGTCATTAGGGGCGTATCCTATAGAAAAATCTTTAGCAACTTGACCTGTCAAACCTCTTGCTTTTAGATAACTTATTGCTTCTGGTGATTCTCTTAATTGTTTTTGATAGAAAATACTTGCAGTTTTAATAGCGTGTTCTAAATTCGTATATTCACTATTTTTTTCTAGTTTTGGTGGAGCATCATTAGGCACCTTTAAACCAATTGAATTTGCAAGTTCATTAACTGCTTCGACAAAACTTAAACCCTCATATTCAATTAAAAAACTTATTGCTGAACCATGTTCTCCACAACCAAAACAATGATAAAATTGTTTTGAAGGACTTACAGTAAAAGAAGGGGTTTTTTCTTGATGGAATGGGCAACAAGCTACAAAATTTGCTCCAGCTTTTTTGAGCGGAATTCTTTTGTCAATAACATCAACGACGTCTATTCTACTTAAAAGTTCTTGGATAAAAGATTCTGGAATCATTCCTAAATATTATCTCAATATTTATAAATATGCCTAGCCAATTTAAGATTAAATATAAAGTGTTAAATTAATTTTTCTTTAATTTTTTTTGAAACTTCAGCCATATCAGCCTTACCAGCAAGTTTAGGTTTAAGAATATTCATTATTGATCCCATGTCTTTCATGGAATTTGCACCACTAGTTTCAATAGCATTAACAATAAATTCTTCTATTTCTTGATCTGACAATTGCTTAGGCATATAGCCTTGAAGAACTTTAACCTCAAACTCTTCTTTTTCAACCAAATCATTACGATTTGCCTTTTTAAAAGCTTGTATTGAATCCCTTCGCTGTTTTAGCATCTTATCAATTATTGAAATAATATTATCATCAGTAAGCTCAATACGCTCATCTACTTCTTTTTGTTTTATCGAAGATAAAAGAAGCCTTATAGCTCCAAGTCGTGGAGTATCCTTACTACGCATAGCAGTTTTCATGTCGTCATTAATTTGATTCTTTAAGGACACTTTATTAAAAAAGTTTTGGGGGTAACATTTGATTTCTTAGACGTCTATATTGTCTTTTAACTGCAGCTGCAGCCTTTCTTTTACGTTCCCAAGTTGGCTTTTCGTAAAATTCTCTAGCACGTAAATCATTAAGCAACCCTGTTTTTTCAACAAGTCTTTTAAATCTTCTAAGTGCTACATCAAATGGTTCGTTTTCTTTTACTTTTACTGTTGACATTAATAATCTCTTAAATTTGTATTTTAGTTTAATAAATATTATTACTAAAATATGAAAGTGTGCCATTTTAATGCTAATATTCATTTTTTTCAACTATATACGAGAAAAATAAAATATAAATGCTAGTTCTTGGAATTGAAAGTTCATGTGATGAAACAGGAATTGCTATTTATGACTCACAAAAAGGACTGATAGGTCATACTTTACATTCTCAAATTCAACTTCACTCATCTTACGGTGGAGTAGTTCCTGAACTTGCTTCTCGTGATCATATAAAATATGTAATTCCATTAATTGATCAATTGCTTAAAAATAATTCTACTTCAATTAATTCAATTGATGCTATTGCTTATACATCTGGTCCAGGACTTTCAGGTGCTCTTTTGGTTGGAAGCTCTCTGGCGGAAGCATTGGCATATTCTTTAAACATTCCTTCAATACCAGTTCATCATCTTGAAGGACATATATTAGCCCCGTTACTGGAAACTGAAAAACCATCTTTTCCTTTCTTGGCACTTTTAGTTTCAGGTGGCCATACACAACTAATCGATGTAAAAAAAATTGGTGAATATAATATTATTGGAGATACTCTGGATGATGCAGCAGGAGAAGCATTTGATAAAACAGCCAAACTTCTTGGATTGGATTATCCTGGTGGAGCAGCATTATCTAGACTAGCTAAAAAAGGAAATTTTGAATTTGAATTACCTAGACCATTAATAAATAGTCATGGACTAGATTTTAGTTTTAGTGGTCTAAAAACAGCAGTCTTAACTTTAGTCAAAAAACAATCAAAATTAACAGATGAGATTAAAGCAAATATTGCCTTTGCTTTTCAGGAATCTATTACTGATGTGTTAGTAAAAAAAACAATTAAGGGGCTTGAAGAAACTGGATATAAAAATATAGTGGTATCTGGGGGAGTTGGAGCAAATACTAAACTAAGAGAAAAATTAACATTTCGCTCTGAATTAGAAAATTTTAAAGTTTATTTTCCAAAATTAGAATTTTGTACAGATAATGGTGCCATGATTGCTTTAGCTGGATATTTAAGAGCGCATCTATCTTCAAAGAAAAACTATAAATTTTCTGTGAAACCAAGATGGCGTCTATCTGAAATTTGATCTAGTTTTTAAAACTTGGCTCTTTTCCCGCAATTAAATTTTTAATATTTGAATGATGTCTTAAAATAATTAAAGTCGCAATTATTAAATTCATTGTTAAAATAAAAAATTGATCATCTAAAATGTAACTAAAAATTGGTACTGACAACGATGCAAAAATTGCTGCTAGTGAAGAATATCTCCATATAGAAAAAGTAACTAACCAGATACAAATTACAATTAATGCCAATATCCAATTAACTGCTAATAAAATTCCAAAAGCTGTCGCAACCCCCTTACCACCTTTAAATTTATAATAAATAGGATACATATGTCCCAAAAGAACTGCTAATGATATTTGCATGATCTCTAATTCATTTAAATCCATAATTATTGCAATACTTACAACTATTGTGGCTTTCAAAATATCTCCTAATAAAGTAAAAATTGCAGCAACTTTATTTCCCATCCTTAGAACATTTGTTGCACCAGGATTCTTTGATCCAACAGTCCTTGGATCTCTAAGCTTTAGGAATTTACTGATAATAATTCCAAAAGATAAAGATCCTATTAAATAGGCACTAGAAATAATAAAAATTTGATTTATCATAGTAATTATTATATTTGAAAATAATAGATTCTTTATGACAAATCATATTTTTCTGCATGGTCTCAAATTAAATACCAAAATCGGGGTTCCAGATTGGGAAAGAGAGATTTCACAGGAACTAATTATTGATGTTGATATTGAACTTAAAGGAAATGAAACTTTTAAATCCGATGATATCTCCAAAACTATCGATTATGCTTTGATTGAATCTCAAATAAAAGAAATTGGTTTAAATAATAAACATATACTTCTCGAAGACTTTGGAGAGGAAATTATAAGTAAATTAAAAGAAAAATTTCAATTTGAAAAAATTAGACTAAAAATTTCAAAACAAAAAATATTACCTGAAACAGATTTTGTTGGAGTCATTTTAGAACGATAAAACGACTAACCTCTAGGATGATGTGATTCATGAAGATTTTTCAGCCTTTCCCTAGCAACATGAGTATAAATTTGAGTTGTTGAAATATCACTATGTCCTAAAAGCATTTGAACAACCCTTAAATCTGCTCCATGATTAATCAAATGAGTAGCAAAAGCATGTCTCAATATATGTGGTGACAAAGGTTTATTTATCTTTACTAAAATTGAATACCTTTTTACCAAATACCAAAATGCTTGTCTTGTCATCGCCTTTCCTCTTATTGTTATAAAAAGATATTTTGACGATTGTTTTTTTAAAATATTTTTCCTACTTTCATTAATATATTTTTTAATCCAATCAACTGCTTCTTCACCCATAGGAACTAATCTTGTTTTATTTCCTTTGCCAGTAATTCTTACAACACCTTCAGTTAAGCTAAGTTCAGTTAAAAGAATATTTACCAATTCAGAAACACGTAAACCACAAGCATATAATAATTCCAGCATTGCCTTGTCTCTCAATCCAGATGATGTTTCAAGATTTGGAGCAGATAAAAGTGACTCAATATCTTCTTCACTTAAACTTTTTGGTAATGATTTTGGAATTTTTGGACTTTGAATCTCTAAAGTAGGATCAATACTTATTTTATTTTCTCGTAAAAGATATTTATAAAATCTTCTTAATGTAGCTAGTAATCTTGAAATGCTCCTTGATTTTGAAGTAGGAAATTTAAATGCTAGATATTCTTGTATATCAGATTGAGAAATCTCTAAAAAATTTTTTTCTAATTTTTTTTCTATCCAAGAAGAAAATAAATCTAAATCAAATCTATAGCTATTTAATGTATTTTTTGACAAGCCATCCTCAAGCCATAAATTATCTAAAAATTCATCGGTAATTTTATTGCCTTTAATATTCTTTTTATCTTTCAAATTTAAAATAATTAAATTGTTAACTTATATTGACTAGATGATTCATTATATCCCTAAAATATATTAAAAAAAAAGCCTCTTTCGAGGCTTTATTAAAAAGTTAAGTAATTTAAGATTTTTTAATTTCTTCTGAATCACCTGAGACTGAATCTTTAGGTTTTTCTTCTTTTACTTCAGCAGCTGGAGCTTCTTCTTTTGCTTCAGCAGCTGGAGCT
>CAYOUI010000002.1:0-2927 GCA_964407135.1 uncultured Methylobacillus sp.
AAAAGAAGAAGCTCCAGCTGCTGAAAATCAGCAAGAGGAAAAATAAATATGGCTAAATTATGTATGACTAAACGTGAAGAAAAAAGAAGAAGTATTGTTGAAAAATATAAGGCTAAAAGATTAGCTTTAAATGAAATAATCAACAACACTAGTGCTTCAAGAGAAGATCGAGCAGAAGCAAGGGTTAAACTTCAAAATTTACCACGTAATTCAAGTCCAGTAAGGTTAAGAAATAGATGTGCTCTAACGGGTCGCCCAAGAGGTGTTTATAGTAAATTTGGTATTGCAAGAGGAAAATTACGTGAGCTTATGTTAGCTGGTGAAATTCCTGGCATTACAAAAGCAAGCTGGTAAAGGGGAAAAAAATATGAGTATGCATGATCCAATCGCAGATATGTTAACCCGCATTAGAAATGGACAAATGAGAAATAAAGTCACAGTTTCAATGCCAGCTTCAAAAATTAAACAATCTATTGCTTCTGTTTTAAAAGATGAAGGATACATCGAGGATTTTGGGGTTACTGATAATGATGGCAAGTCATTGTTAAATATAGATTTGAAGTATTATGCTGGACAACCTGTTATAGAAACTATTGAAAGAATTAGTAAGCCAAGTTTAAGAATATACAAATCAACTGAAGATCTCCCTAGGGTGATGAATGGACTTGGAGTTGCAATAATTACAACTTCTAAGGGTGTAATGACTGACATCAAAGCAAGAGCCGCTGGTATTGGTGGCGAAGTGCTTTGCTATGTGGCTTAGGGGAAAATAATGTCAAGAATTGCAAAAAATCCAGTAACTATTCCAGAAAAGGTTGAGGTGAGTATTTCTCCTGATTTAATTATGGTTAAAGGACCATTGGGAGAATTGAAACAGACATTAACTGGTAATGTTGAAATAAAAAAAGAGGATAGTACTTTAACTTTTGAAGCAAAAACAGCAACAAAATTTTCAAAAGCAATGTCAGGAACTATTAGATCTCTTGTTCAAAATATGGTTACTGGAGTATCCACAGGATTCGAGAAAAAATTAACATTGATAGGTGTTGGTTATAAAGCAGCCGTTCAAGGCAATAAAATAAATTTAGAACTTGGTTTTTCTCATCCAGTTAACCATGAATTACCTGATGGCGTAACTGCTCAAACACCTAGTCCAACGGAAATTTTATTGAAGAGCTCAAATAAGCAAATGGTTGGTCAAGTTGCAGCTGAAATAAGAGCCTATCGGCCACCTGAGCCTTACAAAGGAAAAGGTGTTCGATATTCTGATGAGTATGTAGCAATTAAAGAAGCGAAGAAAGCTTAGGGGTAAATTATGGCAAATGAAAATACAAGATTAAAAAGAGCTAGAAAAACTAGAGTTAAAATTTCTGAGTTAGATATAAATCGTTTAACAGTTCATCGATCTAATACAAATATATATGCTCAAATCATCGATGGAAAAAATAATAAAGTACTTGCGGCAGCATCAACATTAGAAGCAGATATGAAAAAGAAATTAAAAAATACAAGTAATAAAGAAGCGGCAGAGGAAATTGGAAAGAGAATTGCTGAAAAAGCTATTAAAGCTGGAATTAAGGTTGTTGCTTTTGATCGTTCGGGCTTTAAATATCATGGTCGAATTAAAGCTTTAGCAGATGCAGCTAGAGATAATGGCTTAACTTTCTAACATTAATTAGGAATCAAAATGGCACAAGATAATAAAAAAGAAGAATATCAAACTCAAACAGATGGTTTAAGAGAAAAAATGATTAATGTTAATAGGGTCACTAAGGTAGTTAAAGGTGGTCGCATTATGAGTTTTGCAGCTCTTGCAGTTGTTGGTGATGGAGATGGCGCAGTAGGAATGGGTAAAGGTAAAGCAAGAGAAGTTCCCTTAGCAGTCCAAAAAGCAATGGAAGAGGCAAAAAGAGGTATGGTGAAAGTTGATCTAGATAATGGAACTCTTCATCATTCAGTTATTGGGAGACATGGCGCTGCAAAAGTATTGATACAACCAGCTTCTGAAGGGACAGGAATTATTGCTGGCGGTGCAATGAGAGCAATATTTGAAGTGATGGGAGTAACTGATGTAACAGCAAAATGTATCGGTTCTGCTAATGCTTACAATGTTGTTAGAGCAACACTAAATGGGTTAGCATCAACAAACAGTCCAGCATCAATTGCAGCTAAAAGAGGCAAGTCTATTGAGGAAATAAGAGGTTAAGTTTATGACTAAGGAAAAAGAAATAATAAAAGTTACATTAATTAAAAGCCTTATTGGTAGAACAGCTTCCCAGAGGGGAACAGTTATTGGGTTGGGATTAAAAAAAATGCATCATACAGTTGAGCTTAAAAATACTCCAGAAGTAAGAGGTATGATTAATGCTGTAAATTTTCTTCTTAAAGTAGAGAGTTAAAATGAAATTAAATACAATTAAACCAGCAGATGGTTCAAAAAAAGATGCTCGTAGAGTAGGCAGAGGGAATGGTTCAGGTTTTGGAAAAACTGCTGGAAGAGGAATTAAAGGACAAAAATCAAGAGCAGGTGGATTTCATAAAGTTGGGTTTGAGGGTGGTCAAATGCCTATTCAAAGAAGACTACCAAAAAGAGGTTTTAGGTCTTTAAGTAAGAAGTTCAATGCAAAAATAAGAACAAGTGAACTGAATAAATTAAATTCAGACATTGTTGATTTATTAAGTTTGAAGAAAGCAAATATAATTTCTGAAATAACTCTTAATGCAAAAATCTACTTGTCAGGTGAGATAAAGAAAAAATTAACTATTCAAGGCTTAACTCTGTCAAAAGGTGCAAGAAAAGCTGTTGAGGATGCCGGTGGAAAAATAGTAACTGAATCTGTAGCTGAAAAAGCAGTAGCTAAACCTACAGCAAAAAAAGCAGTAGCTAAACCTACAGCAAAAAAAGCAGTAGCTAAACCTACAGCAAA
>CAYOUI010000002.1:3027-58131 GCA_964407135.1 uncultured Methylobacillus sp.
AAGCAGTAGCTAAACCTACAGCAAAAAAAGCAGTAGCTAAACCTACAGCAAAAAAGGAAAAATAATTGGCTCAGAATAATTCTATTGGCGGATTAGGTCAAATGAGCGAATTAAAAAATCGTTTATTATTTCTTCTTGGCGCATTAATAATTTTTCGTTTAGGGGCTCATATTCCTGTCCCTGGAATAGATCCATTAGAATTAAAGAAACTTTTTGATTCTCAGAGTGGAGGGATTCTAGGAATGTTTAATATGTTTTCTGGAGGGGCATTAAGCCGCTTTACAGTTTTCGCTCTTGGAATTATGCCCTATATTTCAGCTTCGATTATTATGACTCTTTTAACTTCTATGAATGCAAGGTTGAAGGATCTTAAAAAAGAAGGGCAAGCAGGTCAAAGAGTTATAACTAAGTATACAAGACAAGCAACTGTTCTTTTAGCAACCTTTCAAGCTTTAGGAATTAGTGTTGCTTTAGAAGCTCAACCAGGCCTTGTTTTAGATCCAGGATTAATTTTTAGACTAACAGCTATTGTTACATTAGTTAGCGGCACAATGTTTTTAGTATGGCTAGGAGAGCAAATTACTGAACGAGGTATCGGTAACGGCATTTCGTTAATTATAATGGCAGGTATCGTTGCAGGATTACCCAGTGCTATCGGTAATACACTTGAATTAACAAGAACTGGGGCTTTTTCCATACCTTTAGTTTTCTTTCTTATAGCAGCAGTTGTCCTTGTAACTGCTTTAGTTGTTTTTGTAGAAAGAGGACAAAGGAGAATCACAATAAATTATGCTAAAAGACAAGTAGGAAATAAATTATATGGAGGACAATCTTCGCATTTACCACTTAAAATAAATCAAGCAGGTGTTATACCTGCCATTTTTGCTTCAAGTGTAATTCTTTTTCCAGCTACAATAGCAGGCTGGTTTGGTTCAAATGAAAACATGTTTTGGTTAAAAGATTTAAGTGCAGCTATTTCTCCAGGACAACCAATTTATATTTTATTATTTGGATCAGCAATTGTATTTTTTGCATATTTTTACACCGCAATTACTTTTAACCCAGATGAAACTGCCGATAATCTTAAAAAAGGAGGAGCATTTGTTCCTGGAATAAGACCTGGAGATCAAACTGCTCGGTATATTGATACAATTATGGGACGTTTAACCTTAATAGGAGCAATATATATCACTGCTGTGTGTTTAGTTCCTGAGTTTCTTATATTAAAGTTTAATACTCCCTTCTATTTTGGTGGTACTTCTCTCCTAATTATAGTCGTAGTTACAATGGACTTATTAACGCAAATTCAATCTAAAATGATGTCTTATCAGTATGATGGTTTGTTAAAAAAAGCAAACTTTAAAGCAGGATCAGGTAGAGGAGGCATTTAGTTATGGGCAAAGAAGATGTGCTAGAAATGGAAGGAGAAGTTCTTGAAAATCTTCCAAACGCAACTTTTAAAGTAAAACTAGAAAATGGACATGAGGTGCTCGGTTATATTTCAGGAAAAATGAGAATGAATTACATTAGAATTTTACCTGGAGATAAGGTCACTGTTGAAATTTCACCTTATGACTTATCAAAGGGAAGAATAACATTTAGAGAAAAATAAAATATTTGTTAGTTAATTAAGGAAATATTATGAGAGTTAGAGCATCAGTAAAGGCAATTTGTAGAAATTGTAAAGTAATTCGAAGAAAAGGAGTTATTAGAGTTATTTGTAGTAAAGACCCTCGTCATAAACAAAGACAAGGCGCATGCCACTAATTTTTAGATTGTTAAGAGTGGAAAAAATAGTTATAATTTAAGGCTTTATTAAAATAATGCCATTTTTATTGGAGTAATGTGTATGGCCCGAATTGCAGGAGTAAATGTACCAGACAATAAGCATACCGAAATAGCTTTAACAGCTATATATGGTATTGGTAGAAATACAGCTAAAAAAATATGTGCTGCTGCTGGAGTTGAATCAAAATCAAAACTTAAGGATTTGAATGATTCTGATGTAGAGAAGCTAAGAGACCAGTTAAACAATTTCACTGTTGAAGGAGATCTTCGTAGAGAAGTGCAAATGAATATAAAGCGATTAATGGATCTAGGCTGTTATAGAGGTATCAGACATAGAAGAGGTTTGCCTGTTAGAGGACAGAACACAAAAAATAATGCTAGAACAAGAAAAGGTCCAGTTAGAGCAATTAGAAATTAGATAAAGGTTAAATATAATAATGGCAAAAGATAATATAAGAGTTAAGAAAAAAATTAAAAAAAGCGTAGCAGAGGGAATTGCTCATGTTCATGCTTCTTTTAATAATACTATTATTACAATTACAGATCGTCAAGGAAATGCATTATCATGGGCAACTTCTGGAGGAGCGGGATTTAAAGGATCTAGAAAAAGTACACCTTTTGCAGCACAAGTTGCAGCTGAGGCAGCTGGTAAAGCAGCTCAAGAATTTGGTGTAAAAAATGTTGAAGTTAGAATAAAGGGGCCTGGACCTGGTAGAGAATCATCTGTTAGAGCATTAAATGCTGTTGGTTTAAAAATAACAAGTATTCAAGACGTAACACCTGTACCTCACAACGGGTGCAGACCTCCAAAGAAAAGAAGAATTTAATTGTGTTTAGTCATCAAATATTATTAGGAGAATAGAATTGGCTAGAAATCTTGATCCAAAATGTCGTCAATGTCGAAGAGAAGGTGAAAAACTTTTTCTTAAAGGTGAAAAATGCTTTACCGACAAATGTGCAATAGAAAAAAGAAATTATCCCCCTGGACAGCATGGACAAAGAAGGTCGTCACGATTATCTGATTATGGTGTTCAATTAAGAGAAAAACAAAAGTTAAGAAGAATATACGGCATCTTAGAGAAACAGTTTAGGGGTTATTATGCCGAAGCTGATAGAAGAAAAGGAATAACTGGTGAAAATCTTCTTCAATTACTAGAATCTAGGCTAGACAATATAACTTATAAAATGGGAATGGGGGCATCAAGAACAGAGGCTCGCCAAATGGTGAAGCACAATACTATACTTGTAAATGGAAAGAGGGTTAATATTCCTTCATACCAAGTTCAACCAGGTGATGAAGTATCAATTGATGGTAAATCAAAAGAACAATTAAGAATTAAGGCTGCATTAGAAGCTGCAGACGAAAGAGGTTTTCCAGAATGGTTAGATGTTGATATAAAAGCCCTCAAAGGTACTTTAAAGAACAGACCTGAAAGAGATGATTTACCTTCAACTATTAATGAATCATTAGTTGTAGAGCTTTATTCTAAATAATTTAGTTAAGTAAAAATAAAAAGGATACCTATGGAAATTAATCCAACAGAATATTTAAAACCAAGAATTGTTGATGTAGATATTGTAAGCCCTCAAAGAGCAAAAGTAGTTCTTGAGCCAATGGAGAGGGGATTCGGATTTACATTAGGAAACTCTATCAGAAGAGTATTGCTTTCATCAATTCCAGGATTTGCAATTACTCAAGTTAAAATTGATGGTGTTGTTCATGAATATTCAACACTAGATGGTGTTCAAGAAGACGTTGTTGATGTTCTTTTAAATATTAAAAAAATAGCGTTAAAAATGCATGATACTAATGAGGCCACAATTACATTGAATAAGAATGAAGAGGGGCCTGTAACTGCTGGTGACTTTGAGGTAGGACATGATGTAGAAATTGTTAATCCTAGTCATGTCATAGCAAATTTAAATAAAGGTGGAAAATTAAATATTGAAGCTAAAGTAGAAATGGGTAGAGGATATCAACCTGTTCCTGCAAGAACTAAGGGGTCAGAAAGTGACAATGTCCTTGGTTTCATTATGATTGACGCTTCTTTTAGCCCTATTACTAAGGTAAGTTATGTTGTAGAAAGTGCTCGTGTTGAGCAAAGAACAGATTTAGATAAATTAATTATGGATGTTGAAACAAATGGAGTAGTTGATGCAGAACAAGCAATTAGGGATGCAGCAAGAATTCTTATGGGACAATTATCTGTATTCGCTAATTTAGAAAGTGAATTAACAGAAGTAGAGGTTCAACAAGCACCACAAATAGATCCACTCCTTCTTAGACCTGTAGATGACCTTGAATTAACGGTAAGATCTGCTAATTGTTTAAAAGCAGAAAATATACATTATATAGGCGACTTAGTTCAAAGGAATGAAAGCGATTTATTAAAGGCACCAAATCTTGGTAGAAAATCTTTAAATGAGATCAAAGACATATTATCTGAAAAAGGACTTTCATTGGGTATGCCTGTTGAAAACTGGCCACCGGCTGGCACAGAAGCAGCTTAAAAAGAAAGAATATGGAGTAACAAAATGAGACACGGAAAAAATCACAGAAAGCTTAATAGGACAAGTACTCATAGGAAAGCTATGTTTAAAAATATGACAACTTCATTACTTAAACACGAGATAATTAGAACTACTTTACCAAAAGCAAAAGAACTAAGAAAGTATGCTGAGCCATTAATAACTCTAGCAAGAGAGTCGAGCGTTCATAATAAGCGTATCGCTTTTAGTCGATTAAGAGACAGGGATATTATTACTAAATTGTTTGGTGAGCTTGGACCTAGGTATAGTAAAAGAAACGGTGGCTATACAAGAATTCTAAAATGTGGTTTTCGTAAAGGTGATAATGCACCTATGGCATACATTGAACTTGTTGATCGTCCTCAAGAAAATGAGAATGAGTTAAAAGAAGATATAAAATCTTCAAAAGCTTTAGAAGAATCAAGCGCAAAGACAGCAAAAGACGCTGAGCCAAAAACTAAGCCTAAACCGACGAAAAAAAATGAAAGTAAAAAAGCTGAAAAAAAAGTTTAATTAATTATTTAAAATAATTTTTTAAAAAAGTCAGCTTTGCTGGCTTTTTTATTATTTTAAATTAATTGTTAAAAAAATCCATATAATAGATGTCAGAGTATATTAAGAAGTTTATTAAATAATGAAAAATAATACTGAAAAAAAAGAGAGTTTGACCAATATTTTAGAGCAAATTGATTTAATTTTTGTTAAACAAAACTCGTTAGAAGATATTAATAATAATGAGGATATAAAAAAAAATAATCTTATTAATAATTTAAATAATAAGGAAAATTTAAAATCTCTCTATAATTTATTAAATAATCTTCATCCATCTGATGTTGCTGATATTCTTGAGGCTCTTCCATTAGAGAGAAGGCTAGCAGTATGGGAAATAGTAAAATCTGAGAATGAAGGTGATATTTTAGTAGAAGTATCTGATGTTGTAAGACAAACACTAATTGCTGATATGGATAGTACAGAATTATTAGCTGCTGCAGAGCAATTAGATACAGATGAAATAGCAGATATAGCAAGTGATCTTCCTGGTGACGTATTAAATGATTTATTAGAGAGTTTAGATGTCCAAAATAGAAAAAGATTACAATCTGCATTATCTTATCCAGAAGAATCGGTAGGTGCATTGATGGATTTTGATATCGCAACAATACGTGAAGATATAACTTTGGAAGTTGTTCTTGATTATTTAAGAAAAATAAAAAAATTACCTGACCATACTGATAAATTATTTGTTGTTGATCATTCTGGTTCAATGCTTGGTGTTCTTCCATTAGAAAGAATTGTAGTAAGTGAGTCTTACGTAAAAGTAAAAGATGTAATGTCATCTGATGCAGTTTTTTTTAAACCAGAAGATACTGCTCATGAGGCATCAAATGCATTTGAAAGATATGATTTAGTTACAGCTCCAGTAGTTGATAATTCAAGAAAGCTAATAGGAAGACTTACGGTAGATGCAGTTATGGACTATATCCGAGAAGAGTCAGAAACTGAAAAATTATCTTTGGTTGGATTAAGAGAAGAGGATATGTTTTCTACGATATGGAAATCAGTACAAAATCGCTGGGCATGGCTGGCAGTTAATTTGGTTACAGCTCTTATTGCATCTAGAGTTATTGGCATCTTTGAAGGTTCAATTGAAAAAGTTGTCGCTCTTGCTGCTTTAATGCCTATAGTGGCTGGTATAGGAGGTAATTCTGGGAATCAAACTACCACTATGATTGTAAGAGCTCTTGCTTTAAATCAAGTTACATTTAGCAATATACGATTACTTTTGTTTAAAGAGATTGGAGTTGCACTATTAAATGGAATTCTATGGGGCAGTGTTCTTGGAGCATTTGCTTACTTACTTTATGGAAATATTCAATTAGGATATGTAATGACTGCTGCAATGATATTAAATTTAATTTTATCCGCAATAATGGGAGTTATGATACCCTTAATATTAAATCGTTTAGGTAAAGATCCAGCTGTAGGATCAAGTGTGTTAATAACTGCAATGACTGATAGTGGAGGTTTCTTTATATTTTTGGGATTAGCTACTATAGTTTTATTATAAAAAAATATGAATAAGTTTGAATTTATTAAAAATAATTTTAATTTAGATTTTTTATTATCGATGCCTACTCTTTGGCAATTCATTGCAATTTTTCTTGCTTTGGGTTTGTCTTTTTTTACTAATCAAGTTATAAAAAATTATGTTGTTGGAACTTCAAAAGATAATTGGAAGATTGCAACTGATGGTCTAGTTAGAATAATTTCTCCTATCATTATTTTAGTTGTTCTTTTCTTTTCAAAAATATATTTAGATACTTTTCAGTCAACCCAATTTTTACATATTGCTATTAGTTTAGTAAATGCACTAATTATTATTAGATTAGGTGTTTATTTTATTAGATATCTTATAAAGCCAAGGCCTTGGATTCGAGCCTTAGAAAATACCATTGCTACATTAGTTTGGATAATAGTTGCTTTATATTTATTTGGACTTCTTTCCCCTATCGGAGATAGTTTAGCTCAAATAGAATTTAGTTTTGGTGATAATAGTTTTTCATTATTGTTAGTATTACAAGTAATATTTGGATCTGCTCTAGCTGTTCTTTTTGCTGTAACAATAGGTCAATTCATTGAAAATAGATTAATGAAAGTAGATCAATTAGATATGAATGCTAGAGTAATGCTAAATAAAATTTTAAAGATAACATTGTATGTTATTGCAGTAGTTGTTGCTTTGTCATCTATTGGACTAGACCTAACATTTCTATCAATTTTTGGAGGAGCTTTTGGTGTTGGTTTAGCATTTGGTATGCAAAAAATTGCTAGTAATTATGTTTGCGGTTTTATTATTTTGCTTGATAAATCAATTCATATTGGTGATATTTTAATGGTAGGTGAACATTATGGCGTAGTTACTCTAATAAGATCTAGGTATACAGTTTTACGAAAACTTGATGGTATTGAGGTTATTATTCCCAATGAAACCTTAATATCTGAAAATATTATTAACCATACATTGAGTGATAGAAAATCTAGAATATCTATTGATGTTCAGATAAGTTACAAATCTTCCGTAGATAAGGCATTTGCAATTATGCTGAATGCAGCAAAAAATGAATCTCGAGTTTTAAATGATCCAGAACCAAATGTATTTTTAATGAAGTTTGCTGATAGCGGAATAGATTTGATGCTATCTTTCTATATCTTAGATCCTGAAGAAGGATCCTGGGGATTGAAATCAGATATTTATCGAGAAATTTGGGATGAATTTCAAAAAGAAGGTATTGAAATACCTTATCCTTATAGAACAGTAGAAATTATTAATTCAGAAAAAGACAAATAATTTATTTAATTTTATTCTCTTTGTAAAGAACATGTTTTCTTATTGTAGGATCGAATTTTTTAATCTCAATTTTGTCAGGAGTTGTTCTTTTATTTTTGGTTGTTGTATAGAAATGTCCAGTTCCTGCAGATGAATCTAATCTAATTTTCTCTCTCATTTTTAAACCTTTTTCCCCTCTGCGCGCATTTTTGCAATAACAGCATCAATACCCAATTTATCGATTGTTCTTAGGGCTGCACCTGAAATACGCATTGATACCCATCGATTTTCACTTTCAACCCAAAATTTACGATTTTGTAAATTTGGAAGAAAACGTCGTTTTGTTCTGTTATTTGCATGGGAAACATTATTTCCTGTAACAGTTTTTTTCCCAGTTACTTCACATATACGAGACATGAAATATTCCTCAGCTAAATTCTTAAAAAAAGATGACTATTAGACCACATAAACTACTGTCTTTACAAGTCTTTTTTAGGTTTTACCAGTACTTCCAAAACCCCCGTCACCTCTATCACTTTTAGTAAATTCATCTACGAGATTAAAATTTGCTTGCAAAACTGGTAATACAACTAGTTGAGCAATTCTTTCTAAAGGGTTTATTAAAAATGCATTTTTACTCCTATTCCAGCAAGAAACTAAAAGCTCTCCTTGATAATCAGAGTCAATTAAGCCTACTAAGTTACCTAGAACTATTCCATGTTTATGACCTAGGCCAGAGCGGGGAAGAATTACCGCAGCATAATTGGGGTCTTTAATATAGATTGATATTCCAGTAGGAATTAAAAATGTTTCACCTGGGTTAATTGTTTGTACATGCTCTATACAAGCTCTGAGATCCAAACCTGCTGATCCTTTAGATGCATAATGGGGTAAATGATCTTTAATTAAAGGATTAAGAATTTTAAAATCAATCGATAAATTCATGGATATTTCTCCTCTTAACTTCCAATTTATGAATATTCACAAGAATATCAGAAGCCAGTTCATTTTTATTTTTTTTAGGAATATGTATAACATTATCTTTGAAAATTATATGTACCTCAGCAGCATCTTTACCCATTGAGTCATTAATTGAATTTGCAACAATCATATCTAATTTCTTTTTTTTAAGTTTTATTTTAGCGTTTTCGATAATTTTTTCACTTTCTGCTGAAAATCCAACACAAAAAAGATTCTTATACTCTGAAGCTGTTTCTAAAATAATATCGCTACTTCTTTTTAATTCTAATATTAATTTATCTTTATGTTTTTTTAATTTTCCGGAAACAGTTTTTGGAATATAATCCGAAATTGCAGCACTACTTATGAAGATATCGTTATCTTTAGCATGTTGTTTAACTAATTTTTTCATCATTTCATGATTGGGCGCATAAATACATCTTATATTAGCTTGGGGAAGTGTTTCAGTTCGACCATAAATTAATGTCACATTGGCACCCATAGAATAAGCTTCATCTGCGAGGCTGAATCCCATTTTTCCTGAACTTAAATTTGTAATAGCACGAGCATCATCAATTTTTTCGAAAGTAGCTCCGCATGTTATAAGAATATTTTTATTTTCAAGAAGGGGAGGACTTAAAGATTTTCTTATATCAAGCAATAATATTTTCTCATTTACTAAACGACCCATTCCTTCATCTCCACAAGCTTGTTCTCCATTTTCCGGACCGGAGAATTTCCCTCCATCTTCAATGATTAGAGAAATATTTCTTTTTGTAGCAGAATTTTCCCACATATTTTTATTCATTGATGGAGCTATCAAGATAGGACAATTTCTTGCTAAGCAAACATTAGATAACAAGTCATCTGCTAAGCCTTGAGCTAATTTTGCAATAAAGTTTGCAGAAGCTGGTGCTATTAAAATAAGGTCAGCTTTTTTTGATTGATTAATATGCTCCATACCATTTCCTTTGCTAGGCTCCCACATATCTTCTAAAACAGGCTTACCCGATAAGCCTTGCAGTGTTAAGGGACTAATAAATTCTTTTGCTGACTTGGTCATGATAACCTGAACATCAGCACCATTCTTCTTTAAAAGACGAATTAATTCACCAGCTTTATAAGCAGCAATACTTCCTGTAACACCTAAAATAATTTTTTTATTTAGCATTAATATTTAGTCTCCATATACTATAAAATCAATACATAATGATGTTTTATAATTAAGTGAAAGTATAACAAAGAATGTCAGGTGTGATTGGTATTGATGGATGTAGAGCTGGATGGATTATTAGCAAAATTTTAGATGATCAATCATTAAGTTTTCATATTATTGATAACTTAGATGATAACTATTTAAAAAAAAGTAATATATCTCACATAGGTATAGATATACCATTAATATTATCTGAAACCGGAAAAAGGTTTGCAGAAATTGAAGCGAGAGCTATATTAAAAAAAAGATCCTGTACTATTTTTTCCCCACCAACTTTCAGTGCATTAAAAGCTAAAAATTATGTTGAGGCTTCCGAAATAAACTTTAGGCAATCTGGTAAACGTCTTTCAAAACAATCGTGGAATTTGTTTCCTAAAATAAAACAAGCTCAGAAATTTTTAAAATATAATAATAAAATTAATTTATTCGAGATTCATCCAGAATTAAGCTTTATGGCTATGAATAATATGAATTTAGTTTTAGAGAGTAAAAAAACTATCATAGGAAAAAAAATACGAATTAAGTTAATAAAAAGATTTTTTCCTAGTTTTTCTTTTGAATTAGTTAGAAAAAAATACAATAAAAACGAAGTTCTCGATGATGATATTCTGGACTCTATTTCTGTAGTATGGTCAACTCAAAGAATTGTTGATAGTATTGCTCAGTTCGTTCCAAAAAAACCTGAGAAAAATAATATGAAAATATATTTTTAATTTATGACTAATTTTATTAAAACAAAATTAATTTGGATAATTTTGTCCACGTTAGGGGCTTTTGCTTTCTCTACAATAGCACTTAGTCGCGATGAGTCTATTAATGCAATGTGGTTTATTACAGCAGCAGTATGTATTTATCTTGTAGCTTATAGATTTTATGGAGCATGGATTGCTGCAAAAGTATTAGTTCTTGATGAGTTTAAAGAAACACCTGCTGTAACAAATAATAATAATCGTGATTTTGTCCCTACTAATAAGTGGGTTTTATTTGGCATTCATTTTGCTGCTATTGCCGGTCCAGGACCTTTAGTTGGACCTACCCTTGCTGCTCAATTTGGTTATCTACCCGGCACAATATGGATTTTAGTAGGAGCAGTATTAGGTGGTGCTGTTCAAGACATGACAATTTTATTTTTTTCTGTAAGAAGAAATGGTAAAACTCTGGGACAAATGGCGAAAGAAGAACTAGGTCAGCTTGCAGGTAAAGCATCTTTAATAGCAACTTTTGTAATCATGATTATTTTAATTTCTGTGTTAGGTCTAGTAGTCGTAAATGCAATGAAACACAGTCCTTGGGCAACATCAACAGTGGCAGCAACAATTCCAATCGCAATTTTTATTGGATTTTATATGCGTTTTTTAAGACCTGGTCGAGTTTTAGAGGCAACTGGAATTGGTGTAGTTCTTTTGTTATTTGCTGTTTATATTGGTGGTGAGATTGATAAATCTGAGTCATTAAGAGTTTATTTTGATCATGGGGGATTATTTTTAGCATGGTCAATTATTATATATGGGTTTGCAGCAGCAGTTTTACCAGTTTGGATGTTATTGGCTCCACGAGATTATTTATCTACTTTTGTTAAATTGGGAACTATTATTTTTCTAGCTATAGCTATTGCAATTTTGCAACCAGATATAAAAATGCCGGCTGTAACAAATTTTGTTGATGGTTCAGGCCCAATATTTGGTGGTAGTGTATTCCCATTTGTTTTTATTACTATAGCTTGTGGCGCTATTTCTGGCTTTCATGCCTTGATTTCATCTGGAACAACACCTAAGTTAATTGATAATGAAAAACATATTCCCATGATAGGTTATGGAGGAATGCTTCTTGAATCTTTTGTGGCAATTATGGCAATGGTTGCTGCTTGTGTTTTAGAACCGGGAGTTTTCTTTGCAATTAATAGTCCTGCTGGAATTGTTGGGTCTGACCCTTCAATAGTTATTCAAACTATTAATTCATGGGGATTTCCTGTGACACAAGATCAAATGGAGCAGCTTGCTAAAGATGTTGGGGAAACCACTCTTTTTGCTAGAACAGGCGGAGCACCCTCATTAGCTGTTGGTATGGCAAGTATTTTTGCAGATGCTTTTGGAAAGAATCTCTTAGCGATGTGGTATCACTTTGCAATTATGTTTGAAGCTGTTTTTATTTTAACTACATTAGATGCAGGTACAAGAGTTGGAAGATTTATGTTGCAGGATATTTTAGGAAATTTTTATCCAAAATTAGGAAGGACTTCTTGGTTGCCTTCAACAATTTTAACAAGTGCAATTGTAGTTGCATGCTGGGGATATTTTTTATACATAGGTGTTATTGATCCAAATGGAGGGGTCAATATTTTATGGCCTTTATTTGGAATTGCAAATCAAATGCTTGCTGCAATTGCATTAAGTGTTGGGACTGCAATACTAATTAGAACTGGTAAAGTTAAATTTGCATGGATTACTGGATTACCTTTAACATGGCTAGCAATTATTACTTCAACAGCCGCTTTCCAGAAAGTATTTAGCGAAGATACACGTGTAGGATTTTTAGCTGCAGCTAAATTTATGACAGAAAAAGTTAATTCAGGCATGCTTACTGATGAAAAAATTAGTATTATGAATCAATTAATATTTAATTTAAGATTTGATGCAGTAATAACTGTTCTTTTAACAATAGTGTTATGGCTAGTTATTATTGATGTATTAAAAATCTTATTTAACAATAAATATAAGTTTTTAGGGGTAAGAAATTAATGTGGATTAAAAATTTATGGAAGTTTTTAAGAGCTATAAGTGGCGATGACGCTTATGAAGTTTATCTTAATAATTTTTCGAAATGTACAAATCATTTAAACAGTAATCCTTTGAGTAGAAAAGACTTTTATTCACAAAAGCTTCAGCAAAAATGGAATAAAATAAATCGATGCTGTTAATTAAAGTTTTCTTGTAGTTAAAAAAAACATACATAAACCAATTCCAATCATTGGAATAGTCAGCCATTGGCCCATAGATAGATTTAGATAAAGAAGCCCAAGAAAGTTATCAGGTTCACGAGTAAATTCAATTAAGAATCTAAAGAACCCATAAAAAATTAAAAATAATGCTGAAATGCTTCCAGTAGGTCTTTTTTGATTTGAAAAAAACCAGAGTATTAAAAATAAAAATAAACCTTCAAAAAGAGCTTGATATATTTGAGAAGGATGCCTAGATAACTTATCAGTGACTGGAAAAATCATACCCCAAGGTAAATCTGTAGTTCTACCCCATAACTCTTGATTAATAAAATTTCCAATTCTTCCAAATCCTAAGCCTAAAGGAACTAATGGAGCTATAAAATCTGTAAGTTTTAACCAAGGAAAACTATATTTTTTTGAAATTAAAAAAAGACTTATTAAGACCCCTAGAAACCCTCCATGAAAAGACATGCCACCTTGCCAAAAAGCAAAAACTTCATCAAGATTAGAAAGGTAATATGTGGGCTGATAAAAAAATACATAACCAAGCCTACCACCTAAAACAACCCCTATAGCACCATAAAATAAAACATCATCAAGCATTTTTTCATTAATATCATTCCACCATCTTTTTTTTAATTGTTTTTTACCAAGATAAATAAATGATAAAAACGCAAAAAAATACATTAAACCATACCAATAGACCTTGAAAGGACCAATTTGGAATGCAATAGGATCTATTTCTGGATGAATAAGCATATTTACTAATTATAAGTTAAAATTCTAATAATAAATTAATCATTAGAGATTGAAATGCCAGAATATAGGTCAAGAACTACAACACACGGAAGAAACCAGGCTGGAGCCAGAGCTCTTTGGCGAGCAACTGGTATGAAGGAAGGGGATTTTAATAAGCCAATGATTGCAGTAGTTAATTCATTTACTCAATTTGTTCCTGGCCATGTACATTTAAAAGATATGGGCCAATTAGTTGCGAGAGAGATTGAAAAGAGTGGCGGTGTTGCAAAAGAATTTAATACTATTGCTGTTGATGATGGAATTGCTATGGGGCATGATGGAATGCTATATAGTCTTCCAAGTCGTGATTTAATTGCGGATAGTGTTGAATATATGGTAAATGCTCATTGGGCAGATGCCATGGTTTGTATATCCAATTGCGACAAAATAACACCAGGAATGTTGATGGCAGCTATGAGAATAAATATACCTGTAATTTTTGTTTCTGGTGGTCCTATGGAAGCTGGAAAAGTAGACTGGGAGGAAAATGGAGGAAAGATTGATTTAGTTTCTCCCATGATTGCAGCAGGTGACACAAACGTTTCTGAGAAAAATTTAAAGAATATGGAAAGATCAGCTTGCCCAACATGTGGTTCTTGCTCTGGAATGTTTACTGCTAATTCAATGAATTGCTTAACTGAAGTACTTGGCCTAAGTCTTCCGGGAAATGGAAGTACTCTTGCAACTCATAGTGCAAGAAAGTCATTATTTGTTAATGCAGGTTCAAAAATCGTAGAGATAACTAAACGTTATTACGAAAAAGATGATATTTCAGTATTACCAAGAAATATTGCTTCAAAAAAAGCTTTTAAAAATGCAATGGCTCTTGATGTATCTATGGGAGGATCAACTAATACTGTTTTACATTTATTGGCTGCTGCCAAAGAAGCTAAAGTTGATTTTACAATGAAAGATATAGATAAAATATCCAGAAAAGTACCTTGCCTATCAAAAATTGCGCCTGCTACTCAAAAATATCACATGGAAGATGTTCATAGGGCTGGAGGCGTATATGGAATTTTAGGTGAACTTAAAAGAGGAAAGTTATTGGATGAAAATGTATCTACAGTCCATTCAAAAACACTTGGAGAGGCAATAGATCATTGGGACATTATTTCAACTAAAGATAATACAGTAAAAGAATTTTATTTAGCTGCTCCTGGAGGTATTCCAACAACTCAAGCATTTAGTCAGTCAAAAACATGGCCATCTTTAGATGATGACAGAAGCGAAGGGTGTATTAGAGACATAGCTCATGCTTACAGTAAAGACGGAGGTTTAGCCGTACTTTATGGAAATATTGCTGAGGATGGATGTATAGTAAAAACAGCAGGTGTAGATGAAGAAATATTAAAATTTTCTGGAAAAATTAGATTATTTGAGTCACAAGATTCAGCATGTGAAGCAATTTTGGGCGATAAAATAAAACCAGGAGATATTGTAGTTATTATTTATGAGGGACCAAAAGGAGGCCCTGGTATGCAGGAAATGCTTTATCCAACCGCTTACTTAAAATCAAAAGGTTTAGGAAAGGTATGTGCATTATTAACCGATGGACGATTTTCAGGTGGTACATCAGGATTAAGTATCGGTCATGTTTCTCCAGAAGCTGCAGAGGGTGGAGCAATTGCTTTAGTTAGAGAAGGGGATGAAATTGATATTGATATTCCAAATAGAAATATAAATTTGAAAATTTCTAAGGAAGAATTAATACAAAGAAGAAAAAAAATGAATAGTAGTAAAAACTCTTGGGAACCTAAACCAAGAAAAAGAAGAGTTACACAAGCATTAAAAGCATATGCGCTTATGACAACAAGTGCGTCCGAAGGAGCCGTTAGAGATATTAATCAATTAAAGAAAAGTTAAAATTGAATAAACAAATTAAGGTTGTTGATGGAGAAAATGGACTTCAATTTATTGAAATTGATAATTCACTAGCGGTAGCAAGAATTGCTTTGCAAGGTGCACATGTCGATTGGTGGCGTCCTAAATCATCAAAGCAAGACGTTTTATGGCTTTCTTCAAATGCTAGATATCAACAAGGTAGATCAATTCGAGGGGGGGTACCTATTTGTTGGCCTTGGTTTGGTAAGCATCCAACAGACGGAAGTTTCTGTGTTCATGGGTTTGCTCGTGTAATACCTTGGAAATTACTAGAATCTGAACAATTAAAAAATGGAGCAACTAAGATAGTTCTAAAAATGCTCCCTACTGATGAAGTAATTAAGCAGCTAACTTATTCATTCGAATTGATTTTAACAGTTATAGTCGGCGAAAGCCTTTACTTGAATTTAAAGACAACAAATTTATCTGATAGTCCTTTTGTAATAAGCGAGGGCTATCACACTTATTTTTATATTTCTGATATTGAAAAAATTAAAATTACTGGTTTAGAAAATTCTAGCTATACAGATAAAATAGATAATTTTAATCGTGGAATAGAAGAAGAACCTATTATTTTTAAAAATGAATTTGATCGAGTCTATACTAATACTAGTAATGATTGTTACATTGAAGATGAAATATTTAATCGTGTCATAACGGTAAAAAAATCAAATAGTAATTCAACAGTTGTATGGACACCTTGGCAAGAAAAAGCTTTAGCAATGGGAGATATGGGTGAAAAAGATGAATGGCGAAGAATGGTTTGTTTAGAGACTGCAAATCTTTTGGAAAATAGCGTTGTTATCTACCCAAAATTATCCCATAGCATTGCTACAGAATATTCAGTTCAAGAATATTAATGGCTAATCAACTTGAAAATGAATCTAGTCTTTATTTAAAACAACATAAAGATAATCCAGTTAACTGGCTTCCCTGGAGTCAAGATGCATTTGATTTAGCAAAAAAAGAAAATAAACCAATTTTTTTATCAATTGGCTATTCAGCTTGTCATTGGTGTCATGTAATGGCGCACGAGTGCTTTGAAGATAAAGATGTAGCTAAATTAATGAATGAAAATTTTATTAATATTAAAGTAGATAAAGAGGAACGCCCTGATATAGATCAGATTTATCAAACAGCCCATTTTATTTTTTCTAGACGTCCTGGTGGTTGGCCTTTAAGTGTATTTCTTACTCCAGATCAGGAGCCATATTATATAGGTACTTATTTTCCTAAAATTTCAAAACATAACTTACCTGGTTTACCTGAATTAATTCAAAGACTTTCGCAATTTTATAAAGACGAAAAAGATTTACTTATAAATCAAACAAAAAAATTAAAAGAAATAATTAAATCGATGGAGCCATTAAAGGTCGAATCAATAACAATTAATAAAAAAATAATTGATGATGCAATTTTAAGCATGTCTACAAATTTTGATGAAATAAATGGTGGATTTGGAAGCTCACCAAAGTTTCCAAATGAGCCAATACTTAGATTTTTAGTGGAACAACAAACACCTATAACTAATAAGATTGTCAAATTAAGTTTGGAAAAAATTCTGTACAAAGGTTTATTCGATCATATTGAAGGAGGTTTTTATCGATATTGTGTTGATACCGATTGGACAATCCCTCACTATGAAAAAATGCTATATAACACTGGTCAATTAGTAGAATTATATTCATATTATTATCAAGATAACCAAGATAAAAAAATTAAAGATTCAATAAACTTGACTATTAATTGGTTAATAGGACAAATGAAATCTAAAGAGGGAGGATTTTACGCATCATTAGATGCAGACTCTATAAATAAATCAGATATTTTAGAGGAGGGGGCTTATTATAATTGGAGCTTGGATGAGTTAAAAAAGAAATTAACATTTGAAGAATTTTCTGAACTTTCTAAGTGGTTTGAATTAGAAGGCACACCAAATTTTGAGGGGAAATTATGGCATTTAAATCTAAAAGAATTTGATGGGATTGGTAAATGTAATGAAATAAAGAAAAAGTTAAATAAGATAAGACAATCTAGGATTAAACCTGGACTCGATAAAAAAATTATTACTTCTTGGAACTCACTCCTTTTAAAAAGTTTACTTGTAGCTGGCGATATTTTCAATGAACCAGATTGGATTGAATTAGCCCAAAAAAGTATAGATTTTATTTATGAAAATTTATATCAGACCAAAAAACTTAAATTAATTTACATTAATGGAAAACCAATGTTAAATGCATATCTTGATGACTATACTTTTTTATTAGATGCATTAATTCATTCTATTGAGATTAAATATAGGGAAAAAGATTTAATTTTTGCAATAGAATTAGGCAATATTTTAAAAGAAAATTTTCAATCTGAAGAAGGAGCTTATTATTTTACCGAGCATAGTCATGAAAAATTATTTGATAGACAAATGATTGCTGAGGATAATGCAATTCCATCAGGGAATGGTTTAGCTTGCCTTGCTTTACAAAAATTATCTGAAATAACCTCTAATTTAACTTTTTCAGAATCTGCTGAAAAAGCAATGCTTAATTGGAATAGTAGGGTTGAAAATAACGCTCATTCATATCCTTCTCTTTTAAGAGCTTATTCATTTTATTTAGGAAAGAAAAGTATTATCTTTATCAGGGGTACAAAAAAAGAAATTGAAAAGTGGAAGGATATTACTCATAAGAAAATAAGAAATAAATCTATAGTAATTTTTTTATTTGAAGGGGAGCAGATAGATCTATTATCAAAAAATAGACCATATAAAAAAGGAGGTGTAGCATATCTATGCATTAATCATTCATGTTTACCACCTATTTATTCAGCAAAAGAACTTTTGAGTTATTTTGATTGTTAATTTTAAACCAGAATTTTAGTTTAATTTACTGTGACGATATGAATATATAAAATATATCCCAATGCCCATTAAGATCCAGATAAAAAACCTTATCCAAGTTTGCATGGGTAAAAATATCATTAATAAACTACAAGAAATAATACCTAATATTGGAATAACAGGATGCCATTTATTCCTGAAAGTATCTTGAGCTTGGCTACTTTTGTTTCTTAAAAATATTACTCCTAAACAAACAATTACAAATGCCGACAATGTTCCAATGTTAACTATTTCAGCTAAAGTGCCTAAAGATGTAAAGCCTGCTACTGTTGAAATAAATATACCGCAGATAAGTATAGTTTTAATTGGAGTTTGTGTTTTTTTATTGACTGAGCTTAAAGTTATTGGAAGTAATCCATCTCTACTCATTGCAAAAATTACTCTTGTAAGTGCATAATATAAAACTAGCATCACCGTCGCAAGTCCTGCAATAACACCAGTAGAAACTAATGCAGAAGCCCAAGGAAAACCAATTTTTGACAATGCAAATGCAACAGGAGAAGACACATTAAGCTCTTGATAGGGGACAACTCCAGTTAAAAGAGCAGCTACGATAATATAAATAATAGTACAAAAAATTAAAGAATTGATTATACCTTTTGGTAAATCTTTTTGAGGATTAATGGCTTCTTCTGCAGCAGTTGAAACTGCGTCAAAGCCTACATAAGCAAAAAATACAATCGAAGCACCAGCTAAAACTCCAACAGTTTTTCCATCCGGTAATGTTTCAAACCATCCGTACGGCATAAATGGACTCCAATTTTCTGGGTTTACATTAAAGGTTGCAAGTGCAATAAAGATGAAAATAGCTGAAACTTTAACTATCACCATAATTTTATTGAAACTAGCACTTTCTTTGATACCTATAATAAGTAATGTCATAATCAGTAAGATAATTAATGAAGCTGGAAGATTTATAATTCCTCCATGACTCGGGGGCTTTGTAAGGTATTCAGGTAATCCAATACCCATTGCAACAAGTGCATTGTTAAAATAACCTGACCAGCCATTTGCAACAGCTGCAATTGACATCCCATATTCCATTAACAGAATCCAACCAACAATCCACGCAACAAACTCACCAAAGGCAACATAAGAATAACCATATGCACTTCCACAACCTCCGACGGATGAAGATAACTCAGCGTATGATAGTGCAGCAAATGCACAGGCAAAACCAGAAGCTAAGAAGGATAAAATTACCGCAGGACCTGCTTGATTGGCAGCAGCTATACCTGTAAGAACAAAAATTCCAGTACCAATTATGCAACCAATACCTAGAAGTGTTAAATCAAATGCATTTAAACAACGATTTAATTGACCACCCGATTTGTGAGTAATATTTTTTTTTCTTAAAAGTTTTTTTAACATAATTTTTATTATTTAAACCCAATTCTTTTTTATAAGAAAGTCAGTATATAATTTTTCTTCAGCACTTCCTTTTTTTGGTTTCCAATCATAGGCCCATTTTACTGTAGGAGGCATTGACATTAATATAGATTCTACCCTGCCTTTTGATTGAATACCAAATAAGGTTCCACGATCTTGAAGTAAATTAAATTCAACATAGCGACTTCTTCTGTAAAGTTGAAAATCTTTTTCTTTTTGCGTAAATTTTTTCTTTTTTCTTTTTTGAATAATTGGTAAGTATGCTTTGGTTAGATTATTTCCAACAGATTTAGTTATTTGAAAACAATGATCAAAACTTTTTTCGTTAAAATCATCAAAGAAAATACCTCCCACGCCTCGCGGTTCATTTCTATGTTTTAGTAAAAAATATTCGTCACAATTTTTTTTAAATTTTGGGTATAAATTATCATCGAAAGTATCCAATGAATTTTTAATTGTTTGATGAAAGTGAATAACATCCTCTTTAAATCCATAATATGGTGTAAGGTCCATCCCACCACCAAACCACCATACATCTGATTCACCATTTCTAGATGCTATAAAAAATCTTACATTCATATGAACAGTTGGAATAAAAGGATTATGTGGATGAAATACTAATGAAACACCCATCGCTTCCCACTTTTTATTTCCTATTTCAGGGTGAATATCAGTAGCTGCTTTTGGAAGTTTATTGCCAGTTACAAAGGAAAATCCAATACCAGCCCTTTCAAACACATTACCATTTTCTAAAATTGCAGTTGTTCCACCACCACCCTCTGTTCTTTGCCATGAATCTATTAAAAAATTCTTACCATCTACTATTTGAATGGCTTCTATAATTTTTGTTTGCAGATTAGATAGGAAATCTTTAACAGAATTTTTATCAATTTCTTTATTCATTATGCTCTAATAATTTTTTTAGTTTCCAAGTCTTGAATTGTTGAAGGATTTTTATTTTTACCTATTTTTCCAGGGATTAGTTTAACTTGATTAGGTAGAAATCTACAAACATCTCTAAAATTTTTCAATGAAATTTTTCCACTTAGATTAAGACTAGTTGATGTAATTGCCATATCAATAGATTTAGCAAGCTCATAACAATTATGAAAGGATGAGATTCTTAATGCTATTTTATTATCATTTTTTAGCCAACTAGGACATCGATTATTTGTATTCAAAAGCCATGTATGAGGACCAGGCCATTTTAAAAATAGATTTTTTTTTGATAATTTATTTATTGGCTTTATAAAGAAATTAAATTGTTTTATTGATGATCCAATAAGGATAAAGTTTTTATTCCTTGATCTTTTTTTAATTCTAATAATTTTATTTATTGCATTTCTATTTTTAGGATCACAACCTAGTCCAAAACATGATTCAGTAGGATAGGCTACAATCCCACCTTTGCGGATAAAACGATTTAATCTATGATTTTTCACAAATTTGATTTTATTGCTTTTTGACCAATATCTGTTCTATATTGCATACCTTTAAATTCAATATCATTAACCAAATCATATACTCTTTCTTGAGCTTTCTTTAATGAGTTTCCTTTTGAGGTGACACCAAGAACTCGGCCACCTGCTGTATAAATTTTATTATTTTTAAGGACTGTACCAGCATGAAAAATATATGAATGATCATTGTGATTTGGTATAAATATTTCATCATTAATTTTTGGCTGATTAGGATAATTTTCTGAGGCACATACAACAGTTATTGCTGAATCATTATCCCACTCAGTATTGTAATTCTTAATATTTTTATTTGTAGCAGCTAAAAGTATTTCAAATAAATCACTTTTAAGTCTAAAGAGAATAGGTTGGGTTTCTGGATCACCCATTCTACAATTGAACTCAAGTGTTTTTATATTATTATCTTTATCTATCATTAAGCCAGCATATAAAAAACCTGTAAATTCAATACCATCTTTTTGCATGCCTTTAATAGTAGGCTCAATAATTTCATTCATAATTTTTTTATGTAATTCTGGTGTAACAATTGGAGCAGGTGAATAAGCGCCCATCCCGCCTGTATTAGGTCCTAAATCTAAATCTAATAGTCTTTTATGATCCTGACTTGATGCCAAGGGAAGAATAGAATTACCATCACATATAACAATAAAACTAACTTCTTCCCCAGTTAAATATTCCTCTATAACAACTCTTGCCCCTGCATCACCAAATAAATTATCTTCTAGCATTGAGTCAACAGTAGATAATGCCTCTTGGATTGACATCGCAACAACTACTCCTTTTCCAGCAGCTAACCCGTCTGCTTTAATTACAATTGGCGCACCTTTTTCATTAATATAAACTTTTGCATCACTACTATTTGTAAATGTTTTATATTTCGCTGTTGGGATATTGTGTCGTTCCATAAAAGATTTTGCAAAATCTTTTGAGCTTTCAAGCTGAGCTGCTTCCATTTTTGGACCGAATACTTTTAACCCATTTTTTAAAAATATATCTACAATACCTCTAGAAAGCGGTACTTCTGGACCAATAATTGTTAGATCCACTTCTTCTTTTTTTGCAAATAAAACTAATTGATTAGGATCATTAATTTTAATGTCAACATTTTCTATTTTTTTATCCAAGGCAGTACCACCATTACCCGGAGCAACAAAAATTTTAGTAACAAGTGGGCTTTGTTCTATTTTCCATGCAAGTGCATGTTCTCTACCTCCATTACCAATTATTAGTGCTTTCATTATATTAATGTTTAAAATGTCTTATACCGGTAAATAACATTATTAAACCGAGTTCATCAGCAGCTTTAATAACATCCTCATCTTTTAGACTTCCACCGGGTTGAATTATACATTTAGCCCCAAAATTTGCTAAAACATCAATACCATCTCGAAATGGAAAAAATGCATCTGAGGCTACTACGCTATTCGACAAATTTATATTTGCATTTTCAGCTTTTATTGCTGCAATTCGGGTACTGTCAACTCTACTCATCTGACCAGCACCTACTCCGAGAGTTTTTTTATTTTTACAAAAAATAATTGCATTTGATTTAACATATTGTGCAACTTGCCATGAAAAATTTAAATCATCTAACTGTTCAGTATTGGGCTTTAGTTTAGTAACAATTTCACATTGGCTTATATCAAATTTATCAATATCACTTGTCTGAACTAACCATCCTCCACTAATTTTTTTAAAGTCTAATTGATTTTTTAAAGAATCAATTTTGATTTGGAGCAATCTTATATTTTCTTTTGCTTTAAAAATACTCAATGCTTCATCTGAATAGCTAGGTGCAATTATTACCTCAACAAATTGTTCCAAAATTAATTTTGCTGTTTCTTCATCCATTTCTTTATTAATTGCAATAATTCCTCCAAATGCAGAGGTAGGATCAGTTGAAAAAGCACCTTTATAAGCATCTTTTATTGTAATTGAAGAACATACACCACAGGGGTTTGCATGTTTTACAATCACGCAAGATGGTTCAGAGAAAGATTTAACACACTCCCATGCTGAATCTGAATCATTTAAATTATTAAAAGATAATTCTTTACCTTGAATTTGTTTAAAATTTGCAAATGTACTCTTTTGTTCCTTCGGATCAATATAAAAGGCTGCTTCTTGGTGAGGGTTTTCTCCATAACGTAAATCCATTTTTTTATCCATATGTTGCTTCAAAGTTTTAGGAAACTTGAGCTTTTGTTCCTTTGAAGAAAGGTAATTACTTATAACTTGATCGTAATTAGCTGTATGGGCGAAAGCATCTTGTGCGAGCTTAAATCTATATTGCTCTTTGAGATTACCTTTTAATTTAATTAATTGCTTTGTAAAATTATCGTATTCTTCCGGACTTGTTAATACAGCAACACTTTTATAGTTTTTTGCAGCAGCCCTAATCATGGTTGGGCCGCCAATGTCAATATTCTCTATTGCTAATTCTGTAGTACATTTCGGGTCAGCAATTGTCTCTTCGAAAGGGTATAGATTTACAACAACAAGATCAATCTCTGGAATATTATTATTTTTAAGAGTTTCAAGATGTTTTGGATTATCTTTTTGAGCTAAGATACCCCCATGAATTCTTGGATGTAAAGTTTTAACTCTTCCATCAAGCATTTCTGGGAATTCGGTGTAATTACTAACATCTATTACTTTAATATTATTTTTTTTTAAAAGAGATGCAGTTCCACCTGTAGAAATAATCTCAATATTTAAATTCTCAAGTGCTTTAGCTAATTCTGTAATGTTTGTTTTATCAGAAACGCTAATTAAGGCCCTTTTTATTTTTATCATTTTATATTTCTATTTTATGTAATTGAAGTTTTTTTCTAAGTGTATTTCTATTAAGCCCCAAAATATCTGCAGCTTTGCTCTGATTTCCCTCTGCAAGATTCATAATATAAAGTAAAAGGGGCTTTTCTACAGAGTGGATAACCATATCGTAGACCCCTTTAGGTTTTTCACCAGACAAATCTTTAAAGTATTTGTCTAAAAGAATATCAATATTATCAGGTAAATTTGGTTTACTCATTAGGCAACGAGCTCATGTTTTTTTTCTAAATCTTCATATGTAATATATTTATCAAATTTTCTTAATTCATTGAAGTATTGTTCAATATATTCTATTTGCTGAGTATCGCTCTCGATTTGATTCATTTTATGTCTAAATTCAGCAGAGTTTTTTAAACCCTTGGTGTACCAAGAAATATGTTTTCTTGCAATTCTGTGTCCTCTTTCTACCCCATAAAAATCGTAAAGATCATTTACATGCTGAAGTGTTGTTTTTTCTATTTCTGAAATAGTAGGCCTCTTCATATGCTCACCTGTTTTCAAAAAATGATCAATTTCTCTAAATATCCATGGCCTTCCTTGGGCTGCACGACCTATCATTATTCCATCTGCATTTGTATAGTCTAAAACAAATTTTGCTTTTTCTGGAGTTGTAATATCACCATTTGCTATAACTGGAATACTAATTTTTTGTTTGACTTCAGCAATGGTATCGTATTCCGCATCACCTTTATATAAACAAGCTCTTGTTCTTCCATGCATGGATAATGCTTGTATACCAGAATCCTCTGCTATTTTTCCAATACGAGAAGCATTTTTGTTATCTTTATCCCACCCTGTTCTGATTTTAAGAGTTACGGGAATATCAACTGATTCAACTACTGCTCTAATTATTTTCTCAACTAACTTTTCTTTTTGAAGGAGCGCTGAACCTGCCATAACATTACATATTTTTTTTGCAGGACACCCCATATTGATATCAATAATTTGAGCTCCTTTATTCATATTAAATTTTGCAGCCTCTGCCATCATTTTTGGATCAGCTCCTGCAATTTGGACAGAAATAGGAGAAACTTCCCCTTCATGATTTGCTCTTAGGAGAGTTTTTTCACTGCCGTAAAGAAGTGAGTTTGAAGTAACCATTTCACTTACAGCCATACCAGCACCATAATGTTTACACAACATACGAAATGGGCGATCAGTCACACCTGCCATTGGAGCTAATATAATATTATTCTTAAGTTTATGGGACCCTATTTGCATAATCTAAAAATTTTAAAGATATGTGAGTGCTTATTTTATAATCAATTAGATGATAATCAAAGTTTAATTTTCTCGCCAATCATATTTGAGTTTTTTTAAATTTTTCTTGAGATCTTGCATTGCTTTATTTACAGATTCAGAGTTTCCTTTTATTCCAAGTTCTAGTGTTTTTTTTGGTCTTAATTTAGGGAGACTATATATTTTGATGTATTCATGTTTTTTTTGAATTTTTTCCATTGTGTCAATTAATTTACTTTCACTAATATCATCTAACCAAATTGACTGGTCCTCTATATTCTTTAAATTTATTAAAAACTCATATTGGTTTTTAATTACCCAATCTATCATTGGCCAAGCCATTTCTGGAAATCCTGGCATGAAATAATGATCATCGATAAAGAATCCTGGGACATTATTAATTGTATTTGGAATAATGCGAGCATATTGTGGAAGGTCTGCCATCAGAATTCTTTTTGGGTAAGCCCCATCACCAAATTGCTTTTCTATGAGAACTTTTGCTTGTCCATGTTGTTGTAAAGGTTGTTTATGCGCTAGTGAAGCAGCTTTTCTTGTATGGTCATCCGGTGTAGCTCCGATTCCGCCAAAACAAAAAACAATTTCTCCAATTTTACTTTCAATAGTTTTTATTATTGTATCTAGATCGTCAGGAATATAGTCTGCTTTTGAAATATTTAAACCATAACCTCTTAATGTTTTAATTAAATAGGCAAGATGTTTATCTTCTCTTTTTCCTGATAGGATTTCATCACCTATAATTACAGCATGAATTTCTTTTTGAATTTCATCAGCCTCAACTATTTGTGTTGAAATACTAATGAGCCTGCTCCCAATTATGACCCTGACCAACATCAACGATTAATGGTACGGATAAAGAAGCTACTTTTTCCATTAAGTTTGGAATTATTTTTTTAAAAATCTCAACTTCATTATCAGGAACTTCAAAAACGAGTTCATCATGCACTTGCATAATCATTTTTCCTTTAATATTAGACTCTTTATCAATCCAAGTTTGAACGTCTATCATTGCTAATTTAATTAAATCTGCTGCTGTACCTTGCATCGGCCCATTAATTGCAGCTCTTTCTGCTGCAGCTTTTGAAATACCATTAGCACCATTAATTTCAGGAAGCCATAACCTTCTACCAAAATGAGTTTCAACAAAACCTTTTTCTCTAGCAACTTGTTTTGCATCTTCCATATATTTTTTTACTGAAGGGTATTGTGTAAAGTAACGTTCAATATAGTTTTGAGCAGCGCTTCTTTCAATATTAAGATTTTTTGCAAGGCTAAATGGACCCATGCCGTATATTAATCCAAAGTTAATAACTTTTGCATATCTTCTTTGTTCGTTTGTAATATTATCTATAGAAGTATTAAATATTTCTGCAGCAGTAATTCTGTGTATATCTTCATTATTTTTAAATGCCTGAATTAAACGTTTATCTTTTGACAAATGTGCCATTATTCTTAATTCAATTTGGGAATAATCTGCAGAAAGTATTTTTGATCCTTTTGGGGCAATAAATGCTTCTCTTACTTTTCTTCCATCTAAAGTTCTTATAGGAATATTTTGAAGATTTGGGTCAGAGCTTGCCAGTCTTCCTGTTATTGCAACTGCCTGGTTATAACTAGTATGAACTCTCCCAGTATTTTTATTAATCATTTTTGGTAATTTATCAGTATAAGTAGTTTTAAGTTTTGAAAGGCTCCGGTGTTCCAAAATTAATTTAGGTAATGGATAATCTTGAGCAAGAATTTGCAGAACTTCTTCACTAGTAGAAGGCTTACCAGTTGGTGTTTTTTTTATAGGCTTGATTTCTAATTTATCAAAAAGTATTTCTTGGAGTTGTTTTGGTGATGATAAATTAAAAGGCTGATCTGCAAGAATAAAAGCTTCTTTTTCTATGTTGATTAATTTTTCACCTATTTCATGACTTTGTTTTTGTAAAATCTTTGGATCAATAAGCACCCCATTCCTTTCAACTTTAATAAGTGCCTTCATAGATGAAATTTCAATTTCTTTATACACTTTTAAAAGTTTATTATTTTCTTTTAAAAGTTTATTCAAATATTGAAAAAGTTGAAAAGTAACATCAGCATCTTCTGCCGCATAAGGCGCAGCTTCTTCAATATAAACTTGATCGAAGGTGATTTGTTTAACTCCTTTTCCTACAAGAGATTCATAACTTATACAATCATGCCCTAGGTGCCTTTTACTTAATTTATCCATACCATGACTTTGATGGCTTTCTAAAATATAACTCATCAGCATAGTATCTTCCTCTATACCTTTAAGATTAATCCCGTAATTTTGAAAAATATGCGCGTCAAATTTTATATTTTGACCAATTTTAATAATATTGTGATCTTCCAAAATAGGTTTAATTTTTTGAATTACTAAGTTTATATCTAATTGTTTGAAATTTTCAGAAGTTTGGTGTTTTAAGGGAATGTATGCAGCGTATCCTGCTTTTAATGAAATTGAAATACCAACTAGATTTGCTAACATAACATTTAAAGAATCTGTTTCAGTATCAATTGCAAATATTTTTTTTGATTTAATTTCGTCAATCCACTGGTCTAAAATTTTCTCATCTTTTATGGTGATGTAAGATTTTTTGTTAATAAAGATATTAGTTTTTGTATTAGATTCAATATTATGAATTTTATTTTTTTTATTTTCATTTTTTTCAAGATCTTGAAGCCATCTTGTAAAATTGAATTCTTCATAGATTTCTTTTAAAACTTTTTGATTAGCATCTTTTTTTATAAATTGTTGCCAATCCACTTTCATATCTAGATTGCATCTAATAGTAATTAAATCTTTTGCGATTGGAAGCCAGTCAGTAGCTTTTCTAAGATTTTCCCCTACAACACCACTTAAAAGATTAGAGTTTTTGACAATTTTTTCGAGCGTTTTATATTCATCCAGCCATTTCAAAGCTGTTTTAGGGCCTACTTTTTCTACACCTGGAATATTGTCAGCTTTGTCGCCAATTATTGTTAAATAATCTATGATTAAAGAGGGAGGGATTCCAAATTTATTTTTTACTCCAGCAATATCTAGCTTTTCGTTGGTCATTGTATTAATTAATGAAGTATCTTTATTTACAAGTTGAGCAAGATCTTTGTCTCCTGTAGAAATGATAACCTTAATATTTTTAGCGTTAGCTTGCTTTGATAATGTTCCAATAACGTCATCAGCTTCTACAGCATCTTTTATCATTATTGGCCAACCCATAGCAGATATTGCTTTTTTAAGAGGTTCTATTTGAATTGCTAAATCCTCTGGCATTTTAGGACGATTAGCTTTGTAATCTTTATATATATCATTTCTAAAAGTTTTTCCTTTTGCATCAAATATACAAACACTATAGTCTGAAGGGTATTGTGAATGCGTTAAACGAAGCATATTTAAAACACCATAAATTACTCCGGTAGGGTGATTATCTTTATTTTTTAAATCTGGCAGCGCATGAAATGCTCTGTATAAATATGACGAACCATCAACTAGTAATAATGTTTTCATAATATTGATTTCTTAATTCAATTTTGTAATAAGCTAACTTAAAGTAAGCTTATTTTTTATTTTATCATCTACTTACTTTTGTGATTATGTCAGATTTTGATAGAATCAAGGTTATGGATTATAAATATAAAATTACTAAGTGCTTAAAGTTATTATTGTTTAGTTTTTATCTAATAATTTGGAATAACTCTTTTGCAGAAAAAACAGAGATTTTAGATGAAATAACACCCACTCCATCCACATATGAGTCAGATTATATGGATGAGCCTGATGTTGTTATAACAAAGGATGGAGAAAGCACAATTGAAGAATACCGAATGAATGGGAGACTTTATATGATAAAAGTTACTCCTGATGGGGCGCCTCCTTATTACCTTTATAAAGAAACTTTGGGTGGTTCTTGGATAACATGGCATGATATTGAAGAACCTTTAATAGTTCCTCAATGGGTAGCATTTGAATTTTAATAATTTTTTAAGAAAAAAAGGGGGGTAACCCCCTTTTTTATTTTATGGCTGTCTATACATCGATTACTTCTAATGATTTAAATAATTGGATTAAAAGATTTAATTTAGAAGAATTTATTAATTTTAAGGGTATATCTTCTGGGGTAACTAATTCTAATTATTTAATTAATATGTCAGATTCAAAATATATTTTAACTATTTTTGAACACAACAAAATTGATGAACTTCCTTTTTACGTAGATTTAATGACTTTTTTATCTAAACAAAATTTTTTATGTCCTGTACCTATTACAAATAGAGATGGTGAAGCTTTGAGTATTCTGAAAGATAAACCTGCATTGATGGTTTCCTTTTTAGAAGGTAAAGAAAGAACTTCTAGAGATTCTAAATGTAGCTATTTGGTAGGGGAATATTTAGCTAAATTACATTTAACTGCAAAAAAATTCTCAAAAATCAATAAGAACCCTAGAGATCTAAATTGGATGTCAGAAATGTTTTTGAATATTCAAAAATATTTATCTTCAGAGGATAAAAAAATAATAGAATTAGAAATTCATTATCAAAAAGAATTCAATAGAGAAGACCTACCGAGGGGGATTATTCATGGAGACCTTTTTCAAGATAATGTTCTTTTTTTAGATGATAATGTTTCTGGGATCATCGATTTTTATTACGCTTGTAATGAAATATTTATTTATGATGTAGCAATTGCAATAAACGATTGGTGTATAGATAAAGATGGAAAAATTAATAAATTAATGTTTTTAGAGTTTTTAAAAGGATATGAATCAGTAAGGACGCTTTTAAGCAAAGAATATGATTATTTAAATATAGCTTTAAGAATGGCAGCACTTAGGTTTTGGCTATCTAGATTAGGAGATTTTCATAATGCGAAAAAAGGTGAAATTACTTCTATAAAAGATCCTAATCATTTTAAAAACATTTTACTTGATCGTCAGATTATGAAGAATCATGTTAACTAAAATAAAATATTGGGTATCCAGCTGTTTCAATTTATTTAGACAGACAATTAGGCAATCTCTTTTTTTGGGAATGTTGTATTTGACCATTTTTTTATTTATGCCAATATTGCCAGCATTAAAATTTTTATCCCCAATAACAATTTTTCTATGGCCATTTATAGTCGTAATTTATATTCATTTTTATAAACAGTTTGATGAAAAAAGCAATTTTGATCTCAAATATATTATTGACTTATTAAAAGCTAAATTTAAACCCCTTTTGTCTATAGGTGGGTTTTGTTTTATTTATGCATCGATGGTTTCATTTGTTGTTTATGCAGGAGGTGGAATTAATGAGGATATAAAAAATTACGATGAACTAACTGAAAAATTTCTACCAGTTGTTATAAAGATTATTTTAATTTCAATACCTTTTTTTATGGCTACATGGTTTTCCCCTTTGCTTATTGCTTACAATAAATATGGATTTATAAAAGCAATTAAATCAAGCTTGGCAGGAACTTTAATGTTTTCAATTCCACTATTATCGAGCTATATTGTTATATCTGCTAGCTTCATTATCACTATAATTTTTATAACGTTTTTCTTTTCTACTTTATCTTTCTTAGGTCAAAATCTTATTTCATTTTTTTCGAGTTTATTTTTGTTAATTTTGCTTACAGCATATATTTCAATATTATTTATATATCAGTATGTCACTTACAAAGATATTTTTGGCTCATTAAAGATTAAATCGGAGTGAGTTTAGCAAATTCCATTGCTAACCATTTGACTCCATGCTCAGAAAATCTGATTTGAATACGTAGGTCATCTTTGCTACCTTCATAGGAAGTAACAATTCCTTGTCCAAATTTTGGATGAAGAACTGTTGAACCAATTTCAATTTCTTGTTTGGAAGAATAAGAATCGGTTTGAATCGGATTGGTCAAAATGTCCTGTTGCTTCATAGAATTAAGTCTTTTTATAAGTTGATCTGGTATTTCATCTAAAAATCGTGACGGAATATTATATCTAGTCTGACCGTGTAACATTCGAGATTGTGCTAAAGAAAGATAAAGTTTATTTTTAGCACGTGTAACAGCAACATACATCAATCTTCTTTCTTCTTCTAGGCCATCTTCAGAAAGACTTTGTTCGTGAGGACACAGTCCATCTTCGAGTCCTGTAATAAATACCACATCAAATTCTAATCCTTTTGAAGAATGAATAGTCATTAATTGTAAAGCATCATCGGTTGCTGAGGCTTGAAGTTCACCACTTTCTAAGGAAGTATAATTTAAAAATTCAACTAAATTTAATGCTTCATTTTCAATTTCAGTTGTGTCTATGAATGTAACTGCTGCTGAAACTAGTTCTTCGAGATTTGAAATTCTATCAATACCATCTTTATCTTTTAGATAGTGGTCTTTTAAACCTGATCTAGCTATAAGTGTTTCTATTGATTCTGCAATTGAATAACCCTGAATTTCATCTTCTATACTTTTAATTAGATTTACAAAAAAAGGAATACCTTTTTTTGAGTTTTCGTTTTGAGATTCAATTTCTTTTGCTGCATCCCATAAAGAATAATTATTTTTTTTAGCATCATCTTGAAGTTTTTCAATTGCTCTTGCACCTATACCTCTAGTTGGAAAGTTTACTATTCTTAAAAAGGCATTATCATCAGATTTATTTGATATTAATCTTAGGTATGCCAATGCATTTTTAATTTCAGCTCGTTCAAAGAATCTTAAACCTCCGTAGACTCTATAAGGAATATTATTTGAAACAATACTATGTTCAAGAATTCTTGACTGGGCATTACTTCTATATAAAATTGCAATTTTCTTATAATCCAAGCCTCCCCTATGAAGTATTTTAACTTCATCAAGAATAAAGTTGGCTTCATCAAAATCACTTAACCCAACATATTGTTGAATAAGCTCTCCATCGCCGGATGCAGCCCAAAGATTTTTTCCGAGTCTCACTGTATTTTTTTCTATTATAGAGTTTGCAGCATTCAAGATGTTATTGGTCGAACGATAATTTTGCTCTAATTTGATTACTTTTTTTATTTTGAAATCTTTTTCAAGGTCTTGCATATTGCCTACTCTAGCCCCTCTAAATGCATAGATAGATTGATCATCATCACCTACAGCAAAAATATAATTATTTTTACCAGCTAACAATTTAAGCCATTTATATTGAAGTAAGCTTGTATCTTGAAATTCGTCAATTAAAATATGTTTAAATTTTTCTTGGTAATGCTCTTTCAAGTTAGAATTTTTTTCTAATAGTTCATAACAGGATAAAAGAAGTTCGGGAAAATCAACAACACCTTCTTTTAAACATTGTTTTTCATACTCACTATATATTTCATTAATCTTCTTTGAATGAGCATCATAAGTTTTAGTATTTTTTGATCTTATTCCTTCATCTTTATTACTATTAATAAAGTACTGAATTTCTTTTGGAGGAAAAGTATCAGTATCAATGTTCATTATTTTCATCAGTCTTTTAATTGCCGATAATTGATCTGAACTATCTAAAATTTGAAAACCTTCAGGAAGGTTTACTTCTCTATGGTGAATTCTCAACATACGATTACATAAACCATGAAAAGTCCCTACCCACATTCCCCGCGTATGGATAGGCAGTTGATTAGTAACTCTCATTAACATTTCTTTTGCTGCTTTATTTGTAAAAGTAACTGCTAATAACCCGGTTGGGTTAGTTAGTTGATTATGAATAAGCCAAGCGATTCTTGATGTTAATACCCTAGTTTTTCCACTTCCAGCACCAGCTAAAATTAAAGCTGACTCGTTTTTTAAAGTGATCGCTTTAATTTGTTCTTCATTAAGATTTTTTAATAATTCGGGTGAATTCATTATTTCCAATGCTACAGCAAATAATTTTTATCAGCTATAAAAAAAGGCCTCCGAAGAAACCTTTTTTTAATTCAAAAAGATATTACATCATTCCGGGCATACCACCCATACCACCCATACCACCCATACCACCCATATCAGGGGCACCTGCGGGTGCTGGACCATCTTCTTTAGGTAAATCAGCTATCATACTTTCAGTGGTAAGCATTAATCCTGCAACAGAAGCAGCATTTTGAAGTGCTGAACGAGTAACTTTAGTAGGGTCTAGTACACCCATCTCAACCATATCTCCATATGTTTCATTTGCAGCATTAAAACCAAAATTACCTTTACCATCAACTACTTTATTCACAACAACAGATGGCTCAATTCCTGCATTTGAAACGATTTGACGCAATGGGTCTTCTACTGCACGGAGTACAATTTGAATACCTGCATTTTGATCAGAGTTATCACCTTTTGTTTTTGAAATTGCATCCAGGGCTCTAATAAGGGCTACACCCCCGCCTGCAACAATTCCTTCTTCTACTGCTGCTCTTGTTGAATGAAGTGCGTCTTCAACGCGTGCTTTTTTTTCTTTCATTTCAATTTCTGTTGTGGCTCCAACTTTAATTACTGCTACACCACCTGCTAGTTTTGCAACTCGTTCCTGAAGTTTTTCCTTGTCGTAGTCACTTGTTGATTCTTCTATTTGAGCTTTAATTTGCCCAATTCTAGATTTAATTGCATCTTGTTTTCCAACACCATCAATGATGATAGTATTTTCTTTACCTACTTCAATTTTTTTTGCTTGACCAAGATCTTCAAGTTTAATATTTTCAAGTGAAAGCCCTACCTCATCGGATATTACAGTTGCACCTGTTAAGATTGCAATATCTTCTAGCATTGCTTTTCTTCTATCTCCAAAGCCAGGGGCTTTTACTGCCACTGCTTTTATAATACCTCTTATATTGTTAACAACTAGAGTGGCTAAAGCTTCTCCTTCAATTTCTTCAGCAATAATGAGTAAAGGCTTACTTGCTTTAGCTACTTGTTCTAAGGTTGGGAGCAAATCCTTGATATTTGATATTTTTTTATCATGAAGCAATACATAAGGTTCTTCAAGTAATGCAATTTGTCTATCATTATTATTTATAAAGTATGGTGATAAATACCCACGATCAAATTGCATTCCTTCTACAACATCCAATTCGTTTGTGAGTCCTGATCCGTCTTCTACTGTTATTACACCTTCTTTACCTACCTTATCCATAGCGTCGGCAATAATCTGTCCTACAGAAACATCTGAGTTAGCTGAGATAGAACCAACCTGCGCTATCTCTTTTGATGTATTACACGGTTTACTTAATTTATGTAATTCATTCACTGCAGCTTCAACTGCTTTATCTACACCTCTTTTTAAATCCATTGGATTCATTCCTGCAGCAACAGATTTCATACCTTCACGAATAATTGCTTGAGCTAGAACAGTTGCAGTTGTTGTTCCGTCACCGGCATTATCAGATGTTTTAGATGCAACTTCTTTTACCATTTGAGCACCCATATTTTCAAATTTATCTTCTAATTCAATTTCTTTTGCAACAGATACTCCATCTTTTGTAATTGTTGGGGCTCCAAAGGATCGTTCTAGAACTACATTTTTACCCTTAGGTCCAAGTGTTACCTTAACTGCATTAGCTAATGTATTAACACCCTTTACCATTTTTTGACGAACATCATCGCCAAATCTTACGTCTTTAGCTGCCATTTATTTTCTCCAATTGTAAATTTAATTATTTATTCAACAATACCCATAATGTCTTCTTCTTTCATAACAAGAAGCTCTTCACCATCAACCTTAACTGACTGGCCAGCGTATTTTCCAAAAAGAACTTTGTCGCCAACTTTTACGTCTAATTTTCGGCTTGAACCATCTTCAAGAATCTTGCCGTTTCCAATAGCTTGAATTGTTCCTTGGTCAGGTTTTTCACCTTCAACGCTTTCAGGAATAACAATTCCTGATGCAGTTGTTCTATCTTCTTCAAGACGTTTTACAATTACACGATCGTGTAAAGGACGAATTTTCATTTGTAAGTTCTCCTAATAGTGTATTCTTTAAAAAGTTAAAATAATCCTGCCAGGATATTATTAGCACTCCATGACATGGAGTGCTAATAATAGGGACAAACAACCATAAATTCAAGGGTGGAAGGAAAAAATAATTCTTAAGTAATTGTTTTTAAAGAGAATGTTTAATAAAAAAGATTATAAAAAAGTGGGTCAAACTGAATTAAGAGTTTCACCAATTACACTTGGGACAATGACATTTGGCGATCAAAATAGTCAAAAAGAAGCATTTGAGCAGTTGGATTATGCTTTAGCTCAGGGTATAAATAGTTTTGATGTTGCCGAAATGTATCCAGTGCCCCCAAGACCAGAAACTTGTAATGCAACGGAAATAATTATCGGTAATTGGCTTAAAGATAAAAAAAGAGAAGAATTAGTTATATCTACTAAAATTGCTGGACCAAGGCGATCCATAGATTGGATAAGAGGTGGGCCAAAATCTTTAGATGAAAAAAATATAAATGAGGCTGTTAATAATTCATTAAAAAGAATGAAAACAGATTACGTAGATTTACTTTATTTACATTGGCCAGAGAGAAATGTACCAATGTTTGGTCAGTATAAATTTGAACCAGAAGAAGAATTTATCAATAGAAAAAAAATTCAATGGATATCAATCGAAGAACAATTGAAAAGTTTAGAACGTCTAATAAAAGAGGGAAAGGTGAGATTTATAGCTTTATCTAATGAATATCCTTGGGGTGTCATGGAATTTCTTAGGATTGCTAAAGAAAAAAAATTACCAATAATTTGTACAATTCAAAATAGTTTTAGTTTAATAAATAGAATTGTTGAACTAGGGTTAACAGAAATATTATTTCGTGAAAATTTAGGTTTCTTTTCCTACTCGCCATTAGGCTTTGGACATTTAACTGGTAAATATATTTTGGATACTAATGCTAAAGGGAGAATAAATTTATTTCCTGGATATGCACAAAGATATAATAAACCAGGTGTTGCTATTGCGGTTGAAGACTATTTAAAACTGGCACAGGAATTTAATCTCTCATTAACTCAAATGGCTTTAAGTTTTGTTTTTAGTCAATGGTTTGTTACTAGCACTATTGTTGGAGCAACTTCAATGAATCAATTAAAAGAAAATTTGTCTGCATATAAAATAGGGCTTCAAGATGATATTTTAGAAAAAATTGATTCTGTACACTTAAAAACAATGAATCCTGCACCTTAGATTATGAAAAATAAAAAATATATTGAAGAGAGTTTAAAACATATTTGGCATCCATGCTCTCAAATGAAGCATCATGAAAAAATTCCACTTATTCCAGTTAAAAATGCAAAAGGAAGTTGGCTATTTGATTTCGATGATAAAAAATATTTAGATGTTACAAGCTCGTGGTGGGTAAATCTATTTGGTCATAATAATAAAATAATTAAGCAGTATATTGTTAATCAACTTAATCAAGTCGAACACATAATGCTTGCTGGGGCGACTCATGAACCTGCTATTCAATTATCTAAAAAATTAGGGAAGCTAACAAAATTGGGTCATTGTTCTTATGGAAGTGATGGAGCAAATGCAGTTGAAATTGCATTAAAAATGAGTTCTCATTATTGGCAAAGGGTAGGACAACCAAGAAAAAATAAATTTGTTTACCTTGAAAATAGTTATCATGGTGAGACACTAGGTGCGTTATCAGTAACAGATATCCCTATATTTAGAAGGCAATATACATCTCTAATAAAACCTTATTTCTCAATTAAATCGCCAGATTCAAGATTAAAAAAAGCAAACCAAACATCTATTGAATTTATTCAAGGCAGAATAGATGCATTAAAAAAATTATTTGAAAGTAAGCATGAAGTTATTTCAAGTATTATTTTAGAACCCTTAATTCAATGTGCAACTGGTATGGGTATGTATGATTCAATTTATTTAAAAAAGGTGAGGGAATTATGCAACAAATATGATATTCATTTAATTGTTGATGAGATTGCTGTAGGTTTTGGAAGGACAGGAAAAATGTTTGCACACCAATATGAAAAAATTATTCCCGATTTTGTTTGTTTATCAAAAGGACTTACTGGCGGCTATCTTCCTCTTTCAGTTACTCTTACAAATGATACTATTTATTCAGCTTTTTACTCAGATAAATTTGCTGACGCCTTTCTTCATTCTCATAGCTATACAGGGAATCCACTTGCTTGTAGTGCAGCATTAGGAACTTTATCAATTTTTGAGACACAGAATGTCTTTAAAGATAATAAAAAAACGGCTGATCTAATTAATAAACTCATGCAAGATTATAAAAACTTACCAATAAAAAATTTAAGACATATTGGTATGATTTGGGCATTTGAAATTGATCAAAAAATTGATGTTGATAAATTTGTTGACTATTCAATATCTAAAGGAGTTCTAATAAGACCAATTAATAATACAGTTTATTTTATGCCTCCTTATTGTATTACTGAAAAAGAGGCTCAACATATGGTAAAAGTGACCTCTGATGCAATAAAGCTGGGAATATAGCTATGAAATTTCTTAGAATCTTAATTTTGTGCTTGGTACCTTTTTCTGTTTTTGCAGAACTTCCTCTTGAATATAAAAAAATTATAAAAAAATATAAATTTCCTTCTAATTCTTTTACTTTTGCTGTTAAAAATCTTACAAATACATCAGAACCTTTAATTATTTATAATGAAAAAAAATTTTTCAACTCTGCATCTTTAGTAAAAATTATTTCAACCTTTATAGCTATTGATAAATTAGGGCCCCATTTTAAGTGGAAATCAGATTTTTTATACAATGGTAAAGAAGTCGATGGCGTATTAAATGGCGATTTAATTTTTAAAGGAAGGGGTGATGCCACTTTTTCAATTGCAGATCTTGAAGATTCAATTAGAAAAATACAACGCAAAGGAATAAAAAAAATAAAAGGAAATTTGATTTTAGATTTAAGTTACTTTGCGATGAATTCCAAAGAAAAAAATTTTGATAATGACCCTATGAGAGCTTATAACGTTTTACCGCACCCTATAGTAATTCAGAGTAATACAATGAATTTTGTTTTTTCAGTAGCGAAAAATAATTTTAAAATCGAATCTAACCCTGAATTAGATAATATTGAAATTCAAAATAATGTGAAATTAACTAAAGGAAGGTGTATAGATTGGAGAAGCAAATTAGACTATAGAACCGAAAAAAAGAATTTAAAAACAATAATTATTTTTGGGGGTAAATATAGTCGAAATTGTGGCTTAAAAGAATTAGATTTATCGGCCCTAGAAGAAAATGAGTATTTTTACAGAATTTTTAAAAAATTATGGAATGCTAATGGAGGAGAATTCAATGGCAATTTAGAAGTTAGCTACATTGATCAATCCGACTCAGAACTTCTATATAGTCATATTTCTCGACCATTAAGTGAAATAGTAAGAGATATAAACAAATACAGCTTAAATCTCATGGCAAGAAATACTATGCTAACAGTTTTAGCTGAGGATACTGATTCATTGGTTTTAGAAACATCATTAAATGAATATGTTCATCAATGGTTTGAAAAAAAAGATTTAATACATAAAGGATTATTTTTTGAAAATGGTGCAGGTTTATCAAGAAAATCGTTTTTAACCTCTGAGCAGCTTTTGTTAGTGATGGAAAAGATATACCATGATCCATTGATGCCAGAGATTTTAGCTTCCTTTCCAATTTCAGGAATTGACGGTACCTTAAAGAGAAGAATGCATTATTCTTCTTTTAAAAAGTCTGCACATTTTAAAACTGGCTCAATGAGGAATGTAAATTCTATTGCAGGATTTTTACTGGATAAAAATAAAAATATGAAAATTTTTATTTTTATTATTAATGATGAAAAGGCTAAGGAATCTCAAAATTTCCAAGAAGCCCTAATTTCAGAAGCTTTTAAATAAATAAGGTGTTTATTATGTATAAAAAAATAAGTTTAATAATAATTTTAGTGATGTACTTTACAAACAGTTTTGCGATTGAAATTACAACAGGAGATAAAAATAAGATGGATGAAAAAATACAAGAACTAATTATTGATGATATTAAAGTTGGCAAAGGTAGGTCGGCAGAAAAAGGACTGACTATTTCCGTTCACTACACAGGTTGGATTTTTGATGCTTCAAAGGGTGATAAAAAAGGTAATAAGTTTGATAGCTCCCTTGATCGAAGAGAGCCATTTACATTTGTACTTGGTATTGGTCAGGTAATCAAAGGTTGGGATGAAGGCTTTGATGGAATGAAAATTGGTGGACAAAGAATTATTTCAATTCCATCTGATATGGGTTATGGAAGCAGAGGTGCTGGAAATGTAATTCCCCCTAATGCTGACTTAATATTTGAAGTCGAATTACTCGAGATTTTGTAAGTTGAAAGCAACTGTAAAGTGGTTAGATGGAGTGAGTTTTGAGGGCACTTCTGAATCAGGACATTCTGTTGTTATGGATGGCCCTTCTGAATCTGGTGGTAAAAATCTTGGTATGAGACCAATGGAAACATTACTGCTAGGACTGGGTGGTTGCACCTCTTACGATGTCGTTACTATTTTAAAAAAATCACGCCAAGATGTTAAAAATTGTAAAGCTGAGATTACTGCTCAACGTGCAGACAACATCCCAAAAGTTTTCACTAAAATACATATTCATTTTATTATTGAGGGGAGTAATTTAGATGCAGTAGCAGTTGAAAGAGCAATAAATCTTTCAGCTACTAAATATTGCTCAGCTTCAATTATGCTTGAACAATCAGTTGTTATATCTAATGATTTTGAGATCATAGAAGAGTAAATATCATTGTAAATTAGTAATTTACACCTAAAATGTCATATTTTTCCCACATTGTTGTATAAAAACAACATTAATATAATATCAATATAATCAATAACTTAATAAAGTATTGCCATTCTTTAATGCAAATATAAATCTAAATAAGAATAATTCTCATTTACATTAACCCATTAATTCTTTAAAATTCTTTTAACGGCACAATAATCGTGCATTTTATTAATTTTAAGGAAACATTTAAAGTGAATATTAAAAAATCTATAAAAGGTTTAATTGCTTTAGCTTTAGCTGGATCATTTTCAGCTACAACTTTTGCTGCTCCAAGTAATGCAGAAATATTCGATATGATGCAGGAAATGAAGCAGGAATTAAAAGCACTTAAAGCTGAAAATGATGCGCTTAAGGGAACAGTTGAAGATGTTGCTGTATCAACTGATGAGGCAATTAAGGCGCAAATTAAATTAGCTAACAAAAAGCATTGGGGTGGTTATGGCGAACTCCATTACAACAATTATGAGGGGGATGGTCCTGGGGTAGCCGATAAAGATGCAATTGATTTTCATCGATTTGTTTTATTCTTTGGTTATGAATTCCGTGACGATTTAAGATTCTTTTCAGAATTTGAATTAGAGCACAGTCTTGCAGGGGAAGGTAAACCTGGTGAAGTTGAGCTTGAACAAGCTTATATTCAATATGATATTAACGAAACAACTCAAATTACCAGTGGTTTATTTTTAATGCCAGTTGGTATTTTAAATGAGACCCACGAACCAGATACTTTCTATGGGGTGGAGCGTAATACTGTAGAAAAAAATATTATTCCATCAACATGGTGGGAAGCTGGTGTGATGGTGACTAAAGAAGTAAGACCTGGTCTTACAATGGATGTAGCTATACATAGTGGACTTGAAGCAACAGATGCCAGCTCATATAAACCAAGAGATGGCCGTCAAAAAGTTGCAAGTGCAGACGCATCAAGTCTTGCTGGAACAGCTAGAATTAAATATACAGCACTACCAGGACTTACATTAGCCGGATCACTATTTATGCAAACTGATTACTGTCAAGGTCAACAGGTTGGTTGTGGATCAGCAAATTTAGTTGAAACTCATGCTATCTACCAGAAAGATAAATTCAACTTAAGAGCATTATATGCACGTTGGGATATAGACGGAACTGACGTTGAAACAGATGGTGCTGATAAGCAAAATGGTTGGTATGTAGAGCCTTCATGGAGGTTTAATGATAAGTGGGGTGCATTTGCTCGCTATGAAACATATGACAACAATGACGGTGGTTCGACAGATACTGAAGTTGATCAAAGAAGTATCGGGTTTAATTACTGGATAGATCCAACTGTGGTAGCTAAATTTGATTACGTTGACCAAGAAAAAACAAATGATGGTGGTCAAGACGGAATTAATATCGGTTTAGGCTACTCATTTTAATATATTGGGCTTGATTGAACCAACAGAGTTCATTCGGGTCCGAAAGATATGTTAAATATAAAGAAATATTCACTTTTAATAATTGCGACGCTGTCACTTTTGACAGTGTCGTCTTTATTTGCCCGTGGTGTATATCAAACAAATGAAGATTTCTTGTCCGAAGTTTTTTCAAAGAAACCCCCAGAAAATAGCAGCATTATGTTGGGTGGTGATGTCAGAAAGAGAGTCTCTTCTTTATTAGGCCATCCTTATGGCGGCTTGATAATTAAGTATTGGGAAAAAGATGGAAGAACAGCATGGATTCTTAAAGAAATTGGAAAAACCGAGCCAATCACTTTTGGTATCGTTATAAACGAAAATAAGATTGAAAAAATAAAAGTATTAGAATTCAGAGAAAGTCGAGGGTGGGAGGTCAAATACCCGGCCTTTACGAAACAATTCAATGGTGTAGGATTAGAAGGTAATAAACTGAATAAAAAAATTGATGGAGTCTCTGGCGCAACTTTGTCTTACTGGGCTATGACAGGTGTCTCAAGAGTAGCATTATTTCTTCATCAACACCTCAATAGCAAATCAAAGTAAAATCTTAAGTTTGAGTTTAAGAGAAATTAGCTTATGGAACAAGTTCGCGTATCGAAGATACTCTCTGAACTAGGTTTTTGTTCGAGACGAGAAGCTGATCAATATATTGAGCAAGGATTAGTTTTACTTGATGGCAAAGTTGTTGATCAACTGGGCACTAAAGCTTTTCGAAATCAAAAGGTAGAACTTTTAAAAAAAGCTATCAAAAAACAATCACGTAAAGAAACAATAATTTTAAATAAACCTGTAGGATATATTTCCCACTTAGATGATAGAAAAGAATTTAAACCAGCATCAAGCCTAATTAATTGCGAAAATTATCACAATGATTCTTCAAAACAAAATTCCTCCTTTAATAAAGATGGATTGGCACCTGCTGGAAGATTAGATATTGATTCGTCTGGGATGCTTATACTGACGAAAGATGGTCGTATAGCAAAAAAAATTATCGGTGAGAAAAGTCTTTCTATTGAAAAAGAATATTTAGTTAGGGTGGAAGGTAATTTAACAGATAAGGGTCTAAAATTGTTAAATCATGGATTAATCTTAGATGGGTATCAACTTAAACCGGCTAAAGTAATTTGGCAAAATAATGACCAGCTTAATTTTGTTTTAATCGAAGGCAGAAATAGGCAGATAAGAAAAATGTGTGAATTAGTTGGATTAAAAGTCATTGGTTTAAAAAGAGTACGAATTGGAAATATTTTATTAAATGATTTACCAGAGGGTAAATGGCGATTTTTATCGGATAAAGAATCATTTTAACCAAAGTATAAACAAACTTGATAAACTATTTAAATATGCTAAAAAAAATTATTTGGGTTTTGTTTTTGTCAACAATCTTTTCTTCGGCAACAGGCCAAACATTTAAAGAGTTTACTTCGGGTAATTATTTTGCTCCAATTGATGAAAAATATTTACAATTAACTGCTAAATGTAGAAAAGTTTATGATGAGAAAGATAGGAAAAAGTATTTTGAAATACTTTTTTTTAATCAAGAAAAAAATATTTTTGATATGAATAAGCATTATAAAACATATCTTCAAGGGCGAAAAAAACTTAAACCACCAGTATTTTCTTTTACAGTGAGAAACTGGTTTCAGACGATTGCGATTGAAAGTGGTAAATATAATTTTATAACTACCACTGATCAGAATACTTTGAGAAGAAACGAAGTGATACCTAAAGATTTGTCGAAGGCTATTTTAAATTCAGGACAATTTAATATTTATTTTCATTTTCTAAATGACAACACAAAAAGTATAGGAAGATTTAAAGTTTCAAATAATAAAGTTCTGATTGATTGTTTTGAGTAAAATATTGTTGATTCATTCACTTTGACGTAATTTTGATTTAATACTAAAAAAATCGATTTTGTTGTGAAATTGTTGGTTTATTATGGTATTTTATTAGTATTACAGTATTAAAAATTACATTTATTCTTTGAAAAAAACTGTTTACTAAGCACCAAAATTTTTATTTAATTTGAGGAGATTGTATAGATGAAGAACTTTAGAAATCAAAAAGGTTTTACTTTGATCGAGTTACTTGTGGTTATAGCGATCATTGGTATTTTATCCGCAGTTGGTATTCCTGCTTATCAAGGTTTCCAACAAAAAGCTAAATATAATTCAGCTAAAGCAAATTTTACAAATGCAAAAGCATTTATTATGGCTGAAATTTCAAAATGTAATGGTAATGACAATACACTATCTTTTGTGGATGCATTGAATGATGAATACACAATGGATGTGGCGTGTCCTGTTGGAAGTGCAACAGGTGGCCGAGATGCTGCACTTGGTTATTTTAGACAAATTCTGTGGGATAAATTTAAAAATCCTTACAATCCGAAAAAAGGTGTGATTATTGATGCGGAGAATATTGGTTCTGCTAAAACAGCAACAACCATAGCTACTATTACTCCAGAGCATCTTGGGTTTATGGCACTTACAGAGGGTAAATCAGGTATAACTATGAGGCTAACAATTAACATTGGTACTCAAACAGGAACTGGTGAGAACGAATTACTTTCACAGGAAATCGGTATTAACGAGTAGTTTAAATACTTAGATTTTTTAATTTAATACTTTATGTGAGGTAAGAAAATGTTGTGGCCATTGATTCTTCAGTTAGCTGAAAAAACTAAACTCTCTGATATTCATATTCATTCTGATGCACCTATCGCTTACAGAGAGTTTGGTGATATGGTGCAATTAGAAGATCATGTTGTTGAAGAATCCCATATTAGGGATTTCCTCCAAGAGGTTTTAGATGATGATGAATTTGCTCATTTTATAGAGCATAAAGATCATGATTTTGCCATCGAAAAAGATGGTAAAAGATTCAGAGTTAATGCATTTCAAGAGACTATTAAGTTTGCTTTAATTCTCAGGAGAATTGAATCAGATCTTCCGAAATTTGATGATCTAGGCCTCCCTGCTTACATTAGAACAATTCCTACTTTAGATACAGGGCTTGTTTTAGTTACTGGAGAAACGGGATCAGGAAAAAGTACTACATTAGCTGCCTTAATTGATGTAATAAATGCTACAAAAAAAGGCCACATAATCACTATTGAGGATCCAATAGAATTTCAACATAATTCTAAAGAAAGTGTAATGACCCAACGTGAAGTAGGTCGTGATACTAAAAGTTTTGCCAATGCGCTAAGAGCTGCACTTCGAGAAGATCCAGATGTGATTTTAGTGGGTGAATTAAGAGATGTTGAAACGATAGGGTTAGCATTAACTGCTGCAGAAACAGGCCATTTAGTTTTTGGAACACTTCACTCTAATAGTGCGCCATCAACAATCAATCGAATTATAGATGTATTTCCTCCAGAACAACAAGGACAAGTCCAATCACAACTAGCTTCATCATTACGGTGTGTGCTTACACAGAGACTTCTTAAGACAATAGACAAACCCGGTCGAGTTGCCGCATTTGAATTGATGATATGTAATACAGCTATTCAAAGCTTAATCAGAGAAAATAAAATTTTCCAAATCAGTAACACGATGCAAATGGGTAAAGCGGAAGGACAAATGTTGATGGAAAATTCACTAAAGGATCTTATTTCACAAAAAAGGATAGATCCATCGGATGCAGAATAAATCAATTTTTTTCAAATTTTCGGTTGCAGCATATAAAGGGTTTACTTTAATTGAGCTGTTAGTTGTTATTGCAATCATTGGTATTTTAGCAGCAGTTGGTATACCTGCTTATCAGGGTTATGTAGAAGACGCAAGAGATAAAGAAGCTCAAAATCATTTGCAATCAATTGCTTTGCAACAAAAAACTTTTTATTCAGAAAATTTTTTCTACTTTACTAACGCCGCAACAGATGGTGACCAATCTGCAAACATTAATTCAGGATTATTTGAGTCAACTTCAGGCCCATTACCAACAACAGGAAGTTTTTATAATTTTTGGATTGAAAATACCAGTGGTAAAGAAGCAGCACTAGCAAATTCATTTGATGCAGTTGCTCAGGTTAAAGGTGATCCTATTAAAACCTTTACCATAAATCAAGATTTGGTAAAAACTAAAGTTGGGTCCGATGGAGAAGCAGCTGACGGCTGGTAAGTATATTTTTCATAAATTATCTCATCATGAGTATTTATATTATTTCCACTCTAATAATAGGATTAATTTTCGGAAGTTTTTTTAATGTTGTCATCTATAGGGTACCCCTTTTTTTAGAGGCAAAACTAAAAAGGGAAAAAAACTATTCACTTGTTAAATATTTATCATGGCCAGCTTCTTTCTGTCCTAATTGTAAAAAGAAAATTGCTTGGTTTGATAATATTCCAATTTTTTCCTGGATATTATTAAATGGAAAATGTCGCAACTGTAAAGAGCCAATAAAAACTCGTTATGCAGTTGTGGAATTATTATCTGCACTAATATTTAGTTATAGCTATTTTAAATTTGGTTTTAGTTTTGATACAATTTTTTGGATAGGATTGTTTTCAATTTTAGTTATTTTATTTTTTATCGATGCTGAAACATTCTTTTTACCCGATTTCTTTACAATCCCTTTAATTTTATTATGCTTTATAGGAAGTTATTTAGGTATTACTAATGTAATTTTAATTGATTCTGTGATTGGCGCTATTTCAGGGTTCCTAGTTTTATTTCTTGTTAATTTTTTCTATAAAGCATTCAGAAAGGTTGATGGGTTTGGTGGAGGCGATTTTAAATTATTAGCTGGCCTAGGTGCATGGTTTGGCTGGCTAAGTTTACCAATTATTATAGGCATGTCATCAATTTTTGGATTATTATATGTTTTGATAATGACTTTAATTAAACAAAAAAAAGTTCAGCTAAATACTGTGCTTCCCTTCGGCCCATTTCTAATTTTATCGTCATTGTTTGTATATGTTAATTCGTATATATTTAAATTTTTTTAGGAAATATTTAATTATGAAAAATAAAATATTTATTGGATATATTTTTTTACTATTTTCATTTTTTGTTTCAACTCCGATTTATGCAAAGACAGAACTTGAGTCTCTCTGTGAAACTTCTATGGCACATGTTTCTGTGCTGCAAAGTAATACCAAAAATATATTTAAAATAAAAAGAGAAATCAATAAAGAATATAAAGGTGTTAAGTTAAAAAGATTTTTAAAAAATGAATGGCTCCCTGAAATAAGAGAAAATAAAGCATTTACTCCAAATAATTTTTATGCCAAAAAAAATGAATATATAAGAAAATGTGTTCAATCTATGCGTGCTAAAAAATGATCGGAATTAAAGACAATTTATTTTTTTATAAATTATTAAACAGGCAAAAAGGATTTAGCCTTTTAGAGTTGCTAGTAGTAATTGGTATTCTTGCTGTTACTAGCGGTTTTATCTATCCACAAATTGGCAAATGGAAAATCAAGAGAAATATCGAAAAAGATTTTCAAGTAATAGTATCAACTATTGATTATTTAAAGACTCGATCAAGAACGCTGAATGGTACAGGTATATTATATTCTACAAATAGTGGAGGTGGACTAACTACTATGACTTATAAAGTTTCATCACAAAGAAATGACGGGCCTGGTGCGGGAGATGAATGGACCGTTCATCCTAATTTTAATGCGAATGTTGTTGAAGAAACACAAGGAAATTCTTTTCTTACAGGTAATGTTAATGTTACTTTCAATAACGAGCAAACGATATTTAATGCTTCTGGTAATGCAGGAAATGTACTTGATGGAGCTGCACTTGAGATAGAGGTTAATTTTAAGGTTGATGATGTAGTAGATTATCAAAATTATAATGCCTATAAAATTAGAGTTAATACAGCTACAGCATTTGTAGAAAAGTTTAAATATAATTTGTTGGAGGAGGCGTTTGTTCCACTTAACTGAATTAAATAAAAATAATATACAAGGATTTACCCTAATTGAAGCTATTGTGTCACTTGCACTTTTTGCTGTAGCTTTTTCAGGCCTCTATCTATTTTTTGGAATGGCAACAGTAGCAAATAACAATACTGAAAAGAGAATGTATTTAAATCTTTTATCTAATCATATTATCGAATCAATTGCAGCAGAATCTACCAGAACTAATTCGGATACTTTAAATCCTTTTACAACTCCATCTCAATATAGTGCTGATTTAAGAGATTGTACTGCTTTTGATACTTCAGATATTAGAAAAACATGGTGTGATACGCTTACTACTCAAGTTGGCCCATTTAAGTCATTAACAGGTGAAGAAAGAATAATTGAACTTGAAAGGGATGGTGCAAATTTGATTGTAAACGTGATTTTCGCTGTCGACGGTGGAAGCGGTAGTGATAAATTAGTCAGTACTTTTTTTACAAGAAAAATTAGACCTTAAAATAGCATGAAAACAATTTTTAAAAATGATCAAGAAACAAATAATCAAGGATATACTTTAGTTGAGTTATTAGTAGCTCTTGCTGTTTCAGCAATCGTTGTTGGAGGCACATTAGCAGGGTATACAGTTTTCTCTAAGCAATATGATGTGTTAAATAAAAAAATTGAAATGGATAGAGATGTTTTAAAAGTTATTGATCTTATTCAATCTGATGTGGCAATGGCAGGTTACAAATTCTATAGGTCAGATATAACTTTTAATCCAAGCCAGTCGATTACTTTAACAAGTTCGACAGATTTATTACTATTATTTGATGATTATGATAGATCAGGAACTTTGTACCGTTCTTTGATTAGATATTCTTTAGGCCCAGGTTATCCAGGAGCCACGGCAAGCGATACAAAATTTCGTTTGTTTCGAGATTGGCGCAGATGTAATACCCCAGAGACTGGATGTGATTTAGCTTCATCAACTTCAGAATATAGCGCTGGTGGACAGGGAGAAATTATTTTAGATAAGATTAAAACATTGTCTGTCTCTACTTTACATAATAAGCAAGTAGGTACGTTTGTAAATGAACCACAACTAGTAAAATTTATACTTAATGTTACAGCTTCAAAAAAAGGTCAAGATGAGTCGGAATTCATTACTAAAACTTATAATTTTATTGCGAGGGCAAGAAATGTTTCGATGCTTCCTTGATAAAAAAATAAAATTGCAAAGTCAGTCTGGAATGACATTGGTGATTACTTTGTTATTAATGCTTGTTCTGACCCTAATGGCCTCTGCGATTACATATGTTGTGAATAGTCATTCGGATTTGACGAGTTCTGTAACACAAAAACCCCTTGCCATGGATGTTGCTGATACTTGTGTAGATCTTGCTGTGGAATGGATTCAAACATCAGATGGTAAAACATGGTTAGGAGCTACGGAAGTTGCTGGAGCTACTGAAGACAACGATTATTATGGTGTCGGTGCCAATCAAGATCTTGCGGCAGTAAGCCAACCCCTCAACAAGAAAACGTTAATGGCTGATACTGCAAAATCAACTGGTGATACAAGATCCGATAAGTTTAAAAACCGAGTAACAAAAGCTGCTTGTACTTCTGTTCAAGTTAAAGTAGTCAAAAAAACATCTGCTGAAGCAGGGGAAACTGGTGTTGGATCAGAAGCAGGCACTGATGCAGACTATGATTCAGTAGCATCCTCAATGTCATCAACTTACACTATTGAAATTGTTTCTGAAGGAATTTTTGATACCACTACAAATGCTGATGGGACTGAAATTGATCAAACAAAATGGACTCAAAATTCAAGTAATGCCAAGATTGAGGTAGTATTAACTTATCAACTATAGACAACTTTTTTATTCAATAATAGTATACGATAAATGAAATATATAATTTTTATAGCAATTTTTCTTTCTAGCCAATTGGCGATAGCTACTTGGCCTGCAGGTCATGTTATTTATAATTCAACCACCGCTGCGAATCAAAAAATTTCACTAGGCATTCTTCCCGAAGGCCATATGGGGAGTTCTGTGAATAATATTGCAACAAATGCTGATTACACTGGGATAGCTTATAAGATGAGTGGTTCGTGGAAGGATGCTACAACGCCTGGTTGTTTATGTGAGGGCTGGGGTGGTGGAGCTAGAGATCAATTTGGTCGAGAATTTCATGGCGAAGCGGATGAGGCTATAGTTTGGCCAGGTGGAGTTAATAATTTAGAGGTTAAAAGTTTTGTGGTTGATGAAACCAGTATGGAGTCAATTGTCTGGATAGATGATCCATCAGGAAATCCAGCTATGGAGGTAAAGCATGTGTTTGGCCCATCTACGCTCCGACCAGATGAATTATTTGAGGCAGTGGTTACCATAACTAATATTTCAAGTAATACCTTAACAGATGTTAGATACAATCGAACTATGGATTGGGATATCCCACCTACCGAATTCAGCGAGATAGTAACTATTGTAGGTGCGGCAGATTCAGCATCACAAGCAACTAAACCAAGAGTTCATAGATCAGGTAATAATGGCTTTAGGAACCCCAATGTATTTGCTGGGAATTACACAAGAAGCATGAGCGAGAATGAAGATAAGGAACGCTTCGGCCCAAGAGATCATGGTTTTACTGCTACATTTGAATTTGATGATTTATTATGTGGTGAGGCCCATTCCTTTAAAATTTATTATGGGGCAGCTGAGACTAGAGCCCTCATGTTGGAAGCTTTAGCTGAAGAAGGCGTATCTATTTATTCACTTGGGGAACCAAATAATAGCAGGACATCATCTGTAGTGACTTATGCTTTTGGTTTTAAAGGGGTGAGTGGAACTGCATTAGCCCCAACACTGCCAGAAAAAATTGCTATATTACCAGGTGGTGTTGATACTGATGAAACTAAGGTGCAAACATATGCTAGTCCAGTTATTGCTGATGGCTATGCTTATCAAGCTATCTTTAAGTTTAGAAAAGATCACCAATGGGAAGGAGATATTCTAAGGTATGAGCTGGATGATGATGGTAACTTTAAAGACACAACAACTTTTCCTCCAGTCTCAGCTGCAACAAAATTAGAAGCAAGGCTCCCCGCTACAGCTAGCTCGACAAATGCATCCTCTAGAACTTTAGACAACTTTAATCATGGAGCGGATTCTTTTCCTACTAGTCCGGGTGCACGAAATGTTTGGACAGTTGGTCACGACCCAAATTGTCCCCCTTCAGGTGGTAATGTTCTGAAAAGAAATATTTACCCTATCACATTAGCAGGCTCATCAAAAAGTGTTAGTAGCCAAAATAATTTTCTACCACACTGGGCTGGAAGCGCTGCTTCGCCAGCAGAAGTGCCAGCAGATGGGGTTCTAGAAAAGCTGATATACAATTGCGGAGATGAAACTACGGATGGCGATACTGCAAAGTTAATTGCATTTGTTCGGGGTTCTGATGAATATGCAGAAGATCCTGGAACTATCAGACAAAGTCTAATCGGTGATAGTTTTCATTCTGATTTAGTTTATGTTGGTGCACCTGTTGGAAGCCTGAGCTCATCAAACGATAAAACAGAAGCATATTTTCGGAATGCTAATGGATATGCAGAATTTAAGGAAACACACAAAGATAGACCAGATCGGCTTTATGTAGGTGCTAATGATGGAATGCTTCATGCTTATGATAAAAATCTCAATTTATTATGGAGTTTTATTCCGCCATCAGTACTTCCTAAGTTACGTGGTTTGGCGAGTGAAACAGGAAAAACTAATACTAAGTGGTTAGTTGATGGCCCTATTATTGTGAAGGATATTTATATTAATGCTGAGTCAACGTGGAAAACAGTTTTAGTAGGTGGTTTAGGTTGGGGTGGAAAAAGTTATTATGTTTTAGATATTACTGATGCTTGGAACCCTCAACATTTATTCACTATTGCTAACGATGATAAAAATGTACAGGTTAATTATTGGAGTGCGTCAGGTTATAAAACGACTCATGATTATGCAACTGCCCCTGATAAGATGGATTATTCAGGCTTAGGTGACACATGGGCCCGCCCAAGTATCATTTTGCTGCCTTATGTGGAAGGAATTACTAACCAAAGATATGTCATGGCATTTGGTGCTGGTTATGCAGGAGGTACGTCAACAGGACTCGGAGATTTTGTTTACGTGCTTGATTTTGAACCATCAACAACTACTTTTGCTGACCCAGTGACAGGGACTGCTATGCCAGAAATGAGTGGTGGCAATGTGATTAAAAAAATAGCAATTGCTGCGGATAGCACCAGTGATATTCCTAATGGAGTTACAGCGAATATGTCAGTGGTTACAGCAGATGCAGCCTCAACAGCAGAATATTTCGGTGGAATTGCTTACTTTCCAGATTTGACAGGGCAGGTTTGGAAGTTAGATATGTCTAAAACAGATTTAGAAACTATACCAAATGATGATATGTGGACACTATCAAAGGCATTCAGAGCAGAAGGTACATTAGGAAACGATAGATTTGGCTATAATCAAATGGCGACTACTTTGGTTAAACAAACTAGTCCTGATGCAACTAATATTTTTCAATATTTTGGTACTGGCGATCAAGCTCATATTCAAAGAAGGGACGCTTCAATTGCCAACCGAATATATGGCATAAAAGATAGTGATTTTCCAGCAACAGATTTAGCTATTACTGGAACATCGAAGACCATTTCCTCAGAAGGTATTTTTCATCTTACTGGAGACACTGACGATGTGTGTTCTGCTGAAAATGTGCCTGCATGGTACGCTGATGTTAAGGACGTAAGTACTCTAGATACAACTGCTGGTGACTTTATTAAAGTAGTAGGCCGCGCATTAGTAACTGGAGGTGATGCATATTTCACACTCTATCGACCTGAGGATTTATCTTGTCCAGTAAATGGAAAAGGTGAAGTATTAAAAATGGTTAGAGGTTGTACGGGCGGGCATAGTGTTATTGCAGCAGGTGAAGGATTATCAACCGCACCTGTAATGGATAGCAAAGGCAATATTTATGTTGGTGTAAGTAATTTGGCAACAGATGGAGAGCTAGATATTGAAGCCTCTGATGACGAAGAAAGAAGTGGGGTAGATAATATTCTTAAAATTGGCTCAACAGATCTGGAATCAAGTGGAGAAGCTGCTGGAATAAACATTAAATCATGGCGAGAATTAAGAAGAGAGTAATTAGTAAATATTTCTTTATTTTGGCTTTTCAACATGACAAATTGAATCATAATTTTATCAGCCATAAAAACAGTTTTTTTATATACTTTTCAATGACCTTTGTGTAATATAAAAGGTAGAAAATTCTATTAATATAAGCCTTCGAGTCTTTAAATATATGATGCGTAATTGAATATTACGTAAGGCAAAAATTAGGTTGAGGAAATGATTTGTTAGATAAATTAAAATCAATAATTAAAGGAAGTGGGGCAAAAAGTACTGAGCCAGTTCAACAAGATATTGTGGGTGTTGATATTTCTCATTCTTATGTCAGAACTATTTCTTTAAAGAAAAAAAACAAACAATGGTCTTTGCATAAGATCAGTACAAAAGCATTAGATGATAGCTATGAGTCTGAAGAAAAAAGAAGAGAAGCAATTGTTAGCAATCTAAAAAATATTAAGCTAGAACAAAAATTTGAGTCTGATAATGCTGCAATATCTTTACCAGTTAATTCAGCAATTGTACAAGTAGTCCAAATTCCTTTTCTTGAAGAAGAAGAATTAAAAGAAGCAGCTGATAATGGAAGTCTTTGGGATACTTCAATAAATGTTCCTGGGGAACTTTCTGAATATTCTATATTTTGGCAAACTATAAAAAAGGATAGAGAAAAGAATACACTTTCTTTACTGTTTGTTGCATCTCGAGTAGATGAAATAGAAAAAAATTGTGATTTGGTAAGGACTGCAGGATACGATCCTTTGATTGTTGACGTGAGATGTTTCGCATTACGTAATATTTTAAAAACATATGAAGAATCTGAAAGCTCTAAAACACAAGTATTTATCGAAATAAGTGGGTCAGAAAATTACGCAGTTTGTATGTTCGATAATTTACCATTTATTTATGATATTTATGTTTCAGATTCTGATGTTGAAGCATTATTAAAAGGGGGTACTGCGTTGGATAAAGAATTATTTTCCAGACTTGCTTCACAAATAAGAACATCAGTTACTTCTTTTATTAAACAAAGTGGGGTTCCAGGAATTGAAAAAATAGAGTTATCAAGTTCACTTCAGATTGCCGATAAAATCTTTAAGAGTTTAAAAGAGGAAATTCTTGAATATAAAATTGAGATGTTGAGCCCTTTTAATTTTGTTAAAGTTCCACCTCAATTTAAGTCACGAGTTGATCAAGAAAAGAATCTGTCATCGCTTGCAGTTGCAGTAGGTTTGGCAACAAGACAATTAGATGTATTTGGATATTATAAATTTGTTACTGCAGTTTCAAATATTAACTTACTTCCTGATAGAGAAGAAAGAGTAAAAAAAGAACAGAAAAAATCAAAAACAACTTCTTTGATGAAGAAATTAAGTATAGTGGCTGGAGCTTTTTTAATTATTACAGTTGGTTTATATGGTTTTTTAGTAACAACTTTACCATCTGATAATGATATTCTGACTATGGAAAAAAAGGCTAGCAATACGAAAAAAACACTTAATAAAAAGAAAAAACAATTTAAAGATCTGTCTAAATGGACGTACGATTCAGGCTTAATTAACAATAAAATACTGGATATAAGTTATACTGCAAGCTTTCCAAGAGGAAGTTTTATTACCAAAGTGGCACATTTAAGAAATGGAAACTCGATAATTGAAGTTAAAGTAAATGACCCTGGATTATCAGCAGATATAATGAGTGGGATGAGTAAAAAGTTTAAAAATGTTCAACTTTTAAATATAAAGGCTCCGAAATCTGAGAAAACTAATATGAGTACTTTAGAAATTTCTTTTGAGATTAAATAAAATATGGCTATAGATTTAAAACAAGGGATAGATTTAAAACAACTTGGGCCACAAATTAAGGCTCTATTTGGTAAAGATTCTAATTTCTTTGCTAATAAGTTAGTAGTATTTTCAATAATATCAATTTTACTAAGTATATTTTTAGTTTTTTTAATATTTGGGATGACGGATAATCAGTCACTATTCGACCAAGCGAAAAATAGTAATGATAAAGCCTCAAGGGAACTAAGCAAACTTGAAAAAGAATTTAGAAAAACTATAGATAGTAATAAAGTTTATTTTGATCAACTAAAGAATAGTCCTAAAACTCAATCAGAGCTATCTGCAAATATTACTGCATTAGTTTCACAATACAGCCTTCAACTGAACTCAATTGATCTAAATACTAAAATAGGTAAGAGTAAAGATGCTAATGGCGTGCAACTTGTTGTTAGTGGTTCTTATTTAAATCTAATTCGGTTTAGTAGTGAAATGAATAAGGCCTTAGCAGCGTCTAAATTAGTAAATTTAGCAGTGAAAAAATCTAAAAAAAGTAATATATTAGTTATGTCTTTATCAATTCTTTACGCAGCTCCCCCAGCATCAAACACGCTTCCATTACCAAAAAAAACTGAAGGCACTAAAAATACTGTCAGATTATTTGGGCAAGAGAATTTTTTCTATAGTTTGTTAGATATATTTATTTCGCCAGTTAATGCGGTAGAGGTTGAAACTCTGCCACCATTGGAAAAAGAAACTGAAACTAATGGATTATCA
>CAYOUI010000002.1:58231-164699 GCA_964407135.1 uncultured Methylobacillus sp.
TTGAAAAACTTCCTGAAATTTTACCTACAGCAGAGGTTGAAACTCTGCCACCATTAGAAATTCCGACCACTGCAAAAATTGAATCAAAACAAGATGAAAAAGTTGATATTAGGCTTCGTGAAGCTAAACCCTTAAATGATTTTCAAAGAGCTTATGTTAATGCTTTAATAGAAGGACAAAAAATGTTCGAATACACAGACCCAAAAGGCAAAACATCTGTATATAAAACCAATGAGGAGGGTTTTAAAGCAGCCGGTTTTGTTGAAAACCCTGCCGAAATAATAGATCAAGAAGCGCAAGAAAGTTTAGATGCAACAACTGAAAGTTTAAGAGATCCATTTGCTGCTCCTGGTACTGCAAATAGAGCATTTAAAGCTAATAAAAATAAAGGTTCTGTGGATACTTCTGAAGATCAATATTATCTATCTGGCGTATTAACATCCGAATCTACCGAATTATGTGTAGTAATAACACCTATTGGAGAATCGAAAATTTATCATGTAGGTGAAAAAATTAACAATGACACAACCATTACTGGTATTTATGCAAATGCAATTATGATTAACGGCTCAACGAAAAAGATATTGATTGGTGATGAAATACAATAATTATAAATTCTTACTAATTCTTTTAACTGCTTTCTTTATAGTTGGCTGTGTACCTGAGGCTGTAAAAAAAGATGATATCAAAAGAACAGCATATGAAACTAGAGAGGAAGTCATTGAACTTCAAGACCAAGATCCGATGGATCCTGGAGGGCTATCTTTAATCGAACCGAAAAATGCCGGAGTATCTAGAAGTGTAGTTGAAATTCAAGGCAATCAAAAAGGTGTTAAATTTACTGATGATTCTTGGCAAGACTATCCAATTTGGCTAAATCTTAATGTCGTACCTTTAAGAACTTTTTTTGGACTTCTTGAGGAATTAACTGGATTAAATTTTATAATTGGGGATGAAGTAACAGGAGATATAACCCTAAAATTAAATAATGTAAATTGGGTTGAAGTTTTTGAGATGGTTCTAAGAGAAAAAAATCTAATTCACGATATTAATCCTTCAGGTAGCGTAATTACGGTTCATACTCATGATTTTGTTGGAAAGCAAAGTGCATCATATGAGTCTGCATTAGCAGCAAAAATTAAAGTGATAAATTCTTTATCAGCACTTGATACAAAATCAACGGCAATTTTTAAACTAAATTATACAAAACCAGATGTACTTTCAAAACAATTATCTGAGGTTATTGCAACTTTAGAAGCTGGTGGAGATGGAGAAGTTGCTGATAAACGAGCATCTTTTGTTATTGATACAAGAACAAATTCATTAATAGTTCAAGCTTCACCAACTGACATGGAATGGATAAAGACCACAATAGATAGTCTAGATAAACCAACAAAACAAGTAATGGTTGAGGTATTTATAGTTGAGGCAACTGATACATTCCAGACTCAATTAGGCTCGAGGATCAGCATGTACGCAGATAGATTAGGAAGTGCTGATGCCTTAAAAAGATCAAAATTAGTTGGTGGTTTATTAAATCCTCCAATAGCGATGGGAGGGGTTCATGCAGGAACCCAAGCTGGTGGATTAACCAATAACAACATTGCAGATCCATCAGGAAGTATTGTTGGAACCTTCCTTGGAAATAGCACTGAACTTAGAATAGAATTGCAAGCCATGCAAAATGAAAGTTTAATTAAAATTGTGTCAAATCCAAAATTATTTATTATTGATAATGAAAGTGGTGAAATAGAAGATGGTCAAGAAGTACCTTATAGTCTTGCAGCCGCGGCGGGCGCTACTCCGACAACTGCATTCAAGAATGCCTCATTAATGATGAAAATTACTCCATCAATTATTCCTGATGGAAACATTTTTCTTGATATAGAAGTTAACAACGATTCTGTTGCTGCAACATCAACAGGTACACCTTCAATAAATAAGAAAGCTATCAAAACAAAACTATTAGTAGCAGATGGGGGTGTTGCGATGATAGGTGGAATAAATAAACAAACGGATACATCAACACAGGCAGGTGTTCCATTTTTTCAAGATATACCTATTTTAGGAAATATATTTAAAACTTCTGATGATAAAGCTATGAAAAATATTTTATATATATTTATAGCTCCGAAGGTTCTAAATTAAAACTTTATACAAATATGAGTAGAGATCAAATACAAACACTTAAAGAAGAACTTGCAAGCCAAGTCTTAGAACTAGGATTAATTGAGGCAGATAAGTTTGAAAAGGGATCTAAGCATGCTTCTAATACAGGTGCTAGTACTTTTGATTTATTAGTAAAAGATGGTGATGTTACAGTAGAAAATCTTTTGAAAAGTTTATCAGACAAATATAACATTCCATTTGAATTAAATCCACAACCTTTGTTACCTGAAATTAAAAAATTTCCTGTGGCTTTTTGTTTAAAGAATGGAGTCATTCCAATCACCGAAGAACCAAATACCATTGAATTTGGTTTATGTCACCCAGGTTCTTTAAATGCACTAAAGAACCTTAGTTTAATGATTGGAAAAAAAACAAAAGCTAAATTTATACCACCAGAATTTATATTTCAATCGATATCACAAAAACATATCCATACTGTAGGTGAAATGGAAAAATCTGAGTTAGTCAAAAAAGAGGAAGCTGCAAAACAACCTCAAAAGACGACAATAAAACAGTCAAATAAAGCTATTAAATTAGATATGGATAGCATTAAATCAAACAAGAAAAAGCCTGAACCAGAATTAGATTTAGCTGCTTTAGGAAAAAAAACTAAAGAGGATGAAATACCTCAAGCTATCCTAGAAACTCAAAAAAAAGAAGAGCCAAAAAAACCTGAACTTGATTTAGATGCTTTAAAAGAATCTTCTAAAAAAATTGAAGAGAGAGAGGCGCCTAAACTTGATTTAACTAAAGATACAAAAAGTACTAAAGATAGTAAAGACACTAAAGATAGTAAAGACACTAAATCAAAAAAAGAAGAGACAGTTACTGAGATTGCTGGTGATGTTGTAAATGTAGTAGATGATATTTTATCCGAAGCAGTTCAAACAGGTATCAGTGATATACATATAGAAATATTTAAAGAAGCAGCACAAATTCGATTTAGAGGTAATGGGTCAATGTTAGCACAAGCTCAATACAGGAGCTTCATTACAAAAAATTATAATGCAGTAATTGCAAGAATTAAAATTTTAGCAAATCTAGATATTGCCGAGAGACGTTTACCACAAGATGGAAAAATATCATACACAGCAAAAGATGGAACTGAAGTAGATTTTCGTATTTCTATCTTACCAACTAATTTGGGTGAACGAGTTGTTATTCGTATTTTAAATTCCTCATCCTTAGCTGTAACAATAAATGCTTTAGGTTTTACTAAAAAGCAAGAAGAGGATTTTATTAAAACTGTTGAAGCTCCTCAAGGAATGGTTTTAGTAACAGGACCAACAGGAAGTGGAAAATCCACTACTCTTTATGGCGCAATGAATTATCTTAATAAGCCCGATGTTAATATTTTAACAGCAGAAGACCCAGTGGAATATACAATGAGTGGTATATCTCAAGTTCAAGTTAGAGAAGATATTGGTCTTACATTTGCTAGTGCTTTAAGATCTTTTTTAAGACAGGATCCAGAAATCATACTAGTTGGTGAGATTCGTGATGCTGAAACAGCAGATATTGCATCGAAAGCTGCTTTAACTGGCCATTTAGTTTTAAGTACCTTACATACAAACAGTGCAATTGGTGCAATCAGTCGTTTGGTAAATATGGGCTTACCAGCATATTTAGTTTCAAGTGCTTTATCACTTGTTGTAGCTCAAAGGTTGATTAGAAAAAATTGTGATAAATGTAAAGAGCCAGTCGATAAAAGTCAGTCAGATGTTCAAGAGTTTATTAAAGAATATAATATTGATGAAGATGCTAAATTAACCAAAGTAGTAGGTTGTAGTCATTGTAAGGATACAGGCTACCTCGGAAGAATGGGTGTGCATGAAGTTTTAGTTGTGACTGAAGAAATTGCTGAAGCAATTAGTACTGGAAAGACTGAGCTTGAGATTCTTGAAATTGCTACTGAATCTGGTTTTATTCCAATTTCTGATAGTGGTAAAAGATTTTTAAAAGATGGTTCATTATCAATTGAAGAATTTTTACGAGTAATTCCTAAAGAAGAATAAGTTTAAATGGTTAATCATCTATGAAATATGTATGGAAAGGATTAAAGAATAATACTTTTGCTGAAGGTGAAATAGAAGCTGAAAGTAAAGATGAAGCTATTTTTACGCTTAAGCAAGATGGAACCATAGTTACAACAATTAGTGACGACGCACCAAAAAAAGAAACTAAAAAAGTAGCTCCTAAAAAAGCTGCAAAAGGTGGCCTAAAGATTTCCGACAAAGAACTTCTTTTATTCACCAAAAAATTAACCACTATGATGCAAGCTGGATTAGCAATAGTACCTGCATTAGAAATGCTTAAAATTCAAACAGAAAACCCTGCCTTTACACCTGTGATTGATGATTTATTAATCCAAATTAATGCTGGTGTGCCTTTATCAAACGCATTCGAAAAGTACCCAACTACATTTGATAATGTTTACATTAATTTAGTTAAAGCAGGAGAGGCAAGTGGTAATTTAGATACTTTTCTTGAAAGAATTACACTTAATTTAGAAAAATCGATTGCAATAAAAAAAGCTATTAAGAGTGCCATGATGTACCCGATAATTTTACTTTCAGTAGCTGTAACTGTTGTTGGCGTTATGATGATTTTTGTTGTACCAGTTTTTGTTGATATTTTTGGAAATGCTGGAGTAGAACTTCCTATGGCAACACAAATGGTAATGGCAATAAGTGATTTTTTAAGAAGTTGGACCGCTCCGATTATTCTTGGAGTTCTTTTTGGAATAATTATGATTATAAAGAAATGGCTTCAATCAAATGTTTCTTTAATGCAAAAATTTGATAAAGCTATGATGAAGCTTCCTGTAGTGGGCCAATTAATTAGCGATTCAATTATGGCAAGAATTACAATGGTCTTAGCTAATCTAATTACTGGCGGTGTAAATTTAATTGAGGCTATGGAGATTGTTAAGAATTCTATTTCTAATACGAGAATCCAATCTTCACTCGAAAAAGTGAAGCGTGATATTTTCTCTGGCAAACCATTTTCAGTGGCCTTAAGGGAAACGAAAGATTTTCCTGAAACTATGTGTGGTTTTATTGAGGTAGGAGAAGAGACAGGTAAATTAAATGAGATGTTGACAACAGTTTCAGTATATTATGAAGAAGAATTCGATTCTTCAGTTGATAGTTTTTCTCAATTACTAGAACCACTAATGATTGTTTTTTTAGGTTTAGTAATTGGTTTTATATTGGTTGCAATGTATACCCCAATATTTAAAATGGGAACCGCCGTTTAATGCAATTTATAGTTTTTTTTTAACTCTATTTTTAGTAATCAATTCATCAAAAGTTCATGCTAATTCTTTTTATGAATATTTTGTAAACCAACAAAAAATTAAACATGACGATCTAGGGAAAAATTCAAATATTAGAGTAAGTAATTTTTATAATATTGATTTGATTATTTCGTCAACTCCCTCAATTAAATTTTATACAGAGATACTAGAAGAAGAGGGCTTACCTATTGATTTAGCTGTAATTCCTCTTATAGAAAGCGGCAATAATCCACAAGCCAGGTCACCAAAAAATGCTCTTGGATTATGGCAATTTATTCCTTCTACAGCAAAAGAGTGGGGTTTAGCTTCTAACAAAGCTGATAATAGAAAGAATGTTATAAAGTCCACACGGATAGCAATTAAATATTTGAAGTATCTTCATAATCAATTAAATGATTGGAATTTAACTTTAGCTGCATATAATTGGGGTATTGGTTCTGTTAAAAAGGCATTAAAAAAAGGATTAGTTACAAATAAAATTATTAATTTAAGGAAGCTACCTCTTGAAACAAGAAAGTATTTAGTTGCCTTTCATCACTTAAATCGCATTATTACTATTAATAAAAGTAACGCTAAATTAAATAAGTTTCCAAATGTTAAATATTTTGTAAGTGTTAAACAACAAAATATTTCAAATTATATTTCATCAGAAAACTTGAAAGATATAGATAATTCAGTGTTAAAACATATTAATGGATATGATGTTTTTGATAAAGACAATAAAGGTAGTGAGGTCCTTCTTCCGTCTAAAGAATTTCAAGAATACTTTTCAATTAAAGAAATATCATATAAAAAGTCTCTTTCAAAAAAAAGTTGCCCAAAAAAATATTACAAAGCAAAATATCGTGATACATTAGTAAAATTAGCAAAAAGATATAATATAAAAATGGATTTATTAAAAGAAATGAATCCTCAAATAAGTTTTCTTAGGCCAGGAATGAATGTTAAATTATGTAAGTAATTTTGTATTATAATTATATGAATGAGTAAATAATTTAGGAAATATATAAATGAATAAATATAACGATAATTTATTGAGACTAATAACTATTAAATTTGTAATATTTTTTGCCTTTTTTAGTGTTACATCAGTTGTTATGGCCGAACCAGATGAGAGCGTCATACCGCTTCCTTCGATAGAACTCGATGTACTTTCTGAAACAGGTGGCAGAACTTATGACGATGCAATGGAATATGCTGAGGAAACATCTAAACTATCAGATGAAGAAAAAGCAGACAGAGCAAAGTACGAAGAGATTGAGTCGACAGTAAAGTCAGAAATAGGATCAACTGCTGTTTCATCAGGTATGTTAGCTGACACAATTTCTACTGTGGCTGCTCTTTTAGGCGTTGATGTAAAAGTTGATTATGACAAGAAATCAGGATTAAGTTGTTTTAGTCTAGACTCTAGTGGTAGTTTAAATGTAGTATCTTGCTCAGGAGATGGTGAAGTACTTTCGGAGTGTGATGCAACAGCAGCAGATGATTGGAAGAGTGCCACAATTAGCTGTTCAGGCTTTGAGTTAACCGCGAGTGTAGTTGAATAAAATTAATCATTAAATATTTTTTGGGAATATAGATTGAAAAAAGATAATAAAAAAATATTAGGGTTTACCCTTATTGAATTACTAGTTGTTGTTGCCATACTTTCAATTTTGGCAGCAGTTGGAATCCCATGGTATCAAGGCTATAAAATTGAAGCAAAAGAAAAGCAAGCTGTAAATAATTTGAAATCAATTAAATTAGCTCAAGCCCAGTACTATAGAGACTATGATAATTATTTTCCATGCCCAGTTACGGATATTGATACTAGTAAGATTGACGAGCAATTTTTTGGAGGAAATGGTGACTTAAGTCAAGGTGCATATGAATACAAAATCACAGGTGGATGTGGATCATATAATATCCTAGCGACCCCAAAAAGTTCGTAGTATTAACTGTTTTGAATTAGCTTAATGGAATTTTTACTAGCTGATTATCTTACCGCTCTATTTATTTTCTTTGGTGCTATTTTATATTCTTCAGTCGGTCATGGAGGAGCTTCAGCTTACATAGCAATAATGTCATTAATGGGTACTCCACCATTATCTATTAAACCAATTGGATTAGTTTTAAATATATTAGTGTCATCTATTAGTAGTTTTCGTTTTATTAAAAATAAGTTATTTAGTTTAAAAGTTTTTTTGCCTGTAGTTTTAGGGTCTGTACCAACTGCATTTCTGGGGGGATATATTCAATTAGCACCTGAAGTTTATAAGCCATTAGTGGGTATTATCTTATTGTTTGCAGGTGCTCAATTTTTATTTAATTTTTCCCAATATTTTAATATCAAATCAAATAAACCAGTTAATCCATTAATTGGAATTTTAGCTGGTTTAATTATTGGATTTCTTTCGGGGTTAACTGGAACAGGAGGGGGAATCTTCCTATCTCCACTAATTTTAATGCTTGGCTGGACTACAATCAAAGGAGCTTCAGGAACAGCAGCTGCATTTATTTTCTTCAATTCAGTATCAGGCCTTATAGGTAACATAGCATCTGTTAATTTAATCCCAAATACCATATTCTTATTTTTGTTTGCTGTATTGTTTGGAGTAATCATAGGTACTCAGCTTGGAATTAAAATTCTAAATGAAAATAATGTAAAAAAAGCTTTAGGCCTTGTATTAATTGTTGCTGGGTTAAAATTTATTTTGATGTAATCTATTTATCGTAAGATAAAATTATATACCCGTGGTATGCTGCATTTGTAAAATTTAATTAAAAGGAAAAGTAAATGGCTATTCGAATTGGTGATGAAGCACCAAATTTTAATGTTAATACTACTGAGGGTGAAATTGATTTCCATAAATGGATTGATAATAGTTGGGCTATACTTTTTTCACACCCTAAGGATTTTACTCCAGTATGTACAACTGAGTTAGGTTATGTGGCAAAGCTTAAACCAGAATTTGATAAAAAAAATACAAAAGTTATTGGTCTTAGCACAGATTCTGTTGAAGATCATTTAAGATGGGCTTCTGATATTAGGGAGACACAAGGTTATGAGATGAATTTTCCTCTTATTGGAGATGAAAATTTAATTGTTTCTAAGCTGTACGATATGATTCATCCAAACGCCACTCCTGGCGAACGAACAGCTCAAGATAATGCAACTATTCGATCTGTTTTTATTATTGGACCTGACAAATTAGTAAAAGCAATGTTAATTTATCCAATGAGTGCAGGAAGAAATTTTGATGAGATTTTTAGATTGTTAGATGCACTTCAAATCAATGCAGAACATCAAGTTGCTACACCAGTTAATTGGAAATTAGGAGAGGATGTAGTAATTCCCCCTGCAATAAGTGATGAAGAGGCTTCTAAAAAGTATCCAGGTGGGTACAAGACTTTAAAACCTTATCTTCGTTTAGTTAAAAGTCCAGAAAGGTAATATAAACTGGATGATAACAACAAAATTCAGTAAGCAATTTTTTTGGTTATTTGCAATTATTGGCTTTTTTTTGTCTTTGTTTTTAGCTATAAATGAATATTTTTCCCATCAAATTTTTTTAGATGAATATCAAAGACAAATGGCTTTTTGTCTTGAATCAAATAAAAATTGCGATATTGATAAATTGGTTAATATAAAAAAAGAAGATTTAAATCCTAATCAATTAAAGCTTATTGAATTAAATATGTTGATTATAAATTTTAAAAATTATCTTATAAATATTTTAATAATATTTGGAATATTTAATTTAATTGCACTAATCCCACTAATTATAAATATTTATAGCGATATCAAATCAAGAATAAGACTAATTAGATAGATTAAATACTTTTAGTTTTGAGCCAGATTGAGCCTTTAGTGTCTGTAGCAGAAACTGTAACTGTTCCTTTTTGATCTGTACTAAAATTAAATTTTAGATAAGGATCTTGACTCATACTTATTTCATTTTCGGCAACTAGAAGAGATTCGCCGTTAAAATCATATCTTATTTGACTTACAATCCACTCTGGAACAAACCATCCATTAATTGAATCTTTTTGTAATCCTGTAAAATTGGGATGCTTAATTCGGGATGTAAGATAATTTTTTTTAGCTTTTACTAAAATTTTTCCTAGATCTTCGGTTAATTTTGGATCTTGACTATTCATATAACCACTGCAACCACCCGAAGCCCTGATAGCTACCTTGCTCATGTATAACTTACCTGTGCTATCTTCACCTACTACACGAACGAATGAATCAGTTTCCATTCTAATTCTTGTTGAAAGGTCAAGTTCTTGTGTCTTTGTTGTAAGATGATAAGTTGCTGCCTTTTGAACAGGATTACTATCAATAATAACAATTAATTTTTTTATTTCGATATCAGGTTGTTGAGTTATCTTAATATTTATTGGAACTTGCGCACCACTTGAAGCACGTTTAGGCCCATCAATTTTTAAAAAATCAACTTCGTTTATCGCCTTATCTTTAAACATTTTTTCTTTTATAAAAGGCCATAAATCTGGATTGGCATCAGCATTAACAATCATAGAGCTAGAAGCCAAGATTATAAATAATATAAATTGTTTTAAAAATTTCATAAATAGCTATTTTCGATTAATAATATAAATAAACAATACTCCCAATAGTACTAAATGTCTAACTTATGACAAATTTTTTAAAATTAAGTTTGTTATATTTTTTAAGTTTGTCAAGTATTAAAAATTTCTATTTTAAAAGTTTCTTTTGATTTAGTTATATTTAATAAACGATCTATATTTGGATGTTTTCCAGGATTATCTTTAGCGTCTTTAACATGTTCACAATATAAAGATAAACCCTCAATTGCTGCCTTTGTATTTAATTCTCCAAAAACTAAAAATAAATGGTTATATAACTTAATTGAACCAACGGCACCTGGTTTATTTAAAATAACTCCTGATTGATGACCTTGATGATCGAATAACTTTATTTCTTTTATGTGATTGGCGTCTGGTAATTGCTTTAAAATATCTTGAAAAAGATTCATTTAATTTTTATATTCTAAATGTAGATGTTGTCATCAATTTTGATGTGGCTTCCATTATTTTTTGAACAAACTTTGGTAATTTTTTTGCCCCCATTTTCTTTGCCGATAATTCATGTTGCTCTTCATCTTTTTTCATTTGTTTAATTATTGCAATTGTTTTTTTATCTTTTGAAAAAATTTTACTTAAATGATTTTCTAAATGGGATGATACTTGCTTTTCTGTTTCTGATAAAAAACCTAAATTATATTTTTCATCAATAATACTTGCTACACTTCCTATAGTAAAAGAGCCAAGATAGAGTAATGGATTAAGTCGGCTTGTAGTACCATTTAACTCTTTAATTCTTGATTGACACCAAGCTAAGTGATCAAGTTCTTCATTTGCAGCTATTTCTAATTGTTCTTGAATTTTTTTATTCTTATTGAAAAAAAGTTGACCTCGGTATAAGGCTTGTGCGCATATCTCACCTGAGTGATTAACTCTCATAAATTTACTATGTTCTTCTTTCTCTTGAGGGGTTAAGATATCTTTATTTTCTATAGTTTTATCAGGGCGTGGTCTTTCGGATCTAGGGGTAACCGTAAGAGTCTTTAGTGCTTTATCAACTTCGTTAATTATCGAATCGATCATATGGTTAAAATGATTTGTTAATTTTTTTGATAAAGGTCAATACCTTTGAGAATATTCAAAGCTTCAACAAATTGTTTGTCATCTTTCTCACCAAAAATAATAGGTTTAAAATTTCTTAAAGCTTCAGCACCGTCGTCAGTTGGAATATTATCTTCTACTTTTTCATCAGAAGATTTATTTTTCGGATCCTCAGGATTGGATAATCTATTACTTAAATCTGATTCTCGAACAACAATATTTTCCATACCATCCTCAACAATTATATCTGGTTCTATACCTTTAGCTTGGATTGATCTTCCCTTTGGAGTGAAGTATCTGGCGGTCGTAAGTTTAATTGCAGTACCATTCATCATCGGTAATATACTTTGGACAGAACCTTTACCAAAACTTCTTGTTCCTACAATCAGTGCACGATTGTGGTCTTGTAAGGCACCCGCTACAATTTCCGATGCTGATGCAGAACCATTATTAATTAGAACAACCATTGGAGTATCTTTAATGTCTCCAGGTAAATCTTTAAGGAAATTATTTTGGGTTGGATCATTTCTTACAAAATTTTCTGGTATGGCAGTTAAATTCATTTTTGAATCAGAAGCCCTTCCTTCTGTGTAAACAACTAAATCACCCTCTTTTAAGAAAGCAGCAGATACAGCAACTGACGAGTTAAGAAGACCACCAGGGTTATTTCTCATATCAAGAATGATTCCATTAAAAGCAAATTTATTTTCTTTTCTCAGTTTTTTAAGAGCTATAGCCAAATCTTCACCAGTTCTCTCTTGGAATTGGGTAAGTCTAATGTAAGCATAATTAGGCTCAATAAGCTTTGCTTTTACACTTTTTGTTTTAATTTGAGCCCTTGTTATTTTTAAATCAAATGGGCTATCAAGTCCTTTTCTAAGAACTTGTAAGTTAATAGATGTTCCTGGTTTACCTCTCATTAACTTAACAGCTTCGTTTAGGGTTAAACCTTTTACAGCTGTTGTATCAAGTTTCATTATTAAATCACCACTTTTTAGACCTGCCTTGTAAGCGGGTGTATCTTCTATTGGTGAAATAACTAAGACAAAACCATCTTCCATTCCAACTTCAATACCGAGACCACCAAATTCTCCTGTAGTACCTTGTTGAAGGTCTTTAAAATGATCTTCATCTAAGTAAGTTGAATGAGGATCTAAGCCTGATAACATTCCATTTAAAGCTTCCTTTATTAGCTTCTTATCCTCAATATTTTCAACATAATCAGATTTGATTTTACCGAAAACTTCAGCAAAAGTTCTGAGATCATCAATTGGAAGATTAGAAGATTTTGTCTTATCAGCAAAGACTGGTAAATTAATACTGATGAGAATACCTATTAAGGCTCCACCAAATATTAATAAAAATTTTTCCATTTTTGTGCGCATATTAAACTTTCGTCTTAGTATTTATAAATTATAATCCAGAATATACATTAAAACATGGACATAATGTATCAGAAAAGAATTAAAGTATGAAAAAACACATTATAAAAATAAATTTCTGTACAAAGTGTGGTTGGTTAACCCGTGCATCATGGTTATCACAAGAGTTTATCAACACATTTGAATCTGACATAAGTTCTATTAATTTAGTTCCTGACAGAAACGGTAAATTTGAAATTAGATGTTCAAATGTGATGATATTTTCAAGAAAAAAAGAAGGTAAATTTATTGATTTAAAGCTTATGAAGCAAAGAATAAGAGATGTTGTCAATCCATCAATGACTCTGGGTCATAGCGATGTTAGATCTAAAGATTAATGAAAAAAGAATTAACAATTGAAGAATTTTTCAAAAATCCAGGACCTCTTAGCGAGATAATAGATAATTTTCATGAAAGAGAGGACCAACTTAAGATGGCTAAAATTGTAAATGAAGCCATTGAGGAAAAAGATTCTTTAATTATTGAGGCTGGGACTGGGGTAGGTAAAACTTTTTCTTATTTAGTGCCGGCTTTGATGAATGGAGGAAAAGTTGTAATTTCAACAGCAACTAAAAATCTGCAGGACCAACTTTTTTTAAAAGATATTCCAACAATACGGAATGCTCTTAAAATCCCAGTTGAAATCAATATTCTAAAAGGTAGATCAAATTATATATGTCAATTAAGAATGGAAAATGCATTATTAGAAGGTCAATTTCTTAATAAAGAAGATGCTAAATATATTCATGAAATAAAAAAAATCGCAGACCATAGTGAAGTTGGGGAGATATCAGAGTTTAATACTATTCCAGAAACTTCTACTATATGGCCATTTGTAACTTCTACTAAAGATAATTGTTTAGGCCAAGATTGCGAATTTTTTAAAAGCTGTTTTGTAGTAAAAGCAAGAAAAAAAGCAATTGCTTCAGAAATTGTAATTGTTAATCATCATCTTTTTTTTGCTGATTTTGTTCTAAAAGATGCAGATTTATCAGAAATTCTTCCTAAAGCTGATACAGTTATTTTTGATGAAGCTCATCAAATCCCTCAGATTGCTCCTATCTTTTTAGGTGAAAATATTTCTACTAATCAAATTCTTTATCTTGTGCAAGATGCTAATCAAATTCTTTTGAAACATCTTAAGGATAAAGAAAAATTAATTGAATTATCAAGACTAATAAATGATTCAACAAATTCAATAAATGTATATTTTGATAAACGGAATTATAGAGTTGGTATTGAGAAAATAGAAAAACTAGATTTTTTTAAAGATAAAATAAACAACTTGATAGACCATCTCGACAAATTTTGTAGATTTTTTGACAAATATAGCGAACAAGATACAGAATTTAAAAATCTTAAAGAAAGAACAGAAGAGATTATCAATAAATTAAAGAAATGGATAAATTATGAAGACCAAAGTTATGTCCATTGGGCTGATATTTTTTTTAAATCTGTTCAGTTTAATGTCACTCCAATCAGTATTGCAGATAGTTTTAGAGAATTTCAAGAAAAGAATAAAGCCTCTTGGATTTTTACTTCGGCAACTTTAGCGGCTAATGCAAGCTTTGATCATTTTCAATCATTGATGGGATTAGAAAATGCAAAAACAGAATTACTAAAAAGCCCTTTTAATTATTCAAAAAATGCTTATTTATATGTACCTGAAGACATGCCCGATGTATCAAGTAGATTATTTAATAATCATTTGGTAGGTAAGATTTACCCCATTATTCTGGCTGCACAAGGTAGAACTTTTATTTTATCAACCAGTATAAAATCAATGAACGAAATCAAGAGTTTGTTAAAAGATAAATTTGAAAAAAATAACATTAATTATCCAATTTTAACTCAGGGGGAAAGCTCTAAAATTAAATTATTAGAACAGTTTAAATATCATGGAAATGCTATTTTAATCGGCTCTTTAAGTTTTTGGGAGGGAGTGGATGTTAGAGGAAAAGAACTTTCATTAGTAATCATTGATAAACTACCATTTCAGTCGCCAGGCGATCCAATTTTTGAATCAAAAATAAATTTGCTTTCAGCTCAAGGAATTAATGCATTTATGACATTTCAATTACCAAAGGCTATTATTTCTTTAAAACAGGGTGCAGGAAGATTAATAAGAGATGAGGAAGACAAAGGGGTGTTGATGATTTGTGATTCACGCATAATATCTAAGCCCTACGGGAGAAGCTTTTGGCAAAGCCTACCCAGTTTTAAAAGAACAAGAAATCAAGAAGATGTAATAGACTTTTTAAACCATTTATAATGTATTGATGAAAATTTTATCTATAGATGCTTGCACTGAAAATATTTCAATTGCATTAATAATTAAGGAATTGGTAGCTGAGAAGAGCTTTCCTTCAGGTAAAGATTATTCTGAAAATATTCTTCCACAAATAAAAAAACTTTTAAGTGAAAATGATTTAAAAATAAATGATATAGATGCTGTTGCTTTTGGAGCTGGGCCTGGTTCTTTTACTGGAATTAGAATTACTTGTGGCATTGCTTATGGAATAGCTTATGCTAATAATTTACCTATTGTTGGTGTTAATACTCTTGAAGCTTTGGCTTGGTTATCAATGCATGAAAACTCTATTTCATGTATTGATGCAAGAATGGGCCAAGTTTATTTAGGAATATATCAAAAGAAAAATGAAACTATTGTTCCAATTATAGAACCAGGGCTTTTTAACCCTTCAGAATTACCCAAATTACCCGATATAAAAAAAGCTATGGTTATTGGTTCTGGTTTGATCTCATATAAAGAAAATTTGAAATTACAATATGGTGGGATTGATTTGGAGTTTTTTAAGGATAAATGTTCATTAGCAGGTCCAATAGGTATGCTTTCTAAAAGTCAGTTCGCTAAAGAATTTCACTTAAAAAATGCAGATCCAATATATATTAGAAATAAAGTTGCCCAAACTACAAAAGAAAGATTGAAACAAAAGTAATTTTTAATGAATCTATATAATAAAATAAAATTTTATGAAAAAGAGGATTTAGATGAGATTGTCAGTATTGAAAATAAAAGTCATCTAACCCCATGGACTAAAAAAAATTTTACTGATGCATATAATGCCAAAAATTTATTTAGAGTTTTAAAAAATCAAAGTAATATTATTGGTTATTATATTGCCTTATTTTCGGATGAAGAGTGTCAGTTATTAAATATTACTGTGAGGCTAGAATTAAAAAAAAGGGGGTTTGGTCAGTTAATGATTGAAAATCTTTTTAAGGAATGCAGAAAAAAAAATATTCATGATATTTTTCTTGAGGTCAGAGCATCAAACTCTAGTGCAATACGATTATACGAAAAAAAGGGATTTAATGAGATTGGAATTCGTAAAAATTATTATAAAATTATAGATGGAAAAGAAGATGCAATTTTAATGGGCTTAGCTTTATGACTAGAGATTTACTAGACAACTCGATAATTATGGAAGAATTGGGCTTAAGTCCTATTTGGCTGTCTGCTTCAAAAAAAGAAGTAGTTAAAAAAGAACTTGCTTCGGATGATTTAAGATTTTATTTAAAGAAAATTGTTTTACAAAATATTAATTACCTTTTAATAGCCCCTATTTATAATTCATCCAATGAAAATGAGCTTAATTTATTTATAAGAATTTGTTCATATCTCGATACATTATCTAATAATTCAGATCAATTAAATGATATAAAACAAATTAAACAATCTGAAGTGGAACTTAAAATTAAATCTGCTCACAGCTTAATATTCCTCGAGCAAGGTATAGAAAGACAATTTGATAAAAAAGAATTAATTATTCCATATATTGTTTCTATTTCACTCTATGAAATGATTAAAAATCCAGAGAAAAAAAGAAAATTATGGCAAGATATTAAAGATCTATTAGAATCAATAAACCAATGAAATTATAATTATGCGTGCATCTAAATTTTTTATTTCCACTTTAAAAGAAGCTCCAGCTGAAGCTGAATTAATTAGTCATAAATTGATGATTCGAGCAGGATTAATTAGACGTCTTGGTTCAGGACTATACAGTTGGATGCCAATGGGATTAAGGATTTTAAAAAAAATAGAATCTATAATAAGAACGAAAATGAACGAAGCAGGGGGAGTTGAATTACTTATGCCTGCAGTGCAGCCATCAGAGCTATGGGAAGAAACAGATCGATGGGATGTTTTTGGACCTCAAATGTTAAAAATAAAAGATAGACATGACCGTCTTTTTTGTTTTGGCCCAACTCATGAGGAAGTCATCACAGATATTGTAAGAAAAGAAATAAATAGTTATAAGCAATTACCAATTAATTTATACCAAATCCAAACTAAATTTAGAGACGAGATTAGGCCTAGATTTGGGGTTATGCGTGCAAGAGAGTTTTTAATGAAAGATTCATATTCTTTTCATAGTGATATAGATTGTTTAAAAAATACTTATGAAAAGATGTATAAGACATATAGCGAAATCTTTGAAACAATCGGATTAAATTTTAGAGCTGTTCAAGCTGATAATGGCGCTATAGGTGGAGATGGCTCACATGAATTTCATGTTTTAGCGGATTCTGGAGAAGATGAGCTTGTTTATAGTGAAGAAACTGATTTCGCAGCTAATAGTGAAGTCGCTAAAAATCATCCTGAAAAAGATAAACTAAAAAAATGCCGAGGCATAGAAGTTGGACATATATTTCAATTAGGTACGAAATATTCTGAAGCTATGAAGGCAGAATTTATTGATGAATCAGGAAAACCTAAACCTTTACTAATGGGATGTTATGGTATTGGAGTATCACGAATTGTCGCTGCAGCAATTGAGCAAGGACATGACGAAAAAGGTATTATATTTCCAAATGCTATTGCACCATTTGAAATAATTCTTACTCCTATTGGTTATGATAAAAGTGAAAAAGTGAAAAAAATAACAGATTCAATTTATCATGAACTTATAGATTTAGGTTTTGATGTTCTTCTAGACGATAGAGGTCTGAGGCCAGGCGTTATGTTCAATGAGGCAGAATTATTAGGTATTCCTCATCGAATAACAATAAGTGACAAAACCAACGAAGTAAAAAAAGTTGAATATAAAAAAAGACAAGATGTAGATTCTGAATTAATTGATTTAGAATCTCTTAAAAAAAATCTTAAATGATTTAATTAAGCACCTTGTATGCATGGTAGGATCCATGCTCACCATCAGAATCTAAGTAAAGAAAGTAATATCCATTTAAGGTATAACCCAAACCATTGAAATGATTTTGCGATCTTATTTTTAAGGATTTAGGAAGTTCACTTGCCCCTTTAAATTTTCCGTTTAAGTCATATACAAGAAATCTTTTATTATCAACATCTAATAATATTAATTCCTCACCAACTTTTCCTGTAAAAGCAATAAAATGGGACGCCACATCGTGATGCATAACTTTTGGCGTTTTGTAATCTAATTTAATTTCTTTTTTTAATTTTTTCGATTTAGCTTCCAAAACATAAACGATATTAGATTTTTCCTGTTTTGCATAATATAAATTATTTTTTGAATCGTATGATGGCATAGTACCAGCACTTCCAAAAGATGCAGTTGGCTGGGAAACTATTTCTGAGTCACCAGTAAGTAATCCTTTCTTATCTAAATTCAATGAAAATATACCTGTCATGGGTGCAAATCCTGCTGCAGTTGATACATTATATGTAATTGTTTCAAGTTTAAAGTTATTTTCATTGTAATAAATTGATCTATTATCAAAACCAGGCCTTGTAGATTCAATGTATTTTCCTTTTTCATCATAAGTGTGAACAAGAGATTTTGACATTGGGGGTTCATATGAGGAGCCTCGCGCAGCAAGTCCTCCATCTGCAATATAATATTTTTTCTCTCCAGGAATGTAAGCCACAGTTTGTGGTCTGGTCGTTGGTTTTTTAGCAAGTTGAATTTTAAAAATAAATTCAGCATTTTTATTTATTTCGGCTTGCAGATTACTTAAATTAGAAAATACTAAGCAAATTAGAAAAAATATATTTTTAAACATTTTAATTTCCTATAAAAAGAGTTAGTCATTTTTTTTATATTTTTGTTCAATAAACATCGCATCCCCATAACTAAAGAATCGATACTTATTCTTAACCGCATGACTATAAATTTTTTGTGTAAATTTATAACCAGCAAAAGCAGACACTAACATAAGTAATGTACTTTTAGGTAGATGAAAATTTGTAAATAAACTATCAACTAATTTGAATTTATAACCAGGCTTTATAAAAATTTTAGTTTTCTGGTGGCCCGTTACAATTTTATTGTTAACAAATGCACTTTCTAAAGCTCTCAAAACCGTTGTACCTACAGCTATTATTCTCCCACCATTTTTTCTTGCTATATCAATTTTAATCTTGGTTTCATTCTTAATTTCAAAATTTTCAGTATGCATTTCATGTTTATCAATGTTATTAACTTTTACTGGCAGAAAAGTACCTGAGCCAACATGAAGGGTTAAAAAAGTATAGTTTATATTTTTTTTATCAAATAATTTAAAATCAGATTTTGAAAAATGCATTCCAGCCGTTGGTGCTGCAATTGCACCTTCATGTTTTGCAAATATAGTTTGATATCTTTCATTATCCTTGGTCTCATCTGGACGTTTAATATAAGGGGGTAACGGAATATGTCCATTTAGCTCCATCAACTTATCAAATGATCCTTTATTAAGTCCTAATAAAAATAAATCTTTTTTCCTTTCAAGAATTTCAATAACATTATGATTTGAGATTAAAATTTTTATGCCTATATTTATCTTTTTTGAAGACTTAATCATTGCCAATGCTTTTTGATTATCAAGAACTTGTTCGATCAAAATTTCAATTTTTCCACCTGTTTCTTTTTTACCAAATAATCTAGCTTTAATTACTTTGGTGTTATTAAAAATGATTAGATCATTCGGTTTTATTAGTTTAACAAAATCCTTAAAATGTAAATCTTTTAGGTTTTCTAAAGATGGATTGGTTAATAATAACTTACTGTCACCACGATTTTTTGTTGGATATTGGGCTATTAATTCTTTTGGTAGCTTATAATTAAATTTATCAATATTCATTTAATATTTTTGGTTGTTATAATAGCCGCTCTATCTTGCCGGGATGGCGGAACTGGTAGACGCACTGGATTCAAAATCCAGCGCTAGCAATAGCGTGCGAGTTCGATTCTCGCTCTCGGCACCAATTAAATATTGAATTATAACTTTTTTATAGCCTCTTAAATATATATTATGATTGAACATAAAATTTCAGATAAAAATAAGCACCATATTATTATTAGACCTAATCCAGCTATGCCATGGAAGCTAATTAAAAAAATTTATCTAATTTTCGCAAGCTTTATATTAATAATAGCAATAATATTAAGTATGATTAATTTATATTTAGCTATCCCATTTTATGGAATCGAAGTTATTTTTCTTGGTTACGCTTTATATATAACTGCATTAAAAAGTTCATTTTATGAGGAAGTTATTATTGACGAGCTTAATATTAAAGTGTCTTTTGTAAATAGAAAAAATATTAAAGAGTATGAATTTGTTAAACAGTGGGCTGAATTTAAATACAAACCATCAACTAAATTACAACCTTCGGAGATTTCAATTTCAAAAAAAGGAAGAAAATATTTAATTGCAGAAAGAGTAAATGAGATGGATAGAAAAAAATTATTTAATATACTTAAAACTTTATAAGAAAATGGTTGTCAATATATTCATTAAAAGTTAAATTAGTGTATGAATTGCAATTGATATATTTTTTGTAAACTGATAATATCCTTCAAGTTTTAGAAAAATACGCTATTGTTAAAATAATCAAATCAAAATGATGAAAGGTAAATCAAATTGAAATCAAGTTTGCAAAAATTATTTTTAGTTTTATTTTTTATACCGCTAAATGTATTAGCTGATTGGACTCTCAATTTGCGACAGGGAGCAACTCCAATTAGTCAAGAAATTTATAATATGCATATGGTTACTTTATGGGTTGTGACCATTATTGGCATCTTGGTTTTTGCAGTAATGTTTTGGTCAATTTTTCATCATCGAAAATCTAAAGGGGCTAAAGCTGCTAAATTTTCTCACAGTACTACTGTTGAAATCATCTGGACAATCATTCCAACAATTATAATTATTTCACTAGCTATTCCTGCTACAAAACTTTTGATTAAAATGGATGACACATCTGAGTCTGCTATTACGATTAAAGCAACTGGATCCCAGTGGAAATGGAAATATGATTATTTGGATGGTGTTGGGGAAGGTATAACTATCTACAGTAATTTAGATGACAAAAGTAAAGAGGTTAGTGTACGAGATTCTGGTTTAAATCCAATGGAATATGAAAATTATTTAATGGATGTTGATGAACCAATCGTCTTACCTGTTGGAACTAAAATAAGAATACTAACCACTGCACAGGATGTAATTCATGCTTGGTGGGTTCCTGATCTTGGTTGGAAAAGAGATGCGATCCCAGGATTTATTAATGATAATTGGGCAGTTATAGAAAAACCAGGAACATATAGAGGTAAATGCGCTGAAATATGTGGAGCAGGTCATGGCTATATGCCAATTGTCGTTAAAGCAGTTTCGATGGAAGATTATACAGCTTGGGTTGATGAAAAAATGATAGCTCAAGAAGCCTCAAAAAATACGAGTGATATAGTTTTATCGATGGAAGAACTAATGACTAAAGGCCAGAAAATATATAAAGCTCAATGTTTAGTTTGTCATCAAGCAAATGGAGAAGGAATGAGAGGAGCATTTCCGGCTATTGCAGGAAGTTCTATTGCGATTGAGTCAGATAATAGACTCAGACATATTCATCAAATCATCTATGGAAAAGGATTGATGCCTGCTTTTGGTGAGCAGCTATCTGATGTAGATATTGCTTCAATTGTGACTTTTACTAGAAATTCTTGGGGAAATAATACTGGCGACATTATTCAGGCGAAAGAAGTATCTGAAGCAAGAAAAAAACCAAACATTATTACAGCTGGCGATCTTAATAAAGAAAAAATGACTTCAGCTAAAAAAATTGATGGTCTAGCACAGGCTAAATAAAAATTAACTTTAAATTTGGGAATTAAATTATGAGTACACTTGCACACGATGATCATCACGATCATAAACCAACCGGTTTTAAACGCTGGTTTTTTTCTACTAATCACAAAGATATCGGCACTCTTTATTTAATATTTGCCTTAACTATGTTCTTTGTTGGTGGTGCAATGGCTATGATTATTCGAGCTGAACTATTTCAGCCTGGACTTCAATTTGTTGACCCACAGTTTTATAATTCAATGGTTACAGTTCATGCTTTGATTATGATTTTTGGTGCCGTTATGCCTGCAGGAGTTGGCTTGGCAAATTGGATGATTCCTTTGATGATTGGTGCCCCAGATATGGCACTGCCAAGAATGAACAATATGAGTTTTTGGATTCTTCCTTTTGCATTTGCTCTTTTAATTAGTACCTTATTTATGGAAGGAGGAGGGCCAGCAGGTGGTTGGACTATGTATCCACCACTGGTCTTGCAAACAGGAAATGCTTTTCCATTTTTAATTTTTGCGGTCCATTTTTTAGGGATTTCATCAATAATGGGTGCAATTAATATTATTGCTACAGTATTTAATATGCGTGCTCCTGGTATGACATTGATGAAGATGCCATTATTTGTATGGACATGGGTTATTACTTCATTCTTACTAATCGCATCACTACCAGTTCTTGCTGGTGGTGTAACAATGTTACTAACTGATAAATATTTTGGAACAAGTTTTTTTGATGCTGCAGGTGGTGGTGACCCCGTGCTATTCCAACATATTTTCTGGTTTTTTGGACATCCTGAAGTTTATATTTTAGCTCTCCCAGCTTTTGGAATCGTATCTCAGATCATCCCAGCTTTTTCTAGAAAACCATTGTTTGGATATACATCTATGGTTTATGCAACTGCATCTATTGCAATTCTCTCATTCTTTGTTTGGGCGCACCATATGTTTACTGTTGGCCTTCCAATTAAAGCAGAATTATTTTTTATGTATGCAACAATGCTAATAGCGGTTCCAACAGGTGTTAAGGTCTTTAATTGGATCGCTACTATGTGGAAAGGCTCGATGACTTTTGAAACCCCTATGTTATTTGCAGTAGCATTCGTTATTTTATTCACTATTGGTGGGTTTTCTGGCTTGATGCTTGGTATTACCCCTGTAGATTTCCAATATCATGATACTTACTTTGTAGTAGCCCATTTCCATTATGTACTTCTTACAGGCGCTATATTTGCATTGATGGCGGCAGCATATTACTGGTTGCCAAAATGGACAGGAAATATGTACGATGAGCGTTTAGGTAAAATCCATTTTTGGTTATCTTTGATCTCATCAAATGTTTTATTTTTCCCACAGCATTTTCTTGGTTTAGCAGGTATGCCTCGAAGAATTCCTGATTATGGAATTCAGTTTGCTGATTTTAATATGATTTCAAGTATTGGTGGTTTTGCATATGGCATATCTCAACTTTTATTTGTTTACATCATTATTAAATGTGCAATGGGCGGTAAAAAAGCTAAGGCTCTTTCTTGGGAAGGTGCAAAAGGACTTGAGTGGACTGTTCCATCCCCTGCACCATTTCATACCTTTGAAAAACCGCCAAAGTTAACCAAGCAAATGCTTGAACTATAATTTATTAATGGTTGAAAAAAAGGATAATACAGAAGAACAATTGAAGAAAAAAAATAAGCGATTAGCGCTAACTTTGGGTTTAGTCGCATGTTTTTTTTATGGATTTTTTGTTTTGATGCATGCTATTAATGGCTAATAAAAAAAGTATAAAGAAAACTACATTAAGCTTATTTTTATTTACTGTACTTATGTTTGGTTTTGGTTATGCTATGGTTCCCTTATATGATGTTTTTTGTAATATTACAGGATTGAATGGTAAAACTATTCGTGTAACTGAAAATGTAAATGAAAAAGTAGTGGTATCAGATCGTTTAGTAAAGGTACAGTTTGATGCTAATATTAATGGCGATCTACCATGGACTCTTAAGCCTAATCAAAGAACAATGAGGGTTCAACCAGGTAAGTTTTATGAAGCAGTATATACTGTTAAGAATATAAATGATAAAGATATAGTTGGACAAGCAATACCAAGTGTTTCTCCGCAAATTGCATCATTATATTTTAAGAAAGCCGAGTGTTTTTGTTTTATAAATCAACTACTTAAATCTGGAGAGTCCAAAGAAATGATGGTTAGGTTTGAAGTTGATGAAGAATTACCTGAAGGTGTGGAAGAGTTGACACTTTCTTATACTTTTTTTAGAGTTAAGAAAGTAGCAGTAAATTAATTTAATTTTAAGATAGGAAATTCATATGGCAAGTCAAGAAATATATTATATCCCCGATGGAAGTAAGTGGCCTATTGTTGGAACTCTCTCATTATTTATTACTTTTTTAGGAAGCGCCATGATGTTTAATGGCGTCGATTCTGGCACATATGTTTTGATTCTTGGCTTAGCAGCTCTAACTTATATGTTTGCTGGTTGGTTTGCTGATGTAATTTCAGAAAGTATTGCAGGTAAATATAGTAAGCAAGTTGATGTGAGTTTTAGAATGGGAATGGGTTGGTTTATTTTGTCGGAAGTAATGTTTTTTGCAGCATTTTTTGGCGCACTTTATTATGCTCGAATGTTCTCGATTCCATGGCTCAGTGGAGAAGGTCAAGGAGGACATAATGGTACACATGAATTTTTATGGTCTTCATTTCAGGCAAGCTGGCCAATGAATGTTATGCCAGACCCATCTAATTATACTCAATATAAAGATGTTATTCCTGCATTTGGAATCCCTGCAATTAACACAGCTATTTTATTAACTAGTGGTGTTACTGTCACATTTGCTCATTGGGCTCTCAAAGATTCTAATAGAAAAGCTTTAAGTGCCTGGCTTTTTGCAACAGTTGCATTAGGATTTATCTTTGTTTATTTTCAAGCTGGAGAGTATACCCATGCAATAAATGATCTTGATTTAAAAATGGATAGTGGTATTTATGGATCAACTTTCTACCTATTAACTGGTTTTCATGGATTTCATGTAACTATGGGCGCTGTTATGCTAGCTGTGATTCTTTTTAGGTCCCTTAAAGGGCATTTTAGTAAGAAAGATCATTTTGCTTTCGAAGCTGTAGCCTGGTATTGGCATTTTGTTGATGTTGTTTGGCTCGGTTTATTTATATTTGTTTATTGGATATAACTAAAAAAAGCTACTCAATGTAGCTTTTTTTAAATATGGTTTGGTGAAATCCAGCCCATTGACCACCCAACAAAAATTAGAATAAAAAGTAACACTGAGAGCACAATTCTAATAGTTAAAGATTTTGCCATTTTTACAGATTGATCATCATCCTTCATTAGAAAATGCAATCCTCTGGTTAATGAAATTAGAATGATTATTAAAATAAAAATGATTACAAATTTAAAAGCTACTGATATATCCATTAGTTCTCCAAAAAGGATAAAAATTGTTTTTTAAGAAGTACGAATTTAATTTATCGTTAATCCCTACTATTGCGTTTATAGTCGCATTTATTTGTTTTATTAGATTAGGTTTTTGGCAACTTGATAGAGCAAACCAAAAAAATAATATTAACTCTGATTATACGTCACGCCAAGATCAACCTTTAATAAATCTAAATAAAATAAATCCTACAAACGAAAAGGACTTACTACTATGGAGGCGCGTTGAACTAAATGGTTCATTTTTGAATAAAAAAAATATAATTCTTGATAATCAAATTTTTAATAAAATTGCTGGTTTTAATATTTTAACTCCTTTTTTAATTAAAGGTGGTAATCATGTTGTTTTGATTAATCGAGGATGGCAACCTAATTTATCTAATCGAGATTTAATACCAAATATTATAAATATTGATGGAGATAAGACCCTTAAGGGATATATTGCTAAATTTCCTACTAGTGGTATAACGCTTGGGCAGAGTAATATTGAGACAATGAATTCTTCATTATTTAGAATGCAAAGGTTAGATTTTGATGAGCTTAAATATTTTTTTACATTTAATATATTGCCATATATGATTTATATTGATCCTTTAATTGATAAGGAAAACTATAATACTTTCAAATTACCAGCTCCAGATTCAGAAAAAAATTATGGCTATGCTTTTCAGTGGTTTGCTTTTGCTTTAACTTTATTAATTATTTTTATAAAACTTGGGATTAGGAAAAAAAATGCAATTAAATCAAAAAAGTAAAGGTAAATTGACCCTTGTTGGCATTGCCCTTTTATTTTTCATACCGATAGTTTCATCTTGGTATTTGGTTTTTTATTCTGATTTTAAGAAAAATGCGATAGGTACACAGCATGGTAAATTAATTGAACCAGTTATTAATATAGGTGAAATTAAAGCTAAAGAAATTAAAACGAAGAATGAAATTTTAATTAATAAAAAATGGATTTTGGCTTTTGTACAAAAGAAAATATGTGATGATTTATGTAAAGAAAGATATTATCAGTTAAGACAAATCCGACTAGCTTTGGGAGAAGATAGAAATAAAGTTGAAAGACTTGTAATCTTAAATGAACCAACTAATCTTGATGAATTAGGGAATTTATATCCTGGACAGAAGTATATTGACAGCAATGATAAAAATTACCAATCGTTAACTAAAAAATTTAAAAACTATATTACAGATCAAAATAATCCTATTTTTTTGATAGATCCATATGGTTTTTTAATGATGCAATATCAACAAGGCACTGAACCAAAGGGTATTATCAAAGATATCGAAAAACTTATTAAGAATTCGAAGTAGATTCTTTTAATGCTTTTTCTAATAAACCATTAAATTCATCGAAATTTATTTCTCCAATAATTTTGTTTATTATTTTTCCTTCATGATCGATTAGAAAAGAAGTTGGCGTCAATGTGACTTCATTAAATTGAGATGCAATTTTTTTATCTAGATCTAAAACTACTGAAAATGGAAGTTTGTTGTTTTTTGAAAAACTTAGAACACGACTTGGCGGATCATAGAACATTGATACCGCAATCAACTCAAAATTTTGTTTTTTATATTTATTGTATGTTTTTATCAAATCTGGCATTTCAGCTATACAACTTGGACAGTCAGTTGCCCAAAAATTAACTAATACAACTTTACCTAAAAGATCATTTGAAGTTATTTTTTTTCCTTGAATTGAAGTCATATTTAAATTACTAATGGTTTCTTTTTGGAAACTAATTAAATACAAGCTAGTCAAAAAAATTACTAATGAAGATAAAATGATTTTTTTATTCATAATTTTTTATTTTAAAGTTTTGGGCTCTTTTAAAATCTTAAGTTTTATTTAAAGTCAACATTGTTATAAAAGTTAGTACGAGTATTCTACATTAATAAACTTATAATTAAGGATGAAATAAATTTGATTTTCTTTCAGCGATTGCTTTTATTTTCTACATTTTTAACTTTATGTGTTGTTGTTTTTGGTGCTTACGTTAGGTTGACCGATGCTGGACTGGGTTGCCCTGATTGGCCTGGTTGTTTCGGGACTCTTACAGTACCTGAAAGTGAAATTGCGATTAAAGAAGCTCAGACTTCATACCCAGGCAGTATAGTGGAAGTTGGTAAAGCGTGGATAGAAATGATTCACAGATATTTAGCTGGGACTCTTGGATTGCTAGTTTTATTAATTACAATTCTTGCCTATAAAATCCGTGATGAGATTAAAGTAAAATTTATTTTACCTTTAAGTATATTGGTGTTAATCACTTTTCAAGCTGCTTTAGGAATGTGGACAGTAACTGAGTTGTTAAAACCAATTATAGTTACTGCACATTTAATTGGAGGCATGACTATTTTAGGATTACTTACTTATATGACTCATAGACATATCGGCGCCATTAGTAACAGCGTCATAATTAATCCTAAAATAACGCCCTTTATTCGATTTTCTTTGGTTTTGTTATTTTTTCAAATTATGCTTGGAGGTTGGACCAGCACAAATTATGCAGCGCTTGCATGTACAGATTTTCCAACGTGTCATGGCTCATTTTTTCCAGATATGGACTTTAAGAATGGTTTTAATATTTTTCGTGAACTTGGGATGACAACGTCGGGAGAGGGCTTATCTATTCAGGCTCTTCAAGCTATTCAATGGGTCCATAGGGTTGGTGCAATAATACTTACTGTTTATTTTATTTTTGTAGCTTTTTTATTAAAAGAATATCCATCTGCAAGTTTCTATCGAAATATTCTTCTATTGGTATTATTTTTCCAAATTATTGTAGGAATAGCTAATTTAGTTTTTTACTTACCATTATTTTTAGCTACTCTACATAACTTACTAGCTGCATTATTGGTTATAATAACTACTATAATTAATTCAAGAATTACGCCGCAATATGATTAAAGCAATATCTATAAAAAGTTATTTTTCTGTTGAGAATTTTAAATCATTCTTTACTCTTTGTAAGCCAAGAGTAAATGCTTTAATAGTTTTTACTGCAGTAATTGGAATGTTTTTATCTACTCCAGGAATGGTTCCATTAAACATATTGATTAGTGCAATTATTGGGATTGCTTTTGTGTCTGGTTCTGCAGCAGCTTTTAACTGTCTTATCGAAGAAAAAATTGACGCTCGAATGGCAAGAACACGGGGTAGACCACTTCCAATGGGTAAAGTATCTCAAGATGAGACTCTTTTCTTTGCTACTATTTTAGGGGGGTTGGGATTATTTATTCTTTTTTATTTTGTTAACTTCTTAACGATGTGGCTTACAGCAGTTACTTTTTTTGCTTACGCAGTAATTTATACAATTTTTCTAAAACCTGCGACGCCTATGAATATAGTTATAGGAGGAGCCTCTGGTGCAATGCCACCAGTATTGGGATGGGCCGCGGTTAATAATCATCTTACTCCTGAAGCTTGGATTTTATTTTTGATTATTTTTTGTTGGACACCACCACATTTTTGGGTTTTAGCCCTATACCGTCGAGTTGAATATGCTAAAGTTGGTATGCCAATGTTGCCAGTTACTCACGGAGAAAAATTTACTTTATTACATATTGTACTTTATACAATAATTTTAGTGATTGTTACTATGATGCCATTTAGTGTTGGTATGACAGGATTAATTTATTTATTTTTCGCAACTATACTTAACGCTATTTTTCTTTATTATGTAGTGATGCTCTATAGGAATTATTCTGATAAACTATCCATGAAAATTTTTAGATATTCAATATTGTATCTTGGTTTAATATTTACAGCATTTTTGATTGATCATTATTTTAAATTTATTTTTGTTTAATTTTGTAAGAAGGAAGATTTATGAGTGAAAAAAGAAAACTAAAAGACATTTTTGAAACAATTCTGGTTGTTGTTGGAAGTTTAGTTGGAGCAATTATTGTTATTGTCGCAGCCACAACTAAATATAATTTTGGTCAATCAAATGATTCGAAGGTTGTTAAGCAAGATTCACAAGAAAATATGAAGCCAGTTGCTGAAGTGGCAGTTGCTGGAGAAACAGCAACTAATGAAGAATCTAAAAAAGAGCCATCTAATTCTATGGTGGGTGATAAAATTGTTAAATCTAATTGCGCTATGTGCCATACGACGGGCTTAATGGGTTCTCCAAAAATTGGAGATGTTGAACAATGGGCCCCAAGAATTGCTCAAGGAAAAGACTTACTTATCAAGAATGCTATCAATGGTATAAGAATGATGCCAGCGAAAGGAGGTAATGCAAAACTTACTGATGAAGAGGTTGCTGCAGCTGTAATTTCAATGGCGAATGCATCCGGAGGTAAGTTATAAAATCTAGATGTCAATTTATGCTATTGGCGATCTTCAAGGGTGCTTTTTTTCACTTCAATCTTTATTAAACGCCTTAAACTTCAATACAAGAGAAGACGAGCTTTGGTTAGTGGGCGATTTGGTCAATCGGGGAAAAGGTTCGTTAGAGGTACTTGATTGGTGCTATAAAAACCAAAAAAATATTAAAGTTGTTTTAGGAAATCATGATCTTCATTTTTTAGCAGTTGCATTAAAAGCTAAATCAATTGGTAATAAAGATACAATTGAGACTATCCTAAGTGATAAGAATTTATCTAAATATGTTGATTGGCTTTTATCTTTGCCATTAGTTTATGGTAATGAAAATTTTTTAATGGTTCATGCAGGTATCCCGCCTTCATGGTCTTCAGAGTATACAAAAAAATTATCAAACGAAGTAAGTTTAGAGTTAAATAAAAACCCAAAGAATTTTCTAGAAAATATGTATGGAAATTTCCCAAATAAATGGAATAAAAATTATAAAAGAGAGGATCGTTTAAGATTCACAGTTAATTCATTAACAAGAATGCGAACTTTAAATAAAGATGGCTCTATTAACTATTCTTTTAAAAAAGATCTTAATGACTTACCTCCCAATCTTATTCCTTGGTATCTTTATCCTGCTGAAGAAAGAAATGAATTTGTTTTATCAGGTCATTGGTCTGCAATTGGAATACAATCCTATTTAAATGGAATTACTTTAGATTCTGGTTGTGTGTGGGGACGTAAACTTAGTGCATATAGCTTTAAAGAAAAAAAAATCATATCAATAAGTGCTGATCTAAGAGATTTAGTTTAGTTGACTTCCAAAAAGTTTTTCAATTTCTGAAATTTTTGCTGAATGATTTTGACCTCCTTGATATTTTATTTTAATTGCCCCCATAACTGAAGCAAGTTTCCCAGATTTTTCCCAATCAAGATTATTTACAATTCCATAAATCAACCCTGCTCTAAATGCATCACCACAACCTGTTGGGTCAACTGGAGTTTCAACTGGTATAGCTTCTATATTAATTTTATCTTTTTTAGAATAGATTACTGAACCTTTAGAACCTTTTGTAACTATTAAAGCATCAACAGAATTAGTTAAATCATTGAGATTAAAGGATGTTTTATCTAAAATAAGTTGTAATTCATAGTCGTTTAAAGCAATATAACGAGCTTGATCTATAAAGAGCTTTAACTCATCCTTATCAAACATAGGTATTCCTTGCCCTGGATCAAATAAAAATGGGATATTTTTTTTAACACACTCATTAGCATGTTGAATCATTCCATCTTTTCCATCTGGCGCAATAATTGCTAAATCAATATTTTCGACAATAGAGTTAATGCTATTTTTATGTGATTGAGTCATAGCACCAGGATGAAAAGCAGTTATTTGATTATCATCTAAATCAGTTGTTATGTAGGCCTGTGCCGTTAATGTTGCTGGAATTATTTTTATATAATCTTGATTAATTTCATGTTTACTTAAACGTTCAACATATGGTTGAAAATCTTCTCCAACTGTTGCCATAATCAAAGGAGAGGTATTAAGTAATGATAAATTATATGCAATATTCCCTGCAGTTCCTCCAAAGTTTCTTTTTAACTCTGGCACATAAAATGCAACACTTAATTTATGAATTTGATCAGGTAGAATATGATTTTTAAAGTAATCATTGAAAACCATTATTGAGTCGTACGCCATTGATCCGCAAATTAATATATTACTCATTAAGGTTTCACCACAACTAGTATAACTATTGCAAAAAGAAGTATTACAGGAACTTCGTTGAACCAGCGATAAAAAACGTGTGTATGTTTATTTTTATTCAATTTAAAATCAATTAAATATTTAAGACAAGCAAAATGATAAAAAATAAGGAGAATAACACACAATAATTTTAAATTAAGCCAAGCCCCATTAAAGTCATATTCTATCCATAACCAAAAACCTAAAACAAGAGTAATTAATGCACCTGGTGTCATAATTCCATAGAATAATTTTTTTTCCATTACAATAAATCTTTCATGACTAATTTTATCTTTTGTCATTGCATGGTACACAAATAATCTTGGCAAATAAAACAAACCTGCAAACCAAGTGACCATAAAAATAATATGAAAAGCTTTTATCCAAAGCATGAACTTTACCTATAAAAAATGTTCTTAATAATTGAGATAAATTTTCTCATAAAATGTACAATAACCCTAATTGGAATAGCGCAGAAAACTTAATGAATGTACCTATATCAACTGATTACACAAAAGCTGAATCACAGTTTTCAAATCGTTTGCGCGAAATTCCCTACAATTACACATCATTTTCAGATAAAGAAATAGTAATTCGCTTTCTTGGTGATGAAATCTGGTTAATTTTAGAAGAATTACGGTCACAGCGAAAGACAGGTCATTCAGCAAAAATGTTATTTGAGGTTTTAGGCGATCTTTGGGTTGTAAATAGAAATCCATACCTTCAAGATGATCTTTTAGAAAATCCTAAAAGACTGAAGATGCTTATTCATGCAATGCATCATAGAGTTCAATCAATAGAAGACAGAAGTTTTGGTAATATGAAAGTAGCTCAATTAACAACTGCAGCATTATCTGCAATCAAAATATTTGAATCAGAATTTAAAAAAATTAAGAAATTAAGAAAACAAGTATTGTCTCGTTTAAAGCGGCACACAAAAAAACACAATATACAGTTTGATGGTTTGGCCAGAGTGTCACATGTTACGGATGCAACAGATTGGAGGGTTGAATATCCTTTTGTTGTGATAAATCCTGATACTGAAGAAGAAATTTCTGCACTTGTGAAAGAATGCATAGCTTTAGAATTAACAATTATTCCAAGAGGAGGTGGAACTGGTTATACAGGTGGTGCTATTCCATTAACTCCATTTTCAGCGGTTATTAATACTGAAAAATTAGATTATATAGGTGAAATAGAATATAAAAATTTACCAGGTGTTGATAAAGCAATACCTACTATTCATTGTGGAGCTGGTGTCGTAACAAGAAGGGCAATGGATTTAGCTTCTGGTGCAGGCCTAGAATTTGCTACTGATCCTACATCTGCTGATGCATGTTGTATTGGTGGAAATGTTGCTATGAATGCAGGTGGAAAAAAAGCTGTAATATGGGGTACAGCAATTGATAATTTAGCATCATGGAGGATGGTTGATCCAGAAGGAAATTGGGTATTCATTGAAAGATTAGATCACAACTTAGGTAAGATTCATGATATTCATAAAGCACGTTTTAAAATCACAAGATTTTCAAGTAGTAGTGAAATTCCTAAAATTGAACCAGAGATACTAGAAATTCCTGGTAAAAGTTTCAGAAAAATTGGATTAGGTAAGGATGTTACAGATAAATTTTTAAGCGGGTTGCCAGGTATTCAGAAAGAGGGTTGTGACGGACTTATTACTTCCGCAACTTTTATTCTTCATAAAATGCCTCAAAATATAAGAACAATTTGCCTTGAATTTTTTGGTAAAGTTTCTCAAGCAGTTCCAACAATCATAGAAATTAAAGATTATATAGATAATTTAGACGGTGTTCTATTAGCTGGATTGGAGCATTTAGATGAAAGATATATTAAAGCAGTAGGTTACACTACAAAATCAACCCAAACTGCAAGGCCAAAGATGGTTCTAATTGCAGATATTGCAAGTAACGATGAAGATGCTGTTGGTCAGGCTGCTTCACAAATAGTAAAAATTTCAAATACAAAAGATGGGGAGGGTTTTATTGCTGTATCAAAAGAGGCACGTAAACGATTTTGGCTTGATAGGGCAAGAACTGCAGCAATTGCCAAACATACTAATGCATTCAAAATTAATGAAGATGTTGTTATTCCTTTGCATAATTTGGGAGACTATTCAAATGGCATTGAAAGAATCAATGTTGAATTATCAATTAATAATAAATTAAAACTTATTCATGAATTATGCCTTTATATAGAAAATATTTCTGGAAGTTTTGAAAACGAAACTATTGATATTCAACTATTAGAAAATAAAAAACAATTAGCTTTATCACTTTTAACTTCTGTCCAAGATAAATGGATTTATTTTCTTTCAAATCTTGATATTCCATTAAAAAATCTTGAAAAATTTATTGAAGAAAAAGAAAGAATAAATGATCAAACTTTATTTGAAGCAATTCAATCACATGAAATTAGAATTTCATGGAAATTAGAATTAAAAGAACCTTTAAATGAAATTTTTTCTGGTCGTGATTTTGAATCAGTTTTTAAAAAAATAACTAATATTCATCAAGAAGTTCTTAAATCTCGTGTTTTCATTGCTTTACATATGCATGCAGGGGATGGAAATGTTCATAGTAATATTCCAGTTAACTCAGATGATTATGAAATGATGAAAGATGCTCATAAAGCTGTCGCTCGAGTTATGAATTTAGCTAAAAGTTTAGATGGTGTTATTTCTGGCGAGCATGGTATTGGTATAACAAAAATGGAATTTGTTGACGAATCAACAATTAATACTTTTGCAAGTTATAAAGCAAAAGTTGATCCTAATGGGCACTTTAATAAAGGTAAATTAATGCATGGCTCAGGGTTAAGTAATGCTTATACTCCTAGTTTTGGTTTACTTGAGCAAGAGTCAATTATTATGGAGCAATCTGCAATTGGTGAAATTGCAGATTCTATAAGTGACTGTTTAAGGTGCGGGAAATGTAAGCCAGTATGTACAACTCATGTTCCTAGAGCAAACCTTCTTTATAGCCCAAGAAATAAAATTTTAGCAACATCATTATTAATAGAGGCATTTCTTTATGAGGAACAAACTAGGAGGGGAGTCTCACTTAAACATTTTGATGAATTTAATGATGTAGCAGATCATTGTACTGTTTGTCATAAATGCCTTTCACCCTGCCCAGTAGATATTGATTATGGTGATGTTTCTATAGCTATGCGTAATTTTTTAAGGGTGCAGAATAAAAAACATTTTAGTCCTGGTACTTTAATGGCCATGACTTATTTAAATTTAAAAGATCCCCTAACAATTAAATTGATGAGAAAGTTTATGGTGGATGTTGGGTATAGGTTTCAGAGATGGTCCCATTCTATTTTTAAAAAAATTGGTTTAACTAATTTCTCAAAAAATTCTCCAACATCAACTGTTGGAAAATCATCAATTACAACCCAAGTAATTCATTTTATGAATAGACCGATGCCAAAAGACATGCCAACTAAGACGTCAAGGGGCTTGTTAGGGATTGAAGATGATAAGGTAATTCCTGTTATTAGAAATATAGATGGAGTAAATGAAGATTCTGAAGCTGTATTCTATTTTCCGGGTTGTGGTTCTGAAAGATTATTTTCTCAAGTTGGTCTTGCTACTCAAGCAATGTTATATAACGTTGGTGCAATTACAGTGTTACCACCAGGTTATTTATGTTGTGGTTATCCACAAACTTCGTCTGGCGATCATGATAAAGGCCAAGAGATAACATCTGATAATAGAGTTCAATTTCATAGAGTAGCAAATACTTTAAATTATTTAGATATTAAAACAGTTATTGTTTCTTGTGGAACATGTATGGATCAATTACAAAAATATGAATTTGAAAAAATTTTTCCAGGTTGTCGATTGCTTGATATCCATGAATATTTAATGGAAAAAGGAGTTAAAATGAAGGGAATTAATGGCCAACAATATATGTATCATGATCCATGTCATAGCCCCATGAAAACCTATTCTCCAGATAAAGTAACAAATTCACTAATGGATCAAGTTGTACCTCTGAATGATAGGTGTTGTGGCGAATCAGGTACATTTGCAGTAGCTAGGCCTGATGTAGCTTCTCAAGTAAAAATGAGAAAGCAAGAAGAGATAGAAAAAGGATTAAAAGAGTTACCTAAAACGACAGACATTCAAAAGCCTGTAAAAATTCTTACATCATGTCCTTCATGTCTTCAAGGTCTAGCAAGATATGGTGATGATACTAATACAACCACTGATTATATTGTGGTTGAACTCGCCAAACATAATTTAGGGAAAAATTGGTTAGAAGAGTATGTTGATAAAGTGAATAAAGGTGGAATTGAAAGAATTCTTTTATAACTAAAAAGGTAAAAAAATTCCTGTGGTAAAGTTTTGTATTACTCTTGTTACAGTTCTTTCTGTTTTCTCTGAGAGGGTAAATGCAAAATAATCAGTACGGCCAATTATTTTCCCAAACTCTCTTTCAAAAGATAAATTAGATTCTGAAGGATTGATTTCATTTGATAAAAGAAAAGGTTGTCCTTTCTTATTTTTTTTTGTTGCTAATTTCCAAACAATTATTTCAATATTTCTAGATGCATTATATATTTTCTGAGGATCAAGTGAATCAAAAATATAAAAATCAGTTTTGTCTCCATGCGCTTTAATAAGCATAGTGTATAGACCAGTAATTAATGATAAAACTCTATCTCCTTTGAAGTTATGGTCAAAAACTTGATTAAGTGCATCTATATCTTGTGCGTAATCTATTCTTTTGAATTTCCAATCATGATCACCATTAAATACCCAGTTTGTCATTTTTTCTGCATTATCTGAAGTACTTTTTTTTAGTTGATTAGGATTTTTTTTATAGAATTTCAGCATTAGTATTTTTAAACTTTCTATATTTTCTCTAATTTCATAGTCAGCCATTCGATCAAAATCTGATTTACCAAACTGATTTATTGATCCTTTGTCGTATTGGGTTGAATCTTTTTTTTGAAGAGTTGAGCCGGAACAACTGCAGATTAAAAAAATAAAAAAAAGTAATAAAATTTTCATTTTGTTAAATAATTGATTCTTTATCAAAAATTAATTTAAATGAACTCCCTTTACCAACTTCACTAGTAATTTTTAATTCTCCATTATGTTGTTTTATAATATTTTTCACTATTGATAATCCAAGACCAGTTCCTCCAGTATCTCTACTTCTATCTGGATCAACTCTATAAAATCGTTCGGTAATTCTATCTATATGCTTTTGTTCAATTCCACATCCATTATCTTTAACTTCAAAAATAGGCAATCCATTTATTAATCCCCAACTAATAGATATGGAACCATTATTTTCAGTATATCTTATTGCATTTGTAATTAGATTATAAAAAGCACTCTCAATTTCTTTTTTTGATCCATATATATTTAGATTTTCATTAATAAGATATTTGATTTTGTGTTTTTTATTATCTATAGATGAAATGCTTTTTTTAATTTTCTTAATCATAATTTTAATTTGTAGTTTTTCAGATCGATTCTGGAATAGGTTTGATTCAACATTCGATAATAATAATAAATCATCAACAAGCTTTGTCATTCTAAAAGCTTGACTACCCATCATTTTTAATATTTTTTTGTGATTCTTATCTTTAAATTCAGCCATATCTTCTAATGTTTCGATAAATCCAGAAATTACTGTCAATGGAGTCTTTAATTCATGAGAAACATTAGAAATAAATTCTTTTCTGGTGGCTTCAATCTTAATTGCCTGACTTATATCTTTAGCAATTAAGACTTTTTGTTTTTCACCAAATAATAAAATTTTTACTTCAATAGCTTTTTTTAAGTTTGAATCTAAATTTATTTTAATTGATTCGTCGAAGTTTGCCTTTTCAAGGTAATTGATTAGTTCTGTGTTTCTGAAAATATAATTAATAGGCTGCCCAGTATCTTTTTTAATGTTTAAATTAAACATTATTTTAGCTTTATTGTTACACCAAATAATTTCATTATTTTCATTTAAAGCAACAACTCCATCCACTAATGCTTCTGCGGCTTGAGTAAATTGTTCCAATGCTGAAACAAGTTCTTTTTTTGAGTTCTTATTTTTTTTAAAGACTTGATAATGTTTAGTAAATATTTGCTGCCAAATTCCAGTTCCATGAGGAAGGTTCGACAAAGATGGGCTATTAAGCCATTTTTTTAGCCTAAAAATCCAATACATGTGCATAATCAAATAACAACTCATGAAAGCTAAGCAGATTATTAATCCAATTTTATTTGAATAGATATTAGAAATAATTAGAAACAAAATTATTTCTATTAAAAAAAACCAGAATATGCTCCAACGAATATCTTGCAAAATTTTATCTCTTATTTGAATTTGTTAATTTTAATTATAACTAGGATTTGATCGCTTTGTTTAGTCTTTAGAAAATCTATAACCAGCACCTCTTACTGTTTGTACTAATTTATCGTGGCCAGAATTATTTAAAGTTTCTCTTAATCTTTTTATATGAACATCAACTGTTCTATCGTCTATTACTGATTTATTACCCCATACTTTGTCAAGAATTTGACTCCTACTATAAACACGCTCAGTATTTTTCATAAAAAAATGTAGTATTTTAAATTCGGTGGGACCAATATTTATATTTTTGTTATTGGCTTGAAGTTTATGTGAGCCAGGATCAAGAACTAATCCATTAACTTTTATAGGCTCATTGACTAGTTCAGGACTTCTCCTTCTTAGTAATGCTTTTATTCTAGCAATTAATTCTCTTGGGCTGAAAGGTTTTGTTAGATAATCGTCAGCACCAACATCCAAACCTTTTATTTTATTGTCTTCTTCATTTTTTGCAGTCAGCATAATAACTGGAATATTTTTAGTTGTTGAATTTGCTCTTAATCTTTTGGCAAATTCAATCCCATCCATTCCAGGAAGCATCCAATCGAGAACTATTAAATCAGGTATTGTTTCTTTAACTAAGTTATTGGCATATTCAGCACTAATTGCTCGAATTGGATTAAATCCAGCTTGATGAAGATTTAAAGATATTAATTCCAATATAGAGCTTTCATCCTCTACTACAAGTATATTTGCTGCCATTTTATAAAGCCTTAAAGTAATTAAATTTTAATTATATGACAATTGTATGACAATTATATGACAAAAATTTTAAAAAGGCTAAGATAATTATTAAAAAATAGCTTATGATTATTGTTTTACGAATTTTAAGGATTTTTTATGTTTGACATATTAGCTAAAGATAAAATTATTGCAGATAAAGAGTTTAATAGATGGATGGTCCCACCGGCTGCATTATTTATTCACCTATCTATAGGTATGATTTACGGTGTGAGTATATTTTGGCCTGAACTTACAAAATTGATTGGAACTGAATGTGCGTCTTCTGTAACTTTCTTTGAAAGAATTTTTACTACCTCGTGTGATTGGTTAAGAAGTGATGTTGTTTGGACTTTTGCAATTGCAATAGTATTTTTAGGGATGTCTGCTGCACTTTTTGGTCATTGGCTTGAAAAAGCAGGCCCAAGAAAAGCTGGTTTTGCAGCTGCTATTGCTTGGGGCGGAGGACTAATGATTACCTCATTAGGTGCTTCATTGCATCAATTATGGTTGATTTGGCTGGGTATGGGAGTGGTTGGAGGCATCGGTTTAGGTTTAGGATACATATCACCCGTATCAACTCTAATTAAATGGTTTCCAGATAGAAGGGGGCTTGCAACAGGTATGGCTATTATGGGCTTTGGTGGCGGCGCAATGATCGGTATGCCTTTAGGAGATAGCTTAATAAGCTCATATGGCGTTGCTCAAACATTTTTTATTATGGGTTGTATTTATGTTGTATCAATGACTATAGGAGCCTTTGGATATCGTGTCCCTGCAGAAGGCTGGAAACCCGAAGGTTGGAAACCAGCAGAAAAAAAAGCATCAACAATGATTTCAGCAAATCATGTTCATGTGAATGTTGCTCATAAAACTCCTCAATTTTGGCTTTTATGGGGCGTATTATGTTTGAACGTTTCTGCAGGAATAGGTGTTTTGGCTGTTGCAAAGCCAATGTTTCAAGAAATAGCTAAAAGTAGTTTTGATCCACTTATTATCGGAGCTGTTGCAACTGGATTTGGAGCATTATTATCTTTTGCTAATATTATTGGGAGAATCTTTTGGGCATCATCATCAGATTTTCTTGGGAGGAAGCTCACATATGCTGTATTTTTTAGCTTAGGTACAGCTCTATATTTGTCAGCACCATGGGCAGGATTAAATCAATATATTGCTACTTTCGTTTTAATTAATTTAGTTATTCTCACTATGTATGGAGGCGGTTTTGCAACTATTCCAGCTTATTTAGCAGATATTTTTGGTACACAGCACGTAGGAGCTATTCATGGTAGATTGCTAACAGCCTGGTCTTTAGCAGGTATTATTGGTCCGATGCTTATTTCTTATCTTCGTGAATATCAGTTAGCTTTGGGTATCCCTCCAGATCAAGCATATAATTCAAGTTTTAAAATACTAGCTTTGCTTTTAGTTTTAGGCTTTATTCTTAATTTATTAATTCGACCAGTTAATAAAAAATTTCATATGAGCGAACAAGAATTAAAGGCTGAACAAAATATTGCTACTCAGAAAACCGAGTCATTAATAGCTACTACTAAAACAAATGTTGGTATTCAAAATATATTACTACCTGTTGCTTGGTTAGTGGTTGGAATTCCCATTGCTCTCGGTATTTCAAATGCTTTACAAAAAGGATTGATAATTTTTCAATAAGATAATATGAAAGAAGAAATAATAAGTTTATCTATTGGGATAGTATCATCTAGATTTAATAATAAAATTGTAGAAAAAATTTCTGAAGCTTGTATATCAAAATTACAAGCTTTAGGAGTACCTAAAAAAAATATTAGTCACATAAGTGTTCCTGGCGCACTTGAAATACCCATAGCATTACAAACAATCCAAGAAACTAACAACACATTCGATGTAATGGTTGCAATTGGATTAGTAATTAGGGGTGAGACATATCATTTTGAGATAGTTTCTGACCAATCAGCTGCAGGTATTATGCGAGTTCAATTAGATCATTCAATTCCAATCATAAATGCCGTTCTTACAACAAATAGCTCAAAAGAGGCGCTAGATAGAGCTGTTAAGAAAGGTGAAGAAGCAGCGGAAGGTGCAATAGAGATGGCATTAAAAAACTACGATGATTAAATCTAAAATAAAAAAAAGTAAACCGACAAAAAAAATTAATAATAGAAGAAAATCTAGAGAATTAATTATGAAAAGTATATACCGTGGCTTAGTAAATCAATTTGATATAAAGCAAATAAAAAAAGATATTCATGATGATCCAGACTTTATAAGAGCAGATGAAGATTTATATAATGAAATTACTAAAGGAGTATTTAAAAACTTTGAAAAATTAAAATCTGAAATATCTACTTATCTTGATCGACCTTATGATGAACTGAGTCCAATAGAGTTGTCTATTATATATAGTTCTTTATACGAATTAAAATATTCAAACTCAGTACCCTACAAAGTTATTATTAACGAAGCAATAGAGGTAGCAAAGTCTTTTGGAGGTATCGATGGATATAAATATATAAATGGAGTTTTGAATCAAGCTGCTGAAAAGAATAGGAAAGACGAATTTAAGAAAACTAAAAAACTATAATATTTTCTCTGAAAGTCTATTATTTTCCCAAAATAAAAAACTACTCGAATCATACCAATCATTTAGCACCCATCTTTCACATATAGAATCTTTTAACTTATATTTATGTTTTTTTGGTCTATGGGTATGCCCGTGAATCATTATAGGAGGGTAGTTAAATTTTTTAAATAATTTTTTTACTTCATTTTCATTAACATCCATTAAAGTTTCAGATTTATTTTCTTGAGCTTTTTTACTTTGCTCTCTTAAGTCTTTACATATCTCTAGTCTATCTTTTATCGATTGATCTAAAAATTCTTTTTGCCATTGATTTGAACGAACTTTCCTCCTATAGCTTTGATAATCTTTATCATCTGTACATAGAGTATCACCATGAAGAACTATTGCTTTTTTATTTCCTAACTGTATTAAAGTTGGATCTTTAAGAGGTTCAATATTAGTTTTTATAAGAAAATCATTACCAATTAAAAAATCTCTATTACCTGGAATAAAAAAAATTTTAGTTTTTAATTTCTTAAGTGTATTAATAACAGTATTAAATTGATTGCTATCATCACCAATCCAATATTCAAAAAGATCTCCAAGAATGAATAAAAAATTATGTTTGTTGGCATGATTCATCAAAAAATCATTAAATTTATTAATTGTTTCTGGTGAATCTTCACTTAAATGAGTATCAGAAACGAATAGTGCACTTGTATCAACTTTAATCAGTTGAAACTTCCTCAATAATAACAGCATCAATTGGGACATCTTGATGACCATTACTTGATCCGGTTTGAACTGAGTTTATTTTATCAATAGTTTCAGTACCTTCTATGACTTTTCCAAAGACGCAATAACCAGCTCCATCTTGGCCTGGATAATCTAAAAAACTATTGTCAGATGTATTAATAAAAAATTGGGAGGTAGCTGAATCAGGAACTGATGTTCTAGCCATCGCAATAGTATACTTTTCATTTTTTAATCCATTAGCAGCCTCATTTTTAATTGGTGAATCAGTACCCTTCTGATTCATCTGTGCATCAAAACCGCCTCCTTGGATCATAAAGCTATCAATTACTCTGTGAAAAATAGTTTGATTATAAAACCCCTTATTTACATAATTCTCAAAATTCTTTGATGATATTGGAGCTTTTTCTTGATTTAATTCTAAAGAAAAACTACCGAGATTTGTTTTTATTTTGATCATATTTACCTTCTTTTAATTGATTTGATAATGACATTTTTAATAGGGACGTCACTAAATCCATTTTTCATTTGTGTTTTTAAATTTCCAATTTTATCAACAACATCCTTTCCTTCAATAACCTCACCAAAAACACAATAACCAATCTTATTAGCGCTTTTACCAGTATAATTAAGGTAACTGTTATCAATAAGGTTAATGAAAAATTGAGAAGTTGCTGAATGAGGATCATTTGTTCTTGCCATTGCCAAAGTATAAGGTTTATTTTTTAATCCATTATTAGATTCGTTTTTAATAGGATCGTTTGTCTTTTTTTGCATCATATTTTTATCAAAACCTCCACCTTGTATCATAAAATTTGGAATAATTCGATGAAAAATTAGACCGTTATAGAATTCTTTTTCAACATAATTTTGAAAATTTCTAACTGTAGTAGGGGCTTTTTCTGGATAAACTTCGATTGAAATATTTCCACGATTTGTTTCAATGACATATATGTTTGAGCTCTCACTTGATACGTTAAAACTTAATAAGAAAAAAATATTAAAGATAATTATTTTAATTATATTCTTCATAAAAGGTATGCTCTCATTAGACGTTAATTTATTTTGCTTATAAAATTAAAAATTTAGCATGGTATAATTTTTGCAAAACTTTACAATTAAAATTTATCATAAATGAATTTTCATTACTACCTTATGGATAAATTACACAATTACTAAATGCTTTCAATATACAACAGCTTATCAAATAAAAAAGAAATATTTAAACCAATTATTCCAAAAATGGTAAGTTTATATGTTTGTGGAATGACTGTTTACGACTTTTGCCACCTTGGACATGCAAGAGTTATGGTTATTTTTGATTTAATTAATCGTTGGTTGAGACAAAGTGGGTATACCGTAAAATATGTTAGGAACATAACTGATATCGATGACAAAATTATTACGAAAGCTACTGAGCAAGGAATTACTATTCAACAGCTAACTGAAAAATTTATAAATGAAATGAATAAAGATGCTGACGCACTTGGTGTTCTTAGGCCAGATTTTGAACCAAAGGCAACTAATCATATTAGTGAAATCATAAATATGATTCAATTATTAATTGATAAGGGATTTGCTTATGTCGGTGAGAATAACGATGTTTACTATTCAGTTAAAGAATTTAATGGTTATGGAAAACTTTCTGGTAAAACATTGAAAGATCTAAAGGCGGGAAAGCGAGTAGAGATTGATTCAAACAAAAAAAATAATTTCGATTTTGTCATGTGGAAAGCAGCAAAGAAAGATGAACCATTTTGGGATTCGCCGTGGGGCCCTGGGAGGCCTGGTTGGCACATTGAATGTTCTGCTATGAGCAATAAGCTTCTTGGAGATCATTTTGATATTCATGGTGGAGGTCAGGATTTACAATTTCCTCACCATGAAAATGAAATTGCACAATCTGAAGCTGCAAATGATTGTAAAATGGCAAATTATTGGATACATAATGGTTTTGTAAGAATCGATGATGAAAAAATGTCAAAATCTCTCGGAAATTTTTTCACTATTCGTTCAATTTTGGAAAAATATTTACCTGAAGTAGTAAGGTTTTTTATTTTAAAGGCACATTATAGAAGTCCATTAAATTATTCTGATAATCAATTAGATGATGCTAAACAAGGATTAACTAGGTTATATTTATCAATTAGAAATGGAGCTCAAGCTTCGGAATCTGAAATTGATTGGTCAAGTGATTATTCAAAAAGGTTTAAAGAAGCACTAGATGATGATTTTAATACGCCTGAAGCTATAGCTATTTTATTTGAATTAGCAAATGAAATAAATAAGAATCAGGATGATCAAAAAATACAACTTTTAAAAAATCTAGCTAAAAGTTTAGGTATTTTAACTATGAACCCCGAAGATTTTTTAAAAGGTGAGATTGCATCAGATGGTGATAAGAATGAATTAAAAATTGATAAGTTAATTGATGAAAGAAATTTAGCAAAAGAAAATAAAAATTTTGAAGAGGCAGACAGAATCAGAAAACTTCTTTTAAAAAATGATATTCTATTAGAAGACACACCAGAAGGGACTATTTGGAGAAAAAAATAAAGAATGGCTATTAATTTGAAAATGCCTATTAATAAAGATATTTTGAGCATACCTGGAATTAAACTTGCAGTTGCATCAGCTGGATTAAAGGGAAAAGACCATAAAGACATAATGTTAATAGTGCTTGATAATGGTTCTATAGTATCTGGAACATTTACTCAAAATAAATTTTGTGCGGCTCCCGTTATAGTTTCTAAAAATCATCTAAAAACAACTGGAAATATAAAAGCTTTATTAGTAAATACTGGATCGGCTAATGCTGGAAATGGATCAAAAGGAATTGAAGATGCCGAAACAATCTGTAAATTTTTAGCATCAGAATTAAATATAGACTACAAAAAAGTTCTTCCATTTTCAACTGGAGTTATTATGTCACCACTTCCAGTAGATAATATAAAAAAATCTATTCCTAATTTAATAAGAGATTTAAAGAGTAATAATTGGCTTAATGCTTCAAAAGCAATTATGACAACAGATACAATTCCAAAAGCTGTTTCAAAAAGTATTTTAATTGAAGATCAAAAAGTTAATATTACTGGAATAAGTAAAGGTGCCGGAATGATTCATCCAAATATGGCGACTATGCTTGCCTTTGTAGGCATGGATGCAAATATTTCTTTAGATATGCTTCAGAAAATTAATAAAGAGATTGTAGATTTAACATTTAATTGTATTTCTGTTGATGGTGATTCATCAACAAATGATTCTTTTATGTTAATTTCTTCAAATCAATCAAAGCATTCACAAATAATTAAAGATGATAAAAATTATAAAATTTTAAAATCTGCAATTTTTGATATAGCTCTTGAGCTAGCTCAGTCAATAATAAGAGATGGTGAAGGAGCTACAAAATTTATAACTATTAAAGTGGAAAATGGAAAAGATGCTCATGAATGTAAGCAAGTAGGAATGAGTATCGCTAAATCACCTTTGGTAAAGACAGCTTTTTTTGCTAGTGATCCAAATTTAGGCAGAATTTTATCTGCTATTGGAAATACTAATTTGAAGGAGTTAAACATTTTTTCCATCGATATATTTATTAATGAATTATTATTCGCTAGCGGGGGTTCTGTTATAAAAGATTATGAAGAGTCCAAAATTCAAAAAGAAATGATGAAACCAGAAATTAATATAAGAGTAAATCTAAATAAAGGAAAACATATGGCTACAGTTTGGACAACTGATTTATCATATGAGTATGTAAAAATTAACAGTGAATATAGAACTTGAAACAGTGCATGTTCATGTTTCAGTCGCAGTTCTAATTAATGACAGTGATCAAGTACTTTTTGGACAACGCCCACCACCAAAATCTTGGGAAGGTTGGTGGGAATTCCCTGGTGGTAAGGTAGAAAAAAACGAAAATTTTTCTGATGCCTTGTGTCGTGAAGTTTATGAAGAGCTAGGTGTTCAAATCACTAAATATAACAAGTGGATTACAAGAAAGTATTCATATGATAATCTTGAAGTAACTTTACATTTTTTTAAAGTATTTGAATGGGTAGGTAAGATCATGCCCCAAGAGAATCAAAAATTAGTGTGGACCTCTTTAAAAAATCTTAAAGTTTCACCAATCCTCCCAGCAAATTTATTTATTCAAAGTGCATTTTACTTACCAGACTATTATGCAATAACAAACTTATCAGAAACAAAAAAAAATGTATTTTTAAGTCAACTACAACAAAAAGTTGATAATGGACTAAAAATGATTCAAATACGCGAAAAAGATATTAATCTTGAAGAGCTAAAAATATTTGCAAAAGAAGTTATTGATATTTGTAAAAAAAGAAGTGTGAAGGTAATTATTAATTCAAATATAAATTTAGCACTTGAACTTGGGGCTGATGGTATACATTTAACCTCAAATGATCTTAAAATTATTAAAGAGCTACCTAAAGGTTTAATTATAGGAGCTTCTTGCCATAATTTACAGGAAGTTAAGATGGCAGAAAAAATGAATGTTAATTTTGCAGTTTTATCTCCTGTAAAAAAAACACTTTCACATATAGAAATAAAGCCAATGGGGTGGAAGAAATTTAAAGAAATTACTAATAAATCAAAGATACCAATATACGCTCTTGGCGGGTTAGGACTTAAAGACTATGAAACTGCATTACAAAATGGTGGTATAGGAATTGCATCCCAAAGATTAATATGGGAATAATTATTTGATTGTAAAATTAATAGATTTTGATAGTAATTCTTTATTTTTTAATTCAAAGGTAAAGAGTAAATCTATATTATCGCCTTGTTTGAGTTCTTTTTTAATATCAAAAAGCATTAGATGATTACCGCCTGGTTGAAATTTATATATTTTATTTTTTTTAAGAGTTGGAGTTATTTTTCTCATTTTCATTATTTCACCATCCATTATCATTGAATGAGTTTCAATACGGCCTATAATTTTACTTTCAATATTTATGATTTTGGCATCTTCACTAGCAGTTAAATTAATATAGCCAGCAGTAACTTTTTGACCGGGTCTTAATTTTGCAATTATATTATTTTCAAAGGATATAGAAAAATTATCACTAAATGAGTTAAAAGATAAAATGGTTAATAATGTGGCTACAAGAAGCAGTTTATATATTTTCATCATATTCAGATTTATTTTTGGGAGTGCTTATTTTAAACTTTTCAGAAGCCCATGATCCAAAATCAATTAATTTACATTTTTCTGAACAAAAAGGTCTAAATTTATTTAGTATCGTATGGTCAGAAATTTTTTTACAATTGGGGCATTTTATCAACATTTTAAAAAGAAGCTACACCAAGTTTAAACTTTATTGACTTATTAAAGGATTCATTACTAACTTTTGAAAAATGAACATTTACTGCATATTTATTAGATGAAATATTTGGGTAAAATTTTGATGTTTCACTTAAACTAATTATGACAAGATCATTTTTAAGGAGTGGATCAAGTTTGTATTGTAAAGACCCTGAACTGGTTTGGATGGACTTATTTTTTACATTTCTTCTTAAAAGTTTCATTAGGTTTGTGATAGCAATTTTAATGGGCAAAAAATCATTTAGTTTTCCAGCAAAATAAGCTTTCCTTTCGATTTCATTTGTTTTTTGAAGCCAATATTGAAACTCTGGAAAATCTGAAGAAACGATACCAAACGGACTAGCTGCCCTAGTCTTAAGTTCTGTTAAAAATTTGTCTCCTCCAAAACTAAAGCCTGGAACAGTTTTACTTTTTTCTAATTTTACCCTTGTTTTATATAATTCATTATTTATTAATATATTTTTTTTAGTTTTCATTTTAGTTTTCATTTTTGATCTTTGTTTTTCAATTTCTTGAATAAGTTCTACCTTAAGGTCTGCTCTTGATGCAACAGCCATAATTTCAAAAAATGTATTAAAACAACTATAGTAAGAAAAATCATTTTTACTATTAATTTGAGCTTCCATCTTTTTAAAAATTTCTTCAATTCGAAGAAACTTTCTAATTCTTTCATTTAAAGGAAATTCATACTCAATCATCTTTTAGCACCAAAATTATTTTCATTATAATATTTACCTATTTATTAAATCACTATGAAATTTATAAATTTTATCTTTTAATAATTTTTTACTGAAATTATTATCAATTATTTTATCAGCTTTTTTTATTTTTTCATCACGAGATATTTGTGAATTTATAATACTTTGAATTAATTTCTTATCTAATTTATCCCGATTAGCTACTCTTTTAATTTGAATTTTTTCATCACAGTCAATAAGAAGGCTTTCATTTATTAATTTTAGATAATTCTTTGACTCAAAAAGTAAAGGTATTACTATCACTATATATTTTGAGCTATTCAAATTTTTTAGTGTTTGTTCAGATTTAAATTTTTTTATTTGTTTTTTACATTCATTAAAAATGATTGGATGCAAGATGTTTTCAATTATTTTCTTTGTATTTTTTGAATTAAAAAAATCTTTTTTAAGTTTTTCTCTTAGCAACTCTTCTTTTTTATTAAAATATTTATCACCATATTTTTCTTTAATACCTACATATCCTAACTGATTTTTTCTTGTAATTTCATGTGCTATATCATCAAGATCTATCACAGGAACTAAAAGCTTGGTAAATAATTTAGAAGCTTCGCTCTTTCCACAACCTATACCACCTGTTAATCCAACTATATACACTTTTATACCTTGAAAAAATTTAATTTATTATTATATTAATTTATAAGTTTATATGATAAATTAAAGATTAATTATGAAAGAAAAAAAACAAGAAAGCCATTCACTCGATTTATCCTCGGATTATCTTTCACTAAATGACCCTGTAATTTGTAAAGTAGAAGTAGACTTAACAAGATGGTTAACTGATTTGTCTGGCAGAAAGAACTGGGAAGTGTGGTCGGAATCGGAAAATGATAATTATGTTATTTTTTTCTTAAAACAAGCAAATGAAGATGCTGAGGTAACTCTTTATAATAGTGGATATGCAAGAGTAGATATAAATGGAGAAGCAGTTTTTCAAGGAGATATTATTGGAGAAAATGCAAGTTCTGCTCAATTAAGCTACTATAATGTAGAGAGCGGGGAAAAAATCCTTTTAAATTAATTTTTTCTGTAAACACAATAATTTGCTAACTCGAGTATTGTTTTCTTAAAATCATTTCCCGGTATTTCATCTAAGATTAATTCTATTTTTTTTAATTGTTCCTCAGATTTTATTTGTACTTTTGAAATTGATTTAGTAATTTCAATAATCTCAATAACATCTGGTAGTTTTCTTATATCTCCAATTTTAATAGCATCCTTGATAAGTTTACATTGTATTTTATTTGAATTTTTAATTGCGTAAATTAATGGAAGAGTTACCTTTCCTTCATTTAAATCATCCCCTAAGTTTTTACCAATCTGGCTTGCATCACCAGAGTAATCTAAAATATCGTCAATTAATTGGAAGATAATTCCAAAATGAAGTCCTAGTCTTGAATAAGCATTTATAATTTCTGGAGTATCTTTATTAAGAATACCTGCTAACCCTCCACAAGCTTCAAAAAGTTTTGCAGTTTTAAATTGAATAACTTCAAAATATTGTTTTTCATTAATATTAGGATTATGACTATTTAATAATTGAAGTACTTCTCCTTCTGAAATTGAATTTGTAGTATCAGACAATACTTTCATTACTTTCATATTATCAATATCAACCATCATTTGAAACGATCGAGAATAAATAAAATCTCCAACCAAAACACTTGCAGCATTACCAAATAAAGCATTTGCAGTTTTTATATTTCTTCTTTTGAGCGATTGATCAACTACGTCGTCATGTAACAAAGTTGCAGTATGAATAAATTCAATAATTGCAGCAATTTCGTGATTTACTTTATTAATCTCTCCACTCATTCCAGATAGCAATAAATGCAGGATCGGCCTCATTCTTTTACCGCCACTATTGATAATATGACTTGAAATTTGATTAATAATAGGAATGTCAGAACCAAGCGATTTTTTTATTACATTGTTAACTGATTCTAGATGAGGTTGAATAGGTGAAATGATGTTTTCTAAAGGCAAGGGATTATAATCTATTTAATATTTATTTAAACGAAATTTTATCACAATAATTAAAAAATTCTATTTCGATTAACCAACGAAGAATTGTTTCTTTTAAGTCGTAAATAATTGATAGTTTATTGTTTTATGAGTATAATCGCTGGTCTGGTAAAGATATATAATTTAAAAGGTGTTTATAAATGTACGCGGTAATAAAAACGGGCGGTAAGCAATTTAAAGTGGCTGAAGGCGATACACTAAAAGTAGAGAAGCTTTCAACTGACGTTGGGAAAACATTAAGTTTAAATTCAGTTTTAACGCTTGTTGACGGAGATAAAGTAACTATTGGAAAACCTATGGTGAAAGGTGCAAGTATTGATGCAACAGTTCTATCCCATGGTAAAGGTGACAAGATAAGAATATTCAAAATGAATCGTCGAAAAGGATATAGAAAATCCCAAGGTCATAGACAAAGGTTTACTGAGTTAAAAATTAATAAAATTGAAGTTAAATAAATAATAAAGGTAAGTAAGTATGGCACATAAGAAAGCAGGTGGTAGTTCTCGAAATGGAAGAGATTCGAACTCAAAACGACTAGGTGTAAAAGCTTTTGGTAATGAATTTGTAAAGGCTGGAAGTATTATTATTAGACAAAGAGGTACAAAAATGCACCCGGGTGAAAATGTGGGTATGGGTAAAGATCATACTTTATTTGCAAAAACAGACGGTAAAGTAAACTTCACAACGAAGGGTGCTCTAAAAAGAAAATTAGTAAATATACTGCCTGTTTAAGAAAATTTTGTATATTAAAAGCCCTATCAAATTGATAGGGCTTTTTTGTTTGGAAGATAGAAATGAAATTTATTGATGAAGCAACAATTAATATTTATGCAGGTGACGGTGGAAATGGAGTAGCTTCGTTTCGAAGAGAAAAGTATGAACCTATGGGAGGACCTAATGGAGGGGATGGTGGAAATGGAGGTTCTATTTATTTTGAATCTGATGAAAATATTAATACATTGATTGATTTTAGATTTGTTAAAACTTATCGGGCAAAAAGAGGTGAAAACGGAAGGAGTTCAGAATGTTATGGAGCAAATGGGGAAGATTTAATAATAAAAGTACCTGTGGGAACAGTTATAACTGAAAAACAAACAGGGAAAATAATTGCAGATTTTAAATTACATGGAGATAAAATTATTACTGCAAAAGGTGGCAAAGGTGGATTAGGTAATGTTCATTTTAAATCAAGTGTGAATCGAACACCAAGGCAATTTACTAAAGGTGAGTTAGGTGAAGAATTAGAAATCTACTTAGAGTTAAAAGTTTTAGCTGATGTTGGTTTATTAGGTATGCCTAATGCAGGAAAATCCTCATTAATAAGATTTTTATCTGCGGCTAAACCTAAAGTTGCTGATTATCCATTTACAACATTACAACCAAATTTAGGGGTAGTTAAAATTGATATACAGCGAAGTTTTGTTATGGCAGATATACCAGGTTTAATTGAAGGAGCTGCAGATGGTCATGGTCTTGGCCATCAATTTCTTAGACATCTTTCAAGAACTAAGTTATTGCTTCATATTTTAGATATTGCACCATATGATGAATCTATAGAACCAGCTTTAGAAGCAAAAGCAATTATTAAAGAACTTAATAAGTATAGTGAGGAATTGATTAAGAAAGAAAGGTGGTTGGTTCTTAACAAAATAGATCTAACAAATAATGTTGATATTATTAAAAAAAATATTATAAAAAAATTAAATTGGACTGGTAAGATATTTTGTATATCAGCTATAAATGGAAAAGGTTGTAAAGAATTAAAATATGAGATTATGAAACAAATCGAGTCCCAAAAAAAATAATTATGAAAAAATATAATTTCTCAAAAGCAAAAAAGATAGTAATTAAACTTGGTTCCAGCATTGTTACAAATAATGAGGAGGGTTTAAATGAAAAGTGTTTGTCAAAATTAATTAAACAAATTTCAAAATTAAGCTCAAATAATAAGCAAATTATTTTAGTTTCAAGTGGGGCTGTAGCGGCTGGCTTAAAAAAATTAGGAGTAAAAATTAGACCTAAAATCTTAAGTGAGTTGCAATCTGCAGCAGCAGTTGGTCAGATGGACTTAGTTCAGGTTTATGAAAGACTTTTCTCAGAGCAAAACTTAATTTCTGCTCAAGTTTTACTAACACATGATGATTTAAGCAATAGGAAAAGGTATTTAAATGCTAGATCGACAATCTTTAGTTTAATTAAAAATAAAGTCATACCAGTTATTAATGAAAATGATACTGTAGCTTCAGAAGAAATACGATTTGGGGATAATGATACACTTGCTGCTATGGTAGCTAATTTAATTGAAGCAGATTTGTTAGTTTTATTAACAGATCAAGAGGGATTATTTTCCTGTGATCCAAGAGAAAATAATAATGCAGAATTAATTCAAAATGGGTTCGTTGATGATAAGAGATTGGATAAAATTGCGACTGGAACAAAATCTAATACAGGTACAGGTGGAATGACTACAAAAATTTTAGCTGCTCGAAGGGCTGCTTTAAGTGGAACACATACAATAATTGCATCTGGAAGAAAAAATAATATTCTTTATGACCTCAGTCAAGATAAAGAAATCGGTACATTTTTGCAAAGTAGAGAAATTAAGTTAGTTGCAAGAAAAAAATGGCTTGCTGATAATTTAAAATCAAAAGGAAAAATTTTTATAGATATTGGAGCAGAAAAAGCATTAATTCATAAAGGTAAAAGTTTATTAGTTGCTGGAGTTACAAAGGTTGTTGGTACTTTTGATCGCGGAGAAGTGATCCAATGTGTTAATGAGTCAGGCCAGGAAGTTTTAAAAGGACTTGTTAATTATAGCTCGGAGGAAGTAAAAAAAATAATTGGAGCTTCAAGTGATAAAATTGAGTCAATTTTAGGTTATGTTAATGAATCAAGTTTAATTCATAGAAATAATATGATAATTTTATCAACTCTAAGGACAGAGAATGACTAAAAAGAAACCTTTAGTAGCAATAATTATGGGCTCAGATAGTGATTGGCCAATTATGAAAAATGTAGCAGAGGTACTTGATGATTTTAATATCACCTATGAAGCACAAGTTGTTTCAGCTCATAGAACACCAGATTTGATGTTTAAATTTGCAGAGAATGCTGAAAAAAATGGATTTCAAATTATTATTGCAGGAGCTGGGGGAGCTGCTCATCTTCCAGGAATGGTTGCTTCAAAAACAACTTTACCAGTTCTAGGTGTTCCAGTGCCATCTAAACATCTTGAAGGTCATGATTCGTTATTATCAATTGTTCAAATGCCCAAAGGTATCCCAGTCGCAACCTTTGCTATCGGGGAATCTGGCTCATATAATGCAGGACTATTTGCTGTTTCACTTATTTCATTAAATGATAAAAAGGTTAACCAAAAGCTAAAAGACTTTAGAAAAAAACAAGTGACAAAGGTCTTAAATATGAAAATAAATGAAAAATAAATTAAATAATATAATTCAGCCTCCAGATTACTTGGGGATGCTTGGTGGCGGCCAATTAGGTCGTTTTTTTACTATTTCAGCACAAAAAATGGGATATTCAGTTTTGGTATTAGACCCAGACAAAAAAAGCCCTGCTGGCAAAATTGCTGATAAGCACTTATGTAAAACATATGATGATTTAGGTGCACTAGATGAGTTAAAATTAACTTGTAAAGTAGTTACGACTGAATTTGAAAATATTCCTTATGAAACATTAAAGTATCTTGAAAAAGATATTGATGTCCGTCCAGGATCTAAAGCGGTTTCGATTGTTCAAAATCGAATCAGAGAGAAAAATTTTTTAAGAGATTGCGGATGTCCAGTCGGACAATTTATAGTTATTGATTCCTTTGCATCAATAAAAAATATTAATGAGCAAGATAATATTTTCCCTGCAATTCTTAAAACAGCACAATTTGGCTATGATGGTAAAGGTCAAATTCATGTAAAGAGTAAGATTGAATTAGAAGATGCATTTAAAGATTTTAATAATACTCCATGCATTCTTGAGGAAAAACTAGATCTAGATTTAGAGGTATCTCTAGTTTTATCAAGAACAAGTAAAGGAAATTTTGAAATATACCCACTTATAGAAAATCAACATGTATCTGGAATACTTGATTTATCAATTATTCCTGCTCGAATACATTCTTCTGTTAAAGAACAAGCAACAATACTCGCGAAAAAAATATCTAATAAATTAGATTATGTTGGGGTTATGGCAGTAGAATTTTTTGTAAGTAAGGATATTCTTTATGTAAATGAAATTGCCCCTAGACCACATAATTCAGGACATTTTTCTATTGATACTTGTACTTATAATCAGTTTGATCAACAAGTTTTAATTTTAGCAGGAAGGGAATTAGAAAAACCAGCAATTAAATTTCCGATAGCAGTTATGTTAAATTTATTGGGAGATTTGTGGTTTAGGAGCGATAAACAAAAAGAACCAAGATTTGAATTAATAGCAGGAGAAGGAATAAGTCTGCATCTTTATGGTAAAGAAGAGCCACGTGTTGGAAGAAAAATGGGGCATGTGACAATCTTAGGCTTAAAAAATCAGTCTCAAAAAGACGTTATTAAAAAAGCAGAATCAATAAGAAAAATTTTGTGGGAGAATTAAATAAAGCCGCTAGTTAAAGAGGCTTTGAAAAATTACATAGATTTTAGTGCGTTATTAAGTCTTGATTTGTGACGCGCTGCTTTGTTTTTATGAATAATTTTTTTATCAGCAATTCTATCTATAGTTGGTACGTTCTCATCAAACATTTTTTTTGCGACTTTTTTATCTCCAGAAAGAATTGCATTACTTATTTTTTTTATAGCAGTTCTTAATGTTGATTTAAGACTTGCATTATGAAGGCGTCGAGAATCGTTTTGTCTTGCACGCTTTTTTGCTTGAGCCGTATTGGCCATAAAAATCCCTATATACTATTTAAAGAAGTCGTATTTTATCTACTTTCGCTTACAGATACAAGTATTTGAATGTATTTACTTTCGTAAGTTTAGTTTTGTTTTGCGTGATAAAATCAAATTAAACAATTTAAAGCTTATTAATGAATTTATTTAAAACACTTGCCAGCGTTGGAGGAATGACAACTATATCTAGAATATTAGGATTTATTCGGGATAGTATTATTGCAAGAGTTTTTGGTGTTGGTATAGCAACTGATGCATTTTTTGTAGCTTTTAAAATTCCAAATTTACTAAGGAGAATATCTGCCGAAGGTGCGTTTACTCAAGCTTTTGTGCCAATTCTCGCGGAATATAAAACAAAAAAATCTAAATTAGAAACTAATCTTTTAATTAGTAAAGTTGCTTCTTTACTCGGAATTTTTTTAGTTCTTATTGCTGCCCTGGGAGTTTTTGGAGCCCCTTGGTTAATTTATTTGAGTGCTCCAGGTTTTGTTTCAGACCCTCAAAAATTTAATCTAACCGTAGATTTACTTAAAATTACATTTCCATATATATTTTTTATATCTTTAGTTTCTATGGCAGGAGGAATATTAAACACGTATGGAAAATTTGTGGTTCCTGCATTTACACCTGTTTGGCTAAATATTTCATTTATTATCGCAGCATTATTTTTTTCAGATTTTTTTGAGCAACCCATTAAAGTTTTAGCTTGGGCAGTGTTTTTTGGTGGGGTTTTACAATTAGTTTTTCAAATACCCTTTTTAAAGCAAATCGGATGTATACCAAAATTTAATTTAGATACAAAAGATAAAGGCGTTTGGAGGATTTTAAAATTAATGGGACCAGCAGTTATAGGGGTATCTATAATGCAGATTTCATTATTAATTAATACTATTTTTGCATCTTTTCTATCCTCAGGAAGTGTTTCATGGCTATATTATGCAGATCGTCTTATGGAATTTCCAGCTGGTGTGCTAGGAGTTGCTCTCAGTACTATTTTACTTCCAAATTTATCAAAAAGTTTCTCAAAGAAAAAAACTGGAGATTACTCAGAACTTATTAATTGGGGATTAAGATTTGGAATATTGTTAGCAGTGCCTGCTGCAATAGCATTAGCAATATTAGCTATTCCATTGATATCTACCTTATTTTATTATGGTGCTTTCACAAAAACTGATATTTTAATGACCCAATATGCGCTAGTTGCATATAGCATTGGTTTGGTTGGCTTAATTTTAATCAAAATTTTAGCTCCGGCTTTTTATGCTCAGCAAAATATAAAGACACCAGTAAAAATTGCACTATTTACTTTATTTTGTACTCAGTTTATGAATTTAATATTTATTGGCTATCTTAAACATACTGGATTAGCACTAGCTATTGGTTTAGGAGCATGCATTAATGCAGGATTACTTTTTTATAATCTTAAAAAAGGAAAAGTATTTAAATTAAACTCGGGGTGGCCTATATTTTTATCCAAAATAATTGTTGCAGCTTTTATTATGGCTTTAGGATTAATTTATTTTAAAGGTAGTATTGAATTATGGGTTAATTATTCAGCTTTATCCCGCTTTTCACATTTGATTGCTTTAATTTTATTTGGGACAACAATTTATTTTCTTACTCTAAAAATATTTAGATTGGATGTAACTGATTTTTTTAAGAAAACTATTCATTAATGAAAATATATAGATATATTCCCAAGTTAGGTTCGCATTCACCCTGTGTTTTAACTATTGGTAATTATGATGGCATCCATTTAGGTCACCAAAAATTAATTAAAGAATTAATAATTCAATCTAAAAAATATAAAATAGATTCTGCAATTATGATTTTTGAACCACACCCTAGAGAGTTTTTTACACCGAATGATGCTCCATACAGAGTAACTAGTCTTCGTGAAAAGATTGAATTTTTTAAACGTAAAAATATTAATCGTGTTTATGTAATTAAATTTAATGAAATATTTGCAAATATTTCAGGCTTAGATTTTATATCAAAATTAAAAAAACATATATTTGTAAAAGTTCTTTTAACAGGAGAAGATTTTAGATTTGGTAAAAATAGAGAGTTTGGATTAAAAAATTTACTTAAAAGTGATATAGAAGTTTTTATTATTAAAGATGTGGAAAAAAATAATAAAAGAGTTTCTAGCTCAGAACTAAGAAAAGCATTATCAATAGGTGATTTAAATTTAGCTAAGGACTTACTTGGAAGGCATTATAGTATTTCAGGAAAAGTAATTTATGGGGAACAGAGGGGAAGATTAATAGGTTTTCCAACAGCAAATATTCATATGTTCCATAATCGTCCTCCAATAAAGGGTGTCTTTGCTGTAAAATTGAATGAAAAATTTGGTGTAGCTAATTTAGGTACAAGACCAACAATAAAAGGTATTTCTAAACTACAACTAGAGGTACATATTCTAAATTTTTCTAAAGATATATATGGGGATCATGTACATATAACTTTTTTAAAAAAAATAAGGGATGAAGTAAAATTTGAAACAATAGAAGCACTCAAAGCGCAGATAAAAAAAGATATTATTAGTGCTGAGAAATTCCTAAAAAATTATGACTGAAGAAAATAAATATAAATTAAATCTCCCAGATACTGATTTTCCAATGCGAGGTAATTTAGCACAAAGAGAACCAGATTGGGTAAAAGATTGGATAGATAAAGATTTCTATAACCAAATCAGACTTGCGAGAAAAGGTAAGCCTAAATATATTTTGCACGACGGCCCGCCTTATGCAAACGGGGATATTCATATTGGTCATGCCGTTAACAAGATTTTAAAAGACTTCATAATAAAATCTAAAACTATCTCGGGATATGATGCTCCTTATATCCCAGGCTGGGATTGTCATGGTCTTCCAATTGAATTAGTTGTTGAAAAAGAGCATGGTAAGAATATAGATCCAAATAAATTTAGAAGTTTATGCAGAGAATATGCACTAAAACAAGTAGAAAAACAAAAAAGTGATTTTAAGAGATTAGGTGTATTAGGAGATTGGGAAAATCCTTATCTCACAATAAATTTTAAAACAGAAGCTAATATAGTCAGATCACTTGCTAAGATCTATAAAAAAGGATTTTTATATCAAGGGAGTAAGCCAGTACATTGGTGCACTGATTGCTCATCTGCGCTTGCAGAGGCGGAAGTTGAATATGAGGATAAGTCTTCAATAGCGATCGATGTAAAATTTAATTGTATAAATTCTAATGATCTTAAATCTATATTCAAAATTAAAGAGATTGGTTCTGTATCAGCAATTATTTGGACAACTACACCATGGACTTTACCAGCTAATGAGGCAATTTCTGTTAATCCAAATTTTGAATATGGTTTATATAAGAACAAAAATGATTTTTTTATACTTGCTGAAGAATTGGCTGATTTAAGATTTGGTCTTTATAAATTATCAGCAAAAAAAGTAGCAAGTTGCAAAGGGATTCAACTAGAGGGAGTATTATTTTCACATCCATTTTTAAATAAAAAAGTACCAATAATATGTGGTGACCATGTTACTACTGAGTCAGGAACAGGATTAGTTCATACTGCTCCAGCTCATGGATTAGATGACTATATTGTTGGATCAAAGTATGGTCTTCCTGTTGAAAATCCTGTTAATGCAAGTGGTAAATTTAATAAAGATATTCCATTCTTTTCTGGAATATCTGTTTGGGATTCAAATATTAAAATCATAGAACTTTTAAAAAATAAAAAACAATTAGTTTTTGAAGAAAAATTTATTCATAGTTACCCGCATTGTTGGCGACATAGGACACCAATTATTTTTAGAGCAACAACACAATGGTTTATAGGAATGGATAACAATTCCCTAAGGACTTTAGCAAACAAAGCTGTAAAAAATACTAAATTTTATCCAGAATGGGGGAAAAAGCGACTTGAATCTATGATAAAAAATAGACCAGATTGGTGCATTTCAAGACAAAGAAATTGGGGTGTACCAATACCAATTTTTATTCATAAGGAAACATCTTTACCTCATCCAAAAACGATTGAATATTTAGAAATTATTGCAAAAAAGATTGAGGAGGAAGGTATTGATTCTTGGTTTAACCTCGAACCTGATTCAATTCTAGGTAAGGATGCTAAAAATTATATAAAAATTAATGACACACTTGATGTTTGGTTTGATTCTGGAACAACACATCAATCTGTTTTGAAAGAAAAAAAAGAATTAAATTTTCCAGCAGATCTTTACTTAGAGGGCTCAGATCAACATAGAGGGTGGTTTCAATCTAGCCTTCTTACAAGTTGTGCTATTAATGAAGAAGCACCATATAAATCATTATTAACTCATGGATTTGTCGTTGATGGTGAAGGTTACAAGATGAGTAAATCAAAGGGAAATGTTATTGCTCCCCAAAAAGTAATAGATCAGTTTGGAGCAGATATTTTAAGATTGTGGGTTGCTACTACAGATTATTCTGGCGAGCTCAATATTTCTAATGAAATTATAAAAAGAGTCTCAGATAGCTATAGAAGAATTAGAAATACTTTAAGGTTTTTATCAGCAAATTTAGAAGATTTTAATCCAAAAGAAATGTTAATCGATCCAAAAGAAATGTTGTCAATAGATAAATATGGCTTGTATCTGATTTCAGATCTACAAAAAAAAATTTTAAAAGATTATGAAGCTTTTGATTTTTATTTAGCTATGCAAAAATTCCTATCTTTTTGTTCAGAAGATTTGGGTGGTTTTTATCTTGACGTATTAAAGGATAGACTTTATACAACTAAAGTAGACTCTAAGGCTAGGCGATCAGCTCAAACTGCATTATTTCATATAACACAGTCGCTTATTAGAATTATGGCTCCAATTTTAAGTTTTACTGCAGAAGAATTATGGCAAGTAGTAAGTAAAGAAAACAAAAAAACTATTTTTATAGAAACATGGTATGAGCTTCCAAATCATGGGCTTTCTAATAAAGAATTATTGGATTGGAGTAAAACACTAGAGGTTCGAAATTTAGTTAATAAAGAAATAGAGGCATTACGAGAAAAAAGTATAGTTGGATCTTCACTTCAAGCTGAAGTTAAAATTTCAGCACCATTAGAAACTTATGAAAGTCTTAATTCATTCGAAGATGAACTTAAATATATTTTAATAACTTCAGATGCGTTAGTTAGTAGTTCAAAAAAAGATTTTAAAATTGAGGTAAAAGCCAGTAAAAATAAAAAATGTGATCGATGTTGGCATTATGTTTCAAGTGTTGGACAGAATTCTGAACATCCTACAATTTGTCATAGGTGCATTAATAATCTCTTTGAAGAAGGTGAAGAAAGAAATCATGCTTAAATATTTTACAATATCTAGTTTTATTTTTTTATTGGATCAAATTACAAAGACATTAATAGTAAAGAATATACCAGAAACAAATTTTATTTTGATTAATTCTTTTTTTAAATTAGTAAATTTTAAAAACGAAGGAGCTGCTTTTAGTATTTTAAGTAATGCAGGAGGCTGGCAAAGATATTTTTTATCTTTGGTGGCATTAACTGCATCAGTAGTTATAATTTTTTTAATAAAAAAACATAAAAAAGAATTTTTAATTGCATTAGGATTATCTTTAATTTTGGGAGGAGCCCTAGGTAATCTTTATGATCGAGTTATTCTAGGTTACGTAATTGATTTTTTATATTTTCATATTCAAGATTACTATTGGCCCGCTTTTAATATTGCAGATACTTCAATATGTCTTGGTGCTGGAATATTAATTTATACTCAATTTGTTAAAAAATGAATTATTTTTAAAAAACTATTCAAAATTTAATCAAAGTAAGGTGCATAATATGAATCAATATTTTGGTGAGTTAATTAAACAAACTGATGGAAGAAAGTTATATGATATAACAAATGACATCACTGATTGGGTAACCCAACAACCAATAAGTAATGGATTATTAACACTTAATATTCAACATACATCTGCAAGTTTGTTAGTTAATGAAAATTATGATCATGATGTTCAAATTGACTTAGATAATTTTTTTACAAAAATAGTAATTGATGGAGATGATTTATTTAGCCACACCGCTGAAGGTGCTGATGATATGCCGGCCCACATAAGAACTGCATTAACCCAAACTAATCTTTCTATACCAATTAAAAATAATAAAATTATTTTAGGTCAGTGGCAAGGAATATTTATTTTTGAGCATAGATTTAATGACTTTAAAAGAAAAGTTCATATGCATTTAATAGGTGAATAAATTATTTAAGCTTTGTCCACTTCAAAGGATTAAAAGGTTTACTATTCTTTCTTAGTTGATAATAAAGTCCATTTGTAGAATTTCCACCACTATTTCCAACGATTGCAATTGTTGAACCACCTTTAATAACTTCTCCTTTCTGTTTTATTAAAGCCTGGTTATTTCCATATAAACTCATATACCCTTTACCATGGTCAATTATAATTAAATTACCGTATCCATCTAACCAGTCTGAAAAAACAATTTTACCAGTAGCGATGGAATAAACTTCATTACCCTCTTTGGATTTAATAAAAAGTCCTTTCCATCGAGTACCAGTATCTTTTCTTTTAGAATTAAATTTTTGAATAATTTTTCCTTTAACAGGAAGTTTTAATTTTCCTTTTAATTTTGTAAAATTAATACCATCAAATTTAACATCAGGAATTAATTTTTTATCAGGCCTTATTTTTTTTTCTACAATTTTCTTTTTAGATTCAGCTTTTATTTTTTTTATTAATTCTGAAACAATGGCATTTAATTTTTTTTCATTTTGTATTAGTTTTTTCTTCTTTTTTTTCTGTGAATTTAGTTTTTTCTTTATTTTCTTTATTACTTTAGTTTTTTCTTTTTTTTGTTTTTGAAGTTTTTTAGCATTTTTTTCTTTTTGTTTTTTAAGTGAAGCTACTTTCTTTAAAGCTTTATTTGTAGCATTTTTTGTTTTATTAATATCTTTATAAGCTTTTTTAATAGATTCAATATTAGCATTTTGATATTGGCTATAATAGCCGATATAATAAGATTCTCTTGATATTTGGCTAGGATTAACCCCATCCAAAAACATTTGTAAGTATCCAGGATTCCCTTTGGTATAAGCTTGATAAAGCCTAGAAGATAGTGATTTTTTTTTAACTTTGATGTCTTTTTTTAATTTTGTTAATTCAGCATTTAATTTTTTTATCTTTTTTTTATTACTTTTAAATTTTTTATTTATTTTATAAAGCTCTTTTTTAGTTTTACTTATTTTTCTTTCTTTTTTCTTTAATTCATTAGATAAATTATTTTTTGTTGCTGTATTTTTTTTAATATTTTTATCAAGTTGATTTATTTCTTTTTGGAGCTTAAGTAATGTTTTTTCTGTTTCTAAAACCTTATCGTCTGCATAGCTAAAAGATGAAAAAATAATTATATTTAGCCAAAAAAGTAGCCTAATTATATTTTTAAGATAATAATTATTCATCAAAGTTTATTAAATTTGTTCCTGTCATTTCTTCTGGAGGACTTTCGTTCATAATATGAAGTATCGTTGGCGCTATATCAGATAGACTTCCATTCTTCTTTATAGAGCTTTTTCTACCCATATAAAGAAAAGGAACTAAGTTTGTTGTATGTTGAGTATGTAATTGGTTATTTTTTTTGTCCATCATCAATTCAACATTTCCGTGATCAGCTGTAATTAACATTTGCCCATGAGCTTGTTTTATTGATTTGGTAATTCTACCTATACAGAAATCTAGAGATTCTACAGCTTTAATTGCTGCATTTATTTTTCCTGTATGGCCAACCATATCACCATTAGCAAAATTACATACTATCAAATCGTACTTTTGAGCAATTATTGCCTTACATAATTTTTCTGTTACTTCAAATGCACTCATTTCTGGTTTCAAATCATATGTTTCTACTTTGGGAGATGGTATTAATATTCTATCTTCGCCTGGATATATGTTTTCGTCGCCACCATTAAAAAAGAAAGTAACATGAGGGTATTTTTCCGTCTCTGCAATTCTTAGTTGTGTTTTTCCAATGTCTGAAATAAATTCACCTAATGAATTATTAATTTGAACTGGTTTAAAAATTGCATGGGCTCTTTTTTGTTTTTTATCATACTCAGTCAGTGTAAGGTAGTTTAAATTTTTTGGGTAAGATTTCCTTTCAAAATTACTAAATGAATCATTTAAGATTGCATCGGTTATTTGTCTTGCACGATCAGATCTAAAATTCATAAATATAATAGTGTCATTGTCATTTATACCTTCAAACTTATTTTTTGTTTTAATTAAGGTTGGGGTTAAAAACTCATCCGTTTCATTTCTTTTATAAGCATCTTTTATTGCATTTTGGGCAGATTCTGAATGATATTTAGAATTTGCATGAACTAATAGGTTAAAGGCATCTTTGGTTCTTTCCCATCTATTATCTCTATCCATTGCATAAAAACGACCACATAATGATACTAATTCTCCAGTTTCGTTTTTTTTACAAAAATTCTCTAAATTAGAAATATATTTTTCAGCACTTTTTGGTGGCGTATCTCTCCCATCTAGAAATGCATGAATAAAGACTTTTTCTAAATTATTTTTTTTAGCTAGTAATATAATTGCATTAAAGTGATCTATGTGGCTATGAACTCCTCCATCGGATAAGAGCCCAAAAATATGAAGTGTCTTATCATTTATTTTAGTTAATTTAAATTTTTCGTTAAGTATTGGATTCGAATAAAATTCTTCACTTTCAATACTTAAATTTATTCGCTCTATATCCTGATGAATAATCCGTCCTGCACCAATATTTAAATGTCCCACCTCAGAATTACCCATTTGCCCAGATGGAAGACCAACATATGATTCTGATGCATTAATTAGAGTATTTGGATATTCTTTCCTTAAAGAATCCCAATTTGGTGTATTTGCTTTAGCAATAGCGTTAAATTCTTCATCATCACTATGACCAAAACCGTCTAAAATAATAAGAACTGTAGGATTTTTTTGCATTAATTTATAAAATTTATTTTCTTATGTCTAAGGTTCAATTATAATGCCACTTTTCGATTTAGCTATGCTAAATCATAATTGTTTTATTTTAATAGGATATTTTTTTTGGATCTTTCATTTAATGATTACTTACTGGTTTTTATTATTATAACCTCTGGTTTGTTGCTTTTATTTCCTCAAGCATTATCAGGAGGAGTTAAAACAATTAATATTAAGAATGCTGTTTTACTTATGAATCGAGAAAAATGTGTAATTCTTGACGTTAGAAATGAAGAAAAATTTAATCTTGGTCATATACCTAATGCAATTAATATACCCTTTAGTGAACTATCTAATACTATGGATAAACTTAAAAAAGAATCTAATAAAACAATTTTAGTTTATTGTAATTCAGGAAATAGTTCAGGAAAGGCAATGAAGTTTTTAAGTCAAAAAGAGTTTGTATCAGTAATGAGCATTGAGGGTGGATTTTCAGAGTGGACTAAATCACAACTTCCTGTTTCACAAACAAATTTATGAAAAATATATTAATGTATACAAGTTCATATTGCCCTTATTGTGTTAATGCTGAAAGGTTATTATCTGAAAAGGGTATCAATAAAATTGAAAAAATACGAGTAGATGAAGATCCTAAAGTACTTGAAAAGATGATAAAAATTACTGGTAAAAGAACGGTTCCACAAATATTTATTGGTAAATTATATATTGGAGGCTTTGATGAGTTGAGAGCATCCGATTTATCTGGGGAATTAGATAAATTATTAGTTTAGAATAAAAATTTAAGATTAATAGTTCATTCTTGTCGTTTAAACAGCTAGAATAGCGTTTTAATTGAGAAATTTATAACATTTAATGATTAGGAATAAATAATATGGCAGCAGATAAAAAAAATAAACCTTCAGCTAAGAACAATAAAGCAGGAACAAAAATAGGTGAAGATCAACAACCTGGTTTTGCTCTAGAGAAATTATATTTGAAAGATGTATCGGTGGAAGTTCCTAATTCACCGGAAATTTTTACTATAAGAGAACAACCAAAGATTGGTATCGAATTAAATAACGAAACTAAACCACTCGCAGATGGTTATTATGAAGTGTCTCTTCAATTGACTGTAACATCTGAAATTAATAAACAAAATGCGTTTGTTGTTGATTTAGTTCAAGCAGGTATTTTTGTAATTAAAAATATTCCTGATGATGGGTTAGAAGCAGTTCTATCAATTACTTGCCCTAATATTTTATTTCCATATGCGCGCGAGGCGATTTCAAATCTTACTGTGAAAGCAGGATTTAATCCTGTTCAATTACAGCCGATAAATTTTGAAGCCTTATATATGCAAGAAAAACAAAAACAAGATTCTAAAAAATCTTAATATGCATCCTAATTCTTTTAGGCTCTTTTTTGGTATTGGTTTTTTTCTTACTTTTTTTTGTTTTAATGTATCCGCTGAATTTCTTTCTGTTAAAACCAAAAATTCAATTTTGTTTGAAGGGCCTTCATCATCAACGAAAAAAAAGTTCATTGTTACAGAAGGTTATCCTCTGAAAATTATTGTAAGCCTTAAGGATTGGAAAAAAGTTGAAGATCATCTAGGAAAAATTAGCTGGGTTAGAACAAAAGACCTTGAGAGAGAAAGGACTGTGATGACTTTGAAATCTTCAGTGACTATATATAGTAAACCTAGTATTAATCAAGCTAAATTAGCATATGTTGATGAATCTGTAGTTCTTGATCTTATTTCACCAACTGTAACAGATGGTTGGATAAAAGTTAAATCTACATCAGTAGGTCTAGAGGGATTTATAAAAGCGAACGAAGTTTGGGGAATTTAACTTGACAATCAGTATACTTGGAGCTGGAGCCTGGGGAACAGCTCTGGCTATTCATTTAGGAAAATTGTATCCGACAAAACTCTGGGCAAGAAACTCAGGGCATGCATCCGGAATGAAAAAAGCTCAATCAAATCCATTATATTTAGGAGATTTTAAATTTCCAGAACTTCTTGATATTGAAGATAGTCTTGAAAAATCATTATCTGATTCAGATTTAATAGTTTGTGCGGTTCCTACTTCAGGTTTTAGACAAATTCTTAGATTAATTAATGATATTAATCAAACAGCTCCTGTTATATGGGCAAATAAGGGTTTAGAGCAAGAGTCAGCTAAGTTACCACATGAAATAGCTTTTGAAGAACTGGGAGATTTTAATAAAACCAAACGACATTGGGGGGTTATTTCTGGACCAAGTTTTGCAGCAGAGTTAGTAAGATCTCTGCCAACTGCATTGACATTGGCAGCAACAAGTAAAGAGGTCGCATTATCAGCTGCAAATATTTTTCATCACAATAATGTGCGAGTTTATACCAGTGATGATGTTGCTGGTGTTTCAGTAGGCGGAGCTCTTAAAAATGTTATTGCTATTGCTGCAGGTATTTCCGACGGAATGGGGTTTGGGAATAACGCTAGGGCAGCTTTAATAACAAGAGGTTTAGCTGAAATATCTAGATTTGGAAGACATTTAGGGGCTAATCAAGAAACTTTTAGTGGTTTGGCAGGATCTGGAGACTTAGTTTTAACTTGTACTGGCGAGTATTCAAGAAATCGTGAAGTAGGAATTCAGCTTGCAAAAGGAGAATCTTTGAATACAATCTTAAAGAATTTAGGACATGTTGCAGAAGGGGTTTATACTGCTACTGAAGTAATAAGAAGAATAAAAAATGTCAAAATAGAAATGCCTATTACATATGAGGTTAATAATGTTATTCAAAATGGGAAGTCACCAAAAAATGCTGTTTTAGATTTACTGGGGCGATCAATAAAGCCGGAAAATTAAATTCCCCTTTTGAAATTAGTTTGGCGCCATGCTTCATATAAAACAATGGCTACTGTGTTGGACAAATTCAAACTTCTATTATTTTTTGTCATCGGTACTCTTATTTTTTCTTCATTTGATTCTAGGTTAAGTATATTCTTTGGTAACCCTCTTGTTTCAGGGCCAAAAACAAAAACATCACCTTCTTTATATTTTAAATTAGTATAAAATTTAGAGGCTTTGGTAGAAACTGCAAAGAATCGATTTTTTTGAAGTTTCTTGTAGCAGTCTTCAAAAGAATCATAGATATTAATATCTGCAAAATCATTATAGTCAAGCCCAGCTCTTCGAACCTTTTTTTCTTCTAAATTAAAGCCTAATGGCTTAATTAAATGTAAAATTGATGATGTGTTAACACATAGGCGAATTATGTTACCAGTATTAGGAGGAATCTCAGGCTCAAACAATACAATATTAAACATATGATTAAATTTTAAACAGTTGTTATTAAAATAGTGTAAAATAAACTAACAAATATATATTTTATCAATTAATTAATTAAAATCAATTATTTAGGAGATATATGGATTCTCAAAAATCAATAAATAATCAAGAGACACTGCATTTTATTAAGCCTAAAGAGAAACCTAATAATAAAAATCAACAAAAGTGGACAAAAAAGGAAATTAAATCACTTTTTCAATTACCATTCAATGATTTACTTTACCAGGCTCACATTGTTCATAGGGCCAATTTTAATCCAAATTCAGTGCAGTTGAGCACATTGTTGTCAATCAAGACAGGAGGGTGTTCTGAAGATTGCGGATATTGTCCTCAATCTGCTAGATTTGATACAGATGTTGCAAATGAACCTCTCATGAAATTAAAAGAAGTTTTAGCAGCTGCCAAATTAGCTAAAAAATCAGGTGCTAGCAGATTTTGTATGGGGGCGGCTTGGAGAGGCCCTAAAGATCGTGATTTAGATTCTGTAAAAAAGATGATATCAAGTGTTAAAGAACTAGGACTTGAAACATGTGCTACTTTAGGAATGCTAAAAGATGGACAAGCTGAACAATTAAAAAAAGCAGGATTAGACTACTATAATCATAATTTAGATACATCACCAGAATTTTATGGGGACATTATTTCTACAAGAACTTATCAAGATAGATTGAATACTCTTGAAAAAGTAAGGGATGCAGATATAAATGTGTGTTGTGGAGGAATTGTTGGCTTAGGCGAATCTATAGATGACAGAATTGGCTTAATTTCTCAATTAGCAAATATGGATGTCCCTCCTGAAAGTGTGCCAATTAACCTTTTAACTCAAGTAGAGGGAACCCCTTTAAATAATACAAAAAAACTTGATCATTTTGATTTTATTAGAACAATTGCTGTTGCAAGAATTACAATGCCAAAAAGCTTTGTGAGACTTTCAGCAGGACGTGAAGTTATGGATGATGGGGTACAAGCACTAGCTTTTTTCTCAGGTGCAAATTCTATTTTTTATGGTGAGGAACTATTAACAACAGGAAATCCAAATACTGAAAAAGATAAAGAACTTTTTAAAAGATTAAATATTACTACTATCTAGTTATGTTAAATAATGATTTATCATCAGATTTAAAAGATTTAGTAAATAAAAAACTATATAGACAAAGACAATTAATTGAAGAAATACAAGAACAAAATATTAAAATTAATAATCGATGGGTGCTTAATTTTTCAAGTAATGATTATTTAGGATTGACACAAAACAAAGATATTAAGACATCAATTATTAATGGAATAAAAAAATATGGTAATGGATCTGGTTCTTCTCATTTAATATCTGGACATCATTTAATTCATGATGAAATCGAAAAATTAATTGCGAAAAATCTACAATTTAATAAAAGTATTTTATTTACATCAGGGTTTGCTGCAAATATAGGCGTAATAACTTCAATATGTTCTCGAAATGATGTCATTTTTTCAGATAAATTAAATCATGCTTCATTAAATGAGGCAGCTTTATTAAGTAAATCAAAATTTGTACGCTATAGGCATTTAGATTTATCTCATTTAGAACAATTATTACAAAAACATAATGGAAGAAGAAAGCTTATTGTTTCTGATGCTGTTTTTAGTATGGATGGAGATTTAATTGACCTTCCTAAATTAATTGATTTATGTGAAAAATATGATGCTTATTTATATATAGATGATGCTCATGGGTTTGGGGTTTTAGGAAAAAATGGACAAGGAACATTAGAGTATTATTATCCTAAATTGGATTTATCATCTAATAGAAAGAAAAGATTGATATATATGGTTACTTTAGGTAAGTCAGTAGGGATTTCTGGTGCGTTTGTTTTAGCAAGTAATCAAACTATAAAATATTTAGTTCAAAAAGCTAAAACATATATTTATACAACTGCATTGTCACCTGCATTAGCAAATGGTATTTTTACCTCTTTAACAATAATCTTGAAAGATAAAAAATTAAGAAAAAGAATTTTACAAAATATAAAGATTTTCAGAAAAACAATAAAAAATAAAATATTATTAACTGATTCCATAACTCCTATTCAACCAATTTTGATAAATGATACAAAGGCATCAATTAAACTCTCACAAAAACTTTTAGATAAAGGTTTCTATGTTCCTGTGATAAGACCACCAACAGTTCCAAAAAATACATCACGTCTAAGAATTTCAATTTCAGCTTTACATAAAGAACAAAATGTAAAAGATTTAGCTGAGTTAATTAATTTAAATCTTTAATAAATAAAAAATGCATATAAAAATAATAGGTAAGGGTAAGCCGGTAGTATTAATTCATGGCTGGGGTATGTCGGGAAGGATTTGGGAGGATTTATCAGAGACAATGAGGATTAACTATAAATTATTTATCATAGATCTTCCTGGGATGGGTAAAAGTCCATTACTTAAAATATATAAAATTAACAATGTAATTAAAGAAATTCGCAAGCATATTCCAAGCAAAGTAATAATGATTGGTTGGTCATTAGGCGGACAAATAGCAATGAAGTATGCCTTACAATATCCAGGAAGTATTAAAAATTTAATTTGTGTATCTTCTACCCCAAGTTTTATATGTAATTCTGGATGGGATTTTGGTATGGACAAAAAAATTTTTCTAGGTTTTAAAAAAGAATTAAAAGATAATTGGAAAAAAACTCTTAAAAATTTTTTTTTACTACAATTGATCAAAAATAAAGAACAAAAAAATATTTTAAAAAGATTTGAGAAACATTATATTAATGAAAAGCCAGGGTTAAAATTAGGATTAGAGAAATCATTAAATATTTTAGAAGATAATGATTTAAGAAATGATATTAAAAAAATTCAAATACCAACATTAATAATTACCGGAAAAAAAGATAACATATGCAGCTATAAAGCCTCAATATGGCTTCATTCAGAAATTAAAGACTCTAAATTATTTATTTTTGAATCTGAAGGCCACATACCTTTTATTAATAATAAAAAAAAATTTTTTCAAATTATTCATCAATTTATCAAGATAAATGAATCATGATTGATAAGAATTATAAGCGAAAAATATTTAATAGATCTGCTAAATCGTATGATGAGTTTTCTATTTTACAAAATGATGTATCAGATAATCTATTTGATAGATTAGTAGATTTAAAATTAAATCCAAAATTAATTTTAGATTTAGGATGTGGAACTGGAAGAAATGGAAAAATCTTAAAAAATATTTATAAAGATGCAAAAATAGTTAATTATGATTTTTCTGAAAATATGCTTACACAAGCGAGAATGAAACAAATTAGTTTTTTTGATAAAATTTTACAAAATAAAAGATCATCTTTTATTTGTGGAGATATTGAAAATTTAGTTTTTACTAATAAAATATTTGATATTGTTTGGTCAACAAATTCTCTTCAATGGTGTAATAATTTATCTGTAACCTTTAAGAGCATAGGATCAATTTTAAAGCCTAATGGTTTATTTATATTTACTACTTTTGGACCAAAAACACTTTATGAATTAAGAAATATAACTAGAAAAATATCAAGCTTTCAAAAGACTAATGATTTCATAGATATGGACAATATTAAAAAAATCCTAATTAATAAAGGTTTTAGTAATCCCATACTTGAATCTGAAGAAGTTTGTTTAACATACAGTAATATAAAGAAACTATTTTTGGAACTTAAAAGTATTGGCGCTACTAGTGGATTAAAGATTAAAAAAAATGGTTTAACTGGTAAATCTTTTTTAAAAAAAATAGAAGAAGGTTATGAGAATTATAAACATAAAGAAAAATTTACGGCAACTTATGAAGTAATATATGGTTATGCCAGATATAAAAAAAATAATAAAACTTAATCTATTTAAATTTTAATGAATAATTCTTTCTTTATTACTGGAACAGACACCCATATAGGTAAAACAGAAATTACTTGTGGCTTAATACATTTTTTCAAAAATAAAGCTAATATTGTATGCGGAATGAAGCCTGTTGCTGCTGGAACTGAGGATATTGATGACCAAAAAATCAACGAAGATGTTTACAAGTTTAAAAAATTTAATTCTTTAAATAAATCAATAGAAATAATTAATCCTTATTCTTTTGATGAGGCAATTGCACCTCATATAGCATCCAATAAAGAAAAAGAAGATATATCCTTTCAAAAAATTCGAAAAAATTTTTTACTTTTACAAAAAGAATGCGACTACTTATTTGTTGAAGGTGCAGGTGGATATAGAGTACCTTTATCAAAAGAGAAATCAATACCAGATTTGATTGAGTATTTAAATATACCAATTATTTTAGTAGTAGGAATTAGATTAGGATGTATTAACCATACAATGTTAACAGTTGAATCAATAAATAATAATAAACATCATCTTTTTGGATGGGTTGCAAACTGTATTGATTTAGGTATGAGCGAAGTTGATGAAAATATTAATTATCTAGTTAATAATATAGAAGCACCCTTTATGGGGAAGGTACCATTTTTAAAACAAATGAATTATTCTAAAATTTCAGATCATTTAATATGGCCTGTTACTGAATAAAGTTTATGCCTTAAAATATATTCACGAATAATTTCGGGTAACATTTTTCTAGTGCTAGCATTCTTTTTTAATTTATTTTTTATTTCAGTTGATGAGTTTTCATAAAATACTGTTGGTAAAGTATAAATGTAACCATTTTTATTTTTCTTTAGGGCATTTATATCTTTAGTAGTATTACTTATTAAAAAATCTTGCACCTCGTTTGGCATATCATCACTATTTAATTGATTATTAGATCTTTCAATTATTATTAGATGAGTATAATTAAGAAGATCTTTCCATTTATACCAAGAATTTATTGAAGAAAATGCATCACTACCTAAAATAAAGCAAAGTGTAAATTTACTATCTTTTGAGAAAAACTTAAGAGTATCAATTGTATATGAAATTTCTTTCTTGTTTAAATATTTTTTAATTTCAAAATCAGATACTTGAAAATTAGGATTATTGCAAACTAGACTTACCATTTCTAGTCTATGATTATAATTTGTAAGTTTTTTGTTAGCTGAACTACCTGTTGGAATAAATATAATTTTTTTAAGCCCAATTTTTTTGATACATTCTTCAGCTATAGATATGTGAGCATTATGAATAGGATCAAAAGCCCCACCTAATAAACCAATTAATTTATCATCTAACATTATTATTGTCTGATTTGTCCTGTACCAGAAACAATATATTTCAAAGAGGTCAATCCTTCTAAGCCAACTGGACCTCTAGCATGAAATTTATCAGTTGAAATTCCAATTTCAGCTCCTAAACCATATTCAAAACCATCTGCAAATCTAGTAGAAGCATTGACCATTACACTTGAGGAATCGATTTCTCTAATAAATTTGTTACTATTTTCCTGATTTTTTGTAATTATTGATTCAGTATGTTTAGAAGAATATTTATTAATATGTTGAATTGCTCCTTCAAATGACTCAGTAATAATGCATGAAATAATTGGACCTAAATATTCTTTGTAAAAATCTTCTTCTTTAGCAAGCTCTATACTAGGTATAATTTTTTTTGTATTTGCACATCCACGTATCTCTATTTTTTTACTGTCGAAAATTTTTTTTATTTTTGGTAGGAAATTTTTTGCAATTTTTGAGGAAATAACTAGTGACTCTAATGTATTACATGTACCAAGTCTTTGGGTTTTTGCGTTATCTACGATTTTGACGGCTTCGCTGATATCTGCAAATTCATCAACATATATATGGCAATTACCATCTAAATGTTTGATAACAGGTATTTTTGCATCATCTGATATTTTTTTTATTAAGCTTTTACCGCCTCGTGGAATTATGACATCAACATATTCATGCATTGTTATAAGTTTGTTAACTGCTTCACGATCAGTAGTTATAATTATCTGAACAGAACTTGAAGGAAATCCAGTTTCTTTTAGAGATTGGGTTATTAATTCTCCCAAAAATGTATTTGAAAATATGGACTCAGATCCACCTCTTAAAATTATTGCATTTCCTGATTTAATAGCTAATCCAGCAGCATCAATTGTAACGTTTGGTCTAGATTCATATATCATTCCAATTACACCAAGTGAAACTCTCATTTGACTAACTTTTATTCCTGAAGGCATAGTTCTCTCATTACTAATTTTGCCAATTGGATCCTCTAATTTTTCAATTTGTAATAACCCTTCTGCCATAGCAGTTATATTTTTTTTATTTAAAGTAAGGCGATCAATAAAAGCAGCATCAAAATTATTTTTAGCTGCCTGATCTAAGTCTTTCTTATTAATATTAATAATTTTATCTACATTGTTAAGAATTCTTTTCCCTAAATTATTTAAAAAATTATTTTTTTGTTCTGAAGTTGCAGAGGATGTAAAAAAACTTGCTTTTCTAGCTTCATCTCCAATTTTAAACATGTAATCTTTTATATCCATAAGAATATTTTACTCTGATTTTTTATTTAATAGACGAGATATTCCAAATACAAATCTATTTATTTCTAACCAAGGATCACCAGTCCTTAATCCTTTGCATATGAGATCAATCTCTTTAATTTTAATTAAGCTTGCATCAATCTGTTTAACTGTGAGCTTATTTAAAGCATTAATTACATATTCTTGTGATGAACCAAATATTTTTAATTCCATTAATTTTTTATTTGATACAGGCATAATCATAGAAAATTTTAATTTTGATATAGCATTAAAAATCCATGAAAATATTCCATTTAATATTATTGGCTCCATTCCTTCTTCTTCGAAATATGATAATGCTTGATTAGTTTTTTTAATATTTCCTTTCATGCAATAGTCTAAAAGTTCGAAACTATCAAATTTTGAACCATTTGATATAAGAGAAATTAATTTTTTAGCATCAATACTTTTATTGTTTTCTATTAATGATAATTTTATTAATTCATTTTCTGCTGCTAATAAATTTCCCAATGATAGGTTGGATAACAAAGATATAGATTCATTATTAAGATCTAATTTATGGTAATTAGCCCTAGTTTTCACTACATTTTCGATTTGGTTAACACTAGGTTCTTTTGCATCAAATTGGATTGCATATTTTTTTATTTTATTAAACCATGCTGATTTTACCAAATCCTTAGTACTATTTTGAAAATGGAAAATAAATATATCTTCAATATTTTCAGAAATTATTTTTACTGTTAATTTTTTTATTTCTTCTGCAATTCTTCCACCAGGAATATTTATATTGAATAGTGTTTTATTTGAGAATAATGAATTATTCTCAAATATCGGTTTTAATTTTTCAATTTTTAAAGATGTATCTATTGTAATAGATTGATATTCAAAGTGGTTTATTTTAGTTGATGCTTTAATATGTTCTTTTATATGATTTGAAATTACCGGTTCATCACCAAGAATTATAAGAGAATTTTTTCTTGAATCTTGAAGTTTATTTAAAATATCTTTTGGAGCATAAATAGCTTCCATTATTATTTTGAAACTGAAATATGAGTAACTATCGTTCTTATTAATTGCTCTTGCATACCTTCAATTAATCGAGATTCTTCTTCTGTTTTTGCAATTATATTTTTATCATCATAAGTGTAGTCTCTTATTGTTTCGATATTTATTGGCTCTCCCCATTCACCTTCATTTGGTTTAATTCTGAAAGTTACTTTATATGTTATTTGATATTCTTTTACTTTTCCTGATGAGCTTAGAGAAAGAATTTTCTTAGAAAAAGCATTATTAGTAATTTCAAGATTTTTTTGTGCATTTTTTGGCACTATTTTAACTTTTGATTGTTTAAATCTCTTTTTTAGTAATTTTGCAAATTCTATTGAACCACCGGTAATAGAAATTGTTTCGAAATTTAATTTGTCAGAACCTCTGAGTTGAAAGCCACAGGCAGAGATACTTACTGCTATAAAAACCAATAATATGTATTTAAAAATTTTTTTCATATCTTATTTTGTTAATCAATAACAATATTGATAAGTTTATCTTTAACATAGATAATTTTTTTAATTTTATTCTTATCATCTATAAATTTTTTTACACTTTCTATTTCTACTGCTTTATCTTTTATTTCAATTTCTTTTTGATCAGCTGATATTATCATATTTCCTCTTAGCTTTCCGTTAACCTGAATAACAATTTTAATTTCATCAAGTACTAAGGCTTTTTTTTCTACTTTGGGCCATGGTAAATCGTCTATATTGGTATTAGGTTTTAAATAACACCATAGTTCTGAGGTAATATGAGGGACAAATGGATTAAGCATCAAGAGAATGTTCTCTAAAACCTCTTGTTTTGAAGAATATGGTAATTCTTTCTTTTTATCACACTCATTTAGAAAATTTAGAAGCTCCATGATTGATGATATAACTGTATTAAAACTATTTCTTCTTTCAAGATCATCAGTTACCTTCTTAATAGTTGTATGTAATTTAAAATTCATTTCTTTTATACTTTTAGATATCACTTTATTGTTATCATCTTTTTTTAGGTCTTTTTCAATATGGTTATGAACAATAGTCCATAATTTTTTTAGAAATCTGTGGGCCCCCTCAATACCTTTATCAGACCACTCTAAGCTCTGTTCTGCGGGTGCAGCAAACATTATGAATAATCGAGCTGTATCAGCTCCATATTTATCAATAAGCTCTTGAGGATCAACGGTATTACCTTGCGATTTTGACATCTTTGTCCCACCCTTGAGAACCATACCTTGTGTCAATAATTTTTTAAATGGCTCTCTAGACTTGATTAAGCCTATATCACTTAAAACTTTGTTAAAAAATCTAGCATATAAAAGATGAAGAATTGCATGTTCAATACCCCCAATATAAAAATCAACAGGTAGCCAATAATCCGTTCTATCATCAAGCATTTTACTATCTTGATTAGAGCATGCGTATCTTGCAAAGTACCACGAAGATTCAAAAAAAGTATCCATCGTATCAGTTTCTCGTTTAGCATCTTTTCCACATTTTGGACATATACACGAATAAAATTCAGGCATATTTTTTAAAGGAGAACCAATTTCAGAAGCATTCATTTTTATATTTACTGGAAGTGTAACTGGTAAATCTTCTTCTTTGACTGGAACATCACCACAATCTGGATTATCACAATAAATCATGGGAATAGGGCAGCCCCAGTATCTTTGTCTAGATATACCCCAATCACGAAGACGAAATTGTATTTTTTTCTTACCTTTTCCTAAGGCTTCTATTTTTTTTGAAATAGCATTTTTAGCTTCTTCTCCTGAAAGATTATTAAATTCACTGGAATTAATTAGATTACCAGTCCCTGTGAATGCTTTAGTACCATCATATTCATCAGATTCGATAACTTGCTGAATTGGTAGTTGATATTTCTTGGAGAATTCAAAATCTCTGTCATCGTGCGCAGGAACTGCCATTACAGCTCCCTCACCATAACTTATTAGTACATAATTTGCTATCCATATTGGAATACTCTTTTGGGTCAATGGATGTATAGCAAATAGCCCAGTATCAATACCTTTCTTTTCTACATTTGCTATTTCAGCCTCGGATACTCCAATTTTCTTGCATTCTTCAATGAAATTTTTAATTTTTTTATTTTTTTTTGATACAAATTGACTAATTTTATGTTCAGGTGCTATTGCAAGATAGGTTGCTCCCATTAATGTATCTACTCTGGTTGTGTAAACTTTTAAAGTTTCATTTAACTCAACAAGATTAAAATCAATTTCACAACCACTACTTTTACCAATCCAATTTTTTTGCATTATTTTTACTTGTTCAGGCCATTCATTTAACTCATCAAGACCTTCTAAAAGTTCATCAGCATAATCAGTAATTCTCATAAAATATTGAGGGATTTCTTTCCTCTCAATCATTGCTCCTGATCGCCAACCTTTTCCGTCTACAACTTGTTCATTTGCAAGAACGGTTTTATCAATTGGATCCCAATTTACAATAGATGTTTTCTTAAAAATTAAACCTTTCTCATAAAGCTTAATAAAAAGCCATTGCTCCCATTTATAATAATCTACATTACAAGTTGAGAGTTCTCGATCCCAATCTATTGAAAGTCCCAATTGTTTGAGTTGCAATCGCATATGTTCAATATTTTCATTTGTCCATTTAGCTGGCACTGTATTATTTTGAATAGCAGCATTTTCTGCAGGTAATCCAAATGCATCCCAACCCATTGGTTGTAAAACATTAAACCCGTTCATTCTTTTATATCGCGATATAACATCACCAATTGTATAGTTTCTAACATGTCCCATGTGTAAATTACCACTAGGGTATGGAAACATTGATAGAACATAGAATTTCGATTGATTAACATCTTCTTTTACTGCAAAAGAATTTGAAGTCTGCCATTTAGCTTGAATTTTTGATTCAATTTCCTTAAATTGATATTCAGGAGACATGATTATGATAATTTTCCATTTAAATCATTATTAATTTGATCTGGTGATTTAGTGCCATCTATTTTAATAAATTTTGGTTTATTGATATCTTTTTCTTTTGACCAGTTAGAATAAAAAGTAACAAGTGGTTCTGTTTGCTCGTGGTAAGTAGCTAATCTCTTTAATATTGTTTCCTTGATATCGTCATCACGAGTAATAAGACTTTCTCCAGTAATATCGTCTTTCCCATCCTTCTTGGGTGGATTATATTTAATATGATATATTCTTCCAGATTTAGGATGTATTCTTCTTCCACCTAATCTTTCTATAATGTCATTATCTGGCACTTTTATTTCTATAACATAGTCTACAAAAATATTAGCATTCTTCATTGCCTGTGCTTGAGGAATTGTTCTTGGAAAACCATCTAACAGATAACCATTCTTACAGTCATGTTCTTTAATTCTTAATTTAACAAGATTGATTATTAGATCATCTGGAACTAAAAGCCCTTTATCCATAAAGTCTTTTGCTAAAATTCCCAGATCTGACTTGTTAGCGACAGCAGATCTTAACATGTCGCCAGTAGATATTTGAGAAATACAAAATTTTTCTTTAAGAAAATTTGCCTGTGTACCTTTTCCTGCTCCAGGCGCACCTAATAAAATTATTTGCATAGATATTATTCCAAGAAATTAAAATTATAACAGTAATCAAAACGATATTTTTTTTAGACTTAAATAGTTTTCGATATTAACGAAATGATCTACTGAAAGGGTTTCTGCTCTAACATTTGAATCTATATTAAGTTTCAAGAAATCAGATTCATCGAGAACCCCTTTAAAATTATTTTTTATTGTTTTTCTTTTATATTGAAATGCTATTTTAACTATCTTTTCATAATTTTCTTCATTTAATGCATTTAGTTCACTTGATGCTTTTCGAGTTAATTTAACAAAAGATGATATTACCTTTGGTTCTGGAATAAATGCTTCCGCAGGAATATCAAAAAGAAGTTCTACTCTAAAAAAATATTGCATTATAGATGATAATCTTCCATACATTTTTGTTGAAGGAGCAGCAGAAACTCTTTCGGCTACCTCCTTTTGCAGCATGAAGAAATGACTAGCTTTATTTTTTTTAATTTTAGCTAATTTTAAAAGGATTGGTGTTGATATATAGTAAGGTAAATTTCCAATAATAAAATTAAATTCTGAGAAAATTTTATCGTCAACTTTTAGGATATCATCTTGATAAATTGTTATTTTTTCAGAGGGTATTTTTTTTGTTAAAAACTTCACCATATCTCTATCAATTTCAATTACTTTGATATGATTTAACTTTTCCAAAAATGGGATTGTTAAGGCACCCAGGCCGGGCCCAATTTCAAGAACAGATTGTATTTTATTAGGATTTACTGAATCTAATATTTTTTGAATAATATGTCGATCAATTAAAAAGTTTTGACCAAACTTTTTTTTTGCTTGAATCATTTTTTTTTATTATTTACTAATTTAATTGCTAAATTAATAGATTCGAAAAAACTTGTACTATTAATTTTTTTAGTACCTACTAGATCTAATGCAGTACCATGGTCAACTGATGTTCGAATTATTGGTAACCCTAGTGTTGTGTTCACTCCATGATTAAAGGTCAAAGCTTTAAAGGGCGCTAGACCTTGGTCATGATACATTGCAAGAAAGCTATCTGTATTTTTTATATATTTTGGAGTAAATGCCGTATCAGCAGGAATAGGACCAAGTAAAGTTAATCCCTCACTTGTTAATTTTTTTATCACTGGAATTAATATTCGATTTTCTTCGCTCCCAAATTCATCAGCATGAGGATTAAGACCTGTAATAGTTATTTTTGGATTTTTTATTTTGAAATTATTTATTAAGTCTCTATGAATTATTCTAATTGTATTTTCTAATTTAATTTTAGTAATAGATTTAGATACATCTGAAAGAGCAATATGTGTCGTTACTAAAGCAACTCTTAAATTATTTCCATCAACAAGCATCATTACTTCTTTATTTTTTCTTCCACATAATTTCGAAATATATTCTGTATGACCCGTAAATTTTTTACCTTTAAAAGAAAGTATTTTTTTATTAAGAGGAAGTGTTACTAGAGCATCATAATTTTTTTTCATGCACTCATTTACTGCAAACTCAATTGATCTTAATTGTGCTATAGAATTGGATTTATCTAGCTTACCGGGTAAAACTCTATTTAGAATAGGAACATCAATTAAATTGATTCTTCCATCTCCATTATGTAATGATGACTTTGTATTAATTATAATTTTTTTCTTTTGAAGTTTTGCTCTTTCAAGAGTTGCGTTATGATTTGCTAAAATAGTAATTTCAGCAGGAAATTTTTGGTAAGCTAAATCCAAGCAAAGATCTAAACCAATACCAGCTGGTTCTCCTGATGTGATTATAATTTTTGGTTTATTGTTTTTCAATCTTGAATCATTCTTATATCGATGAAGGATTGATCTCTTAATTGCTTTATCCAGTCCTTAAAGATCAATTCAGTTTTTTGATTTATTAATTGCATTCTTGCTGCATACTTAATTGATTCATCGGTTAAATCATTTTCTCTTCTTTCAGTAACTTGAAGTATATGCCAGCCTAAATCGGTATTAATAGGCTTACTAATTTCATTTATTTCTAAAGCATCATAAGTACTTTCAAAAATTGGCAAAGTTGTACCTGGGCTCACCCATCCCAAATCGCCTCCCTCAGCAGCTGAGCCATCTTCAGAATATTTTTTAGCTAGATTTTCAAATGTTTCACTTCCATCGATAATTAGATTTCTAAAACGATTTAATCTTTTTGTTATTTCTTCTACAGGTGTAATTTCATTTTGCTTAATAATAATATGTCTTAATTTAGTTTGTTTAATTAAAACTTTCTTTTTTTCTACGCCTTTTTTTTCATTTATTTTAAGTATATGAAATCCATTTGGAGATCGAAATGGATTAGTAATTTCTCCTTCATTTATCTTTGATAATTCATTGACAAATAATTCAGGTAAATCCTCCTCTTTTTTCCAACCAATATTACCTCCAGTTTGACCTGAACTATCATCTGAAAATTCAATAGCTATATCCTCAAAACTTTTCTTTGCTTTTAATAAATCATAAATCTCCAAACTTTTCTTATAATTTGCATCTATTTCATCTTCTGAGGCATTACTTTGATTTTGGATTAAAATATGGGACAAGTTATAAACATCTGGATTAAGAACTGCATTCTTGCGTAATTGTGATTCTATTTCGAAATCAGAAACATTAATTTTCGTACTAATTTCTTTATTTTTAATTTGTTTAAGTATCAGTTCGTAACGAATATTATCAATAAATCTTCCGAATCTTATTCCATCTCTTTCAATAGTTTCTGCTAATTCCTCAATAGTCATATTATTATTTTTAGCAACATTATCTATAAATGCATCAACTTTTTTTTGTTCTACTTTAATTCCAAATTGGGCTGCGTATTGTTCAATTAAACTTTTTTGGATGAGCTGATCAAGGACATTATCACGAACTAATTCTTCGTACTGTTCTCCAGAATTATTTTTGTTTTTTGAAGAATTTAATACTTGCTTAATTGCATTTGCAAGTTCTATCTCAGTTATAACTTCTTTTTCAACTATCGCAACAACTCTGTCAAGTTCTTGATATTTTTCATCTGAAAACAGATTTTGGCAAATTAAAAATATTGTAAAAAAATATAATAAGCCTGAGTAAACTTTTTTTTTCATTAATCTAAATTTTGTTTTCTATATTGATCAGGAATATTTGATGCAAATGATGCTCCTGGAACATTCCTATTAATTACATCAAATAAATTTGTATCATTACTTGCTCCCAATGATCCCAAACCTCCAAGTTCAATTTGCATAAATAAAGTATAGTTTGGTTTATCTGTTGTAGCTAATGATAATCTGTTTAATACCAATCTAGAAGTCCAGCAACCCCCGTCGTACTCTAATCCACCTAGTGACTCAACAACTCTTGATTTCTTTATATCATAGTTATATCGACCTATTGAGTACCAACCCTTACCCATTGGCCATTGGCCTGCTAAATTAATTTGTTTAATATCACTATTATTATCAGTTGGGTTTCTAATTAATCTGTAACTAGCATCAATTAATTTTCCTGGTTGCGGACTAAAGCTCGTTCTAAATGTACCTCGGTTTGTGGCACTTTCATCTGGGTTATATTGTATTTCACTATCTACTCTTAATGCTTTATTAATAAAAGCAGTAGCAGTTAAGAAGAGGTCTGAAGAATCACTTTGAAAGATAGAATTAACATATTGGCTTTCTTTTAAAACTTTTCTATCATTTATATAAAATCTTTGTGCTAAAGTTGCATTGACTCTTTCATAGCCTGTGTCATCAATAAATCTTGTTGTTGCAGCAATTGTAAATTGATTAGAATCCATAATTCTATCTCCACCAACAAATTGATTTTCCAGGAATAAGCTTTCTAAATTTAAATCTGTTAAAGCAGTATCAAACATAGGTAGAGTTTCTTGATTTCTGTAGGGTGTGTAGGAATAAAAAATTCTTGGCTCTAGAGTTTGAACAAAGTTTTTTCCTGCAAGATTTAATTCTTTGTCAAGATAAACACCACTATCAATTGATATTGTAGGAATGGTCATAGATTTTGAATCAGTTGTACCACCTTCAAGCTCATAATTTCTTATATTCATTGTTAATTTTGGCTTGATATAGCCATAGCTTGATTCAAAAGGAATACTTATACTCGGATTTGCTATAAATCTTGTTCCAGTCACACTACTTTGAGAGGATGAAGCTACAAAATTATGATTTCGTTCAAATTGCGTTAAAGACATACTTAACTCTGTTTCATAAGTAGAAAATCCATTAATATTTGTATATTCATCAGCATGATTAATTTTTATACTCGGTAGACGCTCATAAGGAGAGCTTGATGTTGTTAAGTTTTGATATCTTTGAGCAATAAAATTTACATTTAATTTGTCTGATGTGTAATTAAGATAAGCTTCTTGTGGTAAATTAACTGTACTAGTTGCTGAAATTAATGATGACATATCTGAAAAATAATTATCATCAGAAACTTTTTCCATCCTAAAACCACCACTAATATTTTTAGTCAAATTTTGTTTGTGGTGTATTTTTGCATAATATCTATTATCTTTATCATTAGATTTATCATTATTCATATATTCAAGATTACTCGTTCCTGAATAGTTTTTATCTAAATATCTATATTCACCTTGCATCTGGATACCTCTTTTACCAAAATATCTTGGAGTAAGGGTTGCATCACTTGTTGGCGAAAGATTAAAATAATATGGAATTGATGTTTCAAAACCACTTCTAGATGTGGTTCCAACTGAAGGAGCTAAAAACCCAGATTTTCTATCATCATTAAATGAAAAATTTATAAAAGGCGAGTATAAAATTGGAATGCCTTTAAATTCAAGTTTGGCATCCCTTGCATCTACTGTTTTAGAGCTATCATTGATTTCAATTTCTGAAGCCTTAATAAACCAATCATCCTGTCCTACCTCACATGTAGTGATAGATGCACCTTGTAATCTTTTTTTATCTTCTCCTTCAAGAAAAAGCATTTTAGCTCTTCCTCTTAAAGTATTATTAAATACGTTGCTTGGGTTTTTTAATCCTGAAGAGAATGAAGCATTTGGTATAATTCCAATATTCTCTTTAACTGATAATTCCAATGATGAACCAGTTAACTTGCTTCCACCACCCTCAATCTTTACATTACCGATAGCATATAACTCGTCAGATACTTGATCATATTCGATTAAATCAGCATTTATTGTTTTACCGTCTTTTTTTAAAATTGCGTTTCCTGCGGCTTTTAGCTTTCTATCTAAAATATTTTCAAGAGAATCACCTTCAATTAAAAGAGTACCATCAGTCAATTCTTCTTGACCATAGGAAAAGGGGCTAATTAAAAATAGCAAGAATAAAACCACAAAATAATTTTTCTTTATGATTGTAGTCAAAGTATTAATCTAAACCTGATATAGTCATTTTTAATATATTCATTTATTATCTAATTTACTTACAAAACTAATATAAATCAGTGAGTTATGGATTATAACTCAAGTAATTTTAAAAAACCGATTATTTGTAACGGAATGAGGGAAACTTGGAAAGAATAGAAACAATAAAAAATTGGTTAAAAAATCAATTAAATCAAGAATTTATAATGAAAGCTGCATCATCAGATGCTAGTTTTAGGCGTTATTTTAGAATCATTATAGGAAAAAAAACATATATCTTGATGGACGCACCTCCTAATTTGGAAAAAATTAAAAATTTTATAAATATTACTAAAAAGTTAGCTTTTTATAAAATAAATGTCCCAAAAATTATTTCTTTTAGTGATGAATTAGGCCTAGTATTGATGTCTGATTTTGGTAGCCAAACCTTTTTAGATGCTATTGATAACAAGAATATGAGTGAATTATATGCTAATGCGATAAATTCTTTACTAAATATTCAAGAAAAAGTTGACATAAAAAGAATTAAAAAATACTCAGAAACATTATTAATTAAGGAGATGTCACTATTTCCTGAATGGTATCTGACTAAACTTAAAAATAATAATTTAATAAATCAAGATGATCTAAATGAAATATTTTTATTGATTTCTAAGAAGTCTTTATCACAGAACACATGCTTTGTTCATAGAGACTTCCATAGTCGGAACTTAATGTTAGTGAGTGATAAAAAACTTGGCATACTCGATTATCAAGATGCATTGTGCGGACCATTATCTTACGATCTTGTTTCTTTATTGAAAGATGCATATATTAAATGGGATGAAGAATTTGTAATTGATCAATCTGTCCATTATTGGGAAAAAGCTAGAAAAATAGGATTGATTAAGAATCAAGACTTTTCAGAATTTTATAAAAACTTTGAATGGATTGGGGTTCAGAGGCATTTGAAGATATTGGGTATTTTTTCTAGGCTATCTATTCGTGATAAAAAAGATCAGTATTTAAAGGATATACCTTTAGTTGAGAAATATTTACTTGATACTTCTGAACGATATAAAGATCTTTATCCTTTAAGAAAAATTTTAGATAAGGTGATTTCTTAGATGAAAGTTATGATTCTTGCAGCAGGTAGGGGGTTGCGAATGGGTAGTCTTACAAAAGATATTCCAAAGCCGCTAATTCAAGTTAAAGGCAAACCATTAATAGAATGGCATCTTGAAAAATTAGCAAATGCAGGTTTTAAAGATATCGTAATTAATATTTGCTATTTACCTGAAATGATAAAAGAATTTGTAGGTAATGGCTCAAGATGGGAATTAAATGTTATTTATTCTGAAGAAAATCCAATATTAGAAACAGCTGGAGGAATTAAAAATGCCTTACCATTGCTCAGTTATGAGCCCTTTGTAGTTATAAATGCTGATATTTTTTCAAATTTTAATTATAAAAAATTAAAGTCAATTAGTTTAGAAAATTCGGTTGATGGTTATTTAGTCCTTGTTAAAAATCCTGAGCATAATGAAATTGGAGACTTTGGATTATTGGGAAATAATTTTTTGGCTCTAGATACTAATATTTTGTATACTTTTTCAGGTATTGCAATTTATCATTCTAGATTTTTTGATCGGATTGAGCTAGGTAAAAAGATGCAGTTATCACCATTACTTAATAGTTCTATATCTCAATCATTAATTAAGGGTGAATTATTTGAAGGTATTTGGTCAGACATAGGTACACCTGAGAGACTAAGAGCTATTAATGACAAAGATTAAACATGGAAAATTATAAAGAATTTTTAAATAGAAGAAAAAAATTACTGGAATTAATTGGTGATGGGATTGCTGTAATTTCTAATTCAATTGAATCACCAAGAAATAGAGATTGTAATTTCTCATTTCGATCTGATAGCTATTTTCACTATTTGACCGGTTTCCCTGAGCCCGAAGCAGTTATTTTTTTAGTAGGAGGGCATAAACCAAAATCTATAATTTTTTGTAAGTCAAAAGATAAAAGTAAAGAAATCTGGGATGGTTATATTTATGGTCCAAAAGAAGCCGCAAATAAATTTTTATTTGATGAATCTTATTCTTTAAATGATATAGATAAATTAGCCCCTAAAATTCTCGAAAGTTATATTCCTAATAAAAATATTTTTTGCATACCGGCAACAATTCCATCAAATAGTGCGATTTTAACTATAAAAAATTTATCCAAATGGAAGCAAATTGATGCTAAAACAAAATATTGTGATTTAAGTATTTTTCTAGATAAAATGCGATGCTCTAAGAGTGAAGAAGAGATAAGTATTATGCAAAAATCAGCTAATATTGCTGCTAAAGCCCATATTTATGCGATGGGAAAAACTAGTCCTGGTAAATTTGAATACCAAATTGAAGGCGAAATTCTAAATCAATTTACACAATATGGAGCAAGGGAACCTGCATATGGCTCCATTGTAGCTTCGGGGATTAATGCATGCACACTTCATTATGTAGATAATAATAGTATCTTAAAGGATGGAGATTTACTTTTGATCGATGCTGGATGTGAATTAGAAAATTATGCTTCAGATGTTACAAGAACTTATCCTATAAATGGAAAATTTACTCCAGAACAAAAAGATATTTATAACATTGTACTTAATGCACAAAAAGAAGCGATTAAAAAAGTCAAACCAGGTAATTTTTTTGATGAGCCTCACAAGGCAGCTATTGACCAAATTATAAATGGGTTAATTGATCTTAAAATATTAAAAGTTTCTCGTGAAGAAATAATTGAAAAAGAGCTCTATAAACAATTTTTTATGCATCGGACAAGTCATTGGTTGGGATTAGATGTTCATGATGCAGGAAAATATATTAATACCTCTTTAAAAAAAGAAGATTTAACACCTATTAAATTCCAAAATAGAAATATCCTTACTGTAGAGCCGGGATGTTATATAAAACCTTCAGATAATGTCCCTAAAGAGTTTTGGGGAATTGGCATTAGAATCGAAGATGATGTTTTGGTTACATCTGATGGAAATAAAGTACTTAGTTCGAAAGCCCCTAAAGAAATTAAAGATTTAGAGGATGTGGTAGGTATTTTAAATGAATAGATCAATTACCATTATTGGTGCTGGACCAGTAGGTATAATTTTTGCTCTATTGAATAAATCATTAAATGATAAAATTTCCTTGTTAGAATCAAATTCAGAAGATCAAGTAAAAGATGATAAAAGAGCTTTAGCGTTATCAAATGGTAGTAAGTTTATTTTAGAAAAAATAAATGTATGGAATGATTTATATACTAAATTAACACCAATCAATACTATACATACTAGCCAAAAGGGCACTTTTGGCAGGACCCTAATGAAGGCAGAAGAATTTGAAGAAGAATCCTTAGGCTTTATTGTATCTTATGGTGACCTAATAACTTCGCTGAATAAAAAATTATCTAATTCAAAAAATATTGAGGTTTTTTATAATGCAGAAGCATTATCTTTTGAAAATAAAGATCAAAAACAAACTTTAATTTATAAACAAAATTCAGAAAAAAAAATAATAGATTGTGATTTACTAGTTTTGGCAGATGGTGGCAGATCAAAGATTAAAGGAATTAATATTAAAAGAACCGATAAGTATTTTGCTCACAGTGCTCTAGTTTGCAGTATAGAAACAGATATACCTCACTCTTATGTGGCATATGAAAGATTCACGTCAATGGGACCAATGGCATTACTTCCAAATTTAAATGGTAAATATTCTCTTGTTTGGACTGGCCCTAAAGATGATATCAATTCATTAATTGATCTTGATGACTCTAAATTTCTAATTGCACTTCAGGATCATTTTGGAGAACGTGTTGGTAATTTTAAATCATGTAAAAAAAGAATTACATTCCCCTTAAAACAATCTTTTATCTCTGAGTACCCAAATAAAAATATTGCAATTATAGGTAATTCAGCACAAGTAATGCATCCAGTTGCTGGACAGGGTTTAAATACAGGAATAAGAGACGCATTTATTTTAGCAGATTGTATTGAATCAAAAGATATTGACTTTGATATCAAATCAATGATTAATAAGTTTAAGGATAGGCGAAAAAAAGAAACCAAAAATATTTTAAAATTAACTGAGTCGATAGTGACAATTTTTTCAAATGATTTTGTAGGCGTAAATAAATTTAGAGGAATTGCTTTATCATTTTTAGATTTAATACCTCCTATAAAAAAACGATTTGTAAAAAAAATGAGTTATGGAAAATAGATTAAAAAAAGTTATTATTTATGGCGGAGGCGTTATAGGTGGTCTGGCAAGCTTATGTTTAGAAAGAAATGGATTTAGTGTTTGTCATATTGCCTCTAAAATCAAAAAAGACCAAGACAGAACATTTGCATTAAGTCCAGGTTCTGTTAATTGGATTAAATCTTGTGGATTTAGCAAGGAATTTTTTGAAACCTTATACCCTATAGAAAAAATTGAAATTTTAAGAGAGGATGCAAAAACAACTTTTACTGCAGATTCAGTATTTAAAGATGCTTTAGCATATATGGTTTCTGAAAAAAAGTTAATGAAAGAAATTGTTTCAAAAATTCAATCTAAACAAATAAAAACTTATATAGAACCAAAAAAATTAAAAATAAAAAACTCAAATGATCATGTTTCGATTGAATTAGATAATGAAAACCTAAGTGCCACTGTTTTAATGGCATGCGATGGTGCAAATTCAAAAATAAAAGAATATCTTAATATAAAGAAAAAAGTTAAAAATTTTAATCAGAGTGCATTCGTTTTTAATTTTGAGGTATCTAAAAATATCTTAAGAAATGCTAAACAATATTTTTTAAAAGATAGTATTTTGGCTTTATTACCGATTTCAACAAATATATTTTCTGTTGTATGGTCATGTGATCAACATTTTTTTGAAAAAATAAAAGATAAAGATGATAAAAATTTTATAATTGAGCTCGAAAAAATTGTGAATAAAGATTTTGGCAAGATTTTAAATCTTTCAAAAAGAAATAGTTTTCCTTTATCTATGGTGTTAAATGATAAATTTTTTGATCAAAGAATAGTTTTGATGGGTAATGCAGCCCACGCAATTCATCCTCTTGCTGGACAAGGATTAAATTTAGGAATAAGGGACATTATTGATTTTGAAAAATGTTACAAATCTAACTCATATGAAGACATAGGTCTTGAAGGTTTTTTGCGTCGCTTTGAAAGGTCACGTAGAATAGATACGTTTGAGTTCAGCACATTAACAAATGGCTTGCAATGGGCATTCTCAAGTAAAAGCAAATTTATTAATAAAGCTTTAGTTAAAGGTATAAAATTCCTTGAAACCAAAGATAATATAAAAAACTTTCTTATTAAAAAGGCAATATCATGATTAAAGTACTTTCGATATTACTTAGTATTTTTTTTACTTCCCACGTATATGCAGATGAAAATTCTTTAATTCAAATTATTAAAAAAACATACCCTGAATTAACTGTAAAAAATATAGAAAAAACTAATTTTAATGATCTTTATGAGGTTTATATAGGAAATCAAATAATATATACAAATGATAACTTTGATTTTTTAATTGTTGAAGGACGGGTTGTTGATCCAAAAACAAGAAATGACTTAACAGAACTTAGGTTAGATGAATTATCTCGTGTTAACTTTTCAGATTTACCATTATCTGATGCTATTAAAGTAGTTAAAGGTAATGGAGAAAGAAAAATAGCAATTTTTTCAGATGTAGATTGTCCATACTGTAAAAGACTTGAGAGGGAAGAGTTAATCAATATTGATAATGTAACAATTTATACTTTTTTGTATCCTTTAGCTATTCATCCTAAAGCTAAAGCAAAATCACAAAAAATATGGTGTTCATCAGATCGAACTAAAGCATGGAATGCATATATACTGAATGATACGCTTCCAAAAAATTCGGGCGAATGCAAGACACCAATAAATAAAATAGTAAAATTAGGTAAAGATTTAGGAATAGCATCAACACCTACAATCATTTTATCCAATGGAAGACGAATTCCTGGGGCTATACCTTATAAACAGTTAGAAGAATATCTGAAAAAATAAAGAAAAAAATTTTTTTAAATTGTAAAAAAACTTGACATTTATCTTGAATCTACGAAAATACGACTCAGGTGTTTGGTTTTAGTTAATATATTTGTGTTTTCTTAATTTTGTTAAGCTCTTCACTCTCACTCTCTTGATCCAAACTTTAGGGACCTCCCAAATTTGTAAAGGATTTATCGTAATGGCTGAAGGTATAGTTAAATGGTTCAATGATTCAAAAGGTTTTGGTTTTATCACTCCAGATGATGGTGGTGATGATTTATTTGCTCACTTTTCTGCAATTGTAGAAGAAGGATATAAAAGTTTAAAAGAAGGACAAAGAGTGTCTTTCGAAGTAACTGATGGTCCTAAGGGCAAGCAAGCTTCAAATATCCAAAAAGCTTAAATTAAAAGGTTCTTCAAGAACCTTTTTTCATATTTGCAATTAATTTAGTTGCAAATTCGTTTGTTGATAATGCTTTACAATCTTTAATTTGTGAAGCAAAGTCGGCAGTCATTTGTCTTTTTTTCAATGTTTTCTGAAAAGAAGCTCCCAATACTTTGGCTGCTTCAAACCATCGCATTGACTCTAACATCATTTGCGCTGAGAGAATTAATGAGCTTGGATTAGCAATATTTTTACCAGCAATTGATGGTGCTGTTCCATGTGTTGCTTCAAAAATTATGGTTGAATCAGATAGATTAGCACCAGGTGAGATACCAATTCCGCCAACTTGGGCTGCTAATGCATCAGAAATATAATCACCATTCAGGTTTAATGTAGCTACTACATCATGTTCTTCAGGACTTAGAAGAATTTCTTGAAGAAATGCATCAGTAATACAATCTTTAATAATTAGTCCATTACTGAGTTCATATTCACCTGCTTCATTTTTCTTTGCATCAAATTCCCTTTCTGCCAATTGATAACCCCATTGTTTAAAGCCACCCTCTGTATATTTCATTATATTTCCTTTATGAACTAGGGTAACGGATTTCCGATTGTTATTAATAGCATATTCAATCGACTTTCTAATTAGTCTAATTGAACCTTCTTTAGAAACAGGCTTTATTCCAATAGCAGATGAATTAGGGAATCTTATTTTATCTTTATAGTCATATTCTGAGAGTTTATTAATAATTTCTTTTGCTTCATTTGAACCTGCTTCCCACTCAATTCCAGCATAGATGTCTTCTGTATTTTCTCTAAAAATAACCATATTAGTTTTTTCTGGATTTTTTAAAGGGCTTGGAACTCCATGAAAATATTTTATAGGCCTTAAACAAACGTATAAATCTAGTTTTTGTCTAAGAGCAACATTAAGCGATCGGATTCCTCCGCTAACAGGGGTTGTTAGAGGTCCTTTGATAGAAAAAATATATTTTTTCATTAATTTGATTGACTCATTAGGCAGCCAATTATCTTCACCATAAAATTTTAAAGCTTTTTCACCAGCATAAATTTCTAACCAAATAATCCTTTTTTTATTACCATATGCCATTTTTACAGCTTGATTAACCACTTTTTGCATTGAAGGTGTTATGTCAGCCCCAATTCCATCACCCTCAATAAAAGGAATAATTGGATTATTTGGAATTTCAAGCTTTAAGCTTGAATCTATTGTAATTTGATCACCTTGTGGAATTTTTATTATATTTTTCATTGAATTCTCGTTTTGAATCTTAATTATATCATCTCACTGAAAGATTAATTGTGCTCTTGGGTGATATAATTAGATTAAATAAATAATTATAAGATTTTTCAATGGCAGGAAATACATTCGGACAAATTTTTACTCTTACTTCATTTGGTGAGTCTCATGGAGCAGCAATTGGCGGAGTTATAGATGGCTGCCCACCAGGTTTAAAATTAAGTGAAGCAGATTTACAAATAGATTTAGATAGAAGAAAGCCAGGGACATCTAAATTTGTAACTCAAAGAAAAGAAACTGACAAGGTAGAAATTCTTTCAGGCTTATTTGAAGGTAAGACAACAGGAGCCCCTATTGGCTTTATAATTAGAAATATTGATCAAAGAAGTCAAGATTATTCAAAGATAAAAGAAACATTTCGTCCTGGACATGCAGATCTTACCTACCTAAAAAAATATGGTATTAGAGATTATAAGGGTGGTGGGCGATCAAGTGCCCGTGAAACAGCTATCAGAGTGGCTGGAGGAGCTATTGCTAAAAAATGGCTAAAAGAGCACTATAATATTCAAATTAGGGCATGTTTATCACAATTAGGGGAAAAAAGGATTACCTTTAACTCATGGAAGCACGTTAATAAAAATACATTCTTTGTAGCAAATAAATCGATTGTGAAAGAGCTTGAGGATTATTTAGATGCTATAAGGGCTGATAAGAATTCAGTTGGAGCAAAGATACATGTGTCTGCAACTAATATGCCCATTGGTTTAGGTGAGCCAATATTTTCTAGATTAGACGCAGATATTGCTTCAGCAATGATGAGTATTAATGCTACTAAAGGAGTGGAAATTGGGTCAGGTTTTTCGAGTATTGGCCAAAAAGGAACTGAACATAGCGATGAGATGACTTCTAATGGATTTTTATCAAATAATGCTGGTGGAATTTTAGGGGGTATATCAACTGGACAAGATATTGAAGTTAATGTTGCTTTTAAACCTACATCGAGCATTCCTCAGGATAGAAGTTCAATTAATCTAAAAGGTAAAACAGTGAAGATGAAGACAACTGGTCGCCATGATCCATGTGTTGCTATTCGCGCAGTTCCAATTACGGAAGCAATGCTTGCATTAGTTTTAATTGATCATGTCTTACGAGACAGAGCTCAAAATATGGATGTTAATAGAAAAAAATTATTTAAGTCGACTTAAAAAAAATTATTTAAGATTTTTATCAACTATTTTTGCCTTTTATAAGCGCGTAGGCTGAATGATTATGAATAGATTCAAAGTTTTCGGATTCAACAATAAAGTTATTTATTTTCTTATGTGCTTTTAAATCTTTTGCTATATCTCGAACCATATCTTCAACAAATTTTGGATTATCATAAGCTTTTTCAGTTACATACTTTTCGTCAGGTCTTTTTAAAAGACCATATAATTCACAAGAAGCTTGTTTTTCAACAATATCTATAATATCTTCAATCCACACAAATTTATTTGTTTCGATAGTCACCGTTACATGAGATCTTTGATTATGTGCACCATAATCAGATATATTTTTTGAACAAGGGCAAAGACTAGTTACAGGAATAATTACTTTTGTTGTATTAGTAAAAACTCCATTTATTATTTTACCTATAAAACTAACTTCATAATCTAGAAGACTTTTGACTTTCGATACTGGTGCTTCCTTATTAATAAAATAAGGGAAGGTCATTTCAAGATCACAAGAATTTGCTTCTAATCTGACTAACATTTTTTTGAGAATTTTTTCAAATGATTCAACAGAAATTGCATCATCATTTTCGTTTAAAATTTCAACAAATCTCGACATATGAGTACCTTTAAAATTATGTGGAAGATGCACATACATATTAAAATTCGCTACAGTGTGTTGAACCCCGCCTTTTTTATCTCTAACTTCAACTGGATGTTTTATTGATCTTATTCCAACCTGATCGATATCAAGGTGTCTTTTGTCAACAGTATTTTGAACGTCTTCGATTAATTCGTTTGAAATTAGTTCGTTTGAAATTATTTTATTCATCATGATTTATTTTATTAAAGAGTGATTTTATCATTACTACAATTGTTTAACAATTTTCTTAATAATACTGTTTTTATCTAAACCACATAGTTTGTAAATTTCATCCTGAGTGCCATGTTCTAGAAACTTATCAGGAATTCCTAAGCAAATAGTTTTACATTTTAAATTATTTTTACTTATAACTTCTATAACAGTAGATCCTGCTCCACCTAAAATTGTATTATCTTCAATAGTAACTATAACTTTATGATTAATAACAGACTTTTTAATCATATTTTCGTCAATTGGTTTTACAAACTTCATATCAATAAGTGTAGCGTTTAGTTCATTTGCGACTTCGAGAGCGGTACTGACTACTGGACCAAAAGCAAGAATCGCTATTTCCTTTCCTTTCCTTATTAATTCAGACTTACCAATAGTCAATAAGTTTGATTTTTTATTAATTTTTACGCCAGCGCCATGCCCTCTTGGAAACCTTACCATACATATTCCATTAAAATTAAATCCTGTTTTAAGCATTTGATAGCATTGATCTTCATTACTTGGTGTCATTATCACTAAGTTTGGAATACATCTTAAAAACGAAATATCGAAATTTCCTGAATGTGTGGCACCATCTGCACCTACAATACCAGCACGATCAATTGCAAATAACATAGGTATATTTTGTAGAGCAATATCATGAATTAATTGATCATAAGCTCTTTGAAGGAATGTTGAATAAATAGCAACTACAGGTTTTAAATTTTGACACGCAAGACCAGCTGCGAAAGTTAAAGCATGTTGCTCTGCAATACCAACGTCAAAAAATCGTTTCGGATATTTTTTTGAAAAGTCGTTAAGTCCTGACCCATCTGACATTGCCGGTGTGATAGCACAAAGCTTTGTTTCTTTAATTGCTGTATCCATAATCCATTCAGAAAAAACCTCAGTAAAGGTTTTTAATTCATTTGATTTCTTCGCATCACCATTTTGAGGATTAAACTTACTAACACCATGAAATTTGTTGGGGTTGTTTTCAGCAGGTTTATATCCAAAACCTTTTTTGGTTGCGACATGAAGAAATTGAGGGCCTTTTAAAGATTTTATATTAGTTAATGTATCGATTAAAGTATCTAAATCATGACCATCAATAGGACCAATATAATTAAAGCCAAATTCTTCAAATAATGTCCCAGGTATAACCATCCCTTTGACGTGCTCTTCAGTTTTACGAGCTAATTCAAGCATTGGCGGTACTTTAGAAAATACTGCTTTTCCTGAACGCTTTATGCCACCATATATTTTCCCAGATAATAATTTTGCAAGATAATTGTTCAATGCTCCAACATTATCAGAAATAGACATGTCATTATCATTTAATATAACAAGTATGTCATTCTCACTATTGCCTGCATTATTTAAACCCTCAAAAGCCATACCCGCAGTCATTGCTCCGTCTCCAATTACAGCAATAGATCTAAATTTTGATTTGGTTATTTTAAATGCTTCTGAAATACCTAGTGCTGCAGAAATTGAAGTACTTGAATGTCCAGTACCAAAACTATCATATTTACTCTCAGATCTTCTTGGAAAGCCAGAGATCCCATTTTTTTGGCGAAGAGTATGCATCTTATTTTTTCTACCAGTTAGTATTTTGTGTGCATAAGTTTGATGACCCACATCCCATATTATTTGATCATTTGGGCAATCATATACAAAATGAAGTGCGATAGAAAGCTCAACAACTCCAAGGTTTGAAGATAGGTGCCCACCAGTTTTTGAAACGCTATCAATAATAAAAGAACGTAATTCTTTAGCTAATAATTTTAAATCATTTCTGGAAAGTTTTTTTATGTCTGAAGGGCGATTAATTTTATTTAAATATTTCATTTAATATTTTCTTTCGTAGATTTTTTCTGATAATTTTTTTAAGTAAATAGTATTTCCAGAAATTGAATTAATTATTTTTTTTACCTCTACAAAATAATTACTATTAATTTTTTTTGCTTCTTCAATACCTAAAAGTGAAACGTAAGTAAATTTATCGTCTTTTTTATCCTTACCGCTTGTTTTTCCTAGAGTTTGATCATTAGACTCATAATCTAAAATATCATCTGTTATTTGGTAAATTTTTCCTAATAGCGAACACAAATTGCAAATTTTAGTATTATTTTCTTCACCTATTTTGTTTATTACAAGATGAGATATTGATCCAGTAGCATTAAATAATGATCCTGTTTTTAATTCTTGTAAAATTTGTAAGTCTTTTTCATTTTTTATTTTTGAGGTATTTTCCATGTCTAGTGATTGACCTTTTACCATACCATTTACACCTATCGAAGTGGATAGGATATTAATTATTTTTACTTTTTTTTCATTTTCTATTTGAAAGGAAGGCGAAGATAAAATTTGAAAGGCTATAGATTGAAGACCATCACCAGCAAGTACAGCTTGAGCTTCATTATATTTAATATGAGAGGTTGGTTTTCCTCGCCTCAAATTATCATTATCCATTGACGGAAGGTCATCATGAACTAAGGAGTAAGCATGAATAAACTCAATAGCTGCAGCAATATAGTCAATAATTAGTTTATTAGTTTGATTAATTTCACCTATAGCATAACTAAGTAATGCTCGAAATCGTTTACCACCATTTAATGATGAATATCTGCAGACTTCATGAATTAATGTGTTTGATGTATCTTTTTCGATAAATTTCATCATGAAATTTTCTATTCTTTCTTGATGTAATTTAATCCAATAGTCAAAATCTTCAGTCATTAGAATCAAAGTCTTTTAATTCATTCTTATTTGAAAGGATTTGAACCCGTTGTTCTATTTTTTTTAATGATTCCTGCGCGGATTTAACAAGCTTGATTCCTTTCTCATATGATTTTAATGAATCTTCTAAATTTAAATTATCATCTTCCATCTTTAAAACAATAGATTCTAATTCTTTTAATAGTTTTTCAATATTAATATTATCTTTAGCCATAATTATGTATTTTCAATTAGGAAATTTTTAATGTCTATAATTTCTTCATAAATAACTTCATGCGCCATATTATAGGTTTTAAAAGAGAAATTTTTTGATTCTATAAGATCTCTATAACTTTTTTTAGCTGTACTTAACTTAATGATATCATCACCATCCCCATGAATTGCAATTATTGAAGTTTCTTTAAGTAAGATATTATTCATGATTTTTGGCAGATAACCAGAAAGAGCAATAATTCCATTAATTTTAATAGTTGATGAAAGTCCTGTATACAAAGATACGGCAGCTCCTTGAGAAAAGCCTCCGAGAAAAATTTTAAATTTAGATGGATCTTTACATCTTTCTTTAATTAATTCATCGATATATTTCTTTGATTCGTGTAAACCCTTGTTATCTTGATATTCAAAAGTAAACGATTTAATATCATACCAACCCCTCATTCTCATACCTTGATTAATTGTGATTGATCTAAATGGTGCATTAGGAAGAATAAATTCAAAATCTTTAAGATTTAAATCATTTATAAAGGGCACAAAGTCATTTGCGTCTGCACCTAGGCCATGAAGCCATATTATTATTGCTTTAGGATTTTTTTGTGGATTAATTGTAATCATAAAAAAAGCGGATTTATTTAATCCGCCTTTAAAAATTTTTAAGATTATTTAGATTTTAGAGCTTTTTCTAGACTCTTTAGGCCAGGCCCAACTATTTTTTTAACTGCCGCAACAGCAGTAGCATCATCTTGTCCATCTGGAATAGGGGGGTTTAATTTGTAAGTTCTATAAAATCTTGCTGTCCATTGTATAACTGATTCATTATCATTAGAGCCTTTTTTAACTATTATATAAGCATTATAATCTGAAAATGGACCATCCTTTTTTAACATTTCATACTTTATTTTCATGATTTCGTCATCAAAAGATCTTACTTTCATAATTTTTTTAAATTCAGCAAAATCTTTAACAATTGTCCAAGCTTTTGCGGGGGCAACTTTTACCGTTATAGATTCCTGAACTTTTTGAGGTGTAGGTCCATGAGCATAAATTACCATTGAGAACAATAGCGTAATTAAAGTTAAAATAAACTTTTTCATCTTTAAATCCTTAGTTAGTTATAAATCAATCCAACATATTACTATAAAATCTTTAGTGAAGTATAAAATCTCCAAAAGATCGACTTTGAGCACCTGTTTTTATTTCTTTTATAGGAGTTAAATCATCAAGGCTATAAACTGAGATTGAATCACTTCCCCAATTTGTAACTATTAGAAGATTTAAATGATGGTCAAAATCAATATTTTCAGGGGTTTCCCCAGTCCTTATTTTTTTTAATTCTTTGTTAGTTTTGAGATCGATTATGCTCAGAGTGTCATCAACAGTGTTAGTTACAATACCAAAGTTGTTGTACGTTATTATATTATATGGATGAGCACCCACTTCAATTGATTGAGTAGACCAATTTTCAAGATTAATTACAGTAATTGTGTCATCATAAACATTTGCAGTATAGGCATATTTACCTTTGGTATAGACTCCAAATGGATGCTTACCTGTAGTTATTTTTTTAACTAAATTATTATTTTTATCATATATTTCAGCAGTATTAGCATCTCTATTAGTAACAATTATATAATTATATTTTTCATTAAAAATTATTCCTGATGGGGTTATTCCAACTTTAATTGAATCAATAACTTTCATCTCTTTTACAGATATAATTAGAATATTATTTTTAAACCAATCAGTAACGAAGACTTTTGATTCATCATGATTAGAGGTTATACTCAATGGAGCTGTATTTAATTTTATTGTTTTAATAATTTGATCTGTTTGAGTATTAATAACAGAAATATCATCAGTACCTACATTACCAATAAATCCAAGGTTTTTTTTATTTAAAAGTGTGATGCCAAGAGGAGCGATTCCAACTTCTAATGTTTTTATTACCTCAAGTTTTTTTAGGTCTACAACAGAAACTGTATTATCACCTTGATTTGTAATATAGGCTTTTGGGTTTGTTTTTTCAAAGTTTTTACAAGAATTTATTAAAATAAACAGAATAAACAAGAAGAAAATTCGAACAAATTTTTTATTTTGGATAATCATAAAATCAAGCTTTTAAAAAATTTTTTTTTGTGAAAAAATAGAGTATATACAAAGGATAACATTATGATAGACCAAGATGGATATAGACCCAATGTAGGTATAGTAATTTTAAATAATAATAAACAGGCTCTTTGGGCTAAACGTATTGCTGAGGACGCTTGGCAATTTCCTCAAGGAGGTATTAACGAAGGAGAGAGTCTTGAGGAAGCAATGTATAGAGAATTAATGGAAGAGGTTGGTCTAAGTCCAAATCATGTAAAAATTATTGGGCAAACAAAAGATTGGTTAAGATATGATGTCCCTAAACAATGGTTAAGGCGGGATGGATATAATAGATATAAGGGACAAAAACAAATATGGTTTTTATTAAAATTTGTTGGTAAAGATTCTGATATTTTACTAACAAATTCAAATAAACCAGAATTTGATTCTTGGCGTTGGGATGATTTTTGGTCACCATTACAACAAGTTATTGATTTTAAACGTGAAGTTTATAAGAAAGCTTTAAATGAGCTATCTGAATATATACATTAAAATTTGTACTAAAATTAATTCTTATATTTTAGCAATTATTGAATGGCAATTTTTTACTTTTTCACCTAGTTTTACTTTAATTATTGCGCTTTCTGGTAAATATAAATCTACTCGCGAACCAAAACGAATAAAACCATATCGGTCTCCTTTGGAAAGATTATCACCAATTTTTTTATAACATAATATTCTTCTTGCAACTAAACCAGCAATTTGTACACAAGTAACTAATTTTTTATTTTTAGTTTTTATTAGTAATGCACATCGCTCATTTTGAAGGGACGCTTTGGACAATGAGGCATTAAAAAACTTACCAGTCGAATACCATTTATTTATTATTTCGCCAGAGATTGGGGCTTTATTAGAATGAACGTTAAAAACATTCATAAAAACACTAATTTTTATCGCTTTTCTTTTTTTATAAGGATCAATTGTTTTTTCAATTGAAATAACGCGACCATCTGCAGCTGATACTACAAAATTTTTTTCTTGTGGAACTGGTCGATGAGGATCTCTAAAAAATTGTAAAATGAATAAAGAAATAATCCAAAAAGGTATAGATATCTTTAAAGAAGAAAAGCTAATTAATATGCTAGCTGTAACTGAAATAGTTAGAAACAGCCATCCTTCCCTAGCTATAATTGGATATTTGTTAATTATTTTCAACTAATTTTTTGACTTATCTACAATCTTTTTAATCCATGGCATCATTGAACGCAAAGATTCTCCAACTTGTTCAATTTGATGTTCTTTTTGTTTATTACGAAGTGCTGGTAAATCTCCAACATTGCTAACAAATTCTTTTGCAAATGATCCATCTTGTATTTCACTTAGAATTTTTTTCATTTCAGTTTTAGTGTTTGAATTAACAATTCTTGAACCCCTAGTCACATCTCCGTATTCAGCTGTATTTGAAATAGAATAACGCATATTTGCAATTCCACCTTCATACATTAAATCTACAATTAATTTTAGCTCGTGTAAGCATTCAAAATAAGCCATTTCAGGTTCGTATCCTGCCTCAACTAATGTTTCAAAACCTGCCTGGACAAGTGCCGTTGTGCCCCCACATAACACTACTTGTTCGCCAAATAAATCTGTTTCTGTTTCGTCTTTAAAAGTAGTTTCTAATATACCTGTCCTTCCTCCCCCAATTGCTGAAGCATAAGAAAGAGCAATATTTTTTGCTTCACTCGTAGCATCTTGTTGGATAGCAATTAAGTCAGGTATACCTCCACCTTTAACAAATTCAGAACGAACAGTATGTCCAGGAGCTTTTGGCGCAATCATAATTACATTTAAATCTTCTCTAGGTTTGATCTGACCAAAATGAATATTAAAACCATGAGCAAATGCAAGAGTTGCCCCTCGTTTTAAATAAGGCTCAATATTTTCAGTATAAATTTTACTTTGGAATTCATCAGGGGCAAGAATCATTACTAAATCTGCCCAAGAAGTAGCATCTTCTACAGATTTTACATTTAATCCAGCTGATGACGCTTTACTAGATGAAGAGGAACTATCTCGCAAACCAACTACTACATCTACACCAGAATCTTTTAGGTTATTTGCGTGCGCATGCCCTTGCGAGCCATACCCAATAATTGCAACCTTCATATTTTTAATAATATTTAAATCTGAATCTTTATCGTAATAAACCTTCATATTTTTCCTTTGAAAAATTATATTTTAAGTATCCTATCCCCTCGTCCAATGCCTAATGCACCAGTTCTAACAGTTTCAATTATTGCTAACTTATTTAAACTATCAAGAAAGTCATCTAACTCACTTGTTGGCCCTGTTATTTCAATGGTAAAAGTTGTTTCTGTCATTTCAATAATTCTTCCTCCGAATGTATCACTAATTCTTTTTACTTCATCTCGATATTTATTTGTAGCTTTAACTTTAACTATCATTAATTCACGTTCAATATGTCTCCCGTCATTTAGATCAAGAACTTTAACAACATCAATAAGCTTATTTAATTGTTTAATTATTTGTTCAATAACCTCATCAGAACCACTTGTTACTATTGTCATTCTTGACAAAGTTTCGTCTTCTGTAGGGGCTACAGTTAATGATTCTATATTATATCCTCTAGCAGAAAATAAACCAGATACTCGAGAAAGTGCACCCGATTCGTTTTCCATTAATAATGAAATTATATGCCTCATTTATAAATCTTCGGCTAAAATCATTTCAGAGAGCCCTTTACCGTTAGGTATCATAGGAAATACATTCTCTGATTGATCAGTTATAAAATCTAAAAATACTAAACGTTCTTTAAGTTTTGGACTAAATGCCTCTTTTAAAGCGCTTTCAATATCTGAAGATTTTTCAATTTTAAAACCAACATGACCATATGATTCTGCAAGTTTTACAAAATCAGGAAGTGCGTCCATATAAGACTCTGCGTATCTATTCCCATAAAAAAATTCTTGCCATTGTCGAACCATACCCATGTATCGATTATTTAGATTAATAATTTTTACTGGTAGATTAAATTGCTTACAAGTTGAAAGTTCTTGAATACACATTTGTATCGATGCTTCTCCTGTTACGCAAGCAACTTGCGAATTAGGAAAAGCAAGCTGACATCCCATTGCATAGGGTAAGCCAACACCCATTGTTCCTAATCCACCAGAATTAATCCATCTCCTTGGCTTATCAAATGGATAATATTGAGCTGCCCACATTTGATGTTGCCCAACGTCTGATGTAATAAACGCATCACCTTTGGTAACCTCATGCAATTTTTCTATAACTAATTGAGGTTTTATAACCGTACCGTCGTCTTTATATTCCATACAGTCTGTATCAATCCATTTTTGTATTTCATTTTTCCATGGTTTGATGAGATTTTTATCATGATCTTTTTCTATTTTTTTATAAGCATTTAAAAAATCTTGTAAAACTAAATCTACATCTCCAACAATTGGAACGTCGATTTGAACTCTTTTAGAAATAGAAGCAGGATCAATATCGACATGAATAATTTTTTTTGGCTTTGCTAAAAAATGATCAGGATTACCGATTACTCTGTCGTCAAAACGTGCTCCAACTGCAAAAAGAACATCACAATCTTGCATTGCCATATTAGCTTGATATGTTCCATGCATACCCAACATACCTAAAAAATTTTTTTCTGATGCTGGGAAACCACCGAGACCCATAAGTGTATTTGTAATTGGAAAATCTAGTTGTTTAACTAATTTAGTTAATGTTTTAGATGCATTTCCAAGAACTACACCCCCTCCAGAATATACCATTGGTTTTTTTGCATTAATTAAAAGATTTAAAGCTTTACCAATTTGTCCAGAATGACCTTTAATCACAGGATTATATGAACGCATTTCAATATTTTTTGGATAAACAAATTTAGTAGATTCAGCGGTTATATCTTTTGGTATATCTACAAGTACTGGACCTGGACGTCCAGTAGAGGCAATAAAAAATGCTTTTTTTATTGTACTGGCAATTTTTTTTACATCTTTTACTAAAAAATTATGTTTAACACAAGGCCTTGTTATTCCCACAGTATCGCATTCTTGAAATGCATCTTGACCGATTGCATGAGTAGGTACTTGACCACTAATAATTACCATTGGTATAGAATCCATGAAAGCAGTTGCAATTCCTGTAACTGCATTAGTTGCTCCAGGGCCAGATGTTACCAAAGCTACCCCAACTTTACCTGTTGCTCTTGAAAAAGCATCTGCAGCGTGAACGGCCGCTTGTTCATGACGAACTAATACATGTTTAAATTTATTTTGATTGAATATAGCATCATAAATATTTAAAACAGCACCGCCAGGGTAGCCAAAAACAAATTCAACATTTTCTTCTTGAAGAGATCGAATAGTAATTTCTGCACCAGTGATAATTTCAGATTTCATTAATAAGAATTAGCTTGTATAAAAGCTCTACGATACCGTTTTTGTAAGGCTTCCGCAAGCTTATCTGTTTTTAATTAACCTCAATATCCATAGAAAAATCAATTGCTTTAATATTTTTTGTAAGAGCACCAATTGAGATTCGATCGACTTTGGTTTTTGCATAGTTAACTATATTTTTGCCATTAATATTTCCAGAAGCTTCTAATTTAGCTTTACTTTTATTAATTTCTACTGCTTTCTTTAAATCTTTTAAAGAAAAATTGTCTAATAAAATATTATCTACACCAAAATCTAAAACTTCTTTTAGTTCACTTAAATTTTCAACCTCAATTTGAATATTTTGTAATGAATATTTTTTTTTGGAAGCTTTAAGAGTATCTTTAATATTTCCAAATGAATGAATGTGATTTTCTTTGATCAAAACTTGATCATAAAGACCAAATCTTTGATTAAAAGCACCTCCTATTTGAACTGCATACTTCTGAGCAACGCGAAGACCGGGAATTGTTTTTCTAGTATCAAATATTTTAGCTTTATACTTTTTAATTTTTAATGATAATAAATTTGCAATCGTTGCAGTTCCTGAAAGAGTTTGTAAAAAATTTAGGGCTATTCTTTCACCTTTTAATATTGCATTATAATTTCCTGAAATTGAGCAGACTATATCACCTTTCTTTATAGGTGAGCCTTCTTTAAAATACCAAGTAATTTTTATTTTTTTATTAATTTTTTGAAAACAATAATTTACCCATGGTGCACCGCATAGAATAGCTTTTTGATTCGATCGAATTTTAGCAAAACCATTTTTTTTTGTTTTAAGAATATCTGTAGTTTTATCAATATTTTTTATATCTTCTTCAATAGCAGCACTCACATTTTTTTTTATAGCTACTTGTAACAGTTTTTTGTTAAATAAAAGTTTTTTTATTTTATTCATGATTAATTGTTTCTTTAATTACCCCTCCACCAAGGCAAGTATTGCTCTCATAAATAACAACTGATTGTCCTGGAGTTATTGCCCATTGTTTTTGACCAAAAAGGACATCAAATTCTTGATTATTAATATCGTCAATTTCGCATGGAGCATCAATTTGTCGGTATCTTGTTTTGGCAGCATAAACCCAATTTGTTTTTGGTTCTTTGTTTGATATCCAGTTCATATCATTAGCAATCAATCCATCTTTAAGAAGTAGAGGATGTTCATGTCCTTGCCCAACAATTATCTCATTATCTTTAATTCTTTTATTTAAAACAAACCATGGGGATCCGTTACCTAATTTTGTTCCACCTATTTTTAAACCTTGTCTTTGCCCAATAGTATAAAAATTGATACCATCATGCTGTCCAAGTATATTTCCATGTTCATCTTTGATATCGCCTGGGTTTTTTTTAATATATCTGCTAAGGAATTCAGCAAATGGCCTTTCTCCAATAAAACATATACCTGTAGAATCTTTTCTTGCATGATTATGTAAGCCATTATCTTTTGCTATTTTTCTAACATCAGATTTTAATAAAGAACCGAGCGGAAAAACTGAATGAGAAAGTTGTGACTGATTAAGTTTATATAAAAAATAACTTTGATCTTTTGTTCCGTCATCACCTTTGTGTAATTCAAATAACCCATTTTTTTCTTTAACTTTTGCATAGTGACCGGTCGCAATTTTTTCTGCACCCATATTTATGGCATGGTTTAAGAAAGCATTAAATTTAATTTCTGAATTACATAATATATCTGGATTTGGAGTGATCCCATTTTCTAATCCATTAATAAAAAGAGAAAATACTTTTTCTTTGTATTCTTTTGCAAAATTCACAACTTGAATATCAATTCCGATTTTTTCTGCAACTGAAACAGCATCAATTAAATCTTGTTTACTTGTACAATAATCATCATCATTATCATCCTCCCAATTTTGCATGAAAAGACCAGTGACATTATATCCTTCCTCTTTAAGCAGCCATGCTGTGACAGCTGAATCGACACCACCTGAGAGACCTACAACAATATTTTTATTCATAATCTTACTACTTACTAAGTTCTTTAGATCTTTTATGTGCAGCTTTTACCGCCTGCTTAATAATTGTATCTAATTTATTTTGTTTGAAGATACTAATAGCTTTTTCAGTTGTACCACCTTTTGAGGAGACCTTAATAATTTCATTTTCAAGATTATTAATATCTTTCCCTGTTTCACCGGCTCCGATAATAGTCTGAGCTACCAATCTTTGTGCCTCAGGTTTTTTTAATCCGAGCTCAATAGCTGCCTCAATCATTGCATTCATGATGTAATAAATGTACGCGGGCCCACTTCCTGAAATAGCAGTTACAGAATCAAGATCTGATTCCTGGTCTATCCAAAGCACCTGCCCAAATGAAGTAAAAATTTTTGAAACTCTTTTTCCTAATTTTGTACCTCCTTTTGCCCCAAAAGGTTTTGCCGCAAGTTTTAACTTCAATTTATGGGTAACCCCAAAAAGCCCCGTTATTGCTGTACCTGTTTTAGCGCAAAGGTTTGGCATAGCTCTTACAATATAAGCATCATCTACATCATTTAAATATTTTTTTAATTTTGTCGTGGTTACACCAGCCGCTATAGAAATTATCAATGGTAAATTTTTTATTAAAGGCTTTATTTGGACGCACACAGATTTTATTTGTGCAGGTTTTACTGCTAATAAAACAATATCGAGATTATTAAGTTTGCTCTTATTTAGTTTTTTAATAATTTTAGTTTGAGAGCTTGAAATTAAATATCTGTAACAATTTAATTTTTTAAGATCTTTGATTCTTTTTGAGTTTTTTTCAATTAAGAAAATATTTTTATAGGCACTTTTGTCCAATCTTTCGTAAATAGCCTGAGCCATATTCCCAAAGCCAATAAAATAAAAATCACCTTTTGTTTTAGCCATTATTTTCTTTTACCAAAAATTTTACTTCCAATTCGTACAAGATTAGACCCATTTTCCGCTGCTAACAAGTAATCATTGGACATCCCCATTGATAAAGTATCTATTGACGGGTACTTTTTTCTTAGGGTTTCATAAATTAATTTTAATTGTTTATATTCACTTTTTAAAGTTTCAGTATCATTTGTATTGGTTGGAATTGCCATAATGCCCCTTAATATTAATTTATCTAAATTATTAATATGTTTCGCTAATAAATTTATTTCATCAATTTTAACGCCACTTTTACTATCTTCATTACTTATGTTAACTTGTATACAAATGTTAAGCGATGATTGATTTTTTAAAGAATCATTTAATTTATTTGCTACTTTTATGCGGTCTACACTCTGAACCCAAGAAAAACTTTCTGCTATTAATTTACATTTATTACTTTGTATTGGACCTATAAAATGCCACTCAATTTCTAGGCCCTTTAGATCTTCTTGTTTACTAATTGCCTCTTGTAAATAGTTTTCTCCATAGATGTATTGCCCAGCATCAAATGCTTCTCGAATTTTAGAATGATCTTGTCCTTTGCTGACAGCAACAAGACGAATTTTATCTTTTTCTTTTGATTCATGAAGACATAATTCTTTAGTAATACTGATTATATTTTTTTTTATTTGTGACATATATATAAATAAAAAAACCAAGCTAAATAGCTTGGTTTTTTAAAATCCTATTATCCATATACTATTTCTTTTTAGCTGCCGGTTTCTTTTTAGCTGCCGGTTTCTTTTTAGCTGCCGGTCTCTTTTTAGCTGCCGGTTTCTTTTTAGCTGCCGGTTTCTTTTTAGCTGCCGGTCTCTTTTTAGCTGCCGGTTTCTTTTTAGCTGCCGATTTCTTTTTAGCTGCCGATTTCTTTTTAGCTGCCGGTTTCTTTTTCGATTTAGTCGAAGTCGATTCGGTATCT
>CAYOUI010000002.1:164799-241182 GCA_964407135.1 uncultured Methylobacillus sp.
TTTCTTTTTAGCTGCCGGTTTCTTTTTCGATTTAGTCGAAGTCGATTCGGTATCTTTGCCTAATAAAGCATTTAAAAATTTTTCTAGCATTAATTTCCCCTTATGGCTAATCAGTTTATGTAATTAATTTGTTGATTATATATAATATTTATTAAAATAACATAAAAATAATTTATCTAATTCCTCATGTATTTTTATTTACCATTAAAGTCATTACAGCCATTCTTATTGCAATTCCATATTTAACTTGATCTAGTATTACTGATTGTTTTCCATCAGCGACTGAGGATTCAATTTCTACACCTCTATTTATTGGACCTGGGTGAAGAACTAAACAGTCTTTTTTTGCTAATTTAAGTCTTTCTTGATTTAATCCAAAGCTATTAAAATATTCATTTTCTGAAGGTATTGTATCTTTAGTCATACGTTCTTTTTGAATTCGGAGCATCATTATTGCATCAACATCTTTTAGTCCCTTTTCCATACTATCAAAAACTTTTACGTTAAATTGATCAATATTCTCAGGCATTAGAGATTTTGGGCCTATTACTCTAATTTCTTTTGTTCCAAGTATAGATAAAATATTAATCTCTGATTTTGCTACTCTAGAATGTTGAATATCTCCAACTATTGCAACTTTAAGATTTGAAAATTTTTTCTTATATTTCCTTATTGTAAAAGCATCTAGAAGTCCTTGAGTAGGATGCTCTCTATCTCCATCACCGGCATTTATTATATGGGCATTAGATTGAATATTTTTTGCTACTAACTCCGGTATACCTGGTTCAGAGTGTCTTATTACGAAAATATCAACACTCATTGCAATTAAATTATTTATTAAATCTAGAATTGATTCTCCTTTAGATTGTGATGATGTTGCTATATCTAAATTAATTACATTTGCTGATAATCTTTTTGCTGCAATTTCGAAAGTAGTTTGCGTTCTTGTACTGTTTTCAAAAAAAAGATTACAAACTGTTTTACCATTTAAAGATGAATATTTATTGAATGTACTACCTTTAATTTCAAGAAATTTATCAGCATCATTAAAAATTTGTTCAATTAGTTTTTGGTCTAGACCATTAATTGATAAAAGATGCTGAAGTTTGTTATTTTGACTTAGTTGAATATTTTTCATTGAATAACCTTTTTAATGTTTTTATCATTATTGCTTTGAAAAAAAGAGTCGAGGATGATCATTGCTGCAACTTGATCAATAACAATTTTTCTTTTTTTAAAATTTTTTTCAAATTTTTTTAATTCTAAATCAGCTTCAATAGAACTAAATCTTTCATCTATCATTATTGTCGGAATGTTGTATTTATTTTTTAATTTTGTACCAAATTTTTTTGCTAGTAAACTCATTTTTGAGATTGTTCCATCTTCATTCAAAGGGTAGCCTATAACAAGCTTTATTGGCTTCCAAGTCATTAATAAAGATTCAATTATTTTATATCTTTCTTTTACTTTTGCAGTATTTATAGTTTCTAATGGATGAGAATTTTTTGTTATATTGTTGCCAATTGCAACCCCAATTCTCTTTTCTCCAAAATCAAACGACAAAATATTTCCCTCTGATTCGTTGATTATTTTATTTTGGTTAGTCATTGAAAGAATAACTGAAGGATTTGATTAAAAAAAAAGGGTTTGAACCCTTTTTGGAAGTTTTGTAATATAAAATATATTTTAGTGTAATCAACTCTTATATTTTATCATGGAATAAAATATTTTTAATTATTATTTTCAATAAATTCAGTTACTTGAAGACCATAACCAATCATACTTGGCATTTTTCTAGGAGATGCAAGTAATTTCATTTTTTTCACACCAATATCAACAAGAATTTGTGAGCCAATGCCATAATTTCTTAAATCATTTGAATTATCTCTTGGGATGTTAATAGTTTCTAAAATATTAGAAATTTTATTTTGTGATTCTTGGTAATTGAGAAAAATTATAACTCCATTAGGTGCTTTATTTATTAATTCTAATGCTTTTAGAGGAGGCCATGAATGTTGAGATTTTTTATCTATAAAGTCTAGAATTGATAATGGCTCATGAACTCTAACTAACACTTCATCTTTGGGGTTAATTTTGCCTTTAACTAATGCTAAATGAGAGTTTTTAGATAATAAATCGGAGTAAAGTAAAAGCTGCATTTGACCATAGTCCGTACTAATTGTTTGCTCACTTATCTTTTTGATAAGCTTTTGTTTCCTACTACGAAATTCGATTAAATCAGCAATAGTACCAATTTTAATTTGGTGTTCTTTTGCAAACTTTGTTAATTCAGGTAAGCGAGCCATATTGCCATCTTCGCTAAGGATTTCACATATTACTGATGCTGGCTCTAAATTTGCAAGTTCTGCAAAGTCACAACCAGCTTCTGTATGACCTGCTCGATAAAGCACACCACCAGGATGAGCAATTAAAGGAAAAATATGACCAGGTCGAACAATACTTTTATGATCTGCATTTTTTGAAATGGCAGCCATTATTGTTTTAGCTCTATCACTTGCAGAAATTCCTGTTGTAACCCCTTTTTTAGCATCAATTGAAACAGTAAAATTTGTTCCTAATTTTCCTTCGTTTTCTTGAACCATCAAAGGTAGCTTAAGTTTTTTACATCGCTCTTCAGTAAGGGTTAAACATATTAATCCTCTACCATATTTAGACATAAAGTTTATATGGCTTGCCGAAGTAAATTCAGCTGCCAGGACCAAATCACCTTCATTTTCTCTGTCTTCGTCGTCAACTAAAATGACTAATTTACCATTTTTTAAATCTTCAATAATTTCTTCTGTTGTATTCATAATTAATTATGGTTTCTTAAAAATAGTTTCCACGTATCTAGCAAGCATATCTATTTCAATATTTACTTCACCTGAAACACTAATATATTTGAGTGCAGTATTTTCTAATGTAAATGGTATTAAATTGATCTTAAATGTTTTTTCAGTGACGGAATTTACAGTTAAACTAACACCATTAATTGAAATTGAGCCTTTTTCTGCAATGTATCTCATAATTTTTTTTGGTGGTTCTATGGTCCACACTTCACTTCTATCCTTTTTTTCATTATTTATTAATCTGGCTATTCCATCAATATGACCAAAAACAAAATGACCAGAAATTTTATTATTAACTCTTAAAGAGGTTTCAAGATTTACCATTTCATTTATTTTAAATTTAGAAATTCTTGATATTGTCTCTTTAGATAAATCAAAGTGTAAAAAATTATTATCAAATTTTGTAACAGTCAGACAAATACCATTTATTGATATGCTCTCACCAAGAGATATATCATTTAAACTTGATGAGTCATATTTAATTTTTATTTCAAAATCACCATGATTGTCATTTATTGATGTGATTTGACCAACGGATTCAATTATTCCTGTAAACATGCCATAATTCTAGCAGAATGCTTCGTCCCAGGCTTAATTTAAAAAAATATGATTAAAAACTTTCTTAAAAATAATTTGTATGAATTTTGGATAGCCTCCAGATACACGCATCTCAAAAGTAAAAACTTTATATCTTTTATATCATTGACAAGTATTATTGGAATCTCATTAGGTGTAATGGCGTTAATCGTGGTTCTATCAGTTATGAATGGTTTTAGGGCTGAACTCAAAAATAAAATTTTAAGTGTTGCTTCAGATGTTGAGGTAATTAAATTAGGAGGAAATCTAAAAGATTGGCAGAGATTGAAATCAGATCTTGAAGTTTTAGAAAACGTAGAAGACATTGCTCCATACACACATAACCAAGCTATGCTGTCTTTAGGTAAATATAATCGAGGAGTAATAGTTAGAGGAATAGAGCCAAGCTTGGAACCTAAAGTTAGTGATCTGAATTTAAAAATTAAACATGGTGAATTTAATCTTAAGCAGAATAAGTTCGAAATTTTGATCGGTGCCGATATTGCAAGATATTTTGGTCTATCTGTTGGAGATAAAGTTACGTTAATTAGTTCTCAGGCTAACCATTCACCTGCTGGAATGATACCTCGCCTTAAGCAATTTAATATAAAAGGTATATTTGAAGTAGGGATGTATGAATATGATGCTGGTTTGGTTTTAATTCATTTAAAAGATGCTCAAAAAATGTTCCAAATGCAGAAACTTATTTCTGGTCTCCGAGTTAAGTTAAAAGATATAGACCGCACTAGAGAAACTAGCGTTGCTTTAGCAGATGTAGTTCATCGTTTTGATCTTTCAATAACAGATTGGACTAGACAACACGCAAACTTATTTGCTGCCATTCAAATGGAGAAAAAAGTAATGTCAATTATATTAACTTTAATCGTTGCAGTTGCTGCATTTAATATTGTTTCAACTTTAGTTATGGGTGTAACTGAAAAAAAATCTGATATTGCTATTTTACGAACTTTAGGGGCTACTCAAAAGAGTATTTTATTGATTTTTATGTGGCAAGGAATTTTGATTGGAGTAGTTGGGACTTTTTTTGGAATACTTTTGGGAGTTTCTATTTCATTAAATATCGATGTTATTGTTCCATTTCTTGAGGGATTATTCGGCGTCCAATTTTTATCAAAAGACATTTATTACATTTCTGTATTACCATCAAAACTCCTTTTAAGTGATGTATTCTTTATAGGTTTTATGAGTTTATTTTTATCTATAATTGCAACCATATATCCTAGCTTTAGAGCATCTAGGATAGATCCTGCATCAGCTTTAAAATATGAATAATCAAAAAATTTTAGAAATTAAACAGTTAAAAAAATCATTTGTTGGTCTTGATCAGCCAGTATTAGATAATATTAATTTAAATGTAAAATCAAAAGAAAAAATTGCTATAACAGGAGTTTCTGGTTCAGGAAAAAGTACTTTATTACATCTCATGGCAGGGCTTGAAAGTCCAGATCATGGATTCATTAAATTAGCAGATAAGAATTTAAAAAAATTAAAAGCAAATGAATTATCTATATTAAGAAATAAATATTTAGGTTTTATTTATCAATTTCATCACTTGTTACCTGATTTTTCTGTCAAAGAAAATATAATGATGCCCTTCATAATAAGAGGAGACAATAATAATATAAATATTTCAAAATTATTTTCAATCACAAAAAAATTAGGATTAGAAAATAGGATTAATCATTATCCAAACCAATTATCTGGAGGTGAAAGACAGAGAGTAGCTATTGCAAGAGCTATTATTACATCTCCTGAAATTATTTTAGCCGATGAGCCAACCGGTAATTTAGATAATAATAATGCTAATTTAGTTTTTGATTTATTTATAAAGCTTGCAGAAGAAGCTGGCACATCAATTATTTTAGTAACGCATGACTTATCTTTAGCAAAGAAAATGGATAAAATTTATAATTTAAGTCAGGGTAAAATAAAAGTGAGTTAGTATAACCATAATAATTATAAATTTTTAGAATAGGAGAGACGCAAGTGTGGGATATTATTAATGCAGCAGGATGGCCAATTTGGCCGTTAATCTTTGCTTCAGTTATTGCTTTAGCTATTATTATTGAAAGAATTTGGAGTTTAAGAGAAAACGTTATCGCTCCGAATGATTTACTTTCTGAAGTGCAAAAGATGATTACAAAAAATGGTGTTAGACAAGAGGCTTTAGAATCTCTTAAGAATCATTCTATGTTAGGTGAAATTTTCGCAAGTGCATTAAATAACTATGATAGTTCTTCAGAAATAATCAAAGAAGCAATTGAAGAAACTGGCAGAGCTGTAAATCATAAACTAGAGAGATATCTTTCCACATTAGCGACTATTGCAACAGTAGCTCCTTTATTAGGTTTATTTGGAACTATTATTGGTATGGTTGAATTATTTAGTTCATTTACGAGCGGTGCGACTGACGTTGCACCATTTGCCAAAGGTATTTCAATTGCTTTGTATAATACAGCTGGTGGAATTGCAGTTGCAGTTCCAGCGATGATTGCATATCGTTTTTTTAGATCAAAAATTGATAATCTTATAGTTGAAATGGAGCAACAAGCAATTAAATTAGTTGAAATTATTCAAGGAAAAAGAAAGTAGGGAGGTAATAAATGAATTTTCAAAAAAATAAAAAGGATGACGATTTAGAAATCAATTTTATTCCTTTAATTGATGTTCTTCTAGTTATTATCATTTTTCTAGTCGTGAGTACTTCTTTTGCTCGCCTTAGTCAATTAAAAATCAATTTACCTGTAGCAGAAGCAAATATAGCTGAAAATAAACCTGATTATATAAATGTTGGAATAACTAAAGATGGTCAATATTCTATAAATGAAAAACAAATCAATGCTAAGTCCGTAGATGAATTAACTTTAAAATTAAGAGAAGTATCTGCAAGTAAAACTGATACTCCACTTGTAATTAATGCAGATTCTTTAGCATCTCATCAATCAGTAATTAACGTTATGGAGGCTTCGCGTAAAGTCGGTTTAACTAAAATTACATTTTCAACAAAAGTAAATTAACAGAAAATACCAATATTTTATGTCGAAAGAACAAACGACTAAAGTTAACTTAAAAGATTTTAAAAAAATCTATTCAAGAATTTTTAAATACGCACTTAAATACAAGTGGATATTATCTCTTAGTATCTTTTCGTTGATTATTTTAGCTTTAACGAATACTGGTTTCCTTGCTTTAATAAAAAAAATTACAGATGAGGGTTTTGTTGAGCAAGCTGCAGATTCTTCAATCTTTCTGCCAGTAGCTTTAATTATATTGATGACAATAAGAGCATTATCAGGATTTGTTTCAGGCTACTCAATGCGCTGGGTTTCAAGAAAAATTGTTGAAGATCTTCGTTTCGATGCTTTTAAAAGATTAATGATACTTCCAGTAACATTTTTTGATTCCCGTGCTTCGGGAAATATTGTGTCTAAGATAACTTATGAAACAGAACAATTATCATTTATAGCAACAAAAGTTGCTTTGGAATCTATTCGTGAAAGCCTTACTATAGTGGGTATAGTTGGTTACATGATCTATCTAGATTGGCTTTTAACACTCATTTTTGCATTAATGGCTCCATTAATGTTTTTTTATTTAAGATTAGTTTCACCCAAACTTAGAAAAGCTGGAAAAGAAGTTCAAACTACCATGGGTGATATGACAAGTGCTTCAGAACAGGCAATATCAGGACAGCGTATTGTTAAGATTTTTGAATCAAGTTTTTTTGAATTTAAGAAATTTTCTAAAATAGTTATAAGAAATAGAAAAATGCAAACAAAATTGGCTCAATTATCTGGCGCAAATAGTTTTGTAATTGAAGTACTTGCGTCTATTTCTTTGGCATTAGTAGTTTATTACTCAGTTGGAAGATTTACTCCTGGTGAATTTGCTGCATTTGTTGGCGCTTTATTAATGTTGATTTCACCAATAAAAAAATTAACTGCAATTAACGAACAAATCCAGATAGGTATTGCTGCTGCTATTAGTATTTTTAGTGTAATGGATGAAAAAAAAGAAGTCGATAGAGGTAATAAAATATTTAAAAAAATTACTGGCCATATCGAATTCAGAAATGTTTCTTTTTCTTATGAGAAAATTAAAAAACCAGTTTTAAAAGATATAAATTTTGTAATAAAACCAGGTGAAAAAATAGCTTTAGTTGGAAAATCAGGTGGAGGAAAAACTTCTTTAATAAATTTAATACCAAGATTTTATGAATTAGATGTAGGATCTATATTAATTGATAAAACTAATATTACTCAAATCAAGCTGAATGATTTAAGACATCATTTATCTCTCGTAAGTCAGGATACAATTTTATTTAACGATACTATTAGCAATAATATTGCATATGGAAATCTTAATAAAATGGATTTTAAAAAAGTTCAGAATGCTGCAAAAGCAGCTAATGCAATTGAATTTATTGAAAAACTTCCTGACGGTTTTAATCATCAGATAGGCGATAGAGGCGTACGTTTATCTGGAGGACAAAAACAAAGAATAGCCATTGCAAGAGCTATCCTAAAAGACGCACCTATATTATTACTAGATGAAGCAACTTCAGCATTGGATTCTGAATCAGAAAAACTTGTTCAACAAGCATTAGATAATTTAATGTCTGGTCGAACATCCATTGTGATTGCACACAGATTAAGTACTGTAATGAATGCTGACAGAATAGCAGTTATTGATAATGGAAAGATTGTTGAGGTTGGGACTCATAAAAGTTTATTAAAATCTAAAAAGCATTATTTTAGATTATATAAAAAAGGTTTTAGTTAATTTGAAATCAATTCATCAGATACTAAATAGGCAGTATTATAAAAAATCTTCTTGGATTTTATTTTTACTTCCATTAAGTTTCATTTATCTCCTAATAATTTATTTTAGAATTTGGGCTTATAAAGTTAATATTTTAAAATCAACAAAGTTGAATGTTCCTCTTGTAGTTATTGGAAATATAACTCTTGGAGGCACTGGTAAAACACCACTAGTAATTTGGCTATTAAAAAAATTAATAAAACTAGATATGAAACCTGGATTAATTTGTAGTGGTTATAATTCTAAAGCTACATTACCACAAGAAGTTTTTATAAATTCAAAAGTAACAGATGTTGGTGATGAGGCTTTGATGACTAAACTAAATCTAAATAATGAAAATTTAAATATTCCTATTTTTGTAGGTAGGAAAAAAGTAAAGGTTGGTAAGGCTTTATTGGCATCTTATCCAAATATTGATATTTTAATTTCTGACGATGGTTTACAGCATTATGAATTAACAAGAGATTTTGAAATTCTTGTAGTTGATGGAGATAGAGGTTACGGAAATGGTTTTTTAATGCCAGCTGGACCATTAAGAGAATTTCCAAAAAGAGTTAATGAAGTAGATGCTTTAGTTTTAAATGGATCCTCTAAAAAAAGTTTATTTCATACAAATAAAGATTCAGTTTTTCAAATGAAATATAGTGGAAATATATTAGTAAATTGTATTCACAAGGATCGAACATGTGGTCCAGACGCATTTAAAAGAGATATAGTTGTGATAACTGGAATTGGAAATCCAGATAGATTTATTAGGTATTTAAAAACTTTAAATCTTCGTTTAAATGAAATAATTATCTTTGATGATCATCATTTATTTACCGAATCTAATTTTTGGGATTATGATGATATGGATATCATAATGACTGAAAAAGATGCAGTGAAGTGTAAGAGTTTCGCAAAAGAAAACTTTTGGTATTTGCCAATTCATGCAGTTGTAGATGAAAAACTATTTGAAAAAATGAAAAAAAAATTAAGGATTAATTAAATGGATAAAAAATTATTAGATATTCTTGTTTGTCCGGTAACTAAGGGACCACTCACATATGATAAGAAGAATAATGAGCTGATATCAAAATCAGCAAAGTTAGCATATCGTATTGATGAAGGTATACCTATTTTGCTTGAGAATGAAGCCAGAAAGATAACTGGTAAGAGGTAAAATGAATTTTAATATAGTTATTCCAGCTAGATATGAAAGTAGTAGATTGCCAGGTAAACCTTTAATTAAAATAGGTGGTATCCCAATGGTAATTAGAACAGCCATGCAAGCAAGTAAGAGTGGTGCCAAAAATGTAATTATTGCAACTGATGATATAAGAATAAAAAATATTGCAGAAAAATATAATTTTAAATCTTTAATGACAGATAAAAATCACCCTTCTGGAACAGATAGAGTTTTAGAAATTGCAAATCATGAAGGCTGGTTAAATAATGAAATTATTATTAATGTCCAAGGTGATGAACCACTTATAAATCCAGAATTAATAAAATTATTAGCTAAAGCTTTAGATAAAAATAATATCAACTACGTCAGTGCTTGTTCAAATTTTGAAAGTTTTGATGAATATCTAAATCCAAATAATGTAAAAGTCATATTTGATGAAAATCAACTCGCTTTAGAATTTTACAGAGAGCCATTAGTAAATAACATAAAAGAATGGAATTCAGATAAACATTTTCATCACATTGGTATTTACGGATACACAAAGGAACTTTTAGAAAATTTTTGTAATTTACCTATCTCGAAATTAGAACATACCTTAAAGTTAGAACAACTTCGAGCTTTGGAAAACAACTTATCATTAACTTTAATAAAATATGAAGGTAAAATTCACAGAGGTATCGATACAAAAGAAGATTTATTATTAATCGAAAATTATTTAGAACATTAATTAAAAATTATATTGCTGTATCACCTTTTTCGCCTGTTCTAATTCGAACTGCATCCTCAATATTCATTATAAATATTTTTCCATCACCAATTTTACCTGTGTGAGCTGTTTTAGTGATTGAATCAATTACCTTATCAACCATTTCGTCTGTAACAATAATATCAAGTTTAACCTTGGGTAAAAAATCAACAACATATTCAGCTCCTCTATATAATTCTGTATGGCCTTTTTGTCGTCCAAAACCTTTAACTTCTGTGGCAGTTAAACCCATAATTCCAAGCTCTGATAAAGCTTCTCTAACTTCGTCTAGCTTAAAAGGTTTTATAATAGCTTCAATTTTTTTCATTTCATATTCCTCTTATTTATGGCTTATATTTACTTGTGATTGGATAACGTCTATCTTTACCAAAAGCTTTAACAGTGACTTTTGGTCCTGGTGCTGCTTGCCTTCTTTTAAATTCGTTTTCATTTATTAATTTTACAACTTTTTTAACTATTTGTGCTGAGAATCCTTTTTTTATTATTGCTTGTGGAGTTTGATTTTTTTCTATATATAAATCAATGATTTCATCAAGGATATCGTAATCCGGTAAGTTGTCTTGATCTTTTTGATTTTCAGCTAGCTCGGCAGAAGGAGCTCTTTCTATTATTCTTTTTGGGATAATTACTTTCTTGTGATTTACCACATTAGCTATTTTGTATACTAATGTTTTAGGTACATCTTTTAATACTGAGAAACCACCAACCATATCTCCGTAAACAGTTGAATAACCTACAGCAACTTCACTTTTGTTACTTGTTGACAAAACGATACCATTGAATTTATTTGCATATGCCATTAATAATACCCCGCGAATTCTTGCCTGTATATTTTCTTCTGTGATATCTTTTTGCAGCCCTTTAAAGTCTTTAGTGAGTGTTTTATCAAATAATTTCATAAGTGGCTGAATATTTTTAGTTTTATAAGTAACACCTAAACTTACAGCTAATTTTTTTGCATCCTCTAAGCTAGCTTTTGAAGTAAAAGTACTCGGCATCATGATGGCGGTAATGTTTTCTTTTTTACATGCTTGAGACGCAATATATAATACAACTGCTGAGTCGATACCCCCTGACAATCCAATAAAAACATTTTTAATTGAGTTTTTTGAAAGATAGTCCTTAAGAGCTAATATTAATCCATCCAATAAAACTTTTATTTGTGATTTAATTTTGTTTGGATGTTCTATTTTCATTGTATGAAAAGAAGAATTAAACATTGCAATATCAGAATGTTTTGATGGTTTAGTATCTATTATTTTATTTATTGACTCAAATTGTTCTAATTGGTCAAGCACTCCAAAGACTTTTCCAAATTTTGTTTTATAAATAAAAGACCCACCATCGAAGAGTAAATCATCTTGACCACCAACTAAATTAAGATAAATAAGGGTACTACGATTAAAAGATAATTTTTTATGCATAAATCTTTTATTTAATTCAGAAATTCTTGCCCCAGGTTTATTTATTTCATATGGGGAAGCATTAATACATATTGTGTAATCAATATTAGGTAATTTCTCAGCAGGACCTTTAACCCATAAATCTTCACAAATTAATAAACCAAATTTCTTACCTTTATGAGAAAAAATTAAATTTTTATTTCCAGCTTTAAAATATCTTTTTTCATCAAATACCCCGTAATTTGGAAGGATTTGTTTGTCATAAGTTGCTTCTATTTTTCCTTTATGCAAAATAGAAGCAGAGTTGAATAGCAAACCTTTTGAGCTTCTGGGGTGACCCACGATAATTTTTAATGTTGGAAATTTTTTAGCAATTTTTACTAAGCTATTATTACACTCTTTTATAAAGTCTTTGTTTAGAAGTAAATCTTCGGGAGGGTAACCACAAATACTCAGTTCTGGTGTAATTAAAATTTCTGCCCCCGATTTTTGAGCAATTTTTGCATGTCTAATTATAAGTTTGTAATTATAATTAATGTCACCTACAGTAGGATTTATTTGAGCTAAACTAATTTTCATAATTAATTAGTATTTTCCACCAGCTTTTTTTATTAGTTCAACAATATTCTTATTCTTATTTTTTAGTGCATAAACAAGAGGTGTCAAACCATATTGATCTTTTGCTTTTAAATTCACTTTTGAATCTATCAATAATTTTACAAATTTAAATGATTTTGTATGCACAGCATAATGAACCAAAGGTGTGCCTTCATTATCTTCATGATTTACATTTGCTCCATGTAAAATTAGAACTTTAGCTGCTTTATATTTTTTATTCTTAATAGCCCACATTAATGGACTCCATTTTGATTTATCATAAGTATCAACTTTTGAGCCGTTATAGATAAGAAAATTGATTGCATTTTCATTTCCAAGTGCTGCCGAATGAATTAAAGCTGTTTTACCATATCTATCTTTTAGTTCAAGCTCTGCTCCATTATTTATTAATATTTCTATAGTTTTAACATCTCCACTTTTACAAGCAAGCATTAATACTGTTAATCCTGAATTATTTCTACTATTTGGATCAATACCCCCTTTAAGTAGAAGCTCTATAGTTTCATAATGTCCAGATGTAGCAGCTAAACCATAAGCAGACCAACCATCAGGATCTGTTATTTTTGGATCTGCATTATTATTAAGAAGAATTTTAATAGTTTCAGTATAATTTTTTTTTGCTGCAAACATTAATGCAGTCCATCCGTCATTTTCAATCTTATTGATCTTGGCACCTTGAGATATTAAATACTCTACTACCTCAACTTTATTTTTTCTTGATGCATACATTAAAGCACTGATTTTATCTTTGTCTTCAGTATTTGGGTCACCCCCACTTTCTACAATAGCTTTAACTGTCTCAATATCACCCTTTGCAGATGCTGTTAATAAGTATGGAATTTCTTCAGCATTTAGTTGAGTAAAGCTAAAAAGGATATAAATAAATAAGATATTTAAAATATTTTTCATACTTTATTTTCTAAATGCTTCTGCCATTACTTGCCCCATGCATGCAGGTGAATTAGCAATATGAACCCCAGATTTTTCTAAAAACTTAATTTTATCAATAGCTTTTCCAGTACTACCAGAAATAATTGCTCCTGCATGACCCATTTTTTTTCCTTCTGGTGCAGTTAATCCAGCAATATATGCAACAACTGGTTTTTTTATATTTGTACTTATAAATTCACCAGCAAGTTCCTCATCTGACCCTCCAATTTCTCCCACCATTATGATGCCTTCTGTATTAGGATCATTTTCAAACATTTCTAAGCAGTTTATAAAATTGAGACCTTTTATTGGATCACCCCCAATTCCTACACAGGTTGTTTGTCCAAGCCCATTTATTGAGGTTTGATGAACAGCTTCATAAGTAAGAGTTCCTGATCTTGATACAATTCCAACTTTACCTGCTTTATGAATATTTCCAGGCATAATACCAATTTTACATTCATTTGGAGTTATAACACCTGGACAGTTTGGCCCAATTAAAATTGTATTATTTGACTGTATTATTTGTTTAACTTTAAGCATATCAATTACAGGTATCCCTTCAGTTATACAAACAATAATTTCAATACCTGCATCGCTTGCTTCAATAATAGAGTCAGCTGCAAATTTTGGTGGAACATAAATCATAGTTGCATTTGCAGATGTTTTTTTTATTGCTTCTTTCACACTATTAAATACAGGTAAATTTAGATGTGTTTGACCTCCTTTACCAGGAGTAACTCCTCCTACAAATTTAGTTCCATATTTAATAGATTGTTCACTATGAAAAGTACCTTGTTTACCAGTAAACCCTTGGCAAATTACTTTAGTATTTTTATTTATAAGAATAGACATTTATTACTTTAAAGCACTTAGTTCAACAGATTTTTTAGCAGCATCTGTAAGGCTATCAGCAGATATGATATTTAAATTACTTTTTTTTAAAATCTTTTTTCCAATATCGACATTTGTTCCTTCAAGACGGACTACTATTGGAATCTTTACACCAACTTCTTTAATTGCCGATATTATTCCTTCTGCGATAATATCGCACCGCATAATTCCTCCAAAAATATTTACTAAAACAACACAAACATTTTTATCAGAAAGTAGAATTTTAAATGCCTTGCTAACTGTTTCAGATGTTGCACCTCCACCTACATCTAAGAAATTTGCAGGAAGTCCGCCTGATATTTTTATTAAGTCCATTGTTGCCATAGCGAGCCCAGCACCATTAACCATACAGCCAATATTTCCTTCCAGAGCAACATAATTAAATCCACTATGAAAAGCCTCCGCTTCTTTTTTATCTATTTGGGACCAATCATAATCATGGGCTATTTCTTGATGACGAAATCGAGCGTTATCATCTAAGCTAATTTTACAATCCACTGCAATAATTTCATTATCTTTTGAAATAGCTAATGGGTTAATTTCTAATAGAGATAAATCAGAGTCTTTAAAAAACTTAAAACAAATAAGAAGAAAATCTTCAAATTTTTTGAGTAATTTAGTTTCTATAGCAAGTCCGTTGGCTAAATTATTTATTTGGGAAGAGGTTAATTCTCTCCCAATTTTACAATATTCTTTTGTAATAGAATTTTTATCTTTTTTAGCTATCTCTTCTATATCCATTCCGCCAGAGCCAGAAGTTATAAAAACTATAGATTCAGATTGTCTATCTATTAAAATAGAGAAATACATTTCTTTTTTTATCAAAATAGTTTCTTCGATCAATAATCGATTAACAGGCTGTCCATAGGGCTTATTTTGTTTTGTTATAAGATTTTTGTGAAGAACAGAAGAAGCAAATTCTTTTGCTTCTTTAGGGGAGGAAATAATTTTAACACCTCCTGCATTTCCTCTTCCTCCAGAATGTATTTGTACTTTAATTACAACATTTGAATTAAATTGCTCTGTAATCAAAAAAGTTTCATCAACACTTTTTGAAATTTTACTTTTAGGAATTTTTATTCCGTTTGATCTGAGTAATTCTTTGGCTTGGTACTCATGAAGGTTCATTTGTATTTCTTCTAACTAATTACTAATTTCATTATGATATCAGAATGCTTAACCTATTTTATAGAATGTGAAAAAGCTTCAAATAAAATTATTTTTTTATTGGCAATATAGTTACTGTACCTGCCTTCATATCAGGAATAATTAAATGAGTTTTATCGCGGTTTAGCGCAATATCAGCAGCAGCCTCAAATCCATCTGCTATTACTTTTGAATCTCCATTTTTAAATTCATAAATTTTTCCTTCTTTCCAACTGCTTATATAAATAGTTTTATTTTTAATTGCTAGGCCATCACCTCCAGGAAACCCATCACCAATTTTTTTTATTTTTTTAGTTTGTGTATTTGCTTCAAATAATTCACCACCCCAATCAAGTAATAAAATTTTATTTTTACCTATAGGAAGAACACCATTAGGTGCTTTATTATTTTCATGAGTTTCATCAAAAAGAACGGTAATATTACCAGCTAAATTCATTTTAAAAACGATTCCACCAGTTTTAAAATTACCAGTATCTGTTATATAAAAATTACCTTTAGAGTCGACGTCAATATCGTTAAGGAAGACTGGGGTCTTTGGAAAAGACATTTCTGCCCCAAGGATTGACCATGAACCATTTTTATTTACTTCAATAATTACGTCTCTATCTGTAACATATAATTTTTCTTTGAAGAATATAATACCCTTTGGATCATTGAGGCCAGTTGCAAAAGTAGAAATATTTCCATTTTTATCAATTCTACTTATTTTCCCATCACCGTCTTTATCTCTTTCTCCTATTTCTGAAACATAAATATGACCGTCAATTCCTTCTGCAACTGATTCTGGCCAATCAAATCCCATATATTTTTTTTCATTAGCAATACTAAGATTTGTAATGTTTATTAAAAATAAAGCTATTAATATTTTTTTCATTTTTACCCCTTTATTAATTCTAAAAAATTTAGAATTATTATCTATAGTTAAATTATAATTTTATCTAGTAAGCTTCCAAAGTTCTGCATTTCTTTTATCATTTACAAGAAAAATATTTCCTTTTTTATCAATTTTAAAATCACGAATACGTCCAATTTTATTTTTAAAAATAATTTCTTCATCTATAATTTCATTATCTTTATAACCTAATCTTATTAAACTTTTTCCATTTAGTGAGCATACAATAAGATCACCTTTCCATTCAGGAAAAATATCCCCATCATAGAATTGAATACTGCTTATAGCTATGGATGGAACCCATGTTTTAATTGGTTTATCGTATTTTTTTTTGAATGGAACTTTACCTATACTAAAGCCAGAATATTTGGTTCCACCCCAAGCAATATCTTTCCAACCATAATTCGCTCCAGACTTCACTTGTCCAATGTGGTCTCCACCTCTAGGCCCATGATTTGAGAAATAAATTTCATTATCATGGGGTGAGACAGTTATACCCTGTGGATTACGAACTCCAATTGCATAAATTTCAGGAAGCCATTCCTTATTACCAGAAAATTTCGGGTTATCTGTAGGAATTTTACCATTAGTTTTTATACGAATAATACTCCCAGGATGTTTAGTTGGATCTTGAGAAATCATGCCTTTACCTCTTTCACCAAAAGTTACATACAGAAAATTATTTTTAATAGCAATTCTGGAGCCAAAATGTTTATTAGTTACTAGTTTTGGTTTTGCAATTAATAAAATTTCAAGATCTTTTATCTCATTTTTAATTAATTTACCTCTCGCAATAGCAGTACTTGAGGCCTTACTTAATTTTTTATTAGGCATAATTTCTTTAAAGTCATGACTATAGGTAAAATAAAGGAAACCATCTTTACTATTAAAATATGTGTCTAAAAAACCACCTTGCCCACTATTGCCGTCATATCCAATATGTTGAATATTATGCTTAATTGCTTGCTTTTGTCCTGTTTTTTTATTGATTTTATATAGACCACCATTCTTTTCCGTAATAATTAAATTATCATTATCGATAAAAGTTAAGGCCCATGGAAAATTTAATTGATTTGTGATTTTTTGTAATTTAAATTTTGATTTAGTTAAAGGATATTTTTTATAATCACTAAAAGTTTCTGTTGAATTTACATGAGATAAATTAAAAAAAGTTAAGTAAATTATGAATACAATATAATTTTTAAGCATTAAGGAATTCTTGTTAAGGTATTTAATAATATTATTATGATAAAAGAAACTAATAGATATTAGTAAAAAATTAGATTGGATAGGTAATAATAATTAAAAAAAGCCAATTAAGAAATTGGCTTTTTTTAATTTAAATCAATTAGAAACATCTTTTTTCTTGACAGCCTTCATCTTTAAATCCAATAGATATTAGATAATCTGCCATATTTGATTTACCATCTTCGTTTAACGCTCTTATAATTGAAACATCACCTTTAAGATTTTGTTTTTTATCAATCCCAATTTCTACTAAATAATCCACCATGCTTTTACTTCCATTAAATGCAGCATGATGAAGTGCATTAAATTTAGTAATTGGGTGCGTATATGATATGTTTGCTCCTTTACTAACAAGATATTTCATAATTTCAAGTTGATTTTTTGCAGCAGTCATCAGAAATGGTGTCCATGCAAAGTAACTATCATCAATATTTACATCAGTAGTTTCGATGTATCTTTTAACAGTCTTTAAATCACCATCATTTACAGCGCCAGTAAATTCAAGTTCTTGATCATCATTCAAGGCTAGTGCATTTAATGAAAAAGAGGTTATAAAAATTGTAAGTAAAATAGATAAAGCTTTCATAATATTTCCTTCAATTAAGTAAAAAATTTGTTTGCATTGGCAAACATTCTATACCAAGGTCCAAAATGAATCCATTCTTTTGGGTGCCAAGAATTTTGATCCGCTCTAAATACTCTTTCAGGGTGGGGCATCATTATCGACACTCTTCCATCATCACTTGTTAATCCAGTAATACCAAGAGATGAACCATTTGGATTCATCGGGTACATTAAAGTTCCCTGATGATAATTATCGACGTATTTTAATGAAATTAAATTTAAAGATTGAACTAGATCTAAATGTTTTTTATTTGAGAATTTAACTCGGCCTTCTCCATGGGAAACTACCACAGGTATAATACTTCCAATCATTTCATCAAAAAATAAAGAATTGTTTTTTGTTATTTCAACCATAACAAACCTCGCTTCAAACTGTTCAGACTCATTTTTAATAAACTTAGGCCAATAATCTGTCCCAGGGATTATATCTTTAATATTACTCATCATCTGACATCCATTACAAACCCCTAATGCAATAGTATCTTTTCTTTCAAAAAAGTCTTGGAATTCATCTCTTAATTTTTCATTAAAAAGAATTGATTTTGCCCAACCTTCGCCAGCACCTAGAACATCACCAAAAGAAAACCCTCCGCATGCTGCAAGACCATTAAAATTCTTTAAACTTTTTTGGCCACTTAGGATGTCAGACATATGAACATCATAAGACTCAAAACCAGCAAAATTAAATGCCGCTGCCATTTCATTATGGCCATTAATGCCTTGTTCTCTGAGGATGGCAATTTTTGGTTTTGATTTTGAAATATTAATTTTACTAGGTATTTCAAAATTAATTTTGGGGTTAATGCCAGGATTTGAATTATCTAAAATAAGACTAAATTCTTCTTTTGCTGACTTTGGATTATCTCGAATTGATTGAATCTTATAACTTGTTTCTGACCAACATTGCTGAAGATATCCTCTCGTATCACTTGCTTTTAATTTGGAATCTTCATAAATTGATATTACATGATCGTTTGTTGGCTTTCCAATTATTTTTGTTGATAACTTTAATTCTTTTTGGAGATATTTCTGAATATAGTTAACATCTTTTTCTAAAACTTGAATAACAGCACCTAATTCTTCATTAAATAAAAAATCGAAGGTAAAGTCTTCTTTATCTAATTCTAAGTTTACTCCGCAGTGACCTGCAAACACCATTTCAAGAATAGTAGTAATCAATCCACCATCAGATCGGTCATGGTAAGCTAAAATTTTATTTTCTTGATTTAAAAATTGGATACCTTTGAAAAAATTTATAATTAATTCAGGATTATCTAAATCTGGAACTGGAGAATTAAATAAATTATTTATTAGGTTAAAGCTAGAACCTCCCATTCTATTTTTTCCATTACCAAGATCAATTAAAATTAGTGAAGTTTTTTCATCAGTAATTAATTGAGGTGTAAGAGTTTTTTGAATATTATATGACTCACTAAATGCAGTAACAATTAATGAAAGCGGTGATTTTACAGTTTTATTGCCTTGATCTTCCCATGATGTTTGCATTGACATTGAATCTTTACCTACAGGAATACTGATACCTAAATTTGGGCACAACTTCATTCCAACAGCCTCAACTGCTTCGAATAACTCACAATCTTCGTCATTACTCCCTGATGCTGCCATCCAGTTTGCAGAAAGTTTAATTAAACTGATATCCTTGATGGCGCTAGCTGCAATATTTGTTAAAGCTTCACCTATAGCCATTTTAGCTGACGCTGTTGCGTTAGTTATTGCAATTGGAGCTTTTTCTCCGATTGCCATAGTCTCACCTATTATTGAGTTAAACGTACTTTTAGTAACTCCGACGTTAGAGACTGGAATTTGCCATGGTCCCACCATTTGATCTCTTGTGATTAAACCGGTTACTGAGCGATCACCTATTGTGATTAAAAAGTTTTTATTTGAGACGCTAGGGTAGCGTAAAACATTGACTAGTAATTCCAAAAAATTACCATCAAAATTGGTATCATCAGTTTTTCTTATGGGGTTTTTTGATGAATGAACTTCTTTTGTAAGTTTAGGAGGTTTGCCTAAAAGAACATCGAGATTCATATTAACAACATTCTTTTCAAGAAGGCTGTCTTCAACTTTAAGGTTTTTTTCTATAGTTGTTTTTCCAATAACTTTAAATGGGCATCTTTCTCTTTTACAAATTTTCGTAAAAATCTCTAAATTCTTTTCATTTATAGCTAATACATATCTTTCTTGCGCTTCGTTAGACCAAATTTCTTTAGGTGACATTCCTAGTTCTTCATTATCTATTGAGCGAATATCCATAATCGCCCCCATACCGCCATCATTAATTAATTCAGGAAATGCATTTGATAACCCTCCAGCACCAACATCGTGAATACTTAAAATTGGATTTTTTTCAGCTAACTCCCAACAACGATCGATGACTTCTTGAGCTCTTCTTTGTAATTCAGGATTTCCTCTTTGAACTGAAGCAAAATCAAGATTTTCTTTATTTGAACCTGTTTTCATACTTGAAGCAGCACCTCCACCTAAACCTATTAACATTGCTGGCCCACCAAGCTGAATAAGTAAATTACCTTCCTTTAATTTTTCTTTATGAGTATGAATTGCATTAATATTACCTATCCCACCAGCAAGCATTATTGGTTTGTGGTACCCAAAAATAGTATCTTGAAGCTGATGTTCTAAAGTTCTAAAGTAACCTAGAATATTTGGTCTACCAAACTCATTATTATATGCAGCAGCACCAATTGGGCCATCAATCATAATTTGTAATGAAGAAGCAATTCTTTCTGGTTTACCAATATCATTTTTTTCCCATGGTTGGATGAAATTAGGAATTCGTAAATTAGATACAGAGAACCCAGCTAAACCTGCTTTTGGTTTTGAACCTTTTCCAGTTGCTCCTTCATCTCGAATTTCACCACCAGCTCCAGTAGCTGCTCCAGCAAAAGGAGATATTGCAGTAGGGTGATTATGTGTTTCAACTTTCATAAGGTAATGAGTGAGTTCATTATGTTCAGAATAATGACCTTTGATATTCGGATAAAATCTATTAATAACAGATCCTTCAATAATTGAGGAATTATCTGAATAAGCAACTACTGTTTTTTTAGGGGAAGCTTTATGTGTGTTTCTAATCATAGAAAATAATGATTTAGATTGTTTTTTATTATTTATAATCCAATTTGCATTAAAAATTTTGTGTCGACAATGCTCTGAATTGGCTTGGGCAAACATCATTAATTCAGCGTCTGTTGGATTTCTTTTTGAATTTGAAAAGTATTTAAATAGATACTCTATTTCATCTTCAGATAAGGCAAGTCCTTGCGACTTATTAAATTGTTGTAATTCAAAAATACCTTTGTCTATAATATTTATATAGTTTAATGATTTAGGTTCATGATGAGTAAACAATTTTTTTATATCATTTTGGTTAAGAAATATTGACTCAGTCATTCGATCAAATAGTAATTTGCCTATTGATTCTTTCTCAAACGAAGATAAGTTACTTCTATTATTTGTGGTGAAAGAAACGGTTTTAATTCTTTCAATCCTTAAAATATTAATTCCACATCTTTTGATAATGTCTGTAGCTCTTGAACTCCATGGTGAAATAGTGCCAATTCTAGGGGCGATAAAAATAATATCTTTTAAAGAAACTTCTTCAGTTAAACCTTCACTATATGTCAAGATTTTTTTAAGTATTCTTAAATCTACAGTAGATAATTTTTTCTTACTCTCAACTACATGCAGGTATGCTGAATTAACTGTATTGATTTTGGAAAAAGATTTTTGCGTAATATTTAGTATGGCTGTTTTTCTGAATTCTGAATAAATTCTAGTGCCAAAGAATGAAGTGATAATATTTTTTTGCATTTATCTAATTATAATTGAGATTTTTATTCAACTTAATATTTTTAGGTGATTTAAAGAAATAACTTATTGTAATAAGAATCATTCCCATTTAGAATATCATCATTACAAATTTTTTAATATTAATTGAAAGTAATTTATGAATGAATTTATTATTGTTTTTAGGGAAAGTCTTGAAGCTTGTTTAATTGTTGGGATAATTTACTTATTATTAGAAAAAAATAATTTAAAAAAAGAATTAAAACAAGTTTGGCTTGGTGTTTTTTCAGCTATTGTTGCAAGTATTGTTGTTGCAATTTCATTAAATTATGTCAAAGATTCTATCGGTAATGAATCAATTAGTGCATTATTTGAGGGACTTAGTATGTACATTACTGCCGGTCTATTATGGTATGTAATTTTTTGGCTTTCAAAACATGTCAGTCAAAGAGAGGATATAGAAAACAAAACAAAACAAGCAATCACAGCATCTGGATGGGGCATATTTTTACTAGTTTTTTTTGCAATTCTGCGAGAAGGATTTGAGACAGCATTATTTCTTATGGGAAGTTTCTCTATGACGGGAGCATTTTCGTATATAGGTTTTTTTGCAGGACTGATTCTTGCTCTATTAATTGGTTATGCGATTGTTATTCAAGGAAGAAAGATTAATCTGCGTTTGTTTTTTCAAGGCACAACTCTTATGTTAGCAATATTTGCATCGGGTATGATTGCATTTGGCACTCATGAAATGGAAGAATTTATGGTTAAAGGAAATCACATGAAATGGGTTGGCTTGCAAGATGAAAAGCAAATTGTAAGAGCATGGGACGTTCTAAAACCAACTCCAGAGCTCCAAGAAGGCACAAATCCTATCTTTTATTCTTATAACCAAAAAAATAATATGTATACGCATATCCTCCATGACAAAGGCAATGTTGGAGTATTTTTAAAAGGTTTTTTTGGTTACAACAGTAATCCCAATTGGGTGGAAGTTTGCTTGTGGATAATATCTTTGATATTTGGAATAAGCATGTGGAGAAGATTTTATTTTAAAAAGATATAGAAACATTTATTAAGGAGATAACGCTATCAAAAAATTATTAATCATTTTAATTTGTAACATAATTTTCTTAACTGGCTGTATGAATAATGATCATGATGAAATAGCAGGTAAAGTCTTTGAAAATGATCATATATATTTAACTCATACGAGTTTAGTAAGAGGGCATCTTTATGTTGGTATTGAGCTCTACAAAGAAGAATATTTTGAAAATGCTAAAAGACATATGAAGCACCCCAAAAGTGAATTATATTCAGCTATGATACCTACATTTGAAGCTAAAAATACTGATGGATTTTCCTCTGAATTGGAGGATCTTGCTCTTACTGTTGAAAGCGATAAAGATTTAAGTATAGTTTTATCAAAATATGAAATATTATTGAATGAAATCAGTCGAAATGAAAAAATTGTAGATAGTGAAAGCAATACATTTGAAAAAAAAGTTGCATTAGTTGAAACATTATTAGAGATTGCTGCAGAAGAGTACGCAATTGGTATTGTAAATGGAAATGTTAAAAATAAGTTTGAATATCAAGATGCACTCGGCTTTACAGTTGTTGCTAAAAATATACTTGATGAGGCAAAATCGTTAAGTTCATCTGATAATATTAAAAGAGATAAAATAATAGAAATAATAAATAGCTTAATGCCATTGTGGCCATCACTTGTTCCAATTGAAAAAATTAGTGGTGATGCAAAGGTTATCTTAGAGGCTGTTAGTCAAATTAAATCTATCTAAAAATAATTTATCTTTTAATATCTGCTATTAATCTTAGCTCATCAAGATGTGATTTTAATTTTTCTTTTTGAAGTGTTAATTTAATTTCCTCCTCTTTTTCGCTCAATGGAGGGATAGCTTTTTTTCTGACTTGATTAAGTTTTATAATATGCCACCCAAATTGACTTTGAACAGGAAAATCAGTTATCTCGTTAACAACAAGTTTTTTAACGGCAATAGAGAATGATTCAACCATGTCTTCGGCGCTAAACCATCCTAAATCCCCACCAATAGTTTTTGACTCCTCATCAATTGATGAAGTTTTAGCTAATTTATTAAAATCAGCCCCTTCGTTTAAATTCTTTATTATTTTTTTAGCTTCATTCTTAGAAGTAACTAGAATATGGCTTGCTCTATAATCTAATTCATTAAAATTACTTTTAAAATTTTCATATTCTTTTTTAATATCATTTTTAGTTACATAATTATTTTTTATAAAATTTTGAAGATATGTTGTATAAATTAATTCTTTAAAAGCTAGTTCTGATTTTGATAAAAAATCTGATTTACTAGTTAAACCTTCTTTTTTCGCTTGCTGGTGAATTAATTCAAGATCAATTAATCGCTTAATAATATTTTTTTCCATACTATCTGTTATTTTTATTCCTTCTTTATTTACTTCATTTTTGATAAAAGAAATTAAATTTTTATTAATTAATACATCATTAACAGATATTTCTTTTTCTTCAGAGAATGAGTAATTTGTAAAAAAAATAATAAATATTAGTATGAATATTTTTTTCATAATATTTCTTCTTCGGTTGATGCTTTTATACTTAAAGCATGTATTTCATTTGGAAATAAATCATTTAAAGCTTCATAGATTATTCTGTGTCTTTCCATTCTAGATTTACCTAAAAAATTGTCACTTACTATATTTATATTAAAGTGACTACCTCCTGTATTACCTTTATGGCCCTTATGTAATTCACTTTCATCATTTAAAATAAATGATGTTGGATTTAAAAAAGCTAATCTCTTTTTTATTTTTTTTTCAATCATTTATGGTAATGTTTTTTTAAAAGGTTTAACTTCAATTTTCTCGTAAACTCCACAATTATAAAAAGGATCATTATGAGCCCATTTTTTTGCCTCATTTAAAGAATTAAATTCTGCAATTATTAAGCTCCCAGAAAATCCTTCAGTTCCAGGGTCTATAGAATCAGTATTAGGAAATGGGCCTGCAATCAAAAGTCTCCCTTCATTTTGCAATTGCTTTATTCTTTTGAGATGTTTTGGCCTATTAACTAATCTCTTTTTAAGACTGTTTGGTGAATCTTTTGCGTAGATACAATACCACATAAATTTAATCCTTATTTACTTTGGTAATATATAAACCCATTAAAATCACATAAATAAAAAGTAAGCCTGTCATTCCAAATAATTTAAAATTAACCCAAGTATCTTCAGTAAAATTCTGAGCAACATAAATATTTAAAAATCCAAGAAATATAAAAAATGAAGCTGTTGATAAAGATAAATTTGTCCAATATTTATTTGCCAACTTAACTTGTGAGCTAAATGAAATTTTAACTAAATTTTTATCATAGAATTTATCTGCAATCACCATACCGGCTCCAATCACCCAATATATAATTGAGGGTTTCCACATAATAAATGTATTATCTTGGAAAAATATAGTCATCCCTCCAAAAATTGTTACGACAACTGCTGTAAAAATTAAAATTTTTTCAATTTTCTTTTTAAGAAAGTGAGCAATTATTATTTGCATGTAAGTTGCAAACATCAAAGCTGCTGTTGCTATGTAAATATCATAAATTTTGTAGAAAATAAAAAAAAGTACTACAGGAAATAATTCATATAAAAATTTCATGTTTAAAATTTTACCTATACCCATTAAAGAATTACTAATATAATCTAGTTTAAGCTAATGATTAATCCAAACATAGACCTTCATTCACATTCTACTATATCTGATGGACTTTTGACGCCTGCAGAACTAGTAACATATGCATCACAAAAACAAGTTCAAGTTCTTGCGTTAACTGATCATGATGATATTGCTGGTTTAAAAGAAGCTAGATTGATGTCTAAAAAATTTGACATTATTTTTATTAATGGAGTTGAAATATCTGTAACTTGGAGAAAAAGAACCATTCATATTGTTGGATTAAATTTTGATGAGTCAAATTCATTTCTAATTAATGGATTAAAAAAAATTCGAAAAGGAAGAGAAGATAGAGCAAAAAAAATAGCACATAGTTTAGGAATGGCAGGTATATTTAATTCATTGGATGGCGCAAAAAAATATGCTAAACATAGCACTATTGGAAGAATTCATTTTGCACAATTTTTAGTATCTAATGGCCATGCAAAAGATATAAAACAAGTATTTAAGAAATTTTTAACCCCAGGCAAGCCTGGTTACGTTAATCATGAGTGGGCATCGCTAGAAAATGCAGTATCATGGATTAATGGAGCCGGAGGGGATGCAGTAATTGCTCATCCAGGCAGGTATGATTTAGGAAAAAAACTATATCCAGTACTTTTAAGCGATTTTAAAAATTTTGGAGGAACAGGAATTGAGGTAATGTCTGGCAGTCAAGATCCATCTCAATCAAAGTATTTTGCTAAGTTGGCAAATCAATTTGATTTATTTGCTTCGTGTGGTTCAGATTTTCATGGTCCTGGTATTTCTCATAGATCAATAGGGTTTGTTAAAGATTTACCAGATGAATGTAAGCCTATTTGGACAAAATGGCCGAATATAATAAATAATGTTCATTAGAGACAAATATAAATTTTATTTAAATAAAATATTGAGATAACAGAATGAGCGAAAAAAATCACAATAATCAAAAAAGAGTTCTCACTGGTATTACTACAAGTGGGATTCCACATTTGGGAAATCTATCAGGAGCTATTCTTCCAGCAATCGATGCTAGTAAAGAAAAAAGTGTTTCAAGCTTTCTATTTTTAGCGGACTATCATTCGTTAATAAAAAATATAAATCCAGAATTAACTCATTCATCTAGCTTTGAAATTGCTGCCTGTTGGTTAGCTTGTGGATTAAATCCTAAAGAAGTTACTTTTTATAGACAATCAGATGTCCCTCATGTTTTTGAACTAACATGGATCCTGAATTGTCTAGCTGCAAAAGGTTTAATGAACAGAGCACACGCATACAAAGCGGCTGTTGCAGAAAATGAAAATTCAATTGATCCTGATAAAGGAATTACTATGGGGCTTTACAACTATCCTATTTTAATGGCAGCTGATATTTTAATGTTTAAGGCTGACATTGTTCCTGTAGGACAAGATCAAAAACAACATATAGAAATGACAAGAGATATAGCTAATAGGTTTAATCATTATTATGGAGATCTTTTAACAGTTCCAGAAGCAATGATAGATGAAAAAAAAGGAATAATTCCAGGGAGTGACGGTCGAAAAATGAGTAAAAGTTATAATAATACTATTCCTATTTTTGATACTTCATCAAAATTAAGAAAATCAATAATGAAAATTAAAACTAATTCTCTTGAGCCAGGAGTTCCAAAAGATCCAACCGATTGTTCTGTATTTAAAATTTTTCAAGCATTTGGAAATGAAGAGGAGATTTTAAATTTTAATAAAAAATATGAGAATGGAATAGCTTGGGGCGAAGCTAAAGAAGAATTATTTAATTTACTTGATGAAAAAATTAAGCCTTTTAGAAGTGAATATGAGAAAATCACCAAAGATAAAAGTTATGTTGAAAAAACGCTCAGGGATGGAGCTCAAAAAGCATTGAGTATTTCAACACCTGTTATTGAAGAAATCAGAAAAGCAATAGGTATAAAGGAATTTAAATAAATGAACAAAATAATCATCCCAAAAACCTGGGATGGGGGTATATGGAAGAGTTAACAATAATTCAAAAAATAACTGCTTATGCAATACCTATTATTTTTGCGATTACAGTTCATGAGGCTGCTCATGGGTATGCTGCAAAATATTTTGGAGATATGACAGCGCAGTATTTAGGAAGAATCAGCCTGAATCCATTAAAGCATATTGACCCAATTGGAACAATAATACTTCCTGCATTAACAGTTATGTTGGGGGGTATTTTGTTTGGATGGGCAAAGCCTGTTCCAGTAAATTTTTCTAATTTAAGAAACCCTAAGAAAAATATGATGTGGGTTGCCGTGGCAGGACCTTTTTCTAATTTATTAATGGCAATTTTTTGGACATTTTTGTATGGAAGATTGCAATTATTTCCTGATAGCTCTATATTCTTTTTACAAGTTATGGCTTTAGCTGGTATTCAAATAAATCTTATCTTAATGGTATTAAATATGCTTCCAATTCCACCATTAGATGGTGGAAGAGTTGCTGTAAGTTTATTACCTTACCCATGGTCAAGTTATATAGAAAGTTTAGAAAGATACGGATTGTTTATAATAATATTTTTACTATTTTCTGGTGTACTCGGTAGTATATTATTTCCACTAATAAATATAAGTAAAAGTATAATTTTTAATTTATTTGGTTAAATAGGATAACTTTTTAAAATGGCAATAGAAAGAATAGTTTCTGGTATTAAACCAACTTTAAATTTATTTAATAATGAATATGACTTAAAGCTTTCTAATTGGATTAGCATGCAACATGAAAGCGAATGTTTATTTTTTGTTGCTGATTTACATTCATTGATTACAAAAAATGCCGAGCCAGAATTAATTGAAAAAACTACCGAAAAAATGATTATTGATTGGTTAGCATGTGGTTTAGATCCAGCCCAAGCAACTATATTTATTCAATCTAAAATACCGGAACATACAGAAATTTTTACATTATTATCAATGATTACCCCAATAAATTGGTTTAGTAAAATAAATAATTTAGAAGATGGAGAAAAAAAGACTTTAACTCTTGGTAATTTAAGCCAAGATTTAATGCAAAGCACAGATGTTTTACTTTATAGAGCTACTCAAATATCAGGAAATGAGAAACAAAAACCATTAGTTAAATTAACTTCAAATATTGTCAAAGAATTTAATAATTTATATGGCAAAGATGTTGGTTATCAAGAAAAAGCTAAACAAGCAATAAAAAAACTTGGCACAAAAAAGAGTCATTTATATGAAGAATTACGAGCTTCGTATTTGACAGATGGTGATGAACAAGTTTTAGAATCTGCTCAATCACTTATTGAAGATCAACAGGGTCTAAGCCTTGGCGATAAGGAGAGGCTTTTCGGTTATTTAGAGGGCGGAGGTAAAATGATACTTGTAGAACCAGAATTTAAGTTGATAAATAATAAATCTAATACTATTTCATTTAACAGAGAATCAAAGGATTATAAAGATAAATTGCAGCAGTATAAAGATAGTCCGGAATTAATTCGAAGTGTTGCGGCGGATGGTTGCGAAAAAGCAAGAAAAATTGCTAAAGATACTATGAGAGAGGTTCGTGAAGAAATGGGAATAGATTTCTAGTGACTGACAACATACAAAATTTAGCTAAGGTTTATGGAGAAGAAATAGAATTACTCCCTCAAGATTTATATATACCACCTGATGCTTTAGAAGTTTATCTCGATTCATTTGAAGGACCTTTGGATTTATTAATATATTTAATTAGAAAAAATAATATTGATATTTTAGATATTCCAATGGCAAATTTAACGAACCAATATATAAATTATGTAGAAAAGATGAAAGTGATTAAATTCGAACTAGCTGCAGATTATTTACTAATGTCTGCAGTTTTGATAGAGATTAAATCAAGAATGTTATTACCAAAACCTATTTTAGAAGACGATGATGAAGACCCTCGAGCAGAATTGGTTAAAAAACTAATTGAATATGAGTTAATGAAAGATGCCTCTGAAAATCTTAAAAATATGCCGCAAGTTGGTAGGGATATTATGGTCGCTCAATCTTATTTTGAAAGAGTAATACCAATTAAATATCCTGATGTTTCAGTTGATGAATTATTTGACGCATGGAAAAATGTTCTTAGAAGAGTAAAACAATTTGAACAACACCAAATTGGTCGATCTGAATTGTCAGTTAGAGAGCATATGACAATTATTTTAAAAAGATTAAATGAAAAAGATTTGTTAGAATTTTCTACCTTCTTTGATTCTGAAAAAGAACCAATTCCAAAATTAGTCGTTTGTTTTTTAGCTATTCTTGAATTAACTAAAGAAGGTTTAATTAAAATTAATCAACAGTCTTCTTCATCAACTATATATCTCCAATTAGGAGACACATAGATGGCTCAAATTGAAAAATTAAAAGAAATTCTTGAGGTGGCTTTATTAACAAGTGGTCAACCATTATCTGTTGAAGATCTAAGTAGATTATTTATTGATAAAACAGATAGATCTACAATTAGAATGCTGTTGGATGAGATAAAAAATGATTGGCAAGATAAATCAATGAACCTTATTCAAGTTGCCACAGGCTATCGTTTTCAAGCTAAATCTAATTTTACAGAATTTTTAATGCGCTTAACACCAGATCGGGCGCCTAATTATTCAAGGGCAGTATTGGAGGTCTTGGCCATTATTGCCTATCGGCAGCCTGTTACACGCGCAGATATTGAAAAAATTCGAGGAGTATCTTTAAGCTCAAATACTTTAAGACAACTTATAGAAAGAGAATGGATTGATATTATTGGGCAGAAAGAGGTTCCAGGAAGACCATCTTTATATGCTACAACAAAACACTTTCTTAATGATTTTGCATTAAAATCTCTTTCAGAATTGCCAGAATTAAATAGTTCTTTATCAGATGAACTTTCAAATACTGATGATAATGACATTGTTAAATCTTCTAATAAAGTAGTTGATTCTAATATCATTGATGATGAAAAAGATTTTTCGAATAATATAATTCCTCCGGCGAAATAGTTCTGAAAAAAAATAGCGTCAATTCTTCAGGAATAAGAATTCAAAAAGCACTTTCACAAATTGGTATTGCATCTCGAAGAGAGATCGAGAATGCAATTATTGAAAAAAGAATTTCTGTTAATAATAAATTAGCCAAATTAGGACAACCAGTTTCTAATACTGATCGAATCATTTTTGATGGGAAGTTAATAAAACTTAACTTTGATAAAATTCTACCAAGAATTTTGATTTACAATAAGCCAGAAGGTGAAATTGTTTCTAAAAAAGATCCAAAAGGTAGGTTAACAGTTTTTGATAATCTCCCAATAATTAAAAATGCTAAGTGGATATCCATAGGAAGACTAGATTTTAATACTTCTGGATTATTAATTTTTACTACAGATGGGAATTTTGCCAATAGATTAATGCATCCGCGTTACGAAATTGAACGGGAATATTCAGTAAGAGTTCATGGAAAATTAAATAATAATCAAATTATAGAATTAAAATCTGGCATAAAATTAGAGGATGGTTTAGCACAATTTCAAAAAATAATTCATAAAGGTGGAGAAAGATCTAACAACTGGTATCAGGTCATTCTTAAAGAGGGACGCAATCGTGAAGTAAGAAGACTTTTTGAAGTTTTTAATATGACTGTAAATCGGCTAATAAGAATTAGGTTTGGAGAAATTAGACTGCCTTTAAATCTGCAAAAGGGAAGTTATATTGAACTTAGTCAGTCACAGGTTAGTAGTTTATTACTAAAATTTAAGGAATAAATTTTAAAATATTCTATTTTAAAATTTTTAAGATAGCTAATTTATAAATATTTTTTAAAGTTTCAATATCATCAATATTAACATTTTCATTAATTTTATGTATTGATTCATTGATTGGCCCAAATTCTACTACTTGATCACAAATTTTTGCAATAAATCGACCATCAGAAGTCCCACCAGTAGTGGATATTGTAGGATCGTTTCCAGTAATTTCTTTGACTGCATCTGAAAGTGCATTTACTAAAGAACCAGTTTCAGTTAGGTAAGGTTCACCAGAGTGCTGCCAGTCAATATCATAATCTAAATGATGTTTATTCAATATTTTTTCAACGTTTGACTTAAGAATATCTGAAGTACTTTCTGATGAATATCTAAAGTTAAATAAAATTTCAACGAATCCAGGGACAACGTTTGTTGCTCCAGTTCCTCCATTGATATTTGAAATTTGCCAGGATGTTTTTGGAAAATATTCATTTCCTTTATCCCATATAGTGTTGACTAATTCGTCAATTACTGGTGCAACTGTATGAATAGGATTTTTTATTAATTCAGGATAAGCTATATGGCCTTGAATACCTTTTACTATAAGTTTTGCAGATAATGAGCCTCTTCTTCCATTTTTTATAGTATCACCAAATTTAGAAACGCACGTAGGTTCTCCGACAATGCAAAAGTCTATTTTTTCTTTCTTATTCTTTAGAGCTTCTACTATCTTTACTGTTCCATCTGTAGCTATGCCTTCTTCATCGGAAGTTATTAATAAACCTAAAGAACCTTTATGATCTTTATTTTCGGTTAAAAATTCTTCAATACTTACAATAAATGCAGCCAAAGAAGTTTTCATATCAGCCGCCCCTCGGCCATATAATCTATTGTTTTTAACAGTAGGTTCAAATGGTGGGGAGGCCCATTCTTTTAAAGGACCTGGTGGAACAACGTCTGTATGTCCAGCAAAAACTAACAGAGGAGCTTCATGTCCTTTTCGAGCATAAAAATTAGTAACCTCACCAGAGGGTAATTTCTCAATCGTGAATCCTAATGATTTTAGATGACTTATTAATAAGTCTTGGCATCCATCATCAATAGGAGTGATAGATTTTTTTAATATTAATTCTTTAGCAAGATTAAGAGTTTTAGTCATAGAATTTTTTGGTTAAATTCAGATTCGTCAAAACCAATAGTTAAAATTTTATCATTTTTTAAAATTACCGGTCTTTTCATTACAGATGAATTTTCCAATATAAGTTTGATAGCTTTATTAATGTCTAACTTCATTTTCTTCTTAGTCTCTGGTAATTTTCTCCAGGTCATTCCTGTTTTGTTAATAAGGGTCTCCCAATTGTATGGGGTTGGCATATTATTCATCCAACTATCTAATATCGATTCATTTAATACTTGTTTTTTTACATCATAAAATTCATAAGGAATTTTATTTGTTTCAAGCCAAGTTAAACTTTTTTTAACAGTGTTACAGTTTTTAATTCCATAAACTTTTAACATTTATATCCCTCTAAGGAGTTCGTTAATACCAACTTTACTTAAAGTTTTTTCATCTACTTTTTTAACGATTACTGCACAATAAAGACTATATGACCCATCTTTAGATGGTAAGTTTCCAGAAACTACAACTGACCCTTTTGGCACTCTTCCGTATGTAACTTCACCAGTTTCTCTATCAAATATTTTTGTTGATTGTCCAATATACACGCCCATAGAAATTACAGAATTATCTTCAACTACAACACCTTCTACAACTTCTGATCTTGCACCAATAAAGCAGTTATCTCCAATAATTGTTGGGCCAGCTTGAATTGGTTCAAGTACCCCACCAATTCCTACACCACCCGATAAATGAACATTTTTCCCTATTTGAGCACACGATCCAACTGTAGCCCATGTATCAACCATAGTTCCTTCGTCTACATATGCACCAATATTCACATAAGAAGGCATTAATACTACATTTTTAGCAATAAAACTTCCTTCTCTAACCATAGCGTTTGGAACAACTCTGTATCCTCCTTCTCTAAAATCTTTTTCTTGGAAGTGAGAAAATTTAGATTCGACCTTATCAAAGTAATTTGTATAATTACTATTCATTATGGAGTTATCCTTAATAAGAAATGAAAGTAAAACTGCTTTTTTAAGCCATTGATGCGTCTGCCATATTTGAGATAAATTTTCTCTTGAAGCTACTCTTAGTGATCCATTATTTAATCCATTAATTGCTTCATGAACTGCATTCTTGATTTGATCACTTACTGATTTTGGGGTTATCGAAGAGCGATTTTCAAAAGCATCCTCAATGATTGATTGTATATTCGACATAATTTAATTTCTTTGTTGATAAAAGATGTATTTTACATTAAATGCTTGTGAGAAAGGGAAGGCTTAATTATTTTATTAACTGAAAGTTCTTCAAGGTAATTGTACTTCAGATCCATCACTTATATGACCTTTACCACCTTGTGCTTGAGCACTCACATCATCAGTTGGATGGAAAGCTTTAATCTCTTTTTTATTTTCTTCATATAAATGATTTATTTTTCTTGCATGTTCAGTTAGATCTTTAATTCTATTCTCATTTGAAGGATGAGTACTTAAAAATTCTGGCATTTTAAATTCTGATAATTCATTCATTTTTCTCCATAAACTAACTGCTGCCATTGGATTATATCCAGCATGAGCCATTAATTCTAAACCCATTTTATCTGCTTCTCTTTCCTGTTCTCGACTATTGGGTAAAGCAAAGAATAATGTAGTTCCTAGAGCTACTGCTTGAACTGCTGCATCTGTTGAAACTCTCGTACCTTTATTAGCAATATATGCTGCAAAACCAATAATTCCAACTTGTTGAATTAGAGCTGTGGACATTCTTTCACGTCCATGTTCACGAAGTGCATGAACAATTTCATGACCAATCACTGCAGCAAGTTCGTCATCTGTTGCATCAGTTTTTTCAACTAAACCTGAAAAGACCATAATTTTTCCTCCAGGCATACAGTATGCATTTACTTGTTCATTATCTTCTACATTAATTTCCCATTTCCATTCTTTTGCATCATCTCGGAAAAATATTGCTTTATCGATAAGTTTAAAAGAAATTTTTCTAATTCTATTGAGTAAATCTTTATCTGTATTAAGTTTATTATTTTTATCTGCATTATTAAGGGCTTCATTGTATGCTTCAACAGCCATGCTATTCGCCATGAATTCAGGAAGAATTAACAGTTGTTGTCTTGATACATTAGAGTCAGTATTTGTTGTAGTTGACACACAACCACTAATAAAAATTAAAATAATAAGAAAAAATTTCATAAGTTCATCTTTTTAAAATAGTACTTGGCTTCCCAATTCAACCACTCGGTTGACTGGTAAATGAAATTGGTTTGTTATATTTTCAGCACTTCTAAATAAAGCAACAAATATTTTTTTTCTCAATAAATTCATATTTGTTCCAGGCTTAATAATTAAACTTTCTTTACCAATAAAATAAGAGGTATCTATATCATTAATGTCAATTCCATATTTAGAACATTTTGCTAAATCTCGAGGAAGATTTGTGTCATCTTTAAAGCCATAGTTAATTATTACTTTGTAGAAATTATTAGGTAATTTCTCAACTGCTATTAAGTTATCTGGATTTGAATGAGGATAGTCTGCAAATTTTATTTTTAATAAAATAACTTTTTTATGAATTACCTTGTTGTGTTTTAAATTATGTAGTAATGAATGAGGTACTCCATCTGGATTAGGAGTTAAAAAGACGGCTGTTCCTTTTACCCGATTACGAAGATCTTTTTTCATAGATTCGAGAAAGGAGCCAATCTCCATAGATTCTGTTTTTAATTTTAAATATAATATTGTTCTTCCTTTTTTCCATGTGGTCATTAATAAAAGAAGAATACCACCTATTAAAAGTGGAAACCAACCTCCATCTGGAACTTTTATAATATTTGCACTAAAGAAAATTAAGTCAATTATAAAAAATATAGATATTATCATTGTTGTTTTAAACCAACTCCATTTCCAGACTTCTAAAAAAACAAATCCAGCTAAAATTGTCGCAATTACCATATTTAAGGTTATGGCAATTCCATATGCGCTAGCTAGAGCACTTGAATTCTGGAAAATAATTACAACTGACATAACTCCAATCATAAGTATCCAGTTTATTCTAGGAAGATATATTTGACCCTCTTTTTCTTCAGAAGTGTGATTTATTCTCATTCGAGGGATAAAGCCAAGCTGTAAAGCTTGCTTTGAAACTGAAAAAGCACCTGTAATACATGCTTGAGAAGCGATAATAGTTGCAAAAGTTGCAAGAATAACCAAAGGTAATGTAAACCATTCAGGTGCCATAAGATAAAAAGGATTTTTAATATTACTTGCGTCACTTAAGATTAATGCACCTTGCCCAAAATAATTTAAGGTTAGGGCAGGAAAAACAAAACTAAACCATGTGATTCTAATTGGATTTCTTCCAAAATGACCCATGTCTGCATATAATGATTCTGCTCCAGTTACACAAAGAACAACGGCCCCAAGAGTAATAAATGCTATTGAAAATTGATTATTAAAAAAACTAATTGCATAAATTGGATTAAGAGCATTCAAAACATAAGGTGCTTGAATAATATTATAAACACCTAGAATCCCTAAAGTTATGAACCAGATAAGCATTACAGGACCAAACATAATTCCTACAGTACTCGATCCTTTACTTTGCATCCAAAATAACAAAAAAATAATCACCAATGTAATAGGAACGATAAAACTATCAAATTTAGGTGTAATTAATTCAATTCCTTCAATTGCAGACAAAACTGAAATAGCAGGAGTAATCATACCGTCTGCATAAAACATGCATGCACCTAACATACCGATACACATAATAATTATTTTCTTTTTTTTAGATTTTGCATTCCGATTTGCTAATGAGAGGAGCGCCATAATACCTCCTTCACCATTATTATTTGCTCTCATAATAAAAGTAATATACTTAACCGAAACTATTAAAATGAGTGACCAGAAAATTATGGATAATATTCCTAACATGTTAGCTTCATTGAGAGCCAAGATATTGTTACTAATGGTAAATATTTCTCTAATAGCATAGAGTGGGCTAGTGCCTATATCTCCAAAAACAACCCCCAGTGCGGCAAGGGATAATGCCATCATTGATGCATTTTTTGCTTTTAACTTGCTCATTTATGATTCTTTGTCTTGATTAATTTTTGTAATATTTGCTTCTACATTACCTTTGTAAAACTTTATTTTTATTTTATCACTAAGATTCAAAACTGAAGCTTTATTGATAATCTTTTTATTTTGATTTAAAACAATTGAATATCCTCTTGCTAATATTTCATTAGGATTTAAATAATTTAAATTTTGTTTATATGATTTAATTTGCTCTTGATATTTTTGAAGTTGTGAATTTATAGCCATTTGTATTCTATTTTTAAATCCTATAATTAGATCATATTGAATCATGATTTTCTGTGCTGGGGATAAAAGCCCTTTTTCAAGTAAATCAATTTTTTGGTTTAATTCGTCAATTTTATGTTGGATAATATTTGTCAAATTAGATTCAAAATATTCTAAACTCCCAATTAATTCTTCATGGCTTGAGCTAATAATTTCAGCTGCTGCAGTTGGGGTAGCAGCCCTAAGATCTGAAACAAAATCAGATATAGTAATATCTGTTTGATGGCCAACTCCTGTGATTATTGGAAGTTTTGAGGAAAATATTTGCCTAGCTACTAATTCCTCATTAAATGACCATAAATCTTCAATAGAACCTCCACCTCTGCATAAAATCAGAACATCAACTTCATTCCTTTGATTTGCAATTTTTATGGCATCGATAATTCCTTTAGGAGCAGCTTGACCTTGAACTGGAGTAGGGTAAATTATTATTTTTAGTGATTTATTTCTTCTTTTTAAAGTAATTATTATGTCTCTCAAAACAGCAGCATCTGGAGAGGTTATAATTCCTATAGTGTTTGGATAAGATGGTAAAGTTTTTTTATAATGATCATCAAAAAGACCTTCTTTATCAAGTTTTTGTTTTAACAAATTGAATTCTTCAAATAATTTACCTAAACCAGCCTGTTGAAGGGAAGATATATTTAATTGATAATCACCTCTTTGTTCGTAGAGTCCAATTTTACATTGAGCTTCAATCATGTCTCCATTTTTGGGAATCCGTTTAACTTCATTATTTTGCCCTTTAAACATAGTGCATCGGACTTGTGCATTATTATCCTTAAGAGAAAAATACCAATGACCTGAGCTAGCCTCAATAAAATTGGATATTTCACCTTTTACCCAAATTGTAGGAAAATTATCTTGAAGTAGTTGTTTAACTAATTTATTAATTTCTGTAATCGAAAATATTTTTATTTCAGCTGAATTAAAGTCGTTTATCATATAGGTATATCTATTAACAAAATATTTTAAAACTTAATTTATTATAAATCGTTTATTAAACTAATTGAATCTAATGCAAAATTTTTTAACATTTAAAAGAATAAATTTATTTGGATCTTTTCTTGCTTTTGTTTTGGTTGGCGTAGCAGTTGCTATACAGACCCAATTTAATTTAGAACCTTGCCCTTTATGTGTCTCTCAAAGAATTGTTTTTATTATTATTGGATTTATATTTCTTCTTTTTTCTTTTTTAAAACCAAATCAATTAATTAAATTTATTCATATTTCATCTCTTTTAACTACAAATATTGTTGGTATAGTCTTTGCCATTAGACATATTATGATTCAAAGTAAATGGATTATAGTTCCAGCTGAATGCGGAATAGATTTAGATTATATGTTTGAAAATTTTCCACTTACTGAAGCATTTAGCTTATTGTTTAAAGGAACAGGCGATTGTTCAGAAATTGACTGGTATTTTTTAGGCCTTACTCTTCCTCAGTTAGCACTCATTGCATATATTTTGTTTGTTATATTTACGCTTTATATTTACAATAAAATTAATAAATGAATTCATTAGAATCTACAATTGGGAACACTCCACTAGCTAAAATCCAAAGAATGGGTAAGTCTAATTTTGGAGAAATTTATCTTAAATTAGAAGGAAATAATCCTGCTGGCTCAGTAAAGGATAGACCAGCTTTTTCAATGATTCAACAAGCTGAATTAAGAGGTGATATAAAGCCAGGAGATACTCTAATAGAAGCAACTTCTGGTAATACAGGTATAGCTCTTGCAATGGTAGCTGCCATGAAAGGCTATAAAATTATTTTAATAATGCCAGAAAATCAATCTTTAGAAAGGCAGCAAACAATGAAAGCATTTGGAGCTGAGTTATTACTGACTTCTAAAGAAGGTAGTATGGAGTTTGCTCGCGATAAAGCTCTCGAGATGCAAAGCCAAGGAAAAGGTAAAGTTTTGGACCAATTTGGAAATCTAGATAATCCAAAAGCGCATTATGAAGGTACTGGGCCAGAAATATGGCGTGATACCAAAGGAAAAGTAACCCACTTCGTCTCAAGTATGGGAACAACTGGAACAATTGTAGGGACATCTAAATTTCTTAAAGAAAAAAATCCTTCAATAAAAATAATTGGCGTACAACCCGAAGAAGGTTCTCAAATACCTGGTATACGTAAATGGCCAAAAGAATATTTACCTAAAATTTTTAATGATCAAAATATTGATAGTATAAAAAATGTAAGTCAAAAAAATGCTGAAGAGACAGCAAGAAGTCTTGCTAAGAAAGAAGGCATTTTTTCAGGAGCATCAACTGGAGGAGCTCTTTACATTGCTCTTATGATCGCAGCAAAAGATCCAAAATCACTTATAGTATCAATTGCATGCGATAGAGGAGATCGTTATTTATCAACAGGGATTTTTCCCGCTTAAGCTGTGACACCATCATTAGTTTTTGATTTAGAAACCATCCCAGATATTTTAGCAATCCGAAAGCTATTAAAGATTAGCAATGATTTAGATGATGAAGATGTAGTAAATATTGCAATGTATCAGAGAAGGCAAAAAGTTGGACATGAATTTTTACAACATCATTTTCAAAAAATCGTCGCAATTTCATGTGTTTTAAAAACTGATGAGCAATTGAAAATATGGACATTAGGGGACGAGAAAAGTACTGAAGCAGAATTATTAGAGAGATTTTATGATGGAATTGAAAAATACCTACCTAATTTGGTAACTTGGAATGGAACAGGCTTCGACTTACCCGTTCTAAATTATAGATCATTAATAAACAAAGTTTCCTCCTCAATTTATTTTGATATGGGGGAAAATAATTCAGATTTTAAATGGAATAATTATTTGAATAGATTTCATCAAAGACATATTGATTTAATGGATTTCTTCGCACTTTATACTGGAAGAAATAATGCTTCATTGGATCATATATCCAAATCTTGCGGTTTTCCAGGAAAATTAGATATGGACGGAGGACAGGTTTGGAAGAATTATCTAAATGGAAATATTCAATCCATCAGAAATTATTGTGAAACAGACGTGGTTAATACTTATTTAGTCTACCTAAGATTTTTACTAATAAAAGAGCATATAAATACAAATTTATATGATGAAGAGTTAAGAAATCTTCAATCAATGCTTGAAAGTTATAACCAATCTCATTGGAAATTATTTATTAAAGCATGGCAAAAATAGCTCAATCAAGATCCGAAAAATCTTCAATAACGACTATATCTTCTATCAATCATGAAGGTAAAGGAATTACTTATAAAAATAATAAAACTATGTTTATTGATAATGCACTTCTTAATGAAGTAGTTGAATATAAAATCTTAAAAAAGAAAAAAAATTTAGCATTTGGAAAAAGCTTAAAAATATTAAAACCCTCATCACAAAGAGTAGTTGCAAAGTGCAATGTTTATGGGGTTTGCGGAGGATGCTCAATGCAACATTTTGATGAAGGTGCACAATTAGCATACAAACAAAGATCATTTGAAGAGACACTAATGCATGTAGGTAATGTATTACCTGAAACTTTATTAAGTCCAATATCAGGACCTTTATGGCATTATCGTCATAAGGCAAGATTGCGAGTTAAGTTTGTTTTAAAAAAACAAAAAGTTTTAATTGGATTTAATGAAAAAATGTCACATTTTTTAACTAATATGAATTCTTGTTCTGTTTTGCCAAAAAAAATATCTGATCTAATTGAACCCTTACAAAATTTATTTTATAAACTATCTATAAGAGATAAAATCCCTCAAATTGAATATGCCTCAAATCAAGTTCGTCATATTTTAGTTTTAAGAATTCTTGAGCCACTTAAAAGAGAAGATATAAGTCTTTTAAAAGATTTTCAAAAATCTAATAAAATAGAATTTTGGACGCAGTCCAAAGGCTATGACACTGTCAAACCTCTCTCAAGTTTAACACCTCATGAAATGTCATATATAAACAAGGAATATAATTTACATTTTTCTTTTAATCCAACAGGATTTACACAGATAAATCCTTTCATAAACCAAATTTTAATTAGAAAAGTAATGAATATGTTAAATCCATCTAAAGTAGATTTAATTTTTGATTTATTTTCTGGAGTTGGAAATTTTGCTCTACCCATTGCCACTACAGGAGCAAATGTTGTGGCTATAGAAGGAGATGAAAATCTTATTGATTCAGGAAATAGAAATGCACATCAAAATAATTTAAGTAAGAATTTAAAGTTTAAAAAATTAGATTTATTTTCACTTAAAAAAAAAGAATTGATTGGATTGGGTTATGCAAACAAGTGGTTAATTGACCCACCAAGAGTTGGTGCAATTGATTTGATCAATTTATTAGATGATGAGATAAAACCAGAATTAATTCTATATATATCATGCAACCCTTCCACCTTAGCTAGGGATTCAAATATACTAGTTAATGAAAAAGATTATGTTTTTAAAAAAGGTGGGATAGTTAATATGTTTCCTCATACCTCACATATTGAATCAATTTCTTTATTTATAAGAAATGAATAAATTAACTATACATTTAATTTTAATATCTCTAAGTTTTTTTCTTATGACTGGTTGTTCTGAAAAAAATTTAGAAAATATTATTTCTTTTGGAATAGCTCAAGAACCACAAAATTTAGATCCGCGATTTCAATCCGACGCCGCTTCTGAGAGATTATCTTCATTACTTTATTCACCTTTATTTTATTATGGAAAAGATTATCAACTTAAATCTAAAATAGTTAATTGGGAAAAAGTTTCACCTCTAAAATATAAATTTAGAATTAAGCAGCAATTACCTATTTTTCATAACAAAACGATTATGGATATTGACGACATTATTTCTACATTAAATAATTTAAGAAACCAAAAAAAGTCTCCATTTTATTTAGAATTAATAAATATAAAAACTATTACAAAATTATCTAATTTTGAATTCGAAGTTATCTTATTTAGCAAAGATAATAATTTTTTGACACGACTATCATTTTTTATTTTGCCAGAGGATTTAATTAATTCAAACCACAACTTTTCCTTAAATCCAATTGGTTCAGGCCCATTTATGTTCATTACGAAAAATCCAAATTTGAGAATAAAAAGACTTAGTGATAATCAAATAATTGAATTAAATAAGATAAAGGATCCAACTGTAAGAGTATTGAAGTTGATAAATGGTGAAATTGATTTATTACAAAATGATATACCACTGGAAATGATTAATCTCTTAAAAGATAAAGAAGAAATTGTATCTTTAACAGAATATGGTGCTAATGTGTCGTATATTGGTTTAAATCTTAGTGATAGATTGTTGAAAAAATCAAAGTTTAGGAAGGCATTAAGTTTAGGAATTGATCGCCAATCATTAATAAAATTTTTTTTGAATGATCAAACTAGAATTGCTGAACAAATTTTACCACCAGAACATTGGGCAAGTGAAAAATTAAATTCAGTTGCTTATAATCCCGATTTAGCAAAAAAATATATTAAAGAATTAGATTTAGAAGAACCAATTTCAATAACATTCAAAACTTCTACTGATCCATTTAGGGTAAAAATAGCAACTCTGATTCAGAAACAATTGCAAATAATTGGCATAAAATTAATTATAAAGTCACTTGATTGGGGAACTTATTTTAAAGATATACAAGCAGGTAACTTTCAATTATATGGCTTAACTTGGGTTGGAATAAGAAACCCTGAAATTTATGAAAAAATTTTTAAATCTAGCTTTATTCCACCAGAGGGATTAAATAGAGGTAAATACAAAAATAAGGAAACAGATAGACTTATTAAAAGAGCAAAAGAATCTAATATTTGGAATAAAGTTATTAAAAAAATTCACACTGAAAATGCTTTTATTCCTTTATGGTATGAGGGAAATTTTGCTGCATTTAATAAAAACATAATTGGTTATGATGTTCATTTAGACGGTAATTGGAATGCTTTGAAATATGTTAGGAAAAATTATGAAGCTATCGATTAATATATCAATAAAAAAACAAACTCTATTAGTCTATTTTGATAATAAGCTAATTAAATCATATTCGATATCAACTGCACTTAAAGGTGCTGGCCAAGAAAAAAATAGTTTTAAAACGCCTCTCGGAACTCATTATATTCGAGCAATGATTGGAGAAGGTGTCCCAAATTCTGGTATTTTTGAAGGAAGGAGATATACAGGAATAAGATGGAGCGATGAAGTCTCAAAATTAGATCCTGATCATGATTGGATTTTGTCTAGAATTTTATGGCTATCAGGAATGGAAGTGGGAATCAATCGTTTAGGTAATCATGACACAATGCAAAGATATATTTATATTCATGGAACTCCCTATGAGGAAAAGCTTGGAAAACCTTTTTCTCATGGATGTATAAGAATGGCAAACAAAGATGTAATTGAGCTTTTCGAATTAGTTTCAGTAGGAACTGTTGTTTATATCAATGAAAAATAATTTTTCAATAATCATTTTTTCATCTTTTTTACAAATATTAGGTATTTTTGTCGTCACTTTTTTTATATTGCATCTAATTCCAGGAGATCCAATCCAAGTAATGCTTGGAGAATCTGCGGCAATTGCAGATCAAATGAAGTTGAGAGAAGAGCTAGGTTTAGATCAGCCAATATATAAACAAATGATTGATTCATATTTACAAATAGTTCGTGGTGATTTTGGTAAATCTATTTTGACTGGTATGCCAATTAATCAACAAATAATTATTGCTACGAAAAATACTTATTTGCTTGCATTAAGTGCGTTGTGTATTGCAATACTATTTGGAATATCTGGAGGATTAATTGCAGCTAAATATAAAGATAGTTTAATAGATAGAGTAATTATAAATTCAAGTCTATTTTTTATATCTATACCTCACTTTTTTTTAGGCCCACTATTAATGTTATGGCTTTCGATTTGGTTAGGCTGGTTACCAATTAGTGGTATGAATAGTCCATTTTCTATAGTTTTACCAGCACTAACATTATCTTTAGGCATGTTAGCTATTATTATTAAAATGACTAGGAATTGTATGGTTGAAATTATGGATTCAGATGCTGTGAGGACGGCAAGAGCAAAAGGCTTGAAGGAATGGACTATAACTATAAATCATATATTTCGACTAGTTTTAATACCATTGATAACGATTATTGGAATGCAATTTGGAGCATTACTATCTGGTGCTGTTATTACAGAAACATTATTTAGCTGGAATGGTCTTGGCATGCTTTTAGTTGATTCAATTCAAATGAGAGATTACCCGATTACTCAAGCATGTATTTTTATAATTGCAATCTCGTATGTTTTTGTAAATTTATTCACTGAGATACTTTATAAACTTCTTGATCCAAGAATGAAGAGTATTTAAGTATGAATAAATTAGTTTTATTTATAGTTTGTTTTTGGTTAATAGGAATAACTATTAAATTATTATTCGGTTTTGATTCAAATCAAATGGTTTTTAGTGAAATTTTAATTGAGCCTAACTATTCTTCATGGCTAGGAAGAGATGACTATGGAAGAGATATTTTTCATCGATTGATTGATGGATTTATAAATTCTTTTGAAATAATTTTTCTTGTTACAATTATTTCAAGTTTTATTGGTGTATTAATCGGCGTGATTGCAGGGTATTTTGGAGGTAAATTAGATCAGTTTGTGAGATATTTAACTACACTATTTATGGCATTCCCAGGTATATTATTAGCTATTGCCTTTGCAGCTATCTTAAGCCCTGGAAAAGCAAATTTAATTTTTGCATTATCTATAGGCGGTTGGGTTGGTTATGCAAGGCTTGCAAGAGCTCAAACAGTTTTAATTAAGAACCTTGATTTTGTAAAAGCTTCACAATCAATGGGTAGCTCTAACAAAAAAATAATTATAAATCATATATTACCCTCGTTAAAAACACCTTTAATAGTTGAGGCTACTTATGCTGTAGCTGGTTTAATTATTGCAGAAGCAAGCCTATCGTTCATTGGATTGGGTTTACAGGCTCCAGTAGCATCTTGGGGTGGAATGATGAGAGATAGTGTGAGATTTTTATTAGTTTCTCCTCATTATGCTTTATTTGTAGGACTTAGTATTATGTCTTTAGTTTACTGTATTAATTTTTTCGGAGATTATTTGAACCATAAATGGGATGTTACAAAAAATTGAAAACAAATAATTATAAATATTATGATCTAATGATGGCAGCTTTTGTAACAGTCTTAATTACTGCTAATATAATTGGCCCTGCTAAAATTTCACAATTAGATCTACCTATTTTTGGAGTCATTACATTCGGAGCTGGGGTATTATTTTTTCCTATTTCATTTATTTTTGGTGATATTCTTACTGAGGTATATGGATATGCTGCATCAAGGAGGGTGATATGGACGGGTTTTGCTGGCTTAGCTTTTGCTTCATTAATGGCATGGGTTGTAGTTGCGCTCCCCCCAGCACCTTTTTGGAAAAATCAAGAAGTTTATGAGATTGCATTTGGTTCTGCATGGAGAGTCGCTTTAGCTGGCTTAATTGCTTTTGCTGCTGGAGAGTTTGTAAATTCTTTTGTTATGGCAAAAATGAAAATCTGGACCAAAGGAAAGCATCTGTGGACTAGAACTATTGGCTCAACAATTTTTGGCGAGGGTGTAGATTCGATTTTATTTTACCCTTTGGCTTTTTATAATTCAGGGGTTATTCCTAACGACAAGTTAATGTTAGTAGTTGTGGCCCAATTTTTGGCTAAAACAGGGGTTGAGGTAGTTTTTACTCCAATAACTTATAAGATTATAAGATTTTTAAAGGCTAAAGAAAAAATTGATTTTTATGATACAAAAACAAACTTTAATCCTTTTAATTTAAAAATTTGAGGCTTTTTTAAAATGACCTGCTTAATGATTGATATTCAAGAGTTAGTTTTAAACAATTCTGATATTAAAAGAATTGAGCATCCTTTAGTTGGTGGAATTATTCTATTTACAAGAAATTATAAAAATAAACAACAACTTAAAAATCTTATTAAATCAATCAGAAAAATTAAAAAAAATTTACTTATAGCAGTTGATCATGAAGGTGGGCGTGTTCAAAGATTCAGAGATGAATTCACTGAGATTCCTGATATGAAACAAATCGGGAAAATTTATCAAAAGGATAGTGATCATGCAAAACTAATTGCTAAATTAGTTGGATGGGTGATTTCTGAAGAATTAGCAGAAATGGATATTGATTTTAGTTTTACACCGGTTTTAGATATTGATTATGACTCTAGTTCAATTATTGGTAATAGATCATTTCATAAAGATGCAGATATAGTTTCAGAATTAGCAATTGCCCTGATTGAAGGTTTAAATTTTGGAGGTATGCAATCTGTAGGAAAACATTTTCCTGGCCATGGTTTTATAAAAGCTGATACACACATCGAAAAAGCTACCGATGATCGACCTTTAAAAATAATTCAAAATAATGATATTCAAACTTTTAAAAATCTTATTAATGCTGGTCTTAAAGGTATTATGCCTTCGCACATAATTTATTCCTTATGTGATCAAAACCCTTCTGGACTTTCAAATTTTTGGCTTCAAGATCAATTAAGAGATCGATTGAATTTTAAAGGTGCAATTTTTAGTGATGACATAACTATGAAAGCCATTGAAAGTTTTCAAGAAAATATTACTAAAAGAGTTCAAAATGCACTTGAAGCTGGATGTGATATGGTGCTGGTTTGTAATTCTCCAAACAAATTAGACAAATTAATTGAAGAATTAAAATGGAATTCAAAACCAAATTCTCTTAAAAGGTTAGAGATAATGAAATTAAATAAAAAGAAAAGGCAAGAAAACAAATTAAAATTTCATAATTTTAATATTAAAGAAGCTCGATCGATTATTACAAAATTATAAAAATAAGTAAAATTTATACTGAAATATCTTGAACTTTAACCTTATAAGTCTTATCCTATATGGGTATTAATTAATTTATAAGGATTTAAAAATACTATGCAAAATAATTTTGACATTACTGCTCAATCACAATCGGCATTAGCTACTAATAAGGTTTTAAGAAATACTTATGCATTATTAGGATTTTCATTAATTCCGACGGTAATTGGCGCTTTTATTGGTATGAGTATGAATTTTGGATTAATGGCTCAAAGCCCAATAATGTTTTTCATTTTAACGCTTGCAGGTCTTTTTGGAATGTTTTATCTCATAAGAAAGAATCAAAATAGTAGTCTTGGTGTCGTTTTTCTTTTAGGCTTAACTTTTTTAATGGGTATTCTTTTAGGCCCAATTCTGCAGGTAGCCTTCAGCTTAAGTAATGGCGGTCAAATAGTTGGACTAGCTGCTGGAGGAACAGCAACTATATTTCTTGTATTATCAGGAATTGCAACTACTACAAAAAGAGATTTATCATTCATGGGTAAGTTTTTAATGATTGGTTTAATTCTTTTGATATTAGCAATGCTCGCAAATATGTTTTTTCAGATACCAGCAATGTCTCTTGCAATATCTGGAATAGCTGTCCTCATTTTCTCAGGCTTTATTCTTTATGATGTTAATAGAATTGTAAGAGGCGGGGAAACAAACTACATAATGGCTACCTTAGCATTATATTTAAATATTTATAACTTGTTTGTCCATTTACTTCATATTCTAATGGCTGTGATGGGTAATAGAGATTAGAATTTAATTACATAAAAAAGCCGTGATCCTTCACGGTTTTTTTTTACCTTTTACCTTTAAAGAAATTTTGAAGTAGTTCTTGTGATTTTTTTTCTAAAATACCTCCATTAATATCTACACAATGATGATTTAGATTTTTGTTATTTTTCAGATTAATTACACTTTCACAAGCACCTGTTTTTAAATCATAAGCCCCAAAAAATAATTTACTTATACGAGCATTAAAAATAGCACCAAGACACATAATACATGGCTCTAAAGTTACATACAAAGAACAATTTAAAAGCCTGTAATTTTTAAAATATTCACATCCCTTTTGTATAGCAATAATCTCGGCATGTGCACATGGGTTATTTTCAGAAATACATAAGTTATGACCGCAAGCAATAATTTTATCTTTGTAAACTAAAACTGCACCAACAGGCACTTCATTTTTTTTATATGATAAATTTGCTTCTTTTAGTGCCTCATGCATAAATAATTCATTTTGTTTCTTATTATTCATAATGAAAATTAAACTTTTTGAATTTTTTAATATTTAATATTGTCTGATTATAATGAATTGAATGTTATTTTAATATAAACATTTTTAGGCTAAACTTGAGCTAAATAAATAATCCTTCTTTATGATAAAAGTTGAAATTTAATGAAAAAAAAAGCTGATACTATAGTTCCAATTAATGATGTAATCGCTGAAAGATGGAGTCCACGTGCTTTTGATTCAAATTATATTATTGAAGAGGATGTGATCAAATCACTATTTGAAGCAGCAAGATGGGCGCCTTCATGCTTCGGAGATCAACCATGGCAATTTATTTTATTCAAAAAAGATGATGCAACAGCTTGGACAAGTGTATTAAATTGTTTATCCGTTGGAAATCAGAATTGGGCAATGGATTCTTCAATTATAATAATTGTATGTGCCAATAAAAATTTTAATCATAATAATGAGCCCAACCGTTGGGCACAATATGATTCTGGAGCGGCTGCAGAAAATATATGTTTACAAGCAACTAGTATTGGGTTGAACGCTCACCAAATGGGTGGATTTGATCAACAGAAGATAAGAAAACTATCAAATGTACCAGAAGAATTTGATATCTTATCTTGCATGGCGATAGGAAAACAAATAGATGAATCTAAGTTAAGCCAAGTACAAAAAGATAAAGAAACTCAGGTTCGCGCAAGAAAGCCACTTAATGATATATATTTTATTAATAAATGGAAATAGGATAATTATGAGCAATTTGATAACACTTACAGAAAAGAATTTTAAGACAACAATAGAAGAAAATGACTTTGTAATAGTAGATTTTTGGGCAACATGGTGTAAACCATGTCTCACCTTTACCCCTATATTTGAAGCCGCAGCCAAAAAAAATAAAGACATCATTTTTGGTATGGTAGACATAGATAAAGATAAAGTTATCTCAGATTATTTTAATCTCGAAGAAGTACCTTCAGTTTTATTTATTAGAGATAGGGCTGGAATTCATGCTCAAAGTGGAGAACTCGGCGCTCCTGCTTTTGATGAAATAATCAAGTGGGCTCGTGCATATGATATGAAAGAAGTAAAAAAATATCTTAAAGATAACGAAAAGAAATAATTATATTAAGATATTTTTTTTAAAAAACTAATTGGATCAACTGATTCACCTTCTTTTCTTATTTCAAATAGTAGCTTATTTTCATTTGTGCCGCTGTTGCCCATAGTTCCAATAGTTTGTCCGGCTTGTACAGTCTGTCCTTCAGTTACTAAAATCGCCTGTTGATGCCCATAAACACTTAAGACTTTATTTTCATGTTTAATAATTGTTAATTTTCCATAACCTGCTAAATCTTCACCTACATATATAACCTTTCCTTTTGCCACAGACCTAATTTCTTGTCCTTTTAAACCTAAAATTTCAATACCTTTTTTGTCATTAGCTGGATTAAAAAATGAAGTGACTTCTCCATCAGTTGGCCAATCCCAATTTTTTAAATTTTTTTCTTTTAAGGCTGAAAGTTTTTTAGATTTCTTAATTGATTTTCTTGAATATTTTTCACGAATAACTTTTGGCTGGTCTATTTGTATGGGATCCCCGTATTGAAAAGAAATATCTGAATCTTGTTGATTTATCTGGTCATCTGTATAAATATTATCTTCAATTATCTCATCTTCATCAAATGGTATAGTTTTCACTTCATCACTAGTACTTTTCTCCTCAGAAGTTCTGCTTTTATTTTTTCTTAAAATATCAAACCTTATTCGATCTCCAGGCTTTACAAAATATGGTTTTTTTAATCCATTTGATAAAGCAACTTTTCTATAATCAAATCCACATTTTAAACTTATACTAAATATTGTTTCACCTTTTTTGACAGTATATATATCTGGACATTCTTTAACACTTTTTTTAATTTCTATTTTTTTATCTCCATCAACTGGAGCTGGAAATTGTGATGCACAACCAGATAATAAAATTGATATTAATATAAAAAATATTTTACTTTTCATTTTTTACCCATTCTTTCATTTTTTGTATATTTTGATAATCAGTTAAATCAGCATGAATAGGAGTTATGGAAACAATCATTTTTCTAATAGAATTAAAATCCGTTCCTGGCCCACCATCATTTGGTTCTCCTGCTGCTCCGATCCAATATAACGCTTCACTTTTATTTTCTTCACTTTTAATTGCTGATTCTGCAGCATGCCTTTTCCCAAGTCTAGTAATCTCCATACCTTTTAATTCCTCATAAGGAATGTCTGGAACATTAACATTTAAAAGCATTGATCCTAATTTTTTTTTATTATATAGCTTAATCAGATCAACAATAACTTTTGCACCTGTTTCAAAAAATTTTGGATTTTCATTCCCCATAGATATTGCAAATGATGGAATATTTAACAAATAACCTTCCATTGCTGCAGCCACTGTTCCAGAATAAATAGTATCGTCACCCATGTTTGGCCCATGATTAATGCCAGATATTACTAGATCTGGTACAAAATTTATTAGTCCTGTAAGTGCTATATGAACACAGTCTGTGGGCGTACCATTTATGTAGTAAAAGTTTTTTTCTAATTTATTAACCTTAACAGCTTTATCCAAAGTCAATGAACTACTAGATCCACTTCGATTTCTATCTGGTGCAACTATAACTAAATCAGCTATTGTTTTTAATTCTTTTATGAGTGCTTTAATACCCTTGGATTTATAACCATCATCATTTGAAATTAGAATTTTCATATTTTCTTTTTAGACTTACAAAAAAATATTGTTGAAATAAAAAATATAATAGATAAAATTATTTGGGATAAAGCCATTGTTTGTGAAATTTCTTTTTCACTATAAAAACGAACAACACCCTCAATAAAAAAAAGTAATATAAGCATACTAGACCATTGGTATGTGTATACATTTTTTTTTAAAATACCAGATAATGGAATCAAAAGAATCAAAGATTTTAAAACCATCATTGATCCATTCTCTTGAAGTGGGTTGTAAAATATTTCCCAAAGTAAATTCAAAATTATTAAACATATTAGGCTTATAGACGATATTAAAAAAAGAATATTCATTTAGTAAGCTTTAAACTTACTTCTGCTAATCTTATTCCCTGGGCAATACATAATTTTTTTTCTTCTTCAGAAATAGATGTAGTTTTTTTACCATTACCTACATGACTTGCCCCATATGGAGTCCCACCAGAAATAGTTTTTGCTAGCTCTGGATTTGAATAAGGGAGACCTAGAACAATCATACCCATATGAAAAAGAGGTATATGCATACTTAATAGGGTAGATTCATTTCCTCCATGAAGTGAGCTGGAGGATGTAAATACGCAAGCAGGTTTATTTTCAAGTGAACCTTTCAACCATAATTGTGTTGCCGTATCAATAAAATATTTTAATGGCGCTGCCATATTTCCAAATCTTGTTGGACTTCCAAGAGCTAACCCAGAACAATTACTTAGGTCATCTAACGTAGCATAGAGTGAACCTGTCTCAGGGATAGAAGGTTTTTGTATATTTATTTCAGGAAAAATTTCAGGTACAGTTCTTATTTTTGCTTCTGCCCCTTCAACTGAATTTATTCCTCTGGCAATAAATGAAGCTAATTCTTTAACAGAACCACTTTTGGAATAATATAGAACTAATATTTCATTCATTTAAATTTTCTTGCTAATGATGAAGCTAGTCCAATGTAGTTTTGAGGTGTTAAATTTAAAAGATAATCTTTATCTTCTTTTGGTAATTTAAGAAGTGTGATGAATTTTTGTATGGATTCTTTATTTATATTTTGATTACCTCTAGTAAGATCTTTAAGTTTTTCATAAGAATTTTTTATCTTATTTTTTCTCATAACTGTTTGAATTGGTTCTGCTAAAATTTCCCATGCTTGATCTAGATCTTTATTTATTTGAGTTTTATTAATTTCTAATTTAGAAAGACCTTTTAAGCATGACTTATATGCTATTAAACTAAAGCTAAAAGCTAGTCCTATATTTCTTAGGACTGTGGAATCAGTTAAATCTCTTTGAAGTCTTGAAATAGGTAATTTTTCAGAAAAATGAATTAACAATGAATTCGACATTCCTAAGTTTCCTTCGGAGTTTTCAAAGTCAATAGGGTTAACTTTATGGGGCATTGTTGAAGAACCAACTTCTTTTTTTACTGTTTTTTGTTTGAAATAACCTATTGAAATATAAGTCCAAATATCACGATTTAAATCGATTAAAATAGTATTTATTCTAGAAATTGTCTGGAAGGTTTCTGCCATGTAGTCGTGCGGTTCAATTTGAGTTGTATATGGATTGTAAACTAAACCAATTGATTCGATAAAATTCTTAGAAAATTTTATCCAGTTCTTTTGTGGATATGCTGATATATGGGAATTAAAATTACCAACTGCACCATTAATTTTACCAAGTATTTTTTGATTTTTAAGTTGTATAATTTGTCTTTCGAGTCTGTAAGTAAAGTTTGCAAATTCTTTTCCTAATGTTGTTGGACTTGCTGTCTGCCCATGTGTTTTTGCTAGCATTGAAATTTTAAAATATTTTCTGGAATATTTACTTGTTTGCTTTAGGATAGAATCTATTGATGGTATGAGAACTTTTTTTAAACTTTCTTTTACCATCAATGCATAAGCAAGATTATTTATATCTTCAGATGTGCATGCAAAATGTATAAATTCACTCACATTATTAATTTCTTTTTCATTTTTAAGTGAATCTTTTAACCAATATTCAATTGCTTTTACATCATGATTAGTTATATTTTCAATTTTTTTTATGGCTTGTGCATCTTTTTGATTAAAGTTTTTAATGATATTTTTTAATTTAGAGGTAGTTTTAGGAGAAAATCTTGGTATTTCTTTTATTTCTTTATCTTTACTTAGGGCTATTAACCACAAAATTTCTATTTCGACTCTTTTGCGAATTAAACCACATTCACTAAATATCTCTCTTAAGGGTTCAGTTTGTAGGGAATACCTTCCATCTATTGGTGAAATTGCAGTTAATGCAGAAATCATAAGATACCTTTTAAATTCATAACTATATTTTACATTAAAAATGAATTATTTTTTTTATGCTACTTAGATTTATTTAATCTTTGGGAAATCGTTTTATTTACTTTAAAATAGAGGTTTAGAGCTATATTAAATGATGTAATAAGGAATTAAATGTTAGATCTGTATCTATCTGATCAAATTAAAAGAAAAAATCAAGGATTGCCACCACATCCGCTGAATGTAGAGCAAACTGCTTCTTTAGTAGAGTTATTAAAGAAAGATTCAGTTGAAAACTCAATTTCTTTGGTTGATTTGTTAGAAAACAGAGTTCCAGCAGGCGTGGATCAAGCTGCCTTTATAAAAGCTGCCTTTTTAAATGATCTAGCAAATAATAAAGCTTTTTCACCTTATATCGATAGTGATTATGCAATCAAACTTTTAGGAACAATGCTTGGTGGATATAACGTCCAATCGTTAATTAAGCTTTTAGAAACAGATAAAGCTAATCTTGCTGTAAAAGCTTTATCAAAAATAACACTTATTTTTGATGCATTTTATGATGTGGAAAAATTGCATAAGGATGGTAATAGTTTTGCAACTAATTTACTTGAAATTTGGGCTGAAGCTGAATGGTTTACCTCTAAAAATAATACTCAGGAAATTTATAAAGTAATTGTTTTTAAAGTAGACGGTGAAACGAATACTGATGATTTATCACCCGCTCAAGAAGCATGGTCAAGGGCTGATATTCCACTCCATGCGAAATCAATGTTTATAAATAAAATTCCAAATATTTCTAAAATAATAGATGAGCTTAAATTAAAAAAACTACCAATTGCATTTGTAGGTGATATTGTTGGAACGGGTTCCTCTCGAAAATCTGCAATAAATTCTTTGCAGTGGCACTTTGGCCATCAAATACCTTTTATTCCAAATAAAAATTCAGGCGGAATAATTTTAGGTACAAAGATTGCCCCAATTTTTTTTAATACTGCTGAAGATTCAGGTGCTCTTCCAATTGAATGCGATGTTTCAAAACTAAAAACAGGAGATCAAATTGAGATAAATTTAAAAAAACAAAATATTTTAGATAAAAATGGTGAAGAACTAATAAAGTTTAAACTAAATCCAATTACAATTTTAGATGAATTTAAAGCTGGTGGAAGAATACCTTTAATTATTGGAAAAGGACTTACTGAAAAAGCTCGTTCTGCATTAAAATTAAAACCATCAAATAAATTCATAAACATAATTGCTCAGGACGATACAAGTAAAAAAGGTTTTACATTAGCTCAAAAAATAGTTGGTAAAGCCTGCAACGTTAAAGGTATTAGACCTGGAATATATTGTGAACCAAAAATTAATACTGTAGGTTCTCAAGATACAACTGGAGCAATGACACGAGACGAATTAAAAGAATTAGCATGTCTTGGATTTTCTTCAGATTTAGTAATGCAAAGTTTTTGTCACACTGCAGCCTATCCAAAACCTGTTGATATTGAACTTCAACATTCTTTACCAGATTTTATAAGTAGTAGAGGCGGTATTTCATTAAAGGCAGGTGATGGGGTTATACATTCATGGCTAAATAGAATGATTTTGCCTGATACTGTTGGAACAGGGGGTGATTCGCACACAAGATTTCCTATAGGTATTTCATTTCCAGCTGGGTCTGGTTTAGTTGCTTTTGCTGCAGCTATTGGTGTTATGCCGCTTGATATGCCTGAATCAGTTTTAGTTCGATTTAGTGGAAAAATGCAACCAGGAATAACGTTAAGAGATTTAGTAAATTCAATACCTTATTTTGCTATTAAAAGAGGTGAATTAACTATCGGTAAACAAGATAAGAAAAATTTATTTAATGGACGTATTCTTGAGATTGAAGGATTGCCAGATTTAAAAGTTGAGCAAGCTTTTGAATTTTCTGATGCATCTGCTGAAAGATCATCAAATGGTTGTACAGTCAGATTAGGTAAGGAACCAATAATTGAATTTTTAAACTCAAATATTGTGTTATTGCAGAATATGGTGGCTAATGGTTACCAAGATTCTCGAACTTTAAAGAGAAGAATTAAGAATATGCAAAAGTGGTTAAAGAAGCCAGTTTTATTAGAACCTGATCATGATGCAGAATATGCATATATTTTAGATATAGATTTGAATAGCATTACTGAGCCCTTAATTGCTTGTCCAAATGATCCAGACAATATTAAAACCTTATCTGAAGTTTCAAATAATCAAATTGATGAAGTTTTTATAGGTAGCTGTATGACCAACATAGGTCATTATCGTGCAGCAGGAAAAGTATTTGAGGGAAACACTAAAACTAAGGCTAAGTTATGGATTGCTCCACCTACTAGAATGGATGAATCTCAATTAAAAAAAGAAGGAGTTTATAAAACTTTTAATTCAGTTGGTGCTCGAACTGAAGTACCAGGATGTAGTTTATGTATGGGTAACCAGGCAAGAGTTGAGGATAATGCTAATGTTTTCTCAACTAGCACAAGAAATTTTGACAATAGAATGGGTGCTGGCGCTCAAGTTTATCTGGGGTCTGCAGAATTAGCAGCTTTATGCTCTCTTTTAGGCTATATTCCATCTAAAGAAGAGTATTTGAAGTTAATGGCTGAAAAAATTGATAATAAATCAGACGAAATTTACACTTATCTTAATTTTGATCAATTAACTGATTATCAAAATAATAAAGTAATAGAAATAAATTCTGTATAAAATGAGTTATGAAATATGATTCTAACTGCAAAGATTGTGATAGATTAAATTCTTTTCTGATTCAGGTTAAAAATAAAAATCCAGATTATTTTTGTAAACCAGTACCTCCTGTAGGAGAAGATAAAACTCCATTCTTAATAATTGGTTTAGCCCCTGGACTCCATGGTGCAAATAGAACTGGAAGACCATTTACTGGGGATTATGCAGGAATTTTACTCTTTAAAACTTTGTACAAATTTGGATTCTCTAATTCTAAGAAATCTGAATCATTAAGTGACAATTTAATTTTAAATAATTGTCGAATTACAAATGCAGTTAAATGCTTACCCCCTGATAACAAACCTAATACTATGGAAATTAAAAATTGTAATAAATTCCTTAAATCAGAAATTATTGAGCTTGATAAAGGATCTATTTTACTTGTGCTAGGTTTAATTGCTCATAATGCAGTTTTAACGGCATTGAATTTAAGTAAAAAAGAGTATAAATTTTCTCATGGGAGTAAACATAAGCTACCAAATAATTTAATCATGTTTGATAGCTATCATTGTAGTCGATACAATACTCAGACAAAAAGATTAACTGAGAAGATGTTTCACGAAGTATTTTTATCAATTAAAACTGAAATGGAGAACTGATATGCCTTATATAAATGTAAAACTTGCAGGAAACTTAAATAAAGATCAAAAAAAAGAAATAGCCAAAGAAATGACAGATTTAATGCAAAGAGTAGCAAGTAAACCAGCATCTTATACCTATATTGTTTTTGAAGAAGTTAAGGGTGAAGATTGGTCAATTGGAGGCAATTTGTTAGGTTAATTTTGGATCATTTAAAATCTAAAATCAAAACCATGCCAAATCTTCCAGGAGTTTATCGTATGATAAATTCTAAAATGGAAGTAATTTATATTGGTAAGGCTAAAAATTTAAGGAAAAGAGTTGCTTCATATTTTGTAAAAAAACAATCTAGCCCTAGAACTAGACTTATGATTGGAAATATAAATTCAATTGAGTTTACAATTACTAATACAGAGGCAGATGCATTAATTCTTGAAAATAATTTAATAAAGAAAATTTTACCTCGTTACAATGTTATTTTTAGGGATGATAAATCTTATCCTTATTTAATGATTACTGGCGATAAATTTCCAAGATTAATGTTTCATCGTGGATCTCAAAAGAAAGAAAATCAATATTTTGGACCATTTCCAAATTCTAATGCAGTAAGACAAAGTATTCAGTTACTTCAAAAAGTCTTTATGCTAAGAACCTGTGAAGATTCTGTCTTCAATAACAGAACTAGACCATGTTTACAACATCAAATTAAAAGGTGTACCGCACCATGCGTTGATTTGATTGATAAATTTAGCTACCAAAACGACATAAAACAAGCCGCATTATTTTTACAAGGAAAAGAAAGTGCAGTTATTGATGACTTAACAAATAGAATGAATGAAAGCTCTGAGGAATTTGAATATGAAAGAGCAGCTATGTTTAGAGATAGAATTCAAAGTTTAAGACAAGTAAGACTTAAACAATCAGTAAGTGATTTCAGTGAAAATGATGCTGATATAATCGCTTTAGCAGAAGATTTAGGTCAAGTATGTGTTAATTTAGTTATGATTAGGGGAGGAAGACATCTTGGAGACAAAAGTTTTTTTCCTAAAAATTTAACAGCACAAAATACTGAAAATATTATTGAAGTATTTTTGACCCAATACTATGATCAAAAATCACCACCACCTGTTCTTGTTGTTGAGAAAAGCTTTAATAAAGATCTTATAAATAATTTTTTTAAATTAAAAGATTATCCAAAAATAAAAATTATTTCTAGAATGGTAGGAGATAAAAAATTATGGCTTTCTATGGCAAGTAAAAATGCCAAAATTGCCTTAAAACAAAAACAGAATGAACATGCAAGCCAAGTAAAAAGGATAAAAGCATTTAGAAAACTTTTAAACCTTCCAGAACAGACAAATAGAATTGAATGTTTTGATATAAGTCATACAATGGGTGAGCATACTGTTGCATCTTGTGTAGTTTTTGATAACAATGCTATGCAAAATAAAGATTATAGGAAATATAATATTAAAGGTATCGAACCTGGAGATGATTACCACGCAATACGTCAAGTTTTAGAAAGAAGATACAAAAAAATTATTTCTGAAGATCTTAGGAAGCCAGATATTATTTTAATTGATGGTGGAAAAGGTCAGTTAAGCTCAGCAAATAAGATTATGCAGGATCTTGGTGTTACTGATATTCTTCTTGTTGGCGTTTCTAAAGGACCTTTAAGAAGATCAGGTACTGAAACATTGTTTACTTCAAATGGGTTAGTTTTAGATAATATAGATAAAAATAATTTAGGATTTCATTTAATACAACAAATAAGAGATGAAGCTCATAGGTTTGCCATAACAGGACATAGAGCTAAAAGAGATAAGGCGAGAATTACATCTAAAATTGAGGAAATTGAGGGTATTGGATTAAAAAAAAGAAAAAGTTTGTTAGTTTATTTTGGCGGCCTCGCTGGAGTAAAAAATGCAACGATGGAAGAGTTAGTTCTTGTAGATGGTATAAGCAATAAAATTGCTGAAAAAGTTTTTAATTATTTTCATTAGGGCTTGAAATTATGATATTGAATATACCAAATAATCTTACTTTACTTAGGATTGCTTTAATTCCATGCCTTATTCTAGTTTTTTATTTATCAGATAATACTTTATCTATATATCAGAAAAATCTTTTAGCAACTTTTATTTTTTTGTTTGCCGCTATTACCGATTGGTTGGATGGTTATTTAGCAAGAAAGCTAAATCAAACTTCGAATTTCGGTGCTTTTATTGATCCTGTTGCAGATAAATTGATTGTAATAGCTGCACTAATTTTATTAGTAAAATTAGGTCGACTCGATTCAATTATTGCTTTTATTATTATTGCTAGAGAATTTACAATTAGCTCACTCAGAGAATGGATGGCTACACTTGGAAATTCAGGAAGTATAGCTGTTGCTTTTATTGGGAAGGTAAAAACAACAATGCAAATGATTGCAATATTATTTTTACTTTATTATGAAAATATTTTATTTATTCCAATTGCATTATTAGGAAAAATATTAATTTATATAGCTGCTTTTTTAACAATAGTATCTATGATCTATTATTTGAAAATAGCTTTTAAAATATTAAAGGAAAAAAAAGAATTTTGAACTAGATTGACAGGCTGTAAAAAGTAGCTAAAATACTGCCTTCTCAATGCGGGAATAGCTCAGCTGGTAGAGCGATACCTTGCCAAGGTATAGGTCGCGAGTTCGAACCTCGTTTCCCGCTCCAATTCTAATTTAAATAAGGGAACAAAGTTTCCTTTATTTGAATTTAAAGAGAAATTGGCGCGTTAGCAAAGTGGTTATGCAGAGGCCTGCAAAGCCTTAGACGCCGGTTCGATTCCGGCACGCGCCTCCACTTTAAATTATAGTTAAAAGTGATGATAAAATATCCTATTTGCCCGGGTGGTGAAATTGGTAGACACAAGGGACTTAAAATCCCTCGACTTTACGGTCGTGCCGGTTCGATTCCGGCCCCGGGCACCATAATACTTTTAATTCATATACAATCTAATTAATGGAAAATGAAGACTTAAAAGATATAAAGATTTTACTCACTAAAATTTATAAAACACTCTTATATGTTTTCATTATTATCACTTTTTTTGCTTTACTCTATTTTGGACTTTTAATATATCTAAGTATATTAAATTAAACTTGAAATATTTGTTACATTTGAGAATAAATAACATTTATATAAGAAAAAATCCAAATGCTTCATAAAGAAAAAAAAGTAGATTCAAAAATTTTTAATTCTTTAATTAAAAATGGAATTAACCCGGCTCTTTCTAATATATTTGCAGCGAGAGATATTAAATCAATTAAAGATATTAACTATAGAATTGATAAACTAATATCACCTGATTTATTAAAATCTGGAAAAGATGCAGCAAATCTCATAATTGATAAAATTAATGGAAAAGAAAAGATTATTATTATTGGAGATTATGATGTTGATGGAGCCTCAGCAACAGCATGCGCTTATCTTGGTTTAAAAAAATTTGGTGCTAAAGTAGATTTTATTGTGCCCAATAGGTTTAAATTTGGTTATGGATTAACCCCTGATATTGTAGATTTAGCTTATAAAAAAAAACCAGGATTAATCATAACTGTTGATAATGGAATTGCAAGTAGTGAAGGTGTTAGCAGAGCCAAAACCTATGGTATTGAAGTTATTATAACCGATCATCATTTACCTGGTGATGATCTGCCTGATACTAAATTCATTGTTAATCCAAATCAATTATCTTGTAAATTTCCAAGTAAAAATTTATGTGGTGCCGGAGTAATTTTTTATGTTTTAATTTTAGTCCGTTCTGAAATTAGAAAGAAAAAAAAAGATAGTTATGATTATTCAAACATAGAGCCTATCCTTGGTGACTTGATTGATTTAGTTGCACTAGGAACTGTAGCAGATCTAGTAAAGCTTGATTTTAATAATAGAATTCTTGTTCATTTTGGAATTAAACAAATTAGAAGTAAAAGTTGTAATTTTGGAATTGAGGCAATTTTAAATTTGAGTAATAAAAATTTAAAAGATATTAAAACTTCAGATTTATCTTTTTTAATTGCACCAAAAATAAATGCAGCAGGTAGGCTTAGTGATATGAGTATTGGCATAAAATGTTTAATTGCAAAAAATAAAAATGAGGCAAGAAATTATGCTAATCAATTAAATATTATTAATGAAGAAAGAAAGCTCGTTGAAAGTAAAATGAAAAAAGAAGCATTTTCATTAATTTCCAATCATAAAATAAATACTAATTACACAATCTCTTTATTTGATACTAAATGGCACCAAGGAGTTATTGGAATTGTAGCTTCAAGACTTAAAGAAAAATATAATCGCCCAACAATTATTTTTGCAGAAGATATTGACGGAAATTTAAAAGGATCAGGAAGATCTATAAATAATTTTCATTTAAGAGATGCTCTTGATTTAATAAGTAAAAAAAATCCTTTACTTATTAAAACTTTTGGTGGACATGCTATGGCTGCAGGCCTTAAAATTAAGAAAGAAGATTTTATATTATTTTCTTCTAAATTTGAATTGGTTGCTAAAGGAAGTCTATCTGAGAATGATTTAAATATTTTTATAGAATACGATAAAGCAATTCCAGATAAATATATGACCATTGAAACTATAAGAACTATTAATTCTCAGATATGGGGACAAGGTTTTCCTACTCCGATTTTTTTTGGAATTTTCGATGTTGTTAGGCAAGAACAAATTGCAAAAAAACATAAGAAATGTGTATTAAAAAATATAAATAGAGAATACGAAGCTATTTTTTTCAATTTTGAGGGCAAATTGGCTGATAGAATAGAGATTATTTATACTTTAGAAATAAATGAATTTAGAAATAAATCTTCAATACAATTAATTATTATGAGTCAAAATGAGTTTAAATAAAAAAAATATAATTATAGCTAATATGAAAATGAATGGTTCTTTAAGTTTTAATGAAGAATTTTTACATAATATTAAAATAAATTTTAATAAATTTAAAAATTTAAATATTGCCTTATGCTTACCTTACCCTTATCTTTTCCAAGCACAAAAATTTTTGCATGGTACTAATATAAATTGGGGAAGTCAAAATGTCGCTAAATTTGAAAATGGACCTCATACTGGCGAAGTAAGCGCGACAATGTTAAAAGAGTTTGATACTAAATATGTAATAGTAGGCCATTCTGAGAGAAGCACTGCTTACTGTGAATCTGATGAAAATATCGCAGCTAAATTTGAGAAAATAAAGAAATATAAAATGATACCTATTTTGTGTGTTGGAGAAACGTTAATAGAGAGGGAAGCTGGCATTATGGAAAGTGTAGTTTCCTCACAAATTGAAGCTATTATTAAAATTTATGGTAATGAAATATTTGAAAACTCAATTATAGCCTATGAGCCTATATGGGCAATTGGTTCAGATATGGCTGCTACTCCTGATCAAGCTAATAAAATGTGTGTTTTTATAAAAAAACTCGTTTGTGAAAATAACAAAAATGAATTTAAAAATTTTAATATTATTTATGGTGGAAGCGTAAATCCAAAAAATGCGTTACAATTGTTTGCTTCTGAGAGCTTGGATGGTGTATTGATTGGGAGAGCCTCAATTAATTTTGATGAATTCAGCCAAATTTGTTCTACAGCGGAAAATAGTAAATTTTAAATCTTTTGATAGGTCTTTCATAATATGGAAAATTTAATTTTGATCATTCACGTTATTGTAAGTATTGCAGTGATTGGACTTGTTTTGATTCAACATGGAAAAGGTGCAGATGCGGGTGCAGCTTTTGGAGGAGGAAACTCAGGAAGTGTATTTGGTGTTCAGGGATCTTCAAACTTCTTAACACGTGCAACATCAATAAGTGTAACTTTATTCTTTTGTACAAGTATTGCGTTAGCATTTATTGCAAGTAGTAAGCACAAAACTTCAGCAGCTTCAAGTGTTGCAATTGATAATTCAGAAATAATTGATGATAATACTCAAGACAAAACTGAAAAGAATTCAGTAAGTCAAGATATCCCAAACTAACATGACAAATAAATTTGCCGTCGTGGTGGAATTGGTAGACACGCTATCTTGAGGGGGTAGTGACGAAAGTCGTGAGAGTTCGAGTCTCTCCGACGGCACCATATAATATTTTTTTAATTTTTAAATTAATAACATAATGGTTACTAAAAAAAATCTTACTAATCCTGAAGAAATATTTAAAGAGTCATTAAAATATATAGAGGATAATGATTTTGAGTCAGCTTATTCAATTCTAAGAGAAGCAGAAAAAAAATTTCCAAATGAATTTTCATTCACTAATTTATTAGCTCAGGTTTTATTAAAAAATAATAAGATCGAAGAAGGTATAAGTTATTTAAAAAAATCTTTACAAATTAATCCAAAACAACCTTTAGTTTTTTTTGATTTAGGTATTGCATCTATAAATACAAATAAATTAGAAGAAGCAATAATTTTTTTTGATAAATCTATTGAGTTAGATCAAACAAATATAAAATTTCTATTAGCAAAAGCTTCAATATTAAAAAAGTTAAATAAATTTGATGAATTAATAAATTGTTTTACAAAAATTATTGAATTAAACCCAAAATATATTAATGCCTATACCGATCAAGCTGAAATTTTATATTCAAAAGGTATGGTAGATAAAGCATTAGATTTATACTATAAAGCAATTAAGATTGAGCCGAATAATTCTGCAATTTATAACAACCTTGGTAATATTTTTTATGAACTAGATCGACTAAATGATGCAATAGATTATTATGAAAAATCTATTAAGATTAAACCTAATAATGCAGGTGTTTATAAAAATTTAGGAAATGTTTTTATAAAAAAACGAAATTCTAATGAAGCAATTAGGTATCTAGAAAAATCAATACAGATAAATGAAGATTATGAAGTTTTTATTAATCTTGCAGTGCTCTATTCAAATACTAAAAATAATGAAGCTGCTGAATTATATTATGAAAAAGCAATAAAATTCAATCCGAGTGAAGCTGAAGCATATGTCCTTAAGGGTTACTATTTACAATCTGTAAAGAAAATTGACGAAGCAATAGTAAGTTTTGATAATGCATTAAAAAATAATAAAAATTATAAATATTTACATGGTGAAAAATTACATGCAAAAAATACTATTTGTGATTGGGATAATTACGATAATGACATTAATATAATTAAGAAAAAATTAAAGAATAAAGAAAAAGTGGCTGTTCCTTTGTCAATATGTGCTTTTTTTGATGATCCAAGTATTCAAAAATTAGGTGCAGAATTATATGTTAATGATAAGTATCCATTAAATAATTCATTAGGGCTAATAGCTAAATATAAAAAAAATAAAAAAATTAGATTAGGATACTTTTCTGGTGACTTTAGGGAGCATCCTGTAGCTTATTTAGTAACAGAATTATTTGAATTACATGATAGATCTAAATTTGAATTATATGCTTTTTCTGTTTCTGATAAAATTAAAAGTAAAACAAGAACGAGAATCGAAAAACCTTTTGATGAATTTTTTGATGTATCAAATTATGCTGATACAGAAGTAGCATTATTAGCTAGAGAAAAAAAAATTGATATTGCTATAGATTTAGGAGGACATACTAAAAACACCAGATTTTCAATCCTTGCAATGAGAGTTGCTCCTATTCAAATTAACTATTTAGGATATCCAGGAACTACAGGAGCTAATTATATTGACTATATAATTTCAGATAAATTTATTACTCCTAATAAATTTAATAGCTTTTATACTGAAAAAATTATTTATTTACCCAAATGTTATCAACCTAATGAAAAAAACATTCCTGTTAGTAAGAAAATTTTTACAAGAAAAAATGAGGGTATACCAGAATCCGCTTTTATTTTTTGTTGCTTTAATAGTAGCTGGAAGATTACACCTAAAATTTTTAAAATTTGGGCTAGATTATTATTAACAATAGAAAATAGCATCTTATGGTTTCCTGGTTTTTCAGTACTAGCAATTCAAAATTTACAAAAAGAATGTTCTAAATTTGGTATACATAAAAGTAGATTAGTTTTTTCTTCTATTGAAAAATCTAGAGCAGATCATCATGCAAAAATTAAATTAGCTGATATTTTTCTAGATTGTTTTCCTTATGGAGCCCAAAGTACCGCAAGTGACTTTCTTAGAGCAGGTATTCCAGTTATCACACTGAGAGGCAAATCTTTTTCTAATCAAGTTGCCTCAAGTATTCTAATTAATTTAAATCTTCCAGAATTAATAACCCTATCTGAAAAAGATTACGAAAATCTAGCTATTAAATTAGCAACAAATCCTAAATACTTAAAACAAATCAAAGATAAACTGAAATTAAATATTAGAACATCATCACTATATAATATTAATGAATACACACACAGCATTGAATCAGGTTATATTCAAGTCTATGATAGATTTCATGACACTCTTAAAACTAAAAATATTGAAGCAAAATAAATGGCATCTGATAAAAATAATTTAAAAGCATCAGAGAGCGATCTAGCTGATGTTTATAAATTCTATTTTGAGGGAAAGTATAAGAAAGCACTACTAGCTTTAGATAATCTTACTCATGAATTTCCTTGTGACCCTCTTTTATATATTATTGGTGGGGATTGTTATGTACCATTAAATGAGTATGAAAGAGCAATTTCATGTTATGAAGAGGCAATAAAATTATCACCAGATAATATAAAGGCATATATAAAAAAAATTGATGTTTTGAGATTAAATGGAGAAATAGAAAATAGCTTATTAATATGTAATGAGGCTCTAGAAATTTCACCAGACAATTCAGATTTATATTTTCACCAAGCTAATATCTTCAGTGATCAATTTGATTTTTTAAAAGCTTTAGAAAGCTATAATAAATCAATTAAATTAAATCCAAATAATGCTTATGCTTTTTGTAATAAATCAAATGTACTTGAAAATTTAAGAAAATTCGATGCAGCTATAACTGCAGCTAAAAATGCTATTAAAATTAATCCAAATTTTGCATTGGCATTTTTTAATCTTGGAGTTGCTGCAATGCAATCAAGAAATTTTGATTTATCAAATAATAGCTTTGATAAAGCTATAGAGCTTGAACCTAATTTTGCAAAATATAAATTTGCAAAATCAACATTATTGTTATTATTTGGCGACTTTAAGAATGGATGGATTAATTTTGAATCCAGATGGGATTTGGAAAAAACTTTTTCTCCAAAACTAAAAACAAATCGTAAAATTTGGAATGGTGCAGAAAGTTGTAAGTTATTAGTTTGGGCTGAGCAAGGTTTAGGAGATCAAATTATGTATAGTGGTCTACTTTCTGATCTTAATCAAAATTGTAAAGATTTTATTGTACAAGTTGAACCACGCCTTGTTAAACTTCTTACTAGATCTTTTGGTGATTTTTGTACTTTTTATCCTGATAATGAACCTTTGCCAGTTGAATACGAAAAACATATTCCTATGGGAAGCTTATGTAAATATTATCGGAATGATGAAACAGATTTTAAAAGCTCCCGTTTTGGTTTTCTAAAAGATGATGAAGATAAAACTTTAAAAATAAAAAAAGATCTTTCGACTTTAATTCCTAAAAAAAATAAAATTTGTGGTATTAGTTGGAAAAGTGTTAGCCCAAAAACTGGAATTCATAAAACATTATCTCTAAAAAAGTTTATTCAAATGTTAACTTTAGATGGTTATTCATTTCTAAATTTACAGTATGGCGATACTAAAAAAGAGATTGAAGAAGTAAAAAATGAATTAGGAATAGATATAATTTCATATGAACAAATTGATAATTTTTCAGATATTGATGGACTTACATCATTAATACAAGTATGTGATACTGTAGTTTCTGTAGATAATATTACCTGTCAATTGAGTGGCGCTCTAGGAAAGGAAATACATGTAATTTTGACCTATGGTTCTTGGTGGGGATGGATGGTTAATAGGAATGATAGCCCTTGGTATGATTCAGTTCATATTTACAGGCAAGAAGAAAATATTGCTTGGCCAAATCTATTTAAAAAAATAAAGCAAAATCTTTAAAATTCATATTAATTAAAATGGGGGGAGAGACCTTAAAATTTCTCTAATATGAAATTCACTTTTTTTACTTTGTCTTTTTAAAATAAGATCATGAATATGATTTTGATAGATTGATGTTTGAGAAATTACTGGAACCCAAAATTCATCAAAAGGATAATTTTTCATTATTATATTTTCTTCACTATGAGATTTTTTATGGTATCTATTGAAACAAGCAAATAAACTGTCATTCTTTGCTGTTCTGTGAATATGTTTGAAATAAAAGTTAATAATTTCAAATGACATTTCCATCATAGACCTCATATTTATTATTAAATCAAAATATTTATCTGGCACTTTATTAATCATCCAGCCAGGAAGAATCATAAAATCAAATTCTTCATTAAATATTTTTTCACCTCGTTCAATAAGATCTTTTAAATAAAAGATTTTTGATTCAGGGAAAGTATTAAAAATATAATATGTTTGAACAACAGATAACTCAGGAAGATCAAAAATAATAAAACGTGCTTTTGGGTACTTTTTTTTGGCTTTTGAAATAATACCTCCATAACCTGCACCAATTTCTGCTATTACAGGCGATTCACTTTTTAAAAAAACATCAGCAACTCTTGATATTTGCCAAAAATAGTAAATATTTGATAAGTCATGTGCATTACAATAAAAATTTTCTGATTTATAACTAAGCAAATATTTTTGAGGAGAACCTATCGCATTTTCTAGATTATTTAAGGTAAAATCAGCGCCGCATATTGAGAAAATAATATTAATAACTTGAATTATATTTTCTTGTTCTTTTGGATTTGTAATATTTTCTTCAATAAGTGTTTCATAATTATGCTCCTTTCTTCTTTGCCAAGGATCAATGCCATTATATTTCTTATCAGGACTAAATCGAGCGTTATCATATGGAATCAAGGAATCATTAAAACCTAGAGACAGAGGGTTTCTTAAAAATGTTTTCCAAGCATTTATTTGCTCAATTGATTTTTCATAATCTTCAGGAAAAATATCCCAATGACCACTTTTTTGATTTGGAGGTAAATTATTTTTACAATAATTGTAATTTTCTAACATAAAATTGAAAGGCTCTTGGAGAGTATCAGACGCTTTTTTCATAAGGCGGAATATTACAATTCAAAATATTAATTTTACCCATTATAATGAATGTATATTAAATTTTCATTTAAAAATTTTATAGATTTAAAAGATAATTTTGGCTACTAATCAATCATCAGTAAATATTAACAAACTTTTTAAAAAAGCAAAAAATTACTCAAAGTTTAATGATTTAGATAAAGCATTACTTATTTACGATGAAATTATTAGAATAGAGAAAAATAATTCGGAAGCATACTTTCATAAAGCTTTAATTTTCACAAAACTAAAAAATTTTGAAAATGCATTAAGCAGTTATAACTCAGCGATTAAAATTAAACCTAATTTTGAAGAAGCATATATTAATAGTGGTGTTATTTTTTCAACTCTTAATAAACCAATAGAAGCAATTAAAAACTTTGATCTTGCTATAAAATTTAAATCAGATTCTGCAATTGCTTATAATAATAAAGGTAATGTTTTAACTGAGTTAAGTCGTTTTGATGAGGCAATTAAAAGTTATGAAATGGCTGTCAAAATAAATACCAATTATGCTGATGCCTTTAATAATATTGCTCTTTTAAAATTATTACTAGGAGAATATGAGGAAGGATGGAAACTTTTTGAGTGGAGATGGAAAGGCCCCCAACAAAAAGAATTTCGTGACTTTAAGAAACCATTATGGTTGGGCGAACAATCTATTAAAGACAAAACTATTTTAATAACTGCTGAGCAAGGGTTTGGGGACTTTATACAATTTTATAGATATTGTGATTTAGTTGAAAAACTAGGCGCTAAATTAATTATTGAGACGCCTAAAGAACTTTTTTCATTAGTAAAATATCAAAATAAGTCAAATTTCATTATAAATAAAGGTGAAGCTCCCCCTAAATTTGATTTTTATTGTCCAATAATGAGCTTACCTCTTGCATTTAAAACAAATATTCAGAGCATTCCATCAAATTTACCTTATATAAAGATAGATGATGAAAAATCAAAATTATGGAGGGAAAAATTAGGTAAAAAAGTGAGGACAAGAGTTGGTATAGTCTGGTCAGGAGCTCAAAATAAAGAAACTGATTATGATAGAAGTATAGTGCTAACGCAGCTTGCAAATTTATTTGATTTACCTTTAGATTTTTATGTTCTTCAGAAAGAAATAAGAAATATAGACAAAAATTTTTCATTACAATTAAATAATTTTTATGATTTTCATGAGCAAATTGAGGATTTTTCTGACACTGCAGCATTAATTTCTGAAATGGATATAGTAATATCAATTGATACGTCTGTAGCCCATCTTGCAGGAGCTCTAGATAAACCACTATGGATTTTATTACCATATGTGGCGGATTATCGTTGGATGATAGATAAAATTGATAGCCCATGGTACTCTTCAGCAACTTTATTTAGACAAAAAGAAATTAATAATTGGGATAGTGTTATTTCATCAATATTAAGATCATTAAAGACTTATATCTAAAGCTAGAAAAATTTAGAGAAAATAAAGTTAAATATTTTGCGAAATCTCTAAAAGTTGGTTATTCTAAATCTTTTAAATATTAAAAAACTATAAAATGAAAAAAAGAACTACTAATACAAGAACATTAATAGAAATAATTAATGAAAAAGATATAAAAGAACTTTTAACAGTTGACTCAAAGAAGCCAGTTCTTGAAGCACTTACGATTATGGCTAAACATAAGATTGGAGCATTAATAGTTATGAATGGCTCGAAGATGGTTGGTGTTATTTCAGAGAGAGATTATGCTCGCGAAATCATTTTAGAAGGTAAATCTTCTAAAGAGACAACAGTCGAAGAAATTATGACTAAAAAAGTATTGACACTTTCAGCAAAAGATAAATTTGAAAAAGGCCTTCAAATTATGACCGATAAAAGAATTAGACATATGCCTGTAATAGATGGAGGTAAAGTTATAGGTATGGTTTCTCAAGGTGATCTTGTTAAAGAAATGATTAATTATCAAAAAGAATTAATTGCAGAATTACAAGTTTTTGCTTATGAGCGAGCGTGGTGAATATTCTTGTCAGCCACCAAAATCATCAAGCATAATATCTTCTCTATCAACACCTAAATCTATCAACATATTTATAACTGAAACATTCATTATAGGTGGGCCGCATAAATAGTATTCACAATCTTCGGGCGCAGGATGATCTTTTAAATATTGATCATATAATATATTATGAATGAACCCAGTATGACCTTTCCATTTATCTTCTGGAAGGGCATCTGATAAAGCAACATGCCATGAAAAATTTTCATTTTCTTTTTGTAGTTTTTCAAAATCTTTTGTATAAAACATTTCTTTTTTAGATCGAGCACCATACCAAAATGATGCCTTACGATTTGTTTTAATTCTTTTCATTTGATCAAAAATTAGACTTCTCATTGGTGCCATTCCTGCCCCACCACCTACAAATATCATTTCTTTTTTTGTTTCACGTGCAAAAAAGTCTCCAAAAGGTCCTGAAATTGTTACATTATCTCCTTTTTTTAAGTTAAATATATAAGAAGACATCTTTCCTGCAGGTATCCCTGATGTTCCAGGCGGGGGGGTGGCAATTCTGACATTAAGCATTACTATTCCTTTTTCAGCAGGATAATTAGCCATAGAATATGCTCTTTCAATTGGTTCATCAACTGAAGAATTGACATCCCATATCTTAAATCTATCCCAGTCTTCATGATATTCTTTTGCAATATCAAACTCTTTGTAGGACAGTTGATGTTTTGGAGCTTCAATTTGAATATAACCACCTGCCTTAAAATTTACATCTTCTCCTTTTGGTAATTCTAAAATTAATTCTTTTATAAATGTAGCAACATTATCATTACTTAAAACTTTACATTGCCATTTTTTAACTCCAAAAACTTCTTCAGGAACCTCGATTTCCATATCTTGTTTAACAGCTACCTGGCAAGACAGCCTATCTCCACAAGACGCATCTTTTTTACTGATGAAATCTTCTTCAGTTGGTAAAATAGAACCCCCTCCAGAATGTATTCTAACTTTACATTGAGCACAGGTTCCGCTGCCACCACATGCAGAGGGTACAAATAATTTTTCTGCAGCTAATGACTGAAGTAGTTTTCCACCTGTAGGAACTTTTATTTTTTTTTCGCCATTAATAGTGATATTCACTTCACCAGATGATACAAATTTACTTCTAGCAAAAATAATTATTGTTACTAAGGCCAATACTATTAAAGTAAAAAGCGTAACTCCGAGAATAAAAGTATCCATAAAAATTCCTTATAATTTAACACCAGAAAAGCACATAAATGCCATTGACATTAAGCCAGCTGTAATAAATGTTATACCGAGCCCTTGTAAGCCTTCAGGTATATCACTATATTTTAATTTTTCTCTAACCCCTGCCATTGCAGTAATTGCTAAAGCCCACCCAAAACCAGAAGATACCCCGTAAGTTAAAGCTTCGGAAAAATTATAATCTCTTTCAACCATAAATAAAGAACCACCTAAAATTGCACAATTTACAGTTATTAGAGGTAGAAAAATACCTAAAGCATTATAGAGTGGGGGAAAGTACTTATCCAAAACCATTTCTAATATTTGAACTAATGCAGCAATCACGCCTATGTATGAAATTAAACCAAGGAATGTAAGGTCTACATCAGAAAAACCTGCCCAACTCAAAGCGCCAGGCTTTAATAGATACGTAAGAATTAAGTTATTTGCTGGGACTGTAATTGATTGAACAACCATTACTGAGATACCTAAACCTATTGCAGTAGTTATTTTTTTAGATACTGCAATAAAAGTGCACATACCTAGAAAAAAAGACAACGCTAGATTCTCAACGAAAATAGCTTTTATTGCTAATGAAATTAAGGCCTCCATCAATGATCCTCAACCGTTTGAATTTTAAATTCAGGCTCTTCAACTTGGGATTTTTTCCAAACTCTTAAACCCCATATTAAAAAACCTATTATGAAAAAAGCTGATGGAGGAAGTAATAATAAACCATTTGGAACATACCATCCACCATCACTTACTGGATTAAATATTACAATTCCAAACAGTGAGCCTGCCCCAAATAATTCTCTCACCACACCAACACACATTAATAACAAACCATAACCTAAGCCATTACCAATACCATCAACAAAAGAATCAATAGGTGTGTTTTTCATAGCAAAAGCTTCCGCTCTTCCCATAACAATACAATTTGTAATAATTAGGCCAACAAAAACAGATAGGGTTTTAGATATTTCATAGGCATAGGCTTTTAGGATTTGATCCACCACAATAACTAAAGATGCAATAATTGTCATTTGTACAATAATTCTAATTGAAGTAGGAATATGGTTTCTCAAAATTGATATAAAAAAAGATGAAAAGCCAGTAACTGCAATAACTGCAAGAGACATAACAAAAGCAACTTTTAGCGATGAAGTTACAGCTAAAGCCGAACAAATCCCTAAGACTTGAAGCGCAATAGGATTATTGTCCACAAGGGGATCTACAAGAAGTTTTTTTCTAGTTTGTGACATTAAGTTGTTCCATTTTTAAAATTATTAAGAAATTTCTCAAATCCTGCTTCACCTACCCAAAATCTAACTAAACTATTAACTCCATTGGAAGTTAGAGTTGCGCCTGCAATTGCATCTATGTGATATTTACTTGGACCAGGAGTTTTTGCAACCTGTATCATTAATCTCCCATCTTTATCTCTAAGATTTTTCCCTTTCCATTGAGCTTTCCATTTTGGATTATCTACTTCAGCTCCTAAACCTGGTGTTTCTGCATGCTTGTAAAATTGAAGACCAAAAATTTCATTGGTATCTTCCTCCAAGGCAACAAATCCATATAAAGTTGACCATAATCCATACCCATGTATTGGTAAGATTAATTTATCGATAGTTCCATCGTTATTTTTTAATAGGTAAACAGTTAAATAATTTGATCTTCTTCCAATAGATGCAGGATCATCTTTAAGGGCGACGCTTAATAATGGGTCTGATGATGCTTTAAGATCGTTGAAGGTTTTTGGATTAAATTTATCCGTGAATAAACCACTTTCAATATCTACGATTCTCGGTTCAAAAGAGCCAAAAGCTTCTTCTATATTAACACCCTCAGAATATAGTCCTGCAACTTGTAATATATTTTTCTGTTTATCACGAACTTGATTATCTTGCTGGATTGATTTTAGTTTTACAGCTGCCAAAGAAACTATCATTGAGCAAAAAAGACAAAGCGTTATTGCAACTAGAATAGTTTTAGGAATACTATCAATTGGTAAATTTTTAAATCTAGAAAAAATATTATCTTTTTCACTAGGCATTGAGTACTACCCTCCGTCTAAGAATATTTGCTTTAACAACAAAATGATCAATTAGAGGAGCAAATACATTACCAAATAAAATTGCAAGCATCATTCCTTCAGGAAACGCTGGATTCAGAACCCTTATCATTATCACCATAAAACCTATTAAAGCTCCATAAATATATCGTCCCGTATTTGTATGGCTTCCAGAAACTGGCTCAGTAACCATGAATACTAGACCAAAAGCGTAGCTACCTATTACGAGATGCCAATACCATGGCATACTGAACATTGGGTTTGTATCAGAACCAATCCAATTTAAAAAAGAGGAAAATACTATCATACCAACTAAGCAGCCAACTATCATTCGATAGTTTGCTATTCTAGTTGCAAGTAAAAAGCATAAACCAATTATGCATGCCAAGGTAGACGTTTCTCCCAGTGAACCTTGTATCGTGCCAAAAAAGGCATCTGACCATGTAATTCCATAACCTACAAGAGATTCATAACCTTCGGAAGCTGATATTCCTAATGAGGTTGCTGATGAAATACCATCAACTGGAGTCCAGACAGAATCACCAGACATATAAGCAGGGTAAGCAAAATATAAAAATGCTCTGCCAGTTAGTGCAGGATTCAAGAAATTTTTACCTGTTCCTCCAAAAACTTCTTTTCCTACAACAACCCCAAAAGAGATCCCTAATGCAACCATCCATAGAGGCGTTGTTGCAGGTAATGTTAGTGAAAATAACATAGATGAAACTAAAAAACCTTCGTTTACTTCATGGCCTCTGGTTGTCGCAAAAAAAACTTCCCATAGACCACCAGCGACCAATGTCATTATATAAATAGGTAAAAAGTACAAAGCACCATGAGCCATATTGGCAAAAATACTACTGGAGTTTAAAGGTATTCCAAATAATTGTAGTAACCATATTCTCCAACCAGCAAAGCTGGATGGGTTTAAATTTTCTAAGGCTAGATTTGTTTGTAGGCCTGTATTATAAAATGCCCATAAAATACAAGGAATTAAAGAAATAATTACATAAGTCATTATTCTTTTCATATCCACAAAGCTTCGAGCATGAGGGGCAGCTTTAGTTACTGTGCTGCTTGTATAGAAAATCGTTTCAACCATTTCAAAAAGTGGATAAAATTTTTCATATTTACCACCTTTTTCGAAATTTGGCTCTATTGAATCAAAGAATTTACGAAACGCCATTCTTAACCTTCCTTTTCAATTTTTTGTAAACTGTCTCTTAAGGCGGAGCCGTATTCATATTTAGCTGGGCAAGCAAATGTTACTAAAGCAAGATCTTCTTCATCTAATTCAAGCGCTCCAAGAGATTGTGCAACGTCAGTATCCATTACAATCAATGAGCGAAGTAATTGAGTTGGCAAAAAGTCTTGAGGCATTAATGTCTCAAAGACACCTGTAGGGACCATTGCTCTCCTTCCACCATTCAAATTAGAGGTAAGATTAAATAATTTAGAAGCTTTAAAAGCTGAAATTAAAACAGGCATTACTGAGAATTTATTTGGTTGTGGCTTAATCCAACCAAATGATATTTTTTCCATATCTTCTTTGATTAGTGTAATTTGCCTTGAATATCTTCCAAGAAAAGATAATTCGTTTTCAGCAATACTTCCTGATAAAACAGAACCACTAATTACTCTACATGGGCCATCATTTAAAAATTCATTTTCTAATAAATCATCCAAAGAAGCCCCCATGCATGTTTTGATGAGTCTAGGTGATTTTGCTAGAGGTCCGCAAATTGAAACAATTCTCTCTATATCTAAAAAGCCAGTAAGAAATAGTTTTCCTATTGCAATAATGTCTTGATAACCAATAGACCAAACTGTCTTTGTTATACTTGGTTGATCTAAAAAATGCATATGAGTACCAGCTAACCCAGCAGGATGAGGACCATCAAATGAATGTGTTTCAAAGTTTTCTAGATCAATTTTACTTCCCATTTTTTTACAAATAAAAACCTTTCCTTTGGTTAAGAAAGAAACTTTCTTTATACCTTCTTTGAATGCATCAAAATTGTTATTAATAATTATTTCAGCATCAGGGCTTAAAGGCTCTGTATCCATAGCAGTAATAAAAATCGAAGATGGTTCAGAGTGAGGGGCAGGTACTTTAGAGTAGGGTCTAGTTAAAAAAGAAGACCATAGACCACTTGAAAGAAGACACTTTTTAATAAAATCTTTCTCTGGCTTGATTTTATTATGTTTTTCAACATAATTAGTGCCTTTGTCTAATAAATCCTCAATTACAATAACTACACTAAGAAGAACGCGTCGCTCACCTCTATTGATACTTTGAACATATCCCTTGCATGGTGAAACATAAATAATTTCAGGGTAGTCTTTATTACAAAATAATGGGGTACCCCTTTCAACTTTATCACCTTCAGAAATCAACATTTGTGGCTTTAAACCTTTAAAATCTGTTCCAATTAAGGCTAGGGTTTTAGGCTTAGAACTTTCATATATTTTTTGTTCGGGGGAGCCTAGTATAGGGATATCTAAACCACGCTTTAAAGAAAAGTTTGTCATAAAAAATATATTCCTAATATATAAATTCGGTCTGGCATAACCTTTTAACGAATTATATTCTAGTTCATGCAATTGATGAATTAAAAATTTCTTTTAATACATATATAAATAAATATTTATGGTCTTACCAGTTTAAATGCACTAGTAGGGCACAAAAAAAGCTTAGAAGTTCCATTTTGCTTTAGTAATTAGCTATAAATGGGTATAAAATATAAAAATAACGAACTAATAATGAAAAATTAGAACAAAATACAATGACAACTTTTTTAATTACTTTTTTATTTTTTACTTTAATCGTGGTATTGATGTCTCTTGGAGTAATGTTAATGGGTAAAAATATCAAAGGCAGTTGTGGCGGATTAAACGCAGTTTCAGGTTCAGATAAATGCCTTGTTTGCAATAAAGATATAGACCCTAATAATCCTTTAGTTTCTGAACTAGAATGTAAAAGAAATCAAAAATAAATATTTTACTCTAAATATTTAGAGGTAAAAGAACTAGTAAAAAAAAAGAAATAGCTGACAGTAAACCAAAAATCCAAGCCTTTAAAGTCCATCCAATTTTTTTATTTTTCCAATTTTTTCTGAAAGCGTGACCAAAAAAAATCATCGCTAGTACTAAAACTAGCCCAGTATAAGAAGGTAAATGAATATCGAAAAACATAGAATAGTATGACTTTAAAGAAATAATTAATATAAATTAAATTATAGTTTATACCAACAACAATGTTTAATGACTTGTTAAATTAGCTTACAATAATGAAATGTTTTGGTTAATTATAATTTCCTCATTGTTTCTAGCTAATATTCCATGGATGACAAACTCTTTTTTTCTAATTTTTAAGCCAATTAAAAAAGGATTTTTTTTAATTTTTGCAGAATTAATAATTTTTTATTTTTTGATTGGTGGATTTTTTATGCTTATCGAAAAAGAAAATATAGGTAATATACATAAACAAGAATGGGAATTTTATGTAATAACATTTTGTTTGTTTATAGTATTTTCATTTCCTGGTTTTATTTATAAAGTTATTTGGAAAAAATAATTAAAAAATTATTAATCATTGGATGCGGAAGACTTGGGCAGACAGCTGGA
>CAYOUI010000003.1:0-1210 GCA_964407135.1 uncultured Methylobacillus sp.
TGGTCGGGGTGGAGAGATTCGAACTCCCGACATCCTGCTCCCAAAGCAGGCGCGCTACCAGGCTACGCTACACCCCGAACGCGAAAATATAGCTTAATTACCTCTTTTGGTCAAACAAAGTTTTATAATTTTAATATTATACCTTGGCAAGTTTATTAATGTTTTTTATAAGCATTCTGCTAGAATGTTCGTTTAATTAATTTATATTAAATCTATAATGTCGGCAAAAATAATTGATGGTAAAAAGATTGCAAGTGATCTTTTAGATGTAGTTCGAAAAAAAATCTTAAACAACACATCCAATGGTATGAGAAATCCTTGTTTAGCTGTTATTTTAATTGGAGATAATCCTGCTTCCCATGTATATGTTAAGAACAAAAAACTTGCTTGCGAAAAAGTTGGAATAAAATCCTTATCTTATGACTTTAAAGAATCAATCACTGAACTAGAATTGTTAAAATTAGTTGAAGATCTTAATTTAAACTCCGAGGTTGATGGAATATTAATACAATCACCTCTTCCTAATCATATTAATGAAGATAATTTAATTAAAGCCATAGATCCACTCAAAGATGTTGATGGTTTTCATCCAATAAATATTGGTTTACTCGCTATAAGGCAACCAAAATTAAGGCCTTGTACTCCTTTTGGTGTTATAAAAATGATTAAAGCTTCAAATATTAATCTAGAAGGTCTTGATGCAACAATCGTAGGAGTTTCCAATAACGTGGGACGTCCGATGGCATTAGAGTTATTGATTGAGAAATGTACTATTACATCATGTCATAGCAAAACGAAAGATTTAGAAGAAAAAGTTCGACAAGCAGATTTGGTCGTAGTTGCTGCAGGAAGACAAAATCTTGTAAGAGGCGAATGGATTAAAAAAGGTGCAATTGTAATTGATATCGGCATAAATAGAATTAATGATAAATTAGTTGGTGACGTTGAATTTAATGTAGCAAGTCAGAATGCCGCTTATATTACTCCAGTTCCTGGAGGAGTTGGTCCAATGACTGTGGCTACACTGATGGAAAATACTCTAATAGCCCAAACAAGATAAAGGGTTTTCAAAAAGGATTAAAAAGTGTAAAGTACCGCGTTTATTTCATACATAAGTTTAGGAAATTTAAATGGCACAAAAAAAATCTCTAATGCAAAAAGCATTAGAAGCAGCTAAAAAAGTCACGAAAAAAGTCACTAAGCCAAGTGC
>CAYOUI010000003.1:1310-195323 GCA_964407135.1 uncultured Methylobacillus sp.
CGGCTAAAAAAGTCACGAAAAAAGTCACTAAGCCAAGTGCGGCTAAAAAAGTCACAGGATTAAAACAATTTATTTCATATAAACCTAAACCAAATGAAAGTTATATGAGTAAAGCACAAATTAAACATTTTAAAAAAATATTAAATGATTGGAAACTAGAGCTAAGTAATGATATAGATAGAACAGTAAGTCATATGCAAGACGATTTAACAGCTTACGCAGATCCTAATGATAGAGCTAGCCAAGAATCAGATATGGCTCTTGAACTTCGTAACCGTGATCGAGAAAGAAAACTTATTAAAAAAATTGACGCTACTTTAGCAAATATTGAAAACGATGAATACGGTTATTGTGCTTCATGTGGAGAAGAAATTGGACTTAACAGATTATTAGCAAGACCAACAGCTACTTTATGTATTGACTGTAAAACACTTGATGAAATTAGAGAAAAACAAATGGCAAAATAAAACCCAGGCTAGCTGGGTTTTTAACTAATCAAATTTACTCATCTTTCTTCGATGCATCAGAAGCTGGTGGATCAATTAATGCTTTTGCACTCACTCTAACCCTTCCTTTATCATCTACCTCTATTACTTTTACTTTTACTTCGTCTCCCTCTGATAAATGATCTTTAACTGCTTTAATTCTCTCATGTGCTATCTGAGAAATATGAAGTAAACCATCCTTTCCAGGCAATAAAGAAACTATAGCTCCAAAATCAAGAATTTTAACAACTTTTCCGTCATAAATCTGATCAACCTCTACATCAGCAGTAATCTCTTTAATTTTTTCCAGGGCTGCTTCGCCAGATTCAGCAGTTGTGCAAGCAATTTTAATAAGTCCATCATCATCAATATCAATTGTTGCTCCAGTTTCAGAAGCCAAAGCTTTAATTACTGCCCCACCTTTTCCAATTACATCTCTAATTTTATCGGTATGAATTTTTAATGTAAGTATCTGTGGAGCAAATTTTGAAAGATTTTCACGACTACCTTTAAGAGCTTTTTTCATTATTTTTAGTATATGATCTATACCTTCTCTTGCTTGACTTAGCGCTACTTGCATAATTTCAGTAGTTATACCTGTAATTTTGATATCCATTTGTAAAGCTGTAATTCCATTATCAGTACCTGCAACTTTAAAATCCATATCTCCTAAATGGTCCTCATCTCCTAAGATATCAGTAAGAACTGCAACTCTATTATCCTCTTTGATTAATCCCATTGCTATCCCAGCGACATGGTCCTTAATTGGAACACCAGCATCCATCATAGCCATAGTACCTCCACAAACTGATGCCATAGAACTTGAGCCATTTGATTCAGTTATTTCTGAAACTAATCTAATTGTATAATCAAAATCCTCTTGGTTTGGTAATGCTGCAGTTAATGCCCTTTTTGCTAATTTACCATGACCGATTTCTCTTCGTTTTGGAGTGCCAACTCTTCCTGTCTCACCAGTAGCATATGGAGGAAAATTATAATGAAGCATAAACCTATCCTTATATTCACCTTGAAGTGCATCAATAATTTGCTCATCACGGCCAGTACCTAACGTTGCAACTACAATTGCTTGTGTTTCTCCTCTTGTAAATAATGCTGAGCCATGAGCTCTTGGCAAAACTCCCGTTCTAATTTCTATTGGCCTAACTGTTCGGGTATCTCTTCCATCTATTCTAGGGTCTCCATCAAGAATTTTAGTTCTAACAATTTTAGCTTCTAAATTATGGAATTCATCTTTAATTTGATTTAATTGGGTTGTATTTGTTTCTTCTTCAACAAGCTGTTCTAAAACTTTATCTCTTATCAAAGAAATTTTTTCCGAGCGATCTCCTTTTGATTTAATAGAAAAAGCGCTTTCTAATTCTTTTGCAGCAATCTTTTCAATACTTTCAATTAATTTTTTATCTGCTTCTGGTGCGACCCAATCCCAAGGTTCTTTAGCAGCTTCTTTTGCTAATTCGTTTATTAACTTAATAACTGGTTGCATTGCCTTATGTCCTTCTAAAACTGCATCTAACATAACTTTCTCAGGTAATTCTTTAGCTTCTGATTCAACCATTAATACCGCACTATCACTTCCAGCAACCACTAAATCAAGCTCTGTTGATTCCATTTCTTTTTTTGAAGGATTTATCACAAACTTGTTGTTGAGATAACCAACTCGAGCAGCCCCTATTGGACCATGAAAAGGAATGCCTGAAATTGCTAAAGCTGCAGAAGCCCCAATAATAGCTGGAATATCAGAATCAATTTCACTGTCTGAGGACATAACTGTTGCGACAATTTGAATCTCATTATAAAAATTTTCTGGAAATAAAGGTCTTAGAGGTCTATCTATTAACCTGGAAGTAAGGGTTTCTTTTTCACTAGGCCTTCCTTCTCTTTTAAAAAAACCTCCAGGAATTTTTCCGCCAGCATAGTTTTTTTCTTGATAATCTACTGTCAGTGGAAAAAAATCTTGTCCTTCTTTTGCTTCTTTTCTACCTACAGCAGTTACAAAAACAACTGTATCTCCATAACTTACCATTACTGCTCCATCTGCTTGACGTCCAATTTCTCCAGTTTCTATTTTTAAATCGTAAGCTCCAAATTTAATACTTTTTTTTATTACATTAAACATTTAATTTATCCTTTATATATAAATTCATTATTCACTTCTTAATAATGAATATTTTCTTCATAACAAAAAAGCCGACTCAAACAAATAAACTTGAATGCAATCGGCTTTGAATTATAACTACGCTATTATTTTCTAAGACCAAGACTTTTAATTAATCTTTGATATCGCTCTAAATTTTGACGTCTTAAATAATCAAGAAGCTTTCGTCTCTGACTAACAAGGGCCAACAAACCTCTTCTCGAGTGATGGTCTTTAGCATTAGTTTTAAAGTGCTCTGTCAAATAGGCTATTCGATCTGTCATCAATGCTATTTGAACTTCTGGTGATCCTGTATCATTTTTAGCTATTTGATATTTACCAACAATTTTTGCTTTTTCTATAGCAGTACTAGTCATTCAATTCTCCTATTACAGAACCGCACATTTTAACGGCATTTTGCTAATTTAACAATAAGTATTTAAATCATTTATCCATTTGTGATATTAATCGTAAAACTTTTAAGTTTTCTTTTTCATCAACTTCACCTAATCCAATAAATTTATTACCTTTTCCAAAAAGTCTATACTGCCCAGATAACTTTTTTATTTTGTTTATTATTTTTCCATCTTTAAGATCATTTTCTTCTTTGATATTTAATTTTATTTTTTTAAAATCAGATAATAAAGCTTCCATTGGCATCAAAATTTCTTTTTTATTTTCATTTTTTAATTTTTCTATTTCTTCAATCTTTAAAGCTTTTTTGATATTCAAATGTCCGATATCTGTTCTTACTAAATCTAATAAATACCCACCAATATTTAATTGAGCGCCAATATCTTCTGCTAATGTTCTTATATATGTTCCTTTTGAACATTTTATTTTTAATTTAAGTTTATCTTCATAAAAATCTAGTATCTCAATTGCATAAATTGTAACTTTACGTTTTGTCCTCTTAATTTCAACACCCTTTCTAGCGTATAGATATAATGGTTTACCTTTGTGTTTTAAAGCTGAGTACATTGGAGGAATTTGATCAATCTGACCTCTAAATTTTAGTAAAACTTTTTTTATAACAGTTAATGAAGGTATATTTTCTATACTTTGTTTAACTATTTTCCCTTCAGAATCCCCTGTTGAACTTTTATATCCCAGTTTTATTAATGCCTCGTATGTTTTATCAGCATTTAATAAAAATCTTGAAAACTTAGTGGCCTCCCCCAAACAAATTGGTAATAAACCTGTTGCCATTGGATCTAAGGTTCCTGTATGACCAACTTTTTTTGGTGAAAATAGAAATTTAATTTTTGATACTATCTGATTTGAAGAAACACCGTGTGACTTATCAATTAATAAAAATCCATTGATATCTAATTTAAGTCTTTTATATTGCATTAATTATTTTTCAGGAGGTAAAACTGAATCCAGTAACTTTGAAATTTTTGTACTCTCATCTATCGTCTTATCATAAAAAAAATGTAATTTAGGTATTCCTCTTGTAGCCATTCTTTTTGCTAACTGAGATCTAAAAAAGGGTAGGGATCTATTAATTCCTTGAACTATTGCTTCATTATATTCTGATGAAATAAAAAATACTTTAGCATGCTTCAAACAAGGGGACACCTCAACATCAAGAATTGTTAACATTCTTAGAGCAGGATCTTTAATTTCAGTTTGCAATAAATTTGCAAGCTCTTTCTTAATTTGTTGACTGATTCGATCACTTCTTGGGTAATCTTTAACCAATTTATAACTTCCTAGGAACTTGAACCATTTCAAAAACTTCAACATTATCTCCAACTTTAATGTCATTAAAGTTCTTTAAAGACAGGCCACATTCAATATTTGCTTTTACTTCTTTTATATCATCCTTAAATCTTTTCAAAGAATCTAGCTCACCTTCAAATATTACTTTACTATCCCTTAAAAGACGAACATTTGAATTTCTTCTTATCACTCCTTCTAAAACAATACAACCTGCAATATTACCAACTTTAGATGCTTTATAAATTTCTCTAATTTCAACTAGACCTAAAATGTTTTCTTTTTGTTCTGGAGCCAATAAGCCGCCTAATGCCGATTTAACCTCATCAACGGCCTCATAAATAATAGTATAATTTCTTACATCAACTTCTAAATTATCTGCTAATTTTCTTGCTCCGCCATCAGCTCTAACGTTAAAAGCAATGATTACAGCATTAGATGCAGATGCAAGATTTATATCAGATTCATTAACGGCTCCAATTGCAGAATGAATTACATTAACTTTGACTTCATCTGTTGAAAGTTTTTCCAATGAGCCAGCTAAAGCTTCTGCTGATCCCTGGACATCTGCTTTAATTATTAAAGGTAAAAATCTAACTTCAGCTTCTGTCATTTGATCAAAAACATTTTCCAATTTTGACGCTTGTTGCTTCGCTAATTTTACATCTCTAAATTTACCCTGACGAAATAAAGCAATTTCTCTTACCTTTTTCTCGTCATTTAGAACAATAAACTCATCACCAGCTTTTGGAACTTCAGATAGTCCAGTTACTTCAACAGGAATTGAAGGTCCAGCCCCTTTCACATCCTTTCCAAGTTCATTCAGCATGGATCTAATTTTACCAAAAGCATTTCCCGCTAATACACTATCTCCTGTTTTAATAAAACCTGACTGGATCAATAATGTAGTAACAGGTCCTCTTCCTTTATCTAGCCTTCCCTCTACAATAATACCTTTTGCAGGAGTATTAATTGAAGCTTTTAATTCTAAAATTTCAGCTTGTAACAAAATTGCATCTAGAAGATTTTCAACCCCTTCTCCAGTTTTTGCTGAAACTTCCACAAACATAGAATCCCCTCCTAAATCTTCTGGGATAACTTCCTGAGCTAATAATTCATTTTTAACTTTTTCAGAATTTGCTTCCGGCTTATCAATTTTGTTTATTGCAACAATTAATGGAACCTTAGCTGCTTTTGCATGGTTTATTCCTTCAATTGTTTGCGGCATAACTCCATCATCTGCAGCTACAACTAAAATAACAATATCTGTTGCTTTTGCTCCACGAGCTCGCATTGCTGAAAAAGCTTCGTGACCAGGAGTGTCAAGAAATGTAATTACTCCTTTTTTATTTTCAACATGATAAGCGCCAATATGTTGAGTAATTCCACCAGCTTCTCCGGAAGCAATTCGTGATGTTCTAATAAAATCTAATAAAGAGGTTTTTCCATGATCTACATGACCCATTACGGTTACTACTGGAGGCCTTATTTCTATTTCAGGCTTAATAGTCTCTTCTATATTCAATAATGATTCTGGATCATTTTCTGCTGCAGCCTCTGGATTATGTCCCATTTCTTCTGCTACTATCATTGCGGTTTCTTGATCTAAAACTTGGTTTATAGTGACCATCATCCCCATACCCATTAAAGTTTTAATAACTTCTGAAGCTTTGATAGCCATTTTATGACCTAAGTCTGCAACTGAAATTGTTTCTGGAATTAAGATATCTCTTACAATGGGTTCGCTAGGAGCAACAAAAGTTTGATCCGTCTCTTGATTTAATTCTATATTTTTATTTTTATTTTTTGGGGGTCTCCATCCTGTATTAACAGCCGAACGGTTTTTTACAGGTCTTTTCTTTATGGTCCTATCAACCCAATCATCTTTCTTATCTTTCTTATCTTTCTTATCTTTTTCAATTTTCACTCCAGCTTTTGAAGCTGGTCTATGAAGAGTCCCATCTTGAGATGGATCTTTTTTATTTTCTGATGGATTAATTTTCTTATGTAAATCATTTGCTTGTGCTTCAGCTAAAGCTGCATGTCTTTTGTCTTCTTGGTTCCTAATACTTTTTTGATCATCATCCAAAATCTCTTTGGAATTAACTAACTCTTTGTTATCTTTAGAATCTAAAATATTTTCTTTGGATTGATCAGGTTTTACAATTGTTCTTTTTTTCCTTACTTCTACTTGAATTGTTCTAGCTCTACCATCGCTATCAGTTTTTCGAATTTGGGTATTTTGTTTTCTTGTTAAAGTAATTTTAGATTTTGGGCGCAGTGAAGCCCCGTGCTCAGATCTTAGATAATTTAGTAAAGCTGATTTATCTTCTTCCTTAAGCTCGTCGGATGCACTTGATTTGTCTACTCCAGCACTTTTCAATTGCTCGAGTAATAAATCTATCGGTAAACTCAATTCACTAGCAAACTCTTCTACGTTTGATTTTCCCATCAACTGCTCCACTAAAATTTTTTAAACAAACCATGGTGCTCGTGCTGTCATAATTAGTGCTTTTGCTCTTTCTTCATCCATTTTGACTAATTCTATTAACTCATCTACTGCTAATTCTGCCAAATCTTCCATAGTAATAATGTTTTTGGATGCTAAAAGTTTTGCGGTATCAGAATCCATTCCATCCATACCTAAAAGATCGTCTGCTGGCTCAGATACCTTTTCTTCTTTCGCAATGGCAGCAGTTAAAATTACTGCACTTGCTCTAGATCTTAACTCATTAACAGTTTCTTCATCAAAAGCTTCAATTTGAACCATTTCTTCAATTGGTACATATGCTATTTCTTCTAAAGAAGAAAAACCTTCTTGCACTAGAATGTCTGCGACATCTTCATCAACGTCCAGTTTCTCAATAAACAATTGGCTGGCAGAGGTGTATTCTTCTTTTGTTTTTTGATCTGATTGCTCTTCGGTAAGAATATTTAATTCCCAACCGGTTAGTTCAGAAGCCAATCTTATATTCTGACCATTTCTTCCAATTGCCTGAGCTAATTGATCTTCTGAAACAACTAAATCCATACTATGTTTGTCCTCATCAACTACAATACTTGAAACTTCAGCTGGTGCCATTGCATTTATAACAAATTGCGCTGGCTCAATTGACCATAAAACAATATCAACTCTTTCACCTGCTAATTCACTAGTAACTGCTTGAACTCTTGAACCTCTCATTCCTACGCATGTTCCAACTGGATCAAGCCTTTGATCGTTTGCCTTAACAGCAATCTTTGATCTTAATCCCGGATCTCTCGATGCAGCCATAATTTCTAGCAAACCTTCTTCTATTTCTGGAACCTCTAATTCAAATAATCTAATTAAAAATTCTGGGGCTATTCTTGATAAAATTAATTGAGGCCCTCTTACGGTGTCATCAATCTTAATTAAAATTGCTCTTATACGGTCACTTATTCTAAGATTTTCTTTAGGTATCATCTGTTCACGTGGTAAAATTGCATCTAATCTTCCAATTTCAATTATGGCATTACCTCTTTCCATTCTTCTTATTTGACCAGATACAAGCTTCTCATCTTGTGCTAAAAAATCTTTAAGAATTTGTTCTCTCTCTGCTTCCCTAACTTTTTGTAAAATAACTTGTTTTGCTGCTTGAGCACCGATCCTACCAAATTCTTCTGAAGGGATTAATTCTTTAATAACATCGTTAACAGTCTTACCTTCAGATCTATCATCATGAGGAGTTATTTCAGCAATTGGATTTTCAATTTCTTCTTCTGGTAAAATAGTCAAACATTTAAAAGTTTTATATTCTCCAGTTTCTTGATCAATTTCTACGCGAATATCCACACCAGCATCTTGCTTTTTTTTGGTAGCAGATGCTAAAGCTAATTCTAATGCAGTAAAAATCACTTCCCTAGCGACGTTTTTTTCATGTGCAAGAGCATCTACTAATAATAATATGTCACGACTCATCTATTTTCTCCGCTAATACGTTATCTAAAATTCTGGGTCTAATCTAGCCTTCTCAATATTGTCTAATTTAATTTCTAGTGAAGCATCACTAAGTTTTATTAAAATTAAATCTTTCTTTATTCCTTGCAAAATTCCAACAAAATTTCTTCTATTTTCAATAGCTATACGAGTTTTAATTTTAATTTTTTCACCTTTAAATCTTTCAAAATCATTAAGTTTTTTAACTACTCTGTCCATCCCTGGAGAAGAAACTTCTAATCGATCAAAACTTACATCCTCTTCTACAATTAAAATATGCTTAAGTTGATTTGTTACATCAACACAATCATCAATTGTTATAGAATTTGGTTGATCAATAAATATCCTTAATAATTCACCCTTGTTGATTATTTCAAAATCAACTAACTCATAACCTAATTTTGAAACATTCTTCTCAATTAACGTCTCAAGATCTACAGTCATTTTTTGATTCCTCTATCTCTATCAATTACAAGCCCTAAAAACAAAAAAAGGGCCATAGGCCCATAACACTGCGAATTATATCAATAAATTCAATAAATTGAAAGAATAATGTTATCTCTACTTAGTGTTAATTTTTGCAAATTTTCTTTTGCCGACTTGGATGGTAAAAGCTTTACCTTTAGCGATAAAAAATTCAGAGTCTTCAATTTTATCTCCATTAATTTTGATACCTCCACCTTTTATTAATCTTAAAGCTTCCGAAGTACTTTTAACTAAATTAATTTTTTTTAACAATTGAGGAATATTTAAACTGTTCGAATCTATAATCGAAAATGAATACTCTTCAATATTTTCTGGAATATCACCTTTAGCTCTTATATTAAAATTATTTTCGGCCTTTTTTGCAGCTTGTTTATCATAAAGCCTTTCAACAATTTCTTTAGCAAATTCTACCTTAATATTTTTTGGATTTTCCCCGTTTTTTGTTCTTTGTTTCCATGAATTTATATGATCAGATGAACTTAATGATAATAATTCAATATATCGCCACATTAATTCATCAGATAAAGATAAAAGTTTTGCGAAAATTATTTCAGGAGCTTCATTTATGCCAATATAATTTTTTGATGATTTTGACATCTTTTGAACACCATCCAAACCTTCTAAAAGTGGCATTGTTAGAATACATTGAGGATCTTGACCAGAATTTTTTTGTAATTCTCGTCCCATCAATAAATTAAATTTTTGGTCCGTTCCCCCAATTTCTATATCTGCTTTCAATGCAACAGAATCGTAACCTTGAAGTAATGGATATAAAAATTCATGAATAGAAATTGGTTGGTTTGCTTTATATCTTTTTGCAAAATCATCTCTTTCTAACATTCTAGCAACAGTATGTGTTGAAGCAATCTTTACAACTCCTTCTGCACCAAGATCTTTTAGCCATTTAGAATTAAAAACAATCTTTGTTTTGGATTTATTTAAAATCTTAAAAACTTGGTCAGAATAAGTTTTTGCATTTAATTTAACTTCTTCTTCAGATAGTGGAGGCCTCGTGGTATTCTTTCCAGTTGGATCCCCTATCATTCCAGTAAAATCCCCTATTAAAAAATAAACTATATGTCCCAAATCTTGAAATTGCCTTAACTTATTAAGTAAAACTACGTGGCCTAGATGAAGATCTGGAGCTGTTGGATCAAATCCAGCTTTAACATTAAGAGGAGTCCCCTTCTTAAGTTTTTCTATCAATTCTGATTCAATTAAAATTTCATCAGCACCTCTTCTAATTAATTCTAATTCTTCTTTTTTATTCACTATTTCTCTCAAAAATTTAATTTAATTTAATTCTATATCAATTATCAGCTTAAAAAAATCTGACTTTTATTATTTTAAATACTTGAATAATAAAATTAAAACAATCACAATTAAAAATATGAAAAATTCTTCTTTACTATTCGGAGTAATGTCGGGAACAAGTCTTGATGGAATCGATATTGTTCTCATTGATAAAAAAAATAAAGCGATTAATATTATTGATTTTATAAATATTCCTTATACAGAGAATACTAAAAAAAAGTTTTTAGCACTACATTCGAATCAACATTCAGATCTTTTAAAGTCAATTGAAATGTCATTATTTCATGCCAAAATTACTGCGATTGGTATTAAAAAAATTTTAAAAAAATTAAAATTAACAGCTAAAGATATCAAATGTATTGGTTATCATGGCCAAACTATCCGTCATCTTCCCAAAAATGGTTATTCTATTCAATTAGGAAATGCAGGACTGTTATCTGAATTAACTAAAATTACCGTTGTATCAGATTTTAGAAATAGAGATATTCAAGCTGGAGGACAGGGAGCACCTCTAGTTCCAGCTTTTCATAATGAATTTTTTTTTAAAAATAAAATAAATAGAGTAATTATAAATATTGGTGGAATAGCTAATATAACTTTTTTACCAAGTGATGGACGAATTATTGGATTTGATAGCGGGCCTGGAAATATTTTATTAGATCATTGGATTTACATTAATAAGAAGAAAAATTACGATAATTTAGGCAAATGGGCAAGATCAGGAAAACTGATAAATGATTTATTATTAAATTTTAAAAAAGAATCTTTTTTTAAAAAATCTTTACCCAAAAGTACTGGTAGAGATCTCTTTAATATAAATTGGTTAAATAAATTTAATATTAAAAAATATACAGCTGAAGATATTCAAAGAACTTTACTTGAATTAACTGTAGTTTCAATAAGCGACGCTGTAAAAAAATATTGCTCTAATATTGATGAAATTTATATATGCGGCGGGGGTAGTCAAAACAAATTTTTAATTGAGAGATTAGAATCAATTATAGATATTAATGTTAATACTACAGATAAACTGAATATTCCCGCTCAACAAGTCGAAGCTATTGCATTTGCATGGCTTGCAGAAAAATGTCTTAACAAAGAATACAATAATTCACCTTCTATTACTGGCTCTAAAGGATATAGAATTCTTGGTGTAATTCATTATTAATATATAGCCTAGTTAGGTATAATACGCATTCTTTATTAACTTAGATAATGTTTATGGCTAAATTAAAAGCAAATATAAATGTAGACACATTAAATCTTAATCTCCCAGTTTTAGAGGGTACTGTAGGTTATCCAGCAATAGACGTTAGCTCACTTCACTCTCATGGTATTAAAACATTTGATCCTGGTTTTTCCTCAACTGCAGAATGTACATCCGCAATTACTTTTGTCGATGGAGGTAAAGGTGAACTTCTTCATAGAGGACATCCAATTGAACAATTAGCAGAAAAATGCGAATTCTTAGATATCGCTTACTTACTTTTCAATGGAGAATTGCCTAATTCTAGAGAAAAAACAATTTTTACTAATTCAATTAAAGAACACAGTCTACTTCATGATCAACTAACCAATATATTTAGAGGTTTTAGAAGAGATGCTCATCCAATGGCAGTTATGGTAGGTGTTGTAGGTTCTATGTCAGCTTTCTACTTTGATGAAACTATGAAAGTTAGTAATCTAAATCATCGAAAATTATCCGCACAAAGATTAATTGCTAAAGTACCAACTATTGCTGCATGGAGTTTTGCATACAGTAATGGAAGTCCTTTTGTATATCCTAAAGAGGAACTTAGTTATTCAGAAAATTTTCTTAATATGATGTTTTCTGGACCAAATGTTAAGTATTTACAAAATCCAATTATAACCAAAGCATTTGAAAAAATTCTTATTTTACATGCTGATCACGAACAAAATGCATCAACTTCAACTGTAAGACTTGTTGGTTCATCAGGAGCAAACCCATTTGCTTGTATTGCGGCAGGTATAGCATCTTTATGGGGGCCTGCTCATGGAGGAGCAAATGAAGCAACACTTAAAATGCTCGGTGAAATTAAAAACGAAAGAAGAATAGGCGAATATATCAAGAGAGCCAAAGACAAATCAGATAATTTTCGTTTAATGGGGTTTGGTCATCGTATATATAAAAATAAAGATCCCCGCTCAATTATAATGAAAGCTACTTGCTATGAAGTATTAGATGAATTAGGTCTTCGAAATGATCCTATATTTAAATTAGCTCTTAAATTAGAAAAGATTGCTCTTGAAGACGATTATTTTGTCAAGAAAAAATTATACCCCAATGTTGATTTTTACTCTGGTATTGTAATGAAAGCCTTAGGCATACCAAATTCTATGTTCACTGCAGTTTTTGCTCTAGCAAGAACAGCTGGTTGGGTTGCACATTGGAACGAAATGTTGACAAATGAAAAATCTAAAATAGGTCGTCCAAGACAAATTTATACGGGAAAATTACGAAGAGATGTCCCTAATCTTTAAGCGGAAAAAGAAGATCCGCAACCACAAGTAGTTGTAGCATTAGGATTTTTAATCACAAATTGTGATCCTTGAACATTATCTTGATAATCAATTTCAGCTCCATTTAGATACTGTAAACTCATCGGATCAACCAATAAAGTTACTGAATCTTTAATTACTTGTGTGTCATCTTCATTAATTACTTCTTCAAAAGTAAAGCCATATTGAAAACCAGAGCATCCACCACCACTAACAAAAACTCTTAGTTTAAGATCTGGTGAACCCTCTTCAGCTATTAATTCTTTAACTTTGTTCACTGCATTGTCTGTGAAATTAATTGGTGTTGGCATTTTAATTTCAGTTGTCATTTTTTTCTCCTATTACCTTATCTTTTTTAAAAGGTAATTTTTTTTGTGCCTTAATTTGAGATTTAGTTATTTGCCTTAAATCTCCGCTAACTTTTGCTCCTGCATGTACTTCAATTGAATTATACTCAATATTCCCATTAATAACAGAGCCTGGTTGTAATTCTAAGTAATCATGACATTTTATATCTCCTACAATTTCACCAGCAATAATTGCTGTTTCAACTGTTACCCTTCCTTTTATTTTACTATGTTCGCCCATAATAAGAGTGCCACCTGAATCCTCTACGAACGTTAAATCTCCATAAAGTTTACCATCCAATCTTAATCCACCCGAAAAAGTAGTGTTTCCCTTTATAACAAAGTCTTTGTCTATCAATGTATCTATAGCGCCTAATTTTTTCTTTTTTTTAAACATAATCTTATTTTTTTCTTTTCCCTACAATTTTTTCATAAAATAAAACACTTTCTTTCAATTCAGTATTCTCTTCTTTTGTTTCTTTTAAGGTCTTTGCAATTTTTTCATAAGATATCCTTGACATCTTTAATTCTAATTTTAATGCAAGCGCTTCTTTCTCTTGTTCCATACTAAATTCCTCTAAATCATTTATTGTGAGCAAAAAATTGATTGATTTACCCCCATTAAAAAAATGATACGCTACTCCAAATCCAATAGTAGTAAAAAATATAGCTATTACTAAATAACTCGGCCAAATGCTCCCTGTATTTATTCTAGCTCTTCTAGCCGTTAATTTGTAATTTCTTTTTTTTGATATATTTTTCATTATTTAAGGAACCAAAGGTATGGATTGTAAGCCAAGAGTTTCTTCAAATTTCATCATTATATTCATATTTTGAATAGCTTGTCCTGCTGCTCCTTTAACTAAATTATCTATAACAACCAAGACTAAAAGTTGGTTTGTGTCAGGCACTTTAAAATAAGATATTCTACAGATATTTGAGCCTCTTACTGATTTGGTTTCAGGACATGAATTTTTTTCTAAAACATCAATAAAAGGCTCATTTGCATAGTATTTCTTAAAAATTCCAGAAGGATCAAAATCTTTTATACAATTTACGTAAATTGAAGCATGAATTCCTCTTGAAATTGGTAAAAGGTGGGGCGTAAATAAGACCTTTACCTCTCCTATTGTAGAGTTTTTGGTTAAATTTTCTTCAATTTCTGGAAGATGTCTGTGCCCTGTTATCGAATATGCTTTAAAATTTTCACTTGCCTCTGATAATAATAAATCGTTATGATTTTTTTTACCTGCGCCACTAATTCCTGATTTTGCATCCGCTATTATAGATATTGGATCTATTAAGCCCTCTTTTAAAAGAGGGTTCAATGCTAATTGAATTGCAGTAGGATAACAACCAGGATTAGCTACAATCTGTGCATCCTTAATCAAATTCCTATTTACTTCTGGTAAACCATAAATAGCTTTTTCTACGATATCAGGACATTTATGAGTCATTTCATACCATTTTTCCCATTTTTTTACATCCTTGATTCTAAAATCAGCAGCTAAATCAATAATTTTAATACCTTTTTCTAACAACTTTTTAGCATAATTCATAGCAATACCACTTGGAGTAGCAAAGAAAACTAAGTCCGAATTACCTAATTCAACTTTATCAGGATCAACAAATTTATGACTTAATACTCCTCTTAAAGAAGAATATATGTCACACACAAATTTACCAGCATCATTTCTCGAAGTAATATAAAGAATCTCTACGTGAGGATGAAGAGCTAGTAATCTCAATAATTCGATACCAGTGTATCCAGAACCGCCAACAATACTTACTTTTATCTTTTTATTCATAATTATTAATTACATTCTACATTGTTAAAAATTTTTGTTTAATAAAAAAGCCGCATAAAGCGGCTTTTTGAATTCTTTTAAACAATTTATCGTTTGGAAAATTGTTTAGCTCGTCTCGCTTTTCTCAAACCAACTTTTTTTCGTTCAACTTCACGAGCGTCTCGAGTTACATAACCTGCTTTAGATAAATCAGACTTAAGTTCAATATCATAGTCCATTAAAGCCCTTGTTATTCCATGTCTTACTGCACCAGCTTGACCAGATTCGCCTCCTCCAATAACATTTACTTTTATATCAAAGGTTGAAGTATTTTTAGTTAATTCTAATGGCTGTTTCATTATCATTTGTGAAGTATATCTAGTAAAATATTCTTCCATAGGTTTATTGTTTATTACAATATTTCCTTTTCCTGGCTGAATGAAGACCCTAGCAATAGAGCTTTTTCTTCTTCCTGTTCCGTAATAATATTTACCGATCATTAAAAAATCCTAAGTTTATAAGGTTATTTGTTGGGGTTGTTGTGCTAAATGATTGTGCTCACTTCCAGCATATACCTTCATTTTTTTTACCATTGCATAACCTAAAGGTCCTTTAGGTAGCATTCCCTTAACTGCTTTTTCTAAAGCTCTTCCAGGAAACTTTTCCTGTAATTTCTTAAAGCTTGTTGAATAAAGGCCTCCTGGAAATCCAGTGTGTCTATGATAAATCTTATCATCAGTTTTATTTCCAGTAACTTTTATTTTCTCTGCATTAATTACAACTATATAATCTCCAGTATCAACATGTGGTGTATAAATAGACTTGTGCTTTCCCCTCAACCTATGCGCAATTGCGCTAGCAAGTCTTCCTAAAGTCGCATCAGTAGCATCCACTAATAACCAATCTCTTTTAACTTCATGTGATTTAGCTGAAAATGTTTTCATTATTTCTTTATGTACCTATTTTGCATTAAAAAAATTAAGATGCGAATTTTAGTCTATTTTAGTGTGGTGTGTCAATTTTTTAATGTTAAAACTAAATTTTATGAACTTGAGAAATAAATCCTATTAATACTATTATTCCTACATAATTATTTCTTAAAAATGCCTCAAAATTTTTGTGTGGTTCCATTTTTCTACTCTCAAAACATCCGTAAAGGCAAATAATAAAGGCAATAGTTAATATTAAAAAGAAGTTTAAACCGTATTCCTTTAAAATTCCTATCATTGATAAACTAATAAACATAAAAATATAACTTAATATAATCATCATTATAGTTTTGTTACCGAATGTTAATGCACTTGAGTTGATATTTAATTTTTTATCATCATTCATATCTGTAATTGCATAATGAGAATCATAAGCAAAAGCCCAAAAAATATTTGCCAAAAATAAAATAAATGCTTCTAGAGGAATTTTATTTTGAATGGCTGTAAAAGCTATTAATATACCAAAACCAAAAGTAATACCTAAATATAGCTGGGGGATGAAAAAGAAACGTTTAGTAAAAGGATAGGTTAAAGATAATACAACAGCCAAAAAAGCCATGCCTATAGAAAAGATATTTAATTGAATAACAAGAAAAAATGAAAAAACTAGGAGAATTAATACTAAAATTATTGCTTCCTTTGGCCTAACTATTCCAGCTGCAATAGGCCTATTTTTTGTTCTTTTTACAAAAGAATCTATATTACGATCAACTAAATCATTCATAATACATCCAGCAGATCGCATAAGGACAGTACCTAAAATAAAAATCAATAAAATATATATATTAGGAACCCCCTCTGATGCTAAAAAAATTGCAGTTAATGTAGGCCATAACAACAAAAATATCCCGATTGGTTTATTAATTCTAGTTAAATTAATAAATGCTGATAATTTAGTCATCTAAATATTGGAATTGATCAAAATTGTTAAAAAAAACTTCCGTTAACAAAACTTTTTCATTTTTATTTCGAAAGGTAGATTCTCTTATAGCAAGTATTTTTGTTTTTTTTAGGCTAAGCCCCCTTATTCTTTTAGAAAATTCATCATTATAAGACGGTTTTCTAAATTTAAAATGAGATCTTAAAATCTTTTTATTGTTGAAAACAATATCAGCTAAGGGTTTATTTTTTAATTTTTTAATATTCCTCCAAAACCCTCTTAAATGCGCTATAGGTAAGATTGTTCTAGCATACATAATTGGAATTTTATTTGCATATATTAAAACTTCTCTAAGATATAAATCTTCTGATTTTTTATAGCCAAATACTTTTTTTTCATTTGAAAAGACTCTATTTTTTCTTGCATTTATTGGAATAATTTCAAATTTTGCTATATTTCTTATTCGATAGCTTAATGATTTCATGTCTATAAGCCAGTACTTTAATTTATTTTCTATTTGAATATTTTTATTCCACATACTTTTACGACCTTCCTACTTCTTGATAGTTTCTGTGCCATCTATTGATATGATTAGTTATATCTTTAGAATTTGTTCTTAAAAGAGAATCTGCATCTTTTTTTATAGTTTCTAGTAATTCAAAATCACGGTCTAAATCAGCAATCTTCAATGTAGGAAGTCCGCTTTGTCTCAAACCTAAAAATTCTCCTGGGCCTCTTATTTTTAAATCTTCTTCAGCAATCTTAAAACCATCAATATTTTCATAAATTACTTTCAATCTCCTCCTGGAAAGATCAGATAATTTTTTTTGATAGAGCATAATACAAATACTTTCTTTTTCTCCTCTACCGATTCTTCCTCTTAGTTGATGTAATTGAGAAAGCCCCATCCTTTCAGAATTTTCTATAATCATTAATGTAGCATTTGGTACATCAACACCTACTTCAATTACAGTAGTCGCGACTAAAATTTTAATTTGATTATTTTTAAATTGATTCATAATTTCTTTTTTTTGACTAGAATCAAGTCGACCATGAATTAATCCTACTTTATGATTTATAAAATAATCTGATAGTACTTTAAATGTTTGTTCGGCTGTTTCTAATTGAAGAGTTTCACTTTCCTCAACCAAAGGACAAACCCAATAAACCTGTTCACCGTTCAAACAGTGATGATCTATTATTTTTAAGATTTCATCTCTTTTTTTATCTGAAAAAATTTTTGTTTTGACAGGTTTTCTTCCAGGAGGTAGTTCATCAATTATGGAGACATCCATATCAGAAAAATAACTCATTGCTAAAGTTCTTGGAATTGGTGTAGCACTCATCATTAATTGGTGGGGTTCAAAATTTTTATTAATTTTTCTTAAAGCTAACCTTTGTTTAACTCCAAAACGATGCTGTTCATCAATAATATAGAAGCCAAGAAGTTTAAATTCTACTTTATCCTGAATTAATGCATGAGTTCCTATAATTAAATTAGCTTTACCATTTTTAATTCTTTCATATGATGCAGCCTTTGACTTTGCGCTCATACTTCCTTTTAAAAGTTCAACATTAATACCTAACTTAACTAGCCAAGAGGAAAGTTTTTCGAAGTGTTGTTCTGCCAGAATTTCTGTTGGGGCCATAAATGCAACCTGATGACCATATTTAATAACTTGAATTGCAGCCATTGTTGCAACAACTGTTTTTCCACTACCCACATCCCCTTGTAACAATCTATTCATTGGGAAATCTTGACCCAAATCATTTTTAATATCTAAAAAAACCGAATATTGTTTTTTTGTTAATTTAAACTCTAAATTACTTAAAAAATTTTCTTGTGCAGTATTTGAATATGAAATTGGACTAGCTTTGTAGGACTTATTTAAATGATATTGTCCACGAAAGAAAAATTGATGTGCAAGTAATTCATCATAAATTAATCTTTGGTGGTAAATACTTTTTCTATCATCAAAGATTTTCTTTTCAAATTTATTTGATGGCTTGTGAATAGATTTTAGAGACTCTAATAATGATGGTAGTTTTCTTTTTGTATATAATTTTTTAAAATAATCAGGATATTGAGTTTCAAAATTTTCTTTTTCAAATACTTTCTGTACCAATTTAAAAAACATTTTTTGGGATAAACCTTCAGTTGAAGGATAAATTGGTGAATAAAAATCTTTGATTGGTGTTTTTGGTGTTACAAATTCATATTTTGGATGAATCATTTCAAATAAAAAAGAATTTGATTTTATCTCACCATAAATTCTTAAAATCTTTCCTTTTTCAAATTGTTTTATCTGGCTCGGATAAAAATTTAAGAATCTCAATTTTAAATCGCCAGATTCATCACTAACATGAACAATCAAATTTTTTCTTGGCCGATAAGTTAAATCTATACTAATTATTTTTGCCTCAACTTGAAACATCAGTCCTGGAGTTATATTCTTTATTAAATCAATTTGAGTTTCGTCCTCATACCTTATAGGTAAATGAAGTAATAAATCTAAACTATTTAAAATACCTAATTTTTTTAGTTTCTTTGATTGTAATTGTGTAAAGAGTTGTTTTGGCAATTTTAATAATTAATTAATTACTCTAAAATTAAAAATCCATCAGCTTCAACTAGAGCTCCTTTTGGAAGTGACGCAACCCCAATAGCAGCTCTTGCAGGAAATGGCTCTGAAAAATAAGTCTTCATAATTTCATTAACCAATCCAAAATTTGATAAGTCAGTTAAATAAATATTTAGTTTAGCAACGTCATCAAAACTAGCATCAGCTTCTTTAATTACATGACTTAGATTTTCAAAGACTTGCTTTATTTGTGCTTCAATACCGTCTACTATTTCCATAGTATTTGGATTTAATGGAATTTGTCCAGATAGAAATACTATGTTCCCTCCTCGAATTGCCTGACTATATGGGCCAATAGCTTCAGGTGCGTTTTTTGAGTTTATAGCAACTTTTTTCATAACTAATCCTTTTCTAAACCAAAGATTTTACACGATTGATTCTATTAATTTTAGAGATTTTTCTTAAATTTCTAATAAGATCTGCTAGATGTAATCGATTTCTAACTTGAACTATAAATCTTAAATTTGCAAAAGAACTTCCATCGCCTTCATCAACAGAAATATTATCAATATTTGCTTCTGATTCAGCTATAACGGATGTTACTCTTGCTAGTATGCCTCTTTCATTTATAACAAGTATATTCAAACTAACATTGAAAAAAGTATTTGGATTTGGTTCCCACTCAACATCTACCCATTTGTCATGATCTAGCTTGACTTTTCTTATCCCAGGGCAATCATGAGTATGAATAATTAAGCCTCTGTCTTTATTTATAAATCCCAAGATTGGGTCTCCAGGGATTGGGTGGCAACATGTTGCCAACTGTATTGCCATTCCCTCAGAGCCTTTAATAGTTATAACATCTAAAAATTTAGTTTGTTTTTTTGTTTTCTTTGTTCCATCAATAATAGCTGTTAATTGATGTGCAACCATTACGTTGATTCTTTTACCTAAAGCAATATCAATAAGAATATTATCCTTAGAATCTAAATGATAATCTAAAATTAATTTATCCCAATGTCTCTTTTTTATTGCTGCTGGTCCAACATGAAAAGCTTTAAGTGCATTATTAAGCATATTATTACCTAAAATAACTAAATCCTTATTTTCAGCAGATCTTAAATATAATCTTATTTGTGAGCGTGCTTTAGCTGTAATTACAAAATTTAGCCAAGCAGGGTTAGGTTTTGCAACGGAAGCCGTGACAATTTCAATATGATCGCCAGTTGAAATCTCTGATCTTAAAGGGACTAATTCTTGGTTTATTTTTGAGGCCATTGCACTATTTCCAACATCAGTATGAACAGCATATGCGTAATCAATTGTTGTAGACCCTTTTGGTAAGGCAAATATTTTTCCCTTAGGTGAAAAAACATAAACTTCATCAGGGAATAAATCAATTTTAAGATGCTCAAGAAACTCAAATGAATCGCTACTCTCAGTTTGAATTTCTAATAATCTTTTTAACCATTGATTTGTTTGTTGCTGCAATTCAGTTACATGAGAGTCTTTATTTTTATATAACCAATGAGCAGCAACGCCAGCTTCAGCCAATTTGTGCATATTCTCAGAGCGAATTTGAATTTCAAAAGGCATTCCAAATGGACCAAATAATGTCGTATGAAGCGACTGGTATCCGTTAGCTTTTGGAATAGCAATATAATCTTTAAATTTGCCAGGTATAGGTTTGTATAAAGAATGTAAAGCGCCTAAAGTTAAATAGCACTCGTTTAAATCACTTACAATAATTCTAAATCCATAGATATCATTTATTTGAGAAAAATTAGTGTGTTTTTTTAGCATTTTTCTATGAATACTGGCAGGATTTTTTTCACGTCCAGTAATTTCAGCTTTTAAATCTACTTCTTTTAATTTTTCCTCAATTTCTATAAGAGTCTTTTCAATAATTTCTTTTCTATTGCCCCTGCTAGTTATAATAGCCTTATTTATAGTTTTATATCTCATAGGATGAATATATTGAAAACTTAAATCCTCAAGTTCTTGGTAAACCCCATTTAAACCCAATCTATTTGCAATTGGTGCATATATATCCGAAGTCTCTTGTGAAATTTGTCTTCTTTTATTTGGCTTTAGAGGCGCTAGTGTTTGCATATTGTGTAATCTGTCTGCTAATTTTATTAAAATTACTCTTACGTCTTGCGACATAGCTAAAAGCATTTTTCTGAAGTTTTCTGCCTGTGCTTCAGTGTCATTTGCGAATTGGACTTTATCTAATTTTGATAACCCATCGACTAATTTAGCAACCTGAGAGCCAAATTTTTTCTTGATATCATTAGCAGTTGAAGGCGTGTCTTCTACTACATCGTGAAGTAATGCTGCTTGAATTGACGGTGCATCTAAATGAAATTTAGATGCTATACATGCTACTGATACTGGATGTGAAATATAATCATCTCCACTTATCCTTTTTTGCCCAGTATGTGCTTTATCACTATAGCGATAAGCTTCCCATATTTGTTCTATCTCTTTTTGTGGAAGATAAACTTTTAATAACTTTGTAAGCTTTGAATTTTTTCTATCTGCGGGTAAAACTGAAGAATTTACTTTTAATAGTTTTTCCGCCTTATTTTTATGAGCGGTTTTATCCATTTTATTTAAAATAATATGTAATTAAAATTACCTACTCAAGATGTACTTTTTTTAAGAATATCAGCGCTAACTAAGCCAGCTGCGATCTCTCTTAAAGCCAATACAGACGGCTTATCATTAGAACCTGATGTATCAATCAACGGCTCTGCTCCATTAGCCAGTTGCCTTGATCTATATGCAGCAACTAAAGTTAATTGGAATCTATTAGGTATTTGCTCTAAACAATCATTAACAGTTATTCTTGCCATTTTGTAATCCTCTTAATTTATTTTCTTAATGTATCAATCAATAATTTATGATTTATTATTTGATTCTTTGTTTCTAATTCAATAGCTTCTGACTTTTGGCTAATAATAATATTAAGTTCCGATAAAGATTTCTCAAAATTATCATTAATTGTAACATAATCAAATTTCTCTAAATGACTCATTTCATTTCTCGCAGCAGCAATTCGTAACTTTATGTCTTCTTTACTATCCTGACCTCGACTATTCAATCTAAACTCTAAGGCCTCGATTGAAGGTGGAATTATAAAAATACTAATAGACTCCGAAAATAATTTTTTTATACTAAACGCACCCTGATAATCTATTTCCAAAATAATATCTATGCCTTTGTTAAGTTTTTCTAAAACTGAAAGTTTAGAAGTGCCATAAAAAGCACCATGACATTTTGCCGTCTCTAAAAATTCGTTATCATTGATCATTCTTTGAAATTTATTTTCATCTACAAAAAAATAATCTTCTCCATCTTTTTCTCCGCGCCTTGGCTTTCTAGTTGTATAAGAAATAGATACACTCAAATCAGGATTTTTAACTACTAAAGCCTTAACTAATGAAGTTTTACCTGCTCCAGATGCAGCAGTAATAATATATAAATTTCCTTTTAAAGATGTCATAATTTTTACTCTATATTTTGTATTTGCTCTCTTATTTGATCAATCAATACTTTTAAATTAATTGATATTTGCGATATGTCTTTCGAGATAGATTTCGAGCCCAAAGTATTTGCTTCCCTATTAAACTCTTGCATCAAAAAATCTATTTTCTTACCAACTGGTTCTGAATTATTTAGTAGCCTTCTTAATTCTGATATATGTGCTCCTAATCTATCTAATTCTTCTTCTACATCACCTTTTTGAATAAAAATTAACAACTCCTGTTTTAAACGATCTTGGTCTAAATTAATTAATGCTGCCTTAAATTTATCATTAATTTTATTCTTATGTAACTTGATTGCTTTGGGTAAAATTTTATTTACTTTAAAAACCAACTTTTCAATTTGATTTAATTTGACTATTATAATTTTCCTTATTTTTGTTCCTTCTCTATTTCTATCTATTATCAATTTTTTAAGGGCATTTTGTGAATGTTTTAATATAATTTTTTCTAATTTCTTAATCTCAAAATTATTTTTTTTACTGCCAGTAAGTCGAATCAATTCAAGCGGATTAATTGGTTGAGGAGAAGTTATAAATGAAGAAACTTTTTCAGAGGTTCTAATTAAATTTTTAATTTGTGCCAAATCTAATTTTTCAAAATCAAAATTATTCTCGATTGGCTTTAAGTATATTTTAAAATCAGTTTTCCCTCGACTTATACTTTTTGATATCTGATTTCTTATTTTTGGCTCGAGAGTTTTCAAATCCTCACTCAACTTCAATTGAAGTTCAAAATATCGACTATTTAAAGTTTTTATTTCGATTGTTAAATTACCAAATTCAGTTTCATGCTCTTTAAAAAAGAAACTTGTCATACTTGAAATCATATACACCTCTAATTTAAGTTTTAATCATTTTAACAATCTAATCTCTAATATGTTCATAAATAAGAAGAAACAACTTTATATTTAAATATACCAATAGATTATAATTAAATATTTAAAGAATTAAATTAAAGGAAATATATGAGACTCTCACAAAGAGAAAACAACGAATTAAGATCTATAGAAATAATACGAAATTACATAAAGCATGCTGAGGGGTCTGTTTTAATTAAATGTGGGGATACACATGTTGTATGCACAGCGAGTGTTGAGGAAAATATTCCTTCTTTTTTAAAGGGTAAAAATCAAGGATGGGTAACAGCAGAATACGGTATGCTCCCAAGATCAACATCAACAAGAATGTTACGAGAAGCATCAAGAGGAAAGCAATCTGGAAGAACTCAGGAAATACAAAGATTAATTGGAAGAAGTTTAAGGTCAATTATTGACTTAAAAAAACTTGGTGAAATGACTATTCAAATTGATTGCGACGTTATACAAGCAGATGGTGGAACAAGAACAGCAAGTATTACAGGTGCATATGTAGCTCTAAATGACGCCATTCAAAGTATTATTAATAAAGGAATTATAAAAGATTCCCCACTTATGGACTCTGTTGCAGCCGTTTCACTTGGTATAAAAGATTCAGAAATACTTCTTGATTTAGATTATATTGAAGATTCAACTTGTGATACCGATATGAATATAGTGATGACAGGTTCTAGGAAATTTATCGAAATTCAAGGAACAGCTGAAGGAAAGTCATTTACAAGAGAAGAAATGAATAACTTAATTGATATGGCCGAATTTGGAATTAAAAAAATAACAAAAATACAAAATTCAATAATTTCTTAATTAGAAAATGAAAAAAATTGTTATAGCTACATCTAATAGTAAAAAATTAAATGAAATTAAATTTTTGCTCTCAAATATTGGATTTGAAATAATTCCTCAATCTGATTTAGGCGTTGAATCTTGCGAAGAACCTTTTAATACATTTATTGAAAATGCTTTAGTAAAAGCAAGATTTGCATCAAAAAAAACTAACTTACCAGCAATAGCAGATGACTCCGGCCTTTGTGTTGAATCTCTTAATGGTCAACCAGGTGTTTTATCTGCAAGATTTGCAGGTGAGAAAAGAAATGATGAAGATAATAATGATAAATTACTTAAGGATTTAAAAGAAAAAAAGAATCGTCGAGCCTATTATTACTGCGCTATTGTTTTTATAAGAAACTTTGATGATCCTCAACCTATTATTACAGAAGGGATATGGCAAGGAGAAATTTTAAAAATAAGAAAAGGAAATAATGGTTTTGGTTATGATCCGATCTTTATGGATTATAAAACAGATTTATCAGCCGCAGAATTGCCTACAGAATTAAAAAATAGAATTAGTCATCGTGCACAAGCTTTGCAAAAATTAAAACAAAAACTTAAAATACTTTTATGAAAAAAAAGAATAACGAATGGCCAATTTGGATTAGAGATGATAAATCAATTGTCTCTTGTACTGAAAAAATTAAAGTTATGAAAGAAAACTTTGATGAACTAAAACTCATTGCTCAAGATGCTTTTGAAGATGGTTTATTAATGGAGGTCTCTCACGAGCAATTAAAAAAAACACTTCATAAATTAGTAGATGAACTTCAAAGTCCAATCAAAAAAAAATAAATTAACCTTGGCATACCACTGTGTTTAAAGAAAAAACTATTCCCCTTTCAATTTATGTCCATATACCTTGGTGCATTCATAAATGTCCATACTGTGACTTCAATTCCCATGAATTAAAAAAACAAGATATCAAGAATGATGAAAAAATATATGCCGCAGCTCTGATTAAGCAATTAGAAAATACCAATATTAATTATAAAAAACCAATCAGCTCAATTTTTTTTGGTGGTGGTACCCCAAGTTTATTTAATCCTGAAACATTTAGAAAAATAATAACTAAAATTAAAAATAGATTTGACCTTACAAAAAATTGTGAAATTACTATAGAAGCAAACCCAGGAACGCTTGATAAAGAATTTTTTTATGGTTATAAAGATGTCGGTGTTAATAGAATGTCTTTAGGTATTCAAAGCTTTAATCAAAAACATTTAAAAAAATTAGAAAGGATTCATAATCAACAAGAAGCAATTGAATCAGCTAATCTTGCTGTGAAATTGTTTGATAAGGTAAACATAGATCTTATGTTTGCTTTGCCGGAACAAACAAAATTAGAATTGGATGATGATATTAAAATGGCTATGGATATTAATTCTTCACACATATCTTATTATCACCTTACAATTGAACCAAATACTTTTTTTTATAAACATCCACCTAAATTACCAACACATGATGAAAGTGCAGAATTATTTGATCTAGTTAATAAAAAATTAATTAATAATGGCTTTTTACACTATGAAACTTCAGCCTATGCCAAAAAAGATAGCGAATGCAAACACAATTTAAATTATTGGAATTTTGGAGATTATATAGGGATTGGAGCTGGAGCCCACAGCAAAATTACATCTAATAATTCAATACGAAGGTATGTTTCCCATAAAAATCCAAAGCACTATATTTCTAAAGTAAATAATAATAATTATATTGATAATGAACGACTCCTTTCATCTAATGATCGCATATTTGAATTTATGATGAATGCCTTGAGAATTAACAATGGTTTCAAAAAAAAATTTTTTGAGGAAAGAACAAATTTACCTATTAAAATAATTAAAAAAGAACTATCAATTGCAAAGAACAAAAAACTTTTAGAGGAAATTAATGGTAGGATTAAACCAACATTATTAGGACAACAATTTCTAAATGAACTTTTACAAATTTTTTTAAAGGACTAAAATCATGATGTTAAATAAAATTATTGATGACTACGTCGTATCTGATCAAATTTCAGAAGAAGATGTCGAAAAATTAAAAAATGCAGGTTTTAAAACAATTTTTTGTAATCGTCCTGACAACGAGGAAGAAAATCAAATAACAGTCAAAAGTATTCAAGATAAAGTCATAGAAAGTGGACTTAATTTTGTACATCAACCTGTAATAGGAGGTCAAATTTCACAAAGTGATATTGATCAATTCAGTGACTACTATGATGAAGCAGAAAAACCGATTTTTGCTTATTGTAGAACAGGAACAAGATCAAGTATGCTTTGGGCTTTATCAGAATCTGGGAAAAGACCGATTGATGAAATATTAAAATTGACTTCTGCAGCCGGTTATAATCTAAGTAATTTATTTAGATAATTTAATTTTAGATTTTTTAAGCGCTTTTTTAATTGAATTAAACCCTGTTGCACCAATATGCTTTCTTGACTCAATAGACCCCTTCAAATCTAAAGAATTGAAAACGTCCTTGAGGATTAATTTACTAAATTTCTGCAAGTCTTTCAATTTTAAGTCAGATAAATCACATTTCTGATTAATTGCAAATTTAACTACTTTAGCTACTACGCCATGAGCTTCTCTAAATGTCATACCTTTTTTTACTAAATAATCAGCTAAATCTGTTGCAGTTGAATAGCCCTTCATAGCTGCAGCTTCCATATTTTCTGGAAACACTTTCAAATTAGAAACCATTTCTTTAAAAATATCTAAAGTATCTGAAATCGTATCAGCTACATCAAAGGTAGGCTCTTTATCTTCTTGATTATCTTTATTGTAAGCAAGTGGTTGTCCTTTCATAAGTGAAAGTAAATTAACTAAATGCCCGTTAACTCTTCCAGTTTTACCTCTGACTAATTCTGGGACATCAGGATTTTTTTTCTGGGGCATGATACTTGAACCAGTACAGAAACTATCTGAAATCTCAATATATTCAAAAAATGGACTTGACCACATAATTAATTCTTCAGACCATCTTGACAAATGAGTCATTAAAATAGATGCATTTGCATTAAATTCAATTAAAAAATCCCTATCAGAAACTGCATCAAGAGAATTATCCATCACACTATCAAATTTAAGTAGTTTTGCCACAAACTTTCTATCAATAGGATAAGAAGTACCAGCTAATGCAGCTGCTCCCAAAGGTAAAATATTTATTCTTTTTCTAGATTCCTGAAATCTTAGCTTATCTCTCTCGAACATTTCACAATAAGCATGTAAATGATGCGCAAAACTAATTGGTTGAGCAACTTGTAAATGAGTTAAGCCAGGCATAATTGTATTAATATGTTTATCAGCTAAAGATAAAGTTACTTTTTGTAAAGATTTAATTTGATTAATTGTATTATCTACTACATCTCTTAAATATAATCTCATATCGGTAGCAACCTGATCATTTCTTGATCTACCTGTATGCAGTTTTTTTCCTGATATTCCAATTATTTGAGTTAATCTGTTTTCTATATTTAAGTGAACATCTTCATGCTCAATAATCCATTTAAATTTTTGCGCAATAATTTCTTTTTTAACTTGATTTAAACCTTTTTTAATTAATCTTAAATCAGAGGCTGAAATTATTTTTTGTTTTTTTAGCATTTCTGCATGCGCAAGAGATCCTTCAATATCAAATATAGCTAATCTTTTATCAAAATTAACTGATGCTGTATATCTTTGAACTTTATTGTTTATTGGTTCAGAAAATCTTGGTGACCATTTTTTTGTAATTTTTTTCATCTTTATTTATTTTTTATTCATTAATTCAATGAATTATATATGAAAATTACCAATCGCATGACTAATCTATAAATAGTCTCTGTGCTAAAATCTAAAAATTATGACAATCAAAACTATTACAATTGCATCTAGAGAAAGTCCTCTCGCCATTTGGCAAGCAGAGTATATAAAATCTAAAATTAATATGCTTTATCCAGACATAAAAATCAAAATTAAAGGGTTTAAAACTCAGGGAGACAATTTATTAGATCAATCTTTAGCAACTATTGGTGGTAAAGGTCTCTTCATCAAGGAACTAGAAGAGGCTTTATTGGAAAAAAAAGCTGATATAGCCGTTCATTCCATGAAGGATCTACCGATGGATATTCCTGATGAATTTCAACTAATAGCAATCACTGAGAGAAGTGACCCAAGAGATGCATTTGTTTCAAATGATTTTGATTCTTTAGCCGAAATGCCCAAAGGCTCAATAGTTGGAACCTCAAGCCTTAGAAGACAAAGTCAAATTAAAGCAAAATATCCTAATTTAATTATTGAGCCATTGAGAGGAAATTTACAAACGCGTTTAAACAAATTAGATAAAAAACAATATGGAGCAATCATACTAGCTGCTGCAGGTCTTTTACGTCTAGGACTTAAAAAACGTATTAAGACATATTTAGGAACTGAAATTAGTATACCTTCTGCAGGACAAGGAGCTCTCGGTATTGAAGTCCTCTCAGGAAATGAAGAATTAAATAAATTACTTAAAGCTCTAAATGATATTGATACTTCAAGATGTGTTTTAGCGGAAAGAATAGTTAGTCGTTCCCTTGCAGGTAGTTGTACAGTTCCGTTAGGAGCATATGCATCCATATCTGAAAATAATTTAATTATTCAAGGATTTGTGGCTTTGCCTGATGGGTCAAAAATTATTCGTGCTGAAAGTATGGGGGAAAAATCAGAATTTTATAAAATTGGAAAAACTTTAAGTCAGCTTCTCATTGATAAAGGAGCAAAAGAAATTCTTTCAAAAATATGAATGAAAAATTAACAGAAAAGAATATTGCCCTAATATCTACTAGGCCTTATGAAAAAAATATTGATTTATTCAAAAAACTCAAAAATAAAAATGTTTTATTATTAAACCATCCTTTAACTGAAATAAAACCTCTCCAGAATTATGCCAAGTTTGATTTAATCTTAAGTAATTTAAATAACTACCAACATATTATTTTTATAAGTACTAACGCTGTTAATTTTTTTGCAACCCGCCTTAAAATTCTTCAAATAAAATTACCTAAAAATATTATTTATTCTAGTATTGGGCCTAAGACAAAAGAAGTGCTTAAAAATAATTTTAATATTAATGTCTATTGTCCAAATGAAGATTACGACTCTGAACATTTAATTAAAAATAAAATCTTTAATAAGCTGCAAGGAAAAAAGATTTTAATCGTTCGTGGAACAAATGGTCGTGAAACTTTAAAAAGTATACTTGAGGATAAAGGAGCAGAAGTTGATTATGGCGAATGTTATATAAGAAATTATCTAAAAATAAAACAAAAAAAATTAAATGAAGAAATTAAAAATTGTAGTTCTATATTTTTATTAATTTCTAGCTATAACAGTGCAATTCATTTCGAAGAATCTGCTAAGAAATGGATGAGTGCTCGCAAAATAAAATTTATTGTAAATCATAAAAAAATTGATTCTCTTTTGCAGAACAGTAATTATAAGAATCTTATAGATAAAGTGATTGTTACAAACGATTTAAGTGAAAAATCATTATTGGATCTAATACAAAAAAATTAATTATTTTTTTGGTATATCAAATGGAAAACCATCAGCAAAAAAATGATCTTCTGTTAAACCTTTTTTTATAAAAGACTCAAAGGCTGTTTTTACTAGTCCCGGAGTTCCGCAACAATATACTTGAACATCTGCAAGGGTTGAAAAATCTTCTAAAACCGCTTCGTGAACCAAACCAATCCTTAATTGTTTATTACATTCAGATTTATTTTCAGAAACTGGAATATAAGTAAAGTCCTTGTTCTCTTTAACCCATCTAAAAGGAAGGTCATTCATATATAAATCCTCAAATTTATTCACTCCTCTATATAAATATATAGGTCTTTTAATTTCCTTGAAGATCATATCTTCAATGATAGACTTTATAGGAGCAAATCCTGTTCCGCCTGCAACAAAAATTATAGGTTTATCGCTTTCCCTTAAGTAAAATTCGCCAATTGGTATTTCAACTCGATGAATAGATTTTTCTTGCATTTTTTCAAAAACAAATTGAGTAAATTTACCTTCTTTAATAAGTTTTAAATGAAGCTCCAGTAAGTTTTCATGAGGTGGATTAGCCAACGAAAATGCTCTTCTAGAATCGTCATCCATAATAAATTCTAAATATTGCCCCGCTCTAAATTTTAATGTCTCATTATCCTGAAGTTTTAAAATCATTTTAATAATATCTTCATTCAATTTTTCTACTGATTCAATTCTTACTGAAATTTCTTTTATTTCGACCACTTCATCTCCTTCATCTTCATCTCCTCTAATATTAATTACTATGTCTTCAGTAGCTAATGCTTTACAACATAAAATTAAGCCGTCCAATTTTTCTTCTTCGGTTAGAGCTGACTCTTGATAACCTTCAAGCATTACATTCCCATTTATAAGCTCTCCTTTACATGCTCCGCACATGCCATCACCACAGCCAAAAGGTATAGTAATACCCGCAATTGTAGCTGCCTCTAAAATTGTTTGACTAGGTTTAATTTGGAAAGTTTTTCCTGAAGATTTTAAAGTTACTTTATACGACATATTCTATTCCGGGTCTTCTTCGCGACGATATTCGCCTTCAATAATGTCCCCTTTCTTTGAGTTATTTTTTTTATTAACTGAATCTTTATTTTCAAAAGGATTACTTTCTGTTTGATCTTGTCTTTTTATATCTTCTTGAATTGGAATTAATAATAATATAATAGCGATAATATCAGTAAATATTCCAGGAAATAAAAATAACCCCCCTGCCATTAAATTTTTTGCAGCCCCAAGTATTAAAGCAATAGGATTTCCACCGTGAGCCATAACACTCATTAACCTTGATAAAACCAAAGTTTTTTCTTCCTGAATAAGTCTCCAACCTAATATCACCATCACTATCAAATATAATAAAAACCACCAACCATAAAGTGACCCAAATCTAAAAATACCCCAGATTTCAGCAAATGGTAAAAGAATTAAACAAAAAAGAAGAATCGAGCGCATAAGTAATAGGTTATGATATTTACTATTTAAATTAAATATAGACTTTTAATAATACTATAATTATAGACTTATTAAGAATCTTAAAAAAATGAAACGACGAATATATCTATTTTTATTTACTTTTTTATCCTTACTTTTTTTCTTTCAGGCACTTGCTGATAGTCAAAATCAATCTTTATACAATAAAAAAAATGATTTTTTACCTGCTGATAAAGCATTTAAATTTCAAATATATAATTTGAAAGAGTTAAAAGAGCTAGAAGTAATATTTGATATTGCTCCAACTTATTATTTGTATAAATCTAAAATAGATATAATCACAGATCCTTTTTTAAATTTAAAGAAAAATTTTGAGAATGGCAAAATTAAAGAAGATGAATTTTTTGGAAAACAAGAAGTTTTTTATAATTCAACAAAAATTAAATTTATTGCCCAAAAGCCACTCTCGGAAAACCATAAAGTTATTATTAAATATCAAGGCTGCAGTGAAAAGGGGCTCTGTTATCCACCAATTTCTAAAACAATCTCATTAAGTCAAATTAATAATAACTACAATAAAATAGAATTTTCAGAAACTGATGTGCTTGTTTCTAAAATATCTAATCAAAATTTTATTTTAACTTTAATAGGCTTTTTCTTATCGGGTCTCTTATTGTCACTTACCCCATGTGTGCTTCCAATGGTTCCCATACTATCTGGAATTATTATTGCTTCAAATCCAAAGAAATCACTTCCTTTAACTCTTAGCTATGTTGCTGGAGTAACTTTTACTTATTCACTCCTTGGAATTGTTGCAGGAATGACAGGCACATTGCTTTCTTCAAGTCTACAAAATACAAATTTTATTATATTTGCTGGTTTTTTATATTTTGTATTTGCTCTAGCTATGTTCGGTATATTCGAGATTGCTATGCCATCAAATTTACAGAATAAACTAGAAAATGTTTTACAAAGATTTAAAATAGATAAGCCAATTAATGTTTTTGTACTTGGACTTATTTCCTCATTGATTCTTAGTCCATGTGTCGCGCCTCCATTAGCAGCAGCAATTCTTTATATAGGAAAATCAGGTGATTTTATTCTTGGTGGAACCTCACTTTTTTCTTTGAGCCTTGGTATGTGTTTACCTTTATTAGCCATAGGTATTTTTTCAATAAAAATTATTCCTAAACCAGGTCCATGGATGGTAAATATAAAAAAATTACTAGGATGTGTATTATTAGCAATGACTATATATATTATCCGGCCATTACTCTCTGAATTAATATTTTATTCAAGCTTATTTTTAATATTTTTAGTTTCTAGTTTTTATTTTATTTGGTTTAACCAAAAAATTAAAAAGTTAAATAAAATAATTTTAAGTATCATAAGTTTGGTTGCAGTAATTTTATTCAATGATCAAACAAAATCTATATCAATAAATTCTAATCATGAACAAAGTGAAAAAGTTCATCATCAACCATTTATCATTATAAATAATATAAGTGATCTTAAAAATTTACTTACTGATTCAAATAAAAAACCAATTATGTTAGATTTTTATGCTGACTGGTGTGTGGCTTGTTTAGAATATGAAAAATTTACTTTTTCTAATCCAGATATAATTAAATTAATGGAAAAATTTGAATTAATACAAGTCGATGTAACTCAAAATACAAATGAACATCAAATACTACTCAAAGAATTTGATCTTTTTGGTCCTCCAGGAATTATATTTTTTAATTCAGAGGGAAATGAAATAAAAGCCCTAAGAACCATTGGCTTTAAAAATGCGAAAGATTTTTCTAAAATTCTTGTTAGAGCAAATAAATGAATAAACTTAAAATTATATTAATATTTGTATTAATAGGGGCTATAAGTGTGATTGGCGGAGCTTACTTTAAAATGAATTCAACAACATCACATGAAAATATTGAAAGTAGTTTTTTTTATAACTCTATAACTAAAAATATAAATAATGAAGATATTGCTTTATCAAAATTTAAAGATAAGTGGTTATTAATAAATTTCTGGGCAACATGGTGTGCGCCTTGCAGAGAAGAAATCCCTGATCTTAATACTCTATTTAGTGAGAACAAACAAATTAATTTAATTGGAATTGCAATTGATGAGATTGAAGCTGTTAAAAAATTCTTAATTGATACTCCAATATATTATGAATCATTAATTTTAAATGATATGAAAGGAGTCGAAATTTCTAAATCTCTAGGGAATGATAGAGGTGTTTTGCCTTTCACAGTCTTAATAAATCCAAATGGTAAAATACAAAATAGTTTTTATGGAAAATTAGATATTAAAACACTTAAAAACTACCTAAAAAATACTGTCAAATAAAAATACATTAAGATGCATTAAAATGTAGACAAAAGCTCTTATTTTCGTCAAAATCACTCTTCGAATGTAATTTATAAGTTTAATTTTAATTATGAAAATAAAAAATATTACCATCATCCATGGCCCAAACCTAAACTTGCTTGGCCAACGTGAGCCAAATCATTATGGAAACTTAACGCTTGATGATATTGATGATGCTCTTTCAAAAGAGGCAAATAAATTAAACCTAGATATTGATTTTTATCAAAGTAATAGTGAATCAGAAATTGTAAATAGAATCCAAAGTTTAAAAAGTGACTTTATTATTATAAATCCTGCTGCTTACACACACAGTTCTGTTGCTATTAGAGATGCGCTTGCAGCTATGGAAATACCATTTATCGAAGTTCATATTTCAAATGTATTTTCACGTGAAGATTTTAGAAAACAATCTTTTTTTTCAGATATTGCAGTAGGCGTAATAAGTGGTTTAGGAACGGAAGGTTATTTCGCTGCTTTAAACTTTGTGGCTAAATTAAATAAATAAGAGGTATTTATGGATCTAAGAAAATTAAAAAAATTAATTGATTTAGTTCAAGAATCAGGAATATCTGAATTAGAGCTGACAGAAGGTGAAGAAAAAGTTAAGATTTGCAGAAGTAACTCTGAAACATCCCAACCACAAATAATTCAAGCTCAACCTAAAGAATTAAGCACGCAAGAACCAGCTAAATCGCAGGAACAGGTTACTGGAAAAGAAAGTGCTAATAATTTATCTATCGAAGAAAAAACAGTAAATTCACCTATGGTAGGTACTTTTTATAGAGCAGCCTCACCAGATGCAGCACCATTTGTAGATGTTGGAGCAAAAGTTAAAAAAGGTGACATATTATGTATTGTTGAAGCAATGAAGCTTCTAAACGAAATCGAATGTGATCAAGATGGAACAATTGAAAAAATTCTCGTTGAAAACGGTCAACCTGTTGAATTTGGCGAGCCACTATTTGTCATTGGATAAAAAATAATCTATGTTTGATAAAATTTTAATTGCCAATCGAGGAGAGATTGCGCTAAGAATATTACGTGCATGCAAAGAAATGGGCATAAAAACAGTAACTGTTCACTCTCAAGCTGATGCTGAAGCTAAATATGTGGCTTTATCAGATGAATCTGTCTGTATTGGTCCTGCGCCATCAAATTTAAGCTATTTAAATATTCAAGCAATTATAAGTGCAGCGGAAGTTACTGATGCTCAAGCAATTCATCCAGGTTATGGTTTTTTATCTGAAAGTGCAGATTTTGCAGAACGTGTTGAAAAGAGTGGCTTCACTTTTATTGGTCCTCATTCTGAAACAATTAGACTGATGGGAGATAAAGTTAGCGCAAAGCAAGCTATGAAAAAAGCTGGGGTTCCTTGCGTCCCAGGTTCGGATGGTGCATTGACAAATGATGCACCAGATATTTTAGCCACAGCAAGAAAAATTGGATATCCAGTAATTATAAAAGCTGCCGGTGGTGGTGGTGGAAGAGGGATGCGAGTTGTTAATACTGAAGCGGCGTTATTAAATTCAGTTTCTATGACAAAAAGTGAAGCTCAAGCTGCGTTTGGAAATTCAGTTGTATATATGGAAAAATTTCTTGAAAAACCTCGGCATATTGAAATACAGGTTCTTGCAGATAAACACAAGAATTCAGTTCATTTATGGGAGAGAGATTGTTCACTTCAACGAAGACATCAAAAAATTATTGAAGAAGCACCTGCCCCAAATATTCCAGAAAGACAAAAAACGAAACTTGCTATTAGATGTGCAGATGCTTGTAAAAAAATTAACTATGTCGGAGCTGGTACTTTTGAATTTCTTTACGAGAATGGAGAATATTATTTTATCGAAATGAATACAAGGCTTCAGGTTGAACATCCAGTTACAGAATCAATAACTGGTATAGATCTCGTTCAAGAACAAATTAAAATTGCTTATGGAGAAAAATTATCTTTTAAACAAAAAAATATTGAATCAAATGGACATTCAATTGAATGTCGAATTAATGCTGAAGACCCTTATAATTTTACCCCTTCACCAGGAATAATTACTCGGTTTCATTTGCCTGGAGGACCAGGTATAAGAGTTGATACTCATGCATATGGAGGATATAAAGTCCCTTCCCATTATGATTCTATGATCGGTAAACTTATTGCTACTGGTGAAAATAGAGAACAAGCCATTGCTAGAATGAGGATTGCTTTATCAGAAATTGCTATTGAAGGTATTAAAACAAATATTCCTTTACATCTAGATTTAATGAATGATTTAGCTTACAAGGACGGTGGGGTAAGCATTCATTATTTAGAAAAAAAACTTGGGATTAAATCATAAACTATGTCTTGGACAAATCTAGATGTTCAAACAATTAAAAAAGATGTTGATCCAATAAGTGATTATCTAATAGAACTTGGAGCAATTTCTACTTCAATTCAGAATACAAACCTTGATAAAAATAACGAAGAATTAATATTTGGGGAGCCAAATAATCAATCTCAGGAATATTGGAAGAATACCACTGTAAAAGCTTTATTTGAAAAAACAATAGATATTGAGTTAATAAAAATAGCTTTAAAAAATAAATTTAAAAAAGAAGATTTTTTTTTCGAAACCTCAGTTGTTCAAAATCAAGATTGGGTAAAATTAACTCAATCTCAATTCCTTCCAATACATATTGATAACAGGTTATGGGTAATACCAACTTGGCATAAAATTAAAGATAAAAAAGCAATAAATTTAATTTTAGATCCTGGTTTAGCTTTTGGAACCGGTACTCATCCAACAACTCACCTTTGTTTATCATGGCTAATAGAAAATGTAAATAAAAATAAAACTATTTTAGACTATGGATGTGGCTCTGGTATTTTAAGTATTGCATCAAAAAAATTGGGTGCTAAAAATGTTATCGGAGTAGATATTGATGATCAAGCTCTCAAAGCAAGTCATGAAAATGCAAAAAAAAATAATGTCGAAATAGTTTGGGATAATAGTCAAAATATAAAAAACTATAAAGCTGATATTATTATTTCAAATATTTTATCTAGTGCGCTTACTTTACTTGCTCCAATACTATCCAATTATTGCAATAAAAATGGAAAAATTGCACTATCTGGAATACTCAAATCTCAAGAAAAACTAATAAAAAAAATTTATAGTGAATGGTTTGAAATGGGGCCATCAAAAACTAGAGAGGGTTGGGTTATCATTACTGGAACAAAACGTTAACTTTTATTTCAAAATGTATTTTAAAGACATATAATTAATTTTATGAATAAAATTTTATGTTTAATATCTTTAGCTTTTATTATTTTAAGTGGGTGTTCAACAAATTTTACACAAGAGATACAATATCCTGCTCCCCATAATGACTACACTGGAAGAACTGTAGATGAATATTATGGAGGAGAAGATTCTAACGCATTTATGATTAGAACTTGTAAGATATATGGGGGACTGAATCAAGAGAGTATAGTTGAATCAGGTTCTGATTTCATAATGCAAGATATATATGAATTTAAATGTAATTACTCAGGAAAACTTAAAGAAGAATTAAACATTGATGGTAAATCATCTAAAAGATTAAGTGGTGCTGTTGCAAAAAAGAAATGTGAACGTTTAGGATTTAATATTGGAACCCCTAGTTTTACAAAATGTATGGAAGAATTAACTCAATAGATATGAATTCATTTATTATACAAAATTTTAGAATTTTATGTCTTTTCCTTATTTTTCTCTACAGTTCTAATTTAAATGCTTTTGAAAAATCAATCACCTATAAATGTACTGGCTTAAGTGAATTTGAACTTATTGGCTCATCTGGAAAAAAAGAAGAAGTAAAATCTAAAGAATACAATTTTATAGATGGGGTTCTTCATGATTTAAACCAGATTCAATGTAATTGGGAAAACAACAAAATCAAATGCGAATCAAATTTTTTGAACATACGCAAATTAACTATTAATTTAAAGAGTAACGAAATTTCAGATTATATTTCTGGGAACAAAGGATTTGGAGTTTATGTTGAAAATTTTAAAGGTGAATGTCAAAAAAAATGATTAAGGTTCATAAAATTAATAAAGAAATTTATGAAGTCACAGTAACAAAAGAATCTACAACAAAACATAAAGTTCGAATGTCTGAAAAAGTATATAAAGATTTATCCGCGTCTAAAATTAGTGAAATTGAGTTAATAAAAAATTCCTTTGAGTTTTTATTAGAAAGAGAGTCAAACCAATCGATTTTAAAAGAATTTGATTTAGAAATTATAGAAAACTATTTTCCAGAATATCCCTCAACAATTAAAAATATTTAAACTAATTTCCTGAACTCTTCCTAAAACTATTAGTCCTTAAATAAAACATTTATTGGAGATACAATGTCAAAACAATCGTTATTTTTTTTATTATTACTTCATTCCTATTTAGTCAATGCTGAAAATTCAAACCCCGATTTTCATAAAGAAACATTTGAAAATGGAAACCCTAAATATGAAATATCCTATAAAAACCAATTAAAGCATGGTAAAGAAATTTTTTGGTATGAATCTGGTAATAAAAAAATGGAGAGTCATTTTATTAATGGAAAAGAAAACGGTTCTTGGAAACAATGGTATGAAAATGGCCAACTGAAATTAGAAGTATTATACAAAAATGGAAAAGAAAACGGTTCTTGGAAACAATGGTATGAAAATGGCCAAATGAAGTCTGAAGTAAATTTTATCAATGGAATTAAAGAGGGAATAGAAATTGTTTGGAATAAAAATGGAACTGTACGCTCCAAAGATGAATATATAAATGGTAAAGTAATAAAATAGATCTTAGGAGTATTAAATGATTAAGGCATATGCAGCAATGAGTGCTGGAAATGCGCTCGAATTATTTGAATATGAAGCAAAACCACTTCAACCAAGTGAAGTTAATATTAAAGTTGAAACATGCGGTATCTGTCACAGTGACATTAGTGCTATTGATAACAGCTGGGGGAAATCCAAATATCCCATGGTCGCAGGACATGAAATTATTGGAAAAATAATTGATGTCGGCACAAATGTTTCTTTACATAAAATTGGAGATCGTGTTGGTTTAGGATGGCATTCAGGATATTGTAATGACTGTGAACATTGCGATGCTGAAGATCATAATTTTTGTAGCTCAACAAACAAAACTGTTTATAGCCAATATGGGGGATTTTCTGAGCAAGTTACTGCGGAAGAAGTAAGTGTAATTCCCATACCAAATAACCTAAATCACAAAGATGCTGGCCCATTATTATGCGGAGGCATCACTGTTTTTACTCCAATAGTTGAGTTTAATATTACTAAAAAACACAAGGTTGGCATTATTGGTATTGGAGGATTAGGGCATTTAGCTCTCAAATTATATAAAGCTCTAGGTTGTTCTGTTACAGCATTTACAAATTCAGAAGATAAAGACGATTTACTTAGATCATTAGGGGCAGATGAAATTATCTCATCAACAGATAAATCCCAAATAAAATCTTTAGGCTCTCAATTTGATTTACTAATTTCAACTGTAAATATTAAATTAGATTGGAATTTATTTCTTAGTATTGTTAAACCAAGAGGTCGACTTCATTTTGTTGGAGCCGTTCTTGACCCTATAGAAAGTTCTGTATTCTCACTTATGGGTGGACGTAAATCAATCTCTGGTTCGCCAGTAGGGAGCCCAAAAAATATTAAAAGAATGTTAAATTTTTGTGCAGAACATAAAATCTATCCTATGGTAGAACATTTTAAATTTGAGCAAATTAATGATGCAATAAAAAAATTACGAGAAAACAAAATTAGATTTAGAGCAGTATTAAGCTGGTAACAATGGCTAATTATAATGTCAGCGGATTAATTACACTTGCCGAGCTAGCAAACTCAAAAAAAGAATCGTGGTATGTTTATATTCTTAAATGTTCAGATGATAGTTACTATACTGGTATAACTAAAGACATTAAACGTCGAATTCATGAACATGAAACAAATAAAGGTGCAAAATATACTAAAGGAAGAGGCCCCTTCCATTTAGTCTATACATATAAGTGTAAAGATCAAAAAGAGGCAAGTCAGAAAGAATATGCTATTAAAAAATTAACATTATTAGAAAAAGAAAAACTTATTTTTAGCAATAGATAACATATTTTAAAGAGATTGCTTTATTTTTAAATACATATATACTTCGCTCGAAAGATTGCCTTTATTGCTCATATTGCCAGTCTTATGAATTCAATAATATAAGGATAAATCTTGTCTTTTGAGACTTTCAAATTTACTGCCGAAATTATTAAGGCCATTTCAGATGTAGGCTACAAAAATCCTACAGAAATTCAAAAAAAATCAATTCCACAAATTATTAAAAAAAATGATGTCTTAGCATCTGCTCAAACAGGAACTGGTAAAACTGCCGCATTTATTTTACCTATCTTGCAACTCTTGATGAAGGATAAAAATAAAGTTAAAGGCCCACGAGTACTTATTATAAGTCCAACTAGAGAACTTGCTAATCAGATAAGCGGTAGCATAAAAAAATATGCAAGATATATCCACATTAATTCAGTAACTGTAACTGGAGGAATGTCATATACTTACCAAAACAAAAATCTCTCAAAATCGATCGATATTTTAATTGCTACTCCTGGTAGATTAATAGATTTATTCAAACAAAAAAAAATTAAATTTAATGACATAAAAATTATGGTCCTGGATGAAGCAGACAAAATGTTAGATATGGGTTTTATTCCTGATATACGTAAAATTTTTAATGCTACTTCCAAGCAACAACAAATGCTAATGTTTTCAGCTACTTTAGATAATTCTGTTTCTAAAATTGCTAAAGAATTTCTTAAAAATCCAATTATAATTTCTATTACGCCCAAAATTAAAGGGCATATCAATATAGAACAATATTTATATTATGTTGATAATCAATTTCATAAACAACAATTACTTAAACATTTTCTTTCTGATATAAATTTAAAGCAGGCAATAATTTTTACTGCCACTAAGAGACAAGCAGACAAACTTACTGATGATTTATATCACTCTGATTTTAAAATCGCAGCATTACATGGAGATATGTCTCAAGGATCAAGAACTAAAACTATAAATCGCTTTAAAAAAAACCAAATCAAAGTCCTTATTGCAACCGATTTAGCTTCTCGAGGAATTGATGTAAAAAATATTACACATGTTTTTAATTATGATATACCAAGATTTTCTGAAGATTATATCCATAGAATAGGTAGAACAGGGCGAGCCAATAAGAAAGGTCAGGCTATAAGTTTTATCTCTCCATCCGATAAGGAATATTTACAAAAAATTGAACGCTTTACTAAAATGAAAATTATGGTAAAAATTGTTCCCGGAATGGAGCCAACAAAAACTTCTGAAGATTATTCTAAAAAGAAGATAAAGAGCTTATTTAAAAAATCTAAAAAAAACTTCAAAAATAAGTTAAATGCTAAAAAACGTATAAAAAGAAAAATAATTAAAAAAATTAATCAATCTAAGGATGCAAGGTCTGCTATTGAATAAATTCCAGTAGGGCGGTCTTTTTCATTTTTCCATGTTTTTTTCTTAATAATGCAACAACGATCTCGATTTATATCAGAAACTCCAAATTTTAGCTTTGCATTAGGAATAATACGATAAATATGTCTTTCTACTCCATCAATTGTTTCAGGTGCGTCATCGTGCTTACAAAAAACTAAAACTTTTTCCTTTTTATTACCAGTTTGTCTTACACAAACTAAATCATCTCTCCCAATTTCTTTTAAATGTTTCTCTAATCTGTTTAGGTCATCATTGGTGATAGGTTGCATTTTAAATAAACTTATTCTCTTTATTAATGAAATGGCATTAGCATGTAACTTTTGTTTGTTCAACAATTGAGGTATAAATCTTGTTACCCAAACTTGCTGCTCCTTTGAATCTTTAAGATTTTTAACAATCTGTTCAACAGGATACTTTGATAAAATTGGTGGGCGCATATTTTCTTATTTGTAAAAGGTTAAATATTAACAATATCTTTATGAATATAACACTACTTAATGTTAAATTTATTATATTATTTTGAATCTTTATTAATATAACCTATCCTATAAATATGGCTTATTTAATTAAAATACTAGTAGCAGTCGCTATCATTGTAATCGCTTCTGAATTAAGCAAAAAAAACACTTCTTTTGCGGCAATTTTGCTAGGGCTACCTATTGTTTTATTTACATCTTTTACATTTATTTGGGAAGAATCTAAGGATATTAATAAAATTTCTTTATTAACCCAGGAAACAGTAATAATTCTTTTGGCTGGAATTCCTTTTTTATTTCTTCTTACATGGCTTCTTAAAAATGGATTCAATTATTACTTTGCTCTTGGATCATCCAGTGCCGGTATTATTTTAGTTACGTTATTAATTCAAAAATATATTTTACAATAAAAAAGGGCTCTAAAAGAGCCCTTTTAAAATTTCTTACTTAAATACTAAATCTATTTACGTGATTTCCAAATAGAATATAGTACCCATAATGCTACTAAACCAATAAGACCTTGACTACCAAGCGTGTCTAGGATGCCTGAAACATTACCGATAACATCGGTAGATCCAAGAAATGGTACATTTGCTGATCCCATTAAGATTTGTAGTGCAATTGCTAATGCAGCAAGACTAATTGCAGTTTCTGCAAGCCCAGCTGACCACTTTCTAATAGTTCCTAATATATCCATTCTTATTTCTCCTGTTGTAAAAAAAAAGTTTAAACTTTCATCTCTTTAAACTTGATAGAATTATAACGTTTTTAAACTTAAAAATACTACATATTGAGAATTTTTTTTTATAATTTACTATATATAGTATTTTTAGTATATAATTTTAAGTTCCCTCCAAAAGAGTATATTTAAGCTTCTTTTTAAAATTTCAAGGACTTTTTTTTCTAAAATTATCATAAGCTTTATGCAGAATATAAAACCAAACCCCATTGATACATGGCTCAACAATTGCATCTACTGCCGCAAGATCTAAACTTGCACCTGTAATTAAATAATTACAGGTCATAGCAATAATTATGTGGCCCAAAGTGTAGATTACTGCAAGAGTGATACTGGAATAACTTACTATATTTTTTAATAAATTATAAATTCCACTTCTAAACTCAGTCATAAATAACGTGTTCCTTATTAAAATTATATTTAAATTATAAATGATAATGAGAATCATTTACATTAATTAATCATTATTTTTTTGATACTGAGTGGACTTCTATAATATTTTTTATTTGATTTAATACTGAAATATCACCTTCAGCATATTGCTCTGCCATCAAAAATAATTTACTAAATAAAATTTCTCCATCGACTTCTTTATAGAGTTTAAAACTTTGTGAATTATTTATTTCCTTGTTCCAAGCTTCTCTAACTTTTCTCCAAAAATTATTAGTATTATCCCAATAATCTTCTCCTGCTTTCCAATCAAAATCTTTTATCCTTTCATATCTCGCAATACCTATTTCTTTAGCAAGAACTTTATGATTATCATTTAATACAACTTTTTTATTATTTTGTTCATGAACCCAGCCGGTTGGAGTAATTGTTTGTATGTTATTTCCTATCATCACATCATAATCGTCTCTGATGGAAAATTCTCTTCTAGGTAAAGGTCTCCATGTTTCTTCACTAACCCATGAGGAAAAATTTTCTGAATGCTTCCATTTGCCATAACTTTGATATCTGGGTGTGTCATCAACTTGATATGCAGATTGTGACCATGTACCTCTTTTTTTTGCCCATGGAATATTTTCTTTCTTCCATGTTTCATTTCCAGTAAAAATATTAATTTTACTATCTTCATAATGCCAATCTTGCCTCCAGTGTTTCATTACGACTGGATCTGAAATAGAGCCATCATCCTGTTTAAAATACATAACAATAATATGTTGAAGACTTATAAAATCTTTCTGATCATCTACTACTTCAACAAATTCTGTTGCCCAAGATTGATAAGGTTGTTTTGGTTGATAATTTTCAACAAACCCCATAGTTTCCATAAAATCAAAATATACTCTATATTTTCCTTGCATAGCTAAAATTGCCAATCTATCTTTTTCAAACTTAGTTAAATCTGGATTTTGGAGTTGGATCCAAAAATCACTAGCCTTAATATCTAGATTTACTTTTGGACCAGTTGTTGTCCCACCTCTTGGAGTTTTTAAATTAGAATCTTCTAAATGCGTCCACCCAAAAACATAATCTGATTCTTTCGAATATGTATTAAAAGAAGTTAAAAGTAGAATTAAAAATAAAAATCTTTTCATTTATTTATGACTAAGTACATTTATTAAAGTTTCTTAGGAATTATCCTCTAAATATTTATGGGCAAATCTACTCCACTGTGACCGACTTAGCGAGATTTCTTGGCTTATCAACGTCTGTTCCTTTCCTTAATGCAACATGATAAGCAAGTAATTGAACAGGAATTGAATGAATAATGGGAGATAAAACGCCTGTATGTCTAGGTGCTCTTATTACCTTGATCCCTTTCCCCTCCACAAAATGGCTATCTGCATCCGCAAAAACGAATAAAATACCACCTCTGGCTTTTACTTCTTGCATATTAGATTTTACTTTTTCTAATAATTTATCATTTGGGGCAATCACAACCACTGGCATATTTTTATCAACTAATGCTAATGGTCCATGTTTTAATTCACCAGCGGGATACGCTTCTGCATGAACATATGAAATTTCTTTTAACTTCAATGCTCCTTCTAATGCTATGGGATAGTGAATGCCTCTTCCTAAAAAAAGCGCGTGTTCTTTATTCGAAAAATGTTTTGCCCATTGTTTAATTTGTGGTTCTAAATTCAACGCAGATTGTATTCCCCCAACTAAACATCTTAGATCTTCTAAGTATTTCTTTTCTATTTTTTTATTCATTATTTTTTTATTCTTTGCTAATGTGACTGTCAAAATAAATAATGAAACTAATTGAGTGGTAAACGCTTTTGTTGACGCAACTCCTATTTCAATTCCTGCTCTAGTATAAAATACTAATTTTGATGTTCTAGCTATAGCACTCTCTTGAACATTACAAATTGCCAATGTTTTTTTATGGCCAATTTTTTTAGCATGCTTGAGTGCCTCAATAGTATCAAGAGTTTCACCTGATTGAGAAATAGTAATTACTAACTGATTTTTATTAGGGACTGATTTTCTATATCGGTATTCACTTGATATTTCTATTGTTGTTGGAATATTTGCAATACTTTCAAACCAATATTTAGCTGTTAATCCCGCATAATAACTTGTACCTGCTGCAAGAATTAGTATGCTATCTGTATTTTTTAAAACTTCCTTAGCTTTATCTCCGAATAATGAATCATCAAATTTATTATTATCGATTACAGCTTCAATAGTATCGCCTAAAGCTCTTGGTTGTTCATATATTTCTTTTTGCATGAAGTGATCATATGGGCCTAAGTCCATTGTTGAAACTTTAACTTTGCTATGATTTATTTTTCTATTAACTTTCTTTAGATTTCTTCCGAATATATTGATTGAATTTTTGGTAAGCTTAGCCAAATCTCCATCTTCGAGATAAATTATTTTTCTTGTAACCCCAAGTAGAGCACTAATATCTGAAGCAATAAAGTATTCTGACTGCCCTTGCCCAATAATTAATGGACATCCCAATCTAGCACAAATCAACTCATCTTTATTATCTACGGAAATGACAGCAATAGCATATGCACCAACTAAATCTTTAGTTGCTAATTGCGTAGCCTTAAGTAAATTATTTTTATTCTTATAATAATAATGAATTAGATGGGCGATAACTTCAGTATCTGTTTCAGACTCAAATTTATAGCCTAATTTTTTTAAACGACTACATTGTTTCTCATGATTTTCAATTATACCATTATGAACTACTGCAATTTTGTTATTAGAAACATGGGGATGAGCGTTATCCTCTGTTACGCCTCCATGGGTAGCCCACCGAGTATGACCAATTCCTAAAAAACCTTCTAATTTAGTTTTTTTAGCTTTATTTTTTATTGAATTTACTCTACCTATTGATCTAATTCGTTGAATTGATCCATTTAATATTGCAACTCCAGCTGAATCATAACCTCGATACTCTAAACGCTCTAAACCTTCAATTAAAGTTGGCAAAACATTTTTATTTGATATGCCTGCTACTATTCCACACATAATTTAATTCTTCTTTGGCTTTTCCCAGCCAGGGATGCTGGTTTGTTTTGATCTAGATAAAGATAGTTCGTTAGCTGGGGTATCCTTAGTTATTGTTGATCCAGCTCCAATTGTTGATCCAGCTCCAATTTTTACTGGGGCTACAAGTTGAGAGTTTGATCCGACAAAAACATTATCTTCAATAATAGTTTGATGTTTATTTACACCATCATAGTTACAAGTAATTGTTCCTGCACCAACATTAACATTACTGCCAACAATACTATCTCCAACATAACTTAAATGATTAATTTTAGTACCTTGTCCAATTTTTGAATTCTTTATCTCAACATAATTTCCAATATGAACATCATTTTGTGTATCAGTACCAGGTCGTAATCTTGCGTAAGGACCAATAATATTATTTTTACCGACTTTCGATGAATCAAGATGTGAATAGGGTTTTATGGTTGTGTCATCAGAAATAATACTATCTTTAATATGAGTATAAGCCCCAATTTTTACATTGTTTCCTACTTTAATCTTACCTTCAAAAATACAACCAATATCTATTTCTACATCTGATCCACATAGAAGATCCCCTCTTATGTCTGTTCTAGATGGATCATTTAAAGTAACCCCTTGTTCCATTAATAAATTAGTTTTTTTATTTTGCAAAGCTCTCTCCATCATTGCTAATTCAACTTTAGAATTTATTCCTGAAATTGTAAATTCAGAATTAGCTTCATGCGCAATAATCTTTATTTTTTCTTTTCTTGCTAAAGCTACTATATCAGTTAAATAATATTCTTTTTGAGAATTATTATCAGAAATTACTGATAACCATTTCACTAAATTCTTTGTTGCAACACACATGATTCCAGTATTAATTTCAGTGATCTTTCTTTCTAACTCATTACAGTCTTTTTCTTCAACTATACCTTTAATATGATTATTTATTCTTTTAATTCTTCCATAACCTTTTGGATTATTTTTTTTAAATGTAAGTATTCCAAGTCCATTTTCTGATTTTTTAATAAGATGCTTTAAATCATTTAATTCAAGCATTGGTACATCGCCATATAAAATAATTGTTTGTGAGCTTGTTAAATGTGGAATTGCATATTTGACTGCATCACCAGTACCTAATTGTTTTTTTTGAAAAACCCAATTTAATTTTTCATTTGGAAAAGCCTGTTCAACTTCTTTAAATTTATAACCTACAACTATATTGATATTTTTTGGCTGAAGATTTTTTGCAATATCAATTACATATTGCAATAAAAATTGATTTGCTAATTTGTGCAAGACTTTAGGTTTATCGGAAAACATTCTAGTGCCTTTTCCCGCAGCTAAAATAACTACACTTAATGACATTTATTTCCCTTTTTTTATTTAAGTATAAACAAAAAAAGCAGCTTATTGCTGCTTTTTTATATTGCTAAAACTTTTTTTGCTATTTCTTTCTTAATTTTTCTATAGCTTGAATTTGCGCAACAGCTTCTGCTAACTCCGCTTCTGCTAATGCAAAATCTATATCACTTCCTTTTTTACTTAAAGACTCTTCAGCAGCTTTTTTTGCTGCTTTAGCTTTTGTTTCATCTAAATCTTTCCCTCGAATTGCAGTATCTGAAAGAATTGTAATATGCCCAGGCTGAACTTCTAAGATACCACCAGAAATATATATTAAATCTTCATTCGACTTTTCTGACATTTTAATGCGAACTGATCCAGCTTTTAATAATGTAATCATTGAAGCATGATTTGGATATATTCCGACTTCACCCATTTGAGCTGGCGCTACTACAAATTCAGCTTGCTCGGATAGAATAGATTCTTCAGCACTCACCACATCAATTTTTATTGTGTTAGCCATTAATTACGAAACTGTTTTAGCTTTTTCAACAGCTTCTTCAATACCGCCCACCATATAAAAGGCTTGCTCAGGTAAATCATCATATTCACCATCAACAATTGCTTTAAAACCTTTAATTGTGTCCTTAAGAGATACGTATTTTCCTGGTGAGCCAGTAAAAACTTCGGCTACATGGAATGGTTGAGATAAAAATCTTTGAATTTTTCTTGCTCTTCCAACAGCTAATTTGTCTTCAGGAGCTAATTCATCCATACCTAAAATCGCAATAATGTCTCTCAATTCTTTATACCTTTGAAGAGTTGATTGAACTGCACGAGCTACTTCATAATGTTCTTCTCCAACTATCTGTGGATCTAATTGTCTTGAGGTTGAATCAAGAGGATCTACAGCTGGATAAATACCTAAAGATGCAATATCTCTTGATAAAACAACTGTTGAATCTAAATGCTGGAATGTAGTTGCTGGAGAAGGATCAGTTAAATCATCTGCTGGAACATATACTGCTTGAATTGAAGTAATTGAGCCAGTTTTTGTAGAGGTAATTCTTTCTTGCAATCGGCCCATTTCATCTGCCAATGTTGGTTGGTATCCAACAGCAGAAGGCATACGTCCTAACAATGCAGAAACTTCTGTCCCAGCTAATGTATATCGATATATATTATCAACAAAAAATAAAACATCTCTACCTTCATCGCGGAATTTTTCTGCCATTGTCAATCCTGATAAAGCAACTCTTAATCTATTTCCTGGTGGCTCATTCATTTGTCCAAAAACCATGGCTACTTTAGACTCTTTCATATTTTTTAATTGTATAACCCCTGCTTCTGCCATTTCATGATAAAAATCATTTCCTTCTCGAGTTCGTTCTCCAACTCCGGCAAAAACCGATAGACCAGAATGCTGTTTAGCAATATTATTAATTAACTCGAGCATATTTACAGTTTTACCCACACCTGCACCACCGAATAGACCAACTTTACCGCCTTTAGCAAACGGACACATGAGATCAATCACTTTAATACCAGTCTCTAATAGCTCAATAGAAGGGGACAAATCATTAAACTCTGGGGCTTTTTGATGTATTGCCCTAAATTCTTTAGAATCAATTTTACCAACTTCATCAATTGGGCGCCCTAAAACATCCATAATCCTGCCAAGAGTTCCTTCACCAACTGGAACTTGAATAGGTGCTCCTGTTGAAGAAAACTGAGTTCCTCTAGATAAACCATCTGACGATCCCATTGCAATTGTTCTTACTACCCCATCGCCTAATTGCTGTTGAACCTCTAAAGTTAAGCCTGATTCTGCTGTAGAATCTTTGTCATCGATAATTAATGCGTCATAAACTTTAGGAAGTTGATCTCGTGGAAATTCCACATCTACAACTGCGCCAATACATTGAACTACTTTTCCGATTTGTTTGGTACTCATTTATTTATCCTTACTCATCTAAATTAATATTAAATTAAAAAATTTTACGATACTGCAGCAGCACCACCAACTATCTCTGATATTTCTTTAGTTATTGCTGCTTGTCTTGCCTTGTTATAAACCAAGGTCAATTCATCAATCACATTTCCAGCATTATCAGAAGCTGCTTTCATAGCAACCATTCTCGAAGACTGCTCAGATGCCATATTTTCTGCAACTCCATGGTAAATCAATGTTTCTATATAACGAGATAATAATGCATCTATCACGAGTGTTGCATCTGGCTCATAAATATAATCCCAAGAACTTTCTGGCGTTTCATCTTTTTCACCTGAAAGAGGTAGTAATTGTTCCATAGTAGGTTCTTGTTTCATAGTATTAATAAATTTGGTGTAGCAAATATAAAGTTGATCTATTTCGCCATTGGTATAACTATCCAACATGACCTTAATTGCTCCTAATAAATCCTCCATGTGCGGGGTGTCACCCATCCCTGATACTTGAGATTTAATATCAGCTCCAACTCTTCCCATAAAACTGATTGCTTTATTTCCAATTGTACAAACTTGAACTTTTTTACCCTCTTTTTCCCAATCTTTAATTTGCGATATTGATGATCTTAAAACATTCGTATTAAGACCGCCGCAAAGACCTTTATCTGACGTTACAACTATAAGACCAATATTTTTTATATTTTCTCTTTGAATAATAAAGGAATGTTTATATTCTGATTGCGCATGGGATAAATGAGCAGCAACAGTTTTAATTTTTTCAGCATAAGGTCTTGCAGCGGTCATTCTATCTTGTGCTTTTCGCATTTTTGATGCCGCTACCATTTCCATAGCTTTAGTGATTTTTCGCGTATTTTCTACACTCTTAATCTTGGTTCGTATCTCTTTACTTCCTGCCATTTAAAATCCTATATTAAAAAGTATTAGTTGCTTTAAAGTCTTCTATTGCTTTAACTAATTTTTTCTCGCCTTCTTCTTCAAGCGCTAAGGTTTTTTCTATATCATCCATTATCGATTTATATTTAGATGCCATAAATCCATGCAATGCTGACTCGAATGATAAAACTTTTTCAGTTGGAACATCATCCAAATAACCGTTATTAGCTGCTAATAAAGTTACTGCCATATTTGATACAGTTAAAGGTGCATATTGAGGCTGTTTCATTAATTCAGTAAACATTTGGCCTCTATCTAATTGTTTTCTGGTTGCCTCATCTAGATCAGATGCAAATTGTGCAAAAGCTGCCAATTCTCTATACTGAGCTAATGCCAATCTAACACCGCCACCTAGTTTTTTGATAACTTTAGTTTGCGCTGCTCCGCCAACTCGAGAAACTGAAATACCAGCATTAATAGCTGGACGAATACCAGCATTAAATAAATCACTTTCCAAGAAAATCTGTCCGTCAGTAATTGAAATAACATTAGTTGGCACAAAAGCAGAAACATCGCCTGCAGCAGTTTCAATCACGGGCAGTGCAGTGAGTGATCCAGTTTTACCTTTAACTTTTCCTTTTGTGAATTTTTCAACATAATCAACATTTACTCTAGCCGCTCTTTCTAATAGCCTTGAATGAATATAAAAAACGTCTCCTGGATAAGCCTCTCGACCAGGAGGCCTTCTTAATAATAAAGAAATTTGTCTATATGCAATTGCCTGTTTAGTAAGATCATCATAAATAATTAATGCATCTTCACCACGATCTCTAAAATATTCTCCCATTGTACAACCTGCGTAAGGAGCTAAAAATTGTAAAGCTGCTGAATCTGAAGCAGCCGCGCTCACAACAGTCGTATATTCCATAGCGCCATTTTCTTCTAACTTTCTTACCACATTCATGATTGTTGACGCTTTCTGGCCAATTGCAACATAAACACATTTCATATCTTGGCCTTTTTGGTTAATTATAGTATCAACTGCTACAGCAGTTTTTCCTGTTTGACGGTCACCAATAATTAATTCTCTTTGTCCTCTTCCAATAGGAACCATAGAGTCAACTGACTTAAGACCAGTTTGAACTGGTTGTGAAACAGATTGCCTGTCGATAACACCTGGAGCAACTTTTTCTAATTTATCTGATAATTTATTTTTTATTGGACCTTTTCCATCAATTGGCATTCCTAATGCATCTACAACACGACCTATTAGTTCTGGGCCAACAGGAACTTCTAAAATTTTTCCGGTACATTTACATATGTCGCCTTCAGTAATATGTTCATAATCTCCCAGAACAACGGCACCAACTGAATCTCTTTCCAAATTAAGCGCTAAACCAAATGTATTACCAGGAAATTCAATCATCTCTCCAGACATTACATTTGATAATCCATGTATACGTACAATACCATCTGTAACTGAAACAACCGTTCCTTGTGTTCTTGATTCTGAACTAGTAGAAAAGTCTTTAATTCTAGTTTTAATTAATTCACTTATTTCTGATGTTGATAACTGCATTAATATCTCCTGATTTTATGCTTATGCTTTTAATGTATAAGCTAAATTATCTAATTGTTCACGAACTGAAGCATCTATAACGGAATCTCCAACAATAATCTTAGTTCCTCCAACAATGCTTTTGTCAATTACTACTTTTCCTTCTATTTTTTTATCAAATCTTTTTTCTAAACTATTAATTAAATTTTCTACCATTTTTTCATCAGGCTTTTCAGCCATAATAATTTGAGCTTCCATTGCTCCTTCATCATCCGCCTTAAGACTTTCAAAAACTAATGTAATTTCCGATAAAATTAATAATCTTTTATATTCGACTAATAATTTAATTAAATTTTTTCCTGAATTATTTATTTGATTACCACAAATATCCAATAAAACTTTTTCTCTATCAACATCCAAAACTTTGGAATCCTGAATGAATAATTTAATATCTTTGTTTTCAACGATACTGCTCATAAGAGCTAACATATCTGACCAATCAGACAAGCTCTTCTCTTCTTTTGCTAAATTAAAAATAGCAACTGCATAAGGTCTCGCAATTGTTGAAATTTCAGCCATAATTCTTATAAATCCTTAGCTAATTTAGTTAACATGTCTGCATGTGTTTTTTTATCAATTTCTTTATCCAAAATTTTCTCTGCTCCTGCTATTGCCAAAGTTGAAATCTGCCCACGTAATTCTTCTTTAGCTCTATTAACTTCCTGATCAATTTCAGATTTTGCGCTTGCAATTATTCTGTCACCTTCTTCTTTAGCCGATTTTTTAGCTTGATCAACAATTTCAGATGCTCTTTTTTCAGCTTGACTTACAATTTCTGCGCCTTTTTGTTTTACCTCAATTAAAGATTCAGCATTTTTCTTAGCTGCTACTTCCAAAGATAACTTACCCTCCTGTGCGGCTGCTAAACCGTCAGCAATTTCTTTTTGTCTTTTCTCTATTGCATTTAACAACGGAGGCCATACAAATTTAACTGTAAACCAAACAAAGATGGCAAATGTAATTGCTTGTGCGATTAATGTAAAATTAATATTCATTTATGCTCCATCAAATATTTTAATAAAACTTAACTTACTACACCCAATAGTGGGTTTGCGAACGCAAACATCATTGCAAGACCAACGCCAATAATGAATGCTGCATCAATTAGCCCCATTAATAAGAAAACTTTTACTTGTAATTGTGGGATCATTTCAGGCTGTCTTGCTGCGCCCTCTAAAAAACTAGCGCTCATGATTCCAATACCTACGCAGGCTCCTGCAGCTCCAAGTCCTATAATCAAGCCAATAGCTATACCTGTATACGCTTGAATTTGTGCTAATAATTCTACTGTTTCCATAATAAATTCCTTTTAGTTAAATTAAAAAATTAATGCCCCTCATGTGCCATTGATAAATAAACTACGGTCAACATCATAAATATATATGCTTGTAAAACTACTATTAAAATATGAAAAATTGCCCATCCAGCTCCAAGAATAGATCCAAATATTATCCCACTTACTCCTGTTGCAGCCCATAAACCTAATAATAAAAAGATAACTTCGCCGGCATACATATTACCAAATAATCGAAGAGAATGAGAAAGAGGTTTAGATACATACTCGATTAAATTAAAAAGAAAATTCGCTGGCCAAACCCAAACCGCAGTACCAAATGGCGCACAAAAAATTTCATGTATCCAACCACCAAATCCTTTGACTTTAATTCCAAAATAAATCATCAAGAACCAAACACCAAGTGCTAAAGCAAACGTTGTGTTTACATCGGAGGTTGGAACACCTTTCCACTCATGAAGCCCTAAGATTGCGTAAAATTTTGCCATGATATCAATTGGTAAAAAATCCATCGCGTTCATCATAAGAACCCAAATGAAAACCGTAAGAGCTGCTGGTGCAATAAACGAGTGACGATTACCATGAAATATAGCTGAAACCTGTCCATCAATAAAACTGAAAATTAATTCCGTGAATGCTTGAGTTTTAGTTGGTACTCCGGAGGTAGACTTTCTTGCAACCAACCAAATTAAACCAATGGATAATAAGCCTAATATAAATGCCATTACAAAAGAATCTAAATGTAAAGTCATAAATTGCCCATCACCTAACTTTAATACATTATTAGATAAGTGATGTCCTATATATTCGGATGGTGATCCGTACGAACTAGTTGCCACGCTTTATAATCCTATTGTTATTATGATTCAATTTTTGTTACGCCTATTCCTGAATAAATCGCTGCAATTGATAAACCAAATACAATTGCTATGGGTACTATATTTTCATAAAAATTAAATATCAACCAAAGAAGAAAAATTATAATTAAAATTTTAACGCCTTCAGCTTTTAAAGCATTTACTAAAATTTTTGATGCTTTCTTTGTTTCTCGCGATCTATTGGCAATTGGTATCGAAATTGCTAATCCAATTATTACTGCTAAAGCTCCAAGAAAAACGGAGATTCCAGCATGCAATCCAAAAGTTACTGAAACAACTAATGCTGAAATTATAGAAGTTAAGCACAACTTCCTAAGCATTTCTATCATCAGACTAGGGAAATATACTATTTTACTTAGTGATTTTTGCATTTTCAAATAAACCACATAACCCTAAAATCTTTATTAGCAAAGTTCAGAATTTTGGCTTTATTTTTTCTCTGAGTCAAGTTTTCATCCATTTTTATTCAATTTTTTTATAATGGAATCAAGTTGGTCCAAATTACTGTAATTAATCTTTAAAACTCCTGTTCCACTTTTTTTATGAGAAATTTTTACTGATGTACCTAACTTATCAGATAGCTCATTTTCTAATGATAGTATATCTGAAGACTTATTTTCTCTCATTTTGACTTTAGCAGAAGGCTTATTTCCAATTAAAGCCTCTACTTCTCTTACAGATAATTTTTGGCTAATTATCTTTTGACAAATCATTACCTGTTCGCTTGACGATAAGGGAATTATTGCCCTAGCATGTCCCATTTCAATCTTTCCATCAAGTAATGCATTCTGAACATGTTGGGATAAACTTAATAATCTTAATAAATTCGTTATTGTTGTTCTCGATTTTCCTAATAGTTCAGAAGCAGATTCATGTGTGATTCCAAATTCATCAATTAATCTTTGAATACCTTTTGCTTCCTCTATTGCATTTAAATCTTCTCTTTGAATATTTTCAATAAGAGCCATTGCTAAGGCCGATTCATCAGGGATATTCTTAATTAAAATAGGAACTTCATCAAAATTCGCTATCTTAGCAGCCCGCCACCGCCTTTCTCCAGCAATAATTTCATATCTTTTGTTATCTAAATATCTCACTACTATAGGCTGCATTATGCCTTGAGCTTTTATAGATTCTGCAAGCTCTTTCAAAGCTGTCTCATCCATGTGGGTTCGAGGCTGATATTTTCCTGTAACTAGATTTTCTATCTTACAATTCTGTAAATTACTTTCTGAATTACTAACATCATCAGCACTGCTTAATAAAGCATCTAATCCTCTTCCTAATCCTTTATTTTGCGCCATACTTTTTCCTCTCTAAAATTTCATCTGCTAATTCTAAATATGCTTTTGCTCCCTTAGAAGATTTATCATAAAAAAGTGCCGCTTTGCCATGACTCGGCGCTTCTGCTAAACGAATATTTCTCGGAATAATAGTGGTATACACTTTATTTCCAAAATGCGCAGACAATTGATCAGATACTTGCTTTCCAAGAGTATTGCGCCTATCAAATAAAGTTCTAAGTAAACCTTCGATTTCAATTTGTGGATTCAAATGTTTTTTTACCTTTTTAATTGTATTAACTAAATCAGATAAGCCTTCTAAAGCATAATATTCGCATTGCATTGGTATTAAAACTGAATTAGCCGAAACTAGTGCATTTAAAGTTAATAAACTTAAAGCTGGTGGGCAATCAATTAAAACATAATCGTAATTTTTAATTTTACTTAATTGTTTTTTTAAAATATATTCTCTATCGTCAATATCAACTAATTCCACCTCCGCACCTGCTAAAGATTGAGTGGCAGGAACAATATCAAAAAAACTTTCAGGCGAATTTTGAATAACATTCGTTATATTTTCTCTTCCAATTAAAACATCATATATTGATTTTGTAATTTTAGATTTATTTAATCCGGAACCAGATGTAGCATTTCCTTGAGGATCTAAGTCAATCAATAAAACTTTTTTTTTCTTAGCTACTAAACTTGCAGCTAAATTCACAGTCGTTGTAGTCTTACCAACACCTCCTTTTTGATTAGATACTGCAAATATATTCATAAAATCTACTCTAATAAAATAATTAAATAATAACCTACTGAATAACTAAAACTTTGACTATTTAGTATTTATTTTTACTAAATAACGCTCTGCATTCAGATAAGGCACCACTATAACTTTTTTTTCTATTTTAAAATTTGTATTAATTTGCTCTTCACTTATTTTTTTACTCTTCATTGCATACCAATTACCTTTTTTTTCTATTAAATGACTAGTTAAATTAATAAAATTTTGTATTTCAGAAAATGCTCTAGCTATAATGGAATCAAAAAGTTTATCAGTTTGAAAATGTTCTACTCGTTCTTTTACTACTTCAATATTTGTTAAATTAAGTTCTACACATGCTTCTTTCAAAAAAGAAGTTTTCTTTCCAACTGAATCAATTAATGTGATATTTTTGTTTGGCGAACATAATCCAATTATAATTCCAGGTAACCCGGCCCCACTTCCAACATCAAGAATATTTTTTCCCTCTAAGTATTGCACTATTGCTAAACAATCTAAAAAATGATGAGTTATAACTTCTTTAGATTTTGTTATTGAAGTAAGATTAAAAATTTTATTCCATTTTTCTAATAAATTCTTATAAATCAATAACTTATCAAATAAATAATCTGTGTTTTGAAAATTTAATTCATCTATTCCTGCTCTTAATACTTCTTCTGAATTACGCAACTTTTTCTGAAGCCTTTTTATTTAATTTTTTATGTTTAGATTTTATAAAAACTAACAATATAGATATTGTTGATGAAGTTACTCCAGATATTCTAGCTGCTTGAGCAAGATTTTCAGGTCGTGTTTCAGTTAATTTTTGTTTTGCCTCATTACTCAAACCATGAATAACATCATAATTTATATCTTTTGGTATTTTTAACTCAAATTGCGCTTTTTGTTTATCAATTTCTTCTTTTTGTCTAACAATATATCCTGAATACTTTGCTAAAATTTCAACTTGCTCACTAATAATTAAATCCTCCGTTCCCTTGGTTCCAGATAACGCAATTACATTTTGATATCCTACTTTTGGTCTCCTTAATAGCTCGAAAGCTGAATATTCCCTTTCCATAGTTTGTCCTAAATGTTTCTTTTGAAGAATTTTATTGATTTTTAATGGATTTAAAATTAGTTTTTTAAGTCTTTGTTCTTCTTTCTTAATTCCTGCTTTTTTATTACTAAAATTTGCCCAATGATTATCACAAATTAAACCTAATTTACGTGCTTGCTCAGTTAATCGATCATCTGCATTATCTTCTCTTAACAATAATCTGTATTCAGCCCTACTAGTAAACATTCTATAAGGCTCATTCACACCCATAGTAATTAAATCATCAATCAAAACGCCAATATAAGCTTGATCACGAGTTGGAGTCCAACTTTCTTTTCCTTGCACCATTAAAGCAGCATTCATTCCTGCAATTAAACCTTGTGCAGCCGCTTCTTCATAACCAGTTGTTCCATTAATTTGACCAGCAAAAAATAAACCACTGATATCTCTAGTTTCTAAATTCGTTTTTAATGCTCTAGGATCATAATAATCATATTCAATTGCGTAACCTGGTCTTAAAATATGTGCATTTTCTAATCCTTTTATTGATCTAACTAAATTATGTTGAACGTCAAACGGTAGACTTGTTGAAATACCATTTGGATAGATTTCATGAGTATTTAAACCTTCTGGCTCAATGAAAATTTGATGTGAGTCTTTATCAGAAAAACGATGAATTTTATCCTCTACAGAGGGACAATAACGAGGTCCAACTCCTTCAATTTTGCCTGTATACATTGGCGAACGATCTAAACCTTCACGAATAATATCATGAGTTTTTTTATTGGTATGTGTTATCCAACACGATATCTGTTCTGGATGTTTAATAGCTGGTTTTATGAACGAAAAATTTGGTACTGGATAATCTCCAGGTTGTTCTTCCATTTTACTAAAATCAACAGATCTGCCGTCAATTCTGGGCGGAGTGCCAGTTTTTAATCTCCCAACAGGTAAATTTAAATCTTTTAATTTTTTTGCAAGAATAGATGCTGATGGATCTCCTGCTCTTCCAGCTTCATAATTTTGCAATCCAACATGTACTAATCCTCCTAAAAATGTGCCAGCAGTCAGAACAACTGTTGGAGAATGAAAAGTTAAACCTAATTTCGTAACTACTCCATCAATTTTGTTATTTTTGATAATAACGTCATCTACTGATTGTTGAAAAAGCCAAAGATTTGATTGATTTTCAAGTGTGCGTCTTATTGTTGCTTTGTAAATAACACGATCAGCCTGAGCTCTAGTTGCCCTAACAGCAGGTCCTTTGCTTTGATTAAGAATTCTAAATTGTATGCCAGCTTCATCAATTGCTCTGGCCATGATTCCACCCATAGCATCAATTTCTTTTACTAAATGACCTTTGCCAATACCACCAATTGATGGATTACATGACATTTGACCTAAAGTTTCAATATTGTGAGTCAGTAGTAAGGTTTTTTGTCCCATACGTGACGAAGCCAGAGCAGCTTCAGTTCCAGCATGTCCGCCACCAATTACAATAACATCAAATTTACTTGGAAATTCCATATCAAATGAATTAAATTTAAAAGTGAAATTTTACTTTATTTATCTTGAAATTGATATTGATATGTTTCACGTGAAACATATCAAATATTTTGTGATTTTAAATTGTTTCACGTGAAACAATTATTTTCCTATACAGAACTTACTAAAAATCTCGCCAAGTAAATCATCAGAGGTAAATTCACCAGTTATAGAAGATAAATAACGCTGAGATATAGTTAATTCCTCAGCAACTAATTCCGCTGAATCTATATTAGATTCTGCATTTTTAAGAGATTTAAAAACTTTTTCTAATGCCTCTAAGTGTCTTTTTCTTGCCATAAATTTATTTTGATTGCCTTCATTATTGTCAAAACCAATAGAATTTAAAATAACTTGTTTTAATAAATCTAATCCATCACCTGTTTTAGCAGATAAATAAACTATTTTTTCATTATTATCAGTGGTTATTTGTGCTTTTTCTTTAATTAAATCTATTTTATTAAAAATCCATATTTTTTTTATATCTTTAGGAAGTTTTTTTAGAATCGATCTTTCATATTCAGTGATACCACTAGCTGCCTCTACCAAGAACAAAGCAATGTGGCCTTTTTCTAATGATGACCATGTTTTTTCTATTCCAAACTTTTCGATAGGATCATCTGTTTTTCGCAAGCCTGCAGTATCAATAATATTCAATGGAATGCCATTAAGACTAATATTACTAGAAATCAAATCACGAGTTGTACCTGGTATTTCTGTCACAATAGCTTTATCCTCGCCAGATAACTGATTTAGTAAACTTGATTTACCTACATTAGGTTGGCCAACCAACACTAGACTTATTCCGTCTCTTAATAACTGTCCTTGAGATGCGGAATGCATTATATTTGTCATTATTTTGGATAATTTCTTTAATTTATCCTTTACTTTACCTTCAGATATAAAATCAATATCTTCTTCTGGAAAATCTAAACATGCTTCCACATACATTCTTAATTCTATCAAATTTTTAAGTAAGTTATTGATTTCTATAGAAAATTTTCCAGACAGAGAATTAGCTGCACTTTTTACAGCTTCAGCTGTAGAAGCATTTATTAGATCTGCTACAGATTCTGCTTGTGTTAAATCTATCTTATTATTTAAATATGCTCTTTTTGTGAAATCTCCAGGTTCCGCTAAATCTGCGCCCATTTCTAAACATATTTCAAGTATAGATTGAGTGACTACTGTGCCCCCATGACAATGAAATTCAATAATATCTTCTCCTGTAAAAGAATTAGGGGCAGGAAAAAATAAAATTAACCCTTGATCAATTAAATTATCTTGACTATCTTTAAAATTATGAAAATTTGCAACTCGAGGTATTAATTTAGACCCAGAAATACCTTCACCAATTTTTAAAGAAAGCTCGCCAGAAATTCGAACTACTCCTATGCCTCCATTACCAACAGCTGTTGATATTGCCGCAATAGTATTTAAAGCGTTAAGCATTGCCTTTTTTCTTTAAAGCTTCAGCATGGATTTTATTGTTAACATGCCATTGTTGAGCAATAGACAAAATATTATTTACTAACCAATATAAAACTAGACCTGCTGGAAAAAAGAAAAAGAAAAAACTGAAAATTACTGGCATCATTATCATCAATCTTGCTTGCAGAGGATCGGTTGGTTTAGGATTTAATTTAGTCTGTAAAAACATAGAAGCCGCCATTAATATGGGTAATGGGCCTAATGGCAAGAACCATAATTTGCCAAATAACATATCAGGTTTTGATAAATCTGTTAACCACATAAAAGGCGCCCCTCTTAACTCTACCGAACCAAGGAGAACCCAATATAAAGCTATAAAAACTGGTATTTGAACTAATATTGGAAGACAGCCTCCTAAGGGATTTATTTTTTCAGTTTTATACAGTTCCATCATTGCCTGTTGCATTTTCTGTTTATCATCACCAAATTTTTCTTTCATGCTTTGAAGCCTTGGCGCTAATTCTCTCATTTGTCCCATTGATTTATAACTCGCTGCAGAAAGGGGATAAAACAAAAGCTTAATTAAAAAAGTTAGTAATATTATAGAAATACCCCAATTTCCAACCATTTTATGTATTCCAATTAAAACAGAAAATAATGGGGATGCTATAAAATGCAGAATTCCATAATCAACAACATAATTCATTCCGGGTGCAGCTTTATTAAGTTCTTCTTTAGCTTGTGGGCCTGCAAACAAAGTAGTTGAAAAAATAGTATTTTGACCGCCAGGTATATCTCTTAATTTTGTAAGAACGCCAACAGAATAGATATTGTCAGCAATTTTTTTTGTATAAAACTCACGACTTATATCTGGTGGTAAAATCCATGTTGCCGCAAAATATCGTTGAATAATTCCTATCCAACCACTATCTGTTATTTTAGAAAAAGATTTTTTATTAACATCTGAAAAATCTAATTTATCAAATTTGTCTTTGTCAGTAAAAAATGCTGGGCCCGTGAATGTAGGCATCATTGCTGTTGCTTCGCCTGACTTACCATCATGGACAAATTGATAATAAGCAGAGGGTTTTAAAATATTATTAGTTTTATTTTGAATTTCAAATATTGTTTTTATTAGGTAACTTCCTTCATTAAACTCATAAGTTTTTTTTACAATTACATCTTCATTTTCAAATACTAGCGGAACAATTAATTTACTTGAGCTCATTTGATATGATTTTTTATCAACTTGAAATAAAGATTTATGAGTTGGTAAATTAGTTCCGAGCAAGCCTGATTGAGCAACGTAAAAAAGAAATTTATTGCTAGAACTACTAATATCAGTCATTAATTCATAATTTTTTTTTGAATCTTTATCTAAATGTTTTTTAAAATTTAATTGGCGTATATCCCCTCCAAAGGTATTTATAGTCAATTTTAATAAATCTGTATTTACATCTATTGATTCTCCAGAGCCTAATACAAATTGATTAGAAGATTTAGGTAAATCATCTGATCCAATTAAGGCATTTGAGGGTTCGGGCAGGCTTAAGTCAACACTTACCGGTTGTTCTACTGGAATATTTTGTTTTTGAAATGAATCCCAAAGTAACATTAAAGAAAATGAAAAAATAACAAATAAAATTAATCTTTTTGTATCCATACTGTTCCTAAATTATTATGGTGTTGGATCAAAACCACCTTTTGATCCTGGATGACATTTACTAATTCTTTTAAAACTGAGCAACAATCCTTTAACAACCCCATATTTTTGTAAACATTCAATTGTATACATCGAACAAGTAGGTGTATACCTACATCTTGAAATAAAAAAAGGGCTTAAACATAATTGATAAAATTTAACCAAATATATAAAAAAATTTTTCATAATGGAAGGCTTTTAATTAAGTTTTTAATTTCGTTTTCAATTTGCTTAAAATTTTCTTTATAAAAAGTTTTGTGCACTCTTATAACTATATCAAATGATGCTTTAAATGTTATTTGATTTCTAAATATTTCGCCGATTGAACGTCGCATGTAATTTCTTCGAACTGATAACTTTTCAATTTTATTGCTTACAACATAACCCAAGCGAATATAATTTTTGTTATTAGGAGCATAATGAAAATAAAGGTGGGGGGAAGCAGATCTTTTTCTGAAATTAAATACGTTAGTAAAATCTTCAAGATTACTTAATTTATATAAATTCTTATTAAACAGAATAAATTAAATTCCTAAACGAGCTCTTCCTTTAGCTCTTCTAGAAGCAATAACTGAACGCCCGCCACGGGTTTTCATTCTAACTAAAAAACCATGAGTTCGAGCACGTTTGACTTTTGAAGGTTGGTAAGTACGTTTCATAATGCTTCTTTATTATCTATAAACTTTGAAGCCGAAGAATACTCTTCCAATAACTTAATGTCAATAATTTTACTTATAATTTATTTAAAAAAGCCTGTGGATAACATAAGAAAATTAGGCTAATATAAATTCCCCTACTTAATTAAATTAATATATCTTTAAATTTTGAAAATTAACGAAAAAAATTTTTGGTCTCAGTGCATAGAAAAATTTTCTAAAGATTTAACTAAGCAACAATTAAATACATGGATCATCCCATTAGAATTTAAGGTAAGTGGGAAAAAAGCTCAAATCATTGCACCTAATCAGTTTGTTTTACAGTGGGTAAAAGAAAAATTTGCAAAAAAAATTATTACATTATTAGAAGAAAATTTAAATGGTACAACTTTAGAATTTATTGTTAATAAAAAGAATAAAAAAAGTGAAAAAATAACATCCCGCGTCGCGTCAAAATTAACCGACGTTAAAAGACAACATAGTAAAACTAATGGTTTAAATTCATCTTTTAATTTTTCAAATTTTGTAACTGGAAAAGCTAATCAACTGGCAACTGCTGCCGCAAAGCAAATTGCCGAAAACCCAGGGGCTGCGTATAACCCATTATTTATTTATGGTGGCGTCGGATTAGGGAAAACGCATTTAATTCAAGCTATAGGAAATCACCTTAAAAACTTGCAACCTGAAGCAAAGATAAAATATCTACATGCAGAAAGATATGTCCATGATGTTGTAAAAGCCTATGAAAATAAAGCGTTTGATGGGTTTAAAAAAAGTTATCATTCTTTAGACCTTTTATTAATTGACGACATACAATTTATTGGTAAAAAAAATAGAACGCAAGAAGAATTCTTTTACGCATTCAACACCCTTATAGAAAATAAAAAACAAATAATTATCACTTGCGATAGCTATCCTAAAGAAATACCTGGAGTTGATGAAAGATTAAGAACAAGGTTTAGTTGGGGTCTTACGGTAGTTATAGATCCACCAGAACTAGAGATGCGAGTAGCAATTTTGCTTAAAAAAGCCGAAGAAAGCAAAATTAAATTACCAGAAGATGTAGCCTTTTTTATAGCAAAACAAATTCGTTCAAATGTAAGAGAACTAGAAGGAGCACTTAATAGAATTATAGCTATGGCAAATTTTACAGGGCGTATAATTGATACAACCCTAGCAAAAGAGTCTTTACGAGATTTAATTGCGGTTAGAGGCAGACAAGTTAGCGTTGAAAATATACAAAAAACAGTTGCAGAATATTATAAAATAAAAACTGTAGACATATTAAGTAAAAAAAGATCAAGAACATTTTCCAAACCAAGACAGTTGGCAATGTGCCTCACCAGAGAATTAACAAATTTAAGTTTTCCAGAAATAGGGGCTGCTTTTGGAGGGAGGCATCATACAACCATAATGCACGCATGCGATGAAATTGAATCTCTAAGATTAAGTGATCAAAACATTAGTCAAGATTTAGGTTTTTTAACTCAAGTATTAAGAGGATAATGTAAAACATGTGGATTACATGTGAATAAAAAGAGAGTAAATGTAAAAAAATAAATTTAAATTATTTTATCCACAATATATCCACATTAAACAGCATAGATAATCATAGGATTTAAAACCTTTTAAACCTATACAAATAAAAGAATTAGTTAACAAAAGATCAAAAACAAAGGTTATTATTATTATTATTATTTATATAAAGAAAAAATTATGAATATAAAAATTGAACGGGAGCTGTTGATTAATCCATTGGGTAACGTATCTGGAATAGTTGAAAAACGCCATGCTCTTCCGATACTTTCAAATTTACTCTTAGAAAGCCAACAAGGCAATTTAAAATTTACTGCAACAGATTTAGAAATGCAAATATCAACTCAAATTAAAACCAAATTATCTGAGGATTTTCAAATAACTATTTCTGCAAAAAAATTGTTTGATATTACAAGAGCATTACCAGAGAAAAGTAATATCGACATTCAAATAGAAGAAAATAAAGTAGTAGTTAAAGCAAAAAAAAGCCGCTTTAATTTACAAACACTTCCTCCAAAAGACTATCCTATAATGAAAAAAGATGATAACGATAATATTAAATTAAAGCTATCTCAACAAATACTAAAGACATTATTAAAACAAGTAGATTTTTCTATGGCACAACAAGATATAAGATATTATTTAAATGGACTACTAATAGAAGTAAAGGATAAAAAATTAAATATTGTTGGGACTGACGGACACCGATTGAGCTTTACATCCACTGAGCTTAAAGAGCCATGTAAAAACATTCAAGTTATTGTTCCAAGAAAAACAATTGTTGAACTAACAAAATTACTTAACGAAAATGATGAACAAGTAGAAATAAGTTTAACAAACAATCAAGTAAATTTTGAATTTAATGATATTGATCTAATAACAAAAGTAATAGATGGTAAATTTCCAGATTATGGACGCGTCATTCCTGATGGGCATACAAATATTTTTAATATTAATCGAGAATCGCTTTTAGAGGCAATGCTTCGAGCTTCTATTTTGTCAAATGATAAATATAGAGGAATTAGAATGGTTGTAGAAGAAAATAATTTAAAATTGATTAGCAACAATAGCGAACACGAAGAAGCTGAAGAAGAAATAGAAATAGATTATAAGGGAGATAAAATAGATATTGGTTTCAATGTTACTTATTTAATCGATGTGCTAACAAATATTCAATCAGAAAAACTCACCATTGCATTCAGCGATTCAAGCAGCAGTTGCTTAGTAACAATTCCAAAAAACAAAGAATATAAATATGTTGTAATGCCAATGCGTATTTAATTTAAATTTAAAAGAATATTTATGGTTAAAAAGAAAGAAATAGAAAACGAAGATTACAATTCAGAAAGTATAAAAGTTTTAAAAGGGCTTGATGCTGTCAGAAAAAGACCAGGAATGTACATAGGTGACACTTCAGATGGAAGCGGCCTCCATCATATGGTTTTTGAGGTTTTGGACAACGCAATCGATGAATCTTTAGCTGGCCATTGTAATGAAATTAAAGTAATTATTCATCCTGATAACTCAATAACAGTAACTGATAATGGTAGAGGAATTCCTACAGACATAAAGGATGACGACGAACTAAAAAGATCGGCAGCTGAAATCGTAATGACAGAGCTTCACGCTGGGGGAAAATTTGATCAAAACTCATATAAAGTTTCGGGAGGGCTTCACGGGGTCGGTGTATCTGTAGTTAATGCTTTATCCGATTGGTTAAAATTAAAAGTTTATAGAAATAACCATATACATGAAGTAAATTTTACAAAAGGTGAAATCGATGCACCATTAAAACAAAAGGGCGATACTCAGAAAACCGGAACAGAATTATCTTTTTTACCATCAGTAGATACATTTACTAGTATTGATTTTCATTTTGATCTTTTAGCAAAAAGGATTCGCGAATTATCTTTTCTAAATAATGGAGTTAATATTGAATTAATAGATCATAGAACAGGTAAAACAGAAAATTTCGCTTTTTCAGGGGGTATTAAAGGATTTGTTGAATATATAAATAGATCTAAAACTGCACTTCATGAAAATATTTTTCATGCTGTTAGCTCAGAAAAGGAAGGTATAACTATAGAGGTAAGTTTACAATGGAATGATAGTTACGGGGAAAATGTTCAATGTTTCACAAATAATATTCCGCAAAGAGACGGTGGAACTCACCTAACAGGTTTAAGAGCCGCATTAACTAGAACAATTAATACTTATATTGAATCAAATGAGTTAGCTAAAAAAGCTAAAGTAGAAACTAGCGGAGATGATATGCGTGAAGGTCTTGTTTGTGTCTTATCCGTAAAGGTGCCTGAACCAAAGTTCTCGTCACAAACAAAAGATAAGTTAGTTTCAAGTGAGGTTCAACCAGTAGTATCTGATGTAGTTGGGAAAAAATTAACAGAATTTCTATTAGAACATCCAAAAGATGCAAAAATTATATGTAACAAAATAGTAGATGCTGCTCGAGCCAGGGAGGCTGCAAGAAAAGCAAGAGACATGACTAGAAGAAAAGGTGCTATGGATTCTTTAGGATTACCAGGAAAATTAGCAGATTGTCAGGAAAAAGATCCAGCACAATGTGAAATATATTTGGTTGAGGGCGATTCTGCTGGGGGATCAGCAAAACAAGGGAGAGATAGAAAAAATCAAGCCATTCTTCCCTTGAAAGGTAAAATATTAAATGTTGAAAAAGCCAGAATCGATAAAATCCTTTCTTCGCAAGAAATTGTAACTTTAATAACAGCCCTGGGAACAGGTATTCATCCAGAGTTTGATGTTGAAAAACTTAGATATCATAGAATAATAATTATGACTGATGCCGATGTAGACGGTGCTCACATAAGAACTTTGTTACTTACGTTTTTCTTTAGACAAATGTTTGAATTAGTTGAAAGAGGTCACGTTTACATAGCACAACCTCCGTTATATAAAGTAAAACAAGGAAAAGAAGAGAAATATCTTAAAGATGAACAAGAATTAGATCAATATTTGGTTGAATCAGCGTTAGAGGGAGCAAGTTTAGTTTCAAAGTCAGGCGGAGACATTTTAGAAGGAGACGTCTTAAGTAATATTGCTGAAGAAATGGTATTAACAGAAGCAATAATAAGAAGATTATCTTCACGCTATGATGAATCTTTATTGAGAGCAATGCATATATTAGGGCCTTTGGTTTTAGATGATGAAAAACAAACTAATGAATATGCTTCAAATTTAAAAAATTTAATGCCGCTCGATAATATTAATTTTGAAGTTAAATACAATGAAGATTCAAATAAATATTTTATTGAAATTAATCAATTCATTCATGGAAATTTGCAAACAAGCAAATTAGATGAAGAATTTCTTTTAAGTGGAGAATATAGACAAATTATTAAATCATCAGAACTAACTAGAAATTTAATCGGCGATGGTGGAGAAATAAAAAGGGGTGAAAAGTCTCAAAAAATAAATAATTTTCATGATGCGTTAACATGGTTAATGAACGAGGCTAAAAGAAATCTTAATATCCAGCGCTATAAAGGTTTAGGAGAAATGAATCCGGAACAGTTGTGGGAAACAACTATGGATCCAAAAGTAAGACGCTTATTAAAAGTTACAATTGAAGACACAACTGCTGTAGAAGAAACATTTACAAGATTAATGGGTGATGAAGTAGCTCCAAGAAGAGAATTTATCGAAAGCAACGCTCTAGCTGCTAGTAATTTAGATATATAGAAGATATTAAATGACCTTAAGTGAACTTAGATTTATCGTAGCACTTGCTCACGAAAAAAATTTTCGTAGAGCAGCTGAAAAATCATTCGTAAGTCAACCAGCATTAAGTTTAGGCGTAAAGAAAATAGAAAATGAATTGAATATATCGTTGTTTGAAAGAAGTGTTGGGGCTGGGGGAGATGTTAGAATTACACCGATAGGTCAAAAAATAATTGATCAAGCAGCAATTGTTTTAGAAGAGGCAGCGAAGATAAAAGATTTATCAGCAGACGGTGATAATCAACTTACTTTACCGTTCAAGTTAGGTTTAATTTATTCTATTGCACCATATCTATTGCCACTAATTATTCCAAATTTAAGAAAACAGGTACCTAATATGCCTTTAGAAGTACATGAAAATATTACCAAAAATTTAGAAAGTGAACTAAAACAGGGCTCTATAGATGCTGCAGTGATAGCATTACCGTTTGATATACCAGGTGTAGATATAAAAATTTTATATGATGAACCGTTTGTAGCAATTGTTCCCTTAAATCATCACTGGGCAAAAGAGAAAAATATTAAAGCTAAAAATTTATCAAAAGAAAAGGTGTTATTATTAGACAGAACTCATTGTTTTAGTAATCAAGTTACTGAAGCATGCCCCGGATTATCAAAAAATAGTGAAATACAACTGGGCAACTCTTTAGAAACTATTCGTAATATGGTTGCTTCAAATTTAGGTATTTCAGTTTTACCTAAAAGTGCTACAACCGGGAAGCATGATAATTCTCTTATTAAGGTTATCCCTTTTGAATCACCAATACCTTTTAGAAGGGTCGCATTAGCTTATAGAAAAAGCTCAGTAAAAAAAGAAGCAATAAATGAAATTGTAAACGTTATAAAATTTTTAAAATTGCCTGAAGAATTTCAGCATTAAATACAAATAACAATTAAATAAAATAAAGGTTATGTAAAATAATTTTTAATTAAACTTTGGAGATAAGATTTAATGATCATAGGTGTATTAAAAGAAACAGCAGAGGGTGAATTTAGAGTAGCTGCAACACCTGAAACTGTAAAAAAGTTAACAACTTTAAAACATTCAGTTCATATAGAATCAAATGCAGGAATTAATGCGTCTATAACAGATCAAATGTATATTGATGCTGGAGCTTTAATTAAAAGTAACGAAGAAGTTTTTAAATCTGATTTATTATTGAAAGTAAGAGCACCAAATACAAAAGAAATTGATAAATTAAAAAATAAACAATATATTGTTGGACTATTAGAACCGTTCAATAAAGAAATAACTACCCAATTATCAACTAAAAAAGTTACTGCCTTTTCGCTTGAATCTTTACCTAGAAACACAAGAGCTCAATCTATGGATGTTTTGTCCTCACAAGCAAATATTGCTGGTTATAAGGCAGTTATCTTAGCTGCAGATTATTATAAAAAATTCTTTCCTATGCTAATGACAGCCGCTGGAACTGTCAAAGCAGCTAGAATTTTAATTTTAGGCGCAGGCGTAGCAGGATTACAAGCAATTGCAACTGCAAAAAGACTTGGTGCTGTTGTAGAAGCTTCCGATGTTCGTCCCGCTGTTAAGGAACAAATCGAGTCATTAGGGGCTAAATTTATTGATGTTCCTTATGAAACTGAAGAGGAAAAGGTTAATGCATCAGGTGAAGGTGGATATGCAAAACCAATGCCTAAATCTTGGCTAGATCGACAATCCAAATTAGTTGCTGAGAAAGCAATTAATGCAGATATTATAATAACCTCAGCATTAATACCTGGAAAAGAACCACCAAAATTAATTTCCAAAGAAACCATTCAGAAAATGAAAGAAGGTTCTGTTATTGTTGATATGGCAGCAGGACTAGCAAGAGATGGTTCGGGAAATTGCCCTATATCAGAAGGTAATAAAATTATAGATTTTGAAGGTGTTACTGTTATTGGGTTAGACAATTTACCAAGTTTATTAAGTAATGATGCATCTGCGTTGTATTCAAAAAATATATTTGAATTTATAAAATTATTAATTAATGAACAGGGAAATTTATTTATCAACAGAGAAGACGAGCTTGTAACGGGTGCTTTAATAACTTCAGAAGGTAATTTAATAACTTAGAAGGAAAATTAATATGGGTGAATTATTAACAATTCAAAACATTAGTATTTTTATTCTGGCAATTTTTGTTGGATACCACGTTGTTTGGAATGTAACTCCTGCATTACATACACCACTTATGTCTGTAACAAATGCTATTTCTGGAATTGTAGTAGTAGGTGCAATCTTACAAGTAGTAGAAATTAACGGGGAGATAGTAACATTTAGCAGCATTTTAGGTGCAGTTGCTATATTTTTCGCTGCAATTAACATATTTGGAGGGTTTTTTGTTACTCAAAGAATGTTAGAAATGTTTAAAAATAAAAAAGAGAAAAAATAAATGACTGATCAAGCTTTATCTATGTTGGCTTATTTAATTGCTGCTATATTTTTTATATTAGCATTAAAAGGCTTGTCTTCTCCAACTTCTGCACGAAGGGGAAACCTATTCGGAATGATTGGTATGTTCATAGCAGTTAGCGCAACTTTGTTGATTGGGCAAGATTTGATAAATTTATTCATAATTATCCCATTATTACTCGGTGCAGGAATTGGTATATATGCAGCTAAAACTGTACAGATGACCAAAATGCCTGAATTAGTAGCATTAATGCATTCTTTTGTAGGTTTAGCTGCTGTTTTAATTGCAATTGCAGCAGTACTAAATGAAGTAGAAATACATACTATTGTTCAAAGATTTGAATTATTTATCGGAGCTTTTATTGGAGCGATAACCTTTACTGCATCTGTGATTGCTTTTGGAAAGTTATCTGGAAAGTTTGGTGCTAAAGCAATAGTATTTAAATCTCAACATTGGATTAATCTAATTTTAGCACTAGCAATGATATCTTTCGGTACCATTTATTTCCAAACGGAATCAATAATTGCTTTTTTTATTATGGTTACTATAGCGTTAGTACTTGGGGTTACTTTGATTATTCCCATTGGTGGAGCAGATATGCCTGTTGTAGTGTCAATGTTAAATAGTTATTCCGGATGGGCCGCAGCCGGTATTGGATTTACTCTTAATAATTCAGTTTTAATTATTGCAGGTGCATGTGTAGGATCATCTGGCGCAATTCTATCTTATATTATGTGTAAAGCAATGAATCGATCTATTATTTCAGTAATGTTAGGCGGTTTTGGATCTGATGTAGCTGAAGATATTAGTTCTAAGACAGATAGACAAGTAAAATCTGGTTCTTCAGATGACGTATCATTTTTGCTTACTAATGCAGATACAGTAATTATTGTACCCGGTTATGGTTTAGCGGTAGCAAGAGCTCAACATGCTTTACAAGAATTAACATCGAAACTACTTGCAAAGGGGATAGATGTAAAATATGCAATTCATCCTGTTGCTGGAAGAATGCCAGGACATATGAACGTCTTGTTGGCTGAAGCAGATGTACCCTATGAACAAGTTGTAGAGATGGATGATATTAATAGTGAATTTGGCCAGACTGATGTCGTTTTAGTTATTGGAGCAAATGATGTAGTTAACCCAGCAGCTAAAACCCCTGGCAGCCCTATTTATGGTATGCCCATTTTAGAGGCACAAAAAGCTAAAATGGTTATTGTTAATAAAAGATCTATGGCTACCGGTTATGCTGGTCTTGACAATGAACTTTTCTATTTAGAAAAAACAATGATGGTTTTTGGAGATGCTAAACAAGTTGTAGAAGATTTAGTTAAATTAATCGAATAAAAAAAAGGGCTTTTTAAAAAGCCCTTTTTAAATATTTAATGTTCTTAAGGTAATTGTACTTCAGATCCATCACTTGTATGACCCTTACCACCTTGTGATTGAGCACTCACGTCATCAGTTGGATGGAAAGCTTTAACACCGTCTGAACTAGAAGCTGACTCAGTATCTGATGATACAGATCCATCTCCTTGATATGATGAATAGCCAAAATATGCTACTAAAGCAATAATAACTAATATGAGAATATTTTTTTGCATAACTTAAACTCCTGAAAAAATTAATCACATAACAACACTAGCATAATATAATAAAAATAAATTATATAAAATAGAATCTCATGACTAATATTCTCACCACTTATTTAAATATTTATTTTACTGAGATCATAGTTGGCATTTTAATTTTTTCAATATTCATAGTTTTAGTATCAATATTCCATGTGATTTTTAGTAATAGAGATAGATCATCAACCAAAAAAATAAAATATACAAAAGTTAAAAAAATAAAATATACAAAAGAATTTTTGAAAGGTGTTGATGGTATTGATTTGGATTTAAAAATTGATACTAAAAAAACCTCAACCAAATAATTTTTTTTTAAATAAGGTGGCCCGGATTACGCTCGAGCCTCACGGTAATAGCACTAAACAGGAGGAAATCAACTATTACAACTAAATAGACGTATATTATTTTTAAAAGTCAGGCATTATAAATGAATCAAATATTAAATTAATATCCTGACATTAATTTTTTAGATACGTCTTAATAGGTATACAGGAGAAAGCATGGGGTTTGAAAAGGAATTAAAACTTTTACAAAGCACAGAAGATTCATTAAAAGAAAAGGGTACAAATGAGCTTTATGAAAAATTATACCAACCTTTTATGGGATTTTATAGGAAGAGTGGAATTAGTGAAGAAGACGCTAAAGATTTGATAACAACAAGTTTTTTAAATATTTATTTAAAAGTATATCAAGTAAAAGACCCTAAAAAATTTAGAGCTTGGTGTTGGACAATAGCAAGGAATAACATGATGGATCATTTTAGAAAAAATGAAAAATATAAAAATAATGTTTCTGAAGAAGTTTTAAATGATGATGAAATAATTGCCAAAATATCTGAAGAAAAAGAAAAACATGGAGACAAAGAAGAATGTATTCAATTGGGAATACAGGAATTTGCTAAAGATATGCCTGAAAGAGCACTTGTTATGCAGCTAAAAATGGAAGAACTTAGCAATAAAGATATAAGTTTAAGAATTGGTAGAACACTTGCTGCAACCAAAGAGTATGTAAGTCGATGTTATGAAAAGTTACAACCTTATGTTGAACATTGCAAAGAAGGTAATAATTAATGAAAAAAAATGAAAGGGATTGGTTTGCTATTTTTGCAGGGAAAAAAGTACCTGGTATGAATCCCCAAATGAAATTACAAGCTAGATTAGTTCGTGCGGTTTTTCAAAAAAAATCATCAGAAATTGATAGGGAAATTAGAGAAAATAAAGACCCAATTTATAAAGAAATTGTTACTGAATTAATCAAACAAGGTTATCTTCAAGGCCATTTTAAAAAAGAATCTAGTTCATTTAGTAAAACTACTAAATGGTTATTATCATTATTGATGGGAGGCAGCTTTGTTGCCTATGCTATGAAAGACGGAGTCCATATCACGGATTTTCAAGAAGTACCAACTACAAGAATTGAAGTATCTGAAACTTTTTGGGACATTGTCATGGATGAAACAGGGAATAGATTAACTGCATTCTGGCCAACACAAAAAAAACAAATAAAAAAAACAAGAACAAGAGAAATCACATTAACTGGCTGTTCTGCTCAAATGTCAACTTTAGAAGGTTGTCTTAAATTAAAGAATAAACATCAAGCACAATTTAATATAGGATTAATTTATGAACAAGGATTGAATGGAGTTGAAAAAAATCCAAACATAGCTTATGAGTGGTATAAAAAATCAGCTGCTCAAGGTAATCAAAGAGCTAGATTTAATATGGAGTACTTGATAAGTAAAAAGCTTGTTAAATAAATAGTTGCATTAGCCTGACTTTTTGATAAGTGGTTACGTCTATTAGATGTAACCACTTTTTTTAAGGGATAAAATTATGCAATTAAAAAAATTAGTACTAGTTTTAGCACAACTTGGTTTAGTTTCTGCAATTGGTGTCGCTGTTGCAAATCAAAATGATCAACCACCAAATCAAAATGATCAACCACCAAATCAAAATGATCAACCTAAAAATATTAGCGAAGTAGAATGTAAACAAGAAACTTTTTGGGCTAGTTGGTTTGGAAATACAAATGAATTTAAAGGTTTTGGAGTTCCACCTAATAAAAAAGAAATTTCAAAAGCCCAATATGTTTTTGCTGAGAATTATCATAACGGCACAGTCCTTACAAAAGACTACCAGAGGGCACTAGATTTATTTCAACGTGCGGCTGATTCAGGTTTAACACAAGCTAATTTCAAATTAGGCCTAATAAATCATTATGGACAAGGTAAATCAAAAGATTTAAACGAAGCCTATGCTTATTATGAGAAAGCAGCTCAATATAATAGCCCTGAAGCTCAATTTAATTTAGGACTTATGAATAGATATGGATTAGGTCGAACTAAAAATCAATATAAAGCTTACGAATGGTTTTCAAAATCTGCAAAGAGTCAGACAACTTTAGATGTTAACCAATGCGAAATTAAAGTACCTGGTGTTACTGAGGCACAATTTAATCTAGCACAAATGCATCATTATGGTATTGGCACAATTAAAGATATGTCTTTAGCAGCTAAATGGTATGAAAAAGCAGCAGCAAATAATATGAAAGAAGCACAATTTAATTTAGCTAAATTATTATTATCAGCTGATGGTATTGATTACGACTTTAACCGAGCAATGGAAAATTATAAACTTGCAGCTGACCAAGGGCTTGCTGAAGCACAATTAAATCTAGCACAAATATACCATTATGGACCGAGCCACATTCAAGATCATTACAAAGCTTATGCTTGGTATGAAAAATCTGCCAAACAAGGGATGTATGAAGCAGAATTTAATTTAGGCTTAATGGCACATTATGGCCGAGGCACAAATCAAGATTATGTTCAGGCAATGAATCATTATTTAAAAGCATCCTCTAATGGTATTCCTGAAGCTGATTTAAATATTGCTTTTTTATACCATTATGGGCTTGGGACGCCAACTAATCATGATAAGTCTTTTCAATATTTTACAAAATCTGCAAGGAAGAATTTTCCTCAAGCTCAATATCATCTTGGGCTCCTATACCAAAATGGGCAGTCTGTAAAAAAAGATTTAGATCAAGCAAATTATTGGTTTGAAAAAGCTGCAGAGCAAAATTTAGACGAAGCTAAATTGATGTCCGCAGCTTTAGCACTAAGAGAACCAAAAGATGTTGAACTTTATATTGCCAATTAGGATAAATGATGTATTCACGTAAAAATTTCTATATGGTTTTAGCAATTATCCTAGCTTTGTTTTTATTAGTTTCTTTAGTAGAGGAAGCTAACAAGAAACACATAGAGATGATTCATGAATCGATTAGATGATATTTACTTCTTTAAGAATTGGAGAGGCTTAAGCTTCTCCTGTTCTTCTTTATCTAAATTAATAATTCTTACTTTATTTCTAGTAGGTTGTGCAACACCAAAAGTGGAGGTCGGTAAAGTAACAATCGTAATTAAAGAACCTATTCAAATTGCAAAAAAAGGAGATTCGTAATGAAATTAGAAAAGACCTTTATATTAATTCTATTTATTTTTATGTTTATCTTACCTATAAGTTATGCCGACGCTAATAGTAAAACAGAATTTAAATATAAAGATTGGATTGTTGATTCCAAAGGACCTTCTGTAAGGTTTTATACCAAAGCTGATAATCAACCAGTACGATTTGGTTGGGTAAAACCTTTTCGGTCTTGTGCTCATTCATACTTAATTATGGATACAGCATCTTATATGGTGCAGAAAGATTATTTAGATCAATTTGAGGGAAAGTTTATTCCACTTGAAGTTTTTTTTCCAAAAATTCATGCCCAGGAAGAAATAATACTTAAGGCTGAAATTATAGATTCTTTTGCAGTCAATCCAGCTTGGACTATAACGCGAATTGGTCTAGCTCAAGCAGGAAAAAGAATGAATCGTTATATGGAAGAGTTTGATGAAGTGGTTATTCAAATACCAGAAGACCCTAACCATTTATTTGAATATATGTGGGGAGAATTTAGTTTAAAGGGGTATAAAGCCGCAAAGACTAAAGCTGAAGAAATTTGTTATGACAATTCTGTTTCATATGTTGTATTAAAAAACTAATTTCAAACCCAAGGCATGAGTGGGGATATAACCATGTCGGATAATAATAAGCAAATTCCTTCAGGCTCCTCATGGCTTATGTATTATCATAATGAATATGTACACCATAATTATGGTGTACATATCTTTAAAGTTAGTGGTCAAATTTAAAGAATTTCAAGTAATATAGTCATATGACCGCTCCCCAAGGAACACAAGAATGGCTTCAAACAAGACTAGGTAAAATAACTAGTTCTACTATTCATAAAATTATGTCGTCTAAAGAAAATTCATCGACAAGAACAAGACTACTGCAGGATTTAATTTTTGAAAGAATATCTGGGTCACCTACTAAAAATATTGTTACTGCACCAATGGCAAGAGGTTTAGAGCTTGAATCAGAAGCAAGAAAAGCTTATGAATTACAAAATGAAATAGTTACATTATCAGGATTTATAGAACATCCTACTATAAAAGATGCTGGAGCTAGTCCAGATGGTCTAGTTGGTGATGATGGTTTAATTGAAATTAAATGTCTTAATAAAAAAAGTCATGAAGAAATTATTAGAAAACAAATTTTACCCAGGCAATATTATATTCAGATTCAATTTCAATTGGCTTGTACCCAAAGATTGTGGTGTGATTTTGTAGCCTATCATCCAGATGCAGATCAACCACTTTACGTGCAAAGAATAATGCCAGAAATCAAAATAATAAAAGAGATTCATGAAAAAGCATTAGTATTTATTTCTGAAGTGGAAGAAAAATATAAGGCAATGAAGAAAAGGAATTCTGAAGAGCTTTACAAATACTTATAAAAATATAATTACTTCTTAGAATCTTTATCTAATGTATCAGCTAGCCCATGATTAACTAAAGAATGACCTCTCTCATCTTCACGGACGGCTTTGATGACATCAACTAATTTAGCATTATTTTCTAACTTCCAATAATCAATTGCTATTTGGGGGGCTGATATATTGAGTTCAGGATTTTTTTCAACTTGTTCTAAATAAGCTGTATAACTTAATACTGCTTCTTCTTCAAAATAACCAACTAGTCTATGGGCAGTCCTTGGAAAAAAAACATATAAAATAAAATAAAAATTCCAAAATAAAGCTTGGGCTAGTAAAATCATTCCTCTTTCAAGCCAATTGGGGCGAGCGATTTCGATGAAAGTCATCAAATGCATTCTCTCATTCTCTGCTTCATCAAGTAGTAATTTAATCCAACCCCTGTCATTTTGCATTCTTCTTAAACATTTTAAGTGAATCCACATTCCAGCTACCATTCCAGGAACTCCAGCTACGGTTTCTAACACTACAGCCCTATGACCATATCTTTTTGCAAAAAAGGTATCAGCGAATAGTCGTAAAAATTTAGTGATACTTAGAGCAACAAAATCACTAAGATTTTCGGGTTTTCTATGTTCAATCATTTAATTTCCTATTGTTAAAATATAAAATTTTATAAATTCCTTTTTTTTCTTGGTGCTTTTTTTGCAAAAAAATCCCAAAGAGGGATTGGTAATATGTGTATAAAGTAACTAATAATTTTCATTTGCCAGGGCACTACAATAAATTTCTTTTTTTGATCTATTCCCTTAATAAATGCAAATGCTGCTTTATTAACTGGCATTAAAAAAGGCATTTTATAATTGTTGGTATCAGTCATTGGTGTTTTAATGTATCCGGGGGCTATAGTAGTTACATGTATATGATATGGAGCCATTTCAATTCGAAAACTTTCTAGATAATTAATTAAAGCTGCTTTTGACGAACTGTAAGCCCCAGCTCCTGGAATACCACGAATTCCTGCAATACTAGACACGCCAACAAATTGCCCTTGTTTTCTTTTTTTAAACGATTTTATAAAGGGATAAAAAGTATTTATTACACCGTTAAGGTTTGTATCAATTATTTTTTTAAATGTTTCAATATCAGAAAAATTTTCTGTCAAAGTCCCAGAACTAATCCCAGCATTAGCAATAATAATATCTGGAATACCATGGATTGCCATAAAATCTTCTGCTGCCCAACGGCATTGATTGATATTAGTAACGTCTACTGCATAGATTAAAACTTTTCTATTTATTTTATTTTTGAGAGCTAAAAGTTCTTTTTTTCTTCGTGCAACAAGTCCTAAAATTACATCTTGTTTTGCATATTGGATTGCTAATGCTTCACCAATGCCAGAATTAGCACCTGTGATAAATATTTTAAGTGGCATTTTTATTTTTTATTTTTGTCTTTCCTAACATTTTTAATAATAAAATTCATAATATCTATTGCATTTTGTTCACCACCAGCCATTGTACTAGAGGTGAAATACTTTCCATCAATTATCATTGTAGGAACACCTGTAGCTCCTGCAGATTTAAAAATTTTATATGATCGTGATAATTTAGCTTTCATAGAAAAGGAATTAAAGGCTGATTCAACATCTTTTTTATCAAGTTTGGCATTAATTGCAATCCATTTTATAAGACCTTTAGTGTCGTTATGTTTTAATGATTTTTCTTTATGTATGGCATCAAATAATTTTTCGTGTAATTTGTTTACAACACCCAAAGTTTCAAGTGCATAGTAAGCTTTTGCAGATTCAATCCAATCTTTTCTTGGTATTGCAGGAATTCTTTTAAATGTTACATCTTTTGGTAAGTTATCAGCCCACTTATCTAAGTAAGGATCGATGTTAAAGCAATGAATACATCCGTACCAGAATAGTTCTACAACTTCAATTTTATCTTTTGACTCTGTAGGAATAACATTTTTAGTAGTTTTAAAATTGACACCAGGTTTTGGTTCAACAGCTAAGACTAGTGTTGAAAATAAAACTAAAATCATCGATATTATTTTTTTCATAATGTTCTCACTATATTTAATTAGATTTAGGCTTAGTTAGTTTGATTAAGTTCGCTTTAAATCCTTCTTTAATTAACTTTTCTCTCATGTCTCTTGTCTTAACAAACTCTGTATAAGGCCCAACACAAACTCTATGAAAAGTATTATCACCAATTTTAGCAGTCATAATTACTGATTCAAAACCCATTAAAGCTAATTTTGCTTTAAGATTATCTGCAGGGCTTACTTCAGAAAATGCTCCTACCTGTAAATAGTAATTTACATCTCTATTTCTATCTGGATCGGTTTTTATATTATTAGCATATTCTGTATTATCTCTAGGAAGAGAATCATAAAAATCGAATCCACTATCTTCATCAATATTGATAACGTCTTCATCTTCAAGAGCTGAATTTATCTCAATACAGGCTCCTGCAGTTTCTTTTGTTACAAAAGGGCTTTTGCCGTTAGTAATAAAAAGAGTTACTGCAATAGAAACAAGGATACCGAAAAGTAAACCGACAAATATACCATTAGTGAAGGGGGTTCCTTCTGCTTTTTTTGCATTTTTAGTTTTGTAATCATCTACCATTATTTTTCCTATTACATCCTTTGGGGGGCTTCAATACCTAACAAATTTAACCCATTTTTTAATACATATTTCGCACTATTTATTAAGCATAATCGAGCAATTTTTAATTTTTCATCTTTTACTAAGAATTTACTATCATTATAATAGCTATGAAGTTCTGCTGCACAATCTTTCAAAAAATTTGCAATTTGATGTGGAGCAAGCTCATCAGTTGCTTGAATTATTATCTCTGGATAAATACTAATGCTTTTAATTAGTTTTAATTCGGCTTGGCTGTCTAGAATAGATGATTTATGCATTTTTAAGGTTGAAATATCACCACCCCAATGTTCCAAAACTTTGCAAATTCTTGCATGGGCATATTGTATATAAAAAACAGGGTTATCATTATGCTGCCTTTTTGCTAAATCAATATCAAAAATAAGTTGTGAGTCAGGTCTTCTCGCTGCTAAAAAAAATCTTGCTGCATCACTTCCAACTTCATTAATTAAATCTCTTAGAGTTAAATAACTACCTGCTCTTTTTGAGATTTTAATTTCTTTTTTTTCTTTAGTAACTGAAACCATCTGATGCAGAATATATTGCGGCCATTCTTCGGGTATATTTTTATTAAGTCCTTGTAATCCTGCCCTTACTCGACTTATTGTGCTGTGATGATCAGCTCCTTGTTCATTAATCACTTTTTTAAATCCCCTTTCCCATTTATCTAAATGATAGGCGACATCTGGAATAAAATAGGTATAGTTACCATCTTTCTTTTTCATTACACGATCTTTGTCATCTCCGAAATTAGTTGTTTTTAACCATAGTGCACCTTCTTTTTCATATGTATATCCTTGTTCAGATAGTCTTTCAACGACTGATTCAATTTTTCCATTATGATAAAAAGAAGATTCTAAAGTGTAGACATCAAATTTAGTTCTAAAAGCTGTTAAGTCTTGATCTTGTTCATTTCGAAGATATGCAATGCTGAAATTTTTTATAGATTCTGTGTCTTCAGTTTGACCCGATGCTTTAATATGTTGACCTTGGCATTTAATTGTTTCCATAGATAAAAATGCTTGTGCAATTTCGTTTATATAATCTCCGTGGTAACCGTCTTTAGGGTATTCAGGGGCATCTTTTGGAATATTTTGACAACATGCTTTTACTGATTGAACTAAATTATTTATTTGTGAACCTGCGTCGTTATAATAAAATTCTTTTGTGACATTCCATCCTGATGTCGCATAAAGTCTTGCTAAACAGTCTCCAATAGCGGCACCTCTTCCATGCCCAACATGCAGAGGCCCCGTTGGGTTTGCAGACACAAATTCAATTTGTATTTTCTGTTTTTTACCAGTTTTATTTTGTCCATAAGAATCTTTTTGTTTTAAAACATCATTTATAATTTGATTATTAGCTTTATTACTTAAAAAGAAATTTAAGAAGCCTGCTCCTGCTATTTCTATTTTACTGATTAGATCAGATGATGGTATTTTTTCTAAAATAATCGAGGCAACCTCACGCGGTGGTTTTTTTATTTTTTTAGATAATATTAAACATAAATTAGTTGAAAAATCACCATGACTGATAATTTTTGGCCTATCAATAACAATAATTGATGAATCAGTATGATCAGTGATTTGTTTTACAACTGAAAAAAGTAATTCGGTCAGGTGAGCTTTCACAAGGTTACAATAATAGTTTAAAGAGTTATTTTACCCTATAGATTGAGTTATTTTTAAGGAAAAAATAGTAAATATATAATGAACGCGAAACAAAAAATTTTAAAAGTAGCTATTAATGTTCCAATCAATGCACTGTTTGATTATCTAGCTAGTGATGATGCTATAAAAATAGGGCAATATGTGACTGTTCCATTTGGAAAAAGAAAAATTGTTGGAATTGTTTACGCAATTTCTTCAGAATCATCTATTCATCCATCTAAATTAAAATCTATTATTTCAGTTGATTCTGAAATTATTTTCGATAATGCAATGTTTAAATTATTAAATTTTGTATCAGAGTATTATCACTACCCAATCGGTCAAACAATAATGTCTGTAGTCCCAGTTCGTTTAAAAAAAAATTTAAACCAATTAAGAAAATTTGAATTAATTTATCAAGCCACTGCAGTTTTGAATCAGGAATTTATTGATAAATTACCAATGCGCCAAACCAGAATAAGAAAAGTAGCAACAGTTTTATTGAACAGGGATTTAAGACAAAATGAGCTGATGAAATTGGTTTCAAATTGGCATGAATGTATCGAAAAATTAAAAGATTATGGATGTGTAAAGTCAAAGAAATTTGAACCTGAAATAACTCCTTTAATTTCAAAATCGCCTAAATTAAATAATGAACAAAAGTCCGTGATAAAAGCTATTTTACAAAATGAAAATTATCAAGCTTCATTAATCTATGGCATTACTGGAAGTGGAAAAACAGAGGTCTATATACAATTAATTAAAAATTTTTTAAAACAAAAGGAATCTCAAGTTTTATTTTTAGTTCCAGAAATAAATTTAACTCCACAGCTAGAAAATAGGTTTCGTTTAAGATTCCCTGATAAAAAATTAGTAAGTTTACACAGTCATTTATCTGATGTTGAAAGACTTGATAATTGGCGAAAAGCAAAATCAGGGGAAGCTAGAATTTTAATTGGAACAAGGCTATCTGTTTTTACTCCCATGCCTTTTTTAAAATTAATTATAGTTGATGAAGAACATGATATGTCCTTTAAACAGCAAGATGGCTTGAGATATCATGCAAGAGATGTTGCAATGGTTAGAGCAAAAAATACTAATATACCAATTGTTTTAGGAACAGCAACCCCATCTTTGGAAAGTTGGCACAACGCTAATCACAAAGATAATAAATACAACTTATTAAAGTTAACTAAACGGGCGATTACAGAAGCAACTCTTCCACAAATAGAAACTGTCCTAGTAAATGATAAAACTAAATATGGAATATCAAGATTATTAGTTGACGCAATAGCCACTCGTTTAAAACGTAAAGAGCAATCATTAATTTTTATAAATCGAAGAGGTTTTGCTCCAGTTTTATATTGTTCTAATTGTAGCTGGCACTCAGAATGTGAAAAGTGTAGTTCTAAACTTGTTGTTCATAGCAAAATAAAAAAATTAAAGTGTCATCATTGTGGTTTCGAAAGAGAGCTTATAGATAAATGTCCTAGTTGTAAGAGTATGGATTTACATTCTCTTGGAACTGGAACACAAAAAATTGAAGAAGTTTTAAAAAGATTTTTCCCTGAAGCATCAATTTTTAGAGTGGACAGAGATAGTATGAGGACAAAAAAATCGTTAAGTTTATTGTATGAAAGAATGAATAATCGAGAAATTGATATTTTAGTTGGAACTCAAATGCTTGCGAAAGGCCATGATTTTCCCTTTCTTACTTTGGTAGGAGTTCTGGATGCAGATAATGCTTTATATAGTCCAGATTATAGATCTTCAGAAAAATTATTTTCCCAATTATTACAAGTTTCAGGACGCGCTGGACGTTCTAACATTAAAGGGGAAGTTCTTATTCAAACTAGTTTTCCAAACAATCCAGTCTTTGAGGCAATTAAAAAAAATAGCTATGATTTATTTGTAGAGATATTACTTAGAGAACGAAAGCAAATGGGACTTCCACCTTATAGTTTTACTGCTATTTTGAGAGTTGAGTCTAAAAAATTAAATCAAGGTGAGCAATTTATAAATGAAATTGCAAAATATGCAAAATCTTTAAAAAATAATGTAGTTATTTTTGATCCTTTAAGGCCAACCATTGAAAGAGTAAATAGTTACGAAAGATTTCAATTATTTTTTCAGGCCAAGAATAGGAATGAATTACAAAATTTATTAAAACAATTAAGATTAGTTATGACTAAGCATTCCCTATTTAATAAAATCAAATGGGCTTTAGATATTGATCCAATTGAATTTTAAATAGACTATTTAATTCATATACAATAACTAAATGATTAAATCACCCCCAATAATTATGACTTTTTCAGCTACTGACCCAAGCGGAGGAGCTGGTTTGCAGGCAGATGTTGGAACGATATCAAGTTTAGGTTGTCATCCCGTTTCTATAGTAACTGGCTTTACTGTTCAAGATACTGTTGGCGTTGAAAGATTAATTTCTCTTGATTCAGAAATAGTAAATGATCAAGCAAGATTAATTTTAGAAGATATGGAGGTTGCTGTTTTTAAATTGGGATTATTGGGAAGTAAAGAAAATATTACAGTTGTTGCTGAGATAATTTCAGATTATCCCGATATCCCATTGATTATTGATCCCATTTTGTCATCTGGTCGCGGAGACGAATTTACTGATACTGAAACAAGAAATATGATTTTAGAACTTTTAATTTCTGAAGCTTTATTAATAACCCCCAACACTTTGGAGGCTAAACAATTATTGAATCAAGAAGATGAAGATTTAGATCTATCTTTAGAAACTTGCGCAAATCTTTTTAAAGAAACGGGTTGCCAAAACGTTTTAATAACTGGTACACATGATAATACCAAAAATGTCATAAACACTTTATATAATTCAAAAAATCAAATAATACCTTACCATTGGGACCGACTACCTCAAAACTTTCATGGTTCCGGTTGTACGCTTTCATCGGCTGTTGCAGCTTATTACGCATTAGGACTTACAATTGAAGAGGCAATAGAAGAAGCTCAGCATTTTACTTGGCAAGCTTTAAATAACGGTTTTAAAATAGGTATGGGTCAACTAATTCCTAATAGATTTTTCCGACCTTCAGACATGAAAGATGATGGAAAATTTACACATCATTAATGGTCTTTATGCTATAACCCCTGATCAAAAGAATTTATCAATATTAAGTTCTCAAGTAGAGTCTTGTATTAAGGGAGGAGCAAAATTAATTCAGTACCGATCAAAAAAACTCTCCAAAATTGTTCAAAAAAAGCAAGCCAAACAAATTAAAATAGTATGTAATAGTTATAATATACCATTAATTATAAACGATGATATTGAATTATGCCGTAATTTAGATGCAGATGGAGTACATTTAGGAGAAAATGACGACAGTTTATTAAAAGCGCGTAAATTATTAGGCCCTTCAAAAATAATTGGTATTTCTTGTTATAACTCAATTGATAGAGTAAAAATGGCTATAGATGGGGGAGCGAGCTACGTGGCTTTGGGGGCATGTTTTCCTACCAAAACTAAACCAAATGCACCACAAGTAACAATTGATCTAATAAAGTTTGTATTAAAAAGGTTTAATATACCATTAGTAGCAATTGGCGGTATTGACAATGAAAATGTAGAATTGCTAGTTAAAGAAGGGGTTAAATGTGTTGCCTTAATAAATGCATTATTTAGTGCTAAGGATATTGAAAAAAAAGCTAAGGTATTCACAAATATTTTAAAGAAAAATTATGAATGATAAAAATAAAAATTTATTTGAAAAATCACAACAATTCATTCCTGGAGGAGTTAATTCGCCAGTTCGGGCGTTTTCTGCAGTAGGAGGAACACCAATATTTTTTAAAAAAGGATTAGGGAGTAAATTATGGGATGAAAATAACAAAGAATATATTGATTATATAAATTCTTGGGGCCCAATGATTCTAGGGCATGCTCATCCAGAAATATTGGATATTGTTGAAAAAATTTCCAAAGACAGTTTGTCTTTTGGGGCACCTACCTCTAAAGAATTAGAGATTGCAGAATTAATTGTCAAACTTGTTCCTAGTATTGAGCAAGTTAGATTAGTTAGCAGCGGTACAGAGGCTACAATGAGCGCAATAAGAGTTGCTAGAGGTTTTACAAAAAGAGATAAAATTTTGAAGTTTGAAGGATGTTATCATGGACATGCAGATTCATTATTAGTAAAAGCTGGATCTGGCGCACTAACTTTTGGACAACCTAGTTCAGCAGGAGTAACAAAGGATGTTGCAAAAGATACTTCAACTCTTCCGTATAATGACACTAAATCGTTAGAAGAATATTTTAATAAATATGGCGATCTTTTAGCATGTGTAATTATTGAACCAATTGTTGGGAATATGAATCTTATAGTTCCAGATTTAAGTTTTTTAAACACATTAAGAAATCTATGTACAAAATTTGGAGTTGTTTTAATTTTTGATGAAGTCATGACAGGTTTTCGTGTTGCTTTAGGTGGAGCTCAAGAGTTATATGGAATAATCCCTGACATGACAACATTGGGTAAGATAATTGGTGGAGGCTTACCAGTTGGCGCTTTTGGAGGAAAAAAAGAAATCATGCAAATATTAGCTCCAAAAGGGCCTGTTTATCAAGCTGGAACTTTATCAGGAAATCCTGTTGCTGTTTCTGCTGGCTTGAAAACATTAGAATTGGTTCAAGTTGCAGGATTTCATGAAGAATTAAATAAAAATACAAAAAAGTTAGTGGACGGGATGACGAATATTGCTAAGTCCAAAGGAATTGAATTTTGTGCTAGAAACGTGGGAGGAATGTTCGGATTATATTTCAGTAAAACTCCTCCTAATAGTTTTGAGGAAGTGATGAAAAGTAATAGACAAAATTTTAATAAGTTTTTTCATTTAATGCTCGATAAAGGAATTTATTTTGGTCCATCAGCTTTTGAGGCAGGTTTTGTATCAGCAGCCCATACAGATAATGATATTGAAACTACTTTAGATGCTGCAAAAGAATCTTTTGAGAAATTATAGGCATTTGGCATGATAATTGCTCAAAGAAGTTATTTTAAAAAATTATCAAATTATTGAATAATAGGGCTAAAAGGCTTAAAATTAAAGGTTCCGTTTAAAGAAAAATATAGTTGAAATGTTAATGGCAAATCAAAAAAATCTAAAACAAGGTTTATACAATTCAAAAAACGAACATGATTCATGTGGTGTTGGATTTATTGCCAATATTCACGGTAAAAAAAGTCATCGAATTGTAAAACAAGGCTTAGAAATTTTAACCAATCTCACTCATCGTGGAGCTACTGGTTATGATCCAAAATTGGGAGATGGGGCTGGGCTTTTAATGCAAATATCAGACCCTTTTTTTCGCAATGCAGCTGAAAATCTAAAATTAAATTTACCTAGTGCTGGATATTATGGAATTGGGATGGTATTTTTGCCACAAACCAAAGAAAAAAGAGAAAGATATGAGTTACTTATTTCAAATGTCATAAAAGAGGAAGGCCAATATGAAATAGGATGGAGAAATGTTCCAGTTAATAATAAAAATATTGCTTTAGCAGCCAAAGACGTTGAGCCTGTTATTAAACAAATTATTATTGGTAGAAATAAAATTTGTTCTTCACAAGATGATTTTGAAAGAAAATTATTTGTTATAAGAAAAAGGATAGAAATAGAAGTTGGCAAATTAAATATTGATGATCCTGCAAAATTTTATATTGCATCAATGTCATCAAGAACAATTGTTTATAAAGGCATGCTTCTTGCATGTGAAGTTGGGATCTATTTTAAAGATCTTTTAGATAAAAAAATGCAATCATCATTAGCATTAGTTCATCAAAGATTTTCTACTAATACTTTTCCTTCATGGGAGTTAGCACATCCATATAGGCTTATTGCACATAATGGCGAAATCAATACTGTCCAAGGTAATGTCAATTGGATGAATGCCCGTAAAGCAAAAATGAAGTCTTTACTTTTAGATCAAGACTTAGATAAACTCTGGCCATTAATTGAAGCTGGTCAATCAGATACAGCTTGTTTTGACAATTGTTTAGAGCTTTTATTGGCGGGAGGTTATAGTTTACCGCATGCAATGATGATGTTAATTCCTGAACCATGGGCTGAAAATTCGCTAATGAGTGAAGACAGAAAAGCATTTTATGAATATCATGCTGCATTAATGGAGCCATGGGATGGCCCTGCAGCGGTTGCTTTTACAGATGGGAAAATGATTGGTGCCACATTGGATAGAAATGGACTAAGGCCTGCTAGATATTTATTAACTGATGATGGTGATTTAATGATGGCTTCAGAAATGGGAGTCTTGAAATTTCCAGAAGATAAAATTGTAAAAAAATGGCGACTTGAGCCAGGAAAAATGCTTCTTATTGATTTGAACGATGGGAAATTAATTGAAGATGATGAAATTAAAAAACTACTTTCATTGAAAAAGCCTTACAGAGATTGGTTAAAAAAATCTCGTTATTTTTTAGGAGATTTAAAAGCTATCGATGTGAAATTTAATCACAAAGAAAAATTATTAGATTTACAACAAAGCTTTGGATATAGTCAAGAAGATTTATCGTTTGTCTTAACCCCTATGATTCAAGCTGGCCAAGAAAATTCCGGATCCATGGGTAATGATGCTGCTTTACCAGTCTTATCAAACCGACCTAAAATTTTATATAACTATTTTAAACAATTATTTGCTCAAGTTACTAATCCTCCAATAGATCCAATTCGTGAGGATATAGTGATGTCTTTGGTTACATTTATTGGTCCTAAACCCAATTTACTAGGAGTTGAAGATAAAGAGCCACCTTACAGATTAGAGGCCAGTCAACCAATTCTGAGTATTGAAGAATTAGAACAATTGAAACAAATTAGCTCATTAACACAAAATAAATTTAAATCATTAGTAATTGACATTACTTATCAAATAAATTCACATGAAAATCAAAGCGTTAGAATGAATAATGCTTTAGAAGACATTTGTAAAAAAGCTAATCAGGCAATTATTGATGGTTACAATATAATCATTCTTTCAGATAGAAATACTTCATCGAAAAGGGTAGCAATACCAGCTCTACTAGCTTGTTCATCAACTCACCAATATTTAGTTAAATCTGGAAATAGAACTAATGCAGGTTTAGTTATAGATACTGGTTCAGCAAGAGAGGTTCATCATTTTGCATTACTTGCAGGTTATGGGGCTGAAGCAATTTGTCCATGGCTAACTTATGAAACAATAAAAACAATAACTAATGATTTTTTTACTGCACAAGAAAATTTTATTAAGGCTATTGGAAAAGGTCTGTTTAAAGTTATGTCAAAGATGGGAATATCTACATATCAATCTTATTGCGGAGCTCAAGTATTTGAAGCAATTGGATTAGATGAAAATTTCATTGAAAAATATTTCACAGGCACTACATCTAATGTTAATGGAATTGGAATAGAGCAAGTAACCGCAGAATCTGAAAGAATTCACCAATTAGCATATGGCAACGATCCAGTCTTAAGTAATGCTCTTGATGCTGGAGGAGAGTACGCTTTTAGGATTAGAGGTGAAGAGCATATGTGGACTCCAGAATCAATAGCTAAACTCCAGCATTCAACTAAAAAAAATAATTTTGAAACCTATAAAGAATATGCAGAACTTATAAATAATCAAGCTCATAGACACATGACATTGAGAGGTTTATTTTCATTTAAAACCAAAAAATCAATATCTTTAGATCAGGTAGAGCCTGCAAAGGAAATAGTTAAAAGATTTACAACAGGAGCTATGTCTTTAGGCTCAATATCGACAGAAGCACATTCAACGCTAGCTATCGCAATGAATCGAATTGGAGGAAAGTCTAATACGGGCGAAGGTGGGGAGGACATTAAGAGAAGTATCCCAATCATCAAAGATACAAAAATTTCTGATCATTTGGGTACAGATATTATAATCACCGATATTGATTTAAAGGCCGGTGACTTACTTAGATCTAAGATAAAACAGGTTGCATCAGGTAGATTTGGAGTAACAGCAGAATATTTGGCTACTGCAGATCAGATACAAATAAAAATGGCTCAAGGTGCAAAGCCAGGTGAAGGCGGTCAACTACCAGGCCATAAAGTTAGCGAATATATAGCTAAGCTTAGATTTTCTGTACCTGGTGTAGGTTTAATCTCGCCTCCCCCACATCATGATATTTATTCAATTGAAGATTTAGCTCAATTAATACACGACTTAAAAAATGCAAATCCAAATGCAAGTATTTCAGTTAAATTAGTTGCAGAAACTGGCGTTGGAACTGTTGCGGCTGGAGTAACCAAAGCTAAAGCCGATCATATTGTTATAGCTGGACATGATGGAGGAACTGGAGCATCCCCACTTACTTCAATAAAACATGCAGGAGGTCCATGGGAGATTGGATTAGCTGAAACTCAGCAAACATTATTATTAAATCAATTAAGAAGTAGAGTTATTTTACAAGTTGATGGCCAATTAAAGACAGGGAGAGATGTTGTTGTTGGAGCAATGTTAGGAGCAGATGAATTTGGTTTTGCAACAGCACCATTAGTTGTTGAAGGCTGCATAATGATGAGAAAATGTCATTTGAACACTTGCCCAGTAGGAGTTGCTACCCAAGACCCAGAACTAAGAAAAAGATTTTCCGGCCAACCAGAACACGTTGTGAATTTTTTCTTTTTTGTGGCAGAAGAAGCAAGGGAAATAATGGCCTCTTTGGGCATAAGAAAATTTAATGATTTAATCGGTCGTTCAGATTTACTGGATAAGCAAAAAGGTATAGAACACTGGAAAATTAATGGACTTGATTTTAGCAAAATATTTTATCAGCCTAAAATTAGGGCTAACGAGCCTAGATATAATACTGAAGATCAAGATCATGGGTTAAAAAAAGCACTTGATAAAAAGTTAATTAAAAAAGCTATTTCTGCAATCGAAAATAAAAACAGTATTGAGTTTGATAGCAAAATCACAAATGTTAATAGAACTGTTGGAACTCTGTTGTCTCATGAAATAGCAAAGAGATATGGTAATAAGGGACTCCCTGATGATTCTATTAAAATTAACTTAAGCGGTACCGCCGGTCAAAGCTTTGGAGCTTTCTTGGCAAAAGGTATAACTTTTAATCTTATTGGTGAGGGGAACGATTATGTGGGTAAAGGTCTTTGCGGAGGTAAAATTATTATAAGCCCGCCTAAAGAATTTATTGGTAAAGCTGAAGAAAATATCATTATTGGAAACACAACTATGTATGGTGCAACTTCAGGAGAAACATATTTTAATGGTATTGGCGGAGAACGATTTTGCGTAAGAAATTCTGGTGCTTCTGCTGTCATAGAGGGGGTAGGTAATCATGGATGTGAATATATGACAGGGGGCACAGTTGTAATTTTGGGAAGAACAGGTCAAAATTTTGCAGCTGGTATGTCAGGGGGAGTTGCTTATGTTTATGACCCTAGAAAAGAATTCAAAAATTATTGTAATTTATCAATGGTTACTCTTCATAGGGTGGAAAAATCAAATATTGAAACTGAGATACCTAAACATTTAAATTTAGCAGATGAAGTAATTTTAAAAACTCTTATTAAAAAACATTGTCTATTCACAAAGAGTAAGATTGCAAAAATGATCTTAGATCATTGGGAAAAAGAATTGGGTAATTTTATAAAAGTTATGCCAATAGAATATAAAAGAGCATTGAATGAAATGAAAGAAAATAAAACTAAGGAAACCGCGTAATGGGAAAAGTTAGAGGATTTTTAGATTTTCCTAGACAAATTGTGCAGAATATTCCTGCAGAAGAGCGAGTTAAAAATTACAAGGAATTTGTCTTGCATCTTAGTGACGAGGAAGCAAAAGTCCAAGGTGCACGTTGTATGGATTGTGGCATTCCTTTTTGTAATAATGGGTGTCCTGTCAATAATATTATTCCAGATTGGAATGATTTAGTTTTTCAACAAAATTGGAAAGCAGCTATTGATGTATTACATTCTACAAATAATTTTCCTGAGTTTACTGGTCGTATTTGCCCTGCTCCTTGTGAGGCGGCATGCACACTTAATATTAATTCAGATCCTGTAGGTATAAAATCTATTGAACATGCAATTATAGATAAAGCGTGGGAAAACAATTGGGTGGTTCCTCAAATACCTGAAAATAAAACTGGAAAAAAAATAGCAATTGTTGGATCAGGTCCAGCAGGTCTTGCTGCAGCCCAACAATTAGCTAGAGTTGGTCATAATGTAGATGTTTATGAAAAAAATGACCGTATTGGAGGTTTACTTAGATATGGAATACCAGATTTTAAAATGGAGAAATTTCATATAGATTTAAGAGTAAAGCAAATGCAAGCTGAGGGCGTAACATTTAAGGTAAATCAAAATGTTGGTGAAAATGTAGACCCTGAACAATTAGTAGATAGTTATGATGCAGTTATATTGTCAGGTGGCGCCGAGTGGCCAAGAGATCTTCCTGTTCCTGGTAGAGAATTAGAAGGCGTTCACTTTGCAATGGATTTTTTACCTTCTCAGAATAAAGTTGTAGCTGGAGACAAAGTTACTAATCAGATTAAGGCAGCTGGCAAACATGTTGTTGTAATTGGTGGAGGCGATACTGGATCAGATTGTGTAGGAACTTCTAATAGGCATGGTGCAGCATCAGTAACTCAATTTGAGTTAATGCCCCAACCACCTGAACAAGAAAATAAATCGATGGTATGGCCCTACTGGCCCCTGAAAATGAGAACTTCAAGTTCACATGAAGAAGGATGCGAAAGGGATTGGTCAATTGCTACAAAATCTTTTGAAGGAGAAAACGGCAAAGTTAAACAATTGATTGGTACAAAAGTTGAATGGCGGGATGGAAAAATGCAAGAAGTTTCTAATACAGAATTTAAATTAAAGGCAGATTTAGTATTATTAGCAATGGGGTTTATGGGACCAAAACAAACTATTCTTGAAAAATTTTCAGTTGAAAAAGATCAACGTGGAAATGCTAAAGCTTTAACTGAAGGAGAAAAAGCTTATTTCACCTCAAGACCAAAAGTTTTTGCTGCAGGTGATATGAGACGCGGCCAATCACTTGTTGTTTGGGCAATAAGAGAAGGTCGTCAATGTGCGCGTTCTGTTGATGAGTATCTAATGGGCACTTCAGTTCTTCCAAGATAATTTAAATATGCCATTGTTAAATAATGACACTCTTGTCAAAACTCTATTTAAACAAAAAACTCCTTATACACCTACCTGGATAATGCGTCAGGCTGGACGTTATCTTCCTGAATATCGTGAAACAAGAAAAAAGGCAGGAAGTTTTTTAGATCTTTGTAAGAATAAGGATTTTGCAACTGAAGTAACGATGCAGCCTCTTGAAAGATACCCTAATTTAGATGCAGCAATATTATTTTCGGATATTTTAACAATACCTGATGCTATGGGGTTAGGACTTTATTTCGAAGATGGCGAAGGGCCAAAATTTAAGTATCCTTTACAAGACGAAAGTACAATTCAAAAGTTAGATATACCAAATGTTGAAGAAAAATTATCTTATGTATTTGACGCAGTTAGCTCTATAAAAAAAGCACTTAATAATCGAGTACCTTTGATTGGGTTTGCAGGAAGCCCATGGACACTTGCAACATATATGGTTGAAGGTAAAGGAGGAACAGATTTTTTACAAATTAAAAAAATACTTTATAGCCGGCCTGATCTAATAAATCATATTCTTAAAATAAATACTGAAACTATTACTAAATATCTTGCGTCTCAAATTGATGCCGGAGTTGATATTGTAATGATTTTTGATTCGTGGGGAGGAACTTTAGCTCATCATGAATATGAGATTTACTCTTTAAATTTTATGAAAGTAATAATTTCAAATTTAAATTTATTGGGATATCAAGATATTCCCAAAATTATTTTTACTAAAGGTGGAGGACATTCATTGCGAGCACAAGGTGACAGCGGTGCTGATGCACTTGGACTTGATTGGCAAACAAGTTTAAGTTACGCAAGAAAAATAACTAATGATAAGGTTGCACTACAAGGAAATTTGGATCCTTCTATTCTATTATCTACCCCTAAAGTAATAGAGAGGACAGTAAAAAAAGTTTTAGACGATTATGGAAAAGGGGAAGGCCACATTTTTAACTTAGGACATGGAATTACACAATTTACTCCACCAGAAAACCTTCATGCTCTATTAGAAACAGTTCGAAACTATAGTTCTAAGTATCATCAGAATTAATTTCATTGAGAATAAAAGTTGTTTTGTTCAGTAAATTTCCATTTACGACTAATGCTAATTAGATCAACTTCTTTTAGTATCTTTGAAGGAAATCTTGCATAAGGCTCACCAAGTTTTACTATATTAATGGCCGCTTCATCAAGTTCTTTATACCCAGATGACTTATTTATGTCTAATTTTTTGATCATACCTTCCGAATCAATAACTACAGTTAGTCTTAGTGATCCAAACATACCCAATTCTGATACTTCTTTAGGGTAATTCATCGCTCCAATCTGCTCAACTTTTTGTTTCCATGCTTCAAAATATAATTTATAAATATAGTCAGTAGTGTTAGCTGAAATAGATTTTATTCTTTGATGCTTATTAAAATCTTTTGTTTCATTAGCATAATTAAATTTACTTATTTGAGCTAGAACTTCTGATGTATCAATAGTTCTATGTTTAGATTCTTTATCCCCTTGGGAAAATTCTTGTTGTTTGTGTTTCTCAATAATAGGACTAGTATCTTTTTTAATTTTTTTGTCTGAAGATATTATTACGTCTTCAATTTTATTTTCTTTAGATTTAAACGATTTTTTATTATTAATGGAAGAAGATTTCTCTGATTTTACTAAAGTAATAACAATATCTTCTGAAGAATCGTCTAAAGATTGAAACATGTTGAAAGAAATATTTTTTATAATAATAAAGTGAATAAAAAATGAAATGATAATAGCAAATGGTAAAGCATATTTTTTTAAATTATTCATTTTTTAATAATTGCTTTACTTTATTTTGAAGACCTGAAAATCCTCCATTACTCATAAAAATAATATTATCTCCTTGCCTACATGATTTTTTAATTTTATCTGCTAATTTATCAATATCCATAAAAACTTTAGTATTTGTTAAATTTTTAAATAATATTTTAGGATTCCAGGTTAAATTTTTAGAATAGCAAAAAATAATATCTGCTTCTTTTAAGCTTTTTACTAATTGATTTTTCATTTTTCCTAATTTCATTGTATTGGACCTTGGTTCAATTACGGCAATTATTCTATTATCCCCTATTTTTTTTCTTAAACCTTCAAGAGTTGTTTTAATAGCAGTTGGATGATGAGCAAAATCGTCATAAATATCTATTTTATTAATAGAAGTTAAAAATTCCATTCTTTTTTTTACACTTTTGAATTTGCCTAAAGAATTTATTGCATTTTTTGGGGATATTCCAATATGTTGAGCTGCTGCAATTGCAGCTAAAGCATTTAAGGAATTATGATGTCCAATTAAATCCCATTTAACTGAACCTTGAATTTTACGTTTAAAAGAAATTTCAAATTCATTATCATTAATTTTTCTGTAAGACCATTTTCCTATTTCTCCAAAATCTTCTAAATCTGACCAACAACCCATTTTGATAACTCTTTTAATTGAATTACTCTTGTTATTAAATATAATTTTTCCAATTTTAGGTATTGTTCTCACTAGGTGATGAAAATGCTTTTCAATGTGACTAATATTTTCAAAAATATCTGCATGATCAAATTCTAGATTATTTAAGATTAATGTTTTTGGACGATAGTGAACAAATTTTGATCTTTTATCAAAGAAGGAGGTGTCATATTCGTCTGCCTCTATTACAAAAAACGAAGGAAAGTTTTTTTTATTATTGGTTGGCAACTTTGCCGAAACTTTAAAATTTTTAGGAATCCCTCCTATTAAAAAACCTGGAGCAAGTCCATTTGATTCTAAAATCCAAGCCAACATTGAGCTAGTTGTAGTTTTTCCATGTGTTCCTGCAACTGCAAGAACCCATTTGTCATTTAGAATATTTTCATACAACCATTCAGGTCCTGATTGGTATCGTAAGTTGTTATTTAATATATTTTCAATTAAAGGATTACCTCGAGAGATAACATTTCCAATTATAAAAATATTTGGTTTTAGTTTGATTTGATTGGCGTCATAGCCTTCAATAATTTTAATATCTAGATCATTTAGTTGTGTTGACATAGGTGGGTAAACATTTTGATCACATCCTGTTACTTTATGTCCTTGAGATTTTGCTAGAGCAGCAATCCCAGCCATAAATGTTCCACATATTCCAAGTATATGAATATGCATACTTCTTACCTTAAATTAGAAGCTAACCACTTTTTAAGTTGATCAACAGAAATATTTCTTCGTTCAGCCATATCATTTATTTGATCTTCATCAATTTTATCTACACTAAAATAACTTGACTCAGGATGTGAAAAATAAAATCCACTTACAGATGATGCTGGAATCATGGCCATACTTTCGGTTAATTTCATACCAATCTCATTTGTTTCTAATAGTTTAAAAATATTTTTTTTAACTGTATGCTCTGGACATGCAGGATATCCTGGAGCGGGTCTAATACCTTTATATTTTTCTTTTATCATATCTTCTTTTGATATATTATCGGCACTTTGATATCCCCATAAATCCTGTCTTATTCTATCATGCATGTATTCTGCGAATGCTTCAGCTAACCTATCTGTAAGAGCTTTAATCATAATCAAACTATAATCATCTTCTGATTTTTCAAAAATTTTTTCATAAATTTCAGTGTTGATCCCTGAAGTTACAGCAAACATACCAATATAATCCTTAATCCCAGTTGATTTTGGTGCAATGTAATCTGCTAAACATTGATTAGGTTTTTGCTTGCCTTTAATATTTGGTTTTTTAGTTTGTTGCCTTAAACAATAATAAGTAAAAATAGGGTTAGCTCTATCTTCATTTTCATAAATTTCTATATCATCATCATTAATTGTATTTGCCGGATAAAAACCAATTACCCCGTTGGCCATTAATTTTTTCTCATTGATGATTTTTTTTAGCATTTTTTGAGCTTCATTGAATAGTTGAGAAGCACTTTCTCCAATAACTTTATCTTCAAGAATATCGGGATACTTTCCATGTAAATCCCATGTTTGAAAAAATGGTGACCAATCGATATATTCACTAAGCAATTTAAGATCAATATTTTTAAAAATACGCCTTCCAATAAATTTTGGTTTGATTGGAGTGAAGTCAAGAGATAATTTATTTTTTCTAGCACTCTTAAGAGAAATATAGGAAGGACCTTTTTTATTGGAGTGAAGTTGTTTTACATTTTCATAATCCTTAGACAGATTAATAAGGTAGTCTATTTTTTGTTTTGGGTCCATCAGTGATTGCATAATTGATACTGACCTAGAGGCATCAGGTACATGAATTACCGGACCATCATAATGATCTGAAATTTTTACTGCTGTATGTGCTCGTGAAGTTGTCGCTCCTCCAATGAGGAGTGGTATATTGTTTTCATTAAAATAAGAATCTCGTTGCATCTCACTTGCAACGTGAGTCATTTCTTCTAATGATGGTGTGATAAGACCAGATAAGCCAATTATATCAACATTTTCCTCTTTAGCTTTTGCAAGTATTTCAGAGGCTGGCACCATAACTCCCATATTTACAACTTCGAAATTATTACATTGTAAGACTACCGAAACTATATTTTTACCAATATCATGCACATCACCTTTAACAGTCGCTATTAGCATTTTTCCTTTTGATTTAGCTTTTATTCCAGTTCTTTTTTCATCATCTTCTTTTTCTTTTTCAATAAATGGGACTAAATGAGCCACGGCTTGTTTCATGACTCTTGCTGATTTTACAACTTGAGGCAAAAACATTCTTCCTTGACCAAATAAATCACCAACAACATTCATACCATCCATCAATGGACCTTCGATTACATTAATAGGCCTTCCATTATTTTGCGACATAATTTTTACTCGAGCTTCTTCGGTATCCTCCACAATAAAGTCAGTTACTCCATGCACCAAGGCATATTCAATTCTTTTTTCAACAGAAACAGATTGTTTTTCATCACCACGCCAATTTAGTTTTAATTCCTCTTTTTTACTGCCTTTTAATGTTCCAGCAATATCGATCATTCGCTCTGTTGCATCTGGTCGTCGATTAAGAATGACATCTTCTACTGCCGTTTTAAGTTCATCTGCAAGATCATCATATAAACCAATCATTCCTGCATTCACAATTCCCATGGTTAATCCAGCTTTAATGGCATGATGGAGGAAAACAGTATGAATTGCCTCTCGAGCTACATCATTCCCTCTAAAACTAAAACTGACGTTTGATACACCACCTGAAATTTTTGCATATGGTAAATTTTCTTTAATCCATTTTGTTGCATTAATAAAGTCAACTGCATAATTGTTATGTTCATCAATGCCAGTTGCAACAGCAAATATATTTGGATCAAAAATAATATCTTCCGGGGGGAAATCTAAGTTATTAATTAGGGTGTCATAGGCACGTTTGCAAATTTCAATTTTACGTTCATAAGTATCCGCTTGGCCTTTTTCATCAAATGCCATGACAATAACAGCTGCACCATAATTTAAACAAAGCTTTGCATGTTTTAGAAAAGCTTCATCTCCTTCTTTTAATGATATGGAATTCACTATTGCCTTTCCTTGCACACATTTTAGGCCAGCTTCTATTACATCCCACTTAGATGAGTCAAGCATAATGGGTATGCGAGCAATGTCTGGCTCTGAAGCAATTAAGTTGAGGAAGTGTTGCATAGCTTGAAGAGAGTCCAACATTCCCTCATCCATATTAATATCAATGACTTGGGCACCATTTTCAACTTGTTGTCTTGCAACCGATACTGCTTCTTCAAACTTTTCTTCTATAATTAATCTTGCAAATGCTTTTGAACCTGTGACATTAGTTCGCTCACCAACGTTTATAAATAGGGTATCTTCTTTAATAGATAAGGTTTCTAATCCTGCAAGTCTGGTAAAAGTTTCTTGCAAAGGTACAACTCTTGGCTTGATATTTTTAATTTGTTCAGCAACTGCTTTTATATGAGCTGGAGTAGTTCCGCAGCAACCACCAGCAATATTAATAAAACCACTTTTAGCAAATTCCATTAAGAGAGCAGAAGTATCATGTGGCTCCTCGTCAAAACCAGTATCTGACATTGGATTTGGAAGACCTGCGTTTGGATATACGCATATATAAGTGTCAGCTATTTTTGATAACTCTTCAGCGTAAGGACGCATTAATGCAGCACCTAGCGCACAGTTTAAACCAATTGTTAATGGTTTTGCATGTCTTACAGAATTCCAAAAAGCACTTACGGTCTGTCCTGATAGAATTCTTCCAGATGCGTCTGTTACTGTACCTGATATCATTAATGGTAGACGAATTGATTGTTCTTCAAATTCAGCATTAACGGCAAATAGTGCTGCTTTGCAGTTAAGGGTATCAAAAACTGTTTCAACTAAAATAATATCTACGCCACCATCAATAAGTGCTTTAATTTGCTCACGGTAACTTATGACTAATTCATCAAAGTTGACATTACGTGCACCTGGATCATTGACATCTGGCGATATAGATGCGGTTTTCGGTGTTGGACCAATTGCTCCAGCTACAAATCGTGGCTTATCTTTGGAGCTGTATTTATCTGCAGCTTTTTTGGCTATATTCACAGAAGCTTTATTCATTTCAGATACAAGATGATTCATGTAATAATCATCTTGAGCAATACTATTAGCACCAAAGGTATTTGTTTCGATAATATCAGCGCCAGCTTCCAGAAAATCCTCGTGAATTTTTTGAATTACTTTTGGCTGAGTAATGCTTAGTAATTCGTTATTACCTTTTACAAATAATTCTCTCTCTCCTTCCGGCGCAGAAAAACTTTCGAATTTTTTTCCTCTGTATTCTTTTTCTGACAAATGATGTTGCTGAATCATAGTCCCCATAGCGCCGTCCATTACTAAAATTCTCTCTGAAAGCAATTTTTTTATAATTTTTTCAGTATTTAGCAATTTAATTCTCTATTAAAAAAGAAATAGTCTTAATATTCAGATTTAGATTAGCCACTGTGTTCATTTATCCTAAAACAATGTGACCAGAAGGAATTTTGATTCACCAAAGATTCCGTTGCTGGTACGGTTAATTTATGGTGAACGCAGTTTACAAAATGATTTGTAATCCGAGCCTGGGATTTTTCTTGCAGCGTTCCTCGGTTATATAATTTTAATTTAATAGTTATAACAAATCAATTAAAGTTATTTTAATTTTTTCTCTATGTCTTTAATTTTTGTTTCTAATGCTTCGACTTTAGCTCTTGTTTTTTTTAAAACTTCAATCTGAACATCATATTCTTCCCTGTTTATTAGGTCCATATTGGTGAATGTGCTCTTTAATAGTGCATTTATATTATCTTCAATGTCACTTATTGGTGAATTCTTAACTAAAGTTTTAACTTTGTTTGATAAATTTTGTATTTCATCTTTTTTAAACATAAAATATACCTTGTAAAACCTTGATTCTAACAGGAATTTTGGTTTTATATATTAGGAGTATAAATATTTATTATTCCCCAATAAAAAATATTTAATTGTTAAACGAAAGTTTGGCACGGTAATTGCTTTTATTAATATGTAACAAGAAATACGTATGAGCTCATACGTTTTAACTAAGGAGATGTAACAATGAAATTTAACAAACTAAAATTTGCAGTGTTAGGGGCTTTGATGCTTCCTTTATCTGCGGTTACGGTTGCTGAGGAACATAAGTCAGCTTTCAGTGTTAGCGGGAACGTTGGCCTGTATTCTGATTATATTTTCCGAGGTTATACACAAACGAAAAATGATCCAGCTTTACAAGGTGGATTTGATATAGAGCATGAAAGTGGTGCATATGCTGGCGTTTGGGCATCCAATGTTAATTGGACTACCGAAGGTGAGTATATGGACGACAATAGTATGGAAATCGACGGTTATTTCGGTTTTGCTGGTGGTTTAGGCGAAACTGGAATTGGTTACGATGTTGGTATCCTCAAATTCTACTACCCAGGTGAAAATACTTTTTCTGGTGCTGGTGGAGCCGATACAGATGCTACAGAATTTTACGCTGGAGTGAGTAAAGACATAGGTATAGTCAGTGCTGGATTAACTTGGTACAGAGTAATTTCTGATGATGCATGGGGCTTTGCCGATGCCAAAGGAAGTAACTATGTAACATTAGATGTAGATGTTCCAGTGGGTGAAACCCCATTAACTGCATCTGTTCATGTGGGACGTCAAACCTTTGATGGAGCAGGCAATGATCCATTTGACTACACAGATTGGAAAGTAAATTTAGAGTATGCGCTAAATGATACTTTCGCTCTTGGTGGGTTTTATACAGATACAAACCAATCCACATCTGATTGGACAGTCAATAATGTCTATTTAGGTGATGGAACTGGTGGAGTTTATTTATCTGCAGGGTTTTAGATAGATAAGTTTTGATGAAGGGAAATCTAAATTTCCCTTCTAATTTTAAAGCAATTTAGGGGAATAATATGAAATTAATAACTGCTGTTATCAAGCCGTTCAAGCTTGATGAAGTTAGAGAAGCTCTTTCTGAAATCGGTGTTCAAGGCATTACGGTTACAGAAGTAAAAGGTTTTGGCCGTCAAAAAGGCCATACTGAGCTTTATCGTGGCGCTGAATACGTAATTGATTTTTTACCTAAGGTAAAACTTGAAGTTGCAATCTCAGACAAATTATCAAAAAAGGTCGTCGAGGCTATTACAAAATCTGCACTCACTGGAAAAATTGGTGACGGCAAAATCTTTGTTATGGCACTTGATCAAGTTCAACGTATCCGCACTGGTGAAACCGGTGAAGATGCACTTTAGGAGACTGACATGAAAAAATTATTTTACAAATTTGGAATGGCGGGCTTATTAAGTCTTCTATTGCTTGGATTTTCACAAATAGGTATTTCTAATGAAATATTCGATTTATCTAAAGACACAATAATGCTTGCTGAGGTGACAGAAGAAGTTTCACCTGTTGCTGAAGCTGCAGAGGAAACACCAACGCTTGATACAGGCGACACAGCTTGGATGATTGTTGCAACAATTCTTGTGATTGTGATGGCAATCCCAGGACTTGCATTATTTTATGGGGGCTTAGTCAGGTCTAAGAATATGCTGTCAGTTTTAATGCAGGTTTTTGTAACTTTTTCTTTAATGTCAGTATTGTGGGTAGTTTATGGTTATAGTTTAGCCTTCACTGAAGGACCCTATAATACTTTCATTGGAGGATTAGGCGCAGCTTTCTTAGGTGGAATTACTGGAGACTCGGTTTCTGGAACCATCCCTGAATATGTATTCGTTACTTTTCAATTAACTTTTGCAGCCTTAACTCCTGCTCTAATTGTTGGTGGTTTTGCTGAGAGGGTTAAATTTTCTGGCATGTTAGCATTTTTAGCTTTATGGGTAACTACAGTTTATCTTCCGATCTGCCATATGGTTTGGGGCGGAGGTTTAATAAGCTCATGGGGTGCAATTGATTTTGCTGGCGGGACTGTTGTTCATATTAATGCTGGTGTTGCAGCACTTGTACTTGCACTTGGAATTGGAAAACGAATTGGTTATGGTAAAGAAGTTATGGCACCTCACAATATGCCGATGACTATGATTGGAGCTTCATTACTATGGGCTGGTTGGTTTGGTTTTAATGTAGGAAGTGAACTTGCAGCCGATGGAACAGCCGGTTTAGTTATGATTAATACTCAAGCAGCAACTGCTGCTGCTGTATTAGGCTGGATCACAATGGAATGGGTAGCTCGAGGTAAGCCTTCAATGCTAGGCGGTGCATCTGGAGCAATTTCAGGTCTTGTTGCTATTACTCCTGCCTGTGCAGTAGTTGGACCAGTTGGCGCAATTATCCTTGGTATCGTTGCAAGTATCATCGCATATTGGGCTTGTACTAGTCTTAAAAAAGTATTGGGCTATGATGATTCGCTTGATGTATTCGGTATACATGGAGTTGCAGGTATTGTTGGCGCAGTTGGCTTAGCAATTCTGATGGCACCACAATTTGGAGGTGTTGGATATGATGATGGTGTAACTATGATGAGTCAATTCATGGTGCAAGCTAAATCAGTAGGATTTACTATTCTTTGGTGTGGTGTAATCAGTTTCGTATTATATAAAATTGTTGACGCTACCATTGGTCTTCGTGTTTCAGAAGAAGACGAAAGAGCTGGTTTAGATACTACATCACATGGTGAAACAGCGTACCACTCTTAATTACTATCTCCTGTTGTAATTTGAGTGATCAGGAAAGGGCCCATGTAAATGGGCCTTTTTTTTATGTTAATATTTAAATTATGAGTATAAGTTTAGAAGAGTATGAAAAGTTAGATCCAAAATCAACAGTAGAATTCAACGGTAAAAAATTAATTTTCCACACACCAAATCTCTTGACAAAGTGGAGAGCAGATACTTTATTCACTAAAGAGCCAGGTACAATAGATTGGTTAAATCAAATAAATCCAGAAGAAATACTATTAGATATTGGTGCGAATGTTGGTATGTATACAATTTATGCTTCAGTTGTAAGGGATGCAACAGTTTATGCATTAGAACCAGAGTCTCAAAATTATTGGCTCTTAAATAAGAATATAAAATCTAATAACCTTGACAATAAAGTAGGCGCATATTGTGTTGGTTTATCTGATGTTGATAATTTCGACTATATTTTTATGGGTATAAATAATGAGGATGCTGGAGCTGCAAATCATGCTGTTGGAGAACCTCTAAATTATGAACTTCAGCCATTTCATGATCATATTGGTTTTGCGCAAGGCTGCATAACTTTTAAATTGGATAGTTTAGTTGAAACAAACAAATTACCTATCCCAGATTATATTAAAATTGATGTTGATGGTTTTGAGCATAAGGTAATTGAAGGAGCAAGAAAAACTCTTGAGAATAAAAAAATTAAATCAGTAATAATAGAATTAAACCCGAATTTACCTGAGCATCTTGATACAATAGAGCTTTTTAAGCAGTTAGGTTTTATATTTTCTCAAGAGCAAGTAGATAAAGCTTCAAGAAAAGAAGGATCTTTTAAAGGAATGAGTGAATATGTTTTTAGACGCTGAACTCCATGTTGCCTATAAAATTGGAAATGTACCTATTTCCAATTTTCCGTTTCCACATTTTTATTTAGAAAATATTTTTCCGGAAGATTTTTATTCTAAAATTCAAGAAAATCTTCTTGAAAAAAAAGAGATGACATCAATGGCAGATCTTTACCCACAAAATACCGGTTTAAAAGCTTATAAAGATAGATATGTTATGGATTTTACTCGAGCAGATTCAATGAAAAAAGTGAGTAAAAAGAAACAAGAATTTTGGACAGCTTTTGGAGAGAGTTTTTCAAGAGGGCCATTTGGTAATTTAATACAATCAAAGTTTAAAAGATTCCTTGATATGCGTTTTCAATATTTAGAAAATGTTTCTTTTAGGCATGAGATGCAGCTTATAAATGATAAAAAAAATTATTTCTTAGGACCACATACAGATAAACCAAGCAAAGTTATTTCTGTTTTAATTTATTTACCAAAAGATTTTACACAAAAAGAAACTGGCACCTCAATTTATATGCCTAAAGACCCAGAACTACTCAACAAAGAATTACCACATGTTCATTATCCTCATGAACAATTTCATAAGGTCATCACAATGCCTTTTGTACCTAATTCTGCTTTTTGTTTTATTAAAACAAATAATTCTTTTCATGGTGTCGAAAAACTTGCGGATGAGGAAACCGATCGCTGGTCTTTACAATATAATCTTCATATTACAAATGAAACTTTAGAAAAAGAGATAGCTGCAAAAAATAAACACCATAATCAAAAAAATGAATCAGCTGAAAAAGTAAAATCTAATTTTAGTATGTAAATTTATTTTTCTTTTGGAAAGTTAAATCCTTTTGGAAGCATTACCCACATTTCTCCTGATTGTTTCATTGAGCCAGCTTTGGAACCTGCAGATTTACCTTGTCCCCAATAGAAATCAGCCCTAACACCACCATTAATTGCCCCTCCTGTGTCTTGTGCCATCATAAATTTATTAAGAGGATTGTTTGAATTTGGTTCAGTCGTTGATAAAAAAATAGGAGCCCCTAAAGGTATAAATTTACGGTCAATAGCTACTGATCTTTGTGCGGATATTGGAACACCTAGCGCTCCAATTGGACCAGGAAGCCCTGTTGGTAGTTCTCTGAAAAAAACTGTACTTGGATTAGCGTTTAGAAACTTTTGCAATTTTCGCTTGTTCTTTCTGGCCCAAGATTTAATACTTTGCATTGAAACTTTATTTCTTTTTAATTCTCCTTGTCTAATTAATGCTAAACCCATTGAGCGATATGGGTGTCCATTTTGATCAGAATATCCTACCTGAGTTGTTGAACCATCTTCAAATTTTATAACACCAGAACCTTGAATTTCTAAAAAAAAGGACTCAATAGGATTTTCTACCCATAGCAATTCATTTCCTTGTAAAGGATATTCTTTATTTGCTATTTCTTCACGGGTAAAATAGGGGATTAGTTTATTGCCTTCAACTCGACCCCTTAACCGTTTATATTTTAAATCTGGATAGACTTCACTAAGATCCACTGTAATTAAATCGTGAGGCGGTGTATAAAGTGGAATTTTATATTTTTTTGTTTTAGTTCTACTCCCTTTTAATACTGGTTGATAATAACCAGTAATTAATCCTTGTTCAGACCCATCTTCATTTTTTGCTTTATATACATCGAAATGATTACGTAAGAATTTTATAATTTCTATATTTGATGGAGAGGATATTTTTTTTGCTGCGTTACAAGAATTTTTCCAATCATCTAATTCAATAAGTTTTTCACAACCATGGAGCCATGCAGGCCACGCCTCTTTTATTTCATCTTTTTGTAATTTTTCTTCAATCTCTTGCCAATTTACTTTAACCAATAAACTATATTCTATAATTTGTTTTTTGACAGGCTTCAGGCTCTGTAATTTCGCTATTTTGGCTTCTGCCTCCTCAAGAGCAATTTTTTCTGATTCACAATCACAAGAATCTTGAATATTTAATTGGCCACAACTTACTAAAATTAGAAAAATAAATATTATTGAATTAAATTTCATTAATGAAGTGTCCTTGGCATATTTAATTCAAATTCAGATATTTTTGCATCGAATTCAGTACCCTCTTCAGAAATCATATGATATGAACCTAACATACTTCCGACAGGAGTATTAATTTCTGTGCCACTTGTATAAGAGTATAGATCCCCTGGTTTTATAATAGGTTGCTCTCCTATCACTCCATCACCTTTTACTTCATATCTTTCATTATTTGCGTTACGTATAATCCAATGACGTGATAAAAGCTGAACTGATTGAATTCCTTGGTTTTCAATTGTTACTGTATAAGAGAAAAAATATTTATTAACTTCAATTGATGAACGTTCCGGTATAAATTCAGATTTAACTGTTATTGCTACTTGAAATTCTGGAGTGTTAGGCTTTTTCATTTATTCAATCAATCCTTTTATTGGAGAACTTGGAGAAGCAGTATAAAGTTTTTTATCCATTCTTCCTGCAATAAAAGCTTCTCGTCCTGATTCGATGGCTTTTTTCATAGCTGAGGCCATTAAAATTGGATTTTTAGCTTGTGCTATCGCAGTATTCATTAAGACACCATCACATCCAAGCTCCATTGCAATTGACGCATCAGATGCAGTCCCAACTCCAGCATCTACAATTACTGGTACATTCGATTTATCAATAATTATTTCTAAATTCCAAGGATTTAATATTCCCATTCCAGATCCAATGAGTGATGCTAAAGGCATAATTGCACAGCAACCAATATCTTCTAATTGTTTTGCAACTATTGGGTCGTCAGAAGTATAAACCATAACGTCAAATCCATCTTTAATAAGAATTTTTGCAGCATTAATTGTTTCTACTATATTTGGGTATAAAGTTTGAGAATCTCCTAAAACTTCTAATTTTACTAAGTTATGACCATCTAATAATTCTCTTGCTAGACGTAAAGTTCTAATAGCTTCATCAGATGAATAACAACCCGCAGTATTTGGTAAATAAGTAAATTCATTTGACGGTAGAAATTCAAGCAAAGAAGGCTCATTTGAATTTTGACCAAGATTTATTCTTCTAATCGCAACAGTTACAATGTTTGAACCACTTGCATCAATTGCGGCTCTTGTTTCATTAAAATCTTTATACTTTCCTGTACCGACTAACAATCTTGAATCAAATGAACGATTGGCAATTATTAATTTATCATTAGTTTTTAATTTTTTATCCACCACCAACTGCCCCTATAATTTCTATTTTGTCACCATCGTTAATATATATTCCATCAAAATTATTTTTGGGGATTATTTCTCCATTTCTTTCAATGGCAAATCTTTTACCTTTTAATTTTAAAAAAGTTATTAATTGTTCAGGAGTAATTTTTTCTTCCTCAAACACTTCGAAATTTCCATTTATATGTATTTTCATATCTAAATAAGCTTTAAAGTAAATTTAAATATAACCTATTTTTATTTATTATTAAATAAATTGAATTTTTATATCAATTTTGCATCAATTAAAAAAGGGACAAAATCCCCATTGATTAATTTCCCAAAAGGAAAATTATGCTAAGAGTTAAAAATAAGTTAAAAGTTAATGATATTAAAAAGACCAAATTTAATAATCTGAAAACTTTAAAAAAGAATTTAGTTTCAGGAAAACAAAACAAAAATAATGAATTTCATAGGTCATTAGAAGCTTTTTCTGATTGCGTTTAGTTATTTAGTGTCCTTGAGAACATTCTGAGGCACATTTGGTAGCAAATTGCTGCTAATTCCGGATCATACCTTTCCCCCTCATCTCTCATAAACGCATGTTGACCATTAAATTCGTGCCAACTGAAAGTAATATCTGTACCTAGTAATTGTTGATGTATTTGAACTCTTGCTTCTGTAGGTATATGTGTATCTTGTTTGCCCCAAATCATTAATAACTCACCCTTAATATCAGATAATCTTTCCATACTATGTTGTTTTGGTTTGTTGGGGATCGTATTTGTATGTAAATCTGTAGCATAGAAACAGGCAGTTGATTTTACTTCTGGATTAATAGCAGCCCTAAAAGCTAAATGTCCGCCAATACAAAAACCCATAGCACCGATTTGATTACTTGACCATTCTTGTTTTTTAACCCAATCAATCATAGTCTGATTGTCAGAATCATAGGATTGAATATCCTTAGATTCTTTATCAGAGTTTCCTTTTTTTCTTCCAGCATCATCATATGCTAAAACTGTACCAATTGGATTTAATTCATGAAAGACTTCAGGAACTAGGACCGCGTAACCGTGACTAGCAATTATTTTAGCTGCACGTTCAATAGGTCCTGTCTGATGAAATATTTCTGAATAAAATAAAATTACCGGAAATTTTCCTGATTTAGTTGGTCGATGAATATATGTTCTCATTTTACCTGTTGGTGTTTCCAGATCAATGGATTTTGATTGAATTAACATGATTTACTTTCATTAATTGAAAGGCATATTCTACTTGATATTTCTAAGAAGCTAAATGTTCTTTTGATTAATAATCAGTACTTCTTCCAGTAGAATAATTATGAGGAATATCGTTCTGCCATTCCCCACATTTTGCACATTGATGATCTTGCATAGTGGGACAAAAATGAAGCAGAGAACTTTTACAAGAACGACATTTTAAGCCGTCTTTTTTTTTGTGAAGTTCAACTGCTACTTTAGAGCTTCCTAATCCGTATTTGTTATCCATACCACTCCTAATGGTTTGGTTCACATTTATAATATAAAGTTACTCCAACTTAGGTAAGTAATCAACTTTAAGTACTATCTTTTTTTTCAAAGCATTGATCGTATAGAATTTCCTTTTCATTTTTAATTTGGGTATTTTCAGAAGATATTTCTAATGTTGTAATATCATTGGTATAAATACTCTGGGACTCACTAACTTGGTCAAGTTTAAATTCTCTGTCAGGTAAAATAACCCAAACAGATTTTCCTTCATTTAAATAAAACAAGAAAAATGATTTCTTTTTATCACAATTGTACTCAATAGAATCCTCAGGGCGTAGAATTTTCTCTTCAAAATCATCAGAAAAAACATCTGATAAAGCATCTATTTTTGGGATCTTATCAAAAGAACATGCCAATAAAGAGTTTAATATTAAAAATAATAAAATATAAAATTTCATTTACTTTTTGCTAATTAATGAATCATCTAATTCTAATATCTTAGATTCATAATAGCTAATATTTTCAGCTTCTTTTTCTTCAATTGCAATTTTATATAAATAAAAATAAGCTAATGCATGTTTATTATTTTCTTTAATCACTTTTTCCAGAATATTACGAGCTGTTTCATAATCTTTTAATTGATACAGGGAGAAAGCATGATAATAATTAGCTTCAATTTCTTCTGGATTTTGATTAACCCATTGAGTAGTAATATTTTTTAAATTAGTCCATGACTTATTTTTTAATGGCCCCGCCACTCGCATAAAAAACGGTTGGTTAGCTTCAAGGGTGTCCCAAAAAGGTCTTTGAGGTTGCGTAGTTACAGAAACTTCTTTCCCATTGCTAAGTAATTCTTTTATTATTTCGACTGGCATACTGTAATATTCAGAATTCCAAGGCGGCTTGAAAGTTGTTATTCCAATTAATTCGCCATTGTAATTAAATAGACCTCCTCCGCTTGCTCCAATAGCAAACCATGCTGAAGATTTAATAATTTTATATTGATTTAATTTATATATTCCTTTTACGCGCCCAAAAGTTGTATGTGGTTTTACTGTATTCCCTCCATAACTTTTGGCGAAAACTTGAGTTTCATATTCTAAGGAATCATTTGTAGCAAGTTTAATTGGGTCAAGACCAAGATATTTAAATTTCAAAATACAAATATCATTTTTCCAATCAGCTATTAGAGCTTGCGGGGCAAAACTTTTTCCAAATTTAGTAACATGAATTCCTTGGGAGTTTCCAATTACATGACAATTAGTTACGACATGGTCTTTCTTTACGACAACTCCAGAACCAACACCGTGGTTACCGTCTTTATTGGCTGTGTGAACTTTGACGATTGATCCATTGATTGTGAATATTAGTTCAGCAGAAGGAGTTGCATTTACCTTAATAGATATTAATAAAACAAAATAAAATAATAATTTTTTCATGCGTACTATGTGAAAATTTAATTATTAAATAGAGACTAAATTATTATTTTAGTTCACTTAAAACTAACCACATTTACTTTCACCACAATTTAGGCAAGTTAAGCAACCATCCATCATGATAGCTGCTTTAACATTACATTTAGTACACAACTGGGAGTCGATAGGAAAGCCCGTATCAGGATTGATGCCATTAGGGTTTGCTTTTTCATAAATTGCTTTTTTTTCTTTAATTAATTCTTTTTGATGTTCGTCTGGATTTTGTTTTTGTAGCATACCAATGTTTATTAAATGTTGTTCAACAACTTGCCCTAATTCAGCAACTAAACTAGGAACATACCTACCACCTTTTTTATAATAGCCACCATTTGGATCAAATACACTTTCTAATTCTTCAACAAGAAATGTTATATCACCACCTTTTCTAAAAACTGCAGACATAACTCGAGTTAACGCGACGATCCATTGAAAATGTTCCATATTTTTTGAATTAACAAATATTTCAAAAGGTCTTCGATGCTCTTGTTCAGTTCCTTCATTCATTAAAACATCATTTATAGTGATATAAAGAGCATGCTCTGTTACTGGAGTTTTTACTTTATAGGTTGATCCTGTGATTTGATCAGGTCTATTTAAAGGATCGCCTAGTTGAAATATTTCAGCTGGGTTATGTTCTTCTTTTTTTTCTTTTTCTGAATCAAGAACATTATAACCCACAATTTTTTTGGTAATTTTTACTGCCATTTTTAATTAATCCTTAGAATTTTCCGTAGTAGCCTTCTTTCAAAGCATCGTATAAGTTTGCTGCAGAGTGTATCTCGCCATCATATTCAATTTCTTCGTTACCTTTTACTTCTATTGTTCCTCCATCATCTAAGGTAAATTGATATGTTGTTTCTTCTAAATCTTTTTCAGTTACTAAAACACCTTGAAAAGCCTCAGGATTAAATCTAAAAGTAGTACAGCCTTTTAGGCCTTTATCATATGCATACAAATAGATATTTTTGAAGTCTTCGTAATCATAATCAGTTGGTACATTAATAGTTTTAGAAATTGAGCTATCAATCCATTTTTGGGAGGCCGCTTGAATATCTACATGGGCTTTTGCTTTGATGGTTGAAGAATCAATAAAGTACTCTGGTAATTTTTCCTCTTCTTTATCTGAAAATGGCATAGCTTTTTCATTTATTAGTTGACGGTATGCAAGCAACTCAAAAGAAAATACATCAACCTTCTCTTTTGTTTTTTTCCCTTCCCTTATTACGTTTCGACTGTAATGATGTGCAAAAGACGGCTCAATACCATTACTTGCGTTATTTGCTAATGAGAGGGAGATCGTTCCAGTTGGAGCAATTGAAGTATGGTGAGTAAAACGAAGGCCAAATTTTACAATTTCATCTTGAAGCTCTTTGGGAAACTGTTGCATATATCGACTATATTTTCCTAATAGAACCTTTCCTTTTATTTTATCACCTATTTTAATTCCATCTTTTTTCATTTCTGGTCTTGTTGCCATCATTTCTGCAGTAATTTTAAAATCTTCATTCATTACCGGGGCAACTCCTTTTTCTTTTGCTAGTTCGATTCCAACCTCCCATCCTACTTCAGCTAGAACTCTAGTTACTTCCTCAGTGAATTCTAAAGATTTTTCATCACCATAAATCATTTTTAACATACTCAAGGAAGATCCTAAACCTAAATAACCCATACCATGACGTCGTTTCCTGGCAATTTCGTCTCTTTGTTTTCCTAGTGGTAAACCATTTACTTCGACAACATTGTCGAGCATTCTAGTGAAAGTGCTTATAACTTTTTTATATTTGTCCCAATCAAAATATGCTTCATCACTAAATGGATTTTTGATGAATTTAGTTAAGTTAATTGATCCTAAAAGACATGCGCCATAGGGTGGTAAAGGTTGTTCTCCACATGGATTTGTAGCTCTTATATTTTCACAAAACCAATTATTATTCATCTCGTTAACACGATCAACAAGAATAAATCCTGGTTCAGCATAATCATAAGTAGAAGACATAATAATATCCCAAACACGACGGGCTTTAATTGTTTTATATACTCGACAGGCAACTTTTCCTGCATCAGAACCTTTTGTTTGTGTAAGATATTTATCTTTTACTGGCCATTCTTTCCAAACTACTTTTTTAGTATCTGTTAGATTTAACTCATCATCTTTAGCTTCTTTTTCAGTAACTGGAAAAGCAAGCTGCCAATCTGAATCTGACTTTACCGCTTCCATAAAGTCTTTTGTGATTAAACAAGATAAATTAAATTGTCTCAGACGCCCATCTTCTCTTTTTGCTTTGATAAAATCAGTAACATCTGGGTGGGAAATATCAAATGTAGCCATTTGTGCACCTCGTCTTCCACCAGCACTGGAAACAGTGAAGCACATTCGATCATAAATATCCATAAATGAGAGCGGACCACTTGTATAGGCTCCTGCCCCTGCAACAAATGCTCCTTTGGGCCTTAAAGTAGAATATTCATAACCAATTCCACAACCAGCTTTTAATGTAAGTCCTGCTTCATGAACTTTATCAAGGATATCTGTCATGCTATCTTCGATTATTCCAGAAACAGTGCAATTAATTGTACTAGTTGCTGGTTTATGTTCTAGGGCTCCTGCATTAGAAGTGATTCTTCCTGCAGGTATGGCACCATTTTGTAGAGCCCACAAAAATTCTTTATGCCAAAATTCTCTTTTTTCAGGTTTTTCTACATCAGCTAAAGCTTTTGCTACTCTTTCATAAGTCCCATTGATATTTTTATCAACAAAATCACCTTTTTTTGATTTTAGTCTATATTTTTTGTCCCAAATATCTTCCGAAACAGATTGAAAAGGTATCTTTACTTCTTCAGACTCTTCTTGAGTAGATTCTGATGAAACAGCTTTGAGCATTTATTCCCCCTTATATTTAATGCTTTTGCGGAACTTTTTTTAAAAAAAGGCTTTAGAATGAAACCACAACATCTTGTGCCAATGAAAAAAATTTTAACATCTGCTGGTGTTTGGTCAAGAGTTATTTTAATAAAAATGTAATAATTTTTGCACTAATTTTGAACAAATTTTCTATAAGCCTTATTACCAGTAATTAGTTACCAAAAATAAAAAATATAAATTAATTTCACATTGTGAGAAAATTAGCTATGCATCTTTTTTTTTATGAAATTATAATTAGGTTTTTAATACCCTTTGCTCTCGCAAAAATTTTTTATCGTGCGCTAATAAATTCTAACCATTTAAATTATTTTAGTGAACGACTTGGATTTTATTCTAAACAAAAAAAAATTTTTTGGAGAAATAAGCAAACAATTTGGCTTCATTGTGTTTCAGTTGGTGAAACAAAAGCTATAAATAATCTCATTGAAGTTCTATTAAAAAAATATCCTCAAATACATATCCTAATTAGTCATGGAACTCTTACTGGGAGGGAAACTATATTACCAAAAAGTTCAAGAGTTCATCGTACCTATTTGCCTTATGATACAAACAGAGCTGTAAAAAGATTTTTATCTTTTTACCAACCGAAAATAGGCTTGATTGTAGAAACAGAATTATGGTTCAATTTAATTAACCAATGTGAATTACATCAAATACCTCTCCATTTAATTAATGCTCGTTTATCCATAAATTCTTTGAAAAAATATCTTCCATTTAAAAAATTTATTAATACTAGGTTGTTACAACTCAATTCAATTCATGTAAGAGCTAAAGAAGATGCTAATAATTTTAATTCCCTTACTGAAGCAAAAATTAAAATAATGGGCAATATTAAATTTGATTCTAAATCACCAAAAAATACTGAAAGAAAGAGTGATGATTTGAGAAAAAAATTAAAAATAACTAACCAGTTTGTTTTAGTTGCTGGTAGTACTAGACCTGGAGAAGAAAAAATTTTAATACAGCTTGTCAGGAAGTTGAATTGTAAGAATTTGATATTGATCGTTGTTCCTAGACATCCAGAGAGGTTTGATGAGGTGGAAAAACTTTTCTCAAAAGAAAATTTAAGTATATTAAGAAAAAGTAAGTTAGGGAAAATTAAGAAATCACCAAAATATATTCTTGGCGATACAATGGGGGATCTTTATGAAATATATAGTATTGCTAGTTTAGCTATTATTGGTGGAAGTATTTTAAATCATGGGGGGCAAAACCCAATTGAACCAATGAGCCTAGGTATCAAAACTGTTGTTGGCCCATCTATATATAATTTTAAAGATATGGTTATTGATGCTGAAAAAAATCAAGCAATATTAAGATTTAGAAATATAAATGAATTAGAAAAGCTTTTGAAAAATACAATAGCTAGAAAAAATAGAAAAAATTATATAGTTAATAATGCTAAACAATTTATTAAAAATTCATCAGGCAGTACGAGTAAGATTATTGAATTAATTAATCAATATTTTTGATTAGTGGCGCTATTTTTTTAAAAGTTGTGTTTTCAGATGTCTTAAGCCATTCAAACACAACTGATTCTGTATTAGTAATAACACACCCTTCTTCTTTAAGCCTGTTAAGAGCATTTTGTTTGTTTTGGATATTTCGTGAGACCACTGCATCTTCAATAATAAAAACTTCTTTTCCAGATTTTAGGAGGCCAAGAGCAGTCTGTAAAACACATATATGTGTTTCCATTCCCATTAGAAATATTTGGGGGCGAGTTTTGACTAAACATCTAAGAAATACAGGTTCTTCTGTGCATGCAAAAACATTTTTTTCAACAAATTTTGCTTCGGACAAGAATGGCATCATAAGGTTTAGCGTATGACCAAGTCCTTTTGGATATTGTTCTGTACAAATTTGAGGAATATCTAATTCATTAGCAACTGTTACTAATAATTCACACCGCTTAATTATTTTACTGGTGACTTCTTTTGGCATTGCTTTCGATAATTTTTCTTGCATGTCAATTACAACTAATTGACTTTTTTCTTTTAGGGCTATCATTATTAATTTACCATTAAATATCTATTAATTTCATCAAGGTCTTTAACAGATAACATTCCAGTCGATAATTTTAAATTTATAAAATTCATGATGTAATTATAACGTGATTCTAGTACATTCAATTTTGAGTTAAATAATATTTGTTGAGCATCAAGAACTTCTATACTATTTCGAAGCCCTTCTTCAAATCCTAATTGGGTTGATTCTAATTGAAGTGCTGCTGAGTCCATAGCTTGTTGATAAGCTGCAATTTCAGAGAAATTAGTTTGAAGACTTAAATAATAATCTCTGACTTTTAATGCAATACCTCTTCTAAGATATTCCACGTCTTCTTCTAATTTACTTTTTAGTAAGATAGCTTCTCTAACTCTTGAACTTGCCATGCCTCCCGAAAAAATAGGAATACTGATTTCTACACCTATAGCATCTGAATAACTTCTTATACCATCGTTTTGAGTTGCACCATAAGGATAACCACCTTTGTCCCAATTCCTTGTTCTACTTGCAATAGCGTCTATAGTTGGATAACGCACGGAACGTCGTGCGTCAACTTCTCGCTCTGCAATTTTTATTTCATCGTTTTTTATTTGCAATTCTAAGTTATTTTCTTGGGCAATAGAGATCCAGTCATCTGCTAAATTATCTATTTCTGTAAAAGTAATTATTGGGTTTAGTGGTCTTAAATTACCAGGCAAATTACCAGTAATTACTTGAATCTCTCTTTTTTTTATTTTAAGTTTTTGTATAGCACTAATTTGTTGGGCTTCAATTAAAGCTTTTTTTGTTTTTGCTTCATTTATATCTGTAATAGAAATTAATCCAGCTTGAAATTGGGCTTCAGCTTTTGATAATTGTTTTTGTATAGATGCTCTTTGAAATTGAAAAAGATCTACAGAATCTTTTGCAAGTAAAGTTTCAAAATAAATTTTAGAAATTCGAAAAATTAAATCTTGCTGTGTTTTTATTAGCTCTTTATCTGAAAGGCTAATTTGAGTTAAGATCTTTTTATATTGAGTATAAGCAGAATAATTAAATAAAGGTTGTTTTACTGTAACTCCATAATCATATGATTCATAATTTGTTTTTTTCCCTGATAGCAGATCATTGCTTGGCAGAGAGGAGGTTAGAAATTTTCTTTCTTTGTCTTGTTTGTCAAAGCTTGCATCTACAGAGATACTGGGTAGGAAAAGAGATTTGCCTTGCTTAATTAATTCCTTGGTTGCTTCATTTTGAAATCTAGCTGAGGACAAAAGCGAGTCATTTTTTAAGGCTTCTTGATAAAGCGTTAGTAAATCAGTTGTTTCTTGTGCATTTACTCTTAAATTAAGTGATCCTAAAGTAATAAAAATTACTATTAGAAAATATTTGCTTATAATTTTAAGATTGAAAATAGTTCCTATCCTTTAAAAAATAAATTTTTTATTGCTATTTATGAAAAGAGTGACGAAGTAATTGCTTAAAATCTTTCGAGTTATTTTTTTTAATAAGGTTCGTTTTCATAATCAAAAAAATATCATTAGAATAATTATATATTAGGAGGCAAACTAATTATGAATAATTATGTCCTAAAAATTAAATAAGATTATATAGGCTTGCACATTTTTAAATATTCGAATAATCTGTAAAGATATTGCTAGGGGTCTATTACAAATAAATAGTGAGAAATACCCTTCGAACCTGATGTGGATAATGCCGCCGTAGGGAAAGCATTCAAAATGCTCCTTACGTTCAAAAAGGAGTTCTAAAATGAATGCAACAGACAAAGCGTTAAAAAAAAATATAGATCAATTTATAGGTAAAGAAGCTCAGCTTGATGCTGAGGCTTTAAAGCCATTTACTAATTCTAGAAAGGTTTATGTAGAAGGATCAACTCCAGATATTCAAGTCCCTTTTAGGGAAATTACTATTTCAGATACTCCATCAGAATTTGGTGCTGAGAAAAATGCACCTGTTCTAGTTTACGATACATCCGGGCCTTACACTGATCCAAAATATAATATAAACATTCAAAATGGATTGCCTCCCTTAAGAACGAAATGGATTGATGATCGCAAAGATACTGAACAACTTAAAGGTCCAACTTCGATTTTTGGCCAACAAAGAAAAACTGATCCTGAACTTGAAAAAATGCGTTTTAATCTTATTCGGAAGCCAAGGAAAGCAAAACTAGGGCAAAATGTTTCTCAAATGCATTATGCAAAAAAGGGAATAATTACACCTGAGATGGAGTTTATCGCTATTAGAGAAAATCAAAAGCGAGAAGGAATATCAGAGGTAATTCAGACACAACATCCAGGCCAAAATTATGGAGCACAAGTCCCAAAAGAAATTACTCCAGAATTTGTTAGAGATGAAGTTGCAATGGGACGTGCAATTATTCCTGCAAATATAAATCATCCAGAAACAGAACCAATGATTATTGGACGTAATTTCTTAGTTAAAATAAATGCTAATATTGGTAATTCCGCATTGGGCTCAAGTATAAGTGAAGAGGTAGAAAAAATGGTATGGGGAACAAGATGGGGAGGTGATACCGTTATGGATCTATCTACTGGAAAAAATATTCATGAAACAAGGGAATGGATAATTAGAAATAGTTCGGTCCCAATTGGAACAGTGCCAATTTATCAAGCCTTAGAAAAGGTTAATGGTAAAGCTGAGGATTTGACTTGGGATATATTTAAAGACACTCTTATTGAGCAAGCTGAACAAGGCGTAGATTACTTTACAATTCACGCAGGAGTTAGACTGGCCTTCATACCTATGACCGCAAAAAGAATGACAGGTATAGTTAGCCGAGGCGGTTCAATTATGGCAAGTTGGTGTCTAGCTCATCATAAAGAATCATTTTTATATACTCATTTTGAAGAGATTTGTGAAATTATGAAAGCATATGATGTTAGTTTTAGCTTAGGTGATGGACTTCGTCCTGGATCAATTTATGATGCAAATGACGAGGCCCAATTTGCTGAATTAAAAACACTTGGCGAATTAACTAAGATTGCCTGGAAGCATGATGTACAAGTTATGATTGAAGGACCTGGACATGTTCCCATGCATCTTATCAAAGAGAATATGGATCTTCAATTGGAACATTGTGATGAAGCTCCTTTTTATACACTAGGCCCTTTAACTACCGATATAGCTCCAGGATATGATCACATAACTTCTGGAATTGGGGCTGCAATGATTGGATGGTATGGATGTGCAATGTTATGTTATGTAACTCCTAAAGAACATTTAGGGTTACCAGAAAAAGAAGATGTAAGAGTAGGAATAATTACATATAAAATTGCAGCCCATGCTGCAGATTTAGCCAAAGGTCATCCTGGTGCACAGATTCGAGATAATGCTTTATCTAAAGCACGATTTGAATTTAGATGGAATGATCAATTTAATCTTGGTCTTGATCCAGAAAAAGCAAAAGAGTTTCATGATGAAACATTACCTCAAGAGGGAGCTAAGCAAGCACATTTTTGTTCTATGTGCGGCCCTCATTTTTGTTCTATGAAAATTTCTCAAGATGTAAGGGATTACGCAAATAAAAAAGGGGTGTCAGAGCAGGATGCTCTTCTAAAAGGAATGGAAGAAAAATCTATTGAATTTGTAAAAAAAGGCTCCAAAGTTTATCAAAAAGTATAATTAAAAAATGGATTTTTATCTTTTATGGGTTGCTTTTTTATTAGGTGTCATTGAAGGAGTTACAGAATTTCTTCCTGTAAGTTCAACAGGACATTTAATTATTGGGGCAAATCTTCTTGGATATGAGAGTGCTTCAAGTAAAGTTTTTGAAATAGTAATTCAATTAGGTGCAATTTTTGCGGTTTTAGTTGAGTATAGAAAAAAGTTAATATCTACTTTTACTGGTATACATAAAGATAGAATTGCTCAAACTTTTACCCTTAATTTGTTTATTGCATTTATTCCTGCGGCAATATTAGGATTCTTTTTTCATAGTCATATAAAATTATATTTGTTTAATCCAATTGTTGTTGGTATTGCATTAGTTGTTGGAGGAATCATAATGATTCTTATAGAAAAAAAATTACCTAATAGACCTAAAACTGATATTGATAAAATAAGTAATCATCAATCTTTTATAATAGGTGTTGCTCAATGTTTTTCATTAATACCAGGAGTATCAAGAGCTGCTTCAACAATTATGGGAGGGCTTATTGCCGGTCTTGATAGAAAGACTGCTACAGAATTTTCATTTTTCTTAGCTATTCCAATAATTTTTGCTGCTGCTAGTTTTGATTTGGTAACAAATTTTAATATTCTAAGTAAAAGTGACTTGCCAATTTTTTTAGTAGGTTTTATAACTGCATTTATAAGCTCATATTTAGTTATTAAAATTTTTATTAAATTTGTAGCTCACAACACATTTATAGGGTTTGGTTGGTATAGAATTATTGTTGGTTCACTTACTATTTATTATTTCCTCTAGAATTTCATATGAAAGATTACCAAAATTTAATACCAATCCTTAAAAAGATTGCACGTCTATCAAAAAGTGAGTCAATGCCAATTGAAAAAGCGTTATCTGAGCTAGATCATTTTGGCTTTTCTTTGATTGCTTTAATTTTAGTTCTTCCCTTTATGCAGCCTTTTCCAGTAGGCCCACTCAGTGTTATAGGGGGATTGACTATTGCGGCTTTAGGGCTGCAGCTTTTAAGAAGGAAAGCATTTCCTACTTTGCCGAAAAAACTTCTTATAATTACACCAAGTAATAAAAGTTGGATATGGATAACGAATGTTTGTATTTTTATAATTTATTGGTCAAAAAAAATTACTCGGCATAGGTTAAATTGGTTTGTTTCAGATAAAATCGGACTAAAATTTGAGGGAGGAATTTTTATTTTAGGAGGATTATTAATGGCTATCCCATTTGCTATGCTATTACCACTTAATAATTTTTTTCCTGGACTTGCGATATTATTTGTAACGATTGCTCAATTTGAAAAAGATGGTTTTTTTGTTTTAGTGGCAATTTTTTGGTTGGTTTTTACAATTATTTACTTTGGCTTATTTATGTATGGAATATATTATCTTGGTGCTGAGGGAATGCAGCATTTACCAGAGTGGCTAACAAATTTTAATTTATGAGTTTAATTTCAGATCAACTTATTCCATGGCAAAAAAAATATGGTAGGAATGATTTACCATGGCAAGGTACCAGAAATCCTTATTTTATTTGGGTATCTGAAATTATGTTGCAGCAGACTCAAGTTAAAACAGTTTTACCTTATTACCAAAAATTTTTAACAACTTTTCCAGATATAAGAACATTAGCTTTAGCTAATGAAGAAGACATTATGGAATTATGGAGTGGTTTAGGGTATTACGCTAGAGCTAGAAATTTACATGAAAGTGCTAAAATAATTCATAATGAATTGAAAGGTAAATTCCCATCAAAGGTTGTTGATTTACTATCATTACCTGGAATAGGCCGATCTTCTGCTGGTGCAATTTGTTCTTTCGCATATAATCAAAAAACTCCTATATTAGATGGCAATGTGAAAAGAGTCTTTACCAGAATTTATGGGATTAAAGATTATGCTGGTATATCATCAGTAGAAAAAAAATTATGGAATATAGCAGAAGAAAATCTTCCTGAAAGTGAATTTGGAAAATATAATCAAGCTTTAATGGATCTTGGATCAAGTCTTTGTAAAAAAAAGGAACCACAGTGTTCTTTATGCCCTGTAAATGAAAATTGTAAAAGTTTTTTATATAAATGGACCGATGTTATTCCAGCATCTAAACCAAAAAAGAAAAAATTAACTCAAGTATCTTATTTTTATATTTTTCAATACAAAACTAAGTTTTTATTTTTTAAAAAACCAAATGAAGGAATATGGGGGGGTCTTTGGTCATTACCTGAATTCAAAAAAAAACTTAATATTAAAAAATGGATACCCAGTAATCTTAAAATTAAAAATTTTAAATTATTACATGATGGGGTTATGTCTACGGAGTTTACTCATTTTAAACTTCAAATGAACTATCAACATTTTGTATTAAAGGAATACGACTCAAAAACAATTTTACCTAACTCAATGTGGCAAGATAAACTTCAAATTCAAAAAGGAGCTTATCCTGCCCCAATAAAAAAACTAGTTAAAAATTTACCAACAGATTTAAGATAGCTTCATTTTATTTATATTTTAGGGTTGCGAGCATTTTAATTAAAAGGCATTATTTCAATTAATTTAAAAATAAATAGTAAGGAACAAGATTATGCAAAATTTTTATGACCCTATTGCAAGGGTTTTATTATCATTAATATTTTTTATTTCAGTTTTATTTATCCTTAGCAATATATTATCAACTCCAAATGGCTATGGAAATTATCAGGATATGTTAGGAGCAAGAGGCTTGCCTGGTATTTTTGCTCCGCTAAGTATCTTAATTCAATTAGTGGCAGGATTTACTTTAATAATAGGTTATAAAATTAAAATTACAGCTTACGTGTTAGCAGCTTATTCTTTTATTTGGTCTATAGTATATTTATTAAATGCATTTAGTGGTCAACCGCATCTTTTGTTAATGGCTCTTCAGTATTTAACAATTACAGGTGGCCTTTTTTATATGGGTGTTCGTCCAGCTACTGGATACAGTATTGATGGTTTAAAAAAATAAATTAATCTTAGTTTTTATTCCCACTCTAATTGTGGATAAACTTGATTAACATTTCTTGGATTTTGAACATCGAATAATTCCCACTTATTCGATTCTGATTGAGCTGCACTTTCAATCGTCTCTTGTAGGCCTTGATCTTCAGAAATAGCATTTTTTATATCATCGCGTAACGTTATGAAATAATTTCTGTGTTTTTTAAAAGCCTCGCGCCACTTTTTGGTGGGGGTACCATGTCCTGGGATAACGAGATTAATTTTTAAAGAAAGTAACTGATCAATAACTTTAATAATGCCATGTATATCTCCATCAACTACTGGTGTTCTTTCAACAAATAGCAAATCTCCCGCCCAAAGCGTTCCAGTTTTTAAATCTTCAATGGTGATATCGTTATCGGTATGAGCGGACGGATAAGCACTTATTTTAATTTTTCTTTCACCCAAATCAAAAATTTGGCTTTCATTTACCTTTATAAAGATTGAAGGAGGGATTTGAATAGATTCTTTAATTGGAGTATTTAAATATTCTAGATTTAATCTTTCATAGAGCTCTTTTCTAAGTTTCATTGCCTTTGGAAGCTCGCTGTGCCCAATAAATTTTGTATTTTTATTTACAAATACTGCATTACCATAAATGTGATCAAGATGGACATGAGTGTTAATGACATATTTTATGGGTAAAGATGTTCTTTCGCGAATACTTGCTTTAAGAGCCTTACCAATTTCTAGACTTCCACCAGAGTCAATAACTGCAACACTATCTTTACCTATTATAAAACCAATATTACAAATATCTCCTTGATAACCTTCATCAACATCATGATGTTCTCCTTGGTGGACGAATATACCAGGCGCTACCTCAGTAATACTTAAATGAGTTGAGCTTGCTAAAATATTTCCTGTAAAAAATAGTAAGGAAAAAATATAAAGTATAAAATTCTTTTTCATTTTTTTAAAAGTGGGGATATCATATCATTAATTTAATTTAACATATTTTACTATGACTAGTCATTCAAAAAAATATACAAGTGTTGCAATTATTTTACATTGGGTAATTGCCATTGCTATTGGATTTATGTTTTACCTAGGTTGGTTTATGGAAGCTCTACCGAAAGAGGGTACAAAAGCTTTAAGTTATGATTTATTTGATTTAGGTTTATATACTTGGGAATTAACCAAAGAAGCTACACCAAGAGCTTTTTATTTCAATTTACATAAATCTATTGGACTTACAATATTTGGCCTTATACTTTTTAGAATTATATGGAGATTGACTCATCGCCCGCCCGCCCTTCTTGATACTATGAAGTCATGGGAGAAGAAATTAGCTACTTTAGCTCATCATAGTCTTTATGTGCTTATGTTTTTGACTCCTTTAGCTGGAATAATTATGTCTATTGGAAGTAAATATGGAATTAAATGGTTCGGTATAAAAGTTGTTTCAGGCATTGATGATAGTGGATTAAGACATTTATTTAAGGAATTTCATCAAATTTTTGGTCTTTTAATTCTAGTGATTTTAATTTTTCATATTGCTGGAGCACTTAAACATTCATTTGTAGATAAGGACGGAACTCTGAGAAGAATGTGGTTTAGTAAATAATTCTAGTATTATATAAAGATAATCTTAATTTATAAGCCATCATGTCAATTGATATATTAACCATAACAGATCACAACCGTAAAACTTTTAAAGGTAAATATATTTACCCTGTAGTTTCTAGAAGAGCTGGAGGATTATCTTTGGGGATCAATTTAAATACTAATAATGCTTGTAATTGGCAATGTATTTACTGTGAAGTACCAGATTTAGTTAGAGGGAAGCCTGATAGTATTAATTTAAAAGAATTAGAGGTTGAACTTGATTATTGGCTTGATCAAATAATTAATCAATCTTTTTTAAATCAATACACTCAAAATAAAACAGAATTTAAAGATATTGCTTTTTCTGGAAATGGAGAACCAACCGCATCAAAACAATTTAAAGATGTTATTAAAATCTTAATTAAAAAGATTAACGAATATAAATTAACAAAAAAAATAAAAATTCGTTTAATAACTAATGGAAGTAATATGATTAATCCTAATGTCAAAGAAGCATTATCTTTGATGAACAATTTTAGTCGTGAAGTTTGGTTTAAAATAGACCAAATAAATGAAGAAGATGTTAAAACTATTAATCAAGTTAATTTATCAAAAGCAACTGTAAAAAGAAATCTAGAAGCTGCACTCGATAGCAGTCCAACAGTTATACAAACTTGTTTATTTAGATTGAATAATAAATTACCAAGTAAAGAATCTTTAGATGCTTATATTGATTTTCTAAAAACTTATGAAAAGAAAATTAAAGGTATTCATCTTTATAGCTTAGCAAGATTATCAGAACAGTCATCTGATTATGAATTAACCCGGCTTACAGAACCTGAGTTGGAATCTATAGCGAATAAAATAAAGTTATTAAATATTCCAACACAAATTTTTGCTTGAATTTTAATAATATGAAAAATTTATTAGTATTTTTTTTAAGTTTAATTCTTTTATCTGCTTGTCAAAATCAGAATGAAGACTGGGGTTCGTATGGAAAAGATTTAACGAATCAACGTTATTCAAAATTAAATCAAATTAATATTAAAAATGTTAATAATTTAGAATTAGCCTGGCAATACCAAACCGGAATAAGAGCAACATTTCAAGCTACACCTCTAGTTTATAAAGGCATTATGTATGTATCTTTACCATTTAATAATGTAATTGCTTTAGATGGTAAAACAGGTGAAGAATTATGGCGTTATGAACACGATAGAAATCCTAATTGGAAAATGTGTTGTGGACCAACAAATCGTGGAGTAGCGATTCACGGTGAGCAGATTTTTTTTGGCACTATTGATGCCAGACTCATTTCTCTTGATATTAAAACTGGTGAAAAAATTTGGGATATCAATGTTGTAGAAAATATAGTTAAAACAGAGTCTTTAACTGCTTTAGATGAATTAGATCCAAATCGCACTAAAAATATGAGTGGTGGAACAGGAGTTGGTATTTCCATGGCACCTGTTGTCTACAAGAATAAAGTAATTATTGGAATAACTGGTGTCGGGTATGGTCTTCATATTGAAGAAGAAGGGGAAGATGCTCCCCTTGGAGCAGTTGTAGGCGTTGCAGGAAGATTTGGAAGACCAGGATTTTTAGCAGCATACGATATTCATTCAGGAAAACAAATTTGGCAATTTGACACTATCCCTGCAAAAGAATGGGAAGGAGAATTTACTAATTATACTGCAGATGGAGAAGTTCTTAATCGTGATATTTATCTTGAAAAACAAACATTAAATCAATATCCAGATGCCGCAAAGTATGGAGGAGGTTCTGCATGGACTACACCAGCTATTGACGAAATTACAAATACACTTTTTTTTGGTACTGGTAATCCTTCTCCTCAAATGAGTTCAGAGTCGAGACCTGGAGATAATCTTTATACGGTTTCTCTAGTTGCTTTAGATGCGGATACGGGTAAATTGAAATGGTTTTATCAGCAAGTTCCCCATGACAAATGGGGCTATGATGTTGCAAGCCCCCCCTTGTTATTTCATACCATTCAAAATGGCAAAGTTATGCCTGCTGTAGGTCAAGCAGGTAAAACAGGTTGGTTTTATATACATAATAGAAATAATGGAGAACTTTTACTCAAGTCTGAAGCATTTGTTCCTCAAGATAATTTATTTGCAAAGGCAACTTATGAAGGGACTTTAATTTATCCGGGTATTCTTGGTGGATCAAATTGGTCGCCTGTTAGTATTAATTTAGACAAACATTTAGCATATGTTTCAGGTATCCATGCCCCAATTAGATATACTCTCCATGAAAAAAAATCTGGTGAAAAAATTATTAAATATACAAGCTCTGAAATTTCTGATGATTCTCAATGGGGCTTATTATCAGCTATAAATGTTTCAACCGGTAAAATTTTATGGCAACATACAACAGAACAACCACTTTTGGGAGGTTCTCTAGCTACTAAAGGAAACTTGGTTTTTGTTGGAGAAGGCAATGGTGCTTTTAATGCATTTAATGGAGTTACTGGTGAACTTATATGGCAAACTAATATTGATGCAGGGGTAAATGCCCCACCAATTACTTATATGATAAATGGTAAGCAATATGTTGCTGTCGTTGCTGGAGGAAATAAAATTATGGGGTATAAGCAAGGAGATTTTATAAGTGTGTATCAACTTCCAGATTGAATTTCTCATTAAATAAGGATAATTGTTGAAAATTACAGTCGTAGGAATTGGTTATGTTGGCTTAGCAAATGCTATTTTGCTTTCACAAAATCATAGCGTTACATTAATTGATATTGTTTCTGATAAGGTTGATTTAATTAATAAAAGAAAATCACCTATTCAAGATTCATATATTACTGAGTATCTTGAATCAATCAAATTAGATCTTCATGCAACATTGGATCAAAAAATTGCTTATAAGGATGCTGAGCTAATTATTATTGCCACACCAACAGATTATGACCCAGCTACAAATTTCTTTAATACAAAGTCAATTGAAGATACCATTAATAGCATAATTAAAATTAATAAAACAGCATTAATCTTAATAAAATCTACAGTGCCTGTTGGATACACAAATAGTTTAAGATCAAAATTTAAAAAGGCTCATATTATTTTTTCACCAGAATTTTTAAGAGAAGGACAAGCGTTATATGATTGCCTTTATCCATCGAGAATTATTATTGGAGACACATCAAGTAGCAGTAAATCTTTGGCAGAATTATTTATCGAAGGAGCAATAAAGAAAGATATAGCAGTTTTATATACAGACTCAACTGAAGCTGAAGCAATTAAGCTTTTCTCAAATACATATTTAGCAATGCGAGTTACTTTTTTTAATGAATTAGATACTTTTGCAACAAAACATAATTTAAATACAAAACAGATAATTGATGGAGTTAGTTTAGATCCGAGAATTGGTGACCATTATAACAATCCATCTTTTGGTTATGGTGGATACTGTCTTCCAAAAGATACAAAACAATTGCTGGCAAATTATAAAGATATACCTAATAATATTATGCAAGCAATTGTAGACAGTAATGAAACTAGAAAAGATTTTTTGGTGCAAGAAATAATAAATACTGGAGCAAAAATTATTGGTATTTATCGTCTTATCATGAAAAGTAATTCAGATAATTATAGAGAATCAGCAATCTTAGGAATTATAGAAAGATTAAAAGAAAAAAATTTAAATATAATTATTTATGAGCCTCAAATAAGTCAGAATAAATTAGAGGGGCTATCTATTATAGAAAATCTAAATGACTTTATGAGTAAGTCGGACATTATAATTGCTAATCGTTATCATCCTGAATTGGAAAAGGTTAAAGAAAAAGTCTACTCAAGAGACATTAGTAACAAAGATTAAATATTATTTTGAAAAAAATTACTTTAAGTCTAATTCATTTAATTATCGGAATCTTGTGTATTATTTTTTTCCCAATAATTAATCGTAAATCTAGAAAAAAATTAATTAAATTGTGGTCACTTTTACTATTAAAAATATTTAATATTAATTTAATTGTTAATCATGATTTAAAAAAAATATTAGCTAAAAAAAATTATTTGATAGTAAGTAACCATATTTCTTGGCTAGACATTTTTGTTATTAATACTGCTCACCCAGTTACATTTGTTGCCAAACAAAGCATCTCAGAATGGCCGATTCTTAATTGGCTTGTGAAAGCTTCTGAAACAATTTTTATTGATCGAAAAAAAATTAGTAAAATTAAAGAGACAACTAAAGAAATAGAGGATTATTTAGAAAATAAAGGAAGTATTTGTATTTTTCCAGAGAGCACTTCAACAGACGGATCTAAACTCCTTCCATTCAAAAGCAATCTGTTTCAAACTGCAATTAATAAAGAGATAGAGATACTTCCAATTGCTATTCAATATTTTCATAATCAAAAATTTTGTTCAGCCCCTGCTTATTATGATGATTTATCATTATTAGATTCAATAAAAAATCTAATCAAATTTAATGATATTGAAGTTAAATTGACTATTTTATCCAAGATTCAACTAGCCAATGACAGAAAAGTTATAGCTAAAAAAGCATATATGAAAATAAATAGAGTGTTAAAGGGTTAGTGCTAATGAGCGCTTTGAAATATCTTTTGGTTAAAATTTTTAATTGGCTATATTAATTTGATGAGGTAATCTTTAGGTTTTACAATAAAGTTGCTAAATGCAAGCCAAAGATTATACAAAAACTTACGAGCAATTAATACGAACAAGATCAAAAATATTATTTCCTTTGATATTTCTTACAGTAAGTTCATATTTTAGTTTTATTGGAGTGATTGCCTTTAACCCAAAATTTTTTGGGGCACTAATAGTAGGGACTAAAATCTCAATTGGTATTCTTCTTGGATTTTTTCTGATTTTATTAATATTCCTAATTACTTTTACATATGTTTATCTGGCTAATAAAAAAATTGAACCACTAATAAAGCAGATACAAAAAAATGTATAAATTATTTTTTTTATTAGGAATTTTGTTTCCATCTGTATTAATCGCTTCAACCTCTGAACCAAAACAAAATTATATGGCAATTATTATGTTTGTTTTGTTTGTTGGAGCCACACTTTTAATAACATATTGGGCATCAAAAAGAACTCAAACAGCATCAGGTTTTTATACGGCAGGTGGAAATATTACTGGACTTCAAAATGGGTTGGCAATATCCGGTGATTTTATGTCTGCAGCTTCTTTTCTTGGAATTTCAGGCTTAGTTTATTTGTCTGGATTTGATGGGCTTATTTATTCAATTGGTTTTTTGATTGGATGGCCTATTATTTTATTATTGATTGCAGAGCCACTTAGAAATCTGGGTAAATATAGTTTTGCAGATGTGGTTTCATTTAGACTTAAGCAAAAACCAATTAGAATTTTAGCTGCTTGTGGATCATTATCTACCGTAACTTTATATTTAATAGCACAAATGGTAGGAGCTGGTAAGCTTATTGAAATTCTATTTGGTTTGCCATATTATTCTGCTGTCACTATAGTTGGTGCCTTAATGATTTCTTATGTAACCTTTGGGGGAATGCTGGCTACAACTTGGGTACAAATAATTAAAGCAGTTCTTTTATTACTTGGTGCAACAATAATTGCATTTTTTGTTCTATATCAATTTCAATTTAATATTGATCAATTTTTTTCTGAAGCTGTTAATACTCATGATAAAGGTGAGGCCATTATGGCTCCGGGAGGATTAATTTCTGATCCAATTTCAGCAATATCTTTAGGCCTTGCTTTAATGTTTGGTACGGCAGGCCTCCCACATATTTTGATGCGTTTTTTTACAGTGCCAGATGCAGTAGAGGCTAGAAAATCAGTAGTTTATGCAACTGGATTTATTGGATATTTTTATATCTTAACTTTTATAATTGGATTTGGTGCTATTGTTTTAGTTTCTAATAACACAGAATATTTAAATGATTCAGGTACATTAATAGGTAATAATAATATGGCAGCTATTCATCTTTCGCATGCTGTTGGTGGGGATATTTTACTTGGCTTTATTTCAGCAGTAGCATTCGCTACAATTTTAGCAGTTGTTTCCGGATTGACACTTGCAGGGGCCTCTGCAATATCTCATGATTTATATGCAAATGTTTTTTTAAAAGGCCAGAGTGATGAAAAAAAGGAAATGAAAATATCAAAGATTGCTACAATTTCTTTAGGCATTCTTGCTATATTTTTAGGAATAATTTTTGAAAAACAAAATGTTGCATTTATGGTGGGTTTAGCATTTGCTATTGCAGCAACAACAAATTTTCCAATATTATTTCTCTCTATTTATTGGAAGAATCTTACAACAAGAGGAGCAGTTATCGGAGGCTCGGCTGGTTTAATTCTTGCCATACTTTTAGTTATTTTAGGGCCGGTAGTTTGGGTAGATATATTTAATAATGATCAAGCAATTTTTCATTATAAGTACCCAGCTTTATTTTCTATGACAGTAACATTTTTGGGAATATGGTTTTTTTCTGTAACAGATAAATCGAAATCTTCTATGGCAGAGAAAAAACTATTTAAAACTCAATATTTCAGATCACAAACAGGGATTGGTATTGAAAAACCAAGCAATCATTAATTATGAATTTTTATAAATACCATATTTTCTTTTGTCTCAATAAAAGAGAAGATGGAGAGCAATGTTGTTCAGATTTTGATGCTGAACCCATATTTAATTATATGAAAAAAAAGATTAAATCGTTAAATCTTAATGGGCCAAATAAGGTTCGTGTAAACAGAGGAGGATGTTTTGACCGTTGCTATGAAGGTCCTTTAATGGTTATATATCCTCAAGGTATATGGTATCGATATTCTTCTCAAGAAGACATTGATGAAATAATTAGTAATCATCTTTTAAAAGGTGAAATTGTAAAAAGACTTTTAGCTTAAGTTAAGAAACTTCAAGCATTCGGTCTAATGCTAATTTAGCTAATTCAGCCTCTTTTTTTGGGACATTTATAATATTGACTGGATTTTCTTGAATTATATTCTCTAATGTCCAACATAAATGTTGAGGATCTATTCTAGCCATTGTTGAACATTCACAAACCATATGCGACATAAATTTAACCAACTTACCTTCGGGTTCCATTTCATTTGCTAATCTATTTACAAGATTAAGTTCAGTACCTACTAACCATTTAGTGTTTGGTTCAGCCTGTTTAATTTTGTTAAGAATGTATTCGGTAGAGCCAACAAAATCGGAATTTTTACAGACCTCAAAAGGTGATTCTGGGTGTGAGATAACAAATCCATCTGGATGTACTTCTTTAAAATTTTTAATATGTTGAAGTCGAAACATTTGATGAACTGCACAATGACCTTTCCATAATAATACTTTTGCATTAATAATTTGTTCTTTTGTTAAGCCACCAAGAGGAAGATCAGGATCCCATATAGGCATATCTTCTAATGGGATGCCCATCTTGTGACCTGTCCATCTACCTAAGTTTTGATCTGGGAAAAATAATACCTTTTCTTTTTGTTTAAAAGCCCAATCTAAAATATTTGGGGCATTTGTTGAAGTACATACAATGCCATCATGCTCACCACAAAATGCTTTGAGGTCTGCAGCTGAATTAATATAAGTAATTGGTGTAATGGTTTCATTAAAATTTAGGACTTTAGAAAGCTCTCTATAAGTTCGTTCAACTTTTGCTAAATTCGCCATATCAGCCATAGAGCAGCCTGCTGATAGGTCTGGAAGAACAGTAATTTGATCTGGCCTTGATAAAATATTTGAAACTTCGGCCATAAAATGCACGCCAAGAAAAATTATATACTTTGCATCTAAATTTTGAACATATTGAGCGAGTTTGAGTGAATCCCCCGAGTAATCAGCATGCCTGTATACGGTTTCATTTTGATAGTGATGCCCTAAAATAACAATTTTATCTTTTAAGCTTTTTTTGGCTATAATAATCCTATCCTGACAATCGTCATTTTTTAGGGTTTCAAAGGCATCAAATTTAATAGTAGCTGTATTCATAGTCATATTCTAACTTGCTAATAGTTTAATCTCACGTAATTTTTCTAAAGCTTTAACATTAGTCCAAGAAAAAACTAATTTTTTAGCTTCATTTAATGAAACCCATTTAAAATCATTATGTTCATTTGGCGCTAAAGTTATAGTTATTTTTTTTGGTAATTCTAATCCAAAAATATGTTCGGTATTAAAATGAACCCCTGGACCATAGCGATGTTGCCAATGAGAATATATTTTATATTCATGATTTAATTTCCAATCTTCAAGTAAATAATTTTCGGTAATAATACCCGTTTCTTCTAGAACCTCTCTTTTTGCAGCGTCAATTGGAGATTCATTTTTTTCTAGACTTCCAGTAACTGATTGCCAAAAATCTTTTCTGTCTGAGCGACTGAGTAATAAAATATCAAGCTGTTTTGTGTATATAACAACTAAGGATGAAATTGGAATTTTATATTGAGTGAGTTTCAAATTTTTGGAAGTTTAAAAACAATGTTTTCTTCAATTCCTTTAATCTCTGAAATTGATATTTTTCTAATTTTTTTTATTTCTTTGATAAGTTCTTTTACAATTATTTCAGGAGCCGAGGCGCCTGCTGTAATCCCAATATTTTTTTTATTGTTAATCCATTTTGATTTAAATTGCTTCATATCATCTAAAAGTATAGCGTCTATTTTTTTATCTTTAACTATTTCTAAAAGTCTATTTGAATTAGAACTATTTTTTGATCCAATAACAAAAATAAGGTCATGATCACCTAACATTTTTTTAACAGCTTCTTGTCGGTTTTGAGTTGCGTAACATATATCGTCACTTTTAGGCCCTTTAATATCTGGATATTTTTCTTTTAAGACATTAATTATTTTTTTTGTGTCATCAATTGATAAAGTAGTTTGGCTTACATAACTAATTTTATTTGAACTAGGAATATCTAATTTGTGAACATCATTAATATTTTGTACCAAATAAATTCGGCTCTTTGGAGAGTTTTTTTCTATTTGCCCCATTGTTCCTTCGACTTCGGGATGTCCTTTATGTCCAATCATAATAATTGTATATTCTTCATTACTTAATTTATTGACTTCACGGTGCACTTTGGTTACTAAAGGACAGGTTGCATCAATTGAAATAAGATTTAAATTTTCTGATTCTTTTTTAACTGATTTTGATACACCATGAGCACTAAAAATAACATGACTAGATTGAGGAATTTCTTTTAAGCTCTCAACAAAAATCACACCTTTTTTGTTGAGTTCTTTTATTACGAATTTATTATGAACTACTTCATGGTGAACATATAATGGAGCACCATATTTTTCTAATGCTTTTTCAACAATTAAAATTGCTCTTTCAACTCCCGCACAAAATCCTCTTGGGTTAGCTAGTGATATATTAATAATTTCTCTAGTCATAATTTAATTTAAGGTAATAACTTTTCGCCATTAATTAAATCTGCAAAAGTATCTTTATTTCTTATTACATAAAACTTATCATTATCAACCATTATTTCCGATATTTTTGGTCGAGAATTGTAGTGCGAACTCATTGACATGCCATATGCTCCTACATCTAAAATAGCTAATAAATTGTTTTCTTCAACAGATAATAGACGATTTTTACCAAGAAAATCTCCTGTTTCACAAATTGGACCGACAATATCATATTTTTTTTTATGAGATTTAGATTGAGAAAGATTTACTATTTTATGAAAAGCACTATAAAGTGATGGCCTCATTAAGTCATTCATAGCTGCATTAACAATAACAAAGTTTTTTTCTGAACTATTTTTGATAAATTCTACTGTTGTTAGTAAAATTCCTGCATTACCAACTAATACTCTTCCTGGCTCAAAAATAATTTTTAAATTTATTCCTTTAAGAATTTTTTTGACACTTTTGGCATATTCTGAAATATTAGGTGGTTTTTCTTTTTCATATTGAATACCAATACCACCTCCAATATCGATATATTCAATAAATATATCAATAGATTTAAGATATTTTATTAAAGCTAATAATTTTTTAATTGAATCTTTAAAAGGTTTTAATTCAGTAATTTGGGAACCAATGTGACAATCAATTCCATGAATATCAATTGAATCAAGTTTTTTTGCAGTTTTATATAGTAAAATCGCATTTTTTTCATCTACACCAAATTTATTTTCTTTTAGTCCAGTAGATATATATGGGTGTGTCTTAGGATCTACATCAGGATTAACTCTTATTGAAATACGAGCCCTTTTATTTAATTTTTTTGCAGCGTTATGAATTCGATAAAGCTCAGGTTCTGATTCAACATTAAAAGAAAGAATATCGTTTTTAATTGCTAATTCAATATCTTCTATTGACTTTCCAACTCCAGAAAACACAACTTTTTTTGGATCCCCTTTTGCAGCAATTACCCTTTGCAGTTCACCTCCAGATACAATATCAAAGCCCGCACCATTATTTGCAAGTAAATTCAAAATAGCTATATTAGGATTTGATTTTACTGCAAAGCAAATAAGATGGTCCATATCTTTAAATTCATTTTGAAAATTTAAATAATTATTTAAGATTATTTTTTTTGAATATATATATAAAGGCGTGCTAAATTTCTTTGAAATTTCTTCAATATGAACATTTTCAATATAAAATTTTTTTTCTTTTAATTTTAAAATAGATACAGTCATTTTGGTTTAAACTAATTTTTTCTTACTCTCCGTAAATTCTTTTTCAAATAATTTGGCTTGAGGGTATTTTTCTTCAGGGATATATAGTGGCCCTTTAGTTCCGCAGTTATTCAAAAATATTGAGATAATCAGCAATATAAATAAGTAATAGATTTTCATAATTAATTCCTCTTGCCACTATTTTATCATCAATAAAAATTATTTTTTTGTGTTTAATTGAAGAAGTTTATTTGTAATTAAGGCATTAACTAAACCAAAAATAAATGCTGATATTAAAAAAATAGGTAAAAGATAAAAAACTCCATTGTGAGGGATTATCCAAATTCTTACGACAACAAATTGTCCTAAGATGTGTGCTAATGAAGCAATCAAACTAAAACTTATAAGACTATAATATTGACGATTTAAATTTTTAAAAAAATATAGAAAAAGTAGACTACACAATGAACCACTTAGACTTAAAAAGAAAGTGGGACTTAGGAATGATCCTACTATAATACTTGCTACAAACACTCTAATAAGAGAAACCCAGATTCCCATATTGAGATCAAATTTAAAAATAGTGTATAAAATTATAATATTTGCTATACCTGGTTTAACGCCAGGGATTGGGCTTGGTAAAAAGAATTCGATAAGTGATAATGCTATAGCAATAGCAGATAATTTTGCAATCTGATGATCTCTTTCTGAAATATTAATAGCTGATAGAGTCATATGTTTTATCTTTTCCGATAATGGAAATAGATATTTTATTTGGAATGCAGACCACAGTTTGATTAGCTTTATTTATCCAGGCTTGATGGATGCAGTATTTTTTTGGGCAGGGAGAGGAAGCAAATCTAGCGCGACCGTTATCGATAATTATTTCTGTTTCACCTTTTGTGCCATTGATTTTTTTTGAAATTTTTTGATTTAGAGTGTAAGTGGCTAAAAGTTTATTATTTTTGAAGATCTCAAGATATTGACCTTGTGGAAGATCCCATAAAAATTTTGTACTTATTATAATAAAAATACAAAATAAAATAATTATTAACCAATCACCAGGTTTAATTCGTTTTAAAAATTGTAATATTTTTTTTATCAATATCTTCTTCCCACATAATTTTATTACTCATTGATTTACTTATATAAATCGAATTATTATTTGAAATTATAAGAAAATTTTTAATATTTAATATTTTTGCAATATTCATTTTATCCTTAGTTTTAGAAATGAAAAGAGGTTTTGAAAAAACATCTGATCGTACACCCGAATTTTCTGAAGGCGGGACTAAAATAGTAGCGGATTGAGAATTATTTGCTGGGTAACCTGTTTTTGGATCTAAAAGATGCGAATACCTTATATTATTAACCGTTATATATCTTTGATAATCACCAGATGTTCCAATAGCCCAGCCAGGCAGTAGATCAATTGTAGCAATTATATTTGGTTTTCTAGGATGTTGGATTCCAACTTTCCAATATCTTTCACCATTTTTTCCAAAAGCTAAAATATTTCCACCAATATTAACAAGCGCATTTTTAATATTATTTTTAGTAAGAATTTTTTTTGCTTGATCTAAAGCATAACCTTTTGCATAACCTCCTAGATCTATTTGAACATTTTCGTTGCTACTTTTTAAAATTTTGTTATTAATTGTTATTGAATTCATTGAAGGATTTGATAAAACTAATCTTTTAATTTCTTTTTTTTCTGGAATGATTTTTTGATTAAAATCATTTGAATGAAAACCCCATAATTTAATTAGTTTACCAATAGCAGGATTAAAATATGTTTGAGTTTGAGTTTCAAGTTTTTTAATATCTTGTAAAATTAAAATAACTTCTTCATTATTAATAACAATAGATTTATTTTTAGAAATTGCATGATTAATTTTTGTAATTAGACTTTCTTCCCAAGGGTGTAGAAGTTTGTGTAAACGATGGAATTCATTAAAAATTTCAGTTGAAACTTTTTCGGCTTTAATTTTAGTTTCCCCATAAATTTTAATACCTATGATTGTTCCAAAAATATAATCTTCTTCTTGTTGAATTTTACTGTCACTACAGCCAACAAAAAAGAATACTAGAAAATATATAAGGATATTATTTAAACGCATTAATTATAAATTCTGCTGTTTTAAAATTTGACTGTTCTTCAATTTCTACAATTCCTGTAGGGCTAGTAACATTAATTTCAGTTAAAAAATTACCAATAATATCTAATCCAACAAAATTTAGTTGATGTTCGATTAGGTATTTTTTTATTTTTTTAACTATTTCTTTGTCTTGAGAAGTTAATTTTTTTACTTTTCCTATTCCACCTTTGGCTAAATTAGCTCTTATTTCTCCTTTTGACGGAATTCTTAAAAGAGAATATGGAATAGCCTCTCCTTTAATTACAATAATCCTTTTATCTCCATTTTTGATTTCAGGAATATATTTTTGAACCATTACTACTTTTGAACCATTATTAGTTATAGTTTCTAATATAACATTAATATTTTTATCTTTTGGGGTTAACATAAAAATTCCATTGCCTGCCATACCATCAAGAGGTTTCAAAATTACTTTTTTTTCTTTTTTCATAAATTGAATTATTTCTTCAGATTTAGATGAAATAATTGTAGATGGAATTAAGTCTTTAAAATTAAGTATTGATAATTTTTCGTTTTGGTTACGAATTGAGGAAGGATTATTGATAACCTCTACATTTAAATTACTAGTGCGTTCAAGAATAAAAGTAAGATTTAGGTAATTAGTATCAAAAGGAGGATCTTTCCTTATAAAAATTTTTGTAAAATATTGAATTTTATTTTTTAGATTTTCTTTTTTTATTATTGACGAATCAATTGCAGATATTCTAAATGAATCAACGATTATATTTTGTTTTTTATCAATAGATAAAGAGTGAATTTCTGAGTAATGAACTTCAATTTTTTGTTTAAGACATTCTTTTATTAGAGCTATTGAAGTATCTTTGTAAAAAGATAGCTTTTTTGGATCGTCGATTATAAATAAAAATTTCATCTTGATTTAGTTTTGTAGTTCTTTAGCAGCTGCTAGTAAAGCTAATCTTGCGATAACACCATAAGCATAAAATCGATTTGCTTTATCGTCACAAGGCCTTCCTTGGTCTGGCATAAGACATGATGTTTCAAAGGCAACGGGGACAAAATGCATTCCCGGTGAATTCAGATTCTCATCTTTTTCTTTATTAGTATGTATTCGATAAAATCCACCAACAACAAAATGATCAATCATATATACAACAGGTTCTGCTACTGCTTCATTTACAGTTTCTTCAGTATGAATACCTTCTTGAATAATTACTTCTGTAACTTTTAAACCTTCTTTGACAACTGACATTTTTTTTCTAATTTTACGATTAAGATTTATAACATCCTCACTATTTTTAATAGTCATTATTCCCATACCGTATGTACCAACATCTGCTTTTATTACAACGTAGGGCTCTTGAGTTATATTGTATTGAGAATATTTTTCTTTTATTTTTAATAAAAGTTTTGCAACTTGTTTAGATAGTTCAATTTCTCCTTCTCTTTCAAGAAAATTTAAACCTCCTAATTTTTCAAATAAAGGATTAATTAACCAGGAATCTATTTTTGTAAATTTACAGAATTCTTCTACTACTTCGTTATAAAATTTGAAATGTATAGATTTTCTTCTAGTAGGCCACCCAGCAGAAATAGGTGGAATAATATTTTGATCAAGATTTTTTAACTTATCGGGGACTCCTCCTGAGAGATCGTTATTTAATATAATAGCGCAGGGCCTAAAAGTTGTAGAATCAGAATTTTTTATAAATAATCTATCATTTTCTCTGTGAATAGGCTCAATTTTAATTTCATTTTTATCATCAATTTTAATTTTTTGTATTTTGTTTATATTTGGATCAATATTTCCAATCCTAACTTCAAGCCCAGAATTTTTTAAGATTTCTGTTAATTCAAAAATATTTTTTAAATAAAATATATTTCTCGTATGATTTTCAGGAATAATTAATACTCGCCATGCATCGGGGCAAACTTTTTCAATTGCAACAGATATAGCTTGAATCGTTAGTGGAGCAAAATCTGGATTTAAGTTATTGAATCCTCCAGGAAAGAGATTAGTGTCTACTGGCGCTAACTTAAAACCAGAATTTCTAAGATCAACAGAAGCATAAAATGGGGCGTCGTGATCAAGCCATTGTGTCCTAAACCAATGTTCAATATCACAACTATGGTGAATAATATAATTTTCTAAATCAAATAACTCAGAACTTAATTCAGTTTTTAAAATGGGAATCATAAAAATTAAAATCCTTGGGCTTGTTGATCTGCATGATAGCTACTTCTAACCATTGGACCACTTGCAACTGACGTAAACCCTAATTTTTGAGCTTCTTTTTTTAGGTTATCAAAATCTATGGGCGATACATACCTTTCTACAGGAAGGTGATATGGTGAAGGTTGTAAATATTGTCCTAATGTCAACATATCAACATTATGTTCTCGTAAGTTTTTCATTACTTCCAAAATCTCTTTATTTGATTCTCCCAATCCAAGCATTAAACCAGATTTAGTTGGTATTAAGGGCATCTTTTTTTTAAAATTTTTTAAAAGTAAAAGGGAGTGCTCATAACGTGCTCCTGGTCTGGCTCTCTTATAAAGTCTTGGTATGGTTTCGAGGTTATGATTGAAAATATTAGGCGGTTCTTTAAATAATATTTCCAAGGCTTTTTCTATTTTTCCATTTCCTCTAAAGTCAGGTACAAGTATTTCTATCTTAATATTTCTATTTCTATTTCTAATTTCTTTAATACATTCTGAAAAATGGCTAGCTCCACCATCTTCTAAATCATCTCTATCTACGCTTGTTAGAACAACATAGTTTAATTTTAGTTTTGCAATTGTTAATCCTAATTTTTCCGGTTCGTTCTTGTCAGGATCGAGTGGTATTCCACTTGCGACATCGCAAAAAGGGCAACGTCGGGTACAAATTTCGCCTAAAATCATAAATGTAGCAGTACCATGACTATAACATTCACCAATATTAGGACAACTTGCCTCTTCGCATACAGTATTAAGTTGATTTTCATTAAGAAGTCGATTTACTTCATGAAATTTATCACTACTAGGTAGTTTCATTTTTATCCATGAAGGTTTTGCTAGCTTTTCACTCTCATTAATTTTTATTGGGAGTCTAGCTATTTTATCTTTACCAACTTCTTTAATTTTTATTATTTTGTTCATAATGATCTTTTAATTTTTTTTTAATTATTAATGCGATTTGTTTACCAGATTTTACTACTGTACTCTTAATGCCAAAGTCTGATAATTGTGCCATTTTTAAGCCATTAAAGCCACAAGGATTAATTATTGTAAATGGCTTAGTATCCATATCAATATTAAAACTTAAGCCATGATAAGAATAATTTTTTTTTATTCGAAGACCAATAGAGCAGATTTTTTTTCCTTCTACATATACTCCGGGTGCTTGTTTTTTGGAATAAGAATTAATACCATTTATTTTTAAGAAATCAATTATAGAATTTTCAAGAATTGATACTAATTGTCTAATTGTCATATTATTTTTTTTAATATCAAAAAGTGTATAAATTATTAATTGTCCTGGACCGTGATAAGTAATTTTCCCACCTCTATCAACAAACAAGTGCGGAATATCAGTTTTTGGGGGTAAAGTATTTTTTTTATTTACGCCCGTAGTAAATATAGGTTTATGTTCAGTAATCCAAAGTTCGTCTTTTGTTGGTGATTGATCAATAAAATACTTCATATTTTGCCAAGTATTAAAATAATTAGTACACCCTAGATTCTTAATTATTATCGACATAAACTATAAAACAAATTTTGTCATAGTATTTTTAGATAAAGCCGTATATATTTTATTCAGTTGTATTTGTGAGGTAGCATAAATATTGCATGTGAGACTTATATATTTTCCTTTGCTACTTCCTTTCATTTCAATTTTTGAGCTGTCAAACTTTAAATCATATTTTCTTATTATAGAAATAATATCATTACAAAAATTTTTGTTAGCCTCACCCATAACTTTTATTTCAAAGTTACATGGAAATTCTATAAGCGATTTTGTTTTTTCTTGGCCCATTAAAGTTTTTTTACTCTGAAATAATAAAACTATTTAATTGAATTTTTTTGGAAATCGTTGTGAGAGCCTTGTTTGCTATTTCTTCATTTTTATATGGGCCAATTTTAATTAAATGTAAAGATTCCTTTTTTAATTTTTTAATTTTTAAAGGATTTCTAAATTTAATTGCAGATAATTTTTTCATTAAATTAAAAGCATTTTCTTCACTTAAAAAAGCTCCTGCTTGAATATAAAAATTTTCGCTCAAGTTTGCTATAGATGAGGACCCGAGATGATTTTTTAGATTTGCTTTTGTTTGAGATGGATTTACCATTTCAATTTTTACTAATTCACTGCCTTTCTCTATTATTCTTAGTCGATGAGCGGCGGCGTATGATAAATCAACAATTCTTTCATCAATAAAGGGACCTCTATCATTTACACGAATAATTACTGAGCGTTTATTTTTTAGATTAGTTACTTTAATGTAGCATGGAAGTGGAAGGGTTTTATGTGCACCTGTCATTTTATACATATCATAAGTTTCTCCAATTGAAGTTTTTTTACCGTGATATCTTTTGCCATACCAAGATGCATAACCTTCTTCAACGAAAGGTATGATTTTTTTCATTGGGGTATATTTTTTCTCAAATGCAATATAAGGACGATTAGCTCTTTTTGAAAGCGCTTCATATTTTGGTTTTGCATCTGGAATCTTATCTAAATACTCAGGAGGATTTTCATCAGGCCCATCATCTAAATAATAGCCGCCTGATTTGAGTTTTTTAGTATTAGTTTGATTTATTTCTTCATCAAAAATAGGTTCAACTGATTTGCAACCAATTAACAAAAAGGTAATTGTAATTAATTTAAATATATTTTTGATCATTAGTTAGCAATCAATGATTTATGAGAATGTAAGCTCATAATCATACCAACCATTGTTAAAGATACAACCATAGATGTTCCACCATAACTAATAAATGGTAATGGTGCTCCAACAATAGGTAATAATCCAGAGACCATTCCAATATTTATAAAACTAGAAATAAATAATATGAATATTATGGCAGCAGCACTTAATCTTGAAAAAGTATTTTGCATCTTTTGCGCCATAAAAATACATCTATAAAGTATTAAAAAATATATGATAAAGATTCCAAAGGTACCAATAAAGCCAAATTCTTCACCATAAACAGAAAAAATAAAATCAGTGGTTGTTTCAGGTAAAAAACTAAGTTGTGTTTGACTACCATAAGACCAGCCTTTTCCAAAAAAACCACCAGAACCAATAGCAATTATTGATTGAATACTATGATAGCCTGAACCTAAAGGGTCTCTATCAGGATCGATTAAACTCAAAATTCTATTTTGCTGATATGAATGTAATGTTGACCAAAGATAAGGAGAAAAAATTAAAAAGCCTAAAATACTACTTAATATAAACTTTAATGAAAGTCCAGCTAAGAAAATTATTATTAAACCTGAAAGACTAATTAAAATAGCAGTTCCTAAATCTGGTTGATACCATATTATTGAACATGGAATCAGTATTAATATAAATGCAGTTAAATGTATCTTATAATTTATTGTATTTTGAAATCGATGATAAAGCCAAGCAATCATCAAAGGAATAGTAATTTTTATAATTTCAGAGGGCTGTAAATTAAAAAATAAAATTTTTATCCAACGTTTAGCCCCGTGGCTTTCGAATCCAAAAAAATAAACACATATCAATAAAATTATGCTGAAGATATAAAGGTAAGGGGAATAAAAAATAAAACGTCTTGGATCTATATTGCTTAAAATTACTAGTACAATCAATCCTATTAGGATATTTATTAATTGATTTGATAATAAAAGAATATTTTGCTGAGAAGCGCTTGCTAAAGTAATGAACCCTAATGAGATTAAAAATAAAATAAGAGACATTAAAATGCCATCAATATTTTCAAAAAATCTTATAAAGTTACTTTTAATCAATTAGTTACCTTTATTTAAAAACGTATCAAAAACTTTTTTTGCAATGGGTCCCGCAGTTGATCCACCGTGCCCACCATTTTCAACAACTATTGATACAACAAGTTTTGGATCTTCAGTGGGGGCAAAAGCAATAAAAAGAGCATGATCTTTAAGCCTATCAGGGAGAATGGATTCATCATAAACTTCATCTTTTTTTAAGCTAAACACTTGTGAAGTACCTGTTTTCGCAGACATAGAATAATTAGAGGTTCTTCCAATAAAAGAAGCAGTTCCTCCTTCTTGGGTTACAAGAGACATTCCTTCTTTAACTAAATTTAGGTCATTGTTATTAATTTTTTGATGTTCTGAATTTTTTTCCTTAATAGGGGACTTAACTTTATCTAGAAATAGGTGGGGACGAATATTTTCAGAATTAATCAGTTTTGCAGTAGCTAATGCTAATTGAATAGGTGTTGTTTGGGTATAGCCTTGACCAATTGCAGTTATAGCTGTTTCACCTTGGTACCATTTTTTATTTAACTTCTTTTTTTTCCATTCTGCATTAGCAATTAAACCTTTTTTCTCATTTGGTATATCAATATTAGTTTTTTCTCCAAATCCAAACTTTTTTAAAACTTCGTTTAATTTAGGGATTCCTAATTCAATGCCAAGCCCATAAAAAAAAGTATCGCATGAAACAGCTATAGCTTTTACAAGACCTACTTCACCATGCCCGCCTTTTTTCCAGTCTTTAAATATTTTTGATGAATTTGGCATTTTAAAAAACCCATTGTCTATAATTGTAAAAGGCGGCCGTCTAACATTATTTTTTAAAGCTGCTAGAGCAACAAATGGTTTTAATGTTGAGCCTGGAGGGTATATACCAGATACAACTCTGTCTAGTAAAGGCTTATGAATTGAATTATTTAGTCTCTTCCAATTAGCTTCATCAATACCATTAGTAAATAGATTAGGGTTATAACTTGGTTGACTAACATAGGCTAATACCTCTCCATTTTTTGGATTCATAGCAACCAATGCCCCTTTATAATTTCCAAAAGCCCTTTCAGCTGTTTGTTGAATTTTATAATCTATACTTAAAGCTATATCACTACCGTGAGTTGGTTCAATTGTTTCAATTGTTCTAATGACTTTGTTATTAGCATCAACTTCAATTTTTTTATATCCTGGGAATCCATGCAATTTATCCTCATAAAAATATTCAATACCTGTTTTTCCTATATGATCTAAGCCCATATAACTTTGAAAAGTGTTTTCTTTTTTTAATTTCATTATGTCTTTTTTATTAATTCGGTTTATATGGCCTATAAAGTGTGCCCCTGATTTTTCTTTTGGATAAGCTCTTGAAAACTTATGTTTTAAAATAATATTAGGATGTTTATATTGATTCGCTACAAACTTTGCTAATTGAATGTCTGTTAGATTCGTTTTAATTGGGATAGTTGAAGAATAATGACTTTCTTTAAGAATTTTTCTAAATTTCTTGATATCATAATTTGTAATTTGAACAATATCATTTAATTGATTTTTTATTTTTTTTAAGTCTAATTTTTCTTTAGGATTTATTTCTAAAGTTGATATCAATTTATTTTCAGCAAGAATTTCTCCATTCCGATCTAAAATTTGACCTCTAATAGGTGGAATTGGGATAATTTTAACGCTATTACTTTTAGAAAGAGACGAATATAAATTAAATTGTGTTACTTGCAAGTAAAAAAACTTTGCCAGTAAAATAAGAAAGATAAATATTATCAAACCAAAAATAAAATTTAGTCTTTGTTTAAAGGTATATTTAAATTTATATAAATCCATAAATTATTTTGAAGAAAATTTCATAATGATTATCTTTATAATTAAGTATGAAAAAAAAGTTAAAATGCCCTGTAAAAATAGTAAATTAGCAGGTCTAAATATATCGTGGCTTTGAGATGTTAACCATAATATTAAAAAACTACTCATGATTAAAAAAATACTCAAACTTGAATACTGTATCTCAGTTTTAATAATGAGCAGTTTATTGATAATAAAATGCAAAATATAAATGGTTATAAAAATTAAAGCATGCTGCCCCAAGAGTTGGCCAGATAATAAATCGATTATTAAGCCAAGAGCCATAAGTTTGAATAAATTTAATTTAGCTTTATTAGATATTATAAAAGCAATAACTAATCCTATAAAATAATTAGGCATAATACGAGGGTCTGCGATACCTAAAATACCTAAATTTGAAAGAACTAGAGATATTAAAATTAAAATTAAAAGTAAGTAAAATTCTTTTTTTTGACTGTTAATTTTTTTAATCATTTTTATTTATTTCGAGAACTGTTAATTGTGAGAAGGTAGTAGGTTGAAAAAAAGGTTTTACTAAAATGTAGTTAAATTTTGGCGATTTAGTGGATTTAATATCACTAACTTTTCCAATCTTTATCCCTTTGGGGTAAATCTTATCAATACCTGATGTAACAAATATATCGCCAATTTCAATTAAAGAGCTTGCAGGAAAAAGAGGAATTTCTAACTCACTATTGCCATTTCCATAGAGGATTATATTTTCTTTACCATTATCCAGAATAGCTGGAACTGCAAAAGTTTTTGAGGTAATTGGTCTTATTTCACTATAGTTTCTCGAAGTATTTATAATTTGTCCAACTAAGCCATTATTATTGATTACTGCAGCGCCATCTTTTATATTATCTTTTGAACCTTTATCAATAGTTATTATTGAGTAACCATTCCTAACATTTGGTAAAACTATTTCAGCATTTTGACCAACTATACCAAAATCCTTTTGAATATTTAATTTTTCTCTTAGTTGAAAATTTTCTGCTTTCAGGAGTTTGTTATCTTGAATTTGAATAGATAGATCATATAATTTTTTTTCAAGTATTTGATTTTCTTTTGTCAGTAATTTGACTGTTTTAAAAATATTTTTAGTATTATGATACATCTCAACTGGCAAATTAATAATATAGTTGATAGGTGAAGTTGCTAATGAAAACTCAGATTTAATTTTTTTTAATAGACCATAACGATAGTCAAATCCCATAAGAATTAAACATGCTAAAAATAATACAAAAAAAGTGAATAAAGGAAATGTATTTCGATTGAAAAGTTTTAAATTATTACTTTTTAATCTCTGTGCCATTTTTTAATCATTAGCAAACGCATTTTTGAAGCTATCGAGATTATCTAAGGTCATTCCACAACCACGGACAACGCAGGTTAATGGCTCATCTGCTATTATTACTGGTACCCCAGTTTCTTCATTTAGTAATCGATCTAAGTTATTCAAAAGCGCCCCTCCACCTGTTAGTACCATTCCATTTTCTGCTATGTCTGATGCAAGCTCAGGTGGTGTTTGTTCTAGTGCGGTTTTGACTGCTCCAACTATTGCATGTAAAGGATCAGAAAGTGATTCTAGAATTTCGTTGCTACTAATAGTTATTTTTCTTGGAAGCCCTTCAGCAAGATTTCTTCCAGTTACCTCCATTTCCATAAGATCAGTCATTGGAAAAGCACTTCCTATTTGATTCTTAATTTTTTCGGCAGTAGGTTCAGATATTAGGGTCCCATAATTTCTTCTCATATAATCGATTATTGCATGATCAATTTTATCTCCTCCAACTCTTGCTGAACTTGCGTATACAATTCCCCCAAGTGACAAAACTCCAACTTCAGTAGTTCCACCACCAATATCTATTACCATTGATCCAATTGCTTCATTAACTGGCAATCCAGAACCAATAGCTGCCGCCATAGGCTCTTCTATTAAATAAACTTGTTTCGCACCGGCACGTTCTGCAGATTCACGAATAGCTCTTCTTTCGACTTGCGTGGCCCCATAAGGGACACAAATTACGATTCTTGGATTTGGAGTAAACCAATTAACGCGATGGACTCTGCTAATAAAAAATTTAATCATCTCTTCAGTAATATTAAAATCTGCAATTACTCCATCTTTCATAGGTCTTATAGCTTGTATATTTTGAGGAGATCTACCAAGCATAGTTTTTGCCTCTTTACCCACGGCAAGAATTGCTTGTTTTGAATCAGGGCCATTAGGACCATTTTCTTTTCTCATTGCAACTACTGAGGGCTCATCTAAAACAATACCTTGCCCTTTGAGATAAATGAGTGTGTTAGCTGTACCTAAATCAATTGCAATATCATTATCTAATATTTTGCTGAATATTTCTTTTACCATTTTTTTATCATCTTTATAATAAGTTATTTTAGGGTTGCTAAATAAAACCAGCTGTAAACCCATGTATAATAACTGATTATTTGCAATTACTTAAAAAAAATTATTAATTTTATTAACTTATGAGTATAAACAAAGAAGAAATAAAAAAAATTGCACATTTGGCAAGAATAAATGTTTCTCAAGACGAAGTTAATCAAGTTGAAAAAAAACTTGATGGGATTATGACTTTGATTGAAAAAATGCAAGAGATTAATACAGAGTCAATCGAGCCAATGTCTCATGCTCTTGATATAGATCAACCATTAAGAGAAGATAAAGTTACTGAAAAAGATATTCGTAATAAATCACTTTCTTTAGCCCCTCATGCAGATAATAATCTTTTCATCGTACCCCAAGTAATAGAATAAAATGTTAAATTTATCTCTTAAAGAACTTTCTCTTGCTCTAGAGAATAAAAAGTTTAGTAGTGTTGAATTGACACAATTTTTTCTCAATCGAATAAAAAAGTTTAATCCAATACTTAATGCATTTATTACAATTGATGAGGAGAAAAGTTTGGCAATGGCAAAAAATTCTGATCAACTTATTCAATCAGGTAAAAAAACTATTTTAACTGGAATACCAATAGCACAAAAAGATATTTTTTGCGCTGATGGTTGGAAAACTACCTGTGGCTCTAAAATGCTAGAAAATTTTATTGCTCCCTACAATTCAACAGTTGTTGAGAAATTCAATCAATCTGGTGCAGTAAATATAGGTAAAACAAATATGGATGAATTTGCAATGGGTTCTTCCAATGAGACCTCTTATTTTGGACCAGTTAAAAATCCTTGGAATCATGATTGTGTTCCAGGTGGAAGTTCTGGTGGAAGTGCGGCAGCTGTTGCGGCAAGGCTTGCTCCAGCAGCTACTGGAACAGATACTGGGGGATCTATAAGACAACCAGCATCATTGTGTGGATTTACTGGTCTAAAGCCAACATACGGTCTTGTTTCTCGTTATGGAATGATAGCTTTTGCTTCTAGTTTGGATCAAGCAGGACCTATGGCAATAAGTGCTGAAGATTGCGCAATAATGTTAAATGAGATGACAGGTCATGACGAAAAAGATTCAACAAGCATTAACAGAAAAAAAGAAAATTATACAAATTCACTAAATCATAAAATTGATGGTATCAGAATCGGAGTTCCTAAAGAATTCTTTGAAGATGGTTTAAATCCTGATGTCGAAAAAGTGGTTCAAGAAGCATTAACTCAGTATGAAAAATTGGGAGCAAAAATAATAAATATTTCACTTCCGAATAATTTTTTAGCAATTCCAGCATATTATGTAATTGCTCCAGCAGAAGCTTCTAGTAATTTATCCAGATATGATGGCGTACGATATGGCTATAGAACAAAAGAATATGATGATCTAATGGATATGTATTTTAAGACTAGACAAGAAGGTTTTGGGGATGAAGTTAAAAGAAGAATATTGATTGGTACTTATGTTCTTAGCGCAGGCTATTTTGATGCATACTACCTTAAGGCACAAAAGATAAGACGATTAATTGCTGATGATTTTAAACAAGCATATGAAAAATGCGATGTTATTATGGGCCCATCAGCACCTTCAGTGGCATTTAATTCAGGCGAAAAACAAGAAGATCCGCTCGCGATGTATATGCAAGATGTTTTTACAATTTCAACAAATCTTGCTGGGCTTCCAGCTATGAGCATTCCAGCTGGTTTAATTAAAGATCTCCCAGTTGGTTTCCAGTTAATAGGAAATCATTTTGAAGAAAGTAAGATTCTCAATATGGCTCACACCTACCAAAAAAATACAAATTGGCATTTACAAAACCCTAAAGGAATTGATTAGTGAGTTGGGATATAGTAATTGGAATTGAGACACATGTTCAACTGAGAACAAATACAAAACAGTTTTCGGGCGCTTCTGTGAAATATGGTGCAGATCCAAATTCACAGGCTTGTTTGGTAAGTATGGCATATCCAGGCGTTCTTCCCGTATTGAACAAGGAATCAGTTACCTCTGCAATTCGCTTTGGTTTATCTGTGGATGCAGAAATTGCACAACGATCAATATTTGCCAGAAAAAATTATTTTTATCCAGACTTACCTAAAGGATATCAAATTAGTCAGTATGAACTTCCAATAGTAGGTAAAGGAAAATTATCAATTGATATTGGAGATGAACTCAAAGAGGTAAGAATTCTAAGGGCACATTTAGAAGAAGATGCTGGAAAATCTTCACACGGTGTTATCGATGGTAAATCCGGTATTGATTTGAATAGAGCTGGTACCCCGTTACTAGAGATTGTGACAGAACCAGATATGAGTTCAGCTGAAGAAGCAGTTTCATATGCAAAAAAACTTCATAATTTAGTTCAGTGGATAGATATATGCGATGGGAATATGCAGGAAGGAAGTTTCCGTTGCGATGTAAATGTATCTGTTAAGAGAAAAGGTAGCGCTGTTTTAGGAACAAGAAGGGAAATTAAAAATTTAAACTCTTTTAAGTTTATTAAACAAGCTATTGATTTTGAGGTAAATTGGCAAATTGAAAAGCTTGAGGATGGAGGAGAGATTGAACAAGCAACTATTTTATTTGACCCAGACTCTGGAGAGACAAGATCAATGAGGTCAAAAGAAGAAGCTAATGATTACAGATATTTTCCAGACCCAGATTTATTACCTTTAATTGTTTCAGATAAAGATATTGAAGAAATAAAAAAATTAATGCCAGAATTACCTGGTGAGATGAAATCACGATTTGAGAAAGATTTGGGACTATCAGCTTATGATTCTGAAGGAATAACTTCCAGTCGTAACGTTACTCAATATTTTTTAAAACTTATAGAATTAGGAGCTAATCCTAAATTATCTGCTAATTGGATTCTTGGTAATTTATTTTCTAAGCTAAAAGAAAAAGATCTCAGTATTGAAAATAGCCCTATTTTTCCAGAAAGATTGAATATTTTAATAAGTCGAATTGAAGACAATACAATTTCAAATAATGCTGCAAAAAAAGTATTTGAAATCTTGTGGGAAGATAGTAAAAAAGAAGTAGATTTGATTATTGATGAGCTTGGTTTAAAACAGATTTCAGATAGCAATGAAATTGATAGAATAGTTGATGAAGTTTTAAAAAATAATTCAGTTATGGTTGAGGAATTTAAATCAGGAAAAGATAAGGCTTTTAATGCTTTGGTTGGACAAGTTATGAAAGCTTCTAAAGGAAAAGCAAACCCCTCTCAAGTTTCATCTATTTTAAAGGAAAGAATTTCTAAATAACACCATAAGTATTTTGATAAATTTTAATTAATTCTAATTCATTTTTAAAATCATTTTTTGTTTCTAAATAATGAATAATATCTTCTAGATTAATAAGAGAAAATACTGGTATCGAATATTTTTTTGTAATTTCCTGGGTTGCAGATAATGAATCCTCACCTTTTTCTTGGCGATCTATCGCTACAATAACTCCTACTATTTGGGCTCCGCTATTTTTGATTAGATTATAAGATTCATTAATTGACGTTCCAGCAGAAATAACATCATCTAAAATTAGTACTTTACCTTTGATTGGAGATCCAATAATTTTTCCACCTTCACCATGATCTTTTATTTCTTTTCTATTAAAAGAATATGGAACATTAATATCTTTATTTGATAAAGCTACGGAAGCTGAACAAACAAGTGGGATTCCTTTGTAAGCCGGGCCAAAAATTAAATCAAATTCTATTTTTGTATCTATAATTTTATTAGCGTAAAATTCACCTAGTAATTTGAGACTTTTACCGTCATTGAATTTGCCTAGATTAAAAAAATAAGGGCTATTGCGCCCAGCTTTGGTTATAAAATCACCAAATTGGAGCACTTTTTTTTCTATTGCAAACTCAATAAATAATGAAGTAGATGATGTCATATAAAATAAATTTTTTATGAAGATTATAACCCTAAATTTAAATGGAATCCGTTCTGCATCAAGAAAAGGTTTTTATGATTGGTTTCCTAATCAAAAAGCAGACTTTGTGTGTCTTCAAGAATTGAAAGCTCATCAAGAGGATTTAGACGAACAAATGAAGGCGCCAAAAGGCTATTTTGGCAATTTTAGTTATGCAAATAAAAAAGGTTATAGTGGGGTTGGTATATATTCTAAAGAAGAGCCTAATAATATTATTACTAAAATTGGTATTCCTGAATTAGACGATGAAGGACGTTATATTGAAATTAATTTGGATAAAATTAGCATTATTTCAATATATTTACCTTCGGGCTCCAGTGGTGAAGAAAGACAGAGATTTAAATATAAAGTTTTAGATAAAATTTTAGCGGTCTTAAAAAAGAAATTAAAGATAGGCAAAAATATTGTTGTTTGTGGAGACTTTAATATTGCTCACCATGAAATAGACTTAAAAAATTTTAAAGGCAATAAAAAGAATTCTGGATTTCTTCCAGAAGAGAGAGCTTGGCTCTCTAATTTATTTATAAAAGTTGGTTGGGTAGATATATATCGCAATCTTTATCCTAAAAAAGGGGAAGAAGGTTATACTTGGTGGAGCAACAGAGGGCAGGCTTGGGCAAAGAATGTTGGATGGCGTATCGATTACCAAATTACTAATCAAGAGTTAGCAAAGAAAGCAAAGAAAGCAAATGTCTTTAAAACAAAAAGGTTTAGTGATCATGCTCCTTTAATAATTCATTATGATGATTTTTGATTCCATGGAGCAATCTTAAATAGTAAAAGCATCCCAGGTATAGCAATAAGCGCACAAAAAATATAAAAGTTGTACCACCCAAAAAATTCAACGAGATAGCCAGTTGATGCATTTGTAAATGTTCTAGGCACTGAAGCTAAACCAGTAAATAACGCAAATTGAGTTGCTGTATATTTTGGATGAGTCGTTTTTGCAATGTAAGCTATAAAAGCAGTAGTTCCTAGACCAGCTGCAAAAAATTCTAAACCAACTGTAATTGCCAAGATTAAATTGTTATCTCCGGAAATTGCAAGCCACGCAAAACTCAAGGTTGCAAACATTTGCATAAATCCAAATATCCATAAAGCTTTGTTAATACCAAGTTTTATCATCCATATACCCCCGGCTAATCCACCAATAATACCTGGCCATAATCCAGCATTTTTAGCAATTACTCCTATTTCAGTCATTGAAAAACCAAGGTCTAGATAAAATGGTGTAGCAAGCGCAGTTGCCATACTGTCACCAATTTTGTATAAGAAAATGAAAAGAAGAATAAGAAGAGCCCCTTTTATTCCTTTGCGATTTTTAAATTCTTTAAAAGGCTCAATAACTGCCTCTTTTAAAGTCCTAGGAACTCCATGCTTTAATAAAGGTTCTTTGATCATTAGGGTCATAAAAATACCTGGTAACATAAATAATCCTGTTACTAAGAAAACAAACTCCCAATCAAAAAAATCAGCAAGGATTAAAGACAAAGAACCAGGAATGAGACTAGAAATTTTATATGCATTAACATGGATAGCATTACCTATACCTAATTCATGATCAGAAAGTAATTCTCTTCTATAGGCATCTATAACAACATCTTGGCTGGCACTAAAAAAAGCAATAACGGTTGAGATTATTATAACTACAATTAATTGACTCTTAGGCTCGATGAGGCCAAAGCTACAAATTGTTATTAAAAGTAATAGTTGAAAAATAATTAACCATCCTCTTCTCCGACCCATACCAAAAGAGAACCTATCAAAAATAGGTGCCCAAATAAATTTCCAAGTAAAGGGAAATTGGATAAGTGCAAATAGCCCTATAGTTTTAAGATCAATTCCACTAGTGCTTAACCATGCAGGAAGAAGGCTAATAAGAATGAATAAAGGTAGTCCTGAGGTAAAGCCTGTGAAAATACAGATAAGCATTTTCTTTGTGAGTAAATCACGCCAAATTATTGATGAACTCGACATCTTTTAGCTAACGATTTACCAAGTTATATAGGGCAAGCGCACCAAACAAATTGGGAAAGAACTTTACTGACTTAGTATCAGTAAGGACTAATCGATCAACAATTTGATATTTATTTGATTTACATAAATTATCAAAATCTTTAATTGTACATAAATGAACATTTGGGGTGTTAAACCATGAATAAGGTAATTCTTTTGATTTAGGCATCACTCCTCGGATTGTTTGAATCCTATCTCTCCAATAACCAAAATTCGGAAATGTAACAATCACTTGCTTTCCAACTCTTAGCATCTCATTAAGAATATCTTCTGTATTATGCATAGATTGGATTGTTTTAGATAAGATTACAACATCAAATGAATTATCTTCAAATTCTGGTAATCCAGCTTCTATGTCCACTTGAAGAACATTAATTCCTGCTTTTAGAGATTTTAACCAGTTGTCAGGGTCTTTTTCAATTCCGTATCCAGTGGTATTTCTTTCTTTCTTTAAGTAGTTTAATAATTCTCCATCACCACAACCAAGGTCTAGAACCTTAGAATTTGGCGCAACCCAATCAGCTATTATTGGAAAATCATACCTAGAATTTTTCTTTTTAAAAACCATCAGTTTCTTAACATTTGTTTAAAGTAAGACTCTATAATTGCATGATATCTTGGCTCAGTCATTAAAAAAGCATCATGTCCGCTAGCAGCAGTAATTTCTGCATATTTAACATTAATATTATTATCTAAAAGTGCTTTAACAATTTCTTTAGATCTGTTTGGTGAGAAACGCCAGTCACTTGTGAAAGCGATAACAAGAACTTTAGATTTAATTTTTTTAAATATTTTGCTTAGATTTTTTTTATTTCCATTTGCAGGATCATAATAATCTAAAGCTTTAGTCATTCTAATATATGTATTTGCGTCAAATTCCTCTGCAAATTTGTCTCCTTGGTAATTTAAATAAGATTCAATTTCAAATTCTGTATTAAAATCATATTGATAACCCTTATTTTTTTGTTTCCTACCAAATTTTGAACCCATAACGTCGTCTGATAAATAAGTTATGTGGCCGAGCATTCTAGCAATTCTGAGCCCTCTTTTAGGAAGCTTCTTTTTTTCATAATAATTACCTTTGTTAAAATCTGGGTCTGTAATAATTGATTGCCTTGCAACTTCATTAAATGCAATATTTTGTGCAGTTAGATTTGGTGCAGCTGCTATTACAATCGCATGTTCTATTTTTTCAGGGTATTGTATAGACCATTGAATAGCTTGCATTCCACCTAAACTTCCACCAATAACAGCTGCTAGTTTTGGAATATTTAAAGATGTTATTAATGCTTCATGAGAATTTACCCAATCTTCAACCGTGGTAATGGGAAATTTTGATCCCCAAGGTTTGTTTGTTTTTTTGTTGATAGATTTTGGTCCAGAACTTCCATCGCTTCCACCTAAATTATTTATACCTATTACAAAGAATTTATTTGTGTCTAAGGGTTTATTTGGCCCAATAAGGTTATCCCACCATCCTGGATGTTTGTCCTTAGAAGAGTATTTTCCAGCTAAATGATGGTTTCCAGAAAGAGCATGACAAACTAAAACTGCATTATTTCTTTTTGCATTAAGTTTGCCATAAGTTTCATATACCAAAGAATATTCTTTTAATAATTTTCCACTTTTTAGCCTCAAAGAATTGGAGGATTTAAAGATTTTTGTTTTAACAATGCCAATACTATTCTTTGTAGTCATATGTGAATTATACTATTGAGTCTTAATTAAAACATCAAATTTTAATTACACCCGATGTTATTCTATAAATTTTGTTTATGTCTTGCTTTTGTTTAATTTTTATAAAATTATTTTTTTGAAATAATTCTTTGACTTTTCTTGATTGATTGTAACCATGCTCAATATATAAAGCTCCATTTGATTTCAAAAAGTTTGGACTTAATTTTATTATTTTTGTTATGTCTGCGTATCCCTTTTGCTCAGAAATTAATGCATTTTTTGGCTCAAAAAGTAATTCCTTATTTTTTAAATGAGTATCTTTTTTATTTATGTAAGGAGGATTACTTACAATTAAATCAAATTTTTTATTAGGAATTTTTTCAAACCAATCACTTTTTAATGTCGATATATTTTTTAGTTTGTGAAAAAAAATATTTTTTTTTGAAATATTAAGGGCTTTGGATGACATATCAGTAAGTAGAACCTTTGCTTTCTTAAATTTGCTTGCAAGAACAATACCAATCGCTCCTGAACCAGTTCCTAAATCAAGAATATTTAAACTGTCTTTTTTTTGATAATTATTAAGAATTAAATCAATCATTAATTCAGTATCTTGTCTTGGTATTAGTACATTTGAGTTTACAAAAAATTTCATGTCGTAAAATTTAGATTCTTTTAAAACATATGCAAGTGGTTTATAAGATAATCTGTCCTTGACATAACCCATCAATTTTTTAAATTTTTCTGGCTTGATCAGTTCATTAGAATTTTTAATTAAGTATTGGTGTTGGACTTTAAGTGTGTGTTCGATTATAAATCTTGCCTCTAATCTTGCCTCTCTTAAGCTAAGGCTAAGATTTTCTGAGAGTAGTTTAGTAATTTCTGAATAAATTTTTTGAACGAATAATGATTCATCCGAAAAATTAAAAATTTTTTGATAGTGTTGTTTAGTCCTCATCAAGTTGTGCTAATAAGTCTGCTTGATGTTCAGAATTTAATGCCTCAATAAGTTCATTTAAATCACCATCCATTATGAAATCAATCTTATAGAGTGTTAAATTTATTCGATGGTCAGTAATTCTTCCTTGAGGAAAATTATAAGTTCTTATTCTTTCGCTTCTATCACCACTTCCAATTAAAGTTTTCCTTTCTGATGCAATTTTTAGTTCTTGTTCTTGTATTTGATTGTCTTTAATTTTAGCCGCCAAAATACTCATTGCTTGGGCTTTATTTCTGTGTTGTGATCGGTCATCTTGACACTCAACAACCAATCCAGTTGGCAAATGTGTAATTCTAACTGCAGAATCGGTTTTATTAATATGTTGACCACCTGCGCCTGATGCACGATAGGTGTCTATTCTAATTTCAGCTGGATTTATATCTACATCACTTATTTCATCTGCTTCAGCTAAAATTGCAACTGTACAAGCTGAGGTATGAATTCGCCCTTGAGTTTCAGTATCTGGAACTCTTTGAACTCTATGACCTCCTGATTCAAATTTTAGTTTTGAGTAAGCTCCTAACCCATTAATTTTTGCAATTACTTCTTTATATCCACCAACTTCTGCTTCGTTAGTAGATATTACTTCTATTTGCCAATGCATTCTTTCTACGTATCGTGTGTACATTCTAAAAATGTCTCCTACAAATAGAGCTGATTCATCCCCTCCTGCACCTGCTCTTATTTCTAAAAAAATATTTTTTTCATCGTTAGGATCTTTAGGCAATAATAATTTTTGTAATTGTTCTTCAATTCTTTCTAATTTTTCTTTTCCCAAATCAATTTCCGCTTGGGCAAAGCTTTTCATTTCAGGATCGTTTAGCATTTCTTTTGCATCTAAGATATCTTTATCAAATTTTAAATATTCTTTATAAATATCAACAATAGGCATTATGTCTGAGTGTTCTTTGGATATTTTTTTAAATCTTTCCATGTCTTTTGTCGCATCTTCTTTACTAAGCTCAATGTTGAGTTCTTGTATTCTCTTTGACAAAGTACTTAATTTATTTTGCATAGATGGTTTCATTATTATTTATTCTTTTATGTTGTATATTTTTTTTAGTAAGTCTGAAATTTCTTTAGTTTTAGATGCTGCAGATTCGTTTAATGCCTTCGTAGGATGATGTAGAAATTTATTTGATAAATTATTACTAAGGGATTCTAAAATTTCATCGATAGATTTTCCTTTTTCTAACTGTTTTTTTGCTTTATTTATTTCTTTTAATCTACTTTCCTCAAATTGATTTCTTAATGATTTTATTGCAGGCGTAGCTTTTTTTTGATTATTTGCAAGATAAAAATTAGCTACCTTTTTTTCAATAATTTTTTCTGCATCTTCAATAGCATCCGTTCTTTTATCGATTCCTTCTTGAGCAGTTTGAGCAAGCTCATCGAGCGTATATAAGAAAATATCATTAAGCTTTGAAGCTTCTGATTCAATATCTCTTGGAATTGCAAGATCAATTAATAACATAGGTTTATGCTTTCTAAGTTTAATTGCCCTTTCAACCATACCAAGACCAATAACTGGTAATTGGCTTCCTGTACAACTAATTACAATATCATAGTCATGTATTTGGTCATTTATTTCAGCAAGAAGACAAGCTTCACCACCAATTTTTTTTGCTAATGAGTTTCCTCTGCTAATTGACCTGTTAGCAATAGCAATTTTTTTTGGTTGGTATTTGTTGAAATATTTAGCAATTAATTCTGTCATTTCTCCTGCTCCAACAAAAATAATTTTATTTTGAGAGATATCACCAAAAATCCTTTTTGTAATTGATATGATTGTAGAGGCTATCGTTGTATTACTTGCACCTATATTGGTCTTAGATCTTATTTCTTTAGCAGCTGAAAAAACTGATTGGAAGAAAGATGATAAAAATTTTCCTTGTGTTCCAGCATAATCTGAAATTTTTGAGGCTTGTTTCATTTGCCCTAAAATTTGACTTTCTCCAAGAAACATACTGTCTAAACCACATGCAACTCTGAAAGCATGAACTAAAGCAGATTTGTTTTGGTGATGATACAAATGTTTTTTTAATTCTCTTAATTTTATATTATGATAATTTGCAAGCCATTGAAAAACAATTTGTACTTTTGATCCATTGAAATAAATTTCAGTTCTATTACATGTTGAAAGGATAGCAACTTGACTAATTTTTTTACTTTTAAGATCTAGCAAGGCATGGCTAACTTGATCGGAATGAAAAACAAATCTTTCTCTGAGAGATAAGGGGGCAGTCTTATGATTTAATCCAATAATATTCAAATTCATCTTAATTTAATTGCTTACTTTATAATATTAATCAAAAAAGGGTAAAATACGCATTTTACAATAATAATCACAATATTTAGGAACATAGACATATGGAAAAAACATTTAGAATTGCCCCTAGTATCCTTTCAGCTAATTTTTCAAAATTAGGACAAGAAATAAATGATGTAATTTCATCTGGTGCCGACATTGTTCATTTTGATGTAATGGACAATCACTATGTGCCTAATCTGACAATTGGCCCATTAGTATGTCAGGCAATAAGGCCAGTTACTGACGCTATGATTGATGTTCACTTGATGGTTAAGCCTGTTGACAGAATTATTCCTGATTTCGCTAAAGCCGGAGCTAATATTATCACATTTCATCCTGAAGGCTCAGATCATATTGATAGAAGTTTATCCTTAGTAAGAGATAATGGATGTAAGTCAGGTTTAGTTTTTAATCCAGCTACACCATTAGAATATTTAGATCATGTTATGGATAAGATTGATATGGTTTTACTTATGTCAGTTAACCCAGGCTTTGGTGGACAAAAATTTATTCATGAAACTCTTAACAAGCTTAAAACAGCAAGAAAAAAAATTGATGAATATACTGAAAAAACTGGACGAGAAATTTGGCTTGAAGTTGATGGTGGAGTTAATGCAGAAAATATTACTGAAATAGCTAAAGCTGGAGCAGATACTTTTGTTGCAGGCTCGGCAATTTTTGGGGCTGCTAACGATGATGACCCAAATCGATATAATACAGTTGTGAATTCATTAAGAGCTTCTCTATCAAAAGCTTAAATTGAAACAATTTAATAATATTTAAATAACCTTGTGGTAATAATAATTTAAAAATGTTTAGTACTCTTACCAAAGAACAATTTTTAGCCTATAAAAAACAAGGATTTAATAGAATCCCTCTAGTTTTAGAGACTTTTGCTGATTTAGATACCCCTCTTTCTGTTTATGCAAAATTGGCTAATCAACCCTATAGTTATTTATTGGAATCAGTTGAAGGTGGAGATAAATTTGGAAGATATTCAATTATTGGTCTTCCTTCTAAATTAAGAATACAAATCACTGATAATAAAATTTTAGTTATCGAGGAAGATGAAGTAAAAAAAGAAATAATTGATGAAAATCCATTAGATTTTATTGATAAATTTATGGGTAGCTTTAAAGTTCCAACAGATTTGGATTTACCAAGATATTCTGGAGGTCTTGCAGGATATTTTGGATATGAGACCATCAAATATATTGAGCCAAAACTGTGCAAAGAATTCCTAGAAGATGATTTAAAGCTGCCTGACATCTTATTGATTTTTTCAGATGAGATTGTGGTATTTGATAATATATCTGGCACTTTATTTATGATTAATTATGTAGATCCTGCCGTTAAAAACTCTTATGAATTAGGGATAAAAAATTTACAATCATTAGCAAAAAAATTACAGTCTGGACCATCCCCTTTCGCTTCTTTTGAAGACAAAAAATTTGAAAATGAGACTTTAACTAAAGTTTTTTCAGAATTTGGAGAGGATAAATTTAAGTCTGCTGTATCAAAAGCCAAACAATATATTTTTGATGGAGATATTATGCAAGTTGTCATATCTCAGAGGATGAATAGATCTTTCAAATCAAATCCATTGGCTTTATATCGAACTTTAAGAAGTTTAAATCCTTCTCCTTATATGTTTTTTTATAATATGGGAGATCATTATGTAGTTGGAGCATCCCCTGAAATTTTAGTAACTTTAGTTGGTGAAAAAGTAACTGTGAGACCAATTGCAGGAACTCGACCAAGGGGTATTGATGAAACTGAAGACATTGAGTTTGAAAAAGAATTATTAGCAGATCCAAAAGAAATTGCAGAACATGTTCAATTAATGGATTTAGGAAGAAATGATATTGGTAGAGTATCTAAAACAGGAACTGTAAATGTAACAGATAATATGATAATTGAGAGATATTCTCATGTGATGCACATTGTTTCGAATGTAGAGGGCATTATTAAAAATAAATTATCTGCAATTGATGTTTTGAAGGCTTCTTTTCCAGCTGGTACCGTAAGTGGGGCACCTAAAGTTAGGGCAATGGAGATAATTAATGAATTAGAATCAACTAAACGAGGAGTTTATTCTGGTGCTGTAGGTTATCTTGGTTTTGATGGGGATATGAATGTTGCAATTGCAATTAGAACTGCTGTTATTAAAGATTCTAAGTTATATGTTCAAGCAGGGGCTGGCATAGTTGCTGATTCAATTCCTTCAAATGAATGGACAGAAACACAAAATAAAGCTAAAGCAATTTTAAAGGCATCTGAGCTAGTTCAATCTGGCTTAACTGAATAAAAATAATGATAGTGATGTTAGATAATTATGATTCTTTTACATACAACCTTGTACAGTATTTATCTGAGCTTGGACAAGATGTTGTTGTTCACAGAAATGACCAAATAACTGTTGATCAAATAAAAGATTTAAATCCTCAATATATAGTATTATCACCTGGCCCTTGCACTCCAAAAGAAGCAGGTATTTCATTACAGGTAGTTGATTTTTTTAAAGGTAAAATACCTATATTAGGAGTATGTTTAGGCCATCAAACAATTGGACAGGCATTTGGAGGTAACATTATTCATGCAAAAACAATTATGCATGGAAAAACTTCTGAAATTTATCATACCAATGTGGGAGTATTTAAAGATATAAAAAGCCCCTTTATAGCTACGCGTTATCATTCATTGGTTATTGAAAAGGCTTCTTGTCCCGATTGTTTTGATATAACAGCATGGACTGATGACGATGAAATTATGAGTATTAAACATAAAACTATGCCGATTGAAGGCGTTCAATTTCATCCCGAGTCTATTTTGAGTCAACATGGACATGATCTATTATTAAATTTTTTAAAAAATTATGGATAATCAGTTTAAAAATTATTTGAATCCTTTATTAAGACAAGAAGATTTAACTTCATTAGAAATGAAGTCTTTAATGGATCTTATAATGACTGGAAAATTAGGGTTTGCTCAGATAGCCAGTTGTATTATTGCATTGCAAATTAAAGGAGTTACTCCAGATGAAATTGCTTCAGCAGCCTCAGTTATGCGAAAACATGCCAACAAAGTAAAAATTAAAGATACAAATTATCTTATCGATACATGTGGGACTGGCGGTGATAGTTTACAAACATTTAATGTATCAACTTTAAGTGCTATTGTTGCTGCAGCTGCTGGGGCAAAAGTAGCAAAACATGGTGGAAGATCAGTCTCATCGAAGTGTGGAAGTGCTGATGTTTTAGAAGCTTTAGGAGTCAATGTAAATTTAAATCACAAAAATTTAGGTGACTTAGTAGATGCTATAGGTATTGGTTTTATGTTTGCCCCAAATTATCACCCAGCTATGAAATTTGTTGCACCAGTTAGAAAAGAACTAGAAGTTCGAACAATATTTAATTTACTTGGACCCTTAACAAACCCTGCTTCAGCTAAAAAACAAATTATTGGAGTTTATAGTAAGGAATTAACATTAACTTTTGCAAAGGTATTAAAAGAATTAGGGAGTGATCATGTGCTTGTAGTTCATGGAGAAGATGGAATGGATGAAATTTCAATTACAGGTAATACTTATGTTGCTGAACTAAAAAATAATACGATAAGTGAATATATTATCAATCCAGAAATGTTTGATTTAGAAAAAGGAACTCTAGAAAGCATTGTCGTTAAAGACTCATTTCAATCAAAAAATATGATCCTTGATATATTAAAAGGAAAATCCAAGACAGGGCGGGATATCATACTTTTAAATGCTGGTGCTGCTATATATATTAGTGGTTTAGCTGAAGATATAAAACATGGTGTTTCAATTGCTAAAGACATGATTGAGCAAGGAAAGGCTCTTGAAAAATTAAATCAATTAATACTTTCATCAAATGACTAATATACTCGATAAAATTTTAGATACAAAAGCTTTGGAAGTTTCTCAAGCAAAATCTATAAGACCCTTACATGTCATAAAAGATCAGCTTAAACAAATTTCAAAACCAAGAGATTTTATTGGGTCAATAGAAAAAAAACACCAAGCTGGTTTATCAGCTGTTATAGCTGAAATAAAAAAAGCTAGTCCATCCAAGGGAGTGATTAGATTAAATTTTGATCCAGAATCTATTGCTAAATCTTATGAAATTGGCGGGGCTACATGTATTTCAGTTTTAACGGATATAGAATTTTTTCAAGGAGACCCGAATTTTTTAGAAAAGGTAAAAAATAATTGCTCATTACCTGTTTTAAGAAAAGATTTCATAATTGATGAGTATCAAGTATTCGAGTCAAGAGTATTAGGGGCAGACTGTATATTATTAATTGCATCAGCTCTCGAACTGGAACAATTAAAAAAATATGAATCCATAGCTCATGATCTGGGTATGGCAGTTTTAGTTGAAGTTCATAATGAGGAAGAGCTTGAAAAAGCTTTATTTTTGAATACGCCATTAATTGGAATAAATAATCGGAATTTAAAAACATTTGAAGTTTCACTTAACACTTCAATTAGTTTAGTAACTAAAATAACCAAAAATAGGATTCCTATTTCAGAATCTGGTATTTTTAATCCTTCCGATATTAAATTAATGAATGATAATAATATTTTTACTTTTTTAGTGGGAGAAGCATTTATGAGAGATGATAATCCAGGTCAATCCTTAAATGCATTATTAAATAAATGACAGTTACAAATCGACCAAGAAGAATGAGACAGGATGATTTTTCTAGAAAACTAATGAGAGAGAACAATCTTTCCGTTAGTCATTTGATTTATCCAATGTTTGTTATAGATGGTGAAAAAATTAGACAAGATATTCTTTCAATGCCTGGAATTCAGCGTTTAAGTATTGACGAATTATTAAAAGATGCACAAGAGTGTTTTGATCTTGGCATACCTGCAATTGCAATTTTCCCAGTTATTGAGAGCTCGTTAAAATCAGATAATGCTGAGGAATGCTTTAATACATTAGGATTAATACCAAAAGCAGTTAATGCTTTAAAAAAAAATATTCCAAAACTTGGAGTTATTACTGACATTGCCTTAGATCCTTATACAAGTCATGGGCAAGATGGTCTTATTGATATAAAAGGAAATATTTTAAATGATCAAACGGTAGATCTATTAGTAAAACAGGCGTTATGTCATGCCAAGGCTGGTGCAGATATTGTTGCTCCATCGGATATGATGGATGGTAGGGTTGGTAGAATTAGACAAGCTTTAGAAAAAAATAATTTTATAAATACAAAAATATTATCTTATTCTGCTAAATATGCATCTTCTTTTTATGGGCCTTTTAGAGATGCGGTAGGCTCATCAAAAAATTTAGACTCGTCATCAAAAGAAACTTACCAGATGGATCCAGCGAATAGTGATGAGGCTTTATATGAAGTTAAACTAGATTTAGATGAGGGGGCTGATATGGTTATGGTTAAGCCTGGTATGCCATATCTTGATGTTCTTCACAGAGTAAAAGAAACTTTTGAGAAACCTACTTTTGTTTATCAAGTAAGTGGAGAATATGCAATGATTAAGGCAGCTTCACAGAAAGGTTGGCTTGATGAGCAAAAAATAATTTTAGAATCTTTAATATCATTTAGAAGAGCAGGCGCAGATGCAATTCTTACTTATTTTGCATTAGAGGTTGCCAGATTAATTAAGTAGTATTATTTAAACTGGAATTTTTCGATTGATTTGAGATTAATTCCTTTGTTTTTAAGAGTATTATTTTTCTGATTACGTATATCTTTTTCAAAATATACTTTAAGCTCAATAGGAAACCATATTCCATCTATAATGAATGTTGGAATAATTTTTGTAGGTTGTTTTTTGCTAAATTTCTCTTGATAATTTGTATCTTTTAAATCAAAAGATATATTTTTATTTAGAAGAATATATTCAACTTCTTTAATATTATCTGTAAAAAGATTAATTTGGATTTTAAGAAATTTTGGTATTAAACCTTCAAGCAATTGACCAGCTAAATGAGGATTAAATTCTTTAAAAAGTGTCATAATATTTAGCGCTTCCTTTTTTATTCTAATGATTATTTCTGAATCGACTTTTTCTTGAAAAATATTTTGATATTCTTTTAAAGCATTATCAATTTCGTAATTTGAAGGTAAATTTTCTTTTGAAAATAATGCTAATGATTTAGCTGCTTTTCTTTTAGCAAATAAATAATCTGTTATACCTTCTTCCATAATTATCTTTGCTGCCTGCTTAGCAACTATAGATCTATTATTATTTGGGTTTTCGAGAGCCATTTTAGATTAGTTAAGTAGATAATAAGCATTATTATTTGGAAGGAATTCATCATAAAAGTATTCAAAAATTCCATCCTCATCTTTTTTAGCGAGCATTCCATTTTTGGGATTTATCCTTAGAGGAATTATTCCATATGGACTTTCTAATATTTTAGTTGGATACTCATTTATTATGGGTCTCATGTAGTCAATCCATATAGGAAGAGCTGCTCTTGACCCACTTTCATGTTTCCCCAAAGTACGAGGTTGGTCAAATCCCATCCAAGTTACTGTTACAATGTCCGGATTAAATCCTGCAAACCATGCGTCCACCAATTCATTTGTTGTACCAGTTTTTCCAGCTATATCTTCACGTTTAAGTCTTTTAGCTTTTCTAGCTGTTCCAGTGTTGATCACCTCTTGCAGCAGTGAGGTCATAATAAATGCATTCCTTGGATCAATAATCCTAGGCGTTTCTTCATTTGTTACTGAAAAGTTTTGTTTAATTTTTCTTCCTTTTACATCTATAATTTTTTCAATAAAATAAGGTTTTTTAAGGTATCCTCCATTTGCAAAAACTCCATAAGCTGCAACCATTTCTAAAGCTGTTACTTGCCCGACACCTAATGCCATAGATAAGTATGGAGAATGTTTCTTTTTGTCAAATCCAAATCTTGTTATGTAATCTAGTGCATATTTTGGATCAATATGTTTTAAAACTCGAATAGCTACTAAATTTTTTGATTTAGCTAATCCTTGTCTTAGCCTTATTGCTCCATCATATTTTTCATTATAGTTTTGTGGTTCCCAATTCTCATTTGTATTAAGCTCTGCAGCAGTGACATATATAGGGGCATCATTTACTAAAGTTGCAGGAGTTATACCTTTTTCAAGTGCAGCTGAATATATAAATGGTTTAAAAATTGATCCTGGCTGTCTGTTTGCTTGAGAAACATGATTATATTTATTTCGATGAAAATCAAATCCACCTACTAAGGCCAATATGGCACCTGTTTTGGGATCCATTGAGACAAGAGAACTTTCAACTTCAGGAAGTTGTGTAGCAATCCAAAAATTTCTTTTTTTTACAAATCTTATAACAGATCCTGGCTTGAGTAATTTTTCACCATCATTTTGTAATTCCAAATCTTTTTTAAGTAATTTTAATCCTCTTTTGTAAACACTTATCTTTTTTCCATTTTTAAGGAGGACATCAACTCTTAAAGGCTGTAAGTCAAGAATGACACCAGGAATAAAATTATTGTAAGTTGGTATCAATTTAAGTTTATTGAGTAAAAATTTATCTCGTTCTTTATTAGTTTTAAATTCTTTTGATTTAAAGCCTATAAAATCTTCTGGGGGAGCTAAATCATGTCGTGCCATATAATTTATAATTCCATTTTGAACTGCCTTATTTGCCATTAATTGATTTTTCTTTTTAATGGTTGTAAAAACTTTTAGACCACTTGTATAGATTTTATCCCCAAATTCTTCAAATAAAGTTTGTCTAACCATTTCAGCGACATAATTAGCTTGTAGCTCACTTTTCATAAATTTATCTTTCAGACTAAGAGGGTCCTCTAAGGCAATAATATACGTAGGTTTATCAATATAACCATGACGCAACATACTATTAAGAACATTTTGCTGTCTATTTATTGCAAGGTTTGGCCTCACTAATGGATTGTATCTGCTTGGGGCTTTTGGAAGACCAGCAAGTAATGCAGTTTCTCCTAGATTTAATTGATCAAGATTTTTTCCAAAGTAAGTATTTGCTGCTGCTGCAAAACCAAAAGATCTTTGACCAAGATATATTTGATTAACGTATAGCTCTAGTATCTCTTCTTTAGATAATGTTCTTTCTATTTTTATTGCGAGTAAAATTTCATTAATTTTTCTTTTAAATGTTTTCTCAGAAGTAAGAAAAAAGTTTCTTGCTACTTGCATTGTAATTGTGCTTGCCCCTTCGTGACTTTTACCAAGTATGTTTTTGATTGCAGCTCTGGTTATTCCAATAAAGTCTATACCAGGATGTTCAAAAAAACGTCGGTCTTCTATAGAAAGAATGGCATTAATCATTTGCTGTGGGGTATCTGAAATAGCTATAAAATCTCTTCTTTCTTCTCCAAATTCTGCAATCAGAATTCCTTCTTTTGAGAAAATTTGTAAAGGTTGTTTTGGTCGATATTTTTCTAAATGAGAAATATTTGGAAGTGTTGGATAAATTAAGGCTGATACAAAAAAAGCCATTGCCAGAATAGATAAACCTCCAAAAAAGGCTATAAAAAGATAATTCTTAATGATTGAAAACATAATGTACTTAAAAAAAATTTAACTATAATATAAACTTCATTATAGTAGCTTAGTAAGATATTTAATCTAGTTTAAATGTTTTATTTATTATTTAATAAATTTTTACAGAGAATAAAGTATTGAAAAAGATAGAAAACATTTTTTTAATTGGGCTAATGGGCTCTGGAAAGACAACAATTGGTAGGATTCTATCAAAAAAATTAAATAAAGATTTTTATGACAGTGATTATGTTGTCGAAGAAAAAACTGGTGTAAAAGTACCTTTGATATTTGAATATGAGGGAGAGGTAGGCTTTAGAAAGAGAGAAGAGAGCGTATTAAAAGATTTGGTTTATTTAAAAAATATTGTTTTAGCAACTGGTGGAGGCGTAATTTTATCTCAAAATAATCGTGAACTACTTAAGAAAAATGGATATGTTATATATTTAAAATCGAATTGTGAAGATTTAGCAGCTAGAATGGTTGATGATAAATCTAGACCACTTTTACAAAAAGGGGATTTAAAGCAAACACTAAATAATTTATTTAAATTTAGAGATCCACTTTATGAAGATATCTCCGATCAAATAATTGATACTAAAAATAAACGTGCTAGTGAAATTACCTCTGAAATTGAGTCATTATTAATTAAATTATGATAAAAACTATTAATATAAATTTAGAAAAAAGAAGCTATCCAATATATGTGGGAGAGAATCTTTTAAATGACAGTGATATTTTTAACAAGCATATTTCTAATAAAAAAGTTGCCATTGTTACTAATGAAACGATTGCCCCTTTATATCTTCAAAAAATTTCTAAAACTTTCAGAGATATAAATAAAGAAATAATTCCAATTATTCTTCCCGACGGGGAATCATTCAAAAATTTTGAAACTTTAAATTTAATTTATGATGAATTATTGAAAAATAAGGCTAATCGTCAAATAACATTAATTGCTTTTGGAGGCGGAGTTGTTGGCGATATAACTGGTTTTGCAGCTGCAACATTTATGAGGGGGGTAGATTTTATTCAAATACCTACTACCCTACTATCTCAGGTTGATTCTTCGGTTGGAGGGAAAACTGGAATTAATCATCAGCTTGGAAAAAATATGATAGGAGCCTTTTATCAACCAAAATGTGTTATTGCCGATATTAGCTTGTTAGAAACATTGCCAGATAAAGAGCTATCTGCTGGTTTAGCTGAAGTTATTAAATATGGTTTAATTCGTGATATCCATTTTTTTGAATGGCTTGAAAAAAATATTGATAGCATTATAAAAAGAGATTCCCAGTTATTAATTGAGTCGGTTATTCGATCTTGTAAGAATAAAGCAGATATTGTGGAATCTGATGAACTTGAGTCAAATATTAGAGCTATTTTAAACTTAGGCCATACATTTGGCCATGCTATAGAAACAGCAACAGGCTATGGGAAATGGCTACATGGAGAAGCTATTGCTTCAGGAATGGTTATGGCTGCATATTTATCTGAACAAATGGGATGGCTTAAAAAAGATGAATTTAAAAGAATAAAGTCCTTAATTATTCGTTCAAATCTCCCAATTAATCCCCCAGATATATCAAAGAAGGATTTCCTTGATCTGATGCAGCTAGATAAAAAAACAAAAGCAAATCAAATTAATCTTGTTCTGCAACAAGGAATAGGAAAAGCTATTCTTACCGGTGATTATGATAAAGAAAAATTCCATCATACTCTTTCAAAGAAATCTTTTTAAAAAATTTTATGACGTTAAAACCCTATGCAGCAGATCCAAGTCGTACATTAGGTAGAAAATTTCATGAATCGAAATCAAAATTTAGAAACGATTTTCAAAGAGATCGAGATAGAATAATCCATTCATCTGCATTTAGACGACTTGAATATAAAACACAGGTATTTGTTAACCATGAGGGAGATATGTTTCGGACGCGACTCACTCATTCTTTGGAAGTTTCTCAGATTTCAAGAGGAATAGCGCGTACTTTGAATTGTCATGAGGATTTAGCTGAAGCAATTGCTTTAGCCCATGATTTAGGGCACACCCCTTTTGGCCATGCTGGGCAAGATTCTTTGAATACCTGTATGAAACCTTTTGGAGGCTTTGAACACAATTTACAATCATTAAGAGTTGTTGATTTATTAGAGCAAAGATATGCTAATTTTGATGGATTAAATCTAACATTTGAGACACGTGAAGGTATATTAAAGCATTGCTCTTTAAAGAATGCTCAAAATTTGGGTATTGTAGGTGAAAGATTTATAAAAAAACAACAGCCTTCATTGGAGGCGCAATTAGTAAATTATGCTGATGAAATTGCTTATAACAGTCACGATATTGATGATGGATATCGTTCAGGAATTATAAAATTTAATAAATTAATGGAAGTTTCATTATTTAGAGAATGTGCTGAGCTTGTAAAAAAAGATCATCCTAATCTAGATGAGATTAGGTGGCTTCATGAAACAATAAGAAGAATCACATATTCTTTAATATTCGATATATGTGAAACAAGTTCTTTAAATATAGAGAAATATAAACCCAAAAGAATAAACGATATTAGAAAATTACCCAGCATAATTAAACTTTCTAAAAATATGGAACAAAAACAATTTGAACTTAAGCAGTTTTTAAGAAATTCTTTATATAAGCATGAGCGAGTAGTTAAGATGACAGATAACGCAAAAAAAATAATTAAGGACTTATTTTTTCATTTCATGAATGATCCATCTCTATTACCAAAATCTTATAAAAAGAACTCAGATGATGATTTTAGCCGATCGATTGCAGATTATTTAGCTGGAATGACAGATCGATATGCTATAAGCATTCATAAAGAACTCAAATTAAACAGTCGAAACTCCCAATAAATAATGACTTTATAGTGTATTGTTGTAAATTTACAACAATATTTTAGATTTGTTACAAAAAAGTCACAATTGTTCTTGCTTTTTATCGTGAACATTGGGGATAATGGTATTAACTTTTCTTAATGAGAAAGTTTATCTTAAGAAAGTTTTTTTGTTAAGAAAGTTTTTTTGAATTACTTTTTTAACCTATGTTACAGAAGTAATTTTTAATTTTAGGAGAAATTTATGAACAAGAAAATTAATCTAGCAGTTGCGGGTGCAGCTCTAGCTTTAGGTGCTTCGGCAGCTAATGCTGGAATCGTTATCCCAGCTGGTGATTGGACATTAGATGTTAATGGTAACGTTAATGCATTCTTGAACTTCAATGATGCTGACGCTGCTCAAGGCACTGCACCAACTGGTGCTATTGCTAATGGCCAAGATGGACTAGGTGAATCTGATTCACAAGGTATTAATACTGGTCTATTACCATCATGGTTAGGATTTACTGGTACTACACGTCAAAATAACACTGATGTGTCATTTACTATTTCATTCCAACCTAATGTTTCAGACAACACTACACCATTTCATGGTGATTCAAAAACACCTCTAAATCGTCAGTCATATTTATCATTTGGTGATAAATCATGGGGTTCGATCAAACTTGGTAAAGATATTGGTATCTTTGCTTCTGGTGCGATTCTTAACGATATGACTTTATTAGGTGTTGGTTCTGGTGCTAATGGTCGTTCAGGTGGTGCTACAACACTTGGTGGTATTGGTACTGGTTATGTATACGCTGCATGGAAGGGTCAAGCTACATATACGACTCCAAACATGGGTGGATTCCAAGCTAAAATTGGTTTAATGAATCCAAACAATATTCCTGATGCTAATACAACATCAACAACTAGAACATACACAACAACATCAATCTTGACAGGTACTACAGCAACCATTACTGGTTCACTGTCAGCTGCTGGTATTGCAACATCTATATCAACAACAGTTGTGTCTGCTGGTACTATCGCTTCAACAACTACTCATACTGATACAGTTACTGGTGCTGGTAATGGTGCTGTTAACCAAGATCGTTTCGGTATTGAGGCAGAAGCTTCATATTCATGGACAGGCGATGTTGCTGGTAAAGTTTGGGTATCTGGTGCTTCATACGAAGTTACTCGTATCCAATCAGGTACAGCTTCTACAGCTCAAGATTATGACATCGAAGCAGTTGACGTCGGTGCTTCTTTAAGCGCTGGTAACTTCGGCTTAGTTGGTTACTACTATGATGGTGAAGGCTTAGGTACTACACTATTCGGTAACTTAGGTGTAACTGATGCAGGTAAAGAGCGTGATTCAGACGGTGGTTATATTCAAGCTACATATGTAATACCAACAGGTACTAAACTTGGTGTTGCTTATGGTGTTTCAAATCTTGATACAGCCAGTGGTGAAACTAACGCTACTTTAGTTGACGAAAACGAACGTTGGACTGTGGGTGCATACCATCCATTAACTAAGCATCTAAATTTAGTTGCTGAGTACAATTCAACAGAGTCAGAAGGTCAAACATCATCAAATAACACTGAGAATGATTCACTATCTCTTGGTGCTATCTTATTCTTCTAGGACTTACCTCTTAGCAGAAGTTTGATCAGTAGTAGATTTAATAAAAAACGGCATTTTCGGATGCCGTTTTTTTTATTTCTTCTATGCCCATCATATGAAATAATAGATTTAAATTCAGAACTTAAGATTATGACAAAAAATACCAATTTAAATGAATTACTTGATGAAGCCTTAAGTTTAATAAAATTAAAGGATTTTGATAAGGCTATTCCAATCTACGAAGCTATCTTAAAAATAGATAACATGCATCCACAAGCACTTTCTCATTTACCAGTAATATTCTTAATAAAGAAAAGATATCAGGATGCAATAGATATGATTCATAAGTCTTTTAAAATAGTAGAGCCAGTTATTGGAGATTATCAAAATTTAGCTACTGCTTATCTAGCGCTAGGTGATCATAAAAAAGCAATTAATTCATATAACAAAGCAATTGAAATTGATCCTAATATACCAGAAATATATAAGCTTCTTGGAGATGCTCAAATGAAAGTAGCAGATCATTTGGGAGCGTTTGATTCATATGAAGAAGCTTATAAGTTAGAGCCAGATAAATTCCAAAGATTATTTGATTACGGAATTATATTGCATCTTTGTAGGCATCATGAGGAAGCATTAGATATCTTGAAAAAAGCTCAAAAGATTGATCCTGATCATATTGAATGTATGAATAAAATAGCTGCATGTTTAAGTGCAATCGGAGATTATAGTGAAGCTAAAAATATTTATAAAAAATTAATGGAATTAGCTCCAGAGGCAATGGCTCCTATAATAGATTATGCCTCATGTTTAATGTATGAGGATAAATATGATGAACCTATTAAAATTCTAAAAGAAGTCCTAATTAAAAAACCATACCAGAGTGTAGCTAGATCTAATTTAAGTCTTTTGTATTTAACTAAAAAAAATTTTAAAGAAGGTTGGGACTGCCATGAGGCAAGAATTCAAATGAGGAATGAAGTTGATGCAACTAAAAGATATGATGCACTTCAGAAGTTTTTTAAAATAGATGTGGGTAAGAAAGAATTAAAATCAAATGAAAAAATTATTATATTGTTGGATGCAGGAATTGGGGATGTAATTCTTGGTCTTAGTATGCTCAAGGATTTTAATAAAAAATTTAAAAATATTAGTGCCGAAGTGGATTATCGTTTGGTAAATCTTTTTAAAAGATCATTTCCTGAAATTAATTTTTTTGGAATCAAAGAGGATAAACATGAAATTTTAATTGATCATGATCTTAGTAATTATGATAAAGGTATTTATTGGATGAGTTTGGGAAAATATGTTCGTAGGGATATATCAGATTTTCCAAAAGAAAGTTTAGTTTTTATAAAACCAGATGAAAAAAAAGTTAATGAAATAAGAAATAATCTAAAAAAAGATAAAAATATTATTTGTGGAGTCTCTTGGAAAAGTGCTGCGACAGAAGACAGACACAAATCTGTTCCCCTTAAAGATTTATTTCCTATTTTTTCGGTTCATGGATTAAGATTTATAGATTTACAGTATGAAATTCCTCAACATGAAGGTCAAACAGCTATAGAAAAGAAAGATCTTTTGAAAGATAATAAAATTAAAATTGAAAAATATAAGGATCTAGATACATTTAATGATATTGATGGTTTATCAGCATTAATAGAAAATTGTGATATTGTTGTTACAGCCAGTAATGTAACTGCTCATATAGCAGGAGCATTAGGCAAAAAAACTTTTTTGTTTGTTCCTTTTTCAAGAGGTAAACTTTGGTATTGGCATGATGAAGAAGGTTCAAGTATTTGGTATCCTAGTATTAGAATATTTAGAGCAGACTCAGTTAACAAATGGGGAAGGGTTTTTAAAAGAATTGCTGAAGAGATTAAAAAAGAATTAAGTTGATGTTTTTGAAATTTTAAGTTCTTTGATTTTTCTTGTAACAGTGTTTCTTCCAATACCTAACAAATTTGCAGCATCAATTTTTCTGTGTTTAGTAAATTCAAGAGTTTTTTCAATTATAATTTTCTCAACTTGATCTATATAAAATTTGTGTAATTCTAATTGACCATCTAGTAATTTTCTAGATAAATCTCTACTAAGATTTTCTTGCCAATTAGCTGAGTTATTAATAGAGTTAATTGGTTCATCTTTTAATTCTGAGGGTAAATCTCCAACTGATATTTGATTACCAGGTGACATTACGGTTAACCAATGACAAACATTTTCAAGTTGTCTAACATTACCTCTCCATTGAAGATTATTAAAATATTTTAAAACTTCTTCCGATAAAGTTTTAGGTTTTACTTTTAGTTGTTGAGCACTTTTAAATAAAAAATATTTAGATAATGTAGGTATGTCTTCTATCCTATTTCTTAAAGGTGGGACTGTAATTCTTATTACATTTAATCTATGAAATAAATCTTCTCTAAATTGGCCATTTTTAACTAATTCTTCTAAATCCTGATGAGTTGCAGCAATTACTCTTACATCTACTTTAATAGAATCTTGCCCTCCTATTCTGTAAAAGTGCCCATCACTTAGAACTCTCAACAATCTAGTTTGAAGTTCCATTGGCATATCACCAATTTCATCTAAAAATAACGTTCCACCATTAGATTGTTCAAACCTCCCTTTACGAAGATTTTGGGCTCCAGTAAAAGACCCTTTTTCATGACCAAATAATTCTGCTTCCAAAAGTTCTTTTGGAATTGCTGCAGTATTGATAGCAATGAAAGGAAAATCTTTTCTATTACTATTTTTATGAATTGCATTTGCAACCAATTCTTTACCTGAGCCAGATTCACCATTTAAAAGGACTGTTGCATTTGATTGGCTCAATCTTCCAATTGCACGGAATACTTCTTGCATTGATTGAGCTTGCCCAATAATTTCAGGTAAGTTATTGTTTTGTTCATCTTGTTTTTTTTCTAAATTTTTTGTTTGCTCTAATGCTTGATTAATTATTTCTAAAACTTTATCTATATCAAAAGGTTTAGCTATATATTCAAAAGCTCCTTTTTGAAATGCAGAAACTGCAGTATCAAGATCGGAATAAGCTGTCATAATAATAATTGGTATAAGAGGAAATTTATCTTTAACTTTAGTTAAAAAATCAATGCCTGATTCTCCAGGCATTCTAATATCACTAACAATGACAGCTGGTGTTTCATGATTAAATTGATTAATAGCCTCATTTGTATTACTAAAACATTGACATGGTAGATTTGCTTTAGATAATGCTTTTTCAAATACCCACCTTATAGATTTGTCGTCATCAAGTACCCATATTTTTTTCATTTATTAACCTCATTAATTTTTAAATTATTTTCAATGGGCAGAATGATTGAGAATTTTGTTTGACCAGATCCACTTTCACAATCAATCATCCCGTTATGTTGAGTAATAAAATTTTGTGCCAATGATAGTCCCAATCCAGAACCAGTTTCTTTTCCTGAAACTAATGGATAAAATATTTTATTCAGTAATTCATCGTTAATACCTGGACCATTATCGATAATATCTAGGCGAATTGCTGTTGTATGTTTCTTTTTATGAAACACGATTTGACTTTCTGCTCTAGTAATAAATTTTAGATTCATTTTTTCTTTCATATTATTTTCAGACATTGCCTGAACCCCATTTCTTGCAACATTCAGAACAGCTTGAATTAGTTTTTCTCTATCCCCAATAAATTCTGGAAGGCTAATATCATAATCTCTTACGAGATCAAGATTTTTTGGAAATTCTGATAAGATTAAACTTCGAACTCTTTCTAAAACTTCATGTATGTTTGTTTTTTTATACACTGGCAGTTGATGGGGTGTTAATAATTTATTCATAAGATTTTGAAGACGATCCGCTTCATTGATAACTATTTGTGTATATTCTTTTAATGAATTCTCTTTTAATTCTCTTTCTAGAAGTTGCGCCGCCCCCCTTAATCCTCCAAGAGGATTTCTAATTTCATGAGCTAAGTTTCTCAATAATTCTGAATTCGCTTGTTGTTGAATAAACATTCTTTCTTCCCTGGCTACTCTTAACTGTTGATCCATTTGAATAAATTCAACTATAAAGTCAAATGTATTATGATCAATTGAGGTAATTGTAAAGCTTACACATATGGTTTTGTTTTGTTTAGTTTTAATAAAATATTCATGTTCACGATATGAACTTTGTTTTTTTTTCGCCTGTTTTAATGCATCCTCAAAGAATTCAATTTCTTCAAAAAATAAACTTATGTGCTCGTTTATGGCATGACCATGACTTAATTCAAATAAAATCTCTGCACTTGGATTTATGTATTTAATTTTTAAATTCTTATCACAAACAACTATTGCAGTAGCTAAGTCCTCCATTCCTTTGAGTGCATCTTTAATTTCAACTGGTGTCATTTTTTGTCCTCATACAATTTATCAAGCAAGAATAAGACCAAAATTTAATTAACTATTTTGTTTTATTCTTACTAAAAAGATCAAATCCTCTTTTATTTCATTGCACAAAATTAGTGCATATTAATTTTAGTTAAAAAAAGGGCAGATTAAAAAATCCACCCTTTAAAACTATATGCTGTAATACATATCGAATTCAATTGGATGAGGAGTCATTCTTAATCTAGTAACTTCTTCCATTTTTAAATCAATAAAACTATCAATAAAGTCATCAGAAAAAACTCCACCAGCTGTTAAAAATTCTCGATCAACTTTAAGTGCATCAAGAGCCTCAGGTAAAGTAGCTGCAACTTGAGGAATTTTTGCTTCTTCTTTAGCTGTTAAATCATATAAATCTCTTGTTTCAGCCTCTCCAGGATGAATTTTATTTTTAATTCCATCTAAGCCAGCCATCAATAGTGCACTAAAAGCCAGGTATGGATTAGCTGTTGGATCAGGAAAACGTACCTCAATCCTTCTTGCTTTATCAGATGCTACATAAGGTATTCTTATTGCAGCTGATCTATTTTTTGCAGAATATGCAAGCATAACTGGTGCTTCAAAGCCTGGGACTAATCTTTTGTATGAGTTAGTCGATGGGTTGGTGATAGCATTTAATGCTTTTCCATGTTTGATAATACCGCCAATGTAATAAAGAGCAGTTTCACTTAAGTTCGCATATTTTTTTCCAGCAAACATATTTTTACCACCCTTCCAAATTGATTGATGAACATGCATACCTGTTCCATTATCATCCAGGATTGGTTTTGGCATAAAGGTTGCTGTTTTTGAATATCGATGTGCTGTATTAAGGACTACATATTTAAGTATTTGAGTCCAGTCAGCTCTTTGTGTGAGCGAAGAAAATTTAGTACCTATTTCGTTTTGACCTGAACCGGCAACTTCGTGATGATGGACTTCAACAGGTACTCCCATCTCTTCTAATGTTAAACACATTTCTGAACGAAGATCTTGTAAAGAATCAACAGGAGGTACTGGAAAATAACCTCCCTTAACTCTGGGGCGGTGACCAACGTTACCTCCATCATGTTCATTTTTTGAGTCCCACTCTGCTTCTTCGGAGCTAACATTAACAGATGATCCACTCATTCCAGAGTCCCATGTAACTGAATCAAATACAAAGAATTCAGGTTCTGGTCCAAAATAAACAGTATCGCCAATACCAGTTTTTTTAAGGTAGGCTTCTGCGCGGTGAGCAATTGTTCTTGGATCACGATCATAACCTTTTCCATCTGTAGGATCTACTACATTACAAGTTAATATAAGAGTTTTTTCTTCCATGAATGGATCGATATTAGCAGTGGCAGGATCAGGATAAAGTAGCATATCTGATGCATTTATTCCTTTCCAGCCTGCGACAGATGAACCATCAAATGCATGGCCATCAGTAAATTTATTTTTATCAAATGCTGCCGTTGGAACTGAAACATGCTGTTCTTTACCTTTTGTGTCAGTAAAACGAAGATCGATAAATTTAACTTTTTCTTGTTTAATTTTTTTCATTACATCTGCGACAGCCATACTAAACTCCTTAAAAAATAATTGTTTGATATATATATATTATCTAAAGCAGATTCTATGCCAATATATTAATTCGCTAAAGTACCTGATTTACTTATAAAATTCATTAAATATATAATTATTGCACTATTATAATGCATAATTATATATTAATTGCACTATTATAATGCATAAATATTTCTCTTGGATATTTTTTTATTTTCTATAATAATAAATTAATGAATAAATTAAATAAAAAATTTGCAGTGCTTGGACATCCGATTTCTCATTCTCTTTCACCCCAAATACATTCTTTATTTGCAAAAGAATTTTCAATTGATTTGGAATATAAGAAATTTGATGTTAATCAAGATGATTTTGATGAGAAATTAAGAAAATTTAGAAAGGAGGGATTTTATGGTTTAAATATTACTCTTCCATTGAAAAATTCTGCTTTTCAGATTTGCGACAATCTTTCAGAAAGAGCATCTTTATGTAAATCTGTTAATACAATTACATTCTTAGAAAATAAAATTTTTGGAGATACAACTGATGGTATGGGCTTAATTAATGATTTAAAAAATAAAGCTGTAAATCTCAAAGATAAGAATATTTTATTGGTCGGAGCTGGTGGATCAGCAAATGGGATTCTTTACGACCTTATAAAAACAAAAGCAAAAATAATTTTTATAACTAATAGAACCTTCAGTAAAGCAATTAAGATGAGAGACTATTGGTTAGAATTTTCAAAAAAAAATCAAGTTAGTTTAGAAGTAATAGAATCTAATTCTTTTGAAAATTTAAATTTAAATTTAAATTTTGATTTAATAATAAATGCCACATCTTCTTTTTTAAATAATAAAGAATCTCCAATATCCAAAAATGTATTCAATTATTTAAATGATCCAGGTGTATGTTATGAATTAATGTATGGGTATAAAACTCCATTCATGAATGAAGCAAATAAGAAAACACATTTAGTTTTTGATGGGTTAGGGATGCTTGTTGAACAAGCAGCTGAAAGTTTCTATATTTGGCATAAGTTAAAACCAAGAATTAAAAATGTGAAAAAATTTAATTTAAATGAGTATAAAAGCTTTTGCTAGGATTTAATCCTTGCTCATACAGTTAGTAAGAATTTTTATAAATATTTTTTTAAGTGTTTACCTGTAAAACTTTTGGTATTCTTAACGATCTCTTTAGGGGTGCCTTCTGCAAGAATTTCTCCCCCTCCATCTCCTCCTTCTGGCCCTAAATCAATTATCCAATCGGCAGTTTTAATTACATCTAAGTTATGTTCAATAACTACCAAAGTATTTCCATTTTCTCTTAATTGATGAAGTACATTAAGTAATAGCTGTATATCAGCAAAATGTAACCCTGTAGTTGGCTCATCTAATATGTAAAGAGTCCTTCCAGTATCTCTTTTCGATAGTTCTAAAGCTAATTTAACCCTTTGAGCCTCACCACCTGAGAGAGTGGTAGCATTTTGACCTAATTTTATATATCCAAGACCAACATCTAATAGTGTCTTTAGCCTTCTTTCTATTGTTGGAACTGCCTTAAAAAATTCATAACCCTCTTCTACAGTTAAACTTAAAATATCATGAATATTTTTTCCCTTATAAAATATTTCAAGTGTCTCTCTGTTATAACGACGGCCATTGCAAACATCACATTCGACATATACATCTGGTAAAAAATGCATTTCAACTTTAATAACTCCGTCCCCTTCACATGCTTCACAGCGTCCACCTTTAACATTAAATGAAAATCTACCTTGGTTATAACCTCTAGTTCTACTTTCTTGAACTTTAGAAAAAAGATCTCTAATTGGAGTAAATAATCCGGTATATGTAGCAGGATTAGACCTTGGTGTTCTTCCAATCGGACTTTGATTAACATCCACAACCTTATCAAAGAAATCAAAACCTGATATATCCTCATGATTTGCTGGTTCTAAATTACTTCGGTATAAATGTTTTGCAACAGCATTGTACAAAGTATCATTAATAAGCGTAGATTTCCCACTTCCAGAAACACCGGTAACACAAGTAAAAAGACCTATTGGTAAATTTAAGTTAATCCCTTTTAAATTATTACCAGTTGCTTTTGTTATTTTAAAAAAGGAGTTATTAGGGGATTTTATTTTTTTCGAAATTGATATTTTCTTTTGGCCACTAATATATTGGCCCGTTAAAGAATTTTTGTCTTTTGAAATATCTTTGGGACCTCCTTGAGAAACAATTTCTCCACCATGGACTCCTGCGCCAGGCCCAATATCAACAACATAATCAGCTGTCATAATTGCATCATAATCATGTTCAACTACTATTACTGTATTACCAATATCTCTTAGGTTTTTTAGAGTTTGTAGGAGTTTGTCATTATCTTTTTGATGAAGTCCTATGGAGGGTTCGTCTAAAACATACATTACTCCTGTTAAACCACTCCCTATTTGTGATGCTAATCTAATTCTTTGGGCTTCTCCACCAGATAGAGTTTCAGCAGATCTTGAAAGTGATAAATAATCTAAACCTACATCTATAAGAAAATTGAGCCTATTTTTGATTTCTTGAATTATTTTATTTGCAACTTGGGCTCTAAAACCTAATAATTCTAGATGATTGAAAAATCCTAAAGTTTTTTTAAGTGGTAGTTTACATATTTCATGAAGATTTAAATCGCCAACTAATACATTTCTTGCCTCAATTCTTAATCTTGTACCATTACAAGTTGGACACTCTTGATTACTCAAATATTTTGATAATTCGTCTCTAACAGTTGATGAGTCAGTTTCTTGGTATCGTCTTTTAAAATTATTTATTATGCCTTCGAAAGAATGCCTTTTTGTATTTATAGTTCCTTGCTCATTAAAATAATTAAATTCTATTTGCTCCTTACCACTTCCGAATAAAATTATATTTTGAATACTTTCTGGAAGTTGTTCATATGGTATTTCAAGATCAAAATCATAATGATTTGCTAGGCTATTTAACATCTGGTAGTAAAATTGATTTCGTTTATCCCATCCTTTGATTGCACCTGAAGATAATGGAAGTTGAGGAAAGGCTACTACACGATTAGCATCAAAAAAGTTTTTATGACCCAATCCATCGCAGTCAGGACATGCCCCCATTGGATTATTAAAAGAAAATAGTCTTGGCTCTAATTCAGTTAATGAGTAGTCACAGTGCGGGCATGAAAACTTTGCAGAAAATAGTTGTGTTTCTTGGGTGTCTATATTAATGGAGATAATTTTTCCATCAGCAATTTTAAGACCTGTTTCAACTGATTCAGTTAAACGTTGTTTAATGTCCTGATATATTTTTATTCGATCAATCACAACATCTAATTGATGCTTTACGTTTTTTTCTATAGAAGGAATATTATCTATTTCATAAATTGTTCCATCTAATCTAATTCTAATAAAACCTTGAGCACGTAATTCATCTATTAAATCCGAGTGAGTTCCTTTTCTAGCATTTACAACTGGAGCTAGTATCATAATTTTGGTTTGTTCTGGCAATGAAAGAAGTTGATCTACAATTTGTGAAACAGTTTGTGCTTCAAGTTTTATTTTATGTTCAGGACAATATGGATCACCTGCTCGCGCATATAATAAACGGAGATAGTCATGAATTTCAGTAACTGTTCCAACAGTTGATCTTGGGTTATGAGAAGTGGATTTTTGTTCTATAGAAATTGCTGGAGATAAACCTTCAATCATATCTACATCAGGTTTGTTCATACGATCTAAGAATTGTCTTGCATAAGCAGATAAGGATTCAACATATCTTCTTTGTCCTTCGGCATACAAGGTATCAAATGCTAGTGAAGATTTTCCAGAGCCAGATAAACCTGTAATAACTATTAATTTATTTCTTGGAAGGTCTAAGGAAATATTTTTTAAGTTGTGGGTTCTGGCCCCTTTAATTTTTAGGTAATCCATTTAATTCTATCTTTTATTAGGAGCAACCTGATATTATATTTTATTATTTTAAAATTAGAAACTATAGTTTGCTATTCATCAGGTATTGTTATAATTAAGGCTAATTAAAAATGTTTAATAAAGATAGGAGAAAATATGCCATCAGTTAATAAAGTAATGTTGCTTGGTAATTTGGGCAGAGACCCAGAAGTTAGAACTTTTCCTAACGGGGACTCTGTTTGTAATTTTAGTATAGCTACAAGTACTTCATGGAAAGATAAAAATTCTGGAGATAAAAAAGAAAAAACAGAGTGGCATAATATTGTAATGTACAGAAAATTAGCAGAAATTGCCGGCGAGTACTTGAAGAAAGGCAGCTCTGTTTTTGTTGAAGGAAGCCTTCAAACAAGAAAATGGCAAACTAAAGATGGACAGGATAGATACACTACAGAAGTGGTAGCAGATACAATGCAAATGCTGGGAGGTAAAGATGATCGAAGAAGTTCATCAAATGAAGATGCTGAAAACTATAACCAAGAACCAGAAAGAACAACTCAAAGCAAAGAAGGTCCAAGTTCATCAAATGAGCCATCACTTGAGCTTCCGGAAGACGATATACCCTTTTAAAAAGGGTTTTGAAGATGCCTTTATATGAGTTTCAATGTTCTAATTGTGAGCATCAAGAGGATGTTATTGGAAAGCTATCAGATGATTCGATAATGATTTGCCCTGCTTGTAAGAATAAGACATTTAAAAAACAATTATCTGCACCTCATTTTAAATTAAAAGGGTCAGGTTGGTATGAAACAGATTTTAAAAATAAACCAAAAGTTAAGAATTCTAAAAAAGATTATGAGAAACCTTCTAAAATAAATAAAACTGAGACATTAAAAAACAATGATTAAAAAAAATTTTATAACTGGCTTGTTAGTCTTAATTCCCTTAATTCTTACCTTTTGGGTATTATTTTCCTTAATAAAGTTTTTAGATCAAATTTTATTTTTATTTCCGGAGACATTAAGACCTGATTATTTACTGGGCACTGAAGTTTTTGGTTTTGGTGTCATTTTGACATTTATTATTATTTTAGTAACTGGAATAATTGCTAATAATTTTTTTGGAAAAAAAATTATAACTTTGTACGAGGTTATTCTTAATAGATTACCCTTTGTTAAATCAGTTTATAAAAGTATAAAACAAGTTTCAGACACTCTTCTTTCAAGTTCAGGAAATGCTTTTACTAAGGCTGTACTAATTGAATTCCCAATTTCAGGAACATATACTTTTGCATTTATTACTGGTGAGCCTGATCAAGTATTAACTAAGAATTTAAAGGGTAAATATTTAAATGTTTATGTGCCAACGACTCCTAATCCAACATCTGGATATACTTTAATGGTTCCGAGAGATAAAGTTGTTGAGTTAGATATTGGAGTAGATCAAGTACTAAAATATGTTATTTCAATGGGAGTAGTCCCTAGTGATAAAAAACTCAAACAAAAAAAATAATTATTTTGAAAGAGAATCGTAAATGAGAACGTATTATTGTGGTGAATTAAATAAAAGTCATGAAAATAAAGAAGTTGTACTTTGTGGTTGGGCTCATAGAAGAAGAGATCACGGAGGAGTTATCTTTATTGATTTGAGAGATAGAACAGGCTTAGCTCAGATAGTTATTGATCCAGATACGCCAGAAGCTTTTAAACTTGCCGAAACAATTAGAAATGAATTTGTATTAGAGGTGATCTGTAAAGTTCGATTAAGACCTAAGGGAACAGTAAATTTAAATTTACCAACTGGTGAAATTGAAATGTTGGCATCTAAAGTTAATATTTTAAATCAATCTCAGACACCTCCTTTTGTTCTTGACGATGAAACAATTTCAGAAGCAGTGAGGCTTGAATATCGTTTTATTGATTTAAGACGTGATGTTATGCAAAAAAATCTCAAGATTAGACATAATGTTTCAAAAAGTGTGCGAAATTTTTTAGATCAGGAGGGATTCATTGAATTAGAAACTCCAATTTTGAATAGAAGTACACCTGAAGGAGCAAGAGATTATTTAGTTCCTTCTAGAATTCATCATGGTAATTTTTTTGCTTTGCCTCAATCTCCTCAATTATTTAAACAAATTTTAATGGTTTCTGGTTTTGATAGATATTATCAAATAGCAAAATGTTTCAGAGATGAGGATTTAAGAGCTGATCGTCAACCCGAATTTACTCAGATTGATATTGAAGCATCATTTATTAACGAAGAAAATATTATAGAAATTTCTGAAAACATGATTAGACAAACTTTTTCTGAAGTTATGAATATTAGTTTACCTAAATCATTTCCTAAAATCTCATATAAAGAGGCAATGAGTAGATATGGTTCTGATAAACCTGATTTAAGAGTTACTCTTGAATTAATTGAATTTACCGACGAAATGAAGGATGTAGATTTTAAGGTATTTTCTTCAGCTGCAAATATGATAAATGGAAGAGTTGCGGCACTTAAAGTTCCGGGCGGAGCTACATTATCACGTTCAGAAATTGATGAATATACGGAATTTGTGAAAATCTATGGGGCAAAAGGTTTGGCTTATATTAAAGTAAACGATAAAAATGTTCTAAATGAAGAGGGACTTCAAAGTCCAATAGTTAAAAATATTCACACTAAAGCATTAAAGTTAATTATTGAAAAAACTAAGTCAGAGAATGGCGATTTAATTTTTTTTGGTGCTGATAAAAATAAAATAGTGAATGAGGCTTTAGGCGCCCTTAGAGTAAAAATTGGACATGAAAAGAAACATCTAAATGATTTAGAATGGGCACCATTATGGGTTGTTGATTTTCCTATGTTTGATTATGATGAAACTTCTGAAACTTGGAATGCCCTCCATCATCCATTTACAGCTCCTCAAGATGGCCATGAAGAGTTTTTAGATTCAGATCCTGGAAAATGTTTATCAAAAGCTTATGATATGGTTATAAATGGGTGGGAATTGGGAGGAGGATCCATGCGTATTTATAAATCTAACCTCCAATCTAGAGTTTTTAAAGCATTAGGTATTTCTAAAGAGGAAGCAAAAGAGAAGTTCGGTTTCTTATTAGATGCTTTAAATTATGGGGCTCCACCGCATGGTGGAGTAGCATTTGGATTAGATAGATTAGTGACATTATTAGTTAATTCTGAATCTATTAGAGATGTGATAGCTTTTCCTAAAACTCAAAAGGCTCAATGTTTAATGACACAATCACCAAATAAAGTCGACGCAAAACAACTAAAAGAATTGAACATTAAGTTGAAAACTTCGAATATTCAACAAAACAATGATTAGAGCAATCAATCACTATAATTTAAGATCTGAGTTTAAGATGATGGAAATCTTAAAAAATTTCTACATTGAAGTTGTTGGACTTGAAATGGGAACTCGACCACCTTTCAAAAGTAATGGATTTTGGCTTAATGCAGGTAAAAAAGATGTTCTGCATTTAAGTGAAACAAAAAAAAATGATGAAAATCCTGTTAATATAAAAAATACTTTTGATCATATGGCTTTCACCGCAGTGGATAAAGATAAATATATTAAAATTTTAAAGGAAAGAGAAATAGAATTTTATTTACGTTCAGTACCAGAAATAGGAACTGAACAAATATTTTTTAAAGATCCAGCTGGAAATGGAATTGAATTAATTTTTTGTAATAAATAGCAAGGACATAACATGTCTGAAAATCAAAAAGTAAAAATTTATATAGGATTTGATCAAAGAGAATCAGTTGCATATCATACCTTTGTGCAAAGTCTTATTGATCATGCTTCAATACCACTAGATATAACCCCTCTTGCCGTAAAAACCTTAAAAGGTTATGAGGAAAAACACGAAGATAAAAGTAATGATTTTGTATATTCACGTTTTTTAACTCCTTTTTTAAATGACTTTGAAGGTTGGGCAATTTTTGCTGATGGGGATATGATTTGCCAGAAAGATATTAAAGAATTATTAGATTTAAAAGATGATTCAAAAGCTTTACAGGTCGTTAAGCATGATTATAAAACTAAGGCAAACCAAAAATATTTAGGTAATATAAATCAAGACTATCCTAGAAAGAATTGGTCCAGTGTTATTTTATGGAATTGTAAACATCCTAAACATAAGATCTTAACCCCAGATTTTATTGCAAATCAAACAGGAAAATATCTGCATCGTTTTTCATGGCTTGAGAATGGAGATATTGGCGAACTTCCTAAAGAATGGAATTGGTTAGCAACAGAGTATCCTAATAATGAACAAGCTAATATAATTCATTACACTTTAGGAACTCCGTGCTTTAAAGATTATAGGAAAACAGAAATGGCAGATATATGGTTAAAAAAACACACTCGAATAAATGATGGAATGGAGGATTAATTATGAAAAGTTATCGTAAAGAATTATGGTTTAATGCCCCAGATAGAATGCATTTTACTAATATAACTTCTGAAATTAGGACTTGTTTGGATGAAAGTGGTGTTCAAGAGGGTTTTGTTCTAGTCAATGCAATGCATATTACAGCTAGTGTGTTTATTAATGATGATGAATCCGGTTTACATCATGATTACAAAAAATGGTTAGAACATTTAGCTCCTCATGAACCTGTTAGTGGTTATCGTCATAATGATACTGGAGAAGATAATGCTGACGCCCACATGAAAAGACAAGTAATGGGACGAGAAGTTGTAGTTGCTATAACAGATGGACAGCTTGATTTTGGCCCTTGGGAACAGATTTTTTATGGTGAATTTGACGGCAGAAGAAAAAAAAGAGTGTTAGTTAAAATTATCGGCGACTAAATATGGCAGGACATTCAAAATGGGCAAATATTCAACATCGTAAAGGCAGACAAGATGCTAAGCGAGGAAAGATTTTTTCAAAATTAGTGAAAGAAATTACAGTAGCTGCGAGAATGGCTGGTGGAGATATAAATTTTAATCCAAGGCTTAGAACTGCAGTTAGTGCAGCAAAAGAAGAAAGTATGCCTGCAGATAATATTTCTAGAGCAATAAAAAGAGGTACAGGAGAGCTTGAAGGCATTAATTACGAAGAAATTCGATATGAAGGTTATGGTATCAATGGGGCAGCAATAATTATTGATTGCTTAACTGATAATAAGCAGCGTGCTGTTGCAGATGTTCGACTGGCGCTAAGTAAAAACGGTGGGAATTTAGGTACTGATGGATGTGTTTCTTATTTATTTAAACATTGTGGAGTTATTCTATTTGCACCTGGAATAAACACCGAGAAATTAGTTGAGATAGCAATTGATTTAGGTGCTGATGATATTATTAATAATAATGATGGTAGCGTTGAAATTATTACTACACCAAATGATTTTTTAAATATCAAAGATGGATTTGATAAAACAGAGTTTAAATATGAATTTGCTGAATTAACAATGAAAGCTGAAACTGAAATAGAATTAAAAGGAGCAGAAGGAGAAAAGATGAGAAAGATTCTTGATTTTCTTGAGGATTTAGACGATGTTCATGAAGTTTATACAAATGTTGTAATAGAGGGTGGCTGATTAAAACTTTAAATAAAATTCTTGGTATTGATCCAGGATTAAGAATTACAGGATATGGTGTAATATTGAATACATCTGGCACCTTAAAGTATAAAACAAGTGGAATTATCAAAACTACAAATCAAGATACAAATCTAGCTTCTAGAATTAAAATAATTATTTCAGGTTTAGAAGAGGTTATTGATAAATTCGAACCAGATTGTATTGCAATTGAAAAAGTTTTTGTAAATAAAAATCCTCAATCCACATTGTTACTTGGTCAAGCTAGAGGTGCTGCAATTAGTGCAGCAGTTATCAAAAATCTTGATGTCTATGAGTACACTGCATTGCAAGTAAAAAAATCAGTTGTTGGAAGAGGTCATGCAAGCAAATCTCAAGTTCAAATAATGGTTCAAAAATTACTAAATCTTCCTTCATTACCAACTACAGATTCAGCAGATGCTTTAGCTTGTAGTATTTGTCATGCTAATATTAGTGGAAGTCTTGCTAAATTTGGAATGGGAAATAGAATGAAATCTGGAAGAATAATATGATAGGTAGAATTCAAGGAAGCTTATTACAAAAAACCCCACCGATGATTTTATTAGATTGTCATGGCGTTGGTTATGAATTAGAAGTCTCAATGCCCACTTTTTATGATTTACCAGAAATAGGTGCAGAAGTTACATTATTGACTCATTTTATTGTAAGAGAAGATGCTCAATTACTATTTGGCTTTGCTTCGATTCAAGAGCGAAAAATATTTAGATTGCTTATTAAAGTTAATGGTATAGGAGCAAAGGTAGCTTTATCAATTCTTGGAGGCATGTCAGTTAATGAATTAATGTTAGCGATTTCCAATCAAGATCCTGATTTACTAATAAGAATTCCGGGCATAGGAAAGAAGACTGCCGAGCGTCTAGTTCTGGAGTTAAAAGACAAATTTAAAGATGATCAATTAAAAATAACATCAAATAAAGAGCCCACTATACTCGATGATATTCAAAATGCATTAATTGCATTGGGGTATAGCTCGAAAGATGTAACTAATGTTACTAAAGAATTAGTTTCAGATATTTCGTTAAATGATGGAATTAAACAGGCATTAAAGTTGTTATCTAAAAACCCATAGTGAATTTAAAAAATGATTGAACCAGATAGATTTATAAACCCCTCAAATCAGGATGCTGAAGAAGAAAATTTTGAGCATGCATTAAGGCCAAAAAAACTTGTTGAATATGTTGGACAAGAAAAGATTAGAGAGCAACTTGAAGTTTTTATTGGTGCAGCTAAGAAAAGAAATGAGGCGCTAGACCATGTTCTATTATTTGGTCCACCTGGTCTTGGTAAAACGACTTTGGCTAATATAATTTCAAAAGAGATGGGGGTTAATTTAAGACAAACTTCTGGCCCGGTTTTAGAAAAAACAGGAGACTTGGCAGCTCTATTATCAAATCTTGAAGAAAATGACGTTTTATTTATTGATGAAATACACAGGTTATCACCGGTTATTGAAGAAATTCTTTATCCTGCCATGGAAGATTATCGTTTAGATATTATGATTGGAGATGGCCCATCTGCTAGATCGGTTAAATTAGAACTACCTTCATTTACTTTAATTGGGGCAACGACAAGAGCTGGGATGTTGACTAATCCTCTTAGAGATCGATTTGGTATCGTATCAAGATTAGAATTTTATTCAAGTAATGAGTTGGTTGAGATTGTAACTCGTTCGGCAGGTTTGTTAGAAGTTGAAATTGATCAAGAAGGCGCAAAAGAAATTGCAAATCGATCAAGAGGTACACCAAGAATTGCTAATAGATTATTAAGACGAGTCAGAGATTTTGCTGAGATAAAGTCAAAAGGAAAAGTTAATAAATCGACAGCAGATGCAGCTTTAAAAATGTTAGACGTTGATTTAATTGGCCTGGATTTGATGGATAGAACCTTTTTGCTTTCGATTATTGAAAAATTTTCAGGCGGTCCGGTAGGACTTGATAATATAGCAGCTGCAATTGGAGAAGAAAAAGAAACAATTGAAGATGTTATTGAGCCATATTTGATCCAGCAGGGTTACTTAATGAGATCACCGAGGGGTAGGCTTGCTACTGAAAAAGCATACAAGCATTTTGATTTAAAGTATTCTAAAAATAATCTAAATGATGAACTATGGAAAGAATAGTTTTTACATGGAATGTAAGGGTTTATTTTGAGGATACTGATAGTGGCGGAGTTGTTTATCATGCAAATTATCTAAAATTTATGGAAAGAGCCAGAACAGAATGGTTAAGAAGTTTTGGGCTTGATCAAATAAAATTGAAACAGGAAGAAAATGTAATGTTTGTTGTGCGAAAGCTTGATATTCAATATAAAATACCAGCAAGGTTTAATGATTTATTAAAAATACAAACTAATTGCATAAAAGCTAATGATTATTCATTTACGCTAAAACAAAATATTATGAGGGAAGATCAAATAATTACTGAAGGAAAGGTTGAAATTGTGTGTATTGGCGCAGATATTTTTAAACCTGTTCGTATTCCAAAAATAGCCAAAAAACTTATGGAGATATTATGATGTTGGGAAGTGATCTATCATTTTTTTCACTAGTTCTGGGCGCTAGCTTACCTGTTCAGATTGTAATGTTAATTTTAGTTTTTGCATCGGGCATGTCCTGGAAATATATTTATTTAAAAATAAAGATTTTAAAAATTACTGAGGAAAATACAAACGAATTTGAAAAATTTTTTTGGTCTGGAGGTGATTTAGGAAAATTATATGATTCTTTAACATCAGTGCATGGGGATATGAACGGTTTAGCAACAATTTTTAAAGCTGGGTATAAAGAATATACGAGCCAAAAAGATTCACGATCTTTTGATAAGAAAAGTATAGAAAGTGTCAGAAGAGCAATGAGTGCAAGTTACAACAGAGAGGTAGATTCACTTGAAAGGCATTTACCATTCCTTGCTTCTGTTGGATCTGTAAGTCCATATATTGGATTATTTGGAACTGTATGGGGCATTATGAATGCATTTATTGGGTTATCAAATGTAGCACAGGCTACTTTAGCCCAAGTTGCACCTGGAATAGCAGAAGCCTTAATTGCTACTGCTATTGGATTATTTGCCGCAATTCCTGCCGTTATTGCATACAATAGATTTGCTGCAAAAGTTGATCGATTGTCTGTTAGATATGAAAGCTTTATGGAGGAATTTATAAATACAATAGATCGTAAGGGCTAGACATTATGAATAAAAGAAGGCTAATGAATCAAATAAATGTTGTTCCGTATATAGATGTAATGTTGGTTTTACTTGTTATTTTCATGGTTACTGCTCCTATGACGAATCCTGGTGTTGTAGATTTGCCTAAAGTTGGTCAATCTTTAAAGCAACAAGTCACTCCTATAGTTATCTCAATAAAGAAAGATGCTTCTATTGAAATAAAAGGTAAAAAATATAAAAAAGATAATTTATTGGCATTTATTAAAAAGTCTATTGAAAAAAATCCAGACCAATCAGTAGTAATTGCAGCAGATAAAAAAGTTAGATATCAAGAAGTTATAAGGGTTATGGATTTATTAAAACAGAATGAAATTAATAAAGTTGGCTTGTTACTTAAACCAGAAAAGTAATTCATGAATAAACCCCAATTAAATTTTGATTTTATTCGTAACTCAAATGTTTGGACTATTCTCGAAAATGATCATAATCTTCAAGCTAATTTATTTTCATTTTTAATTCATTTTTTGTTATTCATTTTTATGGTTTTTTCAATTCAATGGCAAAGTAAAATACCTAATTATGCTGAAGTGGAACTTTGGGATGCAGTTCCAACACAAATTAAAAGCAAACAAATAAAAAAAGAACCTAAAAGTGCTAAAAAAATGAAAGTAATTCCTCCAAAAATAAATGAACAACAATTAAAGAAAAATGAAGAAGCAGAGATTAAATTGAAGAAAAAAAAGGCTGCTGAAAAGAAAGCATTAGCAAGAAAAAAAAAGTTTCAGGAAATAAAAAAACTTCAAGCCAAATTATTAAAACAAGAAGAGATTGAAAAATTGCAAGATAAATTACTTGAACAGGAAAAATTAGACCAGATAAAAGATAAATTACTTGAACAGGAAAAAGTTGATAAATTAAGAGACTCCATCAGAGAAGAAGAGTTAGTCAAAAAACCCAGACTTGCTATTGAAGCTGATAAGGAATTATTAGCAGGAATAAATTCAGGTGAATTAGATCGCTTTAAAGCTCTCATTCAGCAAAAAATACAACAAAACGTAAATAATCAATTGTGTGGTCTCGATAGAGTTGAATTAGAATTTGAAATATCTTTAATGCCTACGGGAGATTTACTTGGGGAACCAAAAATGACGCAATCAAGTAATATTTCAAGTTGTGATGCTGCAGTTGAAAGAGCAATACTTCAATCGCAACCACTTCCAATTCCTAAAAATAATAAATTATTTAAACGATTAAAAGATTTAAAATTGAAATTTCACCCAAATGGACATTATGATTTGTAAGTTAATTGTAATAAATTTAATAAAATAAAGTGGTATCTTATTAAACTTTACAAGGATTTTAAAAATATGGCTCTTAGACTTTATTCTCTTTTCGTTAGTATTTTACTATTAATTTCAACTCCAATTTATTCATTAGAAGTGATTGAAATTTTAGGAGGTAAAGCGAGTGAGATACCTATCGCTATTATTCCTTTTGAGGATTCAGTTGGTATAAATGGGCAAAAAGCACATCAAATTATTTCTATGGATCTTGATCGAACAGGTTTATTTCAACCTTTAAATACCAGAGGCATATCTAATCCACCCAGTAGTGATATCAATATTAATTTTACAAAATGGTCTGCAATGGATGCACAATTTATAGTTGTTGGAAAAGTAGAGTTGGAAAATTCTAATAAAAAAACTATTGAAATTACATGGAGTTTGATAGATATATTTAAAGAAAAAACAGTTTTTACAATGAGATATATGGGGAAAAAATCTCAGTATAGAGCTATTGCACATAAAGTATCTGACCATGTTTATGAACATTTAACAGGTAGTAAGGGTATTTTTCATACTAAGATTGCATATGTTAAAAAAATAAATAATAAAAAATATAGTTTAAATATTTCAGATTTTGATGGATTTAATTCAAAACCAATATTAAACAGCTCACAGCCAATTATTTCTCCCAGATGGTCGCCAGATGGTAAAAAAATTGCATATGTTTCGTTTGAAAAAAAGAAACCTGTGATATACATACAAAATTTAAAGACAGGAAAAAGAACTTTATTGGCAAATTTTAAAGGTAATAATAGTGCCCCAGCGTGGTCACCAGATAGTAAAAAATTGGCAATAGTACTTACTTATAATAGAAACTCACAAATTTATATAATTAATGCAGATGGAACTGGCATAAAACAGTTAATGAGATCAAATTCAATCAATACAGAGCCATCATGGGCCCCAAATGGAGAAGATATTTATTTTGCTTCTAATCGTGGAGGCAGTCCTCAAATTTATAAGATAAATATAAATGATGATGAGATTACTAGAATTACGTTTGAGGGTAAATATAACTTAAGTCCAAGTTTATCTTATGATGGAAAATTATTACTTTTTCTTATTCAAGACCAAGGTAAATTCAAAGTAGCTATACAAAATTTAATATCTAATCAAGTTTTAAAGCTTACAAAAGGACCAGCTGATGAATCTCCATTATTTGCACCGAACGGACATTTAGTATTATTTACCTATAAAGACTATGGTAAAACCACAAAAATTGGTACAGTATCAATTAATGGGCTAAAAAGAGTCCCAATAAGTGTAGGAAATTCTATAATTCAGGAACCTACGTGGGGCCCAATAACTAATTAATTTTTTTAAAAGGAGAACCTTAAATTGAAAAACTCATTATTAATGCTATCTCTGGTAGGTATTCTTGCTGCTGGTTGTAGTTCTACTCCAATGGATGCGCCAGGCGATCCTTCATCAAATTATTATGGACAAGATGAAGCATCAGTGGATTCAGCAAGTTCAGAATCTTTGGGCTTAGATGAACTTAGAAGTAATACTTTACTTACTCAAAGAAGCGTATTTTTTGATTTTAATAAATATGATATTAAGCCTGAATATTCAGATTTAATAGGCGCTCATGCTCAGTATTTAAATAATCATTCAGCTGCAAGAATGGTTATAAAAGGAAATGCTGATTACAGAGGTTCGCATGAATATAATCTAGCTTTAGGACAAAAAAGATCAGTGGCAGTTAAAGATGCATTAAATGCTCTTGGTGTTGACGACTCTCAAATTGAAACTATTAGTTATGGTGAAGAATACGCGAATCAAGAATGCCAAGCTGATGCATGTGGTCAAGACAGGCGAGCAGATATTACTTACGAAGTAGAATAGATTTAATTTTATAGTAAGATTTATGAAAAAATATTTATTGGTTGGCTTTGTATTGTTCTCAAATTTTGCTTTTGCATTACTTGAAGACGAAGAAGCAAGAAAGAAAATTAATGAAATGCAAAGTCAGCTAAATAATATTGAAAAATCCCTAGAGTTTAAAATTAACCAAAAGTTTTCAATAAATTTATCGAAATATAACGCAAAGTTAAATGAATTACTTGATAGTGTTGCAAAATTAACCGGAGATGTAGAGGTTTTGCAGTACAGAATAAAAAATTCAGAAGAACGACATAAAGTCCTTTATCAAGAATTAAATGAAAGAATTTCAAAGCTTGAATTGGCACTTGAAGACAAAATTAAAAATATTTCTGAGCAACAATCTGTTCAGAATATTAAACAAAAAATTAGTCCCGAAGTTCAGCCAGAAATTCAGCCAGAAATTCAGCCAGAAATTCAATCAAAAATTATTCCACAAACTGATGAACCAGTTGTAGAAAAAAGCAACATACCTCCTTTAGTTGATGAAAATCTTGAGCTTGATGAATATGCAGAAGCTGATGCATTAATTAGAGCAACAAAATATAAAGAGGCTTTTAAAGCTTTCGATAAATTTATTTCAACATATCCAAATTCTAATTTATTGTCAGATGCAAAATATAAACTCGGCTACTCACAATTTGCATTAAAAAATTATAATGCAGCAATTAAAACATATTCTAAGATAATTAAGACTCATTCTAATAGCCCAATAATACCTGATGTGATTTATGGTATTGCAAATTGTGAGATTCAATTAACTAGAATTACCAAAGCTAAAAAAACCCTAAGAGGTTTAATTAAAAATTATCCACAAGCTGAAATTATAGAAAAAGCAAAAAGAAGACTCAAGGCTCTGGAATCTATTAAACTTTAATATTTATTATTAAAAACGAGTTTCAATTGAAGCAATTAAAAGTTAATGAAATTTTCTATTCACTTCAGGGTGAATCATCTTATGTTGGAATTCCTACTATCTTTATAAGATTAACTGGTTGCCCAATGAGGTGCGGATATTGTGATACTGCATATGCTTTTATTGAGGGGAAAAATTTCACTATAAATCAAATAGTAGAAAACATTTCAAAATATAAAACTAAAAATATAACTGTAACTGGTGGTGAGCCTTTGGCTCAAAAAGAATGTTGGAACCTTTTAAAAATTTTAAGTGATAGAGGATATATAGTTTCTTTAGAAACAGGCGGAGCAATTTCTATCAATAAAATTGATGATCGGGTCAAAATAATCTTAGATATTAAAACACCAGGTTCAGGGGAGGAAAAAAATAATTTATGGAGTAATTTAAAACTAATAAAACCTAAAGATGAAATAAAATTTGTTATAACTGATCTTGATGATTATATTTGGGCTAAAGAAATTTTATTTAAAGAAAAATTAAATGAAAAGGCATCTATATTATTTTCTCCTGTTTATGGGAATATCAAACCAAAAGATTTAGCTGAATGGATTTTAAATGATCATTTACCAGTTAGGTTTCAAATTCAACTCCATAAAATGATTTGGGGGCAAATTCCCGGTGTCTAAAAAAGCAATAATTCTTTTATCGGGCGGGCTTGATTCATCAACAGTTTTAGCAATTGCTAAATCAAAAGGTTACGAATGTTACGCTTTGACAATAAATTACCAACAAAGACATAATGCTGAATTAAAAGCAGCAAAAAAAATAGCTAATTTATATAATGTAAAAGATTTTAAAATTGTCGATATAGACTTGAGTTGGTTAAAAAGTTCAGCATTAACAAATAAAGATATTGATATTCCCGAAAATTTTTCACCAGGCATACCAGTAACATATGTACCAGCTAGAAATACTATAATGATGACTTTGGCATTAGCTTGGGCAGAAACTATTAAAAGCCAAGATATTTTTATAGGAGTAAATTCTGTTGATTACTCAGGATATCCAGATTGTAGGCCTGAATATATAGAAAGTTTCCAAAAAATGGCAAATTTGGCTACAAAGGCAGCAATTGAAGGAAATAAAATTAAAATACATACTCCTTTAATTAACCTAACTAAAGATCAAATTATTCATGAAGGTTTAAAAAATAAAGTTGATTATAAGATTACAGTTTCTTGTTACCAGGCTTCAGAAAACGGTTTAGCCTGCGGTAAATGTGACTCGTGCCGACTCAGAAAAGAAGGATTCAAATCTGCCAAAGTAAAAGATCCAACAAATTATAAGAATTAAGATAATAGAAATATTTTGAATATATTATTTAACTTGCCAAATATAGTTAAAATAGCGTAAAATTTTGCCCTTTCTTAAGAAAACAATTAAATTAAAGAGAACAAATTATGGTAGTTATTAGGCTTTCAAGAAGTGGCAATAAAAACAGACCTTATTTTAATGTAGTAGTAGCAGATTCCAGAAAACCTCGAGATGGGCGTTTTATCGAAAGAGTCGGTTTCTATAATCCAATGGCTAGAGAAGGCTCTGAAACTTTAAGATTAGAGACAGATAGGATTGAATACTGGCAAGAGCATGGAGCGTTATTGTCAGAAACCATGACTAGAATTGTCAAGCTTCATGCAAAAGGACCTGAAGGTTTAGCGGAAATGAAAAAAAATGATGCTAAAAAATCTGCACTAAAGAAAGCAAAAAAAGAGGCTGAAAAATTAGCAAAGGCTGAAGCAGCAGTTGCCGAAACGAAAGAAGAAGCTCCAGCTGCTGAAGCAAAAGAAGAAGCTCCAGCTGCTGAAGCAA
>CAYOUI010000004.1:0-185714 GCA_964407135.1 uncultured Methylobacillus sp.
AATAATTAAAAAATTATTAATCATTGGATGCGGAAGACTTGGGCAGACAGCTGGAAAATTTTTATCTAAATTACCGCTAGAGGTAATTGGAATTAAGAGGCAATTATCAAAACTTAATTCACCATTTAAAATACTTGCTCTAGATATTTTTTCAGATAATTTCTCAGATAAAATTAAGCTTATTGATCCAGATTTTCTAATCTATTCTGTTTCATCTGATTTTCAAACCGAAGAAAGTTATCGTAAAAATTATGTTGAAGGTCTTAAAATTACTATAAATGCAGTTGATCAATTAAAAAGTTTTCAACATTTATTTTTTATATCAAGCACTCGTGTTTATGGACAACCTTATACTAACAAGGTAAGTGGTATCTCTGAGGCGATACATAGAAAAGACTTTTTTTCTGAATTAACAACGCCGCAACCAAAAGATTTTGGAGGTAGGATATTATTAGAAGCTGAAAATTGTTTAAATAAATTACCATTTAAAACAACCATTCTCAGACCTTCTGGAATTTATGGAGATGATAGGCGTCATATGTTACGAATGGCATCTGATCTTACTAAATGGCCACCAGAAGATCGTTGGACAAATAGAATTCATGAAGAAGACGTCGCTTCTTTCATTAATTTTTTATTTACCGAAATAATTAATAATAAAGAGATTAAGGATTTATATTTATTAACAGATAATCAACCTGTTTCTTTATATGAAGTTCTAGAATGGATTAGAATTGAACTGGGTCTCTCATTGGATAAATCCCCCTTGCCCAATGCTAATGTAATCAATGGGAAAAAACTTAAATCAGAAATATTACCAAAGCTTAAATTTTCTCTTAAACATTCGAATTATAAAAGTGGGTATCGTCAAATGATATCTAAAATGAAAAAAACAAATTGATAGAATATTGATTGGAAATTCAGGGTAAGATAGAATGGCGCGTCTGATAATATAAAAGGCGCGTAGCTCAGTTGGTTAGAGCACCACATTGACATTGTGGGGGTCGTTGGTTCGAATCCAATCGCGCCTACCAATTTAGTTAATAATATCTATCATCATTAGACAAAACCTTTTAAAATGAATATTTTTATATAAATTTTTTATGCCAAATATAAAGCTACCAGATGGATCAATTAAAAAGTATAAGTCCAACGTGACAGTCGCTGACGTTGCTCTTGATATTGGAGAAGGCCTAGCTAGAGCAGCTATTGCAGGTAAGGTTGCTAATAAATTAGTAGATTTAATATATGAAATTAAAGAAGACGTAGATTTATCTATAATAACTTCAAAAAGTCCTGAAGGAATTGGGATTCTAAGAGATTCAACAAACTATCTTTTAGCGGCAGCAGTAAAAGAAATTTTTCCAGATGCGCAAGTAGCTACAGGAACAGTTACTGAGGATGGTTTCTATTATGACTTCTATTATAAAAGACCATTTACCCCTGAAGATTTAGTTACAATTCAAAAAAAAATGATTGAACTATCAAAAAAAGATAGCTTGATTATTAAAAAGACTTTGTTAAAAAATCAAGCAATCAATTTATTTGATGCTATTGGCGAAAGTTATAAAGTAAAAACTCTTAAATTAAATAAGAATTCAGAAGAGATATCTCTATATGGATTAGATAAGTTTATTGATATATCAAATGGCCCATATATTTCAAAAACTGGAAAGTTAAAAATATTTAAATTAATGAAGGTAGCAGGTGCATATTGGCAAGGGGATTCAAAAAATGAAATGTTACAAAGAATCTATGGTACTGCTTGGTTTTCTAAAGAAGAGCTTAATGAATATTTAGCTCAATTAGAAGAGGCAGAAAAACGTGATCATAGAAAATTAGGAAAGCAATTAGATTTATTTCATCTTCAAGATGATGCACCTGGAATGGTTTTTTGGCATCCAAAAGGTTGGGCAATTTGGTTAGAAGTTGAAAAGTATATGCGAAAAATGTTAATGGAATATGGTTATGAAGAAATTAAAACACCAACAGTTTTAGATAAAAATCTTTGGGAAAAATCTGGGCACTGGGAAACCTATCAAGAGAACATGTTTACAACTTCATCTGAAAATAGAGAATATGCTGTTAAACCAATGAATTGTCCTGGACATGTGCAAATTTTTAACAAAAAATTACACAGCTACAGAGATCTTCCTTTAAGGTTAGCTGAATTTGGTTCATGTCATAGAAATGAGCCATCTGGGGCTCTGCACGGATTATTTCGTGTTAGAGGCTTTACTCAAGATGACGCACATATTTTTTGCACTGAAGATCAAATTAAAGAAGAGGTAAAGACTTTTAATGAAATGCTATATAAGTCATATGCAGATTTTGGATTTAAAGATATCTTAGTAATTTTATCCACCCGGCCTGAAAAAAGAATTGGTTCAGATAAAATATGGGATAAATCTGAAAAATCATTAGAGGACGCTCTGAAAGAGACAGGTTTAGATTATTCAACTCAATCGGGTGAAGGTGCCTTTTATGGCCCAAAAATTGAATATACATTAAAAGATAGTTTAGGTCGTTTATGGCAATGCGGAACTATACAACTTGATTTTAATTTGCCTGAAAGACTTGGGGCAGAGTATATTGCAGAAGATAATTCGCGAAAAATACCAGTAATGCTCCATAGAGCAATTGTTGGTTCTATGGAAAGATTTATAGGAATTTTAATTGAAAATTATGCAGGATTAATGCCGATGTGGTTAGCTCCTATACAAGTAATAATTTTAAATATTGCAGAATCTCATATTAAGTACGCAAAAGAAGTTCAAAATATTCTAACTAAAAATAATATAAGATGTAATTCAGACTTGAGAAATGAGAAGATTACCTATAAAATACGCGAACACAGCATTCAGCGGATTCCATACCTTTTAGTTTTGGGTGATAGAGAAGTTGAAAAAGAACAAGTTGCCGTGCGAACCCAGAAAGGTGAAGATTTAGGTTCTATGTCTATAAAAGACTTTGTAAAGTATATTAATGATGCTATTGAATCTAAGGTTTAAACATAGTTTGGTTCCGCGGTTTATTTTTTTTAAAATAGGGGATTTACTATAGCTTTAGATAAAAATGTGCGAATTAATAGCGATATTACTGCTCAAGAAATTCGTTTAGTTGGAGTTAAAGGCGAACCTTTAGGAATTGTATCTCTAGAGCAAGCTTTTGAAAGTGCAGAAGAGCAAGATACTGATTTAGTTGAAATTGCTCCAAAAGCAGTTCCACCAGTTTGTAGGTTGATGGATTTTGGCAAATTTAAGTATGCTCAGAGCAAGCAAATGCATGCAGCACGTTTAAAACAAAAAAATATACAAGTTAAAGAGGTTAAGTTTAGGCCTGGCACTGACGATGGAGATTATCAGATTAAATTAAAAAATTTAATACGTTTTTTGTCAGTAGGTGATAAAGCTAAAGTAACTTTAAGATTCAGAGGTAGGGAAATTGCGCATCAACAACTTGGTTTAGCATTACTAAAAAGAGTTGAAGCAGATTTAGAGGATTATGCTATTTGTGAACAATTCCCTAAAATGGAAGGGAGGCAAATGATTATGGTTTTGGCGCCTCTTAAAAAAACTAAAAGTAAATCTGCAGAAAAAAAGAAATCTTCTGAATTGAAAAAAGAAGAGCAAGATGCGGTAGAGTAAAAAATAATTTAAAGTGATAAGGCTTAATAGGCATGCCGAAGCACTTTTCATAAAAAGGAGAATAAAATGCCAAAAATGAAAACAAAGAGTGGTGCTAAAAAACGCTTTAAATTCCTAGGAAGTGGAGCAATCAAGCGAACAAAATCTCATTTACAACATATTTTAACCAAGAAGACAACAAAGCAGAAAAGACATCTTCGAGGCACTGAAATTATTTCATCTTCAGACGCAAAGCGCGTTCGTTCGATGATGCCAACGCAATAAGGAGATAGGGAAATGCCTAGAGCAAATAGAAGCGTCCCAGCTAGAGCAAGACACAAAAAAGTAATTGATGCCGCAAAAGGGTATCGTGGAAGACGAAAAAATGTTTATAGAATTGCTAAGCAAGCTGTTATGAAAGCTGGTCAGTATGCTTATCGCGATCGAAGACAAAAGAAACGAGTATTCAGAGCTTTATGGATAGCAAGAATAAATGCTGGCTCAAGAGAATGTGGTTTAACTTACAGCCGATTTATGAATGGATTAAAAAAAGCTTCAGTTGATGTTGATAGAAAAGTATTAGCTGATATGGCTGTTTTTGATAAGCCTGCATTTGAAAAGTTTGTTGAAATAGCTAAAACAGGCCTCGGAAATTAATTTAAAAATTTTTTTTCAAAAGGAGGCATTTTTGCCTCCTTTTTTATTAGAATAGAGATATGAATCATCTAAAAGAATTAATAAATTTAGCAAAAAAAGATTTTGAAGGCTGTCAAACACTAACAGAGCTTGACAATGCAAAAGCAAAATATATTGGTAAAAGTGGAACTTTAACAGAGGCTATGCGGGGTCTTTCCAAATTATCAAATGAGGAAAAACCAAAAGCAGGGGCAGTTATTAATGAAATCAAACAATCGATAGAATTATTACTTAACAACAGAAAAGATAACATTCAAAAAGAAGCAATGCTTTCTAATTTACAAAGCGAATATATTGATGTCACTTTACCAGGCCGTAAGCAATCCCAAGGTAGTCTTCATCCAATAACTTTAATAATGCATCGAATCGAAAATATTTTCCACTCTATAGGTTTTGATTTGGCTACTGGTCCTGAAATTGAAGATGATTATCATAATTTTACAGCTTTAAATATTCCAGAATCTCATCCTGCCAGGGCAATGCATGATACATTTTATATTGATAAAAATCATGTTTTAAGAACACATACATCTCCAGTTCAAGTGCGTTATATGAAAGATAATAGACCTCCTTTAAAAGTTATTTCACCTGGTCGGGTTTATCGTGTAGATTCAGACGCAACCCATTCGCCAATGTTTCATCAAGTTGAAGGATTGTGGGTTGATACTGATGTAAATTTTGCAAACCTTAAAGGCGTAACTCAAGATTTCCTTCAAAAATTTTTTGAAGACGATAATTTAAAGATACGCTTTAGACCTTCTTTTTTTCCTTTCACAGAACCATCGGCTGAAATTGATATGAGTTGGAATGGCGGATGGTTAGAAATTGGCGGGTGCGGGATGGTTCATCCAGAAGTATTAAAGCAAGTAAATATTAATACTGAAGAGTTTCAGGGCTTTGCCTTTGGGTTAGGGGTAGAACGTTTAGCTATGTTGAAATATAACATTAATGATCTTAGACCTTTTTTTACAAATGATTTGAGGTTTTTAAAGCAGTTTGGGGGCCAATAATGCAATTTTCTAAAGCTTGGCTGCAAGATTTTTTTGATAAATCGATTGATAAAATTAATTTAGATGAAGCTCTAACAATGGCTGGTTTAGAGGTAGATAGCGTTCAAGATCTATCTAGTTTATCAAAATTGATAGTTGTATGTGAAATAGTAGGTATTGAAAAACATCCAGATGCAGATAGATTAAATATATGTAAAGTCGATGTAGGATTAAATAAACAACTTCAAATTGTCTGTGGAGCACCGAATGCAAGAGTAGGTATTAAAGTACCTTGCGCATTAGTTGGAGCTAAATTACCTGCTTTTGAAATTAAAAAAGCTAAACTAAGAGGCATCGAGTCAAATGGAATGTTATGTTCAGCTAAAGAGTTAGGAATTAATGAAGATGCTGAGGGACTCTATGAGATGAACTCAACAAAAAAAGTTGGTCAATCAGTTATTGAAGCTCTATCATTAGATGATGAGATTTATACTCTTTCCATAACTCCTAATAGGGCTGATTGTTTAAGCATGATTGGTATTGCAAGGGAGGTATCTGCTTTTACTAATTTACCTTTGAAAAAATCTAAAAATCAATCACTTAATGAAAGTTTTACTTTTAACCAAAAAGTTAAAATTATCGAAAAAAAATCTTGCCCAAGGTATTGCGGTATTCAAATTAAAAATATCAATAATAAAGTAACTTTACCACCTAAGATTATACAAAATTTAGAGAGAGGTGGAATTAGCTCTATTAACCCGATTGTTGATATAACAAATTTTGTTTTACTCGAGATGGGTCAGCCACTTCATGCTTTTAATCAATCTGATATTCATGGAGTAATCTCTGTTAGAAAAGCAAAAAAGAATGAGGTATTAAAATTACTTAATGATCAAAATATTAAATTAAAAGAAGGCCAATTAATTATTGCTGATGATAAGGGACCACTGGCCCTTGCCGGAGTGATGGGTGGAGAAGGCTCTTCAATTAATCAAGATTCCACTGAAATATTCATTGAAAGTGCGTATTTTAATCCTACTGATATTTCTGGAATAGCTAGATCATACGGACTAAATACAGATTCGTCTCATAGATTTGAAAGAGGTGTAGATTTTAAAAATACAAAAAATGCTCTTCAAAGAGCAGTATCGCTAATAATTGAGTTTTGTGGGGGAGAATGTTCTGGTGTTTTAGATATTGAAGCTAAACTTCCACTGAGACAGACTATAGAGCTTAGAACTCAAAAAATATCAGCTATTATGGGACTTTCTATAAAAGATAGTGAAGTCAAATCTATCTTAGATAAATTAAACTTATCTTATATAGAGAAAAAAAGTAAATTTTTAATAACACCACCTAGTTTTAGATTTGATTTATCAATTGAAGAAGATTTAGTAGAAGAGATAATAAGGGTTTACGGGTATAACAATATTCCTGAATTAACTCCAATAAATAAAGCTAAAATGCTATATTCTTCGAATAATAAAAAAAATATTTTTTCAATCAAATCTTCATTAGTAAATTTAGGTTATAACGAAGTTGTAACTTACAGTTTTATAAATAGGGAAACTGAAGAAAAATTGCATTCAAATAAAGATTTAATTGAATTGCAAAATCCAATTGCCTCTCAAATGAATGTAATGCGATCAAAGATGTGGGGAAGTCATATAGAAGCATTAATTTATAATCTCAATCGAGGTCAGAATCAAGTCAGAATATTTGAGATTGCTCCAGTGTATAAGAAAAATAAATCAAATTTTAAAGAGACTTTAATGCTTTCAGGGCTTGTTTTTGGTGATCATATTCCAGAACAATGGTCAAATAAAAAAAGAGAAATTAATTTCTATGATATTAAAGGAGATATTGAAATAATCTCAAGTAATACTTTAAGTATAAATACAACGAATAATGATGTTCCAGACGCTTTCCATCCTGGAGAGGTAGCTGAGTTATCTACCAATGTTCCAGTCGGATGGCTGGGACAATTACATCCTGCATTACAACAGAAATACGAGCTATCTAGTAAGACTTATCTATATGAAATTGAAATGGAAAGTTTAATTAACCTCCAAGATTTAGATATTAGATTACCGAGTAAATTTTCACCAGTAAGGCGTGATATATCGATAGTTGTCGACAAAGATATTCAAGCTTCAGACTTAGTAAATGAAATTAAGTCCCAACATATTGATCGAATTATTGATTTTTATCCTTTTGATTTATATCAAGGTGATAGTATTGAAAATAATAAAAAAAGTATTGCATTTCTGATACTTATGCAAGATACTTATAAAACGCTTGAAGATGATGAGGTAAATAAAACAGTCGATCAAGTGTTAAAAATTTTGCAAAATAAATTTAAAGTAAAACTACGATAATTTTAAGATTGAAATATTATGACATTAACAAAAGCTGATTTATCTGAAATTTTATTTAATAAGGTTGGACTTAACAAAAGCGAAGCTAAAGAAATGGTGGAGGCTTTTTTTGAAGAGATTAAAATTTCGTTAGAAAATGGTGACAATGTAAAACTTTCAGGATTTGGTAATTTTGATTTACGAAAGAAGTCAGAGAGACCTGGTAGAAACCCAAAAACTGGCAAAGAAATTCCAATAAAAGCACGTAGGGTAGTAACATTTCATTCAAGTCAAAAATTAAAAACCAGTGTAGAAGAGAAATCCCCTGGAAAGCAAACATAAAAAAAAATTACCACCGATACCATCTAAGAGATATTTTGCAATAGGTGAGGTGAGTAAACTTTGTGATTTGAAACCTCATGTTTTAAGATATTGGGAGCAAGAATTTTTACAATTAAAGCCTGTAACAAGAAGAGGTAACAGAAGATATTATCAGCAAGAAGACGTTTTATTAATTCGCAAAATTCGTCAATTATTATATTTTGATGGGTTTACTATTCAAGGGGCAAAGTCAAAATTATCTGATCGACAGTTTATAAAAGAAACTACCTCACAGGTTGAACTAGATAAAGCTCAGGCAGAATTACCATTATCTGAGGAGACTAAAACAAAAGAAATACCAGAAAATCTCAATAATTTTAAACTTCAATTACAAGAAATTTTAAAGATATTAAAGTGATTTTTTTCGGGGCGTAGCGCAGCCTGGTAGCGTACTTGCATGGGGTGCAAGGGGTCGTGAGTTCAAATCTCACCGCCCCGACCAATTTGATATTCATATTTATTTTAAAAATTTACTAGATTAAAATTGACACAACGGCATAAAATTGACAAAGTAAGGGTTAACGAGTGAAAGATTATACTTTTAATATCGTTATTTAAGTAAATAATAAACAATTTATATTTAAACTAAAGGAGTAGTTAATGAATAAATTACTATTAATTATGCTTTCAAGTATCTTTATGCTTGGTTGCGCGGCGCAAGAAGATGTTAAAGCTTTCCATCCAACTGATGATGTTAGTGCTCAAGCACAAGGCGGTAAAGGTCATACAAGTGATGGATCTGAAGTACAATTACCTTAGGTAAATTTTTTTGTTTGTTATGAAAGTAATTTTATTTAAACTAAATAGGAGTAGTTAATGAATAAATTATTATTAATCACACTTATGGGTTTTCTTATGCTTGGTTGTTCTGCACAAGAAGAAGTCAAAGCTTTCCATCCAACTGATGATGTGAGTGCTCAATCTCAAGGCGGTAAAGGCTTTACAGCTGATGATGCATCAGTGGTTCAATTGGAAGCACCAGCTCCTGAAAAACCTTTCCATCCAACGGATGATATTAGCGCTCAAGCACAAGGCGGTAAAGGTGAAACTAGTGATGGATCAGAAGCACAATTACCTTAAAAACTAGTTTTTTAAGTTAATAGTTTTATTGGTATATATTTACCAAAAGCTTTGTAAAGCAATTTAAAAGCATAAATGAACGTGGGATTATCTAATGATTTTACTTAGATAATCTTCATGTTCATCATCATATGTTAATCAAAAATCAGTAATAATATAACTATTGTAAATCTCAAGTTGAACCTTTGTAGTTCTTGTAACTGCATCTTCAACGAACTGCTTTATGTTTAATGTACTTTATTAACCATAAAAAAGGAGAAATACTATGTGGACACAACCTCAAGCAACTGAAATGCGTTTTGGTTTTGAAGTAACTATGTATGTTTGCAATCGCTAGTTTCTAAGAAATTTAGTAATTGTAAAAATACAGAAATTACTCTTTGGCCGCTACATAATTGGTAATTTACTTGCCTAATTTGTGCAGCCAAGTCTAGTTAATTAACCTTTCTTTTAGGAGAAATATTATGTGGACAACACCAGCAGCAACAGAAATGCGTTTTGGTTTTGAAGTAACCATGTACGTAATGAACAAGTAATCTTACTTAGTTCAAATTAAAAAAGCCCGATTTATCGGGCTTTTTTATTATTTGTTTTACAATGAGTAATTATGAAGAAATTTATTTTTTTTATATTATTTTTTTTACCAATCTTTTGTTACGGAGATTGGACATTGATTCCATTAAAACTTGACTCTAATCAGATACAGGCAAGATATTTTATTGATCTAAAAAACTTAAGACCAAATGGAAATAAAGTAAGAGTTTGGTCGATGCAAGACTTTAATGAGCCTCAGATTGTGGGGGCCCTTTCTTATTATTCGGTAAAAAGCCTGAGTGAATTTAATTGTACCGAATCAAAAATAAGAATTCTAGCTTATTCAATTTATGATTCAAATATGGCAAAAGGTGAGAAATTAATATCAAAAGGAGTTCCTTTTTCTTGGCAAAAAATCAAAGAAGATACTGTTAATTTTTTATATTTAAATTTAGCTTGTAAAAACTAGTTGTTATCTAACATAAAATTTTTTTCATAATTTTAAGATTAGAAAGGAATTTTATTTGTATTTATATACTTTTGTAAAATTAATTTGAAATCTTTTTGAATAGTGTCTAAATCTGCTTTAGTATCAGCTTCAAAACGAAGAACTATTACTGGGGTTGTATTAGATGCTCTCATTAATCCAAATCCACTAGAATATTCAACTCTTAATCCATCTATTTTTATAATATTCAATGCTCTTGGAAAAGTAGCTTCTTTTTGTAATTTTTTTATAAGTATGTGCTGTTCACCTTCATTAAGTTCTATATTTAATTCTGGAGTACTGAATCCTTTAGGTAGTAATTCTAAAACTCCTGAGGGATCATCAAAATTACTTAAAATTTCTAACAAACGAGCACCGGCATACAACCCATCATCAAATCCATACCAATGATCATTGAAAAATATATGTCCACTCATTTCTCCAGCCAGAATAGATTTTGTTTCTTTCATTTTAGCTTTAATAAAAGAGTGTCCTGTTTTCCATATAATTGGAACACCTCCTCTATCTTTTATCCATTTAAATAGATGTCTAGTGGATTTAACATCAAAGATAATAGATGATCCTTTATTCTTTTTTAAAATATCCTCTGCAAATAATAAAAGTTGACGATCTGGATAAATTATCTCCCCTTTTTTTGTTACAACTCCTAATCTATCTCCATCGCCGTCGAAAGCTAGACCTAATTCACTATCTCCAGTTGATAATATTTTTTGAAGGTCTGCGAGGTTTTCTGGTTTTGATGGATCTGGATGATGGTTAGGAAAGCTTCCATCTACATCGCAAAAAAGAGATTCAACTTTAACACCTATTTTAGAAAATAACTCTTTTGCACAAACGCTAGAGGCACCATTACCACAATCAATTGCCACCTTTATAGTTCTTGCTAAATTTATACTATTACAAATCTTTTTAAGATAATGAGGTTTAATATTGATAGTAGATATTTCTCCTTTTCCTACTAAATATTCTTTTTTAATAATCCTATGATATAAATTTTGAATATCTTCAGCAGATAAAGTTTTTTCATTAATCATTATTTTAAAGCCATTATATTCAGGCGGATTATGGCTTCCAGTAATCATCACTCCAGATTTTGTAGCAAGATTATGAGTGCTAAAATATAGCATTGGCGTAGTGACTAAACCAATATTAATAACATTAATACCAGTAGAAATTAAACCTTCTGTTAATAGAGATAGTAGATGTGGGCTTGATAGTCTTCCATCGTAACCAACACATATATCTTTTTGATTATTAAGAAGCGCCTCACTTCCAATAGATTGACCAATTTTAATAATGGTATTGTCAGTTAGAGTTTTTCCTACTACACCACGGATATCATAGGCTTTAAATATATTTTTTTCGATTAATTCGTTATTCGTACTCATCAATCCAAGCCAGCTGTATTGCCTCTAAAATTCGTTCACCACATTTTTCAGGATCATCATTAAAGTCATCAAGATCTAAAACCCATTGACGTAAATCTGTAAATCTGATTGTTTTAGGATCTAATTCTGGATTTTTATCATAAAGAAGTTGTGCAATTTCAAGACTATCTGTCCAAAGCATTTTATCACCCTATATTTATTTTATTTATTTGATTATATCTTAAGTTTTAAAGTCAATCCCATCGATTTTTTTGCTTATTTGAATACGAAAATATTGTATAAGCCATGGTAAAATGGAGTATCTTTAAATAACTATGAATAATTGGTAAATATGTTTAATAAATTTGATTCACTTAAAGAAATAGATCCAGAAATTTGGCAGCAAATTGTTAATGAAGATAAGCGACAAGAAGATCATATAGAGTTAATTGCATCTGAAAACTACACTAGCCCGGCTGTTATGGAAGCCCAAGGATCACAATTAACTAATAAATATGCCGAAGGTTATATTGGAAAGAGATTTTATGGTGGCTGTGAATTTATCGATCAAGTTGAACAGTTAGCTATTGATAGACTTAAGCAGCTTTATGGTGCTGAATATGTAAATGTTCAACCTCATTCAGGGAGTCAAGCCAATCAAGCAGTTTATTTTGCTGTCCTTAAACCAGGCGATACAATAATGGGCATGAATTTAGGTCATGGCGGTCATTTAACCCATGGTTCACCAGCAAATTTATCAGGGAAATTATTTAAGATTGTTCCTTATGGACTAAATAGTAATGAAGAAATTGATTATGATGAAATGGAGAAATTAGCTATTCAAACAAAACCTAAATTAATTATTGGGGGTGCATCAGCATATGCATTACATTTTAATTGGGAAAGAATGAGTCAAATTGCAAAAAAAGTTGGTGCTTATTTTATGGTAGATATTGCTCATTATTCTGGCTTAGTTGCAGGAGGTGTTTATCCAAATCCCGTACCTTACGCAGATTTTGTTACTTCAACTACTCATAAGTCACTTCGAGGTCCTAGAGGTGGATTCATAATTGCAAAACCAGAATTTGAAAAAATAATTAATGCCTTTGTATTTCCTGCAATTCAGGGGGGCCCATTAATGCATGTAATAGCTGGAAAAGCAATTGCATTCGGGGAAGCATTAAAACCTGAATTTAAAATTTATCAAACTCAAGTAATTAATAATGCAAAAGCTATGGTTAATAAACTGCAATCAAGAGGCTATAGAATTATTTCTGGCAAAACTGAATCTCATGTATTTTTAGTAGATTTACGTCCTCAAAATTTAACGGGAAAAGCTGCTGATATATTATTAGGGCAGGCTCATATTACTATTAATAAAAATTCTATTCCTGATGATCCAGAAAGCCCATTTGTAACTTCTGGGATTAGGCTTGGAACTCCTGCAATAACAACAAGAGGATTTAAGGAAGAAGAGGCAGCTTTAGTAGGTGATTATATTGCGGATGTTTTAGACCATCCTGAGAATGAAGCTAATATTAAAAATGTAAGAAAAAAAGTAAATGTTCTCACTAAAAAATTTCCAGTTTATGGAAAATGACTAAATTATGAAATGTCTTTTTTGCGGATCTAATGATACTCAGGTTATTGATTCTCGCGTAAATGATGAGGGAACTACAATTCGTCGTCGACGAGAATGCAAAAATTGCCGTAAAAGATTTACAACTTATGAGCATGCTGAATTAAGTTTACCTCATGTAGTTAAACAAGATGGAAAAAGAGAAGAGTTTAAAAAAGAAAAACTGTTACATTCTTTAACGCGGGCACTTCACAAGAGATCAGTGCCTGTTGAATATATCGATAAAGCGGTTGAGGATATCTTATCAAAAGTTTTAGCAAAAGGTGAAAGAGAAATAAACTCTAGGGATTTGGGTGAAAGTGTTATGTATGAATTAAAAAAATTGGATAAGGTAGCTTATATTAGGTTTGCATCTGTTTATAGAAGTTTTTCCGATGTAGAAGAATTCAGTGATGCAATTAAAGATTTAGATTAAATTTGGATGATAAATTAAATTTTAAATTTATGGCTAAGGCTTTAGCTCTTGCAAAAAGAAGCCTTGGTAGAACTCGACCAAATCCCTCAGTAGGCGCAATAATAGTAAAGAATAAAAAAATAGTTGGAAAAGGATTCCATAAAATTGCTGGCAAAGATCATGCTGAAATAATAGCTATTAAAGAGGCTGGATTATTAGCTAAAGGTGCTGATTTATATGTTACTTTAGAGCCTTGTAGTCACAAAGGTAAAACCCCTCCATGTGCAAATAGTATTGTCTCATCTGGAATTAAAAATATTTATATAGCAATGACTGATCCAAATCCACTGGTAAATGGTAAAGGTGTTGATTTCTTAAAAAAGAATGGAATGAATGTTTTTTTAGGAATTATGGAGGAGGAGGCTAAAAAACTTAATTTAGGATTTATTAGTAGGATGAAGTATAAAAGACCTTATATTAGATCTAAAATAGCAATATCATTAGATGGTAAAACAAGTCTTCAAAATGGAAAAAGCCGATGGATAACTTCAAAATCTTCGCGAGAAGATGTTCAAAAATGGAGATCAAAATCCTGTGCAATATTAACTGGAAAAGGGACGATTAATATTGATAACCCAAGTTTGTTAGTTAAAGATCAATCAGCCAAAAACCAACCTTTAAGAATAATTTTAGATAGTTATCTTACAATTAAACCTAATTCAAAAATATTACAGCAAAATAATGTAGTAGTTGTTTATGGCGAAGACTCAAATTTAAATCTCCCAAAATTAAAAAAAACTAAGGCAAAGTTGGAGAAAATAACTTTATTGAATAATAAGATTGATCTTATGGCACTTATGCAATTTTTAAATAAATTAGAGATAAATGATTTATGGGTTGAAGCTGGTCCTAAATTAAACGGTGAATTATTAAAATTGGAATTATTGGATGAATTAATAACTTATATGGCCCCATATATAATTGGAGGTAATGCAAATAGCATGTTTGATGCACCAATCCTAAAGAATATGAGTGATAAAATTAAATTTACAATAATAGATTTTAGAAATATTGGTGAGGACATTCGAATCCAAGCTAAACTGGATAAAAATTATGTGGATTGATACACATTGTCATTTAGATAATGATTTATTTATAAATTCTCAGCAAGTTATTAGTTCAAGTATAGAGCAAAATGTAAATTGTATTATTATACCTGCGGTGGGTAAAAGTAATTTTGATCAAGTTATAAAATTAGCTGAAAAAAATGATGAATGTTTTTATGCTCTTGGTTATCATCCAATGTACTTGAATGAATTTCAAGAAAAGGATTTAGAATTATTGGAAGATTATTTATTAAAAAAAAATTCAGTAGCTGTAGGTGAGATTGGTTTAGATTTGTATGTTCGTAAAGATAATCAATTATTTCAAGAAGAAGTTTTTTTAGCACAATTAAAATTAGCAAAAAAATTTGATTTACCTGTAATCATGCATGTAAGAGGCGCTATAGATTTAATTCTTAAAAATTTAAGAAAAATCAAAGTAAGGGGTGGAATTGCTCATGCTTTTAATGGAAGTTTACAACAGGGTTATCAATTAATTGAATTAGGTTTTAAGTTAGGATTTGGAGGCGCAATGACCTACCCAAGAGCAAAACATATTCAAATGCTTGCGAAAGAATTACCAATTGAAGCAATTGTTTTGGAAACAGATTCTCCAGACATGTCACCAGTATGGTTAAATGATAATGAGCATAATCATCCAAAAGAGCTTTCTAAAATTGCTGAATTTTTTTGTCAATTAAGAGGAATAGAGTCTTTAAAAACAGCTGATATTATAAGGAATAATACAATAGAAGCCATTCCAAAATTAGCTAAGTTATACACATGACCTCAACAGTTACTTTAAGTTTTTTAAAAAAAATGAGTAATCTCAATGACATACATTAAGATATTGATTTTAAAGGGATTTTTATACGATTAAAAATTAAGCGTTTAAAAAAAATCCTTTATAATTCATAGGTTGCATTTTTATACAACATTTATTCACAATGTTATCCACAGATATTGTGGACACTTTTTCATAACATATAAGGAGGTCAAATTTATGTTGGTAGACGGAAAACAATATAGGACTATTTGGCCAAATAAAGCCCTCTCTGAGGTTACTATAATTGATCAGACTTATCTACCATTTGAGTTCAAATTAAGACCTCTAAGAAGCCTAAATGAGGTTGTGGAGGCTATTAAAAAAATGAGAGTTCGTGGTGCTCCTTTAATAGGAGTTGCTGCTGCATATGGAATGGCAATCGCATTAATGAAAAATTCTACGGATAAATATTTAATCGAAGCAAAAAAGTTATTAATACAATCAAGACCTACAGCAGTTAATTTAGCCTGGGCAGTTAATTTTGTATTCGATAAATTAAAGAAAGAACCAATAGATACGAGGATTTCATTGGCATGGAGGTTAGCAAATGAACTTGCTGATCAGGATGTAAGGAATAATCTTCGTATAGGTGAACTGGGATTAAAATTAATTCAAAAAGTTAACAAACCTCAAATTAATATTTTAACTCATTGCAATGCAGGATGGCTTGCTACGATTGATTATGGAACAGCATTGAGCCCTATATATAAAGCATTTAGAGAAGGTTTAAATATTCATGTATGGGTCGACGAGACAAGACCTAGAAATCAAGGGACTAGCTTAACAGCTTGGGAACTTAACCAAGAAAATATTCCTCACACAATTATTACTGATAGTGCAGGTGGGTTGTTAATGCAAAGAGGGGATGTAGATCTAGTTCTTGTTGGCGCAGATCGGATCTCAATTGATGGAAACGTTTGTAATAAAATAGGCACTTATTTAAAAGCACTAGCTGCAAAGCAAAGCAAAATACCTTTTTATGTGGCAGCTCCAACAAGTACAATAGATCCAAATTATATGGGTCAAAATAATACGTTTGATATTGAATGCAGAGATGAAGATGAAGTTCTAAAAGTAAAAGGCTTAGACGCTAAAAATAATATTACCGAAGTTAAAATAGGATATTCTTCGGCATATAATCCTGCTTTTGATATTACACCCTCAAATTTTGTTGGTAAAATAATATGTGAAAAAGGAATTTACAATCCAAGAGATATTAAGAAGGTTTTAAAATGAGTCAAGAAAAAAAATTAGCATCAATTCTAACTAAGACGACTTTAAAATTGCATGAAATGGGTTTAAACCATGGAGCAACAGGAAATTGTAGTTGTAGAGACGGAAACACATTTTTAATTACACCAAGTGGGGTCGAAATAGAAGACTTATCTCCAGAAAAGATGGTTAGAATGGATTTTGAAGGAAACGTTATTGATTCAAAATTGAATTTAAAACCTTCAAGTGAGTGGAGATTTCATCAAGATATTTTTTCTCAAAGAAAAGAAATAGGTGCTGTAATTCATACTCACTCAATTTATGCAAGCACTGCAAGTCTTTTTAATAAGGAATTACCACCATTTCATTATATGATTGCTGTTGCTGGAGGAGATTCAGTAAGATGTGCTTCTTATGCAATGTTTGGAACTCAACAACTATCAGATAATATAATTAATGCATTAAATGGAAGAAAAGCTTGCTTAATAGCTAATCATGGCCTTGTAACTATTGGAGAAAATTTAGAGGAAGCATTACACATATCTGAAGAAGTTGAACATTTATGCCATTTATATATTGAAGCAAAAAAAATTGGCGATCCTAATTTGTTGACTCAAAAAGAAATGACAGAGGTAATTGAACGTTTTCAAACATACAGCCGGCATTCAAAAGATTAAAACTATTTATTGTAGGACTTATCTGTTTGAAGTAAAATAGTATCCCGTCAGCAATTTAATTTAAAATGGCTATCTAATGACCAAATATGTTTTTGTAACTGGCGGTGTTGTTTCTTCCTTAGGCAAAGGTATCGCTGCGGCAAGTCTAGGCGCAATTCTTGAATCACGAAATCTAAACGTAACCATGTTAAAGCTTGATCCCTATATAAATGTAGATCCAGGCACAATGAGTCCATTTCAGCATGGAGAAGTTTTTGTAACAGAGGATGGAGCAGAAACTGACTTAGATCTTGGTCATTATGAAAGATTTATTTCTTCAAAGATGACAAAAAAAAATAATTTTACAACCGGCCAAATATACGACAGCGTTATTAAGAAGGAGCGTCGTGGAGAATATCTTGGCAAAACTGTTCAAGTAATTCCTCATATAACTGATCAAATAAAATTACATATCCAAGAGGGTTCAAAAAAAGCTGATATAGCTATAATTGAAGTTGGTGGAACAGTTGGTGATATTGAGTCACTTCCTTTTTTGGAGGCCATTCGTCAAATGGGTTTTGAGGGTGGCAGAGAGAGTGCATGCTACATTCATCTTACACTTCTGCCCTGGATTGCTGCCGCTGGAGAGTTAAAAACAAAACCTACACAACATTCTGTTAAAGAGCTAAGAGAAATTGGTATTCAACCTGATATATTAATATGTAGATCAGAAAGATCACTTCCAAAAGAAGAAAGACAAAAAATCGCGTTATTTACTAACGTGACTCCTAAAGCAGTTATTTCTGCTACAGATGCTGATTCTATATATAAAATTCCATTGATGCTCCATAATCAAATGATTGACGAAATTGTTTGTAATAAATTAAAAATTAAAGCTAAAAAAGCTGATTTATCACAATGGCAAAAAATTACTAGAATATTAGATAAAGCAAAAGATGAAATCAATATAGCTTTTGTTGGGAAGTATGTTGATCTTACAGAGTCATATAAATCTCTAACTGAAGCATTAATTCACGCAGGAATTCATAATAACGCAAAAGTAAAAATTCATTATCTTGATTCAGAAGATATTGAAAAAAATGGTGTGAGAGCATTAGATAAGATAGACGGTGTTTTAATACCAGGAGGTTTTGGTAGGCGAGGAACTGAGGGTAAGATTAGTGCTATTAAATATGCAAGAGAAAATAAAATACCTTTTTTAGGTATATGTCTAGGGATGCAATTAGCTATTGTTGAATTTGCAAGAAATAAAGCTGGCTTAGATAATGCAAATAGTTCAGAATTTAATAATAAAACAAAACATCCAGTCATTGCCCTAATAACAGAATGGCAAAATAAAGATGGAATAATAGAGATTAGAGATGAAAATTCTAATATGGGAGGAACAATGAGGCTTGGATCGCAAAAAGCTCCAACAAAAAGTAAAAGCTTAGCCAATAAAATTTATGGTAGGGTTGTTAACGAAAGACATCGTCATAGATATGAGGTAAACAATGATTATGTTGATAGATTAATCAGTGCTGGATTAATTGTATCTGCTAGAACACCGTCAGAAGACTTATGTGAAATAATTGAATTACCAATATCAGATCATCCATGGTTTCTCGGTTGTCAATTTCACCCTGAATTTACATCAAACCCAAAAGAGGGCCATCCATTATTTATATCTTATTTAAAAGCATCACTTAAATACCAACAAGCAAAAGGTAACTAAATGAAATTATGTAATTTTAATATAGGATTAAACCAACCCTTTTTTTTAATAGCTGGACCTTGCGTTATCGAGTCTGAGAGTATGACAATCGATGTTGCAGGACAATTAAAAGAATTGACTGATAATCTAAATATCCCATTTATTTTTAAATCTTCATTTGATAAAGCAAATAGAAGTTCTAATAAAACATTTCGAGGTTTTGGTCTTGAAGAAGGTTTAAGAATTTTAGAAGTAGTTAAAAAAGAATTAGATGTTCCAGTACTTACTGATATTCATACTGAAGCCCAAGTTAAGCCAGTTGCTAAAATTGTTGATGTATTGCAGACCCCAGCATTTTTATGCAGACAAACTGATTTCATTGCGGCTGTTGCTAGTTCAGGTAAACCAGTAAATATTAAAAAGGGTCAATTTTTAGCTCCTGAAGATATGATTCAAGTAGTTCAAAAAGCTAAGGATGCTAATGGAGGAATTAATAATATTATGGTTTGTGAGCGGGGCGCCTCATTTGGTTATAACACATTAGTATCCGATATGAGAAGTTTATCAATTATGCGCAAAACTAAATGCCCAGTTGTATTTGATGCTACTCATTCTGTTCAACAACCAGGTGGCAAGGGAGATCGAAGTGGTGGCCAAAGTGAATTTGTTCCACTTCTGGCAAGGGCAGCTATTTCTTGTGGAATTTCTGGCATTTTTATGGAGACTCATCCGAATCCAAAAGAAGCTTTGTCAGATGGCCCTAATGCAGTACCTTTGAATGAAATGGAAGCCTTACTAGAAACTCTTAAAGAACTGGATCAGATTGTTAAATCAAAAGGTCTTTCTTGAAGGTAGTTTTAGATGAGTCAAATAAAAAAAATTAACAGTCGAATGATTATAGATTCACGAGGTAATCCAACAATTGAAGCAGATGTAATATTATCAAATAGTTTACTAGGTCGAGCAGCAGTACCCTCAGGAGCATCAACTGGCAGTAAGGAAGCTTTAGAATTAAGAGATAAAGATACGAAATATTTAGGTAAAGGAGTTTTAAAGGCAATTCATAATATTAATAAGATAATATCTAAAAAAATCGAAGGTATGGAGGTTGAGGATCAAGCCGGTATAGATCAAGCTATGATATTGCTAGATGGAACTGATAATAAAAGAAACCTTGGAGCGAATTCTATTTTAGCAGTCTCTATGGCTGTAGCGGATGCAGCTGCAAAAAATCAAAAAAAGAATTTATTTGAGTATTTTAATCCAAAAGGACCATATTCACTTCCAACACCAATGATGAATATTATTAATGGTGGAGCTCATGCTGATAATAATATTGATATTCAAGAATTTATGATTATTCCTGCTGGTAGACCAAGCTTTTCGGAAGCTATTCGATGTGGATCAGAGATTTTTCAATGCCTTAAAATTAATCTAAGTAAAAAAAAATTAGCAACTACTGTTGGGGATGAAGGTGGTTTTGCACCAAATTTAGACTCAAACGAAGAGGCTCTTAAACTTATAATGCAGTCAATCGAAAGCGCAGGGTATGAGCCTGGTAAAGATGTTTTTTTAGGTTTAGATTGTGCCAGTTCAGAATACTATATAGATAATAAATATCATCTAGCTTCAGAAAATCTTGTTTTGACTTCAGAAGAAATGACTGGATATCTTAATGTTTTGTGTGAAAAATATCCAATAATTAGCATTGAGGATGGGATGAGTGAGAACGACTGGGATGGTTGGGCTATGCTTACTGAAAAAATTGGAAAAAATATACAGATTGTTGGAGACGATTTATTTGTAACAAATCCTAAAATACTTCAACAGGGCATTGATAGGAAAATTGCAAATTCAATTTTAATAAAAGTAAATCAAATTGGTACTTTAACTGAAACATTTAAAACAATTAATTTAGCAAAGAAATCAAACTATTCTACAATAATTTCTCATAGATCTGGTGAGACAGAAGATACAATAATTGCGGATATAGCAGTTGCTTTTAATTCTTTACAAATAAAAACAGGATCTATATCCAGATCTGAAAGAGTAGCCAAATATAATCAATTATTAAGAATTGAGGAATTATTAGGTCCTAAAGCAAATTATTCTGGATTATCAGCTTTTGATAAAAATTAATTGAATAAACTTACTTTTATTTTTTTTCTACTAATTATATTAATTCAATACCCTCTTTGGTTTGCAGAAGGAGGATTTAAAAGCATCATAGAAAAAAATACTCAAATTAAAAATCAAAAAAAAATTAATTCAGAATTAAAAAAAGAAAATGATGCATTAATTGCTGAAGTTAATGATTTAAAGAAAGGTACTAAAGCTATTGAAGAGCGCGCAAGGGATGAATTAGGTATGATAAAAAAAGATGAAATATTCTTTCAAATAATAAATAAAAAAAAATGACAAATTTAACTTGTAATGCGAATGATTCTCATTTACAATAAAAATGTTATGAATAAAAAAGTTATACCAATAAAAAAAAATAAAGAGTCAATAAAATCTTATGTTAAAAATTTAACTGAAGATTTAGATATTATGGCTGAAAGAATGGCTAAAGAGGAACTAGATACAGATGCTTATAATAAATGGTTTAGTTTAATTTGTTCTGCTTTGGATTTAATTAAAGATAAAGCAAAAATAAATTACTAAAAAAATACTCCTAATATTTTTTTAGACCAGCGTTAATAAAACAACGCTGGTTTTTTTTTATTCAAGTTTTAGATTATTTTATTACTTTTAAAACAATTCTAAATTCTGAAATAATATTATTTCGTTCTGCAATATAGCGATTTATTTCCTCTTCTGAGATCTCATTATTATTAAGTTTATTCATATATTCTGGCACTAAAACTTGATTTATTTCAGTGGTTTCGAAGTCGACATCCATATAGATTGCAAGAGGGGAGTTAGAAGCATTCATTTCTTTCCATAAAGCATTATTTTTTTTGCTAAATAATGCAAAAGTTTCTGGAGTAATTATTCGAACATGTGTCGGGTCATTAATAAAATTATCATGTCTTGGATGGGGAACATTTATTTGTATCTTAGCATCAGCATTACAAACACGATATAATTCTTTCATAATATTAAGAAATACATCTGTATCAGCACCAATATGCTCTAAAGAATGATTAAATAATACTTCATTTACTTCGCTATTTTTAAATGGCCATGGAAACTTTTCAAGGTCAAACTGTAAATCAGGTTCGCATTCATTATGTTTATCTATATTAAGATAACCATTAAGCTTATTTTGTCCGCAACCCATATTTAATTTCATAATATATTTTTTACTAATATTAATTTAATTCATCAATATTAATAATTTTATTTTTACCTAATATTAATTCTAAATTAATTTTTTCTATCCGTATTTCAAACAATATTGTATAAAAATCAGCATCTTCTTCGTAAAAATTGATTATTTGCCCAACTTTTTCACCATTTGCTGTTATTTCATCTCCTATTTTAAAGGATTCAGGAGAATTAATACTTCCTAAATACATTCTTCTTTTTGGTTTTCCTAAGTAATGAGTTCTAGCGACAATTTCTTGACCTGTATAACAACCTTTTTTAAAATTTACTGCATCTATTAAGTCTAGGTTTAGTGATTGAGGAATAAATTTATCTTGAGTTTCTTTAAAGATATTTGGAATTTTAGCTTCAATATCAGAAGCGTTCCAAGATTTTTTATCTATTAATGTATCTTCATCAGGGTCTACATTTTGAAAAATTTCATCTTGCACCGTTTCAATAGCTTCATCTTCACCTAACACCAAGAATCGACTATTAAGTCCTCCTGGTAATTTAATTATAGATAAAAATCCTACTGTTTCTTTTATTGGATATTTGACTGTTTCCATTATGTTTGTTGGATAGGGAACATCTCCCCAAAAATTTTTAAATTCTTTTTCAGCTCTTGTACCACCATAAAAACCAAAATAAGAAAACTTACCTTTTTCAATTAATACTTGTGACCTTAAAATAAACATAGACAGTTTTGCCCTAATTTCATCACTAATTGATGATGGACAAAAAAGACAATAATTATCCCAAACCTTTATGATTAAGAAGAATGCAATTAATCGTCCTTTGGGATTACAATAACCAGCATAAATTGCTTCATTTTCTTTTTCTATCAGCTTTATATCATTGGTAATCTGGCCTTGAAGAAAATTCTCAGCATCGGTGCCTCTGACAAGTATTAGATCAAGCCCTGGAATTTTTGTCTTATGATTTGGCATATTTGTTTATCTTTAATAAAGCCTTAATTTTATTAAATGTTATGAAGCGCATTATAAAAAAAATCAAAGCTAGAAGGGCAAAAATATTTCTTAATTGAAAATCAGACCTATCCCTCCAAGAAGCTTTTTGATTTTTCATTTGGGACATAATATTTTCAATGTCATCCCCTTTAACGTAAATACCTTTGATTTCTTTTGCTAAAGATACGAGATATTTTTCATCGAGTTTCGATAAGTATCTATCATTTTCACTAGTCGCAACAGCATCATTTCTTGCTCCGATATTACCTTCAGAAATTTGAGCAATTCCAGGTTGCAACGCAAAGCTTTCATTAGACCAAAAACCTATAAGTTGATTTTCTGCGTCATATTTTGGTATTGGCGTTCCAACATCACTTCCGATGCCCACATACAACCAATCAGTACCACCTTGAAATTGGTTTAAATCTCTTGTGTTAAAAACATGTAATTTAGGTGCTTCTTCACCATCTGTAAAAAATACGACTTGAGCTGCCTCTGGAAAGCTTCTTATTAATCTAGCTAAGTTTACTGCTGATTCTCGAATACGAGTATTTCCTGACCAAGTTGATCTCCAGTCTAGGTGATCAATAGTTTTATTAATAGAGCTAAAATTATCACAGACTTCAATTGGAGTATAAGTTGCAGCAACACTAACTCCTGCAAACATACCAATACTTACTTTAGTTTTACAAGGTAATTTTTCAATAATATTTTGTATAGTTTTTTTTGTATATTCTAATCTTGATGTTTTTTTTCCTGCAACCTCCATATCCTGTGTCATCATACTTTGAGAAATATCAACAACAAAAATATAGTTATATATATCTCTTGTTACTTTAATCTTTGGGTTAACTATTGCAACTAAAATACAAATTAGGGTAAGGAGTAGTAGAAATATATTTCTATTAAATGTAATTTTTTTAAAAAATAGTTTCATTTATCTTAAGGTAGACCAATAGGAATATTTCCCATAATTAGTCCCGGTGAGTCCGATTCCCCAACGCCTGGTGTTGGTGTATCAGGCAGCATAGTTAATAGTCTATCCAAATTATGCCTAGCATCCCAATGTGTATTATCTAATTTTATCGATTTTACGTAGGCTTTTTTTGCTTGCCTTAAAAGGTATTCTGCTTCATCACGAACGGTTGCACTATTACTAGTACCATTTATTTTTAAACCTCTTATAAAGAAAATATTTCCAACATTATAATGCACCGCTGACCTATGTTTTTTATTTACATGCTCTTCTAAGTTGTTGAATAGGACTGTAGCTTCTTTAAAATATTCTTTTTTCGCTAACCAAAAAGCTGTTGAAAATCTTGCTTCAAAACTTTGTTTAAATAATTCAGGTGTATTACCAGTACTTACATCCTTATTAAATTTATCAATTTGATAAAGATTAATTGATAAATAAATACTTATTATAGATAAAGTTAATATTGTGGCGTATAAAAACCAAGTTATTTTTTTAACAGTAAAAAGATTATTTATTCTCATTTGAATGATTTTACCTCAATTAATTTCAAAGCAAATAATAATAAAGCCATTAAAAATGCAATAATTAGTAATTTTGTTGAATGATTTGTTCCAGGGATTATTTCATTATATTTAATTGGTTTTTTTTCTTTTAGGTTAATATCTTTAATAGCTAAAGCAAGAGATTTTGGATCTTCAGCTTCATAAGCATTGAAAGGTGATCTAAACGTTTTAAAATATTCAAATAGTTCAATTTGAGGAGGAAGCTGGTCCTCGTCTCTTGGAACATAATCTTCATCGAAGATACTAATACCTCCTTCTTGTTTCAATACAATCCAATAAAGACCTATTTGAAATTGATCAAACCAATCTTTTATTTTTTGTTGAGTATTTGCATCAATTCTTCCCGCTCCATCTGAAAGAAGAATAATCGCTCTCGATCCTGAATCATCCACATCAGCAAATAATTCAGCACTACTAGTTAAGCCAGCCCCTATATTAGTTTGAAAAAGTGCATTACCTGCTGTTGCGTTCACTGCGGCTTTAATTGCATCTTTATTTTGTGTGAGAGGTAGAACATACATTGCAGAATTACTAAAAGTAATAACACCAACCATATCGTTAGATCTGGATTCAAAAAAATCAATTATTAACCTACTCGCTGCGGCTGATTTGGTTTCACCAACGGTATCTTCATCACTACCAGAAAATGGTTCATCCATAGATGCACTTCTATCTAAAACCAGACCAATTTGTGCACCCTCGCCAATTTTACTTACAACTTTTTGATTAGAATACGGCTCGCTTATGGCAAGAATCATTATAAAAATAATTAAACTACTTAAAGACTTCAGAAGAATACTTATGATTTTGGATAATACATCCAAAGGAATCATCTCGTTCCAAGAATAAATATTTTGATTTGATTGACCAATAATTAAAGGAATTATTGCTAGCGGAAGAAAAATTAAAACCCAAGGCGTTATGAAGTTCATTAGAAAATTAAAGTGTTTATATCTTTTTTATCTACAATAAGCTTTCTTTCACACATTCGGCAATGCTTACAAAATAATAATAACCAATTATGAACTGCTTCATGATTAATTTTTTTATTTTGTTCAAAGAAAATATTTCTAGATAAGTTAAAAAAAATATCTAACTCTTTCTCTATATATTTAAAATTTTTATTTTTTTCATAGAGAATACTTTTATTTTTCTTAAAAAAAGTGTTCCCAATGGTTTTGTTAAAACTATTATGAATATCCTCAATAAATTTTTCATTATTTTTTTGTAACGGTTTATTTCTCTTATTTTTTTTGTATGTATAACTAAAGAATTTATTTTGACCTGGAATCCAAGAGAATTGACTATAGATGTATAAAAGTAAAATAATACTAAGTACTAAACCAAAAACAGAATATTTTAGATTTTTAATATGGTCTTTAATATCTATTTTAAAAGGCCCTCGATATGGGCTCATATCATTTTCAATCTTAATGTCCCCGAATATCGCAATTGGTGATACAGCTATAGTAAGCTCTGGTATTCTATGCTTTACAACTTTTTTTGGATTTTCAGGATTGATCAGTCTATAGTAGTCAGCAGTAATAAATGCCGGTTTAGCTACAACATTATTAGTAAATATTTGGTATTCAAGCTTTATTAGAAATCTACTTTCTGACTCATTTATATCTTTTTTTACATCAATTTTTGTTAATGAAATACCTAAAGCTTGTCCACGATATTTCTTTTCATAACCAACAATTGGTAGCGATTCTTCAATAAGTTTATATGGTTTTTTAACCACAAAAACTATTTCTCTTTTAATGATGTCACCAATCGTATAGCCCACTCTTTGCTCTGGATCTTTAATATCTAAGTCTATAAATTTAGCATCAATATCTGGGTATTTTTTTGGATCTTCATAGCTATATATTTGCATCGAAAAGAGTAATAAAGTAATAAATGAAAAGATTAATTTATGCATGATAGTGTTCATTAAAATATTGAGTCATATCAAGAGGATTAAATTCATTATCTACAAAGAAGGGAGGTGAGTTATATCGCATAAAAATATTTTCAAGCTCTTTCTTTCTATCTTCAAATTTTTTTATTATATTATTTTTTAATTTTTTTCTAAGAAAGATAGTTGATTCTTCACCTGTTTCCGAATCATTAATGGTAACAATGCCAAAATTAGGTAAATTTTGATATTCGTTTTTATTCCAAATAATAATTGGTACGATTGTGTGTTTAGTCAATTTAGATAATGTTGCTTGAATATCATTTATCGGTATATGAAAGTCAGATATTAAAAAAACTAATGTGTGGTCATTTGGCAGTATTTGAGGAACTCTTTTTATTCCTTTATGCCCAGAATTTTTTGGATCATAATTTTTGAGTTTTTCAATGAGTAATTTTGTACGATGAGGCCTGTAAGATAAAGGGGCCCACCAATTAGTTTCAGTATGGTCATTAAATCCTATAAAACCAATCGCATCACTTCTACTGGTAACAGAATTTGAAATAACAGTAGCAATTTCCGAAGCAAATTCTAGTTTTGTTTTTTCAGTTCCAAAATTCATACTTGCTGAAAGATCAGTAACTATCATGATAGGCGTTGTACTTCTTTGATTAAATATTCTGACATAAATTTGCTCCAGAGGGTCTCGCATTGATTGCCTTATGTCGATTCTTCTTGGATCAGGATAATCTAATAAATTTGAATGACCTGCAAATTCAATACCCATTCCTCTCTGGTCGCTTTTATGTTGTCCAGGGTGATGACCTCTTGTTTTCCAATTTATATGGTAATCGAATATATCGGTTTGGTAGCCCATTATGGCGCGGCAACTTTACTAAGAATTTCATTTGAAAGCTCTCTAGATATCTCGGTTCTACGAAGCTCATAAACTGGATTAAAAACTAATCTATGCGCAATCGTTTCATGAAAAACAGCATGAATATCTTCTGGGATAACTGAACTTCTATTATTAAGCCATGCATTTACCCTTGCACCTTTCATCATCATACTCATACCTCTTGGGCTGGCACCAGAAATAATTAGAATTTTAGTATCAATCCCACTAATTTTTATATTATAGAGTTCAGGATTTTTAGTTGATTTCCATAAATTTAATGAGTAATTTTCTAGAGATTTGGTAGCTTTAATATTTTCTTGAATACTATCTGATACCTGATTGAGTTGATCAAATTTTATCAAATTTGGCTTAACATCTTCAATTAATTTATCAGCATCATGAAACTTTGTATCAAAAATTAAGTTTTTCATTAGCTCATCTACTTGAGGAATGATAATTGGAATTTCCATCATGAAACGATCACGAGCGGCTGAAGGAATTTCGAAAGTTTCTTCTTTTTCAACTTGATTCCTGTCTGCAAATACAATCAAATGAGGAAATTTAAATTCTTTATTAAATGCGGATAATGTTTTTTCAGCCATTATTCTCAAAAGTAATGAGTGGACTTGAGGTCTTGCCCGGTTTATTTCATTAAAGAAGAAAATTGATAAATCTTCACCAGATTTTAAAATAGGACCGTCACTAACATGTGGCTTACCGTCATCGCCAAGATATGTATGGTAAATCAAGTCATTAGGCATTAAATCAATTGTTCCCTCAATTCTCTGGTATCCACCGCCAATTGCTCTTGCAAATGCTTTTAAAAGGGTGGTTTTTCCAACTCCGACATCACCCTCAAGAAGAACATGACCTCTAGAAAATATAGCATTAGTTACAAGTCTGATCGGACCTTCTTGCCCAACAATAACTTTATTAATTTCTGCCTCTAGGCTTAAGGCAAGTTTTCGCCAATCCGTAAGTTTTTGGTCGTTCATTGTGATATATTCCTAGTAATTATTCTGCATTGATGTGCTTGTTAAATTTACAACAGGTATGAGTGCTAATTTAACATATTATTGAATAGATTGGGCGCTAATTATAATCATTAAACACGAAAGATTTTATGAAGAAAAACAGTTTTACAAATGAAGAATTATTAGCATGTGGTCGAGGGGAGCTATTCGGCAAAGATAATGCACAACTTCCACTTCCTCCAATGTTAATGTTTGATAGAATAATTTCTATAACTGAGAAAGGGGGGTTATATGATAATGGCCAAATGGTTGCAGAAATGGATATAAGTAAAGATTTATGGTTTTTTAAATGCCATTTTGAAAGTGATCCTGTAATGCCTGGATGTCTTGGTTTGGATGCAATGTGGCAATTAATTGGTTTTTATCTCGGCTGGAGAGGTGGAGAAGGCAGGGGAAGAGCTCTTGGAAGTGGAGAAGTTAAGTTTACAGGGCAAGTTTTACCAACAGCTAAAAAAGTAACTTATATTATAGATCTTAAAAGAGTCATTATAAGAAAGCTTGTGATGGGAATTGCTGATGCAAAAATGGAAGTTGATGGAAGAGAGGTATATCAAGCTTCAGACCTTAAAGTTGGATTATTTACAAATACTGATGATTTTTAAAAGGATAAATTGATTGAAAAGAGTTGTTATTACAGGTATGGGTATTGTTTCTAGTCTTGGCAATAATGTCAAAGAGGTTGAAAAGAGTCTTAAAGAAGCAAAATCTGGTATTACTTTCCAGCCTGAATACGAGTCTCATGGACTTCGATCTCAGGTAGCTGGCTCAATTGATATTAATGTCGAAGAATTAATTGACAGAAAATTGTTAAGATTTATGGCTAAGGGTCATGCCTATGCATGGGTCGCCATGCAAGAAGCTATTGTGGATTCTGGATTAACTGAGGAAAAAGTTTCTAATTTTCGAACAGGTATTATAGTTGGCGCAGGGGGTACTTCAACTGAAAGTATGCTTCAAGGAACTGAGACTCTCAAAGAAAAAGGAATAAGGCGTGTTGGTCCATATATGGTAACTAAAACTATGTCTAATGGAGTATCTGCTTGTTTAGCAACTGGAGCTAAAATCAAAGGTATTAATTATGCAATTACATCTGCATGTTCAACAAGTGCACATTGTATTGGAAATGCCTATGAATTAATACAAATGGGAAAGCAGGATATTATGTTTGCAGGTGGTGCAGAAGAAGAGCATTGGACTATGAGTTATCTATTTGATGCCATGGGAGCAATGTCCACTAAATATAATGATCAACCAGAAAAAGCATCTAGAACTTTTGATATAAATCGAGATGGATTTGTTATCTCTGGAGGGGGAAGTATTTTAGTTCTTGAAGAATATGAACATGCAAAACAAAGAGGAGCAAAGATATACGCTGAAATAGTTGGTTACGGCTCAACTTCTGATGGTTATGATATGGTTGCTCCAAGTGGTGAAGGTGCTCAAAGATGTATGGAAATCGCATTAACAGAAAAAGATACTAAAAATATTTCTTATATAAATACTCATGGTACAAGTACTCCAGTTGGTGACTCTGTAGAATTAGATGCAATTCGTAAAGTTTTTGAAACTGGCAAATTTGGTTCGATACCAGATATAGCCTCAACGAAATCTTTATCTGGTCATGCCCTAGGTGCGGCTGGATCAAATGAAGCAATTTATAGTTTAATTATGATGAATAGTGGTTTTTTAGCACCATCAATTAATATTGAAGATTTAGATTCAGCAGCGGAAGGATTACCTATTTTACTAAAAAGAAAAGAAGGTAAAATTCACACAGCAATGTCAAATAGTTTTGGTTTTGGTGGCGTAAACGCTTCTTTAGTTTTTTCTAAAATAAATCTTTAAAACAAGAATTAAAATTAATAAAGTAGTATCAAAAGCACTTTGTTAAAAAATTTAAAACTAATTTAAGGTAAAATAACAATTAATTTTTAATAATCGAGATAAAAATTTTGACCCCAGTTTTAAAATCAAAAAAATTAGATAACGTATGTTATGACATTAGAGGGCCAGTTCTTGAGCATGCAAAACAAATGGAAGAAGATGGTCACCAAATTATTAAATTAAATATTGGAAATCCAGCATCATTTGGTTTTGAAGCACCAGATGAGATAACTCAAGACGTCATAAGAAATATGAAAAAATCTTCTGGTTATACAGAAAGTTATGGGCTTTTTGAACCAAGAAAAGCAATCATGCATTACACACAACAAAAATCTATTGTCGACGTTGATGTAGACGATATTATTTTAGGTAATGGTGTTTCTGAACTGATAGTAATGGCTATGCAGGGATTAATTAATAATAACGATGAAGTTTTAATTCCAAAGCCTGATTATCCATTATGGACAGCAGCTGTAACTTTAGCTGGGGGAAATCCAATTCATTATACATGTGATGAAGAGGCAAATTGGTTTCCAGATATAAAAGATATTGAGTCAAAAATTACAAATAAAACTCGTGCAATTTTGGTTATAAACCCAAATAATCCAACAGGGGCTCTATACTCAGATGAATTATTAAAGCAAATTATTGAGGTGGCAAGAAAAAATAATTTAATTATTTTTGCTGATGAAATTTATGACAAAGTTTTATATGACGAAAACAAACATACTTCTATTGCATCTTTAGCTGACGATATTTTATTTGTTACACTCAATGGACTTTCAAAAAATTATAGAGCTTGCGGATATAGAGCTGGATGGCTTGTAGTTTCAGGAAATAAATCATTAGGTAAGGATTATTTAGAAGGATTAAATATCTTAGCTTCAATGAGACTTTGTGCTAATGTACCCGGGCAATTAGCTATTCAAACTGCATTAGGAGGATATCAAAGTATTAATGATTTGGTTTCTCCTACAGGCCGATTATTTAAACAAAGAGAATTATCTTATAAAATGATGACAAATATTCCTGGAGTATCATGCGTTAAACCTCCAGCAGCTATGTATTTATTTTTAAAGTTAGATCCAAAAATATATCAAATTAAAAATGATCAAGAATTTATTTTAGATTTCTTAAAAGAAAAAAAAGTTCTTATGGTCCAAGGGAGCGGATTTAATTGGCACGATAATAATCATATTCGAATGGTGTTTCTTCCAAATGAAGATGAATTAAAAATAGCAATTGAAAGATTCTCTGATTATTTACAAGATTATAGAAAGTAAAAAATGCAAAATAAAATAAATGTTGGTTTAATTGGAGCTGGAACTGTTGGTGGGGGGACATATAAAATTTTAAAAGAAAACTTTTTAGAAATTTTTCGTAAAACAGGAAAAGAAATAATTGTATTTGCTTTAGCAGAGAAAGATTTAAAAAGGGCAAAAGAAGTGGTTGATGAAAAAACAATCATTTATGAGGACGCATTTGATTTAGTAAAAGATAAAAATATACATGTAGTTGTGGAGTTAATCGGTGGAACCGGTATTGCCAAAGATTTGGTAGAGGAAGCTATTAAAAATAATAAGCATATTGTTACTGCAAATAAAGCTTTAGTTGCTATGCACGGTGAAGAATTAGTAAGTTTAGCAAACAAGCATAATGTAAATTTATCATATGAAGCAGCAGTAGCCGGAGGTATACCAATTATTAAGTCAACAAGAGAAGGCTTGGCTGCTAATAAGATTGAATGGATTGTTGGGATCTTAAATGGAACTACAAATTATATTCTTACTGAAATGAAAGAAAATAATTTAGCATTTGATGTTGCACTCAAGCAAGCTCAAGAACTTGGTTTTGCTGAGGCAGATCCAACTTTTGATATTGAGGGAGTAGATGCTGCACATAAAATTACTATATTGGCATCTATAGCATTTGGAATACCTATTAATTTTAAAGCAACATACGTTGAAGGCATAAGTAATTTAGAGCAAAAAGATATAATGTATGCTGAAGACCTTGGGTATAAGATAAAATTACTAGGTATAACAAAATGCTTTAATGAAATTGTTGAGCAAAGAGTTCATCCTACATTAATCCCAAAGAACCAACTGGTTGCAAATGTTGATGGAGCAATGAACGCTGTCTTAGTTCAAGGAAATAAAGTTGGACCAACTTTATACTATGGAGCTGGTGCTGGTTCAGAACCAACAGCAAGTGCAGTCGTGGCAGATATTATCGATTTAGCTAGAAACATAGAATCAAATAACGCTAACTCAATACCTATACTTGGATTCATAAAGGATGAAATTAAAGCCAAAAAAATACTCTTAATTGAGGATATTACTTCTGAGTTCTATATAAGGCTTTCAATGAAAAATGAATCAGGAGTGCTGGATAAAATCACTCAAGTTTTTGCTCAACATTCTTTATCTATAAATGCTATGGTTCAGAAAGAGATTCAAGATGATGATGTGGTAGATATCATTTTAGTCACTTCAAATATAATAGAAAAAGAAATGGAAAAAATAATTTATGAAATTGAAGCGTTACCTGAAAATATTGATAAAGCAATTAAATTAAGAATTGAGCAACTAAATAGCTAAAAATATGAGGTATATTTCAACAAGAGGGAAATCTCCAGAATTAAGTTTTTGCGATGTTTTACTGGGCGGGTTAGCACCAGATGGAGGTTTATATCTTCCAAAAATTTACCCTAAATTTACAAAAAATGACTTAGATGAGATGAGGGCAATGTCTTATCAGGAATTATCATTCTGTATTTTTGAAAAATTTATTGATGATATTCCTGCTAAAGATCTGATGGAAATTATCAATAAAACATATACTTCAGAAGTATTTAGATATAATCGCTCCAGTCAAGATGCTAATGAAATAACACCAACATTAAAGCTCAAGGACAACCTTTATTTATTATCTCTTTCAAATGGACCAACACTAGCTTTTAAAGATATTGCTATGCAGTTTTTAGGACATATATTTGAATACGTTCTAGCTAAGACAAATAAAACATTAAATATTTTAGGGGCAACATCAGGAGATACAGGACCTGCAGCAGAATATGCAATGAAAGGTAAAAAAGGTATTAATGTCTTTATGCTTTCACCATACGGTACAATGAGCCCATTTCAAACTGCTCAAATGTTTAGTTTGCAAGACGATAATATTTTTAATATTGCAATTAAGGGTGTTTTTGATGATTGTCAAGATATCGTTAAAGCTGTCTCTAATGATCTTCAATTTAAAAAAGATAATAACATTGGCGCTGTAAATTCAATTAATTGGGGAAGAATCCTTGCTCAGATAGTTTATTATTTTAAAGGTTACCTTGATGTAACAGATAATAGTTCTAAACTTGTTGATTTCACTGTTCCTACAGGCAATTTTGGAAATATTTGTGCTGGACATATTGCAAGAATGATGGGTTTACCAATAAGACATTTGGTTGTTGCTACTAATGAAAACGATGTACTAGATGAATTTTTTAAAACTGGAAAGTACCAACCTAGAACTTCTGAAAATACATTTCAAACTTCAAGTCCATCAATGGATATCTCAAAAGCATCTAATTTCGAAAGATTTATTTTTGATTTAATAGATAGAGATACATTATCTTTAAATAGTTATTGGGAGCAAATTGATAATGGGGGCTCTTTTCAATTTGATAAGAAAAATAAGGAATTAATTTCAGCATTTGGCTTTATTTCTTCTTCAAGTAAGCATGAAAATAGAATTAATTTGATTAAGCATTTTTATGAAGAATATGATGTCATTATTGATACTCATACAGCAGATGGTGTTAAAGCGTCTCTTGATCATTTATCAAAAGATACTCCAATGCTAGTTTTAGAAACTGCATTACCAACCAAGTTTGAAAAGACTGTTTTTGAAGCAATTGGGAAGAAGCCTGTTAGGCCAGAAGCATTGATTAATTTAGAAAAAATAGATCAGAAATTTGAAATTTTTGAAAATAATGCTTCATTAGTTAAAAATTTTATTCTGGCAAAACGATGATATGAAACAATACTTAGATCTTTTAAATCATATAAAGAATAATGGGATTAAAAAAGCGGATAGAACTGGTACAGGGACTTTGTCAACTTTTGGCTATCAAATGAGATTTGATTTAGAACAAGGTTTTCCTTTATTAACTACAAAAAAAATTCATCTAAAATCAGTGATTCATGAATTATTATGGTTTCTTACAGGTAACACTAACATCAAGTATTTAAGAGAAAATGGTGTATCTATATGGGATGAATGGGCTGATGAAAATGGTGACTTAGGTCCTGTATATGGTTCACAGTGGAGAAGTTGGCCTTCTTCCAATGGTAAATCTATAGATCAAATTAAAAATTTAATTGATCAGATAAAAAATAACCCCAATTCTAGAAGATTAATTGTTTCTGCATGGAATGTAGCCGAAATTGATAATATGAAATTACCACCATGCCATGCTTTTTTTCAATTTTATGTTGCCAATAATAAATTATCATGTCAATTATATCAAAGAAGTGCTGATGTTTTTTTAGGTGTACCATTCAATATTGCTTCATATGCGCTTCTTACAAAAATGATTGCTCAGGTATGCAATTTAGAATGTAAAGATTTTGTTCACACTTTGGGGGATACACATATATATTTGAATCATATTGATCAAGTAAATGAACAATTAAAAAGAAAACCTAAAAGTTTACCAATAATGAATATTAATTCTTCAATAACCGATATTTTTCAATTTAAGTATGATGATTTTGAATTAACCAATTATGATCCTGACCCTTTGATAAAAGCTCCTGTTGCAGTTTAATGATGAAAGTGTCAATCATTGTCGCAATGTCCCGAAACTCTGTAATAGGTTTCAAAAATCAATTACCTTGGTATATATCAGAGGACCTTAAAAATTTTAAAAAAACTACTTTAAATCATACTGTAATTATGGGTAGGAGAACTTATGATTCTATTGGTAAACCATTAAAAGATAGACAAAACATAGTAATAACTAGAAATACTTTATTAAGGATTAGTGGGGTAGAAGTAGTAAATTCATTGGAAGAGGCAATTTCGATGGTTAAAAAGCCGAATGAAGTTTTTATTATCGGTGGCGAGCAAATATATCAATCTGCACTTCCTTTAGCAACACATTTGTATATTACTAGAGTTCATGGAGATTTTGATGGCGATGCATTTTTTCCTAATTATGATCAAAATGAATGGAAAATAATTGCTAGAGAGGATTTAATATCAGAAGAAAAGTTAAAATTCTCTTTTTTGCGGTATGAAAGAAAATAAATAGATATATTTCCTATTAGGCCTGTCTTTTCAGGTATGTTACTTTTATTTGTTTCGGTAAGAAAAATTTATTTACTACTGATTTAGCAATATCAATATCAAAATCTTTACAGCTAAAAATATCAATATAACAATCACCATTTTTATCTACAAAGTGACCAGTTATTGATGATGTTTCAATTAATTGAACAAGGCTATATCCGGCAGCATCTTTATTATGAGTTGCAAAGTGGTGCAGCTTTGGTTCGCCAAATGCAATCATATTAATTTGTTTCACTAGTTCCCTTACAAAATCTTTAATATGCTTGGGTGACGTTACTTTTTTTAAATCACCATTTTTACAATCCAATATTAAATGATATCCCCAATATTCCAATCTAGTGGCTCCTTAAAAAATAAGATAAATTTTTAAACATTTTGGGGTTAAATTTTGGGTAAAGTAACACCACTTTGACCTTGATATTTCCCCCCCCGATCCTTATATGATGTATCGCATGATTCATCTGATTCAAAAAATAAAACTTGCGCACAACCTTCTCCAGCATAAATTTTAGCTGGAAGAGGTGTTGTATTGCTAAATTCTAGAGTGACATAACCTTCCCACTCTGGTTCGAATGGAGTTACATTGACAATAATGCCGCATCGAGCATATGTTGATTTACCAACGCAAATTGTTAAAACATTTCTTGGAATTTTGAAAAATTCTACTGTTCTCGCTAAAGCAAATGAATTAGGAGGAATGATGCAATGATCACTATTAAATTCTACAAAAGAGTTTGGATCAAAAGATTTAGGATCAACAATAGTATTGTTTATATTTGTAAATACTCTAAATTCAGGAGCGCATCTAATATCATATCCGTAACTTGAGGTACCATAAGAAACTATTTTTTTACCTTCTTTTTCACGAATCATTTTTGGCTCAAATGGGCTAATCATTTGTTGCTCTTCTGCCATTTTTCTTATCCATTTATCTGATTTTATTGTCATTAGCTTCCTTTTCGCCAAAATTGGTCTTTATTTTCAAATATTATTTTTGATTCTTTTGGATCATCAGTTCCAGCTTCATATTGATGAACTTTTTCCTTATTTTCTGACCAATATTTGATTATAGGATCAATTAATGACCATGCTGCCTTAACTTCATCAATATGAAGAAATCTTGATTGATTTCCTTCAAGTAAGTCGAGCATTAATGTTTCATAGGCATCAATTTTTTCGTCAAAATCAAGTCTATTCATTCCTTCTAGTTTAGTGGTTCTTAGATCAGAATCATTTAAACCAGGAATTTTTGTTTGAATTTCAAAATATGTACTTTCTTTAGGTTGAATATTGAACACAAACCAATTATTAGAATTTAATTTTTTATCATTTTGTTTATTTTTAAATTTTACTGAAATAAATGTACCACTTTGATCTAATCTTTTAGCTGTTCTAAGATATATAGGGATATTTTTCCATCTTGGATTATCTATATGAAGTCGAATTGCAGCATAAGTTTCTACAACACTTTTATTATTTTCTAGCTCTTCAAGATAGCCCATTACATGACCTTCTTTTTCAATTTCTCCTGATTTGTATTGTGCTCTAAAAGCATATTTGTTAATTTCATTTATCGGAATAGATTTAATGGATTTGAGTAATTTAATTTTTTCCACTCTAATATCATCAGGGGAGAATGTTTTTGGTTTTTCCATTGTTGTTAAAGCTAACATTTGCAGCAGATGGCTCTGTGTCATATCTCTTAATGCACCTGTTGCATCATAAAACTGTGTTCTCTCACCAACACCTAAAGTTTCATGATTAGTAATTTGTATATGATCTATATATTTATTATTCCAAATTGGTTCAAGAATACTATTAGTAAATCGAGTCCATAAGATATTTTGTAAAGCAGATTTTCCTAAGTAATGATCTATTCTGTATATTTGTTTTTCATTAAGATGTTTAGAAATTGACCCTTGTAATTCAATAGCGCTTTTTAAATTAGTACCAAAAGGTTTTTCTATGAGTACTCGTCTCCAATACTTATCTTCTTTTAGTAAATTTACTTCAGCCAATTGATCTACTATTTTTGAAAAATCAGAAGGTCTAACCGATAAGAAGAATGCATAGTTTTTAGGAAACCTCTTATCTTCATTAATTAATTTTGCAAAATTTTTAAATGCATTTGGATCATCAGGCAATGTTGCATGATATATATTTTTTTTAATAAACCGGTCAAAAACTTTTAAATTATATTTTCCATTAAATTTCTTTTCAAGCATATCTTTTATTTCATTTTCCCATTCATTCTGGGATATATTTTGTCTTCCAACAGATACAATTTTTATTTCGTCAGATAGTTTTCCTGCTTCATCAAGACGAAATAGACCAGGTATTAATTTAATACGAGATAAATTACCTCTTGCTCCAAATAAAACTAAAGTTGATTTGTCAGCCATTGATTAGTTTATCCTTTCTTTCTCATAACGTGTCCACCAAATGCATTTCTCATAATCGAGAGAATTTTATATCCATATCCTTTAGATTTTTCTTGGCTTCTAAATCTTACTTGGAGAGCTTGGGTTAGAACTGGAGCAGGAATGCCTTGCTCAATTGCTTCAACAGCTGTCCATCTTCCTTCACCAGAATCTGCGACAAATGGTTCAATTTTTTCTAAATCTTGATCTCCTTTAAGTGCTTCAGCTGTTAAGTCCAATAACCAACTTCTTACTACTGATCCATGTCGCCATAATTCAGTTACATCAGCTATATTAATTGCATATTCTTCTCTACCTTTCAATAGCTCAAGCCCCTCAGCAAATGACTCCATCATTCCATATTCAATTCCATTATGGATCATTTTAGTGAAATGCCCAGAACCAACTGGACCGACGTGAAGCCATCCAGTTTGTGGTGTTGGAGCTAATGCTCTTAGTACAGGTTCAACAGCCTTCGCTACCTCAAGTGAGGCACCTACCATTAAACAATATCCATTGTCCAATCCCCAAACACCTCCTGATGTTCCACAGTCCATAAAGCCAATATCATATTCCTCAAGCATACTTCCCATTTTAACGCTTTGTTTAAAATTTGAATTCCCCCCATCGACTATAATATCGCCTTTGTTAAGAAGGGGAATTAGGTCAGCAATTTGTTTTTTTGTAATTTCACCTGCTGGTAGCATCATCCATACTATTTTTTGATTCTCTAGCTTTGATACAGCATCTTTTACAGAGGTTGAAGGAATTAATTTTTCAGTTTTTTCTAATTTATTTATAACATCTTGACTAGTGTCATAACCAACGACTTCATGACCATTTCTAATCAATCGGGTTGCCATATTACCGCCCATCTTTCCGAGTCCAAGCATCGCAATTTTCATATTTTTTCCTTTTTTGAGGTTTAATATTTGATAATCTTTTGGATTATTTTTTTTTGAGTTATGATGCGAGCATTATAGCAAATACCGTGATTCACTTATACTTATGTTTAAATAATAATAAAAATTTATTAAGAAAGTATTTATGTTAAAAAAAAATACAATTTTTTTATCATTTAATTCTCAAAAAGAATTAGATAGTAATGCTGTTAAATTTATTGTTGACAAAGCAGGTCGCGCAATTAAGGAGAGAGGTAGTTTTTCTATAGTTCTTTCAGGGGGAACAACTCCAGTAAATATTTACAAGTTGTTAGCTAAGAAAAAAATCGATTTTAGTAGATGGTATATTTATTTTGGCGATGAAAGATGTTTTTCTTCAGATCATCCAGAAAGAAATAGTTTTGTGGCTGAATCTGTTTGGCTATCAAAGGTAAATATCTCAAAATCAAATATTTTTATAATTCCTGCCGAATTAGGTAATATTGAAGCTTCTTTAGCTTATGAAAAGTTACTGGATGTTAATAAAAGTTTTGATTTAGTTATTCTTGGGTTGGGTGATGACGGCCATGTGGCAAGTCTATTTCCAAATCATAAATGGGATAATGATAAGCAAGTTATACCTGTAACAAATTCACCTAAAGCACCAAGTGATAGGGTATCTTTAACCTCAAGTAGATTAAGTAATTCCGAAGATATTTTATTTCTCATTAGTGGAAAATCAAAATCGAATGCATTTAAAAAATGGAAAGAGGGCGGTGATCTACCGGTAGATTTAATAACTGCTAATCATCAAATCTTGATAATGAGTTTCGATATTCTTTAATTAGCTTTGTTGAATTACAATATTTGGAAATTTACTGGAATGATCTTCAGCTAAATTTGCAATCTTTAATGCAGTTTTTCTTGCAATCGATCTATAAATTAATGATATTTCACTTTCTGGATTATTAATAATTGAGGGTATACCTGCATCTAAATGTTCTCTTATTTTAATATCTAATGGAAGGCTTCCAAGAAGTTCAGCATTGTAATCTTGGCAGATTTTAGCAGCACCATCTTTTCCAAAAATAAATTCTTCGTGACCACATTTTGAACAAATGTGCGTAGACATATTTTCAACTATTCCAAGGATTGGGATGTTAACTTTTTCAAACATCTTAAGACCTCTTCTAGCATCGAGTAGCGCTATATCTTGAGGAGTAGTTACAATTATTGAGCCAGTAACTGGAATTTTTTGAGCGAGAGTTAATTGGATATCTCCAGTGCCAGGAGGTAAATCAATTATTAAATAGTCTAAATCTGTCCAATTTGTTTCTTTTAATAATTGTTCTAGAGTGCTTGTAACCATTGGCCCACGCCAAACCATTGGAGTTTCTTGGTCAACTAAAAATCCAATAGACATAGCTTGAATATCATGAGCGATAATTGGCTCCATTGACTTCCCATCCTTACTGTTTGGTTTTTTAGAAATACCCAACATTTTTGGTTGACTTGGCCCATAAATATCTGCATCCAATATTCCAACATTAGCCCCTTCATAAGATAATGCTAAAGCCAAGTTTGCAGCAGTTGAAGATTTTCCAACACCTCCTTTACCAGATGCAATTGCAACTATATTTTTAATTCCTTTAATGGAATTAACACTTTTTTGTACTTGTCTAGTTAAAATTTTTGTAGACCACTTAATATTTGTTTTTAAATTTGTTATTTTTTCTATTCCGTCCTTTACAATTTTTTCGTATAAGTTTGTTTGGCTTTTATAAGGAAAATTTAATTCTATAGATAGATTTATTTCATTCTCTTTTATATCCAGTAATTTTATATTTTTTTTAGTTATAAACTTTTGATTTATTTCTGGATGATCGACTTGTAAAAGAAACTCTGTTATTTTATTTTCCATTGTATTAACTTTTTATATTTAAAAATATTTCTAATGTGATTAAAGGTTGTATTTTGATAGAATACTATTTTAATTTTACCTGATTGCTTGGTTTCTAATGCGCAAAATTCTTGTTACATCAGCTTTACCATACGCTAATGGTAGTATACACCTTGGTCACCTTGTAGAATACATTCAAACAGATATTTGGGTAAGGTTTCAAAAAATGAGCGGGAACACTGCATATTACATATGCGCTGATGATACTCATGGCACCCCAATAATGCTAATGGCAGAAAAAGAAAATATTTCTCCAGAAGAGCTAGTTGAAAATATTCATAAAGAACACGCAAAAGATTTTAAAGACTTTCATATTGATTTCGACAATTTTTATTCTACTAACTCAGTGGAAAATAAAGAATTATCTCAAGATATCTATAAAGCTCTTGTTAAAAATAATAAAATTTTAGAAAAAGAAATAGAACAATTTTATGATCCAGATAAAAAAATGTTTTTACCAGATCGGTTTATTAAAGGAAAATGTCCAAAGTGCAATGCAAAAGACCAGTATGGAGATTCATGTGAAATATGTGGATCAACCTATAACCCTACCGATCTAATTGATCCTTATTCTGTTTTATCAGGTTCTACACCATTAAAAAAGAAAACAAAGCATTATTTTTTTAAATTATCAGAATGTGCTGAGTTTTTATCCAATTGGACTAAGTCAGGCACTTTACAAAAGGAAGCAAGTAATAAACTTGATGAATGGTTTAAGTCTGGACTCTCGGATTGGGATATTTCTAGAGATGCACCTTATTTTGGCTTTGAAATTCCTGATGCTCCAGGAAAATATTTCTATGTGTGGTTGGATGCACCAATAGGTTATATGGCTAGCTTTAAAAATTTTGCAAAAAAAATGAATCTATCTTTTGATGATTTTTGGAAAAATGACAAGAAAACAGAATTAATACATTTTATTGGAAAAGATATTTTATATTTTCATGCTCTTTTTTGGCCTGCAACATTAGAATTTTCAAATTTTAGAAAGCCAACAAAAATATTTGCCCATGGTTTTTTGACTGTAAATGGAGAAAAAATGTCAAAATCAAGAGGTACATTTATAACAGCAAGAAGTTATTTAGATAATATCAAAAATACTGATTTTTTGAGATATTATTATTCCTCAAAATTAAATGACTCAATGGAAGATATAGATCTTAATTTTGATGATTTTGTATCAAAAGTAAACAGTGATTTAGTTGGCAAATTAATTAATATTCCAAGTAGAACTTCTGGTTTTATTGTTAAATATTTTAATAATAAACTCATTTCAAAAAAAGATTTTTTAGATAAAGATTATATAAATTTATTAAATGAAATCAATAATATAAAAGAAGAAGTTAATTCTTTGTATGAAAAAAGATTTTTTAGCAAATTAGTTAAATTATTAATGTCCCATGTTGAAAAGCTAAATGAATTTGTTTCTGCAAAAGAACCTTGGATTTTAGCGAAAAATGATTCTCAGCATATTGAGAATTCTGAGCTTCATCATATCTGTTCAGTTTGTTTACATGCCTTTAGAGCAATAACTATTTATATGACTCCAATAACACCAGATCTTTCATCAAAAATATCAATATTTTTCAATGAGCATCCTTATAAATTGTTTGATGATTTAGAATCAGAATCTCTTGAAATTAATAAATATGAACATTTAATGAAAAGATTAGATTCAAGTGATATTGATGAAATGCTCAAGAATTAATTAATTTAAGAGATTTCTTTAATTATTTGATTAACTGTTAGTTCTGGATTTTTTGCTTCAGTTACTGGACGACCTACCACTAGAATACTTGATCCAGATCTTATTGCATCAGAAGGGGTCATAACTCTTTTCTGATCTTGATCTTGATCATTATTAAGCCTTATACCAGGAGTTACATATAAAAAGTCTTTAGGTAATAATTTTTTTATATTTAAAATATCTTTTGCAGAACATACAATCCCATCTAGCTCAGCCTGACTTGCTAGTAAAGCAAGATTTTTAATTTGCTCATTTATTGATGATTTTATACCAATAGTTTTTAGATCATTTTCATCCATACTTGTTAGTATAGTGACAGCAATTAAATAAGGCTTATTTTTTGATTTATCAATACCTTCTCTTGCTGATAACATCATTTCTTTTCCTCCAAGAGCATGGATATTTAAAATAGAAATATTCATTTTGGCAGCTGCGAAACACGCTTTTTCAACAGTATTTGGTATGTCGTGGTATTTTAGGTCCAAAAATACCTTAAAACCTTTTGAATTTATCCAATCAACAATATTTGGTCCACATGCTGTAAATAATTCTTTGCCAACTTTGATTCCGCAGGCTTTAGGTGGAAGTCTTTGTATGAGTTCTTTTGCTATCTTTTCTTCACTATGGTCAATTGCGATGAATAATTTTGGAATAAAATCCATTATTTGTTTGTCTCAATTTTAGTTTCAAGAATTATATCAGCAGGTTCTGAAGGAAGAGATTCCCAGGCATTACATGCAGGGCATTGCCAGTGAAATTGACGAGCTTTGAATCCACATTGGTTACACAAATAAAATCTTCTATCGCCGATTGTATTTTTTATTGTTTGTTGAATTAATTCAACATTATCAATTTTATTTGTCTTTCCTATAGCTTGGGCTTGAAATAATTTATCTAAAGCAGAAAGACTAGGTCTCTGTATTAATTCATTTCGCGCTATATTTTCTGCTTTGTTTGCCCCTTCGTTTTTAAGAACAGTTTCATATAAAACATTTAGTAAGGTTTTGAGTTTATAAATATCAAAAAATCTTGCAAGAATTGATAACCCTTCATTAACTTTATTTAATGTTTGAAAGGCATTAATAATTTTTGGAGCAACAAGGCCTAGGTATTCTGGTTGTTGAAATTCTACTTTTTTCCAATGAACAATTGCCTCCTCATATAATTTTTCCTCGGCATAGATATCGCCCAAAAGAATATTCGCTCTTGTACAGTTTTTAGATTCTTCAAGCGCCTTCTTTAAGGATTTTTTAGCCTGCTCATATTTTTTAGCTAAGATCTGATTAACAGCGATTTCACATAAATAGTGACTAATTGACACCCGAAATGATACTCCTGATACTTTTTCAAGTTCAGTTGCTGTTTGAATCGCTTTTTCCCATTCTCTTTCTTTTACATATATTTCAAGTAATGTATTTAAAGAGAATTGATAATATTTATCTTTATTTAATGCTTGAAGAAGTTCTTCTGATCTATCATACAAGCCTGCTTTGAAGTAATCTTGCGCTAATTCAGCTTTTACTGAATCTTGTTGTTCTTTTGTTAGTTCTCTTTTTTCAAGAAGATCTATATGAAGATTAATTGCTCTGTCAATTTGTCCTGTTCTTCGAAGTAAACCTCCAAGAGCAAAATGTAATTCTAATGAATTATTATTTATTTTAATTGCTTCATCAAAAGCCTCTATTGCTTTTTCATATTGATTTGTAATTAAGTAGTGAAGACCTTTAAAATAGGCTGATGGTAGGTCGGTACTCTCAGATATTATTTGCTTGATATCCACTCTTGCTGCTAGCCAACCAAGCGCAAAGAAAAAAGGTATTACTAATAACCACCAAAATTCGAATTCAACCATATTTATAAATTATCTTTTAGTTAAAAAAAAAGCATATCCTAATCTTAAAGAATATACTTTTTTATTTAATTATTTTTATTTATCAACACGAGCTCTTAATTCTTTTCCAGCTTTAAAATGCGGAACATTTTTTTCAGGAACATTAACTTTTTCTCCCGTTTTAGGGTTTCTTCCAATGCGAGGAGGACGATAGTTTAAACTAAAACTTCCAAATCCTCTTATTTCAATTCTTTTATTATTTTTTAATGAATGACTCATTGCATCTAAAATAGATTTGACTGATAGCTCTGCATCTTTATGAACTAACTGTGAAAATCGGGCAGCTAACAGTGAAATGAGTTTTGATTTAGTCATTTTTTTCCATCATCAAGTTTAGCTTTTAATAGGGCACCAAGATTAGTTGTTCCTGCATTTTCTATATCTTTTTCAACGTCTTTTTTCTTGGATGGTGTTTTAGTTTTTGATTTTGTTTCTTTTTTGTTCTCTTTTTTTGACTCAGTTTCTTTTTTGTTCTCTTTTTTGCTCTCTGGATTTGGATCTTCAGTTAATTGTTTGATACCTAATGCTATTCTTTCTTTTTCAACGTCAATCGCTATAATTACTGATTCGATACTATCACCTTTTTTGTATTTTTTTACTGCTTCTTCACCTGGTTCTGTCCATGAAATATCTGAAAGATGAATAAGACCGTCAATACCTCCTTCTAGACCAATAAATATTCCAAAATCAGTTATTGATTTAATTTCACCGGAAATTTTACCGTCTTTTTTATATTTTGATGAAAAATCTTCCCATGGATTCTGTTTGCATTGTTTCATACCTAAAGATAGTCTTCTTCTATCTTCATCAATTTCGAGAATCATAATTTCTACTTCATCTCCTAATTGCACTGCCTTTGAAGGATGAATATTTTTATTTGTCCAATCCATTTCTGATACGTGAACTAATCCTTCAATTCCGGTTTCTATCTCAATAAAAGCACCGTAATCAGTGAGATTAGAGACTTTACCAAACAGTTTAGTATTGACTGGATAGCGTTTATTTAATCCTACCCATGGATCATCATCTAGTTGTTTAAGGCCAAGTGATACTCTATTCTTTTCTTTATCAAACTTAAGGACGCGAGCTTCAATTTCATCACCAACATTTAGAATTTCTGAGGGATGCTTTATTCTTTTCCATGCCAGATCAGTTATATGAAGTAGACCGTCAATTCCTCCTAAATCTACAAATGCACCATAATCAGTTATATTTTTTATGATACCTTTTACGTTTGCACCTTCTGTTAAGGTTTCAATAACTGATTCTAGATTTGTACCAAGCTGATCTTCAAGAACAGCTTTTCTGGAAACGACTACATTATTTCTTTTACGATCTATTTTTATAATTTTTAATTCGCATTCTTTATTTTCAAATGGAGAAGTATCTTTTACTGGTTTTACATCCACCAACGATCCAGGAAGAAAAGCCATTATTCCATTAACTGTAACTCTTAATCCACCTTTAACTCTTGTACTTACAAATCCACTAACTATTGAACCATTATTCATTGCATCTTCAAGATCAATCCATGCTTGCATCTGTTTAGCTTTGACTCTTGATAAGATTGTTGAACCATAGCCATCTTCTATTTTTTCAATGGCAACTTTTACATGATCTCCTAATTTAACTTCAACAGTTCCTTTATCATCTAAAAATTCTTCAGTTTTAATTACACTCTCTGATTTTAGACCAGCATTTACAATAACAAAGTCACTTTCTATTGAGATAACCTCAGCTGTGATTACCTCTCCTTGACGCATCTCTTTTAGCGCCATACTTTCTTCAAATAATGTTGCAAAACTTTCTGTATTGGAATCTTTTCTACTATCTATAGTTGCCATTAAATTTTTAACCTTAACTGTATGTTCCCAACTAGCGATGGGGTAATTAAATTATTTCTGATAATTTTTGGGTTATCAGCACCTTTTTTCTTTATCAAATAAACTTAGAATTTTATTAACTGTTTCAGTCTCATTAAGATTATCAGTTTCAATTACGTAAGCTTCTTTAACTATAACAAGAGGTGACACCTCTCTATCCTTATCTCTTTTATCTCTTAATTTAATTTCGTGAGCAAGGTCCGACAGATTAACATCATTTCCTTTTGATATCAATTGTTTATATCTTCTTTTCGCTCTTTCATCTACACTTGCACTTAAATAAATTTTAAGATTAGCATTAGGAAAAACAACACTTGCCATATCCCTTCCTTCTGCAACTAGTCCCGGTGGCTTACAAAAACTTCTTTGATATTCTAAAAGTAAAGTTCTTAGTTTATCGTGTATTGCAATTTGAGAAGCTAATTTTCCTATTGATTCAACTCTAATGAATTCTGAGACTTTATTACCATTAAGCCATTCATTATTCTCAAAAAATTCAATTTTTAAATGTTTGACTAAATTTATTAGTTCTTCTATGGATTCTGTATTAATATTTTTTTTCTTAGCAGCATAAGCTATTACTCTATATATAGCTCCAGAATCAAGATAATGGTAATTTAATTTAGTGGATATTTTTTTAGCAATTGTTCCCTTACCAGATCCAGCAGGTCCATCAATAGCTATGACAAATGGGATATTATTTTTCAAGCAATAATACTCCCAAAATCTTTGAAGAAGTTAGGATAAGTTTTGTTCGTACAATCAGGATCATTGATTATGATATTTTTGTTTGCTAGACAAATTAAAGAAAAACACATTGCCATTCTATGATCATCATAAGTATCAACAATAATATTATTTTTTATGACCTCAGGGGGTTTAATTGTTAAAGAGTCATTAGAGCTTTTTACTGTTGCCCCAAATTTTCTTAGTTCAGTTTGCATTGCTAAAATTCTATCAGTTTCTTTTACGCGCCAACTCCCTATGGATTTTAGAGTCGTTATACCTTTTGCAAATAAAGCTAAAGTAGCTAAAGTCATCGCAGCGTCAGGAATATTTGAACAATCAACTTCCATTCCTTTTAATTGATTTTTTTTTGTAACTCTAATTGAATTTGAAAGATATTCAATTTGTGCGCCCATTTTTTTTATAATATCTAAAAACTCGAGATCGCCTTGAATACTTTTTTTATTAATATTAACTACTTCAACTGTTCCGGCAATTGCTCCTGCAGCAAAGAAATAAGATGCTGATGAAGCATCACCCTCTATACTTATCTTTTTTGGACTTTTATAAATTGATGAATGCTCTAAAGTAAAATTTTTCCAGTCATTATTTATGTATTTTATTCCAAACTTTTTTAATAATTTTAAAGTGATTTTAATATAAGGTTTTGATATTAGTTTTCCAACTATCTGAATTTTTAAATGTTCTTTACATAGAGGACCAGCTATTAAAAGTGCTGTCAAATATTGACTTGAAACATTGCCTTTTATTTTAATAGTTTTTTTACAATTGATAGTTCCAGGTAATATTTGAATTGGGGGAAATCCTGCGTTATTTAAGTAATTTATTTTAGCCCCAATTTGTCTTAAAGCATCCACAAGGTCTTTAATAGGGCGCTCATGCATTCTTTTTATTCCATCAAGACTATATTCGCCTTGCATGATTGAAAGAACAGCTGTCAGAGGTCGAAATGCTGTTCCAGCATTCCCTAAAAATAGCTTAGCTTTTTTCTTTGGGAATATTTGATTACTGCCATTTATTAATACATGTTCTTTTTTTAAAATTTTATAGTCAACATTGAGTTTTTTAAATGCATTTAGCATCTGTTTGGTATCATCTGATGCAAGATAATTTTGTATTAATGTTTCACCATTTGATAATGCCGCCATAAGTAATACTCTATTAGTAATACTTTTTGAGCCAGGCAAACAAATTTGTCCATCTACTTTTGATGAGGCTTTTAATTTTTTTTGTTTCACTTAATCTTCTTTTACCCAGTTTTTTCTTGTTTTGCTTGCTAACTTTAAATACTCTTCAAGAGCATTTTGATCTTTCATTTCAATAAAATTAGTGATCTTAGTGATTTCTTTCTGAAATAATTTTAAATCTTTGATTATAGATTTTTGATTTTGGATACATATATCTCTCCATACTTCTGGAGAACTTGCTGCAATTCTTGAGAAATCTCTAAATCCACTAGCTGCAAAGTTTAATAGAATATCTTTATTCTCTTTGTTATTAATTAGATTCACTAAATTAAACGCCAACAGATGTGGTAAATGACTGATAGTTGAAAATATTTGATCATGTTCATCAGGTTGCATTTTTGTAACTATACCCCCTAATAACTTCCAGAAATCTTGCAAAGCTTTAATACTTTTTGGAGTGTTTTCTTTAATAGGAGTTAAGATGACATTTTTTTTATTAAATAAATCTTTTTTTGCGGCTAAAGGCCCATGCTTTTCAGAGCCTGCAATTGGGTGAGAGCCAATAAATTGGAAAGATTTACCTTCTAAGATAAGCTTGGCATCTTTCATAATATCGGATTTAGTGCTTCCTACATCTGTTACGATTGTTTTTTGATTTAGATAAGGTTTTATTTGCATTAAAATATTTTTTGTTTGAGCCACAGGTACAGCAATAATAATTAGATCAGCTTCATTTATATTTTGATCAACTTTAGTTGATGCGAAATCTAAAATACCAGATTGGACTAAACCTTCTAAAGAATTTCCACCAACTCTTCCAATACCAATTATTTTTTCAAACGATGATAGTTCTCGAGCTTTAAGAGCAATCGAACCACCTATCAAACCCACACCAAATATATATAAATTTTTCATTAGTAAACGTTTGCTGAAAAGGAAAATTGTATCACGCTATTTAACTGCTCGCTTCTTGCCAGACTCCCTCAATCATTAACTCATAGGGTTTAAAGTTTGTTTTATATTTCATTTTTTGACTTTCGTTTATCCAATAACCAAGATATAAAAATTTTAAGTTTTTTCTTTTACATAATTCTAGTAGCCAAATAATAGAAATTGTTCCAAGACTTAGTTTATTATTATTACAATCATAGAAAGTATAAACGGCAGATATTCCATCATTAATAAAGTCAATAATTGATACTATTTTAAGTTCATTATTTAATCTAAATTCAATAATTTTTGAATTAACATTACTTTTAATTAAAAAATCATTGTAGTCAGCAATATCATCTTCATCTTCATTCTTATTTCTATGTCTTTTATTTTGATATTGCACATATAATTCATAATGTTCTTCATCAAATACTAACGGTAAAATTTTTACTGTAAGTTTATCTAAATATTTTTTGACTCTTTTTTGGGATTTACTTGGGATATATTTTTGTGCTAAAAGCCTGATAGGAATGCAAGCGCTACAATTTTGACAATTAGGTTTGTAAACATATTGTCCACTTCTTCTAAACCCTTTATTTATTAGATTATTAAAATTTTCACTATTAATTTTTTTATATGGAGTTGCAACAATAGATTGTGCATCTTGACCATTAATATACCCACATGCATATTTTGTAGTTACATAAAATTGAATTTCACCTAGTACTTTTTTTTCGAGATAGCTCATATTTAATTTTAATTAAAGATTAAATTTTTATTTAATGTTAAATAATACTAGAAATTTTTTTTAATAGGTATAAAGTTAATGTTGTAGGTTTATTATTTAATTTTTATAAAAAGGAGATCAATTTTAAAGTTTATCAAGTCAGATTTAAATTTATTTAATATTCTAATAAAATAAAGGAGCAGTATGGACTTCAAAGAACTTAAGAATAGACATCAAGCTTTAAAAGACATTGTTAAGCAGGCTTACAAAAATTACGTCCCAGATGCTAGGGTAAGATTATATAAAAAAGAAAAGTTGAGGATAAAGACACTTTTAGATAAGGAAAATCAAACAACTCATTAGATTAAAAGCCGGCACAGCCGGCTTTTTTCATTAGAAATTTATAAATTTGAAATTAAAGCTTTTATCAATACATATAAGATATAAGTTAAAATAATATTCAAATTTAAGTATATGGTAAAAATTATGCAAGACGTCATAAAAAAGAATTTTTCGGAACATCTTGAAATAATAAGTAAATTAATGGATTCTGGTTCAGAACATATTGATTTATTTGGAGAATTATTATCCAGTTGTTTACAAAATCATAATACTATTTTTTGGTGTGGAAACGGAGGTAGTGCATCAGACAGTCAACATATTGCAGCAGAATTAGTTGGACGTTTTAAAAAAGACCGACGAGCCCTAAAATCAATAGCATTAACTACGGATACCTCAATTCTTACCAGTGTTGGAAATGATTATGGTTTCGAGAATATTTTCTCCCGTCAGCTTGAGGGATTAGGTTCTTCTGGAGATATTTTGGTTGCTATTTCAACATCTGGAAATAGTGAAAATATTTTAAAAGTTCTTCAGACTGCAAAAGAGTTAGGCATTATTTCTATTTTACTTACCGGAAAAAATGGAGGGAAAGCCAAACAGATTGCAGATCATTCACTTGTAGTGAAATCAGATAATACTGCAAGAATTCAAGAGGTACATATTTTAGTTGGACATATTATATGTGATCTTATTGAAGAAAGACTTCAGCTTGTTTAGAAAAATAACATGACAATTTTAGTGACAGGAGCCGCCGGCTTTATAGGTTCAAACTTTGTTATGGAGTGGTTTGATAGCAAAGATGAAAATATTATTTCTTTAGATAAGTTAACATATGCAGGTAATTTGGAAAATTTATCTTCATTGTCTAAAGATAAAAGACATTTTTTTATCAAAGGTGATATAGGTGATTCTGAACTAATCTCTTCAATTTTAAGCGAGTATAATCCAAGAGCAATAATAAATTTTGCAGCAGAAAGTCATGTAGATAGATCGATATCTACCCCAGAAAATTTTATACAAACAAATATTTTAGGGACTTTTAAACTGCTTCAAAGCACACTTATGTATTGGAAAGATCTTGAAAAGAATGATAAAAAAGATTTTCGTTTTATACATATCTCTACTGATGAGGTTTATGGGGATTTAAAGGCGGAATCATCTAAATTTACAGAAGAAAATAGATATATACCTAATAGTCCATATAGTGCAAGTAAGGCATCTAGCGATCACCTCGTCAGGGCTTGGTACCATACTTATAAATTGCCAGTTATTACTACTAATTGCTCAAATAATTATGGCTCCTTTCAATTTCCAGAAAAACTAATACCTTTAGGCATTATTAATGCAATAAATGATAAACAGATACCATTATATGGTGATGGGCTGCAAGTTAGAGATTGGTTGTATGTCAAAGATCATTGTGAGGCTATTAGAGTAGTCCTTGAAAATGGGGCGATAGGACAGACTTATAATATCGGTGGCAATAATGAAAAGACTAATATTGAAGTTGTAGAATTAATATGTAAATTATTAGATGATATTCAACCAAGAACAGATAATGTATCTTATTCAAGACAAATTTCTTTTGTAAAAGACCGTCAAGGACATGACAGAAGATATGCAATTGATTCTTCAAAAATTTATAAAGAACTTAATTGGAAGCCCAAAGAAAATTTTGATTCAGGTATGAAAAAAACAATTAAATGGTATCTCGAAAATAATAAATGGGTAAAAAACATTATCAATGGTAATTATAAAAAATGGATTGATAAACATTATTCATGAAAATACTTATAACTGGGACAAATGGACAAGTAGGTTATTATCTTAATAAAAAGTTGTCTCCTTTTTTTGAAGTTTTTGGAGTGACTCGTGAAAGCTTTGATCTTACAAATTTAATTCAGATGGAAAAAGTAATTGATAATATAAAACCTGATTTGATAATAAATCCTGCTGCTTATACATATGTGGATCAAGCAGAAAAAGATCTAGAAATTGTTTCTAAAATAAATCATAAGGCACCGGAATTTTTGGCTTTAAAAACTAAAAAACTTGGTATCCCATTAATACATTTTTCAACAGATTATGTTTTTGATGGTTTAAAAGAAGCAGCATATTGTGAAGATGATAAAGCTAATCCAAAATCAATCTATGGAAAATCTAAATATGATGCAGATGTTGCAATTATTAAAAATAACGAAGACCACATCATTATAAGAACAGGTTGGGTTTATAGTTTGAAAGGTAAAAATTTCTTAACAACAATTTTAAATATAGCTAAGATTAAAAACTCATTAAATGTAGTCTCGGATCAGATAGGAGCTCCAACTTCAGCTTCTTTTATTGCTAATACAATCTTTGAAATTGTAAAAAGAAAAGATGAAATTAAAAAAAATAATTTATATGGAATTTATAATTTGACAAGTTCTGGTGAAGCGAGTTGGTATGATTTTGCAAAAACTATAATTGATAATGCGAACGAATTACAATTAAAAATTAAATGTATGCCAAATGATATTAGCCCCATTAATACTTCTGATTTTGCTGCCTTAGCTTTTAGGCCCAAAAATTCTTTATTAGACAATCATAAAATAATGAAAGCCTTTGGTATAAAACCACCTAACTGGAAAAATGAATTGAAAATAATTATGAACGAAATTGCCCTGGACAATAAAAATGATATCAAATAATAAACGAAAAGGCATTATATTAGCCGGAGGAAATGGCTCGAGACTTTATCCTTTGACAAAAGTGATTTCAAAGCAGTTGCTTCCGGTTTTTGATAAACCAATGATTCATTATCCTCTTGCAACTTTGATGACTGCAAATATAAAAGATATTTTAGTTATATCAACACCAAAAGATATTTCTGCATACGAGGCTTTACTCGGTGACGGAAGTTCATGGGGAATAAATATTTCGTATAAGATTCAACCATCTCCAGATGGATTGGCACAAGCTTTTCTATTATCTGAAGATTTTTTAGGTAATGATTTGTCTGCTTTAATCTTAGGCGACAACATTTTTTATGGTCCTGACTTCAGTGATCTTCTTTTAAAGGCATCAAATAGGGAAGAGGCTACTATATTCGCATTTCATGTTGAAGAAGCACAAAGGTATGGAGTGGTGGAATTTGATGATAAAAAGGTTATTTCAATTGAAGAAAAGCCAGTGAAACCTAAATCTAATTTTGCAATAACGGGATTATATTTTTATGACAATGAGGTAATTGAATTAGCTAAAAGCCTTAAACCTTCAGTGAGGGGAGAGTTAGAAATTACTGATTTAAATCGAATATATATGAAAAAAAATAAATTAAATGTTGAAATATTAAATAAAGATTATACTTGGTTTGATTCGGGAACTCATGAATCTCTCCTTAAGGCAAGTATGTATGTCGGCGATTTTCAAAAGCGTTATAATCAAAAGATATCATGTATAGAAGAGATTGCTTATAAAAATAGATGGATTTCAAAGAATGATTTAATAATTTTAGCAAAAAAAATTCATAATAAATATTATCGGGACTATTTGGAGGGTTTAATCGATTAAATGAAATATAAACATCTAAAAATTTCAGATATTTTACTACTTGAACCAGATATTTTTAAAGATGAAAGAGGTTTTTTTTATGAAGGGTTTAATCAAAAAAAATTAAATAAAATTTTTGGTGAAAAAATTTCTTTTGTGCAAGATAATTATTCTTATTCAAAAAGAAATACATTAAGAGGGCTACATTATCAAATACCACCAAAAGGTCAGGGTAAATTGGTTCAAGTTTTGCATGGTGAGATATTTGATGTTGTTGTTGACCTAAGAAAAAAATCTTCAACATTTGGTTCTTATGTTTCTCAAAAATTAGACGGCGTTACAAAAAAACAATTATGGATTCCAGAAGGATTTGCCCATGGTTTTTTAGTTACATCAGATTCTGCAGAAGTTATGTATAAAACAACCAATTTTTATGATCCTAATTTTGAAAGATCTATCATTTGGAATGATACCAACTTATCAATTAATTGGCCAAAATGCTCTAAGATTTTAATGTCAGATAAAGATAAGCTTGGGTCAGTTTTTTTAGATACAGATCATTTTTAATTCTATATTTATTTTACCAATTTAGTTGACGAATTTACTTAACGAATGTATTCTAGTTATGTTGTTCAAATTTGAACAAGTTCAAATTTGAACGATTATAAATATATGATAAATATAAGTTTATACAATTTTTTATATATGTTGCGTTCAACGCGGACAGGGCGGTAGCGTTTATGAATTCTTCTAAAAAATTAAAAACAATGAATCCAGATCTTCATTTTAAATTACTTAAAACGATAGAGAGTAAACCATCAATTTCTCAAAGAGAACTAGCAAAAGAATTAGGCGTTAGTCTAGGTAGCGTCAATTATTGCTTAAAAGCACTTATTGAAATTGGACATATTAAATTATCAAATTTTAATTCAAATCCAAATAAAATAGGTTACTTATATTTATTAACAAAAAAAGGATTAATGGAAAAAGCTGTTTTGACAGTTGGGTTTCTAAATAGAAAGAAGTTAGAATATGAAGCTCTTAAAAAAGAAATTGAATCAATACAAAATACTATGAAATGATTGAATTTTCTATTTATGGATAAAGTTATAAATATTACGCCAGTAATTTTATGTGGTGGCTCTGGATCAAGGCTTTGGCCTTTATCTAGATCATCCTTTCCAAAGCAGTTTATAACATTAACTGATTCGGAGAGTTTATTTCAAAAAGCAATTAAACGTATAAAATCAATTAAAAGTCCGAATATAAATATTAAGGATCCTTTGGTAGTTACAAATGAAGAGCAAAGATTTATTGCGCTTGAACAGTTAAATGAACTTAATTATACTTCTGCAAAGTTATTGCTTGAACCAGTAGGTAGAAATACTGCGCCTGCACTTACAATGGCTGCAATGCAAGCCATTAAAGATCAAGAAGATTCAATTTTGGTTGTCACTCCAGCTGATCAAATCATTAATGATTCAAATGCATTTTCAGAAGCTTTAAAAAAATCTATAAATACTGCAATTAATAATAATGTCGTAATTTTGGGCTTAGTTCCAGATGGGGCAGAAACAGGTTATGGATATATCAAATATAATCAAAATAAAGGAAATTTCGATGAATTTGATGTTGTGGAATTTGTAGAGAAACCATCTAAAAATAAAGCAAAAGAATATTTTGAGTCAAAAAATTATTTATGGAATAGCGGCATGTTTGTCATTGGCGCTAACTTTTGGTTAGAAACCATAAAGTCTCTAAGATCTGATATTTTTCAAAAAACATATAATGCCTTTCAGAGTATGACAAAAGATAATCATTTTATTAGGCCAAATAAAAAAATCTTTGTAAAAATACCTAGTGAGTCAATTGACTATGCTGTAATTGAGAATTGTAATTCAGCAAATATTCCTCTTAAAGTAGTTTTATTAGAAACAAGCTGGAACGACTTAGGATCATGGGATTCTTTGTGGTCTTTTGAAGATAAAAATGAAAAGGGTAACGTTTTAAGAGGCGATGTAATTGCTGAAGATACAAAAAATTCAATAATACATTCATCAAATAGACTTGTTGGAGTAGTTGGTTTAGAAAATGTTGCAATTGTAGAAACTGCTGATGCTGTTTTGGTAGCTAATCGAAAAAATAGTCAAGGTGTAAAAGATATAGTTGCAAATCTTGATTCCCAGAATAGATCAGAGGGAATCCATCATTCTAAAGTTCATCGACCATGGGGCTGGTATATGACAATTGATGAAGGAGCAAACTTCAAAGTTAAGAGAATCCAGGTAAATCCAGGTGCTAGTTTAAGCCTACAAAAACATTCAAAAAGAGCAGAGCATTGGGTTGTTGTTAAGGGAACGGCTAAGGTTACAAGAGGTAAAAAAGAAGTAATTTTAGAGAAAAATGAATCAACTTTTATTCCATTAGGAGAACTTCATAGATTAGCTAACCCTAAAAAAATTCCTTTAGAAATTATTGAGGTGCAATCTGGTAATTACCTAGGTGAAGATGACATAGAAAGAATTGATGATAAATATGGTAGGGAGAATACAAATGACTAAAGTTGCGTTAATAACTGGAGTAACAGGACAAGATGGAGCATATCTTTCTGAATTTTTATTAGATAAAGGTTATGAGGTTCATGGAATTAAGCGACGAAGTTCATCTTTTAATACACAAAGAATTGATCATTTATTTCATGATTTACATGAAAAAGGGAGACCATTTCATCTTCACCATGGGGATATGACTGATTCATTAAGTCTTACTCAAATTATCCAAAAAGTAAAACCAGACGAGATTTATAACTTAGCAGCTCAAAGTCATGTAGCAGTGTCATTCGAAGAGCCAGAATATACAGCAAACTCAGATGCTTTGGGTACTCTTAGAATACTTGAAGCGATTCGTACGCTTGGCTTAGAAAAAAAGACAAAATTTTATCAAGCATCAACATCTGAATTATTTGGTTTAGTTCAAGAAACACCCCAAAAAGAAACCACCCCTTTTTATCCAAGAAGTCCATATGCTGCAGCTAAATTATATGCGCATTGGATAACAATAAATTATCGTGAAGCTTATGGAATTTTTGCTTGTAACGGCATTTTATTCAATCATGAGAGTCCAATTCGTGGTGAAACTTTTGTAACTCGAAAAATAACAAGAGCTATGGCTAGAATTAAATTAGGACTTCAGGATTGTTTATACCTTGGAAATATGAATGCGCTTCGTGATTGGGGACACGCCAAAGATTATATAGAAATGCAATGGTTAATGCTTCAGCAAAAAATCCCAGAAGATTTCGTTATAGCAACGGGTTCTCAATATAGTGTTAGAGATTTTGTTAATACTGCTGCAAAGGTATTAGGGATAAAAATAAATTGGAAGGGTAAAGGTAAAGATGAAAAAGGTTATGATGAATCTGGAAAAATAATCATTGCTGTGGACCCCAGATATTATAGACCTACAGAGGTTGAAACCTTATTAGGTGACGCATCTAAAGCTAAAGACAAGCTAGGTTGGACTCCAAAAATTAATTTTAATTCTCTTGTTTCTGAAATGGTTCAAGCTGATTTAACTTCTGCTGAGCGAGACGAGCTGACAAAAAAACATGGTTATAAAACTCCAAACTATAATGAGTAATTTTTTATATGCCTAAAAAAATTATATTAGTTACTGGTTCAGGGGGGATGGTAGGACAGAACTTGCTTGAACATCCAGATATATCTAAATACGAAATTCTTTCTCCAAGTTCAAAAGAACTAGATCTTCGTAATTTTGAAGATGTAGAAAATTTTCTTTTAAAATATAAACCTAAAATGATAATTCATGCTGCTGGAAAAATAGGTGGTATTCAGGCAAATATAAGAGAGCCTATAAGCTTTTTAGTTGACAATTTAGATATGGGAAGAAATATTATAATGGCTGCATATAAAACTGAAATAAAAGAATTAATTAATATTGGTAGTTCTTGTATGTACCCAGCTAATATATCTTCACCTCTCAAGGAGGATATGCTTTTATCAGGCAAGTTAGAGGAAACAAATGAAGGATATGCAATTGCAAAATTAACCACAGCACGATTATGTGATTATGTATCAAGAGAAGATAGTAGTTTTATTTATAAAACTTTAATTCCATGTAATCTTTATGGAAGATTTGATAAATTTAAAACTGATTATTCACATTTAGTCGCGGCTATAATTCATAAAGTTTACCAAGCAAAAAAAAATAATAATAACGAAGTTGAAGTTTGGGGAGATGGTTTGGCAAGAAGAGAATTTATGTATGCAGGAGATTTAGCCGATGCAATAATATGGTCAATTAATCATTTTGATAAACTTCCTAAATATATGAATATTGGACTGGGTGCAGATATGACAGTTAATGAATATTATGCAGCTGTAGCAAAAGTAATTGATTTTAATGGAAATTTTACTCATGATAAAACTAAACCAGTAGGTATGATTCGTAAGTTGATTAATACTGATTTACAAACTAAGTTAGGATGGAATCCAAAGACATCTCTTGAGGCTGGATTAAAAAAAACATATGAATTTTATTTAAAAGAGATAGCTCAATGAATTTTAAATATCCTTTAGCTACTGCGACCTGGGATCAAAAAGAAATTGATGCTATGCAAGAAGTTATTTCATCTGGTAATTTCACTATGGGTGAAAAAGTAAGTTTATTTGAAAGAAATTTTTCAAATTACATTGGCAGTAAAAATTCAGTAATGGTTAATTCGGGATCATCTGCAAATTTATTGATGATAGCTGCACTTTTTTATTCTAAAAATCCTAAAATAAAATTAAAAAGAGGGGATGAGGTTATAGTCCCAGCAGTATCTTGGAGTACTACTTATTATCCTCTTTATCAATATGGTTTAAAAATTAAGTTTGTTGATATAGATATTGAAACACTAAATTATGATTTGGTTCAATTAGAGTCATCAATTTCAAATAAAACCCGAGTTGTTCTTGCTGTTAATTTACTTGGTAATCCTAATGATTTTAATTTTATTAACAGCATAATAAAAAATAAAAATATTATTTTATTGGAAGATAATTGTGAATCAATGGGCGCAATATTTAATGATAAGAAGACTGGGACTATTGGTTTAATGGGAACATTTAGTTCATTTTATAGCCATCATATTTCTACAATGGAAGGTGGAATAATAGTTACAGACGATGAAGAATTACATCAAATATTAATCTCTCTTAGGTCTCATGGGTGGACGCGTGAATTACCTGAGAAAAATTTAGTCTGCGAAGATAAAAGTGATGATTATCTTAAGGAGTCTTTTCGTTTTGTTCTTCCTGGATATAATGTTCGACCTTTAGAGTTAGAAGGGGCAGTAGGTATTGAGCAAATTAAAAAGTTACCTATGATTATTTCAGAACGTCGAAAAAATGCTAAATTATTCGTAGATATTTTACATAACCACCCCGATTTGATTATCCAAAAAGAAATTGGTAAAAGTAGTTGGTTTGGTTTTAGTATAGTTATTAGGCCAGGAAGTTCTCTTACAAGAACCCAATTAGTTAATAAATTAACCGATTTAGGATTTGAATTTAGACCAATCGTTACAGGTAATTTTCTTAAAAATGATGTAGTTAAATACTTTGATTTTGAAATTAGTAATAATCTTAAAAATGCAGAATACATAGATAAGAATGGATTATTTTTGGGTAATCATCATTATTCAATAAAAGATGCATTTAAAGCTCTGTCAACCTTATAATTTTTTTAATATAAAAGGATTTAAATTTATGCCGAATGATAATACGAGTGATATTAAAGAAGTACAAAAAGAAGAAGCTAAGTTTTTTAATAGCATTGCTGAAATCAGAACAAAAGATGGGCATGTTCCTATGGAAGCAGATATAAGGTCAGCAACTAAATTTATTCCAAAAAAAGATGAGCGTTTGCCATTGATTGACCCAGTTATAAGTAAGATTTTAGATGGAGGTAATATAGATAGATACTTAGACCTAGTTGCCCATAAACCTGGTGGAAGAGTTTTAGATATATGTTGTGGGTCAGGCTGGCTTTCACTTGAGTTAGCTAGAAGGGGTCAAATTGTTGATGCTTATGATTTATCTCCAGAAGCAATTTCATTGGCTAAAAAGACACTTGCTAAAAATTCTCATAAAAAAGGTTTTGGTGCTATTAATTATAATGTTGGTGATGTAAGTGAGGTTGATCTTGGAAATAAAAAGTATGATGCCATATCTGGTTGGGCAGCATTTCACCACCTACCTGATCCTTCTGATTTTATATCTCGTGCCAACGTAGCTTTAAAAGAAGGGGGTATTATCGCCACATATGATGATTTAGAAATGGGTAAAATTGAAAAATTTTTAGAGCTTTCTTTAAGATTTATTTTACCTCAAATCCATTATTCTTATTTAGATAAAATTTCAATTTTATTTAAATTATTAACAACAAAAAGAAAATTACCTGAAGAAATTTTTTCCCCAATGGAAGAGGCAAAACATCATAGCGTTGAGGACATTACTCGAATTTTTAAACAAAAATTTAAAGTTCTTTACTTTAATCAAAAAAATGCATTTGTAGGCACACCGATTATGACTATGTCAGGTAGCGATAAATTTAGATATACCCTAGCAAGGGTTTTAGTTTTTATCGATAGATTATTATGTAAAATTAAAATAGTTAAAGGTTTTGATCAAATTATTGTTGCTAAAAAAAAGTAAGTTTATTTTTGTAAAAATGAAATGATTAAACAACCAATTAAAATAGCAATATGTGGTTTTGGTAGATTTGCTAAGAAAAGAATACTTCCCGCTTTAAATTCAACCTCTAAACTTAAGTTAGCAGGAATAATAGATCGAGACACGAATATATTGCAATTACCAAACAATGTTTTAAGGTTTAGATCATTTAATGAGATGTTAAATTCATCTGATATTGATTGTGTATATATCGCAACACCAAACTATCTGCATGCATCTCAAACTATTGAAAGTTTAAAAAAAGGTCTTCACGTAATTTGTGAAAAACCAATGGCAATTAATAAAAATGATTGTTTAAAAATGATACAAACTGCAAAAGATAAAAAACTGCAACTATCTGTAGGACATATGCTTAGATACTCAGATGCAATAAATGAAGTTCGTAATCTTATAGATTCTAATTCCCTCGGAAAATTACTATTTATAGAGGTAATTTTTAATTATGATATGAAATTTACAAAAAGGAATTGGGCAAATTCAATTGAATATTCGGGTGGAGGCGCACTAATTGACGCCGGTATCCATTGCATTGATGTCATTCAATTCTTATTAGGCACTAGTATCAAATTAAAAAATATAGATTCTTTTAGAGCTAATAAACAAAATATTGAAAATGAAATAGAGTGTTCTTTTTTATCTGATGATATTAGTTGTTCAATTAAAGTAAATTCAAATAAGCAATACAAAAGTAGTTTAATTTTAAATTTTTCGAATGGAAAATTAATTCTTAAAAATTTTGCATCAACATCAGGTTTTATTGATATAGATTTTGCATCAAATAAAACGCCAATTAACAATTATTTAAAAAAAATTGATGTTACTAAAACTTATTCAAATCAAATTGATGATTTCGCTAATAGTATTTCTTCAGGAAAACTTAATTATCATAATGCTGAACAAGCATCAGAAGCAATAGGTATTGTTGAGCATATTTATGGAGTAGCAAAACTATCTTCAATATCAGATGATTCAAAACATTAGATATATACAGGATTACATAATATGAAATTAAAAAATTGTCGAATTTGCAAAAGTACTTCTTTAACTAAATATTTAGACTTAGGATTAACTCCAGCGGCAGATGCTTTTATTAAAGAAGAATTTAAATCTTCAAATGATCCTGTTTATCCATTAGAAGTTTGTCTTTGCAATGATTGTGGAATTTCACAGTTGAATTATACAGTTGATCCAAAGATTTTATATCAGAATGATTATCCGTATGAGTCATCCACAACTAAAACGGGTCGTCTTCATTTTGATCAATTTGGAGAGAGCGTTGTAAAAAAAGCAGTATTAAATTCTGATGATTTGATTATTGATATAGGCAGTAATGTGGGAGTTTTACTGGGTGCTTATAAAAAAAGAGGATGTAAAGTATTAGGTATTGAGCCATCAAAACATATAGCTGCGAGTGCAAATCAAAATGGTATTGAGACGATAAATGATTTTATAAGCTACAATTTAGCAAAAAAAATTGTTTCAAAAAAAGGGAAAGCCTCAGTTATTAATATTACTAATGTTTTTGCTCATATTAATGACCTTGAAAGCTTAATGAAAGCAGTAGATTGTTTGTTAACAGATAATGGAATGTTTGTAATAGAAGCACCTCATTTTTTAAACCTTATTGAAGGTTTGGTATACGATACAATTTATCATGAGCACTTATTATATATTTCGGTAAAGCCATTGAACTCATTGTTTAATCGTTTTGGTTTCGAAGTATTTGATGTTGATGAGGTTTCTATTCATGGTGGCTCAATAAGAATATTTGTTTGTAGAAAAGATCAACATATTATAAAAAAATCTGTAAATCAAATTATTAAAAAAGAAGAAAAAGCTAATTTATTTAATATTTCCAGGTTAAATTTATTCAGTGAGCAAGTCAAAGAACATAAAAAACAATTACGTGAGCTTCTGTTAGAAATTAAAAAACAAGGAAAGAGTATAGCTGCGGTTAGTGCGCCTGCAAAAGGTATGACTTTATTAAATTATTGCGAAATAGATTCTAATATTTTAGATTTTATAACGGAAAAATCATCTCTTAAAATTGGTAAATATTCACCTGGAGCACATATTCCAATTTTTTCAGATAACAAACTGTTTGAAAAAAAACCTGATTATGCTTTATTGTTAGCATGGAATTTTGCTGATGAAATTATTGAAAACCTTTCAGAGTTTAAAAATTCTGGAGGTAAATTTATTATCCCAATACCTAAACCCAAAATTATTTAATTAAAAAAAGGAATAAATATAAATGATAGTTCACCAAATAAAAATTGCTCATCAGGATGAGAGAGGAACAATATCAGATATACTTCAACAGGTTGTAGTAGATTGTGTCACATTAATTACTATCACCAAAGGATCTATAAGAGGTAATCATTATCATAAAGATTCTATTCAATATTCTTATGTTTTATCTGGAAAAGTCGTAGCTTATACACAAATGCCAAATGAAAAAGTTGAAAAACGTATTTTAAAATCTGGCGACATGCTTGAGTCACCAATTATGGAAAGGCATTCACTTCATGGAGTTGATGGTAATTCCGTTTTACTTATTTTGACTAAAGGACCAAGAGGTGGTGGTCAATACGAAGAAGATACCTTTAGAGTTTCACAACTTCATGAAAATTTTGAGTCATAAGAATTATTTTTTAAAAATTCAAATTACATATTTATGAAAATAGCATTATTTCATAACCTACCTCCCGGAGGTGCTAAAAGAGCAGTTTTTGAATGGACTAAACAGTTGAGTAAAGTTCATAAAATTGATCTATTTATTTTTAATGATAAATCTGAAACAACATGGGATGTTAAGCCATTTGCAAATAAAATTTTTATACAAAATGAATCTCAAAAAAAATTCCCAAAAAAGGTTAATAGGTTATTTTCTCTAATTCCATTAATCTTTCAATCTAAAAAATTAGCTAATAAAATAGATGAAGATAAATATGATCTTGTTTTAACAATGCAATGCAAAATTACAAATAGTCCATTTTTATTACGATTTTTAAAAACTCCAAGTTTTTATATATGTCATGAACCTATGGCTAGAGTTTTTGAGCCTCATTACCCTAAAAAATATTTTGTTTTTCCATTTAATTTTTTGAGGAAAATAGGCCTAAATTTTTTTATTGGTATCGATAAGAAAAACGCTAATTGCGCGGACTCTATTTGCACAACTTCTTTTTACTCAAGAGAGAGATTATATTTATGTTATGGATTATTTCCTAAAGTTATTTATCCAGGGGTAGATACTAATTTTTTTAAGCCAATAAAAAGAATAGTCCGAAAAAAAATAATTTTATCAGTAGGCTCACTTTTTCCATCAAAGGGACATGAATTTGTTATCGAATCTCTTGGGAGAATAAATAAATCTGAAAGACCAAGTTTAAAAATTATTCATGGAGCCCATCAATATTTAACCTCATATAAGATTAAGTTAAAAATGCTAGCAAAGAAATATAATGTCCAAGTTACCTTTGTAAGTTCAATCGATGATAAAACTCTACTTAAAGAATACAATTCGTCAAAAATAACAGTATGTGCAAACTTTTTAGAGCCTCTCGGGTTGGTTGCATTAGAATCTATGGCTTGTGGAACTCCAGTTGTTGCTATAAAAGAAGCTGGTCTTAGGGAGACTATTGTAAATAATAAAAATGGTATTTTAACTGATAGAGATTCATTAGAATTTTCTAAAGCAATTATGGAATTGATTAAAAATCAAGACAAATGGAATCGAATGTCAAAAAATGGAATTAAATGTGTATTAGATAAATGGACTTGGGAATTTTCAGCAAAGAGCTTAGATAAATATTTAAAATCTTTTATTGGCAAACAATTTACCTAATGTCTAAATTTGTCCAAGAATTATCTGAATATGCCGACCTAGTCAAAAAATTTGGAAGGGCTAATATCTCAAATAATCAAAATTTAGTTGATAAATTAACTTTTAATGAAGTTTCTTATTGGGATGTTTTTTCTGCTGAAATGTGTTGGAGACATTTAACTACAGCTAGCTCAGCAAAATCAATATTTTCTTTTTTTAAACTATTTATAAAGCCCAAATTTATAATAATTCGAGAGTGGTTGATAAGAAAAAAAATAAAAAATTCATTTAAAAAAAAACGTAATAATCATTTACCTAAGAATGCAATTATATTTTTAGCATTTATGCCGAGGATGTATTTAGATATTCTTCATCCAGTTATTCTAAGCTTAAAAAAAGATAAGAAAGCTAAAATAGTTGTTCTAACAGATCAAAGTGGTTCTTTTATTAGTTTGCCTAAAATACAGGGTGTTATCTACAGGGATATATGGTCTTTCTGGGACAAAGATTTGGATAGTAAATCTAAATCTTTTAAAAAAATAGTTTTAAAAAAAATAAATAGTATTTATTCTGAAATCCAAAAAGGAGATTCTAATAAATTTCTATTTGGTAAGCATGGTAAGGCATTAAAATTATCTTTAAAAGTTTTATTTAATGGTTATATTCCTTTAATATTAGAGCAAGCTATTATCTCCGAATATATTCTTAATAAATATAAGCCAAAAAAAATTATCTCTCCTGATGCATCGGATGCAAGAACTAGAATTTATAAATTAATTGGTAAGAATTTAAATATACCATCACTTGATATTCAATTTGGTTTAACAGGCCCTGAAGGTGTTGAATGGAAATTTTTTGTAGCGGATAAGGTGGCAGTTTGGGGTAAATCTTCTAAAGATAATTTAATAAAACATGGAATAAAAAAAGAAAAAATACTTATAACTGGATCTCCAAGGCATGACGCATTAGTATTTCCAAACAAAAAAATACTTAACAATCTTCGCGATAAATACAAATTAAATAGTAATCAAAAAATTATTTTATATGCTTCAACTTATACAGATAAATCTCATCATATGTTTAGTAATTCTAATGTCCTTGATGATATGAAGTTAGCAGTATTTGAAACAGCCAAAGCCTTTCCAAATTTAACTTTTTTAGTTAAACCACATCCTGTAGAAGATATTCATGAATCTTTTATTTTAGGTAAGTCTTGTAAGAATGTAATATTCATCGACAAGAAAGAAGATATAAGCTTATTAATTCATCTTTCTGATTATTTTCTTTCCTTTGGTTCAACTTCAACAATTGATGCATTAATTATTAATAAATTATCAATTTGTCCAATTTTCCCTGGTTGGCCTTTTAGTAAATTTTTTGAAAAATCAAAGGCAGTTTTAATTCCAAGATCGAAAGAAGAACTATTAAATATTTTTTATAAGATTTCAATAGGTAAAGATTCTCAAGAAAAAAATTTACAAACTAATACTAGAGATTTTATTAAAAATCACACATATAAAAACGACGGAATGTCATCTTTTAGGATAAAAAACTTAATTTTAAAATTTTAGATTTTATGGCAAATAACAAACAAGAAACTATCTTAAATTTATTATTTAATTTATGGACATATATTCAAACTAGAAGAAAGATTCAGCTTATTTTTTTAATTTTCTTAATGCTTGGAGTTTCTTTAGCTGAAATTATTAGTATTGGTGCCGTCTTACCATTTCTAGGAGCACTTACCAGCCCTGAGACAGTTTTTAACCAAGAAACGTTAAATCCTATTTTCTTAGAAATGGGCTTTATAAATCCTAATGAATTATTATTTCCTATGACTATTTTTTTCATATCCGCAGTTCTTTTAGCTGGAGCGATGAGGTTAATTTTACTATGGACTCAAACTCATTTTGCTTACGCTATTGGCGCGGATTTAAGTATTTCTGTTTATCGATATGCTCTATATTTACCGTATATTGAACAAGTTTCAACAAATAGTAGTGAATTTATTGCTAGTATTTCTCACAAAACACATTTAGTTGTAACTCAAGTTTTAATGCCAGCTTTATTAATTTTTAGTGCAACAATAATTTTGCTTGCTATTTTTACAACTGTTCTTCTTATTGAGCCTTTAGCAGCATTAATTATTATTTTTGGTTTTGGAGGTATTTATGGCTTTGTTTTATTTGTAACTAAGAAAAAATTATTTAAAGATAGTGAAAGTATAAACATTAAATCTAACTTATTAATAAAGTCACTTCAAGAGGGATTTGGTGGTATTCGAGACGTATTGATTGACGGTACTCAAGAAATTTATTGTAAAATTTTTAGAAATTATGATTTACCTTTAAGAAAAGCTCAGGCAGGGTTAGCAATAATTGGACAAACACCCCGATTTATTGTTGAGGCTTTAGGTATAACAATACTGGCTATATTGGCATTTTCACTATCTAGTAATCTTGAAAATTTAACAAATGCTATACCAATTCTTGGAGTTTTTGCTTTAGCAGCACAAAGATTGTTACCAATCTTACAACAAATCTATTCAAGTTGGTCTTCAATCTTTGGCTGTAGTGCATTATTAAGAGATATATTGTATTACCTTAATCAAGGTTTACCTGATTACGCCAATTTAAAAAAAATAAAACCAATCAAATTCAAAACTAAAATTAAGCTCGAAAAAATTAATTTTTCATATAGTAAAAAAGGCCCTTTAATAATAAAAGATTTTAATTATGAAATTAAAAAGGGATCCAAAATAGGAGTAATTGGTGTTACTGGGAGTGGTAAAAGTACTTTAATAGATATTATTATGGGCTTGCTATCACCAGTGAAAGGCAATTTTTATATTGATGATAATAAAATAACTAATAAAAATTATAGAGCATGGCAATCTCATATTGCTCATGTACCACAAAATATTTTTTTAGCTGATACAACTATCCTTGAAAATATAGCATTTGGAGTTCCTGTAGATGAAATTGACTATGAGCTTGTTTATCAATGTGCAAAAAAAGCAAAAATTTCTGATTCGATTATTTCATGGAGAAACAAGTATGACACAGTAGTTGGTGAAAGAGGTATTCGACTTTCAGGAGGGCAGCGACAAAGAATTGGTATTGCTAGAGCTTTATACAAAAAAACAGATGTTATTATTTTTGATGAAGCTACAAGTGCTTTAGATAATGAGACAGAATCAGCTGTGATGAATGAAATTATAAGTCTTGATAATGATATTACTATTTTGATAATTGCTCACAGACTATCTACACTTAAAAATTGCTCACAAATAATAGAAATTGCTGATGGCAAAGTAAAACGACACGGTTCATACAAAGACATAATTACTTAAGAATGCTTAATAAACAAACTATAATAAATTTATAAATAAGGTTAAATTAATGAAAATTTTAATTACTGGTGCAGATGGATTTATCGGTTCGCATTTAACTGAAGCTTTAGTTAGGGCAGGGTATGATATTAAAGCTTTTGTTCTTTATAATTCATTTAATTCATGGGGTTGGTTAGATAAAGTGTCACCTGAATTAAAAAATAAATTCGAAGTTTTTTCAGGTGATATAAGAGATACAAATGGTGTTCGTGAAGCAGTTAAAGATTGTGATGCCATTATTCATCTTGCTGCCCTAATTGCTATTCCATACTCATATCATTCTCCAGAAACTTATATTGATACGAATGTGAAGGGAACTCTAAATATTCTTCAAGCAGCCAAAGAATTTAATGTTGACAGATTTATACATACTTCAACCAGTGAGGTTTATGGAACAGCTAAATTTGTTCCAATTACAGAAAATCACCCACTTCAAGGCCAATCACCATATTCTGCTTCAAAAATTGGAGCTGATCAGTTGGCCTTTTCATTCTTTTCATCTTTTGCATTACCTGTCGTAACTATTAGACCCTTTAATACATATGGCCCAAGACAATCCGCTAGAGCAGTAATACCAACAATAATTACCCAAATTGCTAATGGAAAAAAAGAAATTAAGTTAGGTTCAATATCTCCAACAAGAGATTTTAATTACATAAAAGATACTGTTAATGGCTTTATTGCAGCTCTTGATTCAAAAAAAGGGCTAGGCGAAGTTATTAATTTAGGAAGTAATTATGAAGTTTCAATTGGTGATACAGCAGAAATTATTGCTGAGGTAATGAATGCTGATATTAAAATTATCAATGATGAGCGAAGATTTAGACCTAAGGATTCCGAGGTAGAAAGGTTATGTGCAGACAATTCAAAAGCTAAAGAATTATTTGGATGGGAACCAAAGTATGGCAATAGAGAGGGTTTTTGCAAAGGCTTAGAGGAAACTGCAAAATGGTTTTTAGATTCAAAAAATTTGGATTTGTATAAATCTAATATTTATAATTTATAAAAAATGCAAAAAAATTTACAGATAGGCCAACAAATAATAGACTCAATTCATAATGTTATTGGTGTAAAAGATTGCAGTCTTCATGAGCCAGTTTTTGATGGGAATGAATGGCATTATATGAAAGAATGTCTTGATTCAACATATGTATCTTCAGTTGGAAAATTTGTTGGACAATTTGAACAAAGCTTAGTCGATTTAACAGGAGCTAAATATGCAATTGCTCTTGTTAATGGGACGGCTGCAATTCATTTGGCTTTAATATTGGCTGATGTTGGAGAAGGCGACGAAGTTCTTGCTCCTACGTTTACTTTTGTAGCAACAGCAAATGCAATTAGCTATCTTAAAGCTACTCCCCACTTTGTTGACAATAATGAAGATACTTTAGGTGTTGACCCAAAAAAACTTTACGAATACTTAAATAAATTCACCAAACAGAAAGATGGTAAATGTATAAATTTAAAAACAAATAAAATTATTAAAGCTATTATTCCTACTCATGTTTTTGGACATCCTTGCAAAATAGATGAAATAGTAGATATTGCGAGAAAATTTAATATTCTTGTTATTGAAGATGCTGCTGAATCAATAGGAAGTTATTACAAGAATAAACATACTGGTACTTTTGGATTAATGGGCGCTTTGAGTTTTAATGGAAATAAAACTATCACCACAGGTGGTGGCGGAGCAATTTTGACTAATAACAAAGAAATCGCTAAAAAAGCCAAACATTTATCAACAACTGCTAAATTAGATCACAAATGGGACTATTTACATGATGAAATTGGGTTTAATTATCGACTTCCTAATATAAACGCAGCTTTAGGTTGTGCTCAATTGGAACAGCTTCCTAAATTACTAAAATCAAAAAGATTATTGTTTAAAAAATATGAGGATAAAATTTCATTAATTAAAGGCGTTAGTTTGTTTAAAGAACCAAACGAATGCAAAAGTAATTATTGGCTTCAAACATTATTACTAGATTTTCAAAATAAAAACAATCGTGATGAAATATTATCATTAACAAATGAAAATGGATTGATGACGCGTCCTGCTTGGATATTAATGCATAGATTAAAACAATTTAGCAATAATCCGAGAATGAACTTATCTTGTTCAGAATCAATTGCTGATAGATTAATAAATATTCCTAGTAGCTCTAACCTTATAGGTAAAATTTAATAATGACTAAACCAGAAATAATATTAATAGGGGCTGGTGGACATGCGTTATCTTGTATTGATGTTATAGAGCAGGAAGATAAATTTAAAATTGCTGGTTTGATTGGAAAAAAAGAAGAATTAGGAAGAAAAGTCTGTGGATATAATATTATTGGGATTGATAATGATTTAGTCGATTTATTCAAACAATATAAAAATGCCCACATTTCAATTGGGAAAATTAATACAGATATAAGAAATAATATTTTTATTCAAACCACGAAAATTGGTTTTTCTATGCCAACAATTACCTCACCAAATGCTTATGTTTCTGATTATGCTGATATTGGAGATGGGAGCATTATCATGCATGGAGTGATCATTAACGCAGGAGTTAATATTGGCAATAATTGCATCATTAATTCAAAAGCACTAATTGAGCATCACGTTCAGATTGAAGATGGATGTCATGTTTCTACAAATTGTATTATAAATGGCAATGTAAAAATTGGGACTGGTACTTTTATTGGGAGCTCAGCATGCATAAAAAATAATATTTCAATTGGAAAGAATTCTGTAATTGGAATGGGCTTGTCTGTTAGGAAAGATTTAGAAGATAGATCAAGATTTACAGGCTGAGCAAATTATGAAAAACAGAATCAAAATTATTGCTGAAATTGGGGTTAATCATAACGGAGATATATCTTTAGCAAAAAAATTAATTGATGAGGCAAAAAAAGCCGGTGCAGATTATGTGAAATTTCAAACTTTTAAAGCTGATAAATTAGTTACTAAAAAAACTAAAAAAACTGTTTATCAAATAAAAAATACTAACGATAGTGAGTCTCATAAGGATATGTTAGCTCGATTGGAATTAAGTCATGATATGCACAAAAAAATCATAGCTCATTGTAAAAAACAAAAAATTAAATTTCTTTCTTCAGCATTTGATATAGAAAGCGTAGATTTATTATCAAAATTAGGACAAAAAATATTCAAAATACCATCTGGTGAAATTACAAATGCTCCTTATCTTAAACATTTGGGAGGAGTTGCTAAATCAATTATTTTATCGACTGGAATGTCAAACATAAAAGAAATTAAAGATGCTATTAAAATTTTGGAATCTAAAGGATTGGATCGAAAAGATATCACAGTTCTGCATTGTACATCTGAATATCCTGCACCACTTAATGAAATAAATCTAAATGCGATGAATGAAATTAAAAATAAATTGAAAGTTTCTGTAGGATATTCAGATCATACAGCTGGTATCGAGATTTCATTGGCCGCAGCAGCTTTAGGAGCAGAGATAATCGAAAAGCACTTCACTTTTAATCAGAAATTACCTGGTCCAGACCATAAAGCAAGTCTTGAACCGAAAGAATTTAAGTTAATGATTAAATTAATTCGTAATATTGAGTTGTCTTTGGGGAAAGCTATTAAAAAAGCAAGTAAATCTGAGATAAAAAATATGTCAATAGTACGAAAATCGATTGTAGCTAAGAAGAAAATTAAAAAAGGGGAATTATTTACTAAAAATAATTTAACCACTAAAAGACCTGGAACTGGAATTTCCCCTATGAAGTGGAATTTTATAATTGGTAAAAAAGCCCCACGTGTTTTTGATGAAGACGAATTAATAGTGTTATGAATAAACTAGATTTTAGAAGAATATGTGTAGTTACTAGTAGTAGAGCAGATTATGGACTTTTAAAAAAGTTGATGAAAAATATTAAGACTGATAAAGAATTAATTCTCCAGACTGTAGTTACTGGTACTCACCTATCTTTTGAGTATGGTATGACATATCGAGAGATTGAGAATGATGGATTTAAAATTGATAGGAAAGTAAAGATTTTATCAAGGGATAATAGCTCAAGAGGTCTATTGAAATCTATGGCAAATTGCCAATTAAAATTTCCATCTATTTTTTCTGAATTAAAACCTGATTTAATTATTGTTCTTGGGGATCGATTTGAAATATTTGCAGTAACTTCTGTAGCGCTTATCGAATGTCTTCCAATTGCTCATTTACATGGTGGTGAATTAACAGAAGGTGCTATTGATGAAGCTTTCCGTCATTCAATTACTAAAATGTCTCATATACATTTTGTCGCAAATGATATTTATAAAAAAAGAGTGATTCAACTTGGAGAACAGCCTAGTAAAGTATTTAATGTAGGAGGATTAGGTGTAGATAGTATTAATTCTTTAATGCTAATTAAGCGAGATCAACTTGAAAATGATCTTGGTTTTGAATTTAAGAACAAAAATTATCTTATTACATTTCATTCAGAAACTTTAGAAAGTGACTCAACCGAAAAACAGTTTTTAGAATTACTCAAAGTCTTAAGACCTCTAAAAGAAACTGGATTAATATTTACTTTACCTAATTCAGATACAGGTAGCTTGATTATAATAAAATTAATTAATAAATTTGTTTCCAATAACTTAAATGCAATAGTTTTTAAATCTCTTGGCCAATTACATTATCTCTCATGTATGAGTCATATGGATGGAGTTATTGGAAATTCATCTAGTGGGCTCCTTGAGGCACCCTCATTTAAAATACCTACAATAAATATTGGCGATAGACAAAAAGGCAGATTACAGGCGAGCAGCGTAATTAATTGTAGACCAGAAAGATCTTGCATAGAAAAAGCAATAAAAAAATTAGATTCAAAAAGGTTTTTGGCAAGTTTAAAAAAAACAGTAAACCCCTATGGTAAAGGCGGAGCGAGCAAAAAAATTATTAGCATTATTAAAAACCAAAAATCAAACGGTATTTTAAAAAAACAATTTTTTGACTTAAATTAATATTAAGGTGAATTCATTGAAAAATTCTGAACAGTTTTGGAAAAAATCAGTTTTAAAATTTAACTCATCAATCCAGGAAGCAATAAGTAATTTGAATAATAGTGGATTAAAAATAGTGCTTGTTGTTAATCATAAAGATGAATTTATTGGAACAATTTCCGATGGAGATATTAGACGTGGTTTATTAGCAAATTTAAATATTAATGATTCAATTAAAAAAATTATTAATTATGAAGCATTAGTAGTTCCGCCGGAGTTTGATAAAAAATCAGCACTGAAGTTAATGGAATTAAACCAAATTTTCCAAGTTCCAATTATTAATAATAAAAAAAATATAGTTGGACTATTTTTAAGGCACAGCATTACGATTGAAAACGAGAGAAATAATATTATGGTTATTATGGCTGGTGGAATTGGTAAAAGACTTTTACCACATACTGAAAATTGCCCTAAACCAATGCTTGAGGTGTCAGGAAAGCCAATCCTAGAGCATATTATAGAGCGCGCAAAATCTGAAGGTTTTTTAAATTTTATAATATCAATAAATTATTTAGGTGAGATGATAGAGAGCTATTTTGGAAATGGAAAAAAATTGGGTGTTAATATTAATTATATTCGTGAAAAAAAACCATTAGGTACTGCCGGTGCATTAAGTTTACTTAATCTTAAAACTAAAGAACCTTTTATTGTTTCAAACGGTGATGTAATTACAGATATAAGTTATGCCGAACTTTTAGATTTTCATAGTAAAAATAATTCTATAGCCACAATGGCAGTAAATTTATATGAATGGCAAAATCCCTATGGAGTCGTACGCTTAGATGGTGTTGATATTAGAGGTTTTGAAGAAAAACCAATAAATAGAACTCATATAAATGCAGGTGTATATGCGTTATCTAACAGTGCATTATCATTTTTAGAAAAAGATTGTCATTGTGATATGCCAAAGTTGTTTGAACAATTGATGGAAAGTTCACAAAAGGTAATTGCATACCCAATGCATGAACCCTGGCTTGATGTTGGAAGGTCGGCTGATTTAAATAAGGCAAACAAAAAAATATGAAAAAAATTAAATATCCATCCCCAATAAACTTGAAGGACTTTGCTAAAGATAAGAAAGATTTAAAAGCTCTTTATGGATTACCAAAAAAAACTATATTTTGTAAAAAATGTGTAATTTCTAATCAGCGTCCCAACTCTGCAGTTGAGTATGAACACACACGAGAATCAGTAAAAGAAACAATTAATTTTAATGATGCAGGAATTTGCGATGCCTGTATTTTTGCAGAAAAAAAACAAAATTTAATTAATTGGGAAGATCGTGAGCGTCAATTAATTGAGTTATGTAATCAACATAGAAAAAATGATGGTTCATATGATTGCATATTGCCAGGTTCAGGAGGAAAAGATAGTTTTTATGCTTCACATATATTAAAAACTAAATATAACATGCATCCTTTAACAGTTACTTGGGCTCCTCACATCTACACTGACTGGGGATGGAAAAATTTTCAGGCTTGGATTCATGCTGGCCATGATAATTATTTAATGACTCCAAATGCTCTTGTCCATAGGTTATTAACTAGACTTTCAACTGAATTATTACTTCATCCTTTTCAAGCTTTTATGTTTGGTCAAAAATCATTAGCACCTAAAATGGCAATTTTGCATGATATACCACTAGTTTTTTATGGAGAAAATGAAGCCGAATATGGGAACCCAATTTCTGATACAGAATCAGCAAAAAGAGATTGGTCTTATTTTACCTCAGATGATCAGTCTAAAATTAATCTCGGTGGCGTTTCTATTCATGACTTAAAAAAATATTTTGGAGTAGGTCAAAATGACTTACAACCCTATCTGCCGGCAGACCCAGATAAGATTAAAGAAAAAAATATTGATGTTCATTACTTGGGATATTATCTGAAATGGCATCCACAATCGTGCTATTACTATGCAGTTTCAAATGGAAATTTTCAAGCATCTCCAGAAAGAACACCTGGCACTTATTCAAAATACAATAGTATTGATGATCGTATTGATGACCTTCATTATTACACTACCGGTATAAAATTTGGACTTGGACGTGCTAGCTATGATGCTGCCCAAGAGATTAGATCTGGAGAGATAAATAGGGAAGAAGGGATTGCATTAGTAAATAAGTTTGACCACGAATTTCCAGAGAGATTTATAGATGAATTATTTAAATATCTTTCAATTCCAGAAAATGAGTACCCTAAAGCAAGCAGGATGTTTGAAAAGCCTATTATGGACCGTAAATATTTTCAATTATTAACTGATCAATTTAGATCACCTCATTTATGGTATTTCGAAAATAACAAATGGCACTTAAGAAATCCGATCTCAAATGACTAATAATTCTTTGCAGTTAGGTAGAAATTTGCGCTTAATTGCTCGACTTGATATTAAGGGTGAGAATTTAATAAAAGGTATTCAATTAGAAGGTCTGCGTATCATTGGCCCACCAAATGAATATGCCCTTAAATATTATCTACAAGGCGTTGATGAATTGATTTATATGGATTGTGTTGCAAGTTTATATGGCCGCAATCATTTGTCAGATATTATTAGCGCAGCAACAAAAAATATTTTTGTACCTATTACAGTTGGAGGTGGAATAAGAAGTGTTGATGATGCATTTAATATACTTCGAGCAGGTGCTGATAAAGTTGCAATTAATACAGCAGCTGTTTCAAACCCTAAACTTATAGAAAATATTTCTCGAGAATTTGGAAGTCAATGTATGGTTTTGTCTGTTGAAGCAAAGAAAGTAAGTGATAATAAATGGGAAGTTTATACTAATAATGGCCGTGAAAAAACTGGTTTGGAAGTTATTGACTGGGTTAAAAAGGGTATTGATCTTGGTGCAGGAGAGATATTGCTAACTTCTGTTGATAAAGAAGGTACCAGAAAAGGTTTCGATACTATGCTTGTAAAATCAGTTACAGAGCAATCGATGGTTCCTTTAATAGCAAGTGGCGGAATGGGTTCACCTGAAGATTTAGTTGAGGTTGTCAATAAAGGAGGTGCTTCAGCAATAGCAATGGCAGATATTCTTCATTATGGAAGATCAAATATAAATGAAGTAAGAAACACTGCAAAAGAAGCAGGTTTTGGAGTAAGGGAATATTTTGTTGAATGAGATTGTAGTTATTGACTATGGAGTTGGTAATCTATTGAGTGTTAAAAGAGGGTTGGAGCATTGTGGTGCAAAAGTAAAAATTACCTCAAAACCAGAAGAAATTATAAATGCAGCAAAGATTATTTTGCCAGGTGTTGGGGCATTTAGAAATGCGATGCAGTCCTTAGAGAATCTTGGCTTGGTAAAGGTAATTAAAGAAGTCGCAAATCGGAAAATAGATTTATTGGGAATTTGTCTTGGTATGCAGCTTTTATTAGATGAAAGCGATGAATTTGGATTTACTAAAGGTTTGGGCCTTATACCTGGAAGGGTAGTTGCAATCCCCCCTAAGAATAATGAAGGTATTATTAATAAAATTCCACATATTGGATGGAGTAAACTTATAAATCCTGAAGAAAAATTACATTGGAATAAGGGGATTTTAAAAACAATAGAATCTGGAGATTCATCTTATTTCATTCATTCTTATATGGCATTAACAGATAATAAATATACAGTTGCTTATTGTTTGTATGGTTTGGAAAAAATACCAGCAGTTATTCAGCGTGATCGTATAATTGGATGTCAATTTCATCCAGAGAAGAGTGGAGAAGTTGGTCTTAAAATATTAAGAGAATTTTGTGGATCTTAAAAAAATATTAATTGTTGGTTTAGGTAGTATTGGATTAAAGCATTTGCGTATTGCTAGGGAAATTTTTCCTGAGAGTATAATAGGTGTTTTACGACATAAAAAAACTAATGAAGTAACTGCAGATGCTGATAAGATTTTTTTTGATTTATCTCAAGCACTTAAATTCCAACCTCAAATAGCTATTATTTGCTCTCCTGCGTCTGAACATGTCAAGATATCAAGCGCTTTGGTGGGACAAGGAGTACATGTTTTAATTGAAAAACCAATATCTGATAATCAAAAAGGTTTAGAAGAATTAAATTGTAAAGCAATTAAAAATAATTGCGTATTAGCAGTTGGTTATAATTTAAGATTCCTTCCTTCTTTAATGAAATTTAAAAATTTGATAGATAAAAATCTTATTGGAAATGCTTATTCTGTAAGAAGTGAAGTAGGTCAGTACCTTCCTAATTGGCGAAAAACTGACTACAGAGATAGTGTTTCAGCTAAAAAAATTCTTGGAGGTGGAGTTTTACTTGAGCTTAGTCATGAATTAGATTATTTGAGGTGGATTTTTGGTGAAGTAGAATCTGTACAGGCTGAGATTGGCCATCAAAGCAAGCTTGAGATTGATGTAGAGGATACTGCACATATCATCTTAAAATTTAAAGAGAGTAAAAATAAAAGTAACTTAGTAGCCTCTTTAAATCTAGATTTCATTCGCCATGACAAAGCAAGGATATGTCATGTGATTGGAGGAAAGGGTACTTTAAGATGGAATGGCTTGACTGGGGACATTGATTTATTTGAACCAGATAAAACAAAATGGAAGAATATATATAAATATAAAATGGATCAAGATGGGAGTTATAAGGACGAATGGTTACACTTTATTGATTGTATAAATAAGAAAATTACTCCTAAAATCTCTTTTCAAGATGGTATAAAAGTTTTAAATATTATTGAAAGTATTAAGATTGCATCTTCTTCTGGCAAAAAGGTTTTGGTTAAGTGAGTATTGTTGCTTTTATATTTGCAAGAAGTGGTTCAAAAGGACTTCCCGATAAAAATATAAAAATTTTTAATGGAAAGCCGCTAATAGCCTGGTCAATTGAGCATGCTTTGTCGGTAAAGAGAGTTGACAGGGTAATAATTTCAACAGACTCGGAAGTAATAGCTAAGATAGGAAAAGAATATGGTGCAGAGGTCCCTTTTCTTAGACCACCAGAGTTGGCAACTGATAATTCACCTGAGTGGCTTTCTTGGCAGCATGGCTTAAAATATCTTGAAAATAGTGATGAGGGTCTTCCCGATTTAATGTTATCAATACCTCCTACAGCTCCATTAAGAGACTCTAATGATCTAGATAAGATTATTGATGAATATCAAAAAGGCAAAACTGATATTGTAATTGCTGTAACCGAATCTCATAGAAGCCCATTTTTTAACATTGTTAAAGAAGATGTTGGAGGCTATGTTAATTTGTTTGAATCAGATAAGGAAGGAATAAATAGGCGCCAAGATTGTCCTAAGACATATGATATGACTACCGTTGGGTATGCAGTAAGCCCATCTTTTGTTTTGAATAAAAAATCAATATTTGAAGGTCGAGTTCGAAAAGTTATTATTCCAAAAGAGAGATCAATTGATATTGACACATTATTAGATTTTGAAATTGCTGAATTTATATTTCAAAAAAAGGATTAGAAGATTGACAGAAATTAAAATTAATAGCCTAAAGACCGAGTTGAGAATATGTGAGTGTTGTGGAAGTGATGACTTAGAGTTAATGTGGTCAAGTAAAAGTATTGTTGTTAGGAGACTTAATACTTGGGAATTTCCAGTAAATATTTCAATTTGTCGCAATTGTGGATTTTGTTTTACTTCACCAAGTCCAAATAATAATGATTTAATGAAATATCATGAGGATGGAAATGTTGGATTTAAGGAAATAAGCTTACCATATTCGATTAAAGAAAGACTTCGAATTCTTAACAAATATAGAGTGCCAGATGGGGTATTTGTGGAAATTGGAGGCAATGACCCAGGTGAGTTTCATCAAAAAATTAAACAATATTTTAATCAATTAATTTCAATTGAAGTAACTAAAGATTTAAAAAATAAATCGATTGATATCAATACTTTAGAAGGTTTAGTTGATGTAATATCTCATTACGATGTTTTAGAACATGTATTGAATGTTAAGCAATTTTTATCGAAATGTTACAGAGCTTTAAAGCCAGGCGGAGTCATGATTTGTGAGGTACCTAATTTATTGCTTTATCCAGATAATCTTCTGTTACAAGAATTTGAACATGTTAATCACTTTACAATATCTTCATTAAGTTTGATAGCAGAAAAGGTTGGTTTTAGTTTAATCGAGTTTGATAATGTTTGCAGCCGACCTTATGGTTTTGTAGCAATATTTAAGAAAGGTGGAATTAGTAAAACTTCATCAAAAGTAAACGTAAATGAATTTTCAGTAGCAAAAAAATCAATAATTGGTGGCCTAAAGCAACTTAATCAAAATGATATTCAAATTACTAGTATTAGAAATAAGATAAAAAAATTAACTAGTAACAATAAGAAAATTATTTTATGGGGTGTAACAGACCTTTTAAGATCTTTACTTAAAGATTATAAAATTTCAGATAAAGTGATTGTTGTTGATTCTGATCCACGAACAAAAGACCATTTGATTTTAGACGGTATAAAGGTATCTCAACCAAAAAACTGCATCAAAAATTTTTTGTGCGCTGATTTATTAGTTATATGTGCTCCGCGTTATGCAGCAGATATTTTAACCTGGGTAAAAACTAAGACAGGTAAAATTTTCAAAGATGAATCTTTAAACATTATAGGAGTTAATTCTTCTGGCAAAACTTTAAGGTAAATATTATGAAAACAATTATTATTTTAGGTGGATCTTCAAGCATTGGAAAATCTATTTGTAGTAAGTTTAATACTCAAGATAATAGGGTTATATCCACATATTTTTTAAAGAATGATTTATTAAATAACCCTAAAAATACAGAATCAATTCATCTTAATTTAAATGATAATGAAAGTATTATAGATTTTTCTCAAAAATTAATTTCTGAGAAAATTAGTATTGATATTTTAGTTTCTTTAGCAGGTATTCTTCCTGGTAAGAATTTATTGGAATATAGTTTTGAAGAGATTGACGAGGTTTTATCAGTTAATTTCAGCGGTCAAGCTAAGTTAATTAGAAATATTCTTCCTTTACTTACTAATAAATCGAAACTACTTCTATTGTCATCGATATCAGCACAAAAAGGAAGCTATGATCCTATTTACGCTGCATCTAAGGGGGCTATACTTTCTTTTATTAAGTCACTATTACCAAACATACCCGAAGGGTCAACTATTAATGCTATTGCCCCTGGTTTAATTCAAGATAGCACCATGTTTAAAGATATGACTAAAGATAGGCAAGAATTACATAAAAAACAAATATTTTCAGGTAATTTATTGGATAAAGATGATTTGGCAAAAATTATTTTTGATTTGTGTCAGGATCATTGGGGACACTTAAATGGAGCCTGTATTGATTTAAATGGCGGTCAGTATCTTCGTTAATTTCATAGTTAATAGGTTGAAGAATGAGCTATAGAAGAACATTTTATGATAAATTAATTGCAAACTTTAATCAGTTAAGATTTTCAATTACTGAGCCCATTAAAGTTAAATATGCACGTTTTAGATTTGAAGATAACTATATTAAAAGTCAAAAAAATCCTCTAGTAAGCATTTGTGTACCTACTTTTAATCGCGGGCCTATTTTAGTTGATCGTGCAATCAAGTCAGCATTATCACAAACTTACCAAAATATTGAATTAATTGTAGTTGGTGATTGTTGTACGGATAATACAGAAGAGTTATTAGCTAAAATAAAAGATCCAAGGTTGAAATTTTATAACATGAAAAAAAGAGAAAGACACTACCCTCAAAATATAGAAAATCATTGGTTTGTTGGAGGCGCTGCACCAACTAATAAGGCAATGGATTTAGCTTCTGGGTTATGGATAGCTCGCTTAGATGATGACGATACATGGTCACCAGATCATATCGAGAAACTTTTGAAATTTGCTATAGATAAAAATTATGAATTTGTATCTGGTCTTTATGAAGAAGAACGATTTGGAAAAAGAAAAATAGTTCAAGGAGTCATGGCTATGGATAAATATTATACAAGAACAACTAGTATAAATAGCTCAAAAATCGGTGGAGTTTCAACTTGGCTATATAGATCTTATTTAAAAGGAATGAAATATAATTTGAATTGCTGGAGAAAAGAGTGGAATCAGGTTTGGGACATAGACTTAGCTCTTAGGATTTATCATGCCGGAGTTAGAATGGGTTTTCTTGAGGAAGTTGTTGCTTTTGTTCTTCCAAGACCTGGAGAAGACTCAATTGGTCTTGATGCATACAAATTAACTAAAAATGAAAAAATGAAAAAATATAAATTTAAATAAAACCTTATGGAAAAATATGAAAACTAAAGTTTTAGTCACAGGGGGAGCAGGGTTTTTAGGATCACATCTTTGCGAGTGGTTATTAAAGAATGATAATGATGTTTTGTGTATTGATAATTATTCGACAGGTTCAAAAGATAACATTGAAAATTTACTTAAAAATTCATTTTTTAAAGCTACAAGACATGAGGTAACTTTGCCTTTTTATTCTGAAATAGATCAAATTTATAACCTAGCTTGCCCGGCAAGCCCAGTTCATTATCAAAAAGATCCAAGTCAAACGATTAAGACATGTGTTCATGGCGCAATTAATATGTTGGGGCTTGCAAAAAGGACTAAGGCAAGAATTCTTCAGGCTTCAACCTCAGAAGTTTATGGTGACCCAGAAGTTCATCCCCAAAAAGAAGATTATTGGGGTAGAGTAAATCCAATCGGGATTAGAAGTTGTTACGATGAGGGAAAACGTTGTGCTGAGACATTATTTTTTGACTATCACAGGCAATATAATTTAGAGATTAAAGTTGCAAGGATTTTTAATACTTATGGCCCAAAAATGAATCCATTTGATGGAAGAGTGGTAAGTAATTTTATTGTTCAAGCCTTAAAAGGAGAGGATATAACGATTTATGGAGATGGGGATCAAACCAGAAGTTTTTGTTATGTAGATGACCTAATTAATGGTATTACTAAATTTATGAATTCTGCATCAAATATTAATGGCCCAATAAATCTTGGTAATAATTCAGAATTTACTATGATTGAATTAGCTGAAAAAGTTTTAAAACTTACCACATCAAAATCAAAACTTATATTTAAGCCTTTACCATTAGACGATCCTCGTCAAAGACAACCTGATTTAACTAAGGCAAAAGAAAAGCTTGATTGGGAGCCTTTAGTAAGCCTTGATGATGGACTAAAAGAAACAATTAATTATTTTAAGAAAATAGTGGGGTGAAATTTTGATTTTAGAAAATAAAGTTGTTGTTGTAACTGGTGGGGCTGGACTGTTAGGTAAAGCATTCGTAAAAGAAATATTAATTAGTGGTGGAGTCGCTATATTAACTGATATTAAGACTTCGTCTATTAAAGGTTTTATTAACAAAATGAAGAGAGATTATCCAAATAATTTTTACGCTACCAAAATGGATATCACCAAAAAGTTATCAATAAATTCAGTAATTAAGATTGTTTCCAAAAAATTTGGTGGAATAGATTGTCTAGTCAATAATGCATATCCAAAGAATAAGAATTTCGGAAAGCAAGTCGAAGATGTTTCTTACAGAGATTTCTCTGATAATTTATCTACTCATGTTGGAGGTTATTTTTTGACTTCTCAGCAATTTGGAATCTTCTTTAAAAAACATAAGGGTGGGAATATTATAAATATGGGTTCTGTATACGGAATTCTACCACCTCGTTTTCAGATTTATAAAAATACAGAAATGACATTGCCTGTTGAATATTCTTCAATAAAAGCATCTATTATTCAAATGACTAAATATTTTGCTCAATACTTTAAAAAAGATAAAATTAGAGTCAATTGTTTAAGTCCAGGCGGTATAAAGGATAATCAGCCTAAAGCATTTGTTTCTGCATACAATTCTTTTTGTTCAAAAAAGGGGATGTTAGATCCAAATGATGTAGCAAATACACTTATTTTTCTGATATCTGATTCTTCAAAATTTATAACTGGTCAAAATTTTGTTATTGATGATGGGTTTTCACTCTAATTTATAATTCATAAAATGGAACCAAGAATTAATGTTGCAATAATTGGATGTGGCATTTTTGGAGCAGAAATTGCTTTAAAGGCATCTAATCTTGGCTTATCTGTCAAAGTTTTCGAAGCTAACGAAGATATTCTTCTGGGAGCTTCTATGAATAATCAAAATCGATTACATTTAGGTTTTCATTACCCACGTGATCTTGAGACTGGGATTCAATCAATAAGAGGATTTGATTTATTTAAAAATAAGTATAAAGAATGCATACAATCTAATTTTTTAAATACTTATTTTATTGCAGATAATAATTCACTTACTAACGTAAATGAATATTTAATTTTTTGTGAAAAACTAGGAGTTCCTTATAAAAAAATTAATAGTAAGGATTTACCAATAAAGCTTCAAGGTGTTGAAAAAGGGATTATTTGTAACGAAGTTGTATATGATTGTGAAATACTTCGTGAAATAGTTAAAGAAAATATTAAAAAAAATGATATTGATATCTCCTTAAACTCCATGGTTGAAGGAATAAGTAAAAACGATAATTTTTTTAATTTAAAGATTTCTTCTGGAAAAGTGGTTAATGCTGATGTGGTTATTAATGCAACATATGGTGCTAGTAATTACCTTACTGAACAGTTGGGTATCATGGTTCCAGAAAGACTTTATGAATATACGGTTGTTCCTATTATTGAATTAGATATCGATAGAATTGGCATAACAATTATGGATGGACCATTTTTAACTATTTTACCTTTTGGAAGAACTAATAAATTTCTTTTATATCATGTTGATTTATCAGTGATTGATTCTGAGGTAAACACTAAATTAAATTTAGACTGGTTGTCAAAAGAAACTTCACCTTTGCGAAATAAAGATAAAAAAGAGTATTTTAATATGATGATTGAAAAATGTAGTAGTTTTATTCCTGCTCTTAAAAAATCTAAACTTATTGATTTTCTTGAGGGCCCAAGAATGGTTCTTCCAAGAAGAGATAAAAGTGATGAACGACCTTCAATAATTACAAATACAGATGATTATATTGAAGTCTTTTCTGGGAAGATAGATCACAGTATTTGGGTTGCAGAAGAAATTAATAAAAAATTAATAACAAAATTCAATGCTTAATTTTGAAATACGTAAGGAATGAAATGATGGATAAAAAATTATTAGATATTCTTGTTTGTCCGGTAACTAAGAGTCCACTTACATATGACAAGAAGAAAAATGAGCTGATATCAAAATCGGCAATGTTAACATATCGTATCAAAGATGGTATACCTATTTTACTTCCTAAAAATCTAGAGAAATTTAAAGCTTTAGAAGCTGAATATCATGATCATGAAGCCCATCACTATGGTGAGATAAATATGATTAATTCTTTTCATGTAACCCATTATCACCAGAAATATTTAAAAATTATTAACGAACTCAAAGATAATTCTGTTATTTTGGAGGTAGGTTCTGGTGATGGCAATGACGCTAAAAATATTACTAAACCGAAAATAACAATTATACAAAGTGATATATCATTTGAAATGGTAAAGCTTGCAAAAAGCAATAAAAAAAATAACGCAAAAACAGTTTATGTTGTTTCTGATGCTGAAAAAATTCCTTGTAAAGATAATAGTTTGGATGCAATTATGATTGTTGGCGCTTTACATCATCTACCTTCACCAATTAATTTTTTTAAAGAGGCAAGACGTGCTTTAAGCTCAAATGGAATTTTGATCGTGGGATTTGAGCCTAACAGTTGGCCTTATTTTTATATTTATCCTTGTATTAGATTTTTAAAAAAACTTCTAAGGATAGAAAAATATACTAGTTCAAAACATTCAGATGTTTCTATAGGAGATTCAGAAACAGAAGGCTTTACTTATTCTGATTTTAAATTATTTCTTAACGAATCTAATTTAAAATTAGAAAAGATCCAAAGAATATGGTTTTTATTTGGATTTATTCATACATTACTTTCTATAGTTAATAGTAAATTACCCCAGGATAAATCTATAGACTTACCAATATGGTTACAGAAATTAATTATATATTTTGATGATTTTATTTTATCCTTGCCAATTATTAGGAATTTTTGTTGGCATTGGACTCTTGTAGCTAAAAAAAAATAATACTAAATTTATTAAGGGCTAAACTTTGAAAATAACAGTTTGTATGGCTACATATAATGGATCTAGATTTATTAAGATTCAAATTCAATCAATATTAAGTCAGTTGGGTAAAAAAGACCAACTAGTTATCGTTGACGATTGTTCGGTAGATAATACAGTAGAAATTATCGAAAATTTTAAAGATTCTCGTATAATATTAATTAGAAACACCAGTAATATTGGTGCAGTAGCAGCATTTAGTAAGTCATTGAAAGCTGCTAATGGAGATATTATTCTTCTAAGTGATCAAGATGATGAATGGCTTGATAACAAAGTTTCTTTTGTAAGAAATTTTTTCACAATAAACAACGTTGATCTAATAGTTCATGATGCAAAAATAACTCAAAATGGTAATTTAGTAAGCCATTCTTTGTTTACAGAAATCGGAAGCTCTAATGGCCTTTTAAAAAATATCTATAGTAATTCGTTTACAGGTTGTTGCATGGCATTTAAAAGAAATATTTTAAAGAATGTTTTACCAATTCCAATTAAATCAGGAATATTTCATGATGCTTGGATCGGTATTATATCGAAGCTATATCGATTTAAAGTGATTTTTATAGCTACGCCTTTAATTATACATAATCGACATAAAGATAATTTATCAACGATGAAACGAAGAGGTATTTTTAAGATTATTCCTGATCGTATTAATTTAATTCTAGCTTTATTCCATAGAGTTTTTAATGGAAAATAAACAATCAATATGCTTTGTAGCTACTGTTGATTTTGCAGTTAATGCTTTTTTATTAAATCATCTAAGAGAACTATCAAATCATTATAATTTAACCCTCGTTACAAATCTTCAAAATCCAAATTTTTTAAATAAAAATAATTTAAACATAAAGTTAATTAATATTAATTTTTCAAGAAATATTAATATTTTTTCAGATTTTTATTCACTTACTAGATTAATTTTTTTATTTTGTACTAATAAATTTGATGCTGTTCACTCTATAACACCTAAAGCAGGTTTATTGGCAATGCTTGCAGCATTTATAGCTTTTATCCCATTAAGAATACATTGTTTTACTGGGCAAGTTTGGGTTACCAGAAAAGGCTTAATTAGAAAAATTTTAAGGTTAATTGATAAATTAATAGGTAATTTAACCACCAAAAATATTGTTGATAGTAAGTCACAATATAATTTTCTTTTAAATCAAAAAATACTTAAAAAAAATAAAACTTTAGTTTTTGGAAGTGGTTCAATATGTGGAGTTGATTTATTAAAATTTAAGTCTAACAAAAAAATAAGAGATTCTCTTAGAAGAGATTTTAAAATACCATCCTCGGCTTTTATATATATATATCTTGGTAGATTAAATAAAGAAAAGGGTGTAAATGATCTTATAGATGCGTTCATATTAGCTAATTTAAAGTCAGCATATTTAATTTTAGCGGGGCCTGATGAAGAAGAGATTGTCTTTAATACAAAGAATCATTCTTCAAATATTATTTTTACAGGATATACTAAAATCCCTCAAGATTTATTAGCTATGTCGGATATAATTTGCTTACCAAGCTATCGTGAGGGTTTTGGAACTGTCGTGATTGAAGCGGCAGCAGTTGGAATTCCAGCTATTGTTTCAAATATTTATGGTTTATCAGATACTATAGTAAAAAATCAAACTGGTCTTACACATAAACCAAGAGATATTAAGGGCATAGTTCATCAGATGGTTTATGCTTATTCTAATCAAAAATTGATGACTACTTTTGGTAAGGCGGCGCAAAAAAGAGCTAGAATTGAATTTGATTCCAAAATTTTAGTTAATCATTGGAAAGATTTTTATATTCAAAATTTAACGTAGCTTATTTCCAATCTTCATTAATCCATCGAATTGATTCCTCTGATAAAATGATTGGATGGACAATTTATTTATTAGTTTTTTGTATTCAAAGCATTTTTTATTTGCTTTTACAACTACACTTTTACTCTCGACTGTTTTTATAGGTTATATCTTAAAGTCTAAGATATTTAGTAGATTTATTGATATACCCAATCACCGATCTCTTCATATCAAACCTAAATCAAAGATTGGTGGCCTTGCAATAATAATTTCAATAATAATTTCGATATTACTTTATAACTTTCAATTTATTTATTTAATTCCATTTTTACTAGTTTTACTCTTTCTATCGTTCTTAGATGATCTTATAGTAATTAAGCCATCAATTCGTCTTGCTGTTCAATTTCTAACTACATTTATATTCCTTACCATCTTAAATTTACAACTAAGTTATTTGTTACTAATAACTTTTTTATTTGTCTTGGTTTGGATAATAAATTTGTATAATTTTATGGATGGTTCAGATGGTCTTGCAACAGGGATGTCAATCATTGGATTTAGTTTTTATGCAATTATTTCCATTCTTGCAGGTGAAGTCGATTTTGCAATCTTAAACACTATTATAGTTGCTGGATGTATAAGCTTTTTATTTTTTAATTACCCTCCTGCTAAAATTTTTATGGGTGATACTGGATCAATTCCTTTAGGATTCTTATGCGGTGCTGTTGGAATAATAGGCTGGCAAAAATTGTTGTGGCCGTTATGGCTTCCAATAATAATTTTTTCTCCATTTATAATTGATGCAACTACTACTTTAATAAAACGTTTGATTAATAAAGAATCCTTAACCCAAGCTCATAGAAGTCACTATTACCAAAGGGCTATTCTTAGTGGCTATTCTCACAAACAAATAGCTTTATTTTCATATTTTTTAATGATTTTTTCAGGACTAGTTGGATTGATAGCCTTAACAACAGATAATAATAAAATTATTACTTTTATGTTTATCTTACTATTTTTTTGTTTTGTTTTAATCATGAGATTTGTAGATATAATATGGGCTAAATATTTAGTAAGCCATCAAAATAATGAATAAGTATATTGAAAATTTGATAGTAAAAAATAGAAGTTTGATTATTCTATCCCATGATTTACTTGCAATAGCAAGCGCTTGGTTTTTTGCTTACATTATAAGATTTAATTTTGAGATCCCTTTTGTTCAAATTAACTCAATGAAAAATAATTTGTTAGTTGTTTTAATTACGCAAATAATATTTCTTTTATCCTTTCGAGTTCATAGGGCATCATGGAGATTTTCAAGTATATCTGATTTAAAAAGAATTATTGTAGCTATATTTTCTTCTTCTTTATTAATTGCTATATACTTCTCTTTTTTCTATCATCAGCAACCCGCTATTCCTCGGTCAATCATTCTTCTATATCCTTTACTCGTATTATTGTTTATGTTTGGCAGTAGGATTACCTATAGATATTTGAGAGAAGCTCTTGAATTTAATTCATCTTCTATTAAGCCTAAAAATGCAATAGTTTTAGGAACAAGTAAAGAAGGCGTAGCACTAGTTAAAGCTCTTTCACCTAATCCAAATTGGCGAGTTATAGGTTTATTAGGAAATGATAAATTATTAAAAGGTACAGAGATTTCAGGCGTTAAGATTTTAGGTAGTATTGAATTATTGCCAAAACTTTATAAAAAATTTCATATTGAAACAGCCTTGATTGCTATGCCATCTTCTGATTATGAGGATCGAAGAATGGCTTTAAATATTATAAAAGAATTAGACCTTGAGTTATTAACAATTCCAAATTTTGAGGACCTTAGTAGTGGAAGATTGAGTGTTTCACAAATTAAGCAAGTAGATGTTGAAGATTTACTAGGAAGAGAATCTGTTAATTTAGATAATTCTGGCCTCAAAAGGCTTATTCAAAATGATAGCGTAATGATTTCTGGTGCTGGTGGCTCAATAGGTTCAGAGCTTACTCGTCAAGCGCTAAAATTTAAACCAAAGATAATATTATGTGTTGATATTTCTGAAGCAGCTTTATACCAACTGGAACAGTCTTTATTAAAGTCATCAAATACAAAGATTCTATTTATTGTGGCAGATATTAAAAATGAAAAAAGAATTAAAGATTTATTTGCAAGATTTAAACCTAGTATCGTTTTTCATGCTGCTGCATATAAACATGTCCCCCTAATGGAGACTGAGAATGTTTCAGAAGTTTTAATGAATAATTCAAAAGGTACTCATGATCTTGCACAGATATGTAAATTATTTAAAGTTAAAAAATTTATTTTAGTTTCAACTGATAAAGCAATAAATCCAACAAATGTTATGGGTGCTAGTAAGCGTTTAGCTGAAATTTTTTGTCAAAATTTACAAACTAATATATCAACTGAATTTGTAATTGTAAGATTTGGAAATGTTCTAGGAAGCAGTGGAAGTGTCATACCTTTATTTAAAAAACAGATAGAGAAAGGGGGTCCAGTGACAGTTACACATCCAGATATAACAAGATATTTTATGTCAATACCAGAAGCATCCCAGCTTGTTTTACAGGCAGGAATGATGGGTAGAGGTGGAGATATTTTTGTTCTAGAAATGGGGCAACCAATCAAAATTTTAGATCTAGCTAAAGACATGATTAGTTTATCTGGATTACATAAAGATGAAATTGAAATAAAATTAATTGGATTACGCCCAGGAGAAAAGTTATATGAAGAACTTTTGGCTGATAATGAATCTACGAAACCTACAAAACATAAGAAGATAAGAATAGCAGAATCTAAATTTGATAATGAGTATAAAAATAAAGATATAATTAAATGGATTGAAAGTACTCCATCTTTGACTGAAGAAAAAATAAAAAAAGAATTAAAATTATTTGTGAAAGATTATAAGATACCTAAGTAAGTTTTTTTATATTAACTTTATCTACATTAATTCGTGTAGGTTTTTTTAAAAGTTCGAAAAATAATACTGCTCTTTCATTAGAGTCCTCACATTCAAAAATTGCTTTTATACCTTTGAACGGACCTGATTTAATTTGCACTGTTTCACCAGATTCAAAAAATTTTTCTATTTTATTCTCTCTTTCTTTTTCAGCCTTTTTTATTTCGTAAATAATATCATCATCTATTTTTATTGGATTTTCTCCAATTTTAAGCAACTTGTGAACTCCAATAGTAGATCTAATTAATCCAAAATTTTTTTGTATCGACATTTGATTAATTTCAATAAAAAGGTATCTAGGAAAAAGTGGGGCAGAATTTATTTTTATTTTATTTTTATTAATTACCTCTTTTGCATACATGGGCATATAACAAGTAAATTCTTGATTGATTAGATTAGCTAATGCTTTTTTTTCTTCATTAGGCTTAGTGTGAATAACGTACCAACTCATAATTATTTAATTAATATGAATTAACTCTTTAAAATTGTTAACTGAGTCATGAATATCAATATTACTCCAATTTTGTTTTTCACCATATCCAAAATTAACTTTGATAAACTTTAGATTATTATTTTTTGCTGCCTCACCATCATTTTTAGTATCTCCAACAAAATAAGCGCTTGAAAATGGCGGGTTATCTTTGACAAAAGACATTACTAATTTGTTTTTATTTTTTATTTCTTCATTCATTTCATCAGTGCAACCAATCCACTGGAAATAATTTTTCCAGCCATAGTATTCGATTAATTTAAAAGTTGGTTTTTTTCTTTTATTGGTTGCAATTGCTAATTTATCGCCTCTTTTAATTAATTCTTTTAATGTTTTAAGAACTCCAACATATGGTTTGGTATCGAATAGAAATTTTTCATCATATTGTTTTTTAAACATTTCCATAAATTTTTCATGCTGACTTCTATTTTCAGGCCCTAATATAAGTTTTGTTGTCTCTTTTAATGTAGGGCCTATAATTATTTCCTCAGCTTTTTTTATTTTTGAGGGGGCTATTGACATTGTTATTTTTTGATAACATTTCCTAATTGGTTTTTCAGAGTCAACTAAAGTACCATCAAAATCAAAAATCCAATATTTTTCCATCTATAAAGTTACCCATGCCTTAATTGATATACTTTTTTGGATTGCTTCAAGTGTTTTAGCATTCCATAAAGCGTCTTCAGGCTTAAGTTTTACATGAGTGTCTTGAAGTATTGCGCTATTAAAGTGATCAATTTCTAAATCAAAGTGATTTGCTGTAGGAACAATTTCTTCTTTAAAGCCTGATTTTTCTGTTGTAAAAGTTATTTTTGCTGGCAAATTATCTGGCTGCCATACTAATGGGCATTTCAATCTTCCATTTTCACCAAATATTTCAAATTCTGACCTTCTTGTGCATTCAAAACTTATATCAAAAGTTCCTTTTTTATTTGATCCAAAATCAATCATTCCAGTTGTTGAAATATCTGCATTGTGTTCATTAAGTTTCGATTGGCCATATACCCTTATTGGGTTTTCTTTAAAACAATTTCGTAAAGTATGAATTGCATATGGCCCTATATCCCATAAAGCACCTCCGCCGCTACTTATTTCTCTATTGATACGATAGAATCTAGCTGGTTTTATTGGAAAAGAAAACATTGAGTGAGCATAATTTACTTGTCCTAAAATACCAGAATGAATAATATTTTGTAATCGATCAAATTGAGGATGAAATGCATACATAAATCCTTCCATAATTTTTACATTATTTTTTTTAGCTTCATCTATTAAGTTTTGAACATCTTTAGATTTTATTGCCATTGGTTTTTCAATAAGAACATGTTTTTGATTTTGTATAGCTTTTAATGCAGGCTCAGTGTGTTCTTCATTTGATAAAGGAATATAAATAGCATCAATCTCATTATTATTAATAATTTGATCAAATCCTTTATAACACTCTATTTCTGAAGCATAATTTGGAGCATGTTTTTTAATACATTCTTTTGCTGAATTTGAGCGACGACTACCAATAGCCTTTAATTCCCCATATTTGCTATTGATAATTGCTGGTATCATCTTTTCGGTAATTCTAGCAGCACCTAGTATTGCCCAATTTATTTTTTTCATATGTTTTTCTCAGCATTTTTCTTTTTAAATAACATATTATAATGTAATTGATAAGATGAAGGTCATTAAGAATTGAGGTAATATTAGTTATGGCAAATTCTAAAGTAATTATTCCAATAAGAAATCTAGATAAAAATCTTAGATTTTTACAAGATAGTCTTTTGAAAGATGGAAGTATTAATTTTGAAGAATCAAGTTTAGAAGATTTACTTAAGAAGCTTCCTATCGAAAAACCAATTACCCAACTTTTACATCCAGAAGTAAGGTATGAAGTGACTGATCATTGCAATGCTTCATGTATTATGTGCCCAAGAGACGAACATGAGCATGGGCGTGAGCACGGAATTATGGACCAAGACAAATACGAAAAAAGTATTGATGAAGTTGTAACTCTTGGAGCCAAACATATTGTTCTTACTGGGTTTGGTGAGCCCATGCTTGATAAAAATTTAGAATCAAAAATTGCCTACGCAAAAAAAAATGGATTATCAACATATATAATTTCAAATGGTTCAGTACTTAATAGTAAACGTGCACAAAAAATTTTAGAAGCTGGTTTAGATGAAATTCGAATTAGTTTTTATGGTATGGGGGAAGATACTTACAATACGGTAATGCAAGGCCTTGATTTTGAAAGAACAAAAAATGGACTATTAAAATTTATAAAATTAAGAGACAAACAAAATTTTAAAACTAAAATCCAAATTTCTTACCTAACTCTTCCTGAAAATAAGAAAGATGAACAAAATTTCAAAGAATTTTGGGAGCCTTTAGTCGATGCTATAGAAATCTGGAAACCGCATAACTTTGGTGATGGTCGTGATTATAGAGATCGTTCTGGAAAAGAAATTCAATTAGAAAAAAAAACATGTGGAAGACCTGAGTCAGGACCTCTTCAAATTCAATGGGATGGAGAAGTAATTCCATGTTGTTATGATTACAATAATAAAATTATTTTAGGGAATGCATTCGAACAGCCAGTTCTTGAAATTTTGAATGAAAAAAAATTTAAATTACTTCGCTATGCTCATAAAGTAGGGCTTTTTAATATTTTCCCTTATTGTAATCAATGTGATCAATTACTTCCTCATTCTGATGCTTTAGTTTATTCGAATAGACACAATCTTCCTGCTGAAGAGGCTGTTAAATTATCAAATACTGATTTATACAATCTTTCAGAAGGGTTAGAAATAAATGAAGAAAGTTTGAGTGAAAATTATAAATCAAAAGCTTAGTTAAATTAAACTTTACCTTTTAGACTAATTTTTTCTAATTTTTTTCCAATATGATCCTCACCTCTAAGTTTAGAAAGTTCTATTTGTTTCTGTCTCTCAATTACGCTAGCCTTTTTCTTAGTAGTTAATTTTTCGAAACAATAAGGACACGAAATACCTTTTTTGTAATATTTTGAATTTATTTCATCGGGGGATAAGGGATGCCTACATGCATAGCATTGGTCATATTGCCCTTCTTTAAGACCATGCGTAACAGCTACTCTTTGGTCAAATACAAAACATTCACCATCCCATAAACTTTCTTCTTTGGGTATTGTTTCAAGGTACTTTAAGATACCACCTTGAAGGTGATAAACCTCATCAAAACCTTTCTCAATCATCAAAGAAGTCGCTTTTTCGCAGCGAATACCTCCCGTACAGAACATTGCAACTTTTTTATTTTTTTTTGGATTCAGATGAGTATTAATATAACCCGGAAACTCTCTGAATGTTTCTGTTCTTGGGTTAATAGCGTTTTTAAATGTACCGATATCAACTTCATAACTATTTCTTGTGTCTATTACTGTCGTTTCAGGATCACTTATTAATTTGTTCCAATCTTGAGGAGAAACATATTTACCTACTTTTTTTGAAGGATTAATACCACGAATACCAAGAGTTACGATTTCTTTTTTGATTCTTACTTTCATTCGATAGAATGGATTTTCAGTAGCCCATGATTCTTTGTGTTTAAGTTTATTAAATTTCTTATTAAAATATTCATTTTCTTTAATAAAAATTAAGAACTTCTGGATGTTATTTTCCTTTCCAGATATTGTTCCATTGATACCTTCAGTGGCTAACAAAATGGTACCTTTAATTTGATTATCTTGGCAAAATTTATTTATATGTTCTCGAATAGTTACTATATTTTCGAGATTAACAAAATGATAAAAAGCGATTGTTAGAAACATGATAACTTTGATTGAATTTCGTTTATTTTATAGTGTAAAAATGTTATTTTAACGCTCTTTCGTAAATATATTAATTGTTTTGGAGAATTAAGTATGGCAATACAACAAACATTATCAATTATTAAGCCTGATGCAGTTGCAAAGAATGTGATTGGTGAAATTTATTCACGTTTTGAAAAATCTGGATTAAAGATTGTAAACGCAATAATGATTGATCTTGGTAAAGAAGAAGCAGAAGGTTTTTATGAAGTTCATAAAGATCGCCCTTTCTTTAATGATTTAGTAAAATTTATGACCTCTGGACCAGTTATGATTACAGTCTTAGAGGGTGAAAACGCTGTATTGAAAAATCGTGAATTAATGGGAGCAACTAACCCTAAAGAGGCGAAAGCTGGGACTATCAGAGCAGACTTTGCAGAAAGTATAGATGCAAATGCTGTTCATGGTTCAGATTCATTAGAAAATGCTAAAATTGAAATTGATTATTTTTTTGGATAAAGTAATCTTTGGATAATTTGCTTGAATATAATTTAGAAGAGCTAACTGAATATATAAAAAAATTCGGGCACAAGCCTTATCGAGCTAAACAGCTTTTACGATGGATCTATCATTTTAATGAAGACCATTTTGAGTTAATGACAGATGTTGCAAAGTCATTTCAAGATACACTAAAAAATAACGCTAAGATTGTTACTCCAGAAATAAATTTTGACCATCTTTCCTCAGATGGAACAAGAAAGTGGCTATTAGATGTAGGTGGAAAAAATGGAATTGAAACGGTTTTTATTCCTGAGGAGGATAGAGGAACTTTATGTATTTCTTCGCAAGTTGGTTGCGCTCTCGAGTGCACATTTTGTTCTACAGGCAGGCAAGGATTTAATAGAAATCTTACATCTGGAGAAATTATTGGCCAGTTGTGGTTGGCCAATAAATTGCTCAGAAATCAAGAAAATTATAATCATCTAGATTTGCAAAAAAGAGTTATTTCAAATGTAGTTATGATGGGAATGGGGGAACCCTTAACAAATTATGATAATGTGGTTCATTCATTAGAAATGATGCTTGATGATCATGTGTATGGTTTAAGTAGAAGAAAAGTCACTTTATCAACAAGCGGGCTTGTATCAGCCATGGATAAACTTAAAAAAGATTGTCCTGTTGCTTTAGCGGTTTCTCTTCATGCACCAAATGATAATCTAAGAGATGAGTTAGTCCCAATCAATAAAAAATATCCATTGAAAGAATTAATTTCTGGATGCCTTAGATATATTGAGTTTGCTCCTCGTGATTTTATTACTTTTGAATACGTAATGCTTAAAAATGTAAATGATTCTTTAGATCAAGCAAAAGAATTAATTAAATTAGTAAAAAATGTTCCCTGTAAATTCAATTTAATTCCTTTTAATTCATTCCCAAATAGCGGATATGAATGTTCTGATAAAAATATGATAAATAGATTTAAGGAAGTTTTAATGGATGCAGGTATTATAACCACTATAAGGAAAACAAGAGGTGAAGATATTGATGCTGCGTGTGGCCAACTTGCCGGCAAGGTTCAGGATAAAAAAAGAAGAAGTAGAAAAATCACTTTCGTACATCAATAAATTTTAAATGAAAATAAATAAAAATAGATTACAAGTAGTTGTTGGCGGGGTTCCTATAGGAGGTGGAGCACCAATTGTTGTCCAATCAATGACAAATACGGATACAGCTGATCGTAAATCTACTGTGAATCAAATTTTCGAATTATGGCAAGCAGGATCTGAATTAGTTAGAATTACTGTAAATACTGAGGATGCAGCAAGCGAAGTATATGGAATTAAACAAGATCTTTTGAACAAAGGTTGTAATGTACCCTTGGTAGGAGATTTTCACTACAATGGTCATAGACTTTTACAGAAATTTTCAAAATGTGCTACTTCATTAGATAAATATAGAATTAATCCTGGTAATGTAGGTAAAGGCTCTAGGAGAGATGAGCAATTTGCTACTATGATTAAAATAGCCATTGATAATAAAAAACCCGTAAGAATAGGGGTGAATTGGGGAAGTTTGGATCAGGAAATGCTTAAAGAATTGATGGATAAAAATTCTTCTTTAAAGCATCCACTTTCGGCAAAAGAAGTTATGAAAGAAGCATTAATATGCTCAGCTTTAGATAGTGCCGAACAAGCAGAAAAATTAGGATTGGCTAAGAATAAAATAATCGTCTCTTGCAAGGTAAGTGATGTTCAGGACTTAATCGATGTTTATACTAACTTATCTACAAGATGTAATTATCCCCTTCATCTTGGTTTAACTGAAGCAGGTATAGGTACCAAAGGGATTGTTGCTTCAGCTGCTTCAATGGGGTATCTTCTTCAAAATAAGATTGGGGATACAATTCGTATATCTTTAACACCAGAACCTCATGAATCAAGAGCAAAAGAGGTTATTGTTGCTCAAGAATTATTGCAAACAATTGGAGTTCGAGCTTTTACTCCAATAGTTATAGCATGTCCTGGATGTGGAAGAACTACATCAACTTTTTTTCAAAAACTTGCAGGAGATATTCAGTTATATTTGAGAGAAAGTATGCCTGTTTGGAAAAATAAATATAAAGGTGTTGAAGGGATGACTGTTGCAGTAATGGGCTGTGTTGTTAATGGGCCTGGAGAATCTAAAATGGCAAATTTAGGTATAAGTCTTCCAGGTACAGGTGAAATTCCAGTTGCTCCTGTTTTTGTAGATGGGAAAAAAACAGTTACATTAAAAGGTGATAATATCGGTATAGATTTTATAGATATAATCAATGATTATGTTGAAAATAATTATCAGTTAAATAAGAATTCTAAAAATGATTAAAAAATTTCAAACGTTAAAAGGTTTTTATGACGTCTTGCCAGAAAGGCAAAGGTTATGGCGAATTTTTGAACAAGAAGCTTTAAAAATTTTAGATCAATATCACTATCAAGAAATTGGTTTGCCTCTGGTTGAGCCAACAAAATTGTTTGTTGAGAGTGTTGGAAATAATACAGATATTGTAGAAAAAGAAATGTATAGCTGGGAAGACAATCTCAATAAAGATAAATTAACCTTAAGGCCAGAAGGAACAGCAGGATGCGTAAGGGCAATTATAGAAAATAATTTGACTTATAATGGTCCTGTAAAATTATTTTATCGAGGCGCTATGTTTAGGCATGAAAATGTCCAAAAAGGTAGACAAAGACAATTCCATCAAATAGGGGTTGAAGCGTTTGGTTTTGACAAACCAGAATCTGATGCAGAACAAATTTTGTTATTAGCAAGATTATGGAGCAAATTGGGTCTTAAGAATATAAAGTTAGAATTGAATACTATTGGAGATCCTGAAGATAGAATTACTTATAGAAAAGAACTAATCAAGTATTTTGAAGAAAATAAAGAAATTTTAGATGAGGATGCATTGAGACGTCTTTATGAGAATCCATTGAGAATTTTGGATAGTAAAAATCCAGAAATGCAATCCATGCTTAATAGTGCCCCAAAACTTATTGAACATGTATCCCCCGAAGTAAAAAAACATTTTGAACATCTTTGTAATATTCTTGAAAGTCATAATGTGAAATTTAAGATTAATACCAGACTTGTAAGGGGTTTGGATTATTATAATCGTACTGTTTTCGAATGGATTTCTGAAGACTTAGGAAGTCAAGGAACTATTGCAGGTGGAGGTCGTTATGATTATTTAGTAGAAAAGGTTGGTGGTGATCACACTTCAGCATGCGGTTTTGCAATTGGTGTTGAAAGAATAATTTTACTCCTTGAGAGTTTAAATTTAAAAAATAATATAAATCTACCAGACGTATATGTTGTGAATCTAGGAGATAATGCAGAACCTTTTGCATTTAAAATTGCCGAAAAATTAAGAAATGAAGATTTAAAAGTTAGTTTTAATTTAGATAAATCTAGCTTTAAATCACAAATGAAAAAAGCTGATAAAAGCCAAGCAAAAGTTGCTTTAATTATTGGAGATGAAGAAGTAAAAAATAAAAAAATTCAAGTAAAACTTATTCGTGATGGTGGAATCCAAGAAAGTGTAGACAATGATAATATTCTTTCTTATATAAAAGAAAAAATAAATTTTGGAAAATAAAATATTAGAAATCAGTGACTTAAAAGTTAATCCTAATAATAATTCTAGATTAATATTGGTTGACAATATCTCTTTAGACTTAAATAAAGGAAAAACAACTTGTATTGTAGGTGAATCTGGTAGTGGAAAAAGTTTAACTGCTTTATCAGTCATGCAACTTCTTTCATCACAACTAAATATGTCTGGAAATATTTTTTTTGAAGGTACAAATCTACTAGATTTATCTAAAGAGGAAATAAGAAAAAAAAGAGGTAAAGATATTGCAATGATTTTTCAAGAACCTATGACATCATTAAATCCAGTTCTTACAATTGGTTATCAAATTCAAGAAGCTATTCAAGTTCACCAAAAGCTTTCTAAGATTGAATTAAGTAAACGTGTGCAAGAATTACTCAAAATTGTAGGTATTCCATCATCGCGAAATGAAAGCTTCCCAGATGAGCTTTCAGGAGGTCAAAGGCAAAGGGTAATGATTGCTATGGCTATATCAAGTTCGCCAAAATTACTTATTGCTGACGAGCCAACCACGGCACTTGACGTTACGGTTCAAGCACAAATTTTAAACTTATTAAATGATTTGAAATTAAAGTTTCAAATGACTATGTTGTTTATTACTCACGACTTTGGTGTTGTTGAAGATATTGCTGATGATGTCGCCGTAATGTATCAAGGAAAGATTGTCGAAAAAGGAAGTGTTGAAAATGTTTTAAACAAACCAAAACACCCTTATACAAAAGCGTTACTTGCTTGTGTTCCTGATTCTCAAGGAAAGAAAGCTTTAAAACCTATAGATTATAATATTTTAAGAAAATTGATGGGTTAATAAAATGGAGATATTACTAGAGGCTAAAAATTTATCTAAAAATTACGTTAAAACATCTGGTTTCTTTACTAGAACAGAGAGTGTAATTAAGGCATTAGATAATATATCTATAAATATAAAGAAGGGTATTACTCTAGCAGTTGTGGGGGAGTCTGGCAGTGGTAAATCTACTCTAGCTAAGAGTTTGATACGTTTAATTGATCTTGATAATGGCTTAATAAATTTTCAAAAGAAAAATTTAACGATACTTAGTGGAGAAGAACTAAAAAAAATTAAAAAAAATATTCAAATGATATTTCAAGATCCCTATGCATCATTGAATCCCAGAATGAAGATATTAAAAATCATGGAAGAGCCCTTAAAAATTCATGATCTCGGGGATAATGCGACTCAGTATTCAAAGATTGTTAACATGATAAAAAAAGTAGGTTTGTCCGAGGACGATCTAACAAAATATCCTCATCAATTTTCTGGCGGCCAAAGGCAAAGAATTGGTATTGCCCGGGCATTAATTCTTGAACCAGAATTAGTGATTTGTGATGAACCAGTATCAGCTTTAGATGTTTCAGTTCAGGCTCAGATTGTTCAACTCTTAAAATCTTTACAAAAAGAGTTTGGCTTAACCTATCTTTTTATAACACATGACCTAAGAATAGTCCGACATATAGCGAATGAGGTTATTGTAATGAAGGATGGAAAACTAATTGAACAAGGAAAAACTGATATAATTTTCAACAATCCTAAAACTAATTATACAAAAGAATTACTAGCATCAATTCCAGGAAATTTATCGAAAAGGAAATAAAATGGCAGTAGATACTGAAGAAGAACAAATAGAAAAGATAGAACAAATTTGGAGAAGACATAAAAAATTAATTATTGTAGGAATAATTACTTTTTTTGCTGCATATTTTTCATATGATTTTTATTCAAATCAAAATACTAAGAATGCAGAAAAAGCATCTCAGTTATACCAAGAAATATTAATAGAAAAAGTAAATAATATTAAGTTGATTGAAGAAAAAGTTTTTTCATTAAAGGAAAATTCAAGTAATACTCCTTACTCATCAAGAGCTGCAATATATTTATCAAAGCTGTATTCAGAAGAAAAAAAATATGATGAAGCAATTAAAGAACTAATATGGGCAACTGAAAATGCAATTGAAGATTCAATTCAGTCTATGGCATATTATCTTTTAGCAAATATATATTATGTTGTTGATAAACTTGATGATGCAATGTCATCTGCAAAAGAAATAAAAACGGTAGGATATCAAACACTAGCAAAAGACATTATAGGTGATATTCATTTAAAACAAGGCAATAAAGAAAAAGCAAAAGAATCTTATCTTGAGGGTCTTAAATTGTATAAAGGACAAGGAGATATTCGTAAAGTTTTACAAAATAAAATAGATTCTATTGGGCAATGAAATTTGTTTTTTTTATAGTTTTTTTTCTGAGTGGTTGTTTTTTTGGGCCTGTCCAAGAGCTCCACGATCAAATTGAAGAAACCTATTTTGGTAATGATTTTATAGAAACGCCTACGCCGCTTGAAAAATTACAAACTAACATTAGAGTTGATATTAAAGAACTTTGGTCAGAAAATATTGGTGAACATAATGGTAATAATTTAGATATATTTTATATTGATAACTTTATTTATGCTGCTACATCTGATGGCACAATAAAAAAAATTGATAGTAAATCTGGTAATAAATCTTGGGAAAAAAATATTGATTTAATAATAACTTCCGGAGTTTCAGGAAATTCTGAAAACCTATTCTTTTCTACGGCAGATGGTTTTTTATGGTGTATGAATCATAAAGGTGAACTAATTTGGAAAACTTTACTGGAAGGAGAAATTAATTCGTTACCATTAGTTTATGATGGAAAAATAGTTGTAAAGTTGAATAGTTATAAAATTATTCAACTTAATGAAAAAGATGGTTCTATCATATGGAAATATCAAGCTGCAATTCCCCCTTTAACATTTAAGTCAGAAGGAAAACTTGTTCAGTCAAATAAAGTTGTTTATCTTGGTTTACCTGGTGGAAAATTAATTGCTATAGATAGTCCAACTGGAGGCTTAGTTTGGGAATCAAATATTTCTCGATCAAGAGGAACTACGGATATTGAAAGAGCAAATGACATAACAAGCCATCCAATAATCGATGGCCCTGTAATCTATGGAGTTACAACAAACGGAGATATATCTGCACTTGATAGAAGAAATGGCAAAACAATTTGGACAAGGCCTTTATCAAGTTTTTATGGAATGACTTTTGATGGATTTAATTTATTTGTTTCACATGATACTGGGTCAATATATTCTGTAAATAAAGAAGATGGGGAGGTTAAATGGCGTCAAGCCGCTTTAAAATATAGAAGAATTAGAGCTGGTACTATGATTGAAGATTATATTGTTTATGGTGATTATTTTGGCTTTGTTCATCTCTTAGATGTTAATGATGGCTCCATAATAGGTAGGCTAAAATTAGGAGATTCTCAAATATTAAATAATATTATTAACATAGATGATTCATTAATAACTTTAATGAATGCAGAAGGAGATCTTATTTGTTTAAAAATTGGTGAGAAAATAGAGAATAAGTTACCAGAAGCAATCAATGAAGAAGAGAAAAAAAAGACCGGTATAAAAAAACATAGATTATTTGATAAAAGTGATGATCAAATAGAAAAAGATGAAGAAGGAGAAAAGAGTAATTTAAAAAAACATCGAGTTTTTGATGATGATAAAAAAGGATTTCTAGATAGACTTTTTGGTAAAGAAGAAAAAGAGAAAGAAAAAGAGAAAGAAAAAGAGAAAGATAATAAAATAGACAATAATAAAGACGACGAAGTAGAAGGAAAAAAGAGTAATTTAAAAAAACATCGAGTTTTTGATGATGATAAAAAAGATGAAGAAAAAGGAATTCTAGATAAATTTTTTGATTAAGGAAGTTAAAGAAAAAGTGATCTTAAACCTTTTTCAAATCTGGGATTAAAAAAAATGAAAACGATAGTACTTATTGGCCGACCAAATGTTGGTAAATCAAGTTTGTATAATTATCTAACTAAAACTAGGGATGCAATTGTGGCAGATATGCCCGGTCTTACTAGGGATAGGCACTATGGTAAATTATCAATTACGGATCATGAGTTTATCCTAGTGGATACTGGTGGTTTTGAGCCAGACAAAAAGACTGGTATTCAAAAAAAAATGGCTACCCAAACAAAATTGGCAATCGATGAAAGTGATATTATTTTATTTATTGTTGACGCTAGATCCGGACTTAATTCAATTGATGAACATATTGCAGAAATTATTAGAAAAAATGATAAAGTTAAAATGTTATTAGTTAATAAAGCAGAGGGTATGTTGAATGATAATGCCTTAACTGATTTTTATAAACTTGGATTTAATAACATACATAAAATATCATCAGCGCATGGTGATGGAATTTCTGAACTTAAAGATTTTCTGGTTGAGCAAGATACTTTTATAGAAAAATATGAAGATAAAGATACTAAATATCCCAAAATCTCGATAGTTGGCAGACCAAATGTTGGAAAATCAACCTTGATTAATGCTTTTTTGGGTGAAGACCGTTTTATTGCATTTGATAAACCTGGCACTACAAGAGATGCAGTGTCTGCGGATTTTCATTGGGGTAAAGATAAATTTGTTATAACTGATACTGCAGGTATAAGAAAAAAAGGTAAGGTTTTTGAATCTGTAGAAAAATTTTCGGTAATTAAAACACTTAATGCAATCAATCTATCGAATGTATCTGTACTTGTAATTGACTCTAGTGAAGGTATATCAGCTCAAGACATGCATATTCTTGGATTTATTTTAGAGAGTGGGAAATCTTTAGTAATAGCATTAAATAAATGGGATTCTATATCTTCTTATGAAAAAGAAAATTTAAAAAAAGCTATTGATAAGAAATTACCATTTGTAAAATTTGCTGAAAAAGTTTTTATTTCAGCATTAAAACAAGATGGTTTACAGCTTTTGATGAAGGCAATTATCAAATCACATAAAGCTGCTCAAACTAAATTTTCAACACCACAACTTAATTCCGTTCTGTCGAATGCTGTAGAGAATCATAATCCGAAAATAGTTAAAGGAATTCGACCTAAATTAAAATATGCTCATCAGGGAGGAATAAATCCTCCAACTATTATAATTCATGGAAATCATTTGGATGGATTGAAGCAAGACTACATTAGGTACTTAGAATCATTTTATCGGAATACTTTTGATTTAACTGGGACACCTTTGAGAATTCAATTTAAAAATTCAACTAATCCTTTTAAAGAAAATTCCAGACCAATTAAAAAAACAGGTCTTGTAACTAAAAGAAGAGATGAGATCGAATTTCGTGAAAAGATGAAAAAGAAAAAACAAAAGATTTAATTAAAAAGACTATCCCAAAATCTCCACCAGTCTCGTTCTTTTTTAACCATTTTTTTGTTATTAAATTTAGTATTTGGATAATTAGTTTCTAAAACTCTTTTAGTATCTTCTTTAAGATCATTTATTCCTAAATGGTCATAACAACTAACCATAATAACAAGCGCCTCTTCTTGATGAATAGATTGATTATAATTCTCAATTACATATTTAGCTCTATTTAAAGCAGCAACATATGCCTGTCTTCTAAGATAAAATCTAGCTACGTGTAATTCATATTCGGATATTTTATTCATTAGATATGTCATTCGATCAACAGCATCGTCATAATATTTACTTTCAGGAAATTTAATAGTTAATTCTTTAAATGCGTTAAAACTCTGTGTTAATTGGTTGATATCTCTATCACTTATATCTTGCATGGATAATTTATTAACGATCCCTTTGTCTTTAAATAAAATTATTCCTCTAAAGTAATATGCATAATCCATAACTGGATGATTTGGATGAGCACGAATAAATTTATTAATCATAGCTGTTGCTTCAGCTTCTCTATAAAATTCTTTGTAAGCATAAGCTAAGTTTAGTTTAAATTGGGGTGCTAATTTTGAATTAGGAAATCTTTTTTCACCTTTTTCTAGAAAATCAATTGCTTTTTGCCAGTCTCGGCTTGAAGCAAAGAATTCTGCTTCGTTAATAATCCATGCATCAGATTTACCCTCAGTATAGTCAATCTCAGTAGGATCACCAAAAATGAAACACCCACTCAGTATTACTGATAAGATTAAAGAAAATATTAGTTTCATGAAACTTAAGATATATATTTAATAACGCGTAAATTATACATTATGGCATTAAACAAAAAGAAAATTATAGTACCAAATATATATGTAGGTAAAAGGGCGGATGTAGTTATTCACGATTTAATACCTGAATATTCAAGATCGAAGATTCAATCATGGATTAAAAAAGGATTCATTAAGATTAATTTAGAAAATTTTTCAATTAATAAGAAAATAATTGGGGGAGAAATAATTGATATTGAAATTCAACCAGAAGAAAAATCTAATCAATTTAAACCTGAAAAAATTGAATTAAATATTATTTATGAGGATGATGATTTATTTATAATAAATAAGCCAGTTAACATAGTTGTCCATCCTGCAGCTGGTAATTGGTCTGGAACTATTTTAAATGCCATTCTTTATCATTATCCTAAAAATTCAGAATTACCAAGGGCCGGAATTGTTCATAGATTGGATAAAGATACATCTGGTTTAATGGTGATTGCTAAAAATGAGATTGCTCAATTTGATTTAATAAAACAACTTCAAAATAAAAATGTATATAGAGAATATAGAGCTATAGTTTGGGGTCAAATTATAACTAAAAAGGGAATTATTAATAAACCAATAGGGCGACATCCAAAAGTTAGAGTTAAAATGGCTATCAATAATATTAGTGGAAAAAATGCAGAAACACATTATGAAGTGCTTGAAAGATTTAATATGCATACTTATATAAAATGTATCCTTAAAACTGGAAGAACTCATCAGATTAGAGTTCATATGCAAGACAATAAGTCTCCGATTGTTGGCGACCAAATCTATGGCTTAAAAAAAATTATTCCTTCAAAATCAATGACAGCTGATTTTAAAGATAAAACTTTAAAATTTGAACGTCAAGCCCTTCATGCCAAAGTTCTTGGGCTAATTCATCCAACAACAAAAAAGTCTCTTAAATGGGAGGTAGAATTACCCGATGATATGAAAAATTTATTGGAATTAATAAGAAAAGAATCTAAATATGAACCAATGGAGAATAGTTTTGAAATTGATAAAAATTACTATATAACTAATAATCCCATTAGTTATGACGATGATTTAGAATTTGAAGATGAATAAAGATTTTATATATCCTGATTGGTCCATTCCAATTCCAACTAATATTAAAGCAATTCAAACTACTAGAACTGGTGGGGTAAGTAGAAGTGAATATTCTTCTTTGAATTTAAGTAATAAGGTCGGAGATAAAGAACAAAATGTAAATGATAACCTTGAAATACTGTTAAAAGAATTACCATCTCTACCTTTATGGCCAAATCAAATTCACTCAAATATAGTTCGAGAACTTAAAAAAGTAGTTCAAACTTTTGAAGAGGATGGCAAGATTATCCAACAAAATGAAGATTACCTTAATTGTGATGCTGTATATACCTTTGAAAAGAAAAATATTTGTGCTGTAAGAACTGCAGATTGCTTACCAATTTTACTTACAAACAAAGGAGGAGATTTTGTAGCTGCAATTCATGCCGGATGGAGGGGTTTAGGTGCTGATATTATTAAAAATACTATAGATAAACTTAGTGACGGACATAAAACGAGAAGTAGTAAATCATCAGATATGTTGGCATGGCTTGGACCATGTATTAGTTCAGATAATTATAAGGTTGATAAAGAAGTTGTTGATTACTTTATTTCTAATGTCGAAAATTTTGATTTAATTAGTTCAACTTTTAAACCATTTCGTAGTATTCATGGTGGCTTAAAATTTGAATTAAGTTTGAAATCAATCGCATTTTATCAGCTTCAAAATCAAGGCTTACTTGCAGAGAATATAACTGGAAATTATAGTGACGATTATCATGGCTTTTGTACTTATGATCAAAAAGACAAATTTTATTCATATAGAAGAGATGGTGTAACAGGGAGAATGGCAACCCTAATATGGATGGAATAATTTTTATTTTAGCTTTTATTAATATAATATGAGATTTTTTTAAGGATAGTTTATGACGCTTTATTGGATAATTGGGACCTGTTTTGTAGGTGGTTTAATAAGTCTATTTTTTGCTGCAGTAATTTTTAAAAATGCTTCAAATACATTAATTACTAACATGGTAAGCCTTGCTGTTGGAACACTTTTAACTACAGCTTTTCTTGAGATAATTCCTCATGCTATGGAATTTTCAGATGATTATCACGAGACAAGTTTTTTTGTTCTGATAGGTATTCTTGTTTTATTTATTTGTGAAAAGCTTATGATATGGCGTCATTGTCATGGGCCAGATTGTGAATCACATTCATTAAATAGTGATATTAATAACAACAAGAGAGGAAGTATTATTATAGTTGGTGATTTATTTCACAACTTCGTAGACGGAGTGCTGCTTGCAAGTGCGTTCTTAGTTAATATTAATCTTGGGCTTGTTACTGCATTTTCAATAATTGCCCATTGTTTGCCTCAAGAAATGAGCAATTTTTCTATTTTACTTGATTCTGGTTTTACCAAATTTAAAGCATATATGTTTAATATTGCATCAAGTGTTGCAACATTGATTGGGGCACTTTTATCTTTTTATATTTTAAGCATGATGAATGACTTGATACCAATTATTTTAGCTCTAACAGCTTCAAGTATGATTTACGTTTCTGTTTCAGATTTAATTCCTGGCCTTCATAAAAAAACAGACACAATTGAGTCAGTTAGACAAATTGTAATGATTGGTATTGGGGTAGTTATTATTTATATAATTCATTCATATCTTCACTAGATATGACTATTATTACCAGATTTGCACCAAGCCCTACTGGCTATCTTCATGTCGGGGGTATAAGAACAGCATTATTTTCATGGGCTTATGCTAAAAAAAATAAAGGTAAATTTATCTTACGTATTGAAGATACTGACATTGAAAGATCAACTGCAGAAGCAGTTGAAGTAATCAAGAATGGTATGTCATGGCTTAATTTAAAACATGATGGAGATATTGTTTTTCAAAGCAAACGAATTGATAGATATAAAGAATTAATCCAAATTTTAATAAATCAAGGCGATGCTTATCATTGTTATACTAGTAAGCAACAGTTAGAAGAATTGAGAGATAAACAAATTAAAGAAGGTAAAAAGCCCAGATATGATGGTCAATGGCGACCTGAAACTAATAAAAAGCTTCCAGATATTCCTAAAAATATTAAACCAGTCATTAGATTTAAAACACCAGTTGAGGGAGAAGTTTCTTGGATTGATTTAGTTAAAGGTGAAATTAAAATTAAAAATGAAGAGTTAGATGATCTTATTATAGCGAGATCTGATGGAACCCCAACTTATAACTTTTGTGTTGTTGTAGATGATTGGGATATGAAGGTAACTCATGTAGTTAGGGGTGATGATCATATTAATAATACTCCTCGACAAATAAATTTATTAAAAGCATTAAATGCATCTATTCCCCAGTACGCGCATTTATCAATGATTTTAGCGGGTGATGGACAAAAATTATCGAAACGACATGGCGCTGCTAGTGTACTGAAGTTTAAAGAGCAAGGATATCTTCCCGAAGCAATAATAAATTATTTAGCTCGTCTTGGATGGAGTCATGGCGACGATGAAATTTTTTCTGCTGAACAACTAGGCGAATGGTTTGATTTTGATCATGTTACTTCCTCTTCTGCACAATTTGATGAAGAAAAATTAGATTGGATTAATAATTATTATATTAAAAATACAGCAAATGATAAGTTGGCTAATTTAATTACGCCAAGATTGAAGAGTTTGGGTGTTGATAAAATCGATAAGGATATTTTGCAAAAAGCTATAGATCTTTATAAGGAAAGAGAAAAAAATTTAAATTTTTTTGCAAAAGATATTTTATTTTTCTTTACAAATATTGATCCTTCTAAAGAATTAATTGATAAATATTTAAATGATGAATCAAAAAAATTAATTAAGTTGTTTATTACTGAGCTAGAGAGTTTAAATTGGAACGATAATAATATTAATAATTGTTTAAAGGAATTTGTAAAAAAACAAGAAATAAAGTTTCCAGAAATAGCTATGCCTTTGAGGAGTATAATTGCTGGAACAGATAATACTCCTAGTATTGGGAGTATAATTTATATTTTAGGTATTGATATTGTTAAACGGAGAGTAAGTGTTTTTGTGTAAAAAAGAATTATGTCAAAAAATATGAATTTACAAGATACATTTTTAAATCAGTTAATTGTAGATGATGTATCTGTATCTATTTATTTGTTGAATGGTATAAAGCTGCAAGGTCAAATTAAATCATTTGACCCATATGTAATTGTTTTAACTGGCAATACCCCACAATTAATTTATAAACATTCAATTTCTACAATTGTCCCCGCACATAAAATAAATTTAGATGCTACAAATTAATAATAATGTTTGAGAGGCCTAAGGTTGGTGAAAAAGCAATTGTCATTAGTTTAGATTTTGGTGGATTTGATAATGATGATGACACTCTTGAGATAACAGAATTAACAAAAAGTGCTGGATTTGATGTTGCTGAATTGATAACATCAAAAAGAACCGTTCCACATACAAAGTTTTTTGTTGGATCAGGTAAAATTCAAGAAATACTTTTAATGAAAACATCATTAGAAGCAAAAACACTAATTTTTAATCATGAACTATCACCATCACAAGAGAGGAATATCGAAAAAATAACAGGTATGCGTGTTTATGATCGAACTGCATTAATATTATTTATATTTTCACTGCGTGCAAAATCATATGAAGGAAAACTTCAAGTAGAATTAGCTCATTTGGACCATTTATCCACAAGGCTTGTAAAAGGATGGAGTCATTTAGAAAGACAAAAAGGTGGTATTGGTGTAAGAGGGGGCCCAGGCGAAAAACAAATTGAACTTGATAAACGAATGCTTGGGATTCGTATTAAGCAGCTTAAACAAAAATTAAGCAAACTAGCTAAACAAAGAGGTATGCAAAGAAGAGCAAGAAAAAGATCTCAAGCTTTGAGTGTCTCAATAGTTGGTTATACAAATGCTGGTAAATCAACTTTATTTAATCGCCTAACACATGAGTCAATTTATGCTGAGGATAAGTTATTTGCAACATTAGACACCACATCTAGAAAATTATTTATTAAGCCAGGACATAGTATAGTTATTTCTGATACAGTTGGCTTTATAAAAAATTTACCAACAACTTTAATCGAATCATTTAAATCTACTCTTGAAGAAGTAACTGATTCAGATTTATTGTTACACGTCATAGATATCACTAATGAAAATAAAAGTGAGCAAATTAAGCAAGTAGAAATGATTCTTGAAGAAATAAATGCAAATGAACTTCCTCAAATTTTAATTCTTAATCAAATCGATAAAATTAATTTAAAAACGAGCTTCGAACGAGATGACTATGGTAAAATAAATCACATTCAATTATCAGCAAAAACAGGTGATGGGATTGAATTTTTAAAGCAAGCTATTGTCGAACATAACCAAACACAAATTAATCTTAGAAACGGAAATTATGCGTAAAATTTTAAAAAAACTATCTCTAAAAAATATTATGGCTGCAGGTAATGACGGCCCTCCTGATTTGGACGAATTATTCACTGACCTTCGAAAGAAGGTAGATAATATGTTCAAGACAAAATCTAATAATAATAACAATGATGGGTTTAATGGAAATAAGGAACCAATCAATGCAAATCCTGGAGGTCTTTCTGTAGGTACAATCTGTCTAATTGTCCTATTAATATGGATGGCAACTGGATTTTATATTGTTGACCAAGGATCTAGAGGAGTTGTACTAAGGTTTGGTAAAAATACAGAAACAACACAACCAGGCCCAAGATGGCATTTGCCTTATCCAATCGAAACTGTTGAAATTGTAAATCAGGAACAAGTTAGAACTAATGAGGTAGGTTACCGTTCTGCTGGAAATACAGGTGGAACCGCTCAAGAATTAAGAGAATCATTAATGCTTACTGGTGATGAAAATATTATAGATTTGCAATTTGCTGTGCAATATAATTTAAAATCAGTCCAAGATTATCTATTTAACAATCGATCAGTTGAAAATTCTGTGAGAGGCGCGGCAGAAACTGCTATCAGAGAAATTGTTGGTAAGAGTGAAATGGATTTTGTTTTATATGAAGGTCGTGAAGAAATAGCAATTAAAACAAAAGCTTTAATGCAAGATATTTTAGATAGGTATAGATCTGGAATAAATATAACAAGCGTTACAATGCAAAACGCTCAACCACCAGAGCAAGTTCAGGCTGCTTTTGATGATGCTGTTAAGGCTAAACAGGATTTAGAAAGGCAAAAGAATGAGGGCCAAGCTTATGCAAACGATATTATTCCAAAAGCACGAGGAACTGCATCTAGGCTTATAGCTGAAGCAAATGGATATAAAGCTGCTATTGAAAATGAAGCAAAAGGTAATGCTAGCCGTTTTGATCAGATTTTAACTGAATATTCAAGAGCTCCAGAAGTAACTAGAAATCGTTTATTTTTGGAAACTCAGGAAAAGATTATGTCTTCTGTATCAAAAGTTATTGTAGATCAGAAGGGCTCAAACAGCTTACTTTATCTTCCTTTAGATAAACTCATCAACCAAAGAGGAGTATTGAACAATCAAGAAGATTCATCTCAAGCTGACAACCAGAAAGAAGATGCTAGTGCATTAGCTTCAGATGTTATTAATTCAATTACAGAACGATCACGTGGAGCGTTTAGAGCACGAGAAAGGGATACAAGATAAATTATGAGAAACCTATCAAAAGTAACTCTTGGAATAATTTTTTTTCTAATAGTATTAACTTTATCAACTTTTACTGTAGATCAAAGAGAGCATGCAATTGTATTTAGATTGGGAGAAATTGTTTCTGTTAAAGAAGACCCTGGTCTTTATCTAAAAGCTCCGTTAATAGATAACGTTAGATTTTTTGAAAAAAGAATTATGACATATGACCCCCCTCAACCAGATAGATTTATAACAAGTGAAAAGAAAAATGTTTTAGTAGATTCATATATTAAGTGGCGAATTATAGATCCTTCACAATATTATGTCTCAGTTAATGGAGATGAAAGACAAGCTGAAAGGAGATTATCACAAACAGTAAATGATGGCTTGAGGGCTGAATTTGGTAAGAGAACTATTCAAGAGGTTGTTTCAGGTGAGCGATCAGAAATTATGGATATTCTTAAAGATAGAGCAGATAAAGATTCAAGAACAATTGGAATTGAGATAATTGATGTTCGCCTTAGAAGAGTCGATTTGCCAAAGGAAGTAAGTGAATCAGTTTATCAAAGAATGAATGCTGAAAGAAAATCAGTAGCAAATGAGTTGAGATCTCAAGGTTTTGCTGATTCTGAAAAAATACGTGCCGAAGCAGAAAGACAGAGAGATATTATTATTACTGATGCATATCGAGATGCACAAAAAATAAAGGGTGAGGGTGACGCTAAAGCTGCAAGAGTTTATGCAAATACTTTTTCTAAAAATAAAGAGTTTTATGATTTTTACAGAAGTCTCGAGGCTTATAGAAAAAGTTTTAGTGGTAAAGAGGATATAATGGTTCTTGATCCCAATTCAAGCTTTTTTAAATATCTACGTGGTTCAAGTAAAAAATAATTGCAAGATATTTTATTAATTGCAATTGGTTTAGTTTTTATTTTTGAAGGTATTTTCCCCTTAGCATTGCCTGAGTTATGGAGAAATGCATTTAGTAAAGTTATTAAATTTAGAACAGGCCAAATTAGATTTTATGGACTTTTATCTGTTCTTATAGGCATAATTATATTATTTATTGGAAAGTAATCTTATGTCTCAATGGCTGCTCCCTGAAAATGTAGAAGATTTATTACCAAATCAAGCAAAACAGTTAGAAATTTATAGGAGACAATTGCTTGATTTATATTTTGAGAATGGTTATCAGCTTGTGATACCCTCCTTGCTTGAGTATGCAGATTCATTAAATGCATTTGGTAAAGATTTAGATCTGGATACATTTAAAGTTGTTGATCAATTATCAGGAAGAATGATGGGAGTCAGCTCTGATTTAACAACACAAACTTCTCGCATGGATTCTCAACTAAATAAAGAAAATAAAGAAAATAAATTATGCTATGCAGGCCCTGTTCTTAGGACAAATTCCACATTAACGCAATCAAGAGAATTATATCAAATTGGAGTAGAATATTTTGGTGAATCAGATATTTCTGCAGATATAGAAGTTCAAAAAATATTAATTAGCTCTTTAAAATTAATTGATATTAACGATATTACTTTAGATATAAATCATTTAGATATTTATAATCAGCTAATTTTAGATTTGAATTTATCTGCCCAAGATAAAATTGATATTGCTGATGCTTTAATGATAAAAGATAAGGTTCAACTTAAAAAAATTCTAAACAAGTATAATAAAAATAATACTAGAGATAAAATAATTGATTTGGTTGATTTTTATGGCGATAAAACCATACTTGATGAAATACTTAAATTAATTCCTGGAAACAAAGATGTTAAATCTATAATTGATAATTTAAAATCTCTACATAATGTATTAATAAAAAAAGATATTAAAATAAATTTTGATTTTTCTGATATTCGAGGATATCAATATCATTCAGGTCTTATTTTTTCTGCTTATTCCTCAAAATATTCAACTGCTATCGCTCAAGGTGGTCGGTATGACAATATTAATAATAACTATAAAAATAATCGTCCAGCAACCGGGTTCTCAATGGATTTAAGATTTATTATTAATCAAATGAAAGTTTAAATAATATATATGACAAATAATGTAGTAGTGATTGGGACTCAATGGGGAGATGAAGGTAAGGGTAAAATAGTTGATTGGCTAACTGATCATGCTGATGCTGTCGTAAGATTTCAAGGAGGCCATAATGCTGGCCATACGCTAGTTATAGGTCAAGGAAAATCCCAAAAGGAATATAAGTTAAATCTTGTACCATCTGGAATAATTAGACCAAAGATACAATGTTTTATAGGAAATGGGGTTGTTCTTGATATAAATCATTTAGAAAACGAAGTTTCTAGTTTAGAAAAAGATGATATTGATGTTAAAAATCGTCTTTTTGTAAGTTATGGCTGCCCATTAATTTTAAATTATCATATTTCATTAGATCAAGCTAGGGAAGCTAAAAGAGATCAAAATAAAAAAATTGGTACAACTGGAAAGGGCATTGGTCCGGCATATGAAGATAAGGTGGCAAGAAGGTCTTTAAAAGTTTATGACTTACTTGAGCCAGATAGAATACATGATAAATTAGAGGATATTTTAGATCTACATAATTTTGTACTTAAAGAGCATTTAGATACAAAACCAATTGATTTTAAGAGGCAATTAGATGAGATATATATTCAAGCAGAATTTATCAAACCTTTGGTCTGTGATGTCTCTGATGAACTTTATAAAATTAACTCATTAGGTAAAAAAATTCTATTTGAAGGGGCACAAGGTGCTTTATTAGATATTGATCATGGAACATATCCTTTTGTAACTTCTTCAAATTGTGTTGCGGGCCAAGCTGCGGCTGGGTCAGGGATAGGACCACAAATGCTAGAATATATTCTTGGCATTACTAAAGCTTACACTACAAGAGTTGGAGGAGGACCTTTCCCTAGCGAATTAGATATTGACGACATTAATTCACCTGGCAATCAAATGTCTGTCAAAGGAAAAGAGTTTGGAACTGTTACTCAAAGAAAGAGAAGGTGTGGTTGGTTTGATACTGCAGCTCTTAAAAGATCGGCTATGGTTAATGGGTTAAGTGGTTTATGTATAACTAAATTAGATGTATTAGATGGAATTGAAAATTTAAAAATATGTATTGGCTATAAATTAGAAGGTAAAGAGCAAAGACTTCTCCCATTAGGTTCAGAGCAAGTAACTTCATGTGAACCAATCTTTATTGATATGCCTGGCTGGAAAGAGAATACTTACGGAATTAAGGATTGGGAAAAACTACCAATTAATGCACAAAATTATTTGTTAAAACTTGAAGAATTATGTGGAGTACCAATACATATTGTGTCTACAGGTCCTGAGCGAGATGACACAATATTAATTAAACACCCGTTTGATTAAAATAAAATATTGTAAGAAAAAGGGATATTTAAAGTTTGTCAGCCAATAATAAAAAAAAAGTTTCAACTATTATTTCTGCTACTTGGATTTATACATCTAATTCTAAAAATGAATTACTATCTAATTATTCAATTGTAATTAAAAACGATAAAATTATTGATTTAGTTTTACAAGATGAAGTATTCGAAAAATATGAGGCAAATGAAGTATATCAATTAACCGATCATATTATTACTCCTGGATTGATTAATACCCACACACATGTTGCAATGTCATTATTTAAGGGTTTTGCCGATGACCTACCTTTGCAAGATTGGTTAAATAACTATATTTGGCCCGCTGAAAAAAAATTTGTTAACTCACAATTTGTAAAAGAGGGTTCAATTTTAGCTTTATCAGAGATGATAAAATCAGGAATTACAACTTATAATGACATGTATTTTTTTCCTGACTCTACCGCTGAGGCATCTAAGGATCTTGGAATTAGAAGTAATATCGGTTTAGTAGTTTTAGATTTCCCAACGAATTATGCTTCAGATCCTGAGGATTATCTAGCAAAAGGTTTTAATTTTAGAGATAAATGGAGAAATGAAGATTTAATATCTACTTCTATAGCACCTCATGCCCCTTATTCAGTATCAGATAAAGCTTTCAATCTGATTAATACTTATTCAGAGGAACTGGATATAAATATTCATATACATCTTCACGAAACAATATTGGAAATAGAAGATAGTATTGAAAAATATGGAATAACACCAATACAAAGACTTAATAATTTAGGAATCATCGGACCTTCAATGATTGCAGCTCATTGTGTCCATTTAAATGAACAAGATTTATCTATATTAACTTCAAATAAAGTTAATATAGTCCATAATCCATCATCAAATATGAAATTAGGAAGTGGTATTGCTGATGTTACAAAAATGTTGAAACAAAATTTAAATGTAAGTCTCGGAACTGATAGTTCAGCAAGTAATAATAGGTTAGATATAATTGAGGAAATGCGATTAGCAGCCTTACTAATTAAAGGTAAGACAAAATCACCAGAGTTATTATCAGCTGTTCAGGCAATAAATATGGCAACCATTAATGGGGCTAAAGCTTTAGGACTTGATTCATTAATAGGTTCAATTGAGATAAATAAAAAAGCAGATTTGATATCAATTGATTTAAATTCAATTACTGCTCAACCAATATATAATCCTTTATCAACTCTAGTATATAGCTCTAGTAGATCTGATGTAGATTATGTTTGGATTAATGGAGATATAAAGCTTAAAGATAAAAAATTAATTAATATTGATGAAGATAAAATAATTCAGATTGCAAAAAAATGGCAAACAAAAATAAATCAAATATAGATCATAAAGAAGTAGAGAAATTTAATTTACTAGCTCACAAGTGGTGGGATGAAACTAGTGAATTTAAACCTTTACATCAAATTAATCCATTAAGGTTAAATTTCATATTAGATAAAGTTAGGTTATCTGGAAAAAAAGTCTTAGATATTGGATGTGGTGGAGGAATTTTATCAGAATCTTTAGCTAAAGCTGGTGCTAATGTTACTGCCATAGATCAAGGGGAAAAAGTCATTAAAATAGCTAAGCTACATATGTTAGAATCTAATTTAGATATTAATTATAAACAATTGAATATAGAAGACTATTTTAAAAAAAATAAGGGAAAATTTGATGTTATAACGTGTTTAGAAATGCTTGAGCATGTTCCTGATCCCTCTTCAATTATTAATAAATGTTCAGCACTTTTAAAGCCAGAAGGAAGTATTTTTTTCTCTACTATTAATAGAAATCCTAAATCTTTTTTATTTGCGATTGTTGGCGCTGAATATATTTTAAAATTATTACCAAAAGGTACTCATGAATATAATAAATTTATAACTCCAGCTGAATTAAGAGAATGGTGTATAGAATTTAAATTAGATTTCAAGAGCATTGCGGGGATGACATATAACCCCTTTTTTGATACCTATAAGCTTGGTAACGATACTTCTGTTAATTATATTGTTGAAGCCAAATTTTTATAATGATTAAATCAATTTTGTTTGACTTAGATGGTACTTTTTGCGACACAGCAAATGACCTCATTGAAACAGCTAATCAGGTCTATACGAACAATAATAAATCTACTATTTCATATGAAAAAGGACGTGAGATAGCCTCTGATGGTATTAATGCTTTTCTTAATTTAAGATTTGATAAAAATAATGATGATTATGTTTCATTATCTAATGAATTTTTAGATATTTACCAAGGTTCATTTTTGAATAATGCAGTATTATTCGATGGAATTCTTGATATTTTGCAAATTCTAGATAAAAAAGATATAAATTGGGGAATTGTAACTAATAAAGCAAGACATTTCTCTGAAAAAATTTTAATCCATAATGGCTTGATTAATAAGTGTTCTGTGCTTATGTGTGGAGATGATATTGGTTTTGAACCAAAACCTTCACCAGATTTATTGATTGAGGCTTGCAGGATTCTTGATATAAATACAAAAGATACAATTTATGTAGGTGATGGACATAGAGATATTTTGGCAGCTAAATCATCAGAAATTAAATCTGTTTTAGCGAGTTATGGCTATTTAAAAAAAACTGATTTAATTGAAAATTGGAATCCTGATTATATAATTAATAAACCAATAGAAATTCTTGAATTAGATTTTTTTTCTCTCGACAATAGCTTGAGCTAAAGTACCACTATCAACATATTCTATTTCTCCCCCCATAGGCAAACCTCGCGCTATTCTGGTAGTTTTAATATCTATATCTTTAAATAACTCTTTAATATATTGTGCTGTAGCATTTCCCTCAACAGTAAAATTTGTTGCTAGTATTATCTCTGTAATATTTGAATCCTTTATTCTTTTTACAAGCTTGCCGAGATGAATATCATTTGGACCTATTCCATCAAGAGGAGATAGGCGGCCCATAAGAATAAAGTAAAGACCATTATAGGAGTGCGTTTCTTCCATCATTAAAAGATCGGTTGGCATCTCTACAACACAGATAGTATTTTTATCTCTTTTTGATGATAAACAAATAGAACATATATGTTCCTCAGAAAAGTTATTACATAATTCACAATGCATAAGTTGTTCTAAGGCATTTGATATATTTTCTGAGAGAATTTTTGCTCCCTCTCTATTTCTTTGAAGAAGAAAGTAGGTGAGTCTCAATGCTGATTTTGGGCCTACACCTGGTAAAATTTTGAGTGCGTCAACGAGTTGTTCAAGTACCTCAATTTTTTTCATACTAAAAAGGAAGATTCATCCCAGGAGGAACAAGACCATTCATTTTTTCGCTGCTTGTAGTTTCAATTTTCTCAAACGCATCTTTAAGGGCAACTACAATAAGATCTTCTAACATCTCTTTATCATTTAATAAGCTTGGATCAATATCAACTTTTTTTATATCGTTTTTACAAGATATTATGATTTTTACAAGTCCATTACCTGATGATCCTTCGACATCTATAGTTGCCAATTCATCTTGAGCTTTTTTTAAATTAGCTTGCATCATTTGTGCTTGTTTCATTAAATTACCCATGCCACCTTTACCCATTTTAATTTTCCTTTTTTTTAGTTGGTTCAATACTTGAAGTGATTATTTCTGCTCCAAAGTCATCAATTAATTCTTTCACAAAATCATCCTCCATGATAGCAGATTCAGTCTTTTCCATTAATTGAGTATTTGCCATTTTTTTTTGGGCAGATGGTGTTTTTAAATTACTACCTATTGTTATTTTAATTTTAATTTTTTTATTGAAATGATTAATAAGCTCTTCCTCTAATTTTTCAATATAACCATGCTGTGCAAGATGTTTAAAATTATCATTTAAAGTTAAGTTAAAAATATCATTTTCATAATTTTTTAAAGCACATTCCTGTGCAAGTGATTTTGCAAGTCCAACCTTTAAATTACTAACTAACTTTATCCAATTACCATCAAATATTTTTTTATCTGTATTTACAAGTGATTCAGTTTCTTTTTTTGTATTTAATTGTTTTGTTTGAGGTTCAATTTTTTTTTTGTTTTTTGTTTCATTATTACTTTGTATTGAAGGATAGAAAGCCAACATTCTTAGGAGTGTCATATTAAATCCTGTTATAGGATCAGGGGCTAAGTGCAAATCTTTTCTTCCATTAATAGCAATCTGATAAATTAGTTGAAGTGTTTCAGGATTGAATAAAGATGATAATTTTTTTATTTCTTCATTTTCTTCTGATTTGTCACTACTATCAGAAATAATTTGGTAAGTTGAGATTTTATATATTGATCTAGCAAGCTCCTCTAAAGCTAATTCAAAAGAAATACTTTTTTCGTCCATTTCTTTTGTGAGTTGCATTACTTTTTGTGCGTTATTTTCTGCTAAAGCAGTTAATATTGATGTAATGAAAGAATTATCAATCGTACCAAGCATTATTATAACTTTTTTAGTTGAAATTTTATCACCTGAGTATGCAATTGCTTGGTCAAGAATTGAAAGGGCATCTCTCATGCTCCCACGAGCTGCTTTAGCTATTATTTTTATTGATTCTTCATCGTAATTTATTTTTTCTTTCTTGAGGATATTTTTAAGATGCTCAGAAATACTATCTGAAGTCATCTGTTTTAAGTTAAATTGTAAACATCGAGAAATTATTGTCACAGGTACTTTTTTTGGATCAGTCGTTGCTAAAATAAATTTAACATGGCTAGGTGGCTCTTCCAAAGTCTTAAGCATTGCATTAAATGCACTTTTGGATAACATATGAACTTCGTCAATAATATAAACCTTAAAACGTCCTGATGTTGGTGCATATTGGGCATTTTCTAGTAACTCTCGCATATTATCAACTTGTGTATTAGATGCAGCATCAACTTCAATAAGATCTATAAACCGACCATCGTTTATATCTTTGCAGGCTGTACATACTTGACATGGTTTTGAAGAAATACCTACTTCACAATTAAGAGATTTTGCAAGAATTCTCGCTAGTGTAGTTTTCCCAACACCACGTGTTCCATTAAATAAATATGCATGATGAAGACGATTATTATCCAAAGCATTAGTTAATGCTTGAACAGCACTATCTTGTCCAATTAATTCTGAAAATGATTTAGGTCGCCATTTTCTAGCTAACACTTCATATGACATAGATTAACTTTATTTGTTAATTTAATAAATGGCGAGCCTGACCCTCGGCACTTGTATCAATAGTTGTGGCTGCTTGCTTCCGCATCTGACCAGGTTGGCTAAATAACAATGCGAGGAGACCCGCCATATTTATTTTACCTTATTATTAGACCAGTTTAATTAATTAACCACATCTTTTTACAGGAAATTTTTCAAGGTACTTCCATTCATCATCAGAGTAAAGTCTCGATCTTATTATAAATCTTAATCCTGTTGGTCGTTCTAGGGAAAATTGACCACCAGTCCCTTTTATTGCATCAAGAGTAAGATGAGTATGTTCCCAATATTCAAATTGGCTTGCACTCATATAGAAATGAACATTGTTTACTATTCCAACCTCAACATCTGAATTACCAAGATAAAATTCACCTTTTGGAAAACACATTGGCGCACTACCATCACAACACCCACCTGATTGATGAAACATAAGTTCGCCATGAGTTTTTTTTAACTCATCAATTAGCTTATTTGCCGCGTCAGTTGCTGAGATTCTTGTAATCATGATTGTAAAAGGCAGAATTATCTCTGCCTTTTATTTTAAAGCTATTTAAGATTATTTTAAAAGAATCCAAGTTTCGCTTCTGTGTAACTTACTAATAGGTTTTTAGTTTTTTGGTAATGATTAAGCATCATTTTGTGTGTCTCTCTTCCAATACCAGATTGCTTATAGCCACCAAATGCTGCATGTGCAGGGTAAGAATGATAACAATTTGTCCATACACGACCAGCTTGAATACCTTTACCCATTCTGAATGCGGCATTAATATTTCTAGTCCAAACTGCAGCACCAAGTCCGTAAAGAGTATCATTTGCTATTTTTAATGCTTCAGCTTCATCTTTAAAAGTTGTTACTCCGACAACAGGACCAAATATTTCTTCTTGGAAGATTCTCATCTTATTGTCACCTTTAAAAACTGTTGGTTCTATATAGTAACCTTCAGATAGATTCCCATCATGAATGGTTCTATTACCTCCAATTAAGCATTCAGCACCTTCTTCCTTTCCAAGCTCTAGGTAGGAAAGAATTTTTTCCATTTGCTCACTTGAAGCTTGAGCCCCAATCATTGTATCTGCCTCTAAAGGACTTCCTTGTTTGATTGCTTTTACTCTTTCCAAGGCTCTTTCTATAAATTTATCATATATAGATTCTTGAATAAGTGCACGTGATGGACAGGTGCATACTTCTCCTTGATTTAAAGCAAACATTGTAAAACCCTCTAATGCTTTATCGAAGAGTCCATCATCAGCATTCATTATATCTTCAAAGAAAATATTAGGTGATTTACCACCTAATTCAAGAGTAACAGGTATTATATTTTGCGACGCATATTGCATAATTAGTCTTCCTGTAGTTGTTTCACCTGTAAAAGCAATTTTTGCAATACGTGTTGAACTTGCCAATGGTTTACCAGCTTCAAGACCAAATCCATTTACAATATTAATTACTCCTGGTGGTAGAAGGTCTGCAATTAATTCCATTACAATTAAAATTGAAACAGGAGTTTGTTCCGCAGGTTTCAATACAACACAATTTCCTGCTGCAATTGCTGGAGCAAGTTTCCATACAGCCATAAGTATAGGGAAGTTCCATGGAATAATTTGACCAACTACGCCAAGAGGTTCATGAAAGTGATAAGCCATTTCCTCACCATGAATTTCTCCAATACTTCCTTCTTGAGCTCTAATGGCTCCAGCAAAATATCTAAAATGATCAATAGCTAAAGGGATATCTGCATGAATGCACTCTCTAATTGATTTTCCATTATCAATTGTTTCTGCAAGTGATATTGTCTCAAGATTATTTTCTATAACATCCGCTATTTTTAGGAGTATATTTGCACGTTCAGTTGTGCTTGTTTTCCCCCAAGCATCTGCAGCAGAATGTGCAGCATCTAAAGCCAACTCAACATCTTTTTCGTTAGAGCGACCGACTTCACAAAAAGGTTTACCAGTAATAGGGGTAATATTTTCGAAATACTTTCCATCCACTGGTTTTGTCCATTTCCCGCCAATATAATTATCATATTTATCTTTATATGGGTGTTTTAACCCAAGATCTTTAAGTGTTGTAAAAGCCATATCTCCTCCAAAATTTTTAAAATCGTTTGTATCCTACGGAATTTAATACATTAATACTAATAGATATATAAATCAATAAATAAAATTAATATATAATCTGCGGTTCGGAAGGGTGGATGAGTGGTTTAAGTCGCACGCTTGGAAAGCGTGTTCAGGTTTATACCTGACGCGGGTTCGAATCCCGCTCCTTCCGCCAAATTAGCTTATAATGTCATTATATGAAAATAATTAATTATTTTATTTTGACTATCGTTATTTTATTTACCCATAATGTAAATGCAAATTGGGTAACTTTTTATGAAAGTGACATATTTGATGCAAAATTACTTCTTAATTCAGTTCATCAAGATAGTCAAAAAACTAAAGCTTTAGTAGTAATAAATTTTAAGGAAAAATTATATTTCGACGGAGTAGGTTCACATGCAGTATTCTTAGAGCATATTTGTGGAGAAATAAAGCCTGTTATTCTCGAAGAAAAGTTTTATAAAGGCGCTGAAAATAAAAGTAAAGAGTTAAATCCAAAAGATATATCCACTAGATTTAATAAATATATTGATATTGCATTTCCAAAACTCATAAAACAAATTTGTATTTAGTTTTTATTCGTACCTTCATAAATAATTTTCCATTCCCCATTATTTTTTTGCCATATTTGTTTTTTCTTTGATTCATTATTTATTAAATTACTTTTATAGCTTTGGTTAAATGAAATAATTCTTAATGGCTGGCTTTCTGATGGATATTCATAAAGAGAAATATTTTTTAAAGAAATTTGTATATCTTCTGAGTTTTTGAAAACCCTTTTTTTATCTTCGGACCAAGTTTTATATTCTTTTTTATTATATTTTGCATTAGGAGAATAAAACTTCATATATTCATTATAATTTTTTTTTGCCCAGCTAGCTTTCCAATTTTTAATAGTATTTAATAATTCATCTTGATCTTTTTTGATTTTGTCTCTACTTCTCAAGCTAAGTTCATTGATACTTAAATTTGATAAAATTACTGGTGTTCCTGGAGTATTAAGTATTTTTTCGATACTAATGAGATCCTTATTTGATAATACAATACACCCATCACTCGCTTCTGGAGGTCTACTATAAGTAGTTTTAGGTGTTCCATGTATCCAAATTCCATAACCAGTATATTTTTTAACTTTATCAAATTCATTTGGATAGTTAAGGGGATAGGCACCTTCACCATAAAAATCAGTTAATTCTTGCTGTATCTTTTTTTGAAGAAAATATGTTCCAAATGGAGTTTTTTTGTCGCCTTCATACCTTTTCCCATAACCATTTTTGCCAATTGATGCGTAATAGTCTGAAAGGTATAAATATTTATTTTCTTTTTTTTCAAATACAAATAATCGAGAACTATCCATATCAACATATATCAAATATTTATCTTTTTTATCAGGAATAATATTAAATTTAGGAAGTCCATTATCTTTGTGGGTTAATAAATAACCTTTAATTCTTCTTTTTGCCTCTTTTTTAAGTTGGATGACCTTTTTTGAATTTATTTCAATTGCATTGCCACCAAAATTACTAATACTCATTGAATAGGCTGTCAAAATATCACCACGTATCAAATGGGCAAGTTTAAAATTAGGAACTAATTCAATCAATTCATCTATTGAATTAATTGCTTTATCAAGTTGACCATTCGATATAAATTCTAAAGATTTGATTAATAATGATTCAACTGTTTTTATTTCAACTGGCTGAGATAAAAGTGGTTCAACTGTTTTTATTTCAACTGGCTGAGATAAAAGTGGTTCAACTGTTTTTATTTCAACTGGCTTCAGTTGAGTCGGATCTACTTTTATTTTTAATATAGCTATTAAATTATCTAAAAATTCTTGAAATTTTGGTGATTGTATCGGAAGAAAATCAATTTTTTTAATATCAACATTTTTCAGCGGGGTCGGCTCTACTTTTATTTTTAATATATCTTTTATTTTAGTTGTTAATTTTTGGAATATAGGGAGTTGTTCTGGGATTGATTCTGATGTTTTTTTTGTATTTTTTTTTGTAATAGATGTTAATTCTTTAAACTCAAAAATAAGATTTTTAGTTTTTTTTTCTAAATATAGAAAAAGTTTTTTACTCTCATTAACTAGAATCTGTCTTTGAACAGATGGTTTTTTATCATAAAAACTATCTGGTTCTTTCGAATCATTTTCTTGAGAGCTTAGACTGAAAGAGCAAAATAAAATTAATGCTGCAAAAAAAGGGCGAATAAAAAATAAATTTTTCAAATTGATCAACCAGAAGTTTCTTCAAAAATAACCCATTTATTATCCTCGTTAATAAACACTAGGGTTTTTTTTGAAATTTGCTCTAATTTTCCAGATTTATAATCTTGATTAAAAGTAGCTATAATTTTTTCTTTATCAAATTTTAATTTGATATTAGAAATTATAATATTAATTGTTTTTTTTGATGTAATTCTAACTTCTCTATATGCTTCCCAATCTGGTCTTGACATATTATTTGGGTACTTAAAATTTGCGGCATAAGCAGCTAAATATTCTGTCATGTTTTTATTTTCCCAAGCACTTTTCCAATTCTCAATTGATTTAAATATGTCCTTTTCTAATTGTTTTTCAGTTTGTTTTTCTTGCTCTACTTGCTTAATTATTTTTGTTGAATCTATTTCAGTATTTTTTGTATTAGGTTGATAGTTAAATAATTGGGTAATCATTGAAAGTTTTGTTATTGCTATATTATTAGACTTATCAATTTCTAATGCTTTGTTATATGCTTCCGTTGCCATTTTAGTATAGATATCTCCTAAATTTATATGTGCAGTCAAATAACTGGGATTAGTTTTAATTGCTTGTTCTAGAATTTTTTTTGCTAGTTTAAATTCTCCTTTTTCTGCATAAAGTACTGCGAGATTATTAAAAGGCTCCGGTAGTTCTGGAAAATTTTCAGTGAGGTTTCTAAATGTATCGATTGCTTCATTACTTTTACCAATATTTGTCTCTATAATTCCTTTGTAAAATAAAAATTCTGGATTATTGGGGGTAGTTTCTATTGATTTATTAATAAGTTTTTCAGCTCTAGAATATTTACCATTCTTTAAAAGAAGTTTAATTTCCTCTAGATTACTTCTTGAATAAGAGTTTGATGAAAGACTTATTAAGAAAGTAGTTATTAAAATCGTTAAAAAGTAAATTTTTTTAGTTTTCATAGTTAATTCGGTCTGGTTTAAAATATTTCGATTCAATGTTACCTAAAAAGGTTCTGAATGCAACAGCTATTATAAAATTTATGCTTGAATTGGTCTTTTGTAATCTTTCTTTTTTTTGTTTTCTTTAGATTTGGATGTTTCAATCATTGTACAAAAGTCCCCATTGATATTTTGGTTATTTTTTGGAAGGTTATCTAATATTTTTTTTGAAAGTTTAATTATTAATTCATCATAAATTTTATTTATATAGAAATTAGCTTTCTGATTAATTCGTGCTTGGTGTTGAACTTTAATTAATTGAGTCGCTTGATTCATATTTTGAGATGTAAATATTTTTACTTTAAATTCTCCATGAAGAGTTGTCATACTTGGATTATAAAATACTTGTGGTTCAATTGAGAATATATAATTAGAATTAATATTCGCATCACATTTAATTGCATTTAATTTTAAATTTCTTTTAATCGCCTTTTCGATCATTGGTCCTTGAAGATATACATGAAGCGAGCCGTATGGGAATTGTCTTAGAGTATCGTGATGATTATAATATCTCTCATGTATATGGTATTGAAAATCTTGCCCCAATAAATTTGAAGAAAGAATTAAAAGCATCCAAAGTGTATAATGTAATTTTTTCATTAGAAATTTTTTTAATTTGAGAATATCTTTAATTATAATTCTTTTTTTGTTTTGCACATATACTTTTGCAGATTTTAATGCTCAGGTTGTTCGAGTAATAGATGGAGACACTATTCAAGTTAAAGATAATTTGGGACATAAATTTAAAATAAGATTGTTAGGAATTGACACACCGGAAATCAAACAAGCCTTTGGAAAAGAATCTTCTGATTATTTAAAAAGTATTGTGACTGGAAAAAAAATATTAATTATTTCTAAGCCAGATAACGATAAGCCTTATACATTAGATTTTTATAAACGTGTTCTTGGTAAAGTAATTTTAAATGGTAAAGATATTAATTTAGAAATGGTTAAAAAAGGTATGGCCTGGCATTATAAAAAGTATAAAAATAATCAACCTTTTGATGATCAGCAAAGTTATAATTATGCAGAATCTGAAGCAAGAAAAAAAAATATTGGGTTATGGGTTGAAAAAGATCCTTTACCTCCATGGAGCTGGAGAAAAATTAATCGAAGAAGATAACTTGAACAATTTTAATAATTTTATGTCTTGAATATTATGAAAACATTATTAATGATAATTCTATTTTTACCTACTGTATGTTTAGGAGCTTGTATGGACTTTTATAACCAAAACTTAAAAACACTTCAAGGTGAAAAGTTTGATCTTTGTGAGTATCAAGATAAACCTATTCTTTTTGTAAATACTGCCAGCAAATGTGGTTTTACGCCTCAATTTGAAGCACTTGAAAACCTCTATAAACAAAATAAAAAAAATATTATGGTTGTTGGTTTTCCATCTAATGATTTTAATCAAGAACTGACTACTGACAAAGAAATTCAAGATTTTTGTAAATTAACTTATGCAGTCGAGTTTCCAATGATGAGCAAATCCAGCGTTGTTGGCCCAAAAGCTAATGCTGTATATAAAAATCTTGCATCCATAACTGGAGAAGCACCATTATGGAATTTCTATAAATTTCTAGTTATGCCTAATGCTGAATCAATTCATGTTTTTGGCAGCATGACTAGCCCTGATTCAAAAAAAATAACAAACCTATTAAAGCCTTACATTAAGTAATTAAATTTCATTAATATTTTGAATAATAATTGCTGATAATTCTTCTACCGATCTAGAAGTTGATTCTGCTATAGGAATTCCTAATCTTTTCATTAAGTCCTCTGCTAAACCTACTTCCTCTCTGCAATTGGCTAATGATGCATATTTGCTATCAGGTCTTCTTTCACTCCTTAGGGAGTGAAGTCTTTCTGGTTTAATTGTTAAGCCAAAAATTTTATCAATGTAACCTTCTAAAATGGGTGGTAGAGTGCCTCTGATGAAATCTTCAGGAATTAGAGGATAATTAGCTGCTTTAATACCAAATTGCATTGCTAAATATACACTCGTTGGTGTTTTTCCAGATCGTGATACACCAATAAGAATGACCTGAGCCTGGTTAAGCCCTGAGTGCGTTATTCCATCATCATGTCCAAGAGCAAAATTAATTGCTTCCATCCTGGGCCCATAGTTAATTCCAGCCATACTATGAGATACTCCTGGTCGAGTTAGTGGATCTTCTTTAATTTCTATACCTAAAGGATTAATAAAAGATTCAAATAGGTCGACGTAATATGCATCAACAGCCTTTAATTCATCCCTTAAGTTTTTGTTACCAATTGACATAATTACAATAGGCCTAATACCACTTATCATTTTTATATTTGCAATCCTTTTTTGGACATCTTCTATTTTAGATTCTGAGTCTATAAAGGGAAGTCGAATTTGCTCGAATTCTGTATTAGGAAAATGCGCTAATAAACCTCCTAATGAACCAGCAGTAATACCTGTTCCATCTGAAATAAAAAAAGCAGTTCTTTTATTTTTGGCCATTTATTTTTTAGTAATTTGTTTCCATGTGCTTATAACTGTATCAGGATTTAGTGATAAAGAACTAATACCTTGTTTTACAAGCCAATCTGCAAAATCAGGATGATCGGAAGGCCCTTGTCCACATATGCCTATATACTTTTTCTTATTCTTTGCTGACTTAATTGCTAATTCAATTAATTTTAGGACAGCAGTATTTCTTTCGTCAAAACCATCAGCTAAAATTCCTGAATCTCTATCAGTTCCTAGGGTCAATTGAGTAAGATCATTTGAGCCTATAGAAAAACCATCAAAGTATTCCATAAATTCATTAGCAAGAATTGCGTTAGATGGAACTTCACACATCATGATAATTCTAAGATTATTTTCTCCTCTTGTTAGACCAAAACTCTGCATAATCTGATTTACTGATTTTGCCTCATCTAGAGTTCTTACAAAAGGAATCATTAATTCGACGTTATTTAGACCCATTTCTTCACGCACTTTTTTTAGTGCAATGCATTCAAGTTCAAAACAATCTTTAAATTCCTTTGAGATATATCTAGCAGCCCCTCTAAATCCTATCATTGGATTCTCTTCTTCGGGTTCATAAATATCACCAGCAACCAATTTTTTGTATTCATTAGATTTAAAATCAGATGTCCTTACAATGACCGGGTTAGGATAGAATGCAGCAGCAATAGTAGCTACACCCTCTGATATTTTATCAATATAAAATTGTTTAGGGTTTTTATATCCCTTTGCTCTGTGATCAATAAGCTTTTGGACATCAGAAGGCATTGCTTGGTAATTAATAATTGCTTTTGGATGAATTCCAATCATGTTATTGATTACAAATTCTAAACGAGCTAGACCAACTCCGTGATTTGGAATTTGAGCAAAAGTAAATGCCATATCTGGATTACCAATATTCATCATGATTTTTATAGGTGGTTTGGATAGTTTTCCATCATCTTTTTTTTCTACTTCATATTTCAATTCACCTTGATATACGATTCCAGTTTCACCCTCTGCACAAGATACAGTAACTAAATTATTATCTTTTAAAAGCTCTGTTGCATTTACACTTCCTACAATTGCAGGAATACCAAGCTCCCGAGCAATAATAGCTGCATGACATGTTCTACCACCTCTGTTCGTTACCAAAGCAGAAGCTCTTTTCATTACAGGCTCCCAATTTGGATCAGTCATATCTGCAACTAAAACATCTCCAGGCTTAACCAAATGCATATCTGTTGGATCTTTTACAACTCTCACAGGACCAATTCCAATTTTTTGAGTTACTGCTCGACCTGCAACAATAGCCTTCCCAGTTTCTTTTAATTTGAATATTTCAACTATATTGTTACTTTGTGATTTAACTGTTTCCGGCCTAGCTTGAAGAATATATATTTTTCCATCTATACCATTTTTACCCCATTCAATATCCATCGGGCATTTATAATGTGATTCTATTGTAATTGCATATTTTGCTAATTCAATTATATCTTCGTCTGATATACAGAATTTATTTGACTCATCTTCATCTACATCTTCTATTGAGGTGCTTAAGCCAGCTTTAGTATCATCACTAAAAACCATTTTTATTTTTTTAGAACCAATTGATCTTCTTACAATAGCCTCATTTCCCTTCTTTAATTGGGGTTTGTGAACATAAAATTCATCTGGGTTCACTGCGCCTTGAACCACAGTTTCTCCTAAACCATAGGAAGCTGTGATAAAGACAACATCTTTAAATCCTGATTCAGTGTCAATAGTAAACATCACACCTGAGCAACCAATATCACTTCGAACCATTTGCTGAATACCAGCAGAAATTGCAACCTCAGAGTGAACAAATCCCTGATGAACCCTATAAGATATAGCACGATCATTATAAAGGGACGCAAATACCTCTTTAATTGCTTGTTTTATATTTTCAATACCATGAATGTTTAGAAAACTTTCTTGCTGTCCTGCAAAAGATGCATCAGGAAGATCTTCAGCTGTTGCTGATGACCTTACGGCAAATGTTGTTCCTTTTGCTGAAGCTTTAATTAATTTTTCATAACTTTCTTTAATTGCTTTATCAAAATTTTCAGTGAAAGGCGTATTTAAAATCCATTTACGAATTTTTTTTCCACTTTTAGCTAGAGCAATAACATCATTAACATCCAAATTTTTAAGCTCTGAAATAATTCTATCGCCTAATTTATCATTCTTAAGAAAATCATTAAATGCATTAGCAGTGGTTGCAAAACCTGAGGGAACTCTTACACCTTGAGCATTCAGTTGGGAAATCATTTCGCCTAAAGAAGCATTTTTTCCACCTACAGCTGCAACATCTTTATTTCTTAGTTTTTCAAATGGTATTACATAATCAGACATTATTTAATCCTTATAGCCTTAAGAAGATTTAGTGATTTTGGTTAAAAAAGATAATTCTGCCAAATATGACAGTTCTTGTCATTAAGTATTACGATAATACAATTAAATAATTTATAGATTAAAATAATTGCAGAGTATCATTGAATCTTGTTAAAATGAGAGTTCACTTTTGAAAAGTAACTATTACTTATATTACGGAGAAAGCAAATGGCATCATTACTAGAACAATTAAAATCTATGACAACTATTGTTGCAGATACAGGGGAGGTCGAAGCAATAAAAACACTTAAACCTGTAGATGCTACTACAAATCCATCATTGCTTTTAAAGGCAAGCACGCTACCCCAATGTGAACCAATGATAGCTGAAGCGATTGCTTACGCTAAATCTAAAAGCTCCGATAAAAATCAACAAATAGAGGATGCTGCTGATAAGCTTGCAGTATTGGTAGGATTAGAAATACAAAAGCATATTCCAGGAAGAATATCAACGGAAGTTGATGCTAGTTTATCTTTTAATATTGATAAAATGGTTGCTAAAGGAAAAAAAATTATCTCTTTGTACAATGAAGCTGGAGTAACAAACGACAGAGTATTAATTAAATTAGCTTCTACATGGGAGGGTATAAAGGCTGGAGAGATTTTAGAAAAAGAGGGGATTAATTGTAATTTAACATTATTGTTTAGTTTTGCTCAGGCAAGAGCATGTGCTGAAGCCGGTGTATTTTTAATTTCACCATTTGTAGGAAGAATTCTAGATTGGTTTAAAGCTAAAACTGGAGAAGAGTATACGTCAGAAACAGACCCAGGTGTTATTTCAGTTAGGGCTATATATGCATGGTATAAAGAACATGGCTTTAAAACTGTTGTAATGGGGGCTTCATTCAGAAACATTGGAGAAATAACTGCGCTAGCGGGGTGTGATCGATTAACTATTGCACCAGCATTATTGGAAGAATTAGATTCAACTGAAGGTGATTTACCTCAGGCATTAAAAGATGATGGTGCCACAAAAGAGCAACCAGCTAAGCTTCAAGAGGATCAGTTCAGATTTGATCACAATGGGGATGCTATGGCTACTGAAAAGTTAGCGGAAGGTATTCGCAATTTTGTTATTGATCAAAATAAATTAGAGGATGCATTAAGTCAGAAACTCTAGTTTAGGATTAGATTTCAATCATTGACATTGAGTGATTGAGACTATATTATCGACGGTCTGCTGTTTTAAAACGTGATATTTGATTCACTATATATAACGTAGACTATTTTAAATTGTATTTTATGGGAGATTAAACCATGGCACACACACAAATGGCTTTAGATTCATTAGATTTTGACGCAACTATGGCATTAGCTGAAACAGTTGCTCCACATGTTGATATTCTTGAAATTGGTACACCATGTATTAAGCATAACGGTATTCCTCTTCTTGAAGCACTTCGTGCAAAGTTTCCTAATAACCAAATCTTAGTTGACTTAAAAACTATGGATGCAGGTGAATATGAAGCTGAACCTTTTTATAAAGCTGGCGGAGATATCTGTACAGTTCTTGGCGCATCAGGTATTGCAACAATTAAAGGAGTAATTGCTGCTGCTGCTAAGTATGGTAAAGAATGTCAAGTTGATATGATTAACGTTGATGACAAAGTAGGACTTGCTAAAGAATGTGTTGCTGCTGGCGCACAAATCATTGGTGTCCATACTGGACTTGATGCTCAAGCTGCAGGTCAAACACCATTCGCAGATTTAGCTGCAATTGCTGAAGCTGTTGGTGATTCTGCAAAAATATCAGTTGCTGGTGGTATTAAAGCAGATACAGCTCAACAAGTTAAAGATGCTGGTGCTGCAATTATTGTAGCTGGTGCTGCGATATATGGAGCTGCTGATCCAGCTGCCGCTGCTGCCGAAATTACAGCTATTGCTCACTAATAGATACTTATTAGAAAGTAAATTTAAACCCGACTTAATGGTCGGGTTTTTTTTTGGTATCATTAACATTTAAATAAGAGGAAGATAAATAGTATGGATACGCAAAAATTAATAATGGATAAGATTGCTAGTGTATTAGCATCAACTGATAAAGGTCAAATTGCTGAATTAAAAAATCATATTGATAGTGCTGGCCGAATTTTTGTTGCTGGTGCTGGCCGATCAAAATTAGTATCTAGTTTTTTAGCAATGAGATTAGTTCATTGTGGTTATCAAGTTAATATGGTTGGTGAAATTGTTACACCCGCCCTTCAAGAAGGGGATTTATACATAGTTATTTCTGGCTCAGGTGGCACTAAAACGTTGTTACCAACTTTAGAAACAGCTAAATCTAAAGGAGCCAAAATTGCGATTGTTTCTATGAAGTCATCATCTGCAATGTCTGATCTTGCAGATTTAACAGTAACAATGGGTAATGATGAAGTATTTGCTAAAACTAAAGGATTACCTATGGGTACTTCTTTTGAGCTTTCTACACTAATTTTTCTTGAAGCAATTGTGGGGGAAATAGTTTTTGATAAAGATCTAACAGAAGAGGGTATGAGAGGCATTCATGCAAACTTAGAGTAGAACAATTAAAAATAAAAAAAGGCACTTACGTGCCTTTTTTTATTAAAAATGTAATTAAATTCTATAATGTACATATGATAAAATTTCAAAATATTTAATGAAAATAAAAGAACTAAATTATCAAAGTAATTCTTCGAGTTACTTTGAAAGAATAAAACATTTGGATTGGCCAGTATTTCTTGATAGCTGCTATCAAAAAGATAAACCTCATAGTAAATTTGCACGTTTTGACATAATTGCCGCAGAGCCTTTTAAAAAGATAAGTTGTAATAACAAAGTTACAGTAATATCAGATAAAGATGGTGAGCAAAACTATAAAAAACCTTCTTTAGAGGTTTTAAGTGATGAAATGTCAAAGTATCTTTTGCCTAATAACGAAATACCATTTGTGGGAGGTGCAATTGGATATTGTTCATATGAGTTAAATACAGAAACATCTAAAAAAAATCTTATTGATACTATGAAAATGGGTATTTATGATTGGGCAATTATAGTAGATCATTTTAGAGAAAAGTCTTATATTATTTCAATGTTATTCGATGATCAAACAAAAATCCTGTGGCCAAAATTAGAGAGTCTTTTTAGTAAAGATATAAAAGATATTAATCAAGACTTCAAAGTAAAAGATAAGATAAGAGATAATTTATCATTAAAAAATTATGAAAAAAAATTCAACAAAATTATGAATTATATAAATGCAGGTGATTGTTATCAGATTAATTTATCCAAGAAATTTGATGTAGATACAGAAGGGGATAGTTGGAATTTATATAAAAAATTTCGAGATGTAAATAAATCTCCTTTTATGGCATATCTTTTATACGATGAATTTGAAATATTATGTGGGTCACCAGAAAGATTTATTAATTCGAAAAATAAAAGAGTAACTTCCAGACCTATTAAGGGAACGAGAGTGCGAGGTAAAACAACCAAAATAGATGAAAAGAATGCTAATGAACTTTTAAATAGTAAAAAAGATCAATCAGAGAACTTAATGATTGTAGACCTACTGAGAAATGATTTAAGTATAAATTGTGAAGTTGGTAGTATTAAAGTAGATGAATTATTTAAAATTGAATCCTATCCAAACGTTCATCATTTGGTAAGTACGATTTCTGGAATTTTGAAAGAAGATTCAAATAACTTTAAACTTTTTTCTGATTCATTCCCTGGAGGCTCAATTACTGGAGCACCAAAAAAAAGGGCAACTGAAATAATTGAAGAGCAAGAGGAACACTCAAGAGACTTATATTGTGGGTCTATTTGTTATTTCAGTTTTGATGGCTCAATGGATAGTAATATTGCAATAAGAAGTATGGTGCACCTAAATAAAAAATTACATTTTTATTCGGGTGGGGGTCTTACTGCAGGATCAAATGTAAAAGATGAATATCAAGAAATTGAGGATAAAGCTGAAAATATAAAACAAACATTAAATTTTTTTAAGGATTAACTATGGTTTTAACAGAAATTGAAATTTTAAAAATTCTCAATACTGACTTAGTGAATTGGCAATATATTGATTCAAAGATTGAGACATTTATTAAAAGAGATAACGTTGATGATTTAGGGAATATGGTAAAAAAAATATGGGATTTTGCGGAAAAAGTTGATCATCACCCTGATATATTATTAACTTATTCAGGTATAAAAATTATTTTATTTACTCATGATCAATCTGGAGTTACAAAAAAAGATATTGACTTTGCTTTTGCTTTAGAAAAAATTTATTGATGTATATCTTTTTTAAAATTACCAAAATTTAATAAAATTGTTGGCAGGATCAGTAAATTTAATATTGTTGAAGTAAATAATCCCCCAATAATAATTGATGCCATTGGCGCTTCAATTTCTTTTCCAGGTTGATTTGAACCCATCGCTATAGGAAGCAATGCCAAACCAGCTACTAATGCCGTCATAAGTATTGATGGTAACCTCTCTGAAGCACCTCTTATACAAGTTTCAAGGTTCCAAAGACAATTTTCATTATTTACAAGAAATTGGTAATGCGATAAAAGCATAATTGAATTTCTAAGTGTAATTCCGAAAAGTGTTACAAACCCAACAAGTGAACCAATAGATATCCATCCACCTGTGAAAATTACAATAAGTACACCACCAATAAGTGCAAAAGGTAGATTGATAAGAGTAAGGCCTAAGTTAAGAAGAGAGCCAAAAGCAAGATATAGTAATAATAAAACACCCAGACCAACCAGAATTGAATGCACAATTAAACTTTCTCTTGATTTAGCATTTTCTGCTGCAGAGCCAGTTATCTGAAAATAATTATTGAGGTTTAATTTTATTTTATTTATATTTTGATTAAGATTTTTTGTAAATTCATTAAGGCCTAGGCCTTCTACATTTAAAGTGATTGTTTGAACGCGTTTACCATCTTGGTGAAGTATTTTTGAACGTCCATTTTCTTGAGAAATAAAAGCAATTTCATCAAGGCTGATAATTTTATTTTCACTTGTTCTTATTGGTAATTTATTAATGTCTAATATATCATCTCTATAGTCATTGCTGAGTGTAACTGCAATTTGTACTGGAACAATTCCATCATAAACTAAAGAGGCTGGAAAGCCCTCATAAGCCGCTTTAATAGTATCAAGTACATCAGTTTTTAAAATTCCTAACTGACTCATTTTTTCTGATCGAAGTTTAATTGAAACTTGAGGAGTGCCTGGTGGAGACTGAAGCATGATATCTGAAGCACCTTTCATTTTTTGTAGCATAAATACAATCTTTTGTGCATCTTGATCCAAAGAATCTAAATTATCACCAAATATATTGATCACTATTGACGAATTGTAACCTGAGATAGTTTCCTCTATTCTTTCTGTTAAAAAGGTATTTATTGCAAAGTTTACACCTACAAAACTTTCTGATTGGTTTAATTCGCTATCACTATCTGCTTGAACTAATGCTTTAATTTTTCTTAATACTTCATCTTGCTCAGTTCCGTTGAGATTATTTAATTCAATCTCAAATTCACTATAATGTGTTCCAAACGTATCGGCACCCAAAGGAGATCTTCCTACCCATTGAGCAACTGATTTTACACCTTTAATTTCACGAATTTTTTTACTGACTTTATTTCCAATTCTAATAGATTCTAATTCTGATGTGCCAGGGTATGCAGTCATATGCATAATGAAATGACCTTCATGAAGTGGTGGTATGAATTGTGTTTTGAAAAATGGTAAAAAAGCTAACCCTATACTTATTAGTAATAAGCTAGAAAATATTATTGGTCTAGAGTGTTTTTCAATAACTTTTAATATTTTAATATATTTTACTTTTAGGTAGCTTATAACTGGTGAATCATTGGCATGCAGCTTAGACTTTCCTAGCATTAAATAGCATAAGGCTGGGGTTATCGTCATTGCTACAAATAGTGAGGCTATAATTGATGATATGTAAGCAATTCCGAGGGGCCCAAATAATTTACCGGCAACACCGGTCAAAGAAAGAAGCGGTAAAAAAACTAGAACTATTATAATAGTTGCAAATATTACAGACTTTCTAACCTCCATTGATGCTTCAAAAACTACATTATGAAGTGGTTTTGGTGTATTTAATTTTCTATTTTGTTTTAATCTCCTTAGAATATTTTCAACATCTATAATTGCGTCATCTACAACTTCGCCTAAAGCAATTGCCAGACCACTTAAGACCATAACGTTTAAACCTAAATTAAAATAGCTCATTACAATAATTGCAGAAAGTAATGATAGAGGAATCGCTATAGCTGAAATAAAGGCTGTTTTAAAATTATATAAAAAAATAAATAGTATTGATATGATCATCAGAGAACCAAATGCTATATCAATCCTTAATCCTTTAATTGATGCATCAATAAAATTAGCTGGTTTAAATAAGTCTGGATATAATTTAATTTTTTCTTCAGTAAAAATTGGCTTGAGACTGTCTAAAGCCAATTCTATTTGCTTGGTAAGTTTATAGGTATCAGAATGAAGTTGTCCTTGAATAGACAAATACACCCCTTGTTTACCATTTATTGATGCAGAACTTATTGATGGCATCGAACCAATTTTTATATTAGCTACATCTTTAATTCTTACCTTATTGCCTTGACTGTTAATTACAGGAGTTAGCTCAAGCTCTTCTATAGTTTTTGATTGACCTTTAGTGTTAATTATTATTCTTTGATTTTGATTCTCTATAAAACCAGCACCACTAACTCCTGTAGATTTTTGTGCAGCTTTTGCTATATCAGCAATTTTGACATTATGAAAAAAGAGTTTGTCAGGTATGATCTCAATTTGAATTTGTTTTAACAATCCACCAAAGCGATTTACGTCTGCAACACCTGGAACAGCCATCAAATGAGGGATTATAATGTTTTCTGTTATAGTTCTTAGCTCAGTTAAGTTCTTAACTTTTGATGTAATTCCTATCCCAAGAACACTTGATGCGGAAGAGGTAAGAGGGGTGATGTTAGGAACTACATTTTTTGGCAACCTACTTTTTAATAAATCAAATCTTTCTGATATCGATTGTCTATTTTTATGAATATCAGTTCCTTCTTCAAATATTATTGTAATTACAGATAACCCAGGAATTGATTGTGATCGAATTTGTTTAATTCCTATAGTTCCAGAAATTGCCTGCTCAATAGGTTTTGATACTAATGTTTCAACAAGTGATGAAGAATAACCTGGAGCCTCTGTTTGAATAATTACCTGTGTTGGAGAAAATTCAGGAAAAACATTTAAAGGGCTATTTTTAATTTGATAAATACCATAAGCAATTACGATTAAAGCTAATCCGATAATTACCCCAGTATGCCTAATAGAAAACCGGATTAAAGAGGCAATCATTAATTTTTAATCCTCATTTTCATTTGTAATAAGATGCTTATATTCTTCTGATAAAAGTAATTGGGCTCCACTTGTAACAATAGAATCAGGGGGTGTATTTTTGAATTGAACATTCCAGCCCTCTTTGACTTCTTCCATATTAAATATTGCTTGTCTCGAAAAAGAATTTTTAATTGTTTCTTTATATACCCATGCTTGGCCTTTGTTCCAAATAATTGCAGAATTTGGTATGTAAAATGTTTTAGAATCTTTATCTTTTAAAGAATTAGTATATGAATTAATTTTACTACCAATCATAAGGTTACTTTCTAAGGCCAAATAATAATATGATTTTCCTTGAATATTCTCATCACCAGAAGATGCTTCGGATATAAAATTTGCTGCATATTTTATTTCAGGCTGATTAAGCGAAAATACCTTTAATTCTAAAGGTAATGAATTTTTTATTTGATCGTTAGTAATTGTGATTTTTAGTAACCTAGATTTAGAGGAAAAAATATTTTTTAAAGGTGATTTCTTAGGATCAATTACTAGATCTTTAAATTTTTCTCCCCATTCATATTTAACAATATCTAATAAATTTTGTTTCTTATGTTTAAGAATATTTATATCATCACGAAGATTATCTACATCCATTTTTTTTTCATGAACAACAGAATCTGCGATATTTTTATTGTCATCATTGAGGGATTTTAAGACTTCATAATGTTCAATTTCTGCTTGAAGCCGCCTGTTTAATTGAGCGTATTTATAATCTAAATTTGATAATTTGGTTTTATAATTAATTAGATTTTTTAAATTCACTACAAAGCCATAAGAAGAATAAAGTGATCCTTGTTCGCTCTCAATAACTGGACTAATTATAATTCCACTATTTTTAATTGATGAATCTGAAAGGGAAATAATTTGTGTTCCAAAAGATTCTTTGCCTATATATTCTTGTATTTCGTCTAACTCACTTGTGAATATTTTATCTTTTCCTAGATAAATAATAATCCATAGCAATCCAATAATAAGAATCGATTGAAGGACAATAATTATAAGTGATTTACTTTTCATCAGTTAACTTTATGTTTGGTGTGAATATTGGCTCTTGAAGAATATTTTCTGCAAGAAATCCGATTCTAATTAAATTATATCTTGCTTTATGATAATTTTTAGTGATATTAATAAGGTTAATTTTTTCTTCCTCAAATTGCATTCTATTGATTAATCCTTCCTTGAATCTTTTATATAGTTGTTGTTCTAAATTAGCTTTGGTTTCCACCATATTTTTGGCATTTTTTAAGTCTTCTAATTTATTTAAAAAGTTTAATTGGAGTTCTTCAATATTATTTATTGTTTCAAGTTGTAAAGTGTTAACTTTACTTGCTTCAAAATCTCTAAATTTGGATGCTTTAGCAATTAATGCTTTATTTCTAGAAGATGAATTGATAACTGCATCTAACCCTAGAGTCCATAATCGAGTACCAAATTCGTACATGTAGGCAGGTGAAAAATTATAATCTGGATATTGGTTAGCAATTTCTAATTTCAATTTAGCTTCCGCTATTGCATACTTTGCAAGCGTCTTTCTTAGATCCAATCTTTTTGTTAAGGATGTTTCTTGAAGATCTATTAAGTCCTTATCTGCAAAATATAAAACTGTTATGCTATCAAGCAATGATGTTATTTCTTTACTATTTAATGTTATCAAATTAAATTTTTGCGAACTCAAGCCTATAAGAGAAGATATCTGATTTCTTAGAGATAATTGATTTATTTGTAAACTTAATAATTCCTGATTTTTTTTATTAAGTTCAAGAATCTTTATGTCTAGGTCTAATTGTGATGCAATTCCAGCTTCAAGCCTTTTTTTCATCATATTAAAAATTGATTGTTTAAGTCTGAGTTCTTCTTTTGAGGTTTTGATTAACTCTTGATTCTCAATAAAATTTAATAATTTATTAAATAAATTTGCCCTAAGTTTCCAGTTTATAATTTCGTATTCAATTCGTGCTAGCTGAGATTTATTTAAAGCTAATTCATACCTAATTAATCTTTTATTAGCTGACTCAATTTTAAAACTTAAGCCTCCACCAAAAATTTTTTTAGTTAATTCTTTATTTGTTGTTTCACGACCAATTTCAAGACCCAATGATGATTGTGGGTATAACTTTGCAATAACTTCGTCAGTTTTAACCAATTCCCATTGCATTTTTGCAGTTTTTAATTCAGGGTTAAAGTATTCTTGACTATATATGAGTTCTTTTAGCCCCCATTTTTTAAAAGGTAATTCATCTTTATTAAATCCGTTTACAATTAAATATTCAGTAAAATCTTCGCTATAAATATCAGATTCTTTGATTGTTTCAGTTATTGTATTTGTTTCAATATTTTTTTTGTTGAAAGGTATATAGCTACAGCCACTTATTATTAAGATAATTATTAAGGTTGGCTTTAATGACATAGCAAATTTCTTTCGAAGTTGAATTTTATTGATTTTATTTTATGTAATTCATTATATTCTAGGAGGAGATTTTTTTACACTGTTTTTATTGCAATAAAATGACATTGAATTATTGCTTTCTCAGTTCATCTAAGCTGATATAATATGCTTTTTAAAATTTTAGTTACTTTTGCGAGAGTGGCGGAATTGGTAGACGCACTGGTTTTAGGTACCAGCGCCGCAAGGCGTGAGAGTTCGAGTCTCTCCTTTCGCACCAAATTTAAGTTAGGAATTACAGAATGTCTGAAACAATAGAAAAATTAAGTAGTATTGAAAGAAAAGTGAAAGGACTTGTGAATATTGCACCTTTTCAGAGTGAAATATCGCAAAGATTTATTGAGCTTACAAGAACAGCGCGAGTAGCAGGCTTTCGTCCTGGAAAGGTACCATTAGAGGTGGTTGAAAAGCAATATGGTTCAGATATCAAAGCTGAGATTTATGCTAAGGCGATTGAAATGAAATTTGGAGAAATAGTAAATACAAATAATCTTCGTGTGGCAGGAATGCCAGATATTCAACATGATCCTTTAGATAAAGTTAATGATGATTTTGAATTTACTGCAACATTTGAAGTGTTTCCTGAATTTAAGTTAGGTAATTTTAAAGAATTAAAAATTTCAAAAAAAGTAGTTGATGTTAATGCAGATGATGTAAAAAAAACAATTGATGTTCTTATAAAGCAACGAGCAGTATTTGAAAAAGTTGACCGTGAATCTAAGCTTGGTGACCAAGTAATAGTTCAATTACAATCATTTCTTGAAGGTGAACAGATTGAGTCTACCGGAGATCAGTCTCTAGAATTTGTTCTTGGTGATTCAAAAAGAATTAAAGCTGTAGATGATCAGCTTGTAGGAATTAAATCAGGACAGACTAAGGAATTTGAAGTTAAATATCCAAAAGACCATGACCCTGCTCAATTAGCAGACAAAAAAATCAAATACCAAGTTAAACTGATTGAAGTAAGAGAAGCAAAACTACCTAAAATTGATGCTAATTTTGCCAAAAGTTTAGGTGTTGAAAGTGGTGACCTTAAGAAAATGAATGAGGAAATAAAAGCATCATTGACGCAAGAAGTTGAAAAAAGAGTAAATGCAGATCTAAAGAAACAAGTTTTTCAGTTACTTATTGATTCACACGATATGGATGTTCCAAAATCATTAGTTACGATTGAAATAAACCGAATGATGCAAGCTACTAATGATAACTTAAAAAAGCAAGGTGCAAATATGAAAGAGGTTAAACTTGAGAGAGTTATGTTTGAAGAAAGAGCAGTGTCAACATGTAAATTAAGAATTGTCCTTGCAAGCCTTGTTGATGCAAATAAATTAGAAGCAAGTGAGGAACAGATTAAATCAAAGGTTTCTGAATTTGCAGCTAATTTTGATGATACAGAAAAAGCAGAAAAATGGTTTTATGATGATCCGAAACGTTTAGAAGAGCCAACAGCTCTCTCAACAGAAGATAATGTTGTGGATTGGTTTTTAAAAGAATGTAAAATTGAAACGAAGAAAATTTCTTTTGATGATTTAATGGCAATGCAGGGCGCATAATGAGTAATTCAAAAATAGAATCTATTAGTCAATTTTCACCAAATAATTTAGGTTATATACCTATGGTTATTGAGCAAAGTGGACGTGGTGAGAGAGCATATGATATTTATTCAAGACTACTTAAGGAAAGGCTAATATTTTTAGTTGGACCAGTTGACGATATGACTGCAAACGTGGTTGTTGCTCAGCTTTTGTTTTTAGAAGCAGAAAATCCAGACAAAGATATATCTTTATACATAAATTCTCCAGGTGGTTCAGTAACTGCAGGTATGGCAATATATGACACAATGCAATTTATTAAACCAGATGTTAGCACACTATGTATTGGACAAGCTGCAAGTATGGGTGCGCTTCTTCTAACGGCAGGAACTCAAGATAAAAGGTTTTGTTTGCCTAATTCCAGAGTTATGATTCATCAACCATTAGGTGGTTTTCAAGGTCAAGCATCAGACATTGAAATTCATGCAAAAGAAATTTTATTCCTTAAAAATAAGCTAAATTCAATTTTATCTAAACACACAAAACAACCAATTAAGAAGATTGCAGAAGATACAGATCGAGATAATTTTATGAGTGCTGATGAATCTGTTAATTATGGATTGGTTGATCAAGTTATTTCTAGCAGGATTCAAGTTAAATAAGGAGATTTTATGGTTGAAGAAAAAGAAAAATCTCTTTTTTGTTCATTTTGTGGAAAAAATCAGCACGAAGTTAAAAAACTTATTGCTGGGCCATCAGTATTTATCTGTGATGAATGTGTTGATTTATGTAACGATATTATAAAAGAAGAATCGAAGGAGTTAAATGAACAGTTAGAAAATACTGACTCAGATCTTTTGAGCCCTCAAGAGCTCTCGAAAGCTCTTGGAGAATATGTAATTGGACAAGCTGAAGCAAAAAAAAGTATGTCAGTTGCTGTATACAATCATTATAAAAGATTAAAGAATAATAAAAATGATGATGGAGATTTTAAAGAGGTAACAATAGCTAAAAGCAATATTTTATTTATTGGTCCTACTGGCTCTGGTAAAACACTTCTTGCTCAAACTCTTGCAAATTTGTTAAAGGTACCATTTGTAATGGCTGATGCTACGACTTTAACTGAGGCAGGATATGTTGGTGAAGATGTAGAAAATATTATGCAAAAATTACTTCAAAAATGTGACTATGATGTTGAAAAAGCCCAAAAAGGAATTGTTTATATAGATGAAGTTGATAAAATTTCTAGGAAATCAGATAACCCTTCCATAACAAGAGATGTTTCAGGTGAAGGCGTTCAGCAAGCATTGCTTAAACTTATTGAGGGAACTACTGCTTCTGTTCCTCCTCAAGGTGGAAGGAAGCATCCGAACCAAGAATTTGTTCAAATTGATACTTCAAATATATTGTTTATATGTGGGGGAGCATTTGATGGTCTTGAGAAAATTATCAGAGAAAGAACTGAAAAAAATAGTATAGGCTTTGGAGCAGAAGTTCAGGGTAAAGATGATCTTAAAACTATTAGTAATATTATAAAGAATGTTGAACCTGAAGATTTAATTAAATTTGGATTGATACCCGAGTTTATAGGAAGGTTACCTGTCATAACTACGCTAGATTCTCTTGAAAAAGATACTTTAGTTAAGATATTGAAAGAACCAAAAAATGCTTTAACAAAACAATATAAAAAACTATTTTTTATGGAGGGAATTGAATTAGAATTTCGTGATGACGCTATCAATGCAATAGCTCAAAAAGCTATAGAAAGAAAAACTGGTGCGCGTGGATTAAGATCTATTATGGAGTCATGCTTAAAAGAAATTATGTTTGAATTACCTACAATAAGTAATTTATTAAAGGTAGTTATAGACAAAGAAGTGGTAAATAATAACGAAAAACCATATTTAATATATGCTGATATTAAAAAACAAGCTAATAAGAAATAATTAACTTGAATTATTTAAAAGCATCCCCATAACTATAAGTAACAATACTTATTTAATTAAAAAAAAGAAATAATTATGGCTATAATTACAAAAAATTTTCCAATGCTTCCCTTAAGAGACGTGGTTGTTTATCCGCAATTGGTCATTCCTTTATTTGTAGGAAGAGAAAAGTCAATTAATGCGATCGAAAAAGCGAATGATGGCGATAAAAAGATTTTATTAGTTGCACAAAAAACTGCTGGCCAAGATGAACCACAGATTAAAGATTTATATAATGTTGGAACAGTAGCTAATATCCTTCAAATGCTAAAATTACCTGATGGAACAGTTAAGGTTCTTGTTGAAGGTCTTGAAAGAGCAAAGGTAGAAAAATTTGATGAATCTGGAGATTTTTGGACTGCAGATATAAATATTTTTAAGATTAAAGAAAAAAAAGATAAAAAAACAATGGTATTTATGCGTTCTGTTTTTTCTCAATTTGATCAATATGTAAAATTAAATAAAAAAATACCGCCAGAAATTTTAACTTCACTCACATCAATTTCTGAGCCTGGCAGACTAGCAGATTCTATTTCAGCTAATTTAACTTTAAAACTCTCTGAAAAACAAAATATTTTAGAAACTTTTGATATAAGAACTCGTTTAGAACTTTTGCTAAAAATTATGGAATCTGAAATTGATATTCTGCAAGTTGAAAAAAGAATACGTGGTCGAGTTAAAAGGCAAATGGAAAAGTCACAAAGAGAATATTATTTAAATGAGCAAGTTAAGGCAATTCAAAAAGAATTAGGAGAGCAAGATGAAGGTGCTGATTTAGATGAATTAGAAAATAAAATAAAAAAATCTGGGATGTCCAATGAGGCTTTAGATAAATGTTATTCTGAATTTAAGAAACTAAAAATGATGTCTCCTATGTCAGCAGAAGCGTCTGTAGTTAGGACCTTTATTGAAACATTAATTAATCTTCCTTGGATTGATAAGACGGAAATAAAAAAAGATTTAAAAAGTGCTGAAATTCAGCTAGACAATGATCATTTTGGACTAGAAAAAGTTAAAGAGAGAATAGTGGAGTATTTAGCAGTTCAAAATAGGGTTGGTAAACTTAAGGCCCCAATACTTTGTCTTGTAGGGCCTCCTGGCGTTGGTAAAACATCTCTTGGTAATAGCATCGCTAAGTCTATTAATCGTAAATTTGTAAGAATGGCTCTTGGTGGCGTGAGAGACGAAGCTGAAATTAGAGGTCATCGAAGAACTTATATCGGTTCAATGCCAGGTAAAATTCTTCAAAATATGACTAAAGTTGGCGTTAAAAACCCACTATTTTTATTAGATGAAGTGGATAAAATGGGCCAAGATTTTAGAGGTGACCCTTCTTCAGCATTACTAGAGGTTTTAGATCCTGAACAAAATCATACTTTTACTGATCATTATGCTGAAATCGAATATGATTTATCTGATGTAATGTTTGTTGCAACAGCTAATTCAATGAATATCCCAGAGCCTTTATTAGACAGAATGGAAATAATAAGATTATCTGGATATACAGAGTCGGAGAAAATAAACATTGCTACTAAGCATTTGATACCAAAACAATTAAAAACTCATGGATTAAAAAAGAGTGAGTTAAATATTTCAATAAAAGCTATCAAGGATTTAATTCAGTTTTATGCAAGAGAAGCAGGAGTTAGAAAGTTAGAACAAGAAATATCTAAAATTTGTAGGAAAGTAGTTAAAAAACTGTTAACAAATAAAAAAATTAAATCTATAAATATAAGTACAAAAAATTTATCTGATTTTCTTGGTGTTAGAATTTATGAAATTGGTTATGCTAATAAAAAGAACCAAGTTGGCCAAGTAACAGGATTAGCTTGGACACAGGTTGGAGGCGAGTTATTAACAATCGAAGCTGTAGTAATTCCAGGAAAAGGAAAAACAATAATCACTGGAAAACTCGGAGAAGTAATGCAGGAATCAATTCATGCAGCTATGAGTGTTGTAAGAAGTCGTGCCGAAAAGCTTGGTATTAATAACGATTTTCATGAAAAAAAAGACATACACATACATTTCCCTGAAGGGGCAACACCCAAAGATGGCCCAAGTGCTGGAATAGGTATAACTACAGCAATTATTTCCAGTTTGACAGGTATTCATGTTAATTCTGACGTTGCAATGACTGGTGAAATTACTCTTAGAGGAGAAGTTTTACCTATCGGTGGTTTAAAAGAAAAATTATTAGCAGCTCATCGAGGAAATATTAAGAAAATTTTAATTCCAGAACAAAATATAAAAGATTTGATAGATATACCAAACGAGATCAAAGATAAGGTAGATATAATCCCTGTAAAATGGATTGATCAAGTTCTTGATATAGCGCTAACTAAAAAACCAAAAAATTTAGAAAAAGAATCAAAAGTTGTTCCGGGAGCATCAAAAGATACAATTCAAATTGACAAATCAATAACCCACTAGGTTTTTAATTTATTAACTAGATTTGTTAATGACATTATTGTAAAATTACGTGCGAAATTTTTAACAATTTGGGTGCTTAGCTCAGTTGGTAGAGCGTCGCCCTTACAAGGCGAATGTCACAGGTTCGACCCCTGTAGCACCCACCATTTTTGGAGTGGTAGTTCAGTTGGTTAGAATACCGGCCTGTCACGCCGGTGGTCGCGGGTTCGAGTCCCGTCCACTCCGCCATATTAGATATTAGCTAATAAGTTTTAGTTTTTATTAAAAGAAAAGAACCAAAAAAATTTATTATGGTCCTTAGTTAAAGTAGAGTATTTATATGTTAGAACAAATTCGAAATAGAACACAAACTAAATTAGCTAAAGTTATTTTAGCTATTATCATAATTCCATTTGCTTTATTTGGTATTGATTCATACCTGTCTGGGGTTGGGAGTAATGTTCATATTGCATCTGTTAATGATGAAGCAATTACTGCGCAAGAACTTCAAGATACAGAAAGTCAATTTGTAGCACAAATAAGAAGTCAAAACGAAGAAACAGATCCTGCAATATTTCAAGATATCGAATTTAAAAGAGCTATTCTCGATCAATTGATAACATCAAAATTGGTAAGTCAAGAAATTAAGAACTCTGGATTTCACATTAGTGATAACCAAATTGGTACATATATTTCAGGCATGCCAGAGTTTCGAAGGAATGGAAAATTTTCTCAAGATCAATATGATGAAGTTTTAAAAATAAATAACTTAACTCCAAAGAAATTTGACGAAAAGATTCGAAGAGATCTAGGTACGCAACAAGTAAAAGAAAGTTTAAAAAACCTTATATATACACCAAAAGATAAAATACAACCATTAGTTAACTTAACTTATCAACAAAGAGATGTGAGTATTTATGAATTAAAACAAGATAAATATAAGAAAAATGTTGATCTTTCTGATCCTATACTTAAAAAGGTATATGAAGAAAGTAAGGCAAATTTTGTTCGGCCCGATCAAGTAAAAATTAAATTTATTATATATTCAGTAGCAGGAATTGTTCCCAATGTTCAAGTTTCAGATGATGCCGTTAAAAAGTATTTTACAAATAATATCAACAGATATCAGGCTGATCAGCAAAGGAGAGCAAAACATATTTTATTTACTGTGAATTCAAATATGCCTATTGAAGAAGAAGAAGAAATTAAATCTAAAGCATTGAAAATTTTAAAAGAAATTAAAAAAAATCCAAAAACATTTGATAAAAATGCCAAAAAATATTCACAAGATACAGAATCTGCTAAAAATGGTGGTGATTTAGGATTCTTTTCTCGGGGAGAAATGACGAAATCATTTGATGATGCTGTTTTTAAAATGAAAAAAAATCAAATTTCTAATTTAATTAAAACCGAATTTGGTTATCACATAATAATGTTGTCAGATATCAAAGGTGAAGAAGTTAAGTTTGAATCAGTTAAAAATCAAATTAAAGGAGAATTGCTATTTAATTTAGCTTTAGCTGAATATGGCTCTAATGCTGAGGATTTCAGTAATATAGTCTATGAACGATCAGAAAATCTTAAAGAAGCTGCAAAAAAATTCGATTTAGAAATTCAAGATAGTCAATGGTTAAGTTTTGATGACGCTAAGAAATTTTTTAATAATGAAGCTTTTGCCCAAGCTATTTTTGAAAAAAATGCTATTAATGATAAGAAAAATATTCCTGCAATTGAAGCTTCGCCTAATAATTTAGTTTCGGCTAGGGTTGTAGATTTTAGACCCTCAGCAATAAAACCTTTTGAAGAAGTCAAAGATTCAATCAAGGATTTTCTTATCGTGGCAGAATCACAAAAACTTCTAATTGCTGACGGTACTAAATTGATTAAAGAGGTTAAGTCTAATCCTAAGAAAATTGATTGGATAGATCAATTAGTAGTTGATCGAATTGATAAACAAGGATTATCTGATCCACTTATAAATGCAATTTATAAAATGGATGATAATAAACTTCCAAGTTACTCTGGTTTGTATGACCCCCAAGGTGAGGAGTATATTATAGTCAAACTTAATAAAGTAGTTACTGAAAATATTACGGATAAAGATTCAATTGATATTTACTATAATGATTATATAAATATGATTGAAGAAGAAGTAGAGGCTGCCTATATTTCTGACCTAAGAGTGAATGCAAATATTGATTTTAATGAAAAATTATTTAGTAATAACCTTAATTAATCAATAGACCCAGCAGCAGTAATATTCATTCCACCATCAACATATGTAATCTCACCCGTAACTCCAGAGGCAAGATCACTGGATAAAAATGCTGCAACATTCCCAACTTCTTCTATCGTTACATTTCTTTTTAGCGCAGCATGACGTTGGTTAAAATCATACATTTTATCAAAGTTTGCAATACCAGAAGCTGCAAGAGTTTTTATAGGCCCTGCAGAAATTGCATTAACTCGAATATTTTTAGCACCAAGACTATGTGCCATATATCTTACATTCGCCTCTAAACTTGCTTTTGCTAGACCCATCACATTGTAATTAGGCATTGTTCTTTCGGCACCAAGATAGCTAAGAGTTAATAGGCTCGCATTTTTGTTTAAATATGGTATTGCTTCTTTTGCAAGAGCGGTAAAACTAAAAGAACTAATATTATGTGCGATTGTAAAATTCTCACGTGTCGTTGATTCAATAAAGTCTCCATTTAATGCCTCTCTGGGAACAAAAGCTATTGAATGAACTAGAATATCAAATTTACCCCATACTTTTTCTAGTGACGGGAAAAGATTTTTTATATCTTCATCACTTGAAACATCACAGGGTAAAACAATATTTGATTCAAAATCTGAAGCAAGTTTTTGAACTCTAGTTTGATGCTTATCCATTTGATAAGTAAATGCTAACTCAGCTCCTTGTTTTTTCATTGAGGACGCTATACCGTATGCGATAGATCTATCACTGAGGAGCCCAAGTATCAGTACTTTTTTATTTTTTAAAAAACTCATATTTTATTTTTCTCTAATATAAATTCTAATTTTTGTTTTTAGGATCTAAAATATCTCTTAAACCCTCACCAAGCAAATTATATCCTAATACAGTAATCAGAATAGCTAAACCAGGAAATAAGGAAAGCCACCATGCGAATTGAATATATTCTTTGCCATCAGTAAGAATATTTCCCCATGAGGCTGTTGGGGCTTGAACTCCTAACCCTAAAAAACTAAGACCAGATTCAACTAAAACCGCACTTGCGATTCCTAAAACTGAACTAACAATAATTGGTGTCAAGCTATTTGGTAGTAAATGTTTAATTATTATTGAAAAATGATTAGATCCCATTGTTTCAGCTGCTAAAACATACTCTCTTTGTCTTAAACTAAAAAACTCTGCTCTTACTAGTCGCGTAACACCCATCCAGGACGTTAAGCCGATAACAATCATAATATTCCATATTGATGGGGTAAGAAAGGCTATAACAGCTAGTATTAGAAAGAATGTTGGTATAGATAACATTATGTCTACAAAACGCATAATAATTGAATCTACCCATCCTCTATAAAATCCAGCTATTGATCCTAAAATTACTCCAATAAAAGTTGCAATTCCAACAGCTACAAATCCAACAAGTAAGGATATTCTGGCACCATATAGCATCCTTGAAAAAACATCTCTACCAAGTCCATCGGTGCCCATTGGGTGATTTAAAGATGGAGGATATAGTATTGAATTTATATCAATAAAATTTGGATCATATGGGGCAATAATAGGAGCAATTAATGCCACTATCAATACAATTAAAATTATAATGAAGCCTGACATTGCAAGAGGATTTTTTAAAAAAATTTTCATTTTACTAAACCTTTCCTTACTCTAGGGTCAGCCCATGCATAACCAATATCAGCTAAGAGGTTGCCAATTAAAGTTAAAACAGAACCAATAGTTAAAATACCCATGATTACAGGAAAGTCTCGCATTAAAACAGAATCATAAAAAAGCTTTCCCATTCCTGGTATTGCAAAAATAGATTCTGCAATTACAGACCCACCAATTAAACCAGGAATTGATAAGCCTATTATTGTAATTAGAGGAAGGATGGCATTTTTTAGCGCATGAACAAAGACAATTTTATTTTCTTGCAAGCCTTTTGATCTTGCTGTTGTTATAAAGTCTTGATGAAGAATATCAAGCATTCCATTTCTAACATACAAAGATATTCCAGCTAGACCACTTAATGAAGATATAGAAACAGGAAGAACTAAGTGTTTTAAAAGATCTATAAATTGCCCAAAATTACTGAGGCTTTCAAAGCCTGGGCTATGTAAACCTGAAATAGGTAACCACTGATTACTTACTCCTGTCCAGTACATTAATAAAAGAGCTAACCAGAAACCAGGTATTGCAAAAGCAATAAAAACAAATAAAGTTATTGATCTATCAATCCATGTGTTCTGCCTGACTGCAGAAAGAGTTCCTAAGCATATAGAGATAGTAAAAATTATAAAAATCCCTAAAAGATTTATCATAAGTGTTATTGGAAGAGATTCTTGGATTAAACCTTTTGTTATGTTTCCAGATTTATCTTTTCTTTCCCATAAAACTGGTTTTTGATGAGATGCAAACGAGTTTCCAAAATCAAGCTCAGCAATCCTTTTTAGCCAGAGACCATATTGAATAATGACTGGTTTATCAAGATTATAGAGCTCTCTAAGTTTTTGCCTAGATTCTTCTGAGGCTCTAGGGTTGAAAGAAGATTCATTTGAAGTTACATCACCTGGAGCGAGATGCATTATAAAGAATGAAATTAAGCTAATACCGATTAACATTGGTATCATCCATAGGATTCGTTTTATTAAATATGCGGTCATGAATTATTCCATTATTTCATTTCTTCTTAATGGTTTAGGTATAAACCAATCATAGTTATTATGATAAATTCCAGCAGGAGGTGAAGGTTGCTTTATACCTTTAACTCTTTTGTGAATGGCACTTAAGCTATATCCCGCATACAAGTATACTATTGGAGAATCTTCTAACAAATATTTTGAAAATTCGTGATAAATTTTTTCACGCTTAAGAAGGTTTAACTCTTTGCGACCAACTTCTAATAATTTATCAACATTTTTGTTGGAATATCCTAAGAAATTAAATTGACCTGGGCCTTGTTGAGAGGAATGCCAAATATTATATTGATCAGGATCTAAAGATAGACTCCACCCAAGAACAACGACATCAAAATCACCTGTTTTTATAAATCTGTTAACAAAACTTGCCCATTCAATTACTCGAATTGATACTTCAACTCCAATTTCTTGTAATCTTCTTTGAATCAAAACAGCTGTCATTTCTCTTTGTTTATTTTGATTTGTAATAATTTCAAATTTCAAAGGTTTACCATCTTTCAAAAGAATACCTTTACTGTTTTTGATATAACCGGCCTCATTAAGCAATTTAAGAGCTTTTTTGGGCTTGTAGGGATATGGGTTCAAATTAGGATTATTCCAGCGAGTACCTGGCTTATATGGGCTTGATATTGATTCACCTAGACCTAGGAGAACACCCTTTATCACTTCTTCCTTATCAATTGCGTAATTTAGGGCTTGTCTGACTTTAATATCGTTAAAAGGTGCTTTTCTAAGATTAAAGCCAAGATATGTATAGCCATTTCCTAATTCTTTGTATAACTCAATTTTACTTTGAAGATCTTTTTTTGCAGGAAAAACTCTTTGATATTGAATTGGATTAATATTCATTAGATCAATATTATCAGCTGTTAGCTCTAGAAATTGGGATGAAGTATCTGGAATTATTCTAGAAGTTAATTTTTTAATTAGAGGTGGGCCAGAGATACTATTTTCATTTGCATTTAAGGTTACTTGCTGCCCACTAATCCAATTATCAAGCTTGTAATAACTTGAACCAATAGGGTTTCTGGAAAAAAAAGTATTATTGATGTCTTCATTTTCTAAAATATGTTTTGGTAGAATGTGTAAAGATGCCCATGTATCAAGTGCTGGTGCATAACTATCCGCATATGTAATTTTAAATGTATGTGGGTTAGGGGCTTCGGCTTTTATTACGAGTTGATAATCTGAGGCGTATGGAGTTCTTGTGTTTGGGTTTGTTATTAATTTCCATGTAAATAATACATCAGAACTTGTTAGAGGTTCACCATCTTGCCACTCTAAACCTTTTTTTAATTTAAAAGTGATTGTTTTTTGATTATTTGATATTTGCCAACTTTCAGCTAGATCTGGGGCATATTCCAAATTTTCGTCGTATTTAATTAATGAATTGAAAATATTTCCAGCAATCGATGAAGATGCAGAATCTCCAGCTATCATAGCAATAAGATTGCTGGGCTCACCAGTCATTGCATTAACTAAATTACCTCCAGGATTAATATTAAATTCTTTATTAAAATCAATTACTTCTGTATTTTCTTTCGAGCAACTTATTAAGAATATAGAATAGATAAAAATACTAAAAATCAAGAATTTTTTCATATGCATAGCAAACTATTTAGGTATATCTAAAATATCACCTATGATTATTTTATCGGAACGTAGTTCATTAAATTCTTTAATATCCCTCACCGAAATATTATATTTGTCTGAAATATGACTCAATGTTTCCCCAGATTTGATTTTGTGTGTAATGATTGATGAATAATTATAAAGCTCATTTATATTTGTTGGAAAATACGTTGTTATTGCATCCTTATTTGGTATTAAGATGGTGCTGTTTCTTCTAAATGACTTTCTTCTTTCTAAACGATTAACTTGAATTAATATTTTTCTATCAATTCCAAATTTTTTAGCTACTTGAGCTACACTTTCTTTTCTTTTTGGTTTGTATGGTGTCCAGTTGGATAAGGGTTTATTGTAGCCATGAAAATTATAATTAAATATATGAATATTTTGATAAGGAAGATTAATTTTTTCAGCCATATTGGTTACATTTATAACAGGTCTTTTATATTGCGGATTTAGAAGTTGAAATTCTTCAATTGATATTTCTGCAAGCCTTGCAATAAGTTGAGTATCAATATTTTTTTTAACTGTAACTGTTTCAAAATAAGATTTATTTTTAATTTCGGGTAAAGTAAACCCATATTTTTTTGGATTGCTAATAATATTTTTAATCGCAAATAGTTTTGGAACATAGTTTTTAGTTTCTCTTGGGATTCTTAAATTATAATAATCTCTTGATCTTTTATTTTTTTTATTCCTTTTAATTGCTCTACTAATCCGACCTTCACCTGCGTTGTATGATGCAAGTGCTAATTCCCATGTTCCAAAATCTTTATATAATTTTTCTAAATAATTAAGGGCAGCATTTGTTGATTCTATTACATTTCTTCGATCATCAATCCACCAATTTTGTTTTAGTCCATATATTCTCCCAGTTGAAGGAATAAATTGCCACATTCCTGCTGCTTTTTTTCTTGATGTTGCAACAGGATTATATGCACTTTCAATCATTGGAAGAAGGGCAATTTCCATTGGCATATTTCTTTTTTGAACTTCATTTGTAACATAAAAAAGATATTTCTCACTTCTTTCAAGCATTCTTTCAACGTATTCTGGTCTTTTTGAGTACCATTTTTCAAAATTTCTTATTCTTCGACTCGGTTTTTGTTTCATTTTGTAACCACTATTAATTCTGGACCAAATACTAAGATCTTCACTTAATTTCGTCTTTTTGGTTTTTTCTGGATTTATAACTGTTATTTGCTGGCCTAAAGCATTTGTTTCAGCATGGATATTTAATGTTAACGAATATAAAATAATTATTGATAATATTTTTAATAGTCGATTTATTTCAAAATTCATCTTTTCTCTTTCTTATTGATTTAAACTCTTCACTTGTCTTCGCTCTGAGAAAAGGATTAGTTTTAAGTTCATCCATTAGTAGTGATGGAATTGTAATTTCTACATTTTGTAACTTTTTAGATCTTTTATTTAATTCTTCATTTTTAGAATCTATAGTTAATGCAAATTTGATATTTTCTTTTGTATATTCATGTGCACAATATACTTTTGTATTTGGTTTTAGTGAAGAAATTTTTGATAAAGAATGAAACATTTCATCGTAAGTGCCTTCGAATAATCTTCCACAACCGCATGCAAACAAAGTATCTCCACAAAATAGGTGCTCAGAATCTACATAAACTATATGATCAAGAGTATGACCTGGAGTTTCAATAATATAAAATTTAATTTTAGTATTTGATATTGAAATGAGATCACCTTCTTTTACAACTTGATATTTAAATTGGAATTCATTATTTTCGGGGCCAAAAATTTTAATATTAGGAAAATTTTTTATTAGTTCTTCAACACCACCTATATGATCAAAGTGTTTATGAGTTATTAATATTCCTGCTAATTCCAGATTCATTTCTTTTAATTTCTTAAGTGATGGCTTCGCTTCTCCAGGGTCAACAATTACGGCATAATTTTTTTCTTGTATTATCCAAATGTAATTATCCTTAAAAGCTTTAACTGGAAAAATATTGATTTTATTGTTGTGGGGTAATTTTAAGTGCATATAGGCTTAAGTTTACTATGTTTTTATGTTATTTTTAAAATTATGAATTGGTTTCAAACAAAAAGTGCAAAAAGTCTTATTTCACAAGAAAAAAAAATAGTTAATAAATTTATTGATGATAAGTTTGGCTATTATGCACTTCAATTAGGAAGTCCACACACAAACTTTCTTGAACACTCACGAATAAATAATCATATTTTTAATCAAGGCCCCTCAAAAAATATAAGCCTTGATAAATCCTCTTTACCTCTGGCCGATGACTCCATAGATTTAGTTATTTGTTCTCATTTTATTGAGCAAGGATATAATACAATTTTCTTAGAAGAGTTATATAGAACAATAATTCCAGGCGGCCATTTAATTATAATTTCATTTAATCCTTTTAGCTTTGCTGGAATCAGAAATATGTTTGGTTTTAGTATGGATTTTCCATGGAATTCAAATTTTGTTAGTATGTCAACAATTCAAAATAATCTTATTGAGGCTGGATTTTCGATTCAAGAGGCAGAAATTCTAAATTATCAAATTTTATATTCTGATGAAAATTTTATTTTTAATAAAAAGATGGAAAAGATTGGTAATCGATGGTTACCATTATTTGGTAATTTATATTTCTTAGTAGTACAAAAAAAAGTAATTGCCCTTACACCAATAAAACCAAAATGGAAAAAGTCAAAAAAAATAACTGTTTTGAAGGAAGAGTAGTTATATGATAAATATATATACAGATGGAGCATGCAAAGGTAATCCTGGACCAGGAGGCTGGGGAGCTTTAATTGTGGACGGCGATATTGAAAATGAAATCTTTGGAGGTGAGGAGAATACCACAAATAATAGAATGGAAATTATGGCCGTGATTATGGCATTAGAAACTATTGATACTCAAAATGAAATTACAATTTTTACCGATTCAAAATATGTTCAAAAGGGTATAAATGAATGGATTAATAAATGGAAAATTAATGGTTGGAAATCAAGCAATAATAAGACAGTGAAAAATAAAGACCTTTGGGTTCAATTAGATAATTTAACTTCTAAACTTAAAATAAATTGGGTTTGGGTAAAAGGCCATTCAGGCCATATGGGAAATGAAAGAGCTGATTTTTTGGCAAATCAAGGCGTTAATAGGATTGAATGAAGAAATGAGACAAATTTTTTTAGATACTGAAACGACTGGACTTGATCCTAATCAAGGCCACAGAATTATAGAAATTGCTGCAGTAGAGATGAATAATAGGCAATTAACAGAAAATCATTACCATACGTATTTAAATCCTGAAAGAGATATAGATTCTGCTGCACAAGAAGTGCATGGAATAACTTTAGACTTTCTTCAGGATAAACCTTCATTTAAAGATATTTCTAATGATTTTATAAGTTTTATTAAGGACGCAGAAATTATTATTCATAATGCACCCTTTGATATTGGTTTTATTAATATGGAGCTAGGTAAAATTAGTTTGAATAGAATAGATTCTTATGTCGATTCCATTTCTGATTCACTTGTATTAGCCAAAGAAATTAGACCAGGACAGAGAAATAATTTGGATGCTTTATGCAGGTCTTATGGAGTGGATAACACATCTAGAACACTTCATGGAGCTCTTCTTGATGCTCAACTACTATCAGATGTATATCTCGCAATGACAAGAGGACAAGAGGGATTAGAGATTGATTTTATTTCAACACCGGAAAATTTAAATATTAAGGATGTGGATCAAGCTGACCTTATTGTTTCTAAGCCAACCGAAAACGAAATAAAATTACATAAGGAATATGTCAACAAAATTAAAATTGGAACTAAAAATATTTAGTACGCTTCAGCCCAATTATTTGGAGTTTCATATAATTTAACTTTAAACGGTTTGATTGAATCACCAAACTCTTCTTTAAATGCAATTTTTAACTTATCCATGGCAATTAAAGCCATATTTTCTGCAGTTGGTACCAAGGGAAAAATTACTGTTTTATGATTATCTAAAGATTGTAAAAAATCAAGAACAATAATATCATCCTTATAAACAATAAATGAATGATCCCATTCATCAATAATAGATTTTTTTATTAAATCTTTTGCATCCTTAAAGTCCATGACCATACCAAAATTTGATTTAGTATTTTCTGAATTAATATCACCTTTGATAGTTACTTCAATGCAGTATCGATGACCATGTAGATTTTTACAATTACTTTTATGGCTTGGAATTCTATGACCAGCATCAAATTCTAATCTTGTTGTTATTTCCATTATTTTTTATTTATTGTATTTATTCTTTCAAGAGCAGGGGGATGAGAATCATAAAATTTAGAATGAAGAGGATCTGGAGTTAGAGTTGATGCATTGTCCCTATATAATTTTATTAATGATACTTTTAAATCATTAGGATTGCTTTGTTTACATGCATAATCATCAGCTTCAAATTCATTTTTTCTTGAATAATATGCCATTAATGGTCTTATAAAAAATATAAAAAGAGGCGATATTATTAAGAAAAGTAATAGCCCATTTGCATCACTTTGAACAACACCTAATGAGCTATAAAACCATGGACTATCTTTTAGGACGCCTAAAATATATAAGCCTATGAAACTTACAATAAACATTAGTAAAATTCTTTTTTTAACATGGTTATGATGAAAATGACCTAGTTCATGAGCTAATACTGCCTCTATTTCCTTATGGTTTAATTTTTCAAGTAGCGTATCAAAAAATACTATTCTTTTGGATTTTCCAAAACCAGTAAAATATGCGTTACCATGGTTACTTCTTAGTGATCCATTCATAACAAATAAGCCGTCTGACTCAAAACCACATTTTAAAAGTAATTTTTCGATTTTATCTTTAAGTTTTTTATCTTTTAATGGAGCGAACTTATTAAAAAATGGAGCAATGTATAGAGGATAAATTGTAAGCATTAAAAAATTAAAAGCAGAAATAAAAACCCATAACCAAAACCACCAAAGATTACCAAGATTTGTGATAATCCACAAAGAAATCAAAAGTAAAGGAATTCCAATAATTATGCTTAAAATAGCCTGCTTAATGATATCTGAAATAAAAATATATCTTGTCATCCGATTAAATCCAAATCTTTCATCGATAACAAAAGTCTTGAAATAGTTCAATGGAAGATCTATTAGAGAAGATATCAGCATCACTGATATAATAACCATTGCTCCAATTAATAATTGATTATCAATTAAATTGAAAGAATAGCTTAATTCAGTGAATATACTTGTAAGAATATTTATGCCGCCACCAAGAGTTAGTAGGTATAAAAATATAGCTTGTATAAATAAGTCAATTATTCCAATATTAGACTTAGAAACCGTGTAATCTGCAGCTTTCTGATGGTCTGAAATTGAAATTGTTTTTGAAAAAACAGACGGTACTTTAGTTTTATTTTTTTTAACATAAGCTATGTGCCTCTTAGTTAACCAAGCTTGAAAAATAGTAGTTGTGACTAATAGAAATATGAAAAGATAGTAAAAAGTAATTGACATAAAGAGCTTTTAAATCTTAAAAGGGTTATTGTGAAGTAAAACTATAATAAAAGTAAGTTGAAAATGATATTAATTTAAAACTTTAATGGAAATCATGATGAGCAAGAATAATGACAATTTAATATGGTTAGACATGGAAATGAGTGGTCTTAATTCAGAGACAGATAAAATTTTAGAAATAGCAGTAATCATTACTGATCCTTTTTTAAGAATAATTGAGGAAGGCCCAGTTTTAGTATTAAAACAGTCTGACGAAATATTAGCTAAAATGGATTCATGGAATCAATCTACTCATGGAAAATCTGGTTTAATTGAAAAAGTTAAAAATTCAAAAATTAATGAAGAAATAGCTACACATCAACTTTTAGAATTTTTTAAAAAATATGTTGGCAAAAACAAATCACCTATGTGTGGAAACTCTATTTGTCAGGATAGAAGATTTATGGCAAAGCATATGCCTGATTTAGAATCATATTTTCACTATCGCAATCTTGATGTTAGCGTTTTTAAGGAATTAGCTAAAAGATGGAAACCTGAATTGATAGAGGGATTTAAAAAAAAGAGTAAACATGAAGCGTTAGCAGATATTTTAGAATCCATAGAAGAATTAAAGTATTATCGAGAGCATTTTATTAAAGTATAAATGATGTTTAATATAACAAATTTTTTCATAGTTGGTATTGCCGCTGCAATTGGAGCATGGTTTAGGTGGGGTATAGGTTATCTCATATTCGCACTCTATCCAAGTCTTCCTCTTGGAACCTTAGCTGTAAATTTAATTGGAGGTTTTTTAATGGGTTTATCAATTGCTTATTTTCAAAATATTGCTTTAGTAATTAATGAGGAATTAAAATTATTTATTAATATTGGATTTTTAGGCGGTTTAACTACTTTTTCAGCTTATACATCTGATATCTTTTCCTTATTACAAAAAGGTGAAGTTCAAACAAGCTTTTTATTCTTAATAGGCCATGTATTTGGCTCTATGATAATGGCTTTCATTGGTTGGTATATTCTTATTACCTTAATGGATTAAGTTTTTTTTGGTTTTGTTGTTTTCTTTGGTTTTGTTGTTTTCTTTGGTTTTGTTTTTTTGGTTTCAACCATGACTAATTTAGTATTCTTAGTTTCTTTTTTTTCTTGATTTTGCCATGAGGCAATTTTTTTATTTCTGTTTGTCTTTTTGACAGGTGATTTTACCTTTGATGTTGAAATTTCTGTTGTTTTTGTTTCAACTAGTTTAAGTCCAACTTTCGATAAATCAACTTTGTCTAGTTTATTAACTTGTTTTTTTGGTAATTTTTTAGGTTCATTTTTTACTGGTGCATCAATAACTGAAGAAATATTTTGGCTTGTAGTCTTATCAATTTTGGTATTATTTTTTTCTTTAGATATTAAATTATCATTTTTATTTCTATTTTTTTGTAAATTGCTTCTATTCCTACTTCTATTAATATTTCTTTTTTTATTATTTCTAGGTTTATCTATTTTTTTTGTTTCCTCAGAATCAACTTTTTGATCGGAAGATACTTCACCATCAGATGTACTTATTAGGTTCTTAAAAAAACCAAAAATTGTATTATTATTTTTAGATTTTGTATTTCTTTGTGATGGAACAATTGCTTTAACAGCTGGTTCTAATCTATCTTTTTGATTCTGTTCGGTTCCATTATTATTTTGAATAGCATCATTTATTGGTTCAACTACTTTGTAATTTGTTTTAGATGATTTTTTAGATGATCTTTCAAGACTATATTTTGGTATTTCATAATATTTATTTGGAATAATAATAATTTCATTATTTGTTTTATTTTCTATTTCTGTTATGTGGCTTCTTTTTTCATTTAAAAGCAATGTTGCAACCTCAATAGGTATTTGAATAGAAATAATTTGATTTGTTTCTTTGTTTGCTTCTGCTTCAATCATTCTAAGAATATATAATGATGTTGATTGACTGTCTCTGACTCTTCCAGTCCCTCCGCATCTTGGACAAATATCATTTACAGATTCGCCAAGGCTTGGTTTAAGTCTTTGCCTTGATAATTCTAATAAGCCAAATCTTGAAATTCTGCTTGTTTGTATTCTTGCTTTATCAAGCTTTAAAGAGTCTCTAATTTTATTTTCAACTTCTTTTTGATTTTTTAAATTCTCCATATCAATAAAATCAATAACTATTAAGCCACCAATATCTCTTAGGCGAAGTTGTTTTGCTACTTCATCTGCAGCTTCAAGATTAGTACTTAATGCAGTATTTTCAATGCTTCTTCCTTTTGTTGAGCGGCTTGAATTAACATCTATTGAAACAAGTGCTTCAGTATGATCAATTACAATTACTCCACCTGATGGTAATTGAACTTCTCTTAGAAAAGCAGACTCAATTTGCTTTTCAATTTTATATTTACTAAATAGTGATATTTCATCTTCATAATATTTTATTCTGTCAATATACTCAGGCATTACATGACTCATGAACTGATTTGCTTGGTCAAAAATTTCTTTTTTGTCTATAAGAATTTCTTCGATATCTTCATGAAAATAATCTCTAATCGCCCTTACAACTAAATTACTTTCTTGATAGATTAAAAAAGGTGCCGGTTGAGCACTTGCCGCACTTTCTATTGCTTCACAAAGTTGAGCTAAGTAATCTATATCCCATTGAATTTCTTCTACTGATGCACCAATTCCAGCAGTTCTTCCTATGACACTCATACCTTTTTTTACTTTAACTTTTGATAGTATTTCTTTAAATTCAAATCTTTCTTCACCTTCAACTCTTCTGGAAATTCCACCACCACCATTATTATTAGGCATCAAAACAATATATCTTCCAGCTAAGGAAAGATACGATGTAAGTGCCGCACCTTTATTTCCTCGTTCTTCTTTATTGACTTGAATTATTAGTTCTTGACCTTCTTTTAAAACATCTTTAATTGAAACATCTTTTTTTCTAGTTTTTTTAGAATAAAATTCAGGAGCTAATTCTTTAAATGGTAAAAAACCATGTCTTTCTACCCCGTAATTTACAAACGCAGCCTCAAGAGAAGGTTCAATACGGGTGACAACGGCTTTATATATATTGCTTTTTCTTTGTTCTAAATTACCTCTTTCAAAATCTAAATCTAATAGTTTATTTTCATCTACAGTTGCTACTCTAAGCTCTTCTGATTGTGTAGCATTAAAAAGCATTCTCTTCATTAATTTATCCTCAATGTATGAAGATTTTTAGCGAAAGAATTAGTCTGGAATTTAATATAGATTTAATAAGCAATAATATTTACATACCAATCTATGTTGATATGAATAATATTTTGATTCTCATATAATCTTATTAATCTTTTTATATTAAATAAATAAATAAATTTTATTTATAATTTCATTTAAATTCTTTTTAAAAATCTTTAATGTTATATCTGCTTCTTATCCTCTTTTGGTGAGCAGATCGAACCTCGAATTCCATGTGCATGTATAATTCAGAATTGTTTTTCTCTTTAAGATATATTAAAGATATCTGAACAATTTAAGTATATGCGATAAATCATCAAAAGAAAACATACAAAATGCTAGAAGACAAACAATTAAAAGTTTTTTATCAAGTTATAGATGAAAAAAGTAATGGTCAAAAAATTGATAATTTTTTAATAAAAATTTTAAAGGGCGTACCAAAAAGTCATATATATAAATTAATAAGAAGTGGGCAAGTAAGAGTCAATAAGAAAAGAATAAAAACAGATTTTAAACTCAAATTACACGATAACGTAAGAATACCACCTGTTAATTATAAAAAAAATATCTTGACAAATAAAATCTTAATTACTAGCAAAAAATCTGACTTAGATATTATTTTTGAGGATGAATCTATACTAGCAATTAACAAACCATCTGGTCTAGCAGTTCATGGAGGAAGTGGTTTAAGTTTTGGAGTAATTGAACTAATAAGAAATCTAAGACCAGGATCTAAATTTTTAGAGCTTGTTCATAGAATAGATAAAGAAACTTCGGGAATTTTATTAATTGCAAAAAAAAGGTCGGTTTTAGTTGATATTCATAAACAAATTCGAGAAAAAAGAGTACATAAAAAATATATAGTTGCTGTAAATGGAAAATGGAAGCATAAACAAAAAATTATAGAACTTGAATTAATAAAAACTAAGAATAATAGCAATCAAAAGGTTAAGGTAAATAAATCATTAAATAAAAATATAAATGCAAAAAATTCAAAATCAGTTTTTTTTCTTAAAAAGAACTTTAGTAATTATAGCTTGTTAGATGTTAAATTAATTACTGGACGAACACATCAAATTAGAGTTCAATTATCACATTTAGGGTTTCCAATTTTAGGTGATGCTAAATATGGAGATTTTAATCTTAATAAAAATCTTAAAAAAATAGGTTTAAATAAAATGTTTTTACATGCCTCTGAATTTGCATTTATTCATCCAAAAACCCAAGAGAAAAAAATGTTTAAGGCTAAACTTCCTTATTATTTAGAAGAATTTTTACAAAAGCATGAGTAAAAAATACGATTTAATTATTTTCGATTGGGATGGTACTTTGTCAAATTCAGTTGGACTAATAACTGATTTAATAATAGATTCCTTTAAGGAAGTAGGTATTAAGTCACCTAGCCGTCATTCTATATCATTACAATTTGGTATTGAACTTGAAAGGGCATTAATATCTCTTCTTCCTGATAAAGATTTTTCCAAAATTGATGATTTATTGGCAGCCTATAAAGCTTTATTTAAAAAACACTCCAATAAGGTAAATTTATTTGAGGGTATTGAGTTCGGTATCAAAGAATTAAAGAGACGAGGTTATTTATTATCAATTGCAACAGGAGGAAGTAGGGTAAGTTTTAATAATGCGATTAATCAGACATCTTTGAAATCTATTTTTAGTTCAACCAAAACATCTAATGATTGTTTTTCTAAGCCGCACCCACAAATGATTTTAGAAATTTTAGAAGAGTTAATGATTTTACCTGAAAAAGCTTTAATGGTAGGTGATTCAATATACGATCTCCAAATGGCAAAAAGTGCAGGTATATCATCCTTGGCAATACTTTATGGCTCACAAACAAAAAAGCAACTGGAAGGTAATGATGCTTTAGGTTACATTAATGATTCATATGAATTATTTGAATGGATAAGAGTTAATGGGTAAACAAATTTATATTAAAAAAGATAGTTTCAACAAAGACCCAAGCACTGTAAAATTTAGTTTTCTAGAAAATGGTCAGGATCAGGCGGGATTCATTGTGTTTTTTAAAAATAAATATTATGCATACAAAAATAAATGCCAGCATCTAGAAGTTGAACTTGATTGGGATAATAATGAATTTTTTGAGGATGAAGATAAATTTATTGTTTGTGCAACGCATGGTGCTCTATACGAACCATCAACAGGCAAATGTATATTTGGCCCATGCCAAGGTAAGTATTTAGAAATTTTAAATTTGAAAGTTTTACCAGATCAATTAATTATAACTATTTAAGGCTAAAACATGGCAGAACAAAAAGGAAAAAATTGGGAAAGGCAGACTATTGAAAAAATTGCAATAGAGTCTTTGTCTCAACAGAAAAGTTCAAAAAGATGGGGTATATTTTTTAAATTAGTTACTTTAATTTATCTTGGATGGATCTTATTTTTTGTTTTAGTATCTTCAAATAATTCAACTATAGCGACTGGAGATTTTACTGCATTAATTAGATTAAATGGAGAGATTGGAACTGATTCAGAAATTTCAGCAATCAATGTTAAAAGTAGTTTGAAAGAAGTTTATGAAAATCCAGGAACAAAGGGACTTATTTTAGCTATCAATAGTCCAGGAGGAAGCCCAGTACAGTCAGGCATAATAAATAATGAAATATTAAGGTATAAAGCTCTTAATCCTGAAATACCTGTTTATGCTGTTGTAGAGGATGTATGTGCCTCAGGAGGTTACTATATTGCTGTAGCGGCAGATAAAATTTTTGTTGATAAAGCAAGTATAGTTGGCTCTATTGGTGTCATTATGAATGGTTTTGGTTTTGATAAAGCAATCGAAAGTATAGGCATCGAAAGACGGTTAATTACTTCAGGAAAAAATAAGGCGATATTAGATCCATTTATGCCTGAAGACCCTATACAAAAAGATTTTGTCCAAGAACTCTTAAATGAGGTTCATAATCAATTTATAGATGTCGTAAAAAAAGGACGTGGAAGTAAATTAATTGTAAATAAAGATACTTTTTCTGGTCTTTTTTGGTCTGGAGAGTCAGCAATTAGGCTTGGGTTAGCTGATAATTTTGGAGATATTGATTTAGTAGCAAGAGAAATTATTAAATATGAAAAAATTATTGATTTCACAACTCAAAGTAGCTTTGCTGACAGGTTTGCAAAAAAACTTGGATCAAGTATTGGGTCAAGTTTAAGAGTGGATAGATTTAAAAATTATTTAAAAAATATTGAATTAAAATAATAGTTTATATATTTTTTTTAGTGTAATTTATTAAGTTATTAGTAGATGAATCAAATCCGCTAGTTACATTAGGCTCAATTAATTTAGGTAAGACAAGTTTTGCAATTTGTTTTCCATATTCTACCCCCCATTGATCAAATGAATTGATATTCCATATTACGCCTTGTGTAAAAATTTTGTGTTCGTAAATCGCTATAATTCTTCCAAGCGTTTTTGGACTTAATTTATTAAATAGAATTGATGTTGATGGCCTATTACCTTCAAATGTTTTATGTGGCGTAAGATGTTTTATTATTTTTTCATCTAAATTTTGTTTTTTTAATTCTGAACTTGCTTCTTTATTAGTTTTTCCCATCATTAACGATTGTGTTTGTGCAATAAAATTTGCAATAAGAATTTTATGATGCTCATTGCCATTATTTCCAATTGAATAGTGTGAGTGAATTGGCATTATAAAATCGCTAGGAACAACCTCTGTTCCTTGATGAATGAGTTGATAAAATGCATGTTGACCATTGGTCCCGGATTCGCCCCATAATATAGGACCAGTATGGTAGTTTATTTTTTTACCATCTCGATCTATAAATTTACCATTACTTTCCATGTCGGCTTGTTGCAAATATGATGGAAAAAGAGATAGCCCTTGATCATATGGCAATACAGCATGCGTATTGAATCTAAAGAAATTTATGTACCATATCCCTAGCAAGGCTAAGATAACTGGTATATTCTTGTTTAGAGGTGCTTCTTTAAAATGATTGTCAATATCGTGAGCACCAAGCAGAAGTTCTTCAAAATTTTCCATACCAATATAAATACATATCGATAGCCCAATAGCAGACCATAATGAATATCTACCTCCAACCCAATCCCAGAATTCAAATATATTTTCTTTAGTAATACCAAATTTTTCTACTGCAATTTTATTGGTCGATATGGCAACAAAGTGTTTTTTTATTGCTTCTTGATCTTTTAGGTGCTTTATAAGCCATGCTCTGGCTGAAAAAGCATTTGTCATTGTTTCTTGAGTTGTAAATGTTTTAGATGCAACTATAAAAAGTGTTGATTCTGGCTCACATGTATCTAATGTCTGCGCAATATCTGCCCCATCAACGTTTGAGACAAAGTAGGGTGTTATTTCTTTAGTTCCATATGATTTTAATGCCTTACAAATCATTGCAGGACCAAGATCTGAACCACCAATACCAATATTAATAACACTTTTAATTTTTTTTCCAGTATAGCCTTTAATTTTTCCATTTCTTACATTTTCAGAAAATTGCTTCATTTGATTTAAAACCTTATTTACACTTGGCATAATATCTTTACCATTAAATAAAATTGGATTATTGGATCTATTTCTGAGGGCTATATGAAGAGCTGATCTATTTTCAGTGAAGTTAATTTTGTCACCTGCAAATAAGCGATCACGCCAATTTTCAAATTTTGCTTCTTTTGCAAGATTAATTAGAAGATTTAAAGTTTCATCTGTAATTCTATTTTTCGAAAAATCAACTAAGAAATCATCATATTGGATATGAAAATTTTTAAATCTGTTTATATCTTTACTGAATAAGTCACGCATATGAATTGATTTAGTTTTTTCAAAATGCGTATTAAGAGCTTTCCATGATGAACTTTTGTTGATAGTGGCCATAGAGGTTTACGATTTATTAGTTAGATTTATTAATTTGTAATTGTAGCAAATTTTCTACTAATTTTAGCTATGAATTAATTTTGATGTTCATTAATAGCCCATAAGATATGTTCTTGAACTAGTTTAGAAGTATTTTTGAGTCGAGATCTAAGGACTTTAATAATATTAGTTGATTTTGGTGCATTTCCAAGCCCAACTGCAATATTTCTAAGCCACTGATCATAACCAATTCTTAATATTGCACTACCATTAAAAATTTTTTTAAATTCTGTTTCAGTTATTTTAAAACTATCTATTAGAGATAAATTATCTAGATTATGTCTCACATTAAAATCTTTTTCTTTTGTTATTTTTCCATATTTATTCCATGGACATACTAATTGACAATCATCACATCCATATATCCTATTACCAATTGGTTTTCTGTATTCAATAGGAATAGAGCCTTTAAATTCAATAGTTAAATAAGATATACATTTATTAGCATCTAGCTTATATGGTGCAACTATTGCTTTTGTAGGACATACGTCAATGCATGCTGTACATGAGCCACAGTGATTTGATTTTTTTTTGTCAATTACTAAAGGTAAGCTCGTATAAATTTCTCCTATAAAAAACCATGAACCATTGTCTTTATTAAGTAGGAGGGTGTGTTTTCCTCTCCACCCTAAACCAGCCTTTTCAGCAAGTTCTACTTCTAAAACCGGGGCACTGTCAGTAAAAACTCTTGAATTAAAAGAAATATTTTTAATTTCTTCTTTTAATTTTTTTGTTAATTTTTTTAATTTTTCCCTTATAACTTTATGGTAATCTCTACCTAACGTATAACGAGAAATATAGGCCTTATTTTTATCTTGGAGTATTTGTAAAGTATTTTCCTTTTTTGGGAAGTAATTGAGTCTTGCCGAAATTACTGTTAAAGTTTTTGGAACTAGATTATGAGGGTTAAATTTTATATCTTGATGTTTTTTTAGATAATGCATTTCTCCATGGAAGCCAGATTTGATCCAGTTATCATAAGATTTTTTTGAATGATTAAGATTTATGTCAGATATACCAATTTCATCGAAGCCAAATTCATGACCCCAAATTTTAATTTTATCTGTAATTGACTTCCAAATTAATTTATCATTCATAAGGAAAAATAATAAACTAAAATTATCATGAAAGAATTAAAAATTTTACTTTTTGACGAAAAAAAAACTATAGAATTTGGTAAAAATATTTCAAAATATTTATTTGCAGGCCTCTTAATTTACCTGAAAGGTGAATTAGGATCTGGAAAAACTACTCTAACTAGAGGTTTAATTAATGGGCTTGGTCATAAGGGGCCTGTTAAAAGTCCCACTTATAGCTTACTAGAACAATATAAATTTGAAAAATTAAATATTAATCACTTTGATCTTTATAGATTTAACAGTTCTGATGAATGGAATACTTCAGGCTTTCATGAATATATAAATGATGTGGATGTTAATATTATTGAATGGCCAGAAATGGCTAATGATATTCTACCAAAACCTGATTTAGAAATTAATTTTTCCTTTGCAGATGAAGGAAGAAATATAATTATCAAAACTTTTTCAGAGAAAGGAAATAAATGCTTAATAAATTTGTCATAATTAAATATCTAATAATTAATTTTTTACTACTTTTTAGCCAATTTAATTTTGCTGCTGAAAATAACGTAAATGCTGTAAGAGTGTGGCCAGCTTCTGATTATACAAGAGTTACAATTGAATCTGCTTTAGCTATCTCAAACGATCAAATGATGCTTCAAAATCCAGAAAGAATCGTAATAGATTTGAAGGATATCGTTATAAATGATGTTCTTAAAAATTTAAGTTCTAAAGTGATAGGTATTGATCCAAATATTAAAAAAATTAGAGTTGCACAATTTAATCCTAGAGTAACTCGAGTAGTTATTGACCTTAAAGCTTCTGCGAGCGTTAAAATTTTCTCATTAAAACCAATTAAAAAATATAAACATAGATTAGTTATTGACGTTTATCCAAAAGATAAGGATGAAATTGCAAGTTTATTAAAGCAACTTGAAAAAAAAGATAATAAAAAAGTTTTAGATCCTCAAATTTTAAATTCTAAAAAAACATTTATAGTTGCAATTGATGCAGGGCACGGCGGGGAGGACCCTGGTGCGGTAGGAGCAAAAGGAACTAAAGAAAAAGTTGTAAATCTTCAAATTTCACAGAGAATAAAAAGACTTATAGACAAAGAGCCTTTTATGAAAGCAGTTTTAATACGAACTGGAGACTATTTTATTCCTCTTGGCAAAAGAGTATCTAAAGCTAGAAAAATTAAAGCTGATATTTTTATATCAATTCATGCTGATGCATTTAAAAAAAGGGCGGTTCGAGGTTCTTCAGTATTTGCATTGTCAGAAAGAGGAGCTACTAGTGCTTTTGCTAAATTTTTGGCTAATAATGAAAACGAAGCTGATTTGATAGGAGGCGTTAGTATAGATGACAAAGAACCTATACTTGCTAGAACATTGCTTGATCTATCCCAATCAGCAACTATCAATGATAGTCTTAAACTTGGTAAAAATGTTTTATTAGAAATTAAAACAGTAAATAGACTTCATAAAAAACGTGTAGAACAGGCTGGTTTTGCTGTACTTAAAGCTCCTGATATACCTTCTATTTTGATAGAAACAGCATTTATTAGTAATCGAAAGGAAGAAAGAAACCTTGTATCTAAATCATTTCAACAAAAAATATCTATGAGTATTTTTAAAGGAATTAAAAGATATTACGATAATAGTTCACCTATTGCATTTTATACTAAATATGAATAATGGATTTTAATAATAAACAAATTTTTTTATTAGGTCCAACTGCAACTGGTAAAACTGAACTAATTAAAGATCTTTATAAATTTTTTCCAATTGAAATTATTAGTGTTGATTCAGCTCAAATATACAAAGGGTTAGATATTGGTACTGCAAAACTAAATAAAAGAGAATTGGAAGAAACTCCACATCATTTGATAGATATAAGGCTTCCTATCGAAACATATTCTGTAGGTGATTTTAAGAAAGATGTAGATTTAATTACAAAAGAAGCTTTAAAAAAACAAAAAATACCATTTCTTTGTGGTGGGACCATGATGTATTTTAATTCTTTAGAAAATCCAATAAATAATTTACCAGTTTCAACAAAAAGAACTAGAAAAGATGTAAATGATGAACTTAAAAAAAATGGAATTGATTTTTTATACACAAAACTTAAAAAAATTGATCCAATATTTTCAAAAAAGATTCATGCAAAAGATACTCAAAGAATCCAAAGGGGTCTTGAGGTTTATTATATTTCAGGTAGACCTTTATCTTCTTTTTATAAGCAAAATTTACAAAAAAATATATCACATAATCTTTTAAAAATTGCTTTATGGCCTAAAGATAGAAAAAAACTTCATGACATAATTGAGGCTAGAGTCACTTTAATGCTTAAAAATGGTTTAATTGATGAAGTTGAAAAGATATTAAATATATATCCAAATATAGATGACTCATATCCTTCTATAAGATCTGTAGGTTACAGGCAAACATATTGGTATATAAAAAACCTTATATCTAAAAAAGAATTAAAGGACAGATTAATTTTTGCTACAAGACAATTGGCTAAAAGACAAATAACATGGATGAAGAAGATGAATAATTTAGAAATATTTGATCCATTTGATAAACCATTATCTAAGGATGTATGTGAAAGGATAGAAAAATTTTTAATCAAAAAATAAATAATATAAAGGGTATTTCATTTCTTTTATTTGGAACAATTACATGGGGATTAATATGGTATCCATATAGACTTCTTGATGATATTGGAATGTCAGCTATTTACTCAAGCTTATTTAGTTTTAGCATTGCGGTATTCTTAGGTTTATTTTTTTATAGATTAGATAGTTTTTCAAATTTAAGGAATTGGCATTTTTGGGTATATGCCCTGGTAGGGGGAATAACAAATATTTCATATGCCTTAGCTGTTATTCATGGGGAATTGGTCAGGGTAATGCTCCTTTTTTTTCTTTCACCAGTTTGGACCATTCCTTTTACTTATTTATTACTAAAAGAAAAAATATTTAAAAAAAATATTTTAGCAGCAGTTTTAAGTGTCTTTGGTGCATTTATTATTTTATGGCACCCAGGTTTATTAATTTCTAAAATTGCTATTAGTGATTTTTACGCAATTATTGGTGGTATTGGTTTCGCTTTAACTAATGTTTTAGCAAGATACTATAACCATTTTACTGTTAAAGAAAAATCATACTCTATATGGTTAGGTGTAATTTTTATTACTATTCTGATCATTCCATTTTTTCCATTAAATTTACTAGGGTCAGGTATTAATATAAATATTTTAGTTATTTTATTTTTACTGGGTTTGGCATTGTTGATAACAACAATGGTTGTTCAATTAGGATTAACTATGATTGAGGCTGTCAAAGCTAGCCCAATATTTTTATTTGAAATTATTGTAGTTGGTGTTTCTGGTTATTATTTGGCTAATGAGATGCTTTCAGTTAAAGATTTTTTAGGTGGAATCTTTATTATTTTAGGAGTTTTGATCTCTTCTAAATAAGTAATTTTTTATATAAATTTTCAAGTCTTTTACAAAATTCTATCGGTTTAAATAAGTTTGAATTCTTTTTTCCTATAATTATTTTTTCTTTTATTTTAATTAAATCACTTTGACTATTATAAAGCTTAAGAGCCATATTGTAATAATGATCTTTATCTTGCATAATTAATTCAGGACATCCAATTTCAGTTAATATACTTCCAGCTACACGACTTGAAAATGTTTCACCTGATATTGTTAAAATTGGGCACTCGGCCCATAGAGCATCACTTGTTGATGTATGACCATTGTAGGGAAATGTATCAAGAAATAAGTCTACTATTTGATGTCGAACTATATGTTCTTCAAAATCAACTTTAGGCGCAAATCTAATTCGTTTTTTTTCTATCCCATGATTTTTTGCAAAATTATAGAGATTAGTTTGACATAACTTGTTTGATTGAAGTAACCATAAATAAGTATTGGATGTATTTTTTAAAAGCTCCATCCAAATAGTGAAAATTTCTTCAGTTATTTTTATTGATTGCGAAAAAGATCCAAAAATAAAAGATGAGGCTGCAAATCCATAATCTTCTTTTGATTTTTTACTTATGTTAGGTCTGAATTCAATATTTGGTTGATAGCAGTGAGGTAATTTAATAACTTTTTCAGCATAGTAGTCTTCGAGTTTTTTTGGAATAATGTATTCATCAGCAATTATGAATTCACATAAACTTTGATCGAAGTAGAATCCCATTGTTCCAGCAAAACCTAACCAATTAATATGTATTCTTGCGGGTTTGTATGCAGCCACCATTGAACGACTGTTTCTTGTGAAGCCAGATAAATCTATTAATATATCAATATCTTCGTTTCTTATAATTTGTGCACTTTCTTGATCATTGTGATTTGAAATATTAATAAATTTACATTCTAATTTATTAAATAAATCAAATTGTTCTGATTTTTCAATTGGGCCTGAATAAAATAATTTTGTTTCAAAGTGATTTTTATCATGATTTTTCAAAATATCATATATTAGGTAATAAAGAGGATGATTTCTAAAATCTGCAGATAAATAACCAATAGTAATTTTTTGTTTTGTAAGCTTTGATTTAGGACTAAATGCCTTAATCTTTTTTTGTTGTGCCCACATATTTGCTACATTTAACTGGTCTTTTATATCAATGTTAGGCATTGATAAAACTGTAAATGGAGATATTTTGCCATTTTTCTTATTTTTTATATGGTCTTTAATTTCAAAAAAGTGAGATTTGATAGTTTTCCAATCACATATATTTTGCATTAAATGTGTTAATTCAATTCTGGCATGTATTAATTCTGAATTCATTTTTATTGATTTTGAATAATTTTCAATTGCATCATTATATTTACCTAATTTTCGGAATGTATTACCTAAATTATTGAATGTATTCTCATCTTTTTTTAAAGCTAAAGATTTTTGATATAAAGATAATGCTTTATCTAATTTATCTTGGGAAAAAAATGCATTTGCTAAATTAAATAAATAATCACTATTTTTTGGCTGGTATTGAAGTAATTCTTCAAATGCAGCTTCAGCTAATGAGTATCGCCTATCATATTGATATTTATTCCCAATTTCGCATAAGCAGAAGCATAATGCTTCCATCACATCTTTATTATCTGGAAATACTCTTATTGATCTTCTAAAGAATCCACTTGCCTCTTCATAATTTCCTATTAATGCATATAAATTACCAATTTCTATTTGTAAAAGTATATTTTTTGGGTTGTTGTTTAATTCCGTTTTTAAGGTGTTAATTGCAGCATCAATATCACCAGATTCTTCTTGCATCTTGGCTTTTTTGATCAAGTTCATTTTAAGTATCTCTATTCATTGGTTTAGCTAGTAATATATGATGGTCATTAATTACTTTTTCCTTAAAACCACCTTCGCAATAAGCAAAATAATAAAGCCACATTCTAATAAATCTTTTATCAAAACCAAGATTTTTTATAATTTTCAAGTTTTTATTAAAGTTTCGTCTCCAATCAATTAACGTTTGAACATAATGATTACCAATATCTTCAATATCCTTAATAATCATATTAGATGAATTGGTTATACTTCTTTGTAAAATAGTAATTGATGGTATACAACTTCCAGGAAATATATATTTTTGAATAAAATCTACTGATTTTAATGCTGCATAATATTTTTGATCTCTTATTGTTATAGCTTGTATAAGTGCCATTCCATCATCTTTTAAAAGTGTATTAATTTTACCAAAATATTGATCATAATATCTATGTCCAACTGCTTCAATCATTTCAATTGAAACCACTTTATCGAACTTCCCATCTAATTCTCGATAATCTTTGAAAATAACTTTAATTTTTTTATGTAGTTGTAATTTTTTTATTTTATTTCTAGTATAAATGTACTGTTGTTTTGAGATAGTTGTGGTTGTTATTTTGCATCCAAAATTTGTTGCTGCATATATTGCAAAACCTCCCCAACCACTGCCAATTTCCATAATATGATCAGTTTTTTTTATTTTTAATTTTTGGCATATTATTTTAAGTTTATTTTTAGAGGCAATATTTAGGTTGTCTGTCTTGGTATTATATATTGCTGATGAATACATCATACTTGGGTCAAGAAATTGAGAAAAAAATTCATTATTAAGATCGTAATGTCTTGAAATATTTTTTTGACTATTTTTTATATTATTTCTTTTAAGAAAGTGGAAAAAACTATAAACTGGCCTAATTAATAAGTTATAAAAAACCTCTAAGTTATTTGCCATATTTTGATTTAATGCCATTATACGAATAATTTTCGTTAAATTAGGTGATTCCCACATATCTTCTATAAATGTGTCACTTGCTCCGATTGACCCAACTAAAATAACTCGTGAATAAAAATTATGATTTTTAATTATTATAGTTCCAATTAGATTATTATCATTACCAAAAGTATAAGTTTTATTTTTCTCAATTAACTTAATTGTTCCATATTCAATTTTATTTAATTGTTTAAATAATAAATTTTTAGCTAATTTATTTAATATATGTTTCATATTACGGATGAGGATAGAAAGGTGTCTTTTTTATAAAGAGTAAAAAAGCATTCCAGTAAATCGCTAAGATTGTCTTTATTGAATATGGAGGTATTGATAAAAGTATTTTGTTTAAGGCCCATGGTGTCCATGCTTTTTTAGTTAGTCTAAGAGTTGCATTAAAATTAATTTTAGAATTTTGATAGTTATTCATAGAGACATATAAAAAATCTTTTGGTTCTGTAAATGACCAGTTATATTTTATATTCATAGGCATAAATGGAGACACATGAAAACCTTTATTAAAACTGAAAGTCTTAGATCCACCTTTTATATTTCTACAGTCATGTAAATACGCGTGTTTTTCATTCCATGGAGTATTAGTTATATGCGAGATAATTACAATTAATTTACCTGATTCATTAAAACAATAATAAAAACTAACTGGATTAAAGCAATATCCAAAATATTTTGCATTGGTAAGTAGATAAATTTTACCTTTTAAATTAACACTTATTTCATTTTTTATAAGTAACTTAATTGATGTTAATATTTTCTTATTATCTTTAACATAGTAATCTGACTCATTAAATGTGGCTAAATTCCTTTTGTTATAACTCCAAAATATATTTTTATCGAAGGCTTTATTAATATTTTCAAGATCAATAAATAACATACTTGTAGAATATCTAAACTTATGTTTTTGTGGTGAATACCTCGTGTGGGTAATAGTACCTTTATATATTGAATGCATTTATTTTAAAAATTTATTTATTTGTGAAAATACATCGTGCGCACTTTTGATTCCATCCTCATGAAACCCATTCCCCCAATATGCACCTGCAAAAGCTGTTCTGTTTTTTCCTGAAATTATATTATGTTTTTTTTGTGCTTTAACTGAGTTTAAGGTAAACAAAGGATGAGAATAATTGATATTTTTGATTATTTTTTTTGGATTTATCTGACCATCATCATTGAGCGTAACTAAAATTGGCACTAAAGAATTAAGATTTTGTAAAATATTCATATTATAGGTGAGGGCAATAGGTTTATTTTCTAGATTATCAATATTATAATTCCATGCTGCCCAACTTAATTTTTTATTTGGCATTATCGTTTTATCTGTATGAAGAGTGACGGTGTTTTGTGAGTAATTTATTGTGGATAGAATTTTTTTTTCATCCAACGTAGGAGACTTTATTAAATTAAGTGCCTCATCGCTGTGGCAAGCAAAAATAATAAAATCAAATTTTTCCTTTCCATTTTTATGATTAACAATAATAGATTTAGAATTTCTTTCAACTGATAAGATTTTACAGTTTAGTTTAATATTTTTTTTAAATGATGAAGTAAGTTTTTTGACATATTCTTTTGAGCCACCAGATATTGTTAACCATTGTGGTCTATCATTTATATTCAACATCCCATGGTTTTTAAAAAAATTAATAAAAAAAATTGCTGGAAATTCAAGCATTTTACTAATATTAGTAGACCAAATTGCTGAGCCCATAGGTAAAATATAATTTTTACAAAAATAATCAGAAAATTGGTTTTGGTTTAGAAAATCACCAAGAGAAATTTCTTTTTTAGAAGATAATAAATTTACTGATATTTTATTAAATTTAATAATTTCATAAATCATTTTTAAAAATTTATAATTTAAAATATTTTTTCTTTGGGAGAATAAAGTGTTTAATGATGTTCCATTGTATTCAAAATTATTTTTTTTAGAAAAAACACTAAAACTCATATTGCTATTTTCATATCTAACATTTAACTCATCAAGAAGGTTTGTAAATAGTGGGTAAGTTGCCTTATTGAAAACAATAAATCCTGTATCTACATTAAATTTTTTCTTATTAATTTTTATCTCATGTGTATGAGAATGACCTCCTAATCTATCATTTTTTTCAAACAAGGTTATATCATGATTTTTAAAAAGAAGATGAGCTAGTGTGTTTCCTGAGATTCCTGACCCAACGATAGCAATTTTCATTTTGATTTTGATGTTAAAACTTAATTTTATTAGATTCTCTAATTTTTTCTGAAACAGTTCTTATATCCCAAATGATGCCAAAAGTCCTAAGAAGCATAAGAAGGTAATAAGTTATATCTATCTCCCACCAGTAAAAACCTTGATTTGCAGAACCTGGGAAATGATGATGGTTATTATGCCATCCTTCACCAAAAGTTAAAATTGCAACAATAAAATTATTACGACTTGAGTCTTTTGTATTGTATCTTTTCTTACCCCATAAATGAGCAACTGAGTTAACTAAAAAGGTTGAATGATAAAGAAGAATTGTTGATAGAACAAACCCCCAACTTAGTAGTTGTAGACCATTAGTTTTTAAATCAGGATGAGAGAGATTTAAATATTCCCCAAGGTAAAATAAACCTAAGCAAGTTAGGATTGGGATGATAATATCAAAACGATCTATTAATCTAAGTTCAGGGAACCTTGATAGCTCTTTTACTAATCTTGTATGTGTTATAAAGTTTGCTTTTGTTAAAAACCAACCGGTATGGCTCCAAAAAAAACTATGTGCTTTCGGTGAATGCTTATCATGTATTGTATCTGAATGCATATGATGTTCACGATGATGTGCAGCCCACCAAATAGGGCCTCTTTGAACTGCTGAAGCGCCAATAATTGCAAAAATAAATTGTGTTAAACGACTTGTTTTAAAAGTTTTATGGGAAAAATAACGGTGATAAAAACCTGTGATTGCAAACATTCTTATTGCGTACATTCCTATAAATATCCAAAAGGCAGTTAAACTAAAATCAACAAAGAAAATTGATATTATCGATAAGTGAATTATGATGTAGGGAATAACTCTGGCCCAGTCAATTTCTTTACCGTGCAGATCAATATTTAAATATTTATTTTCTACTATTTGATTATCAAACCAACCAAGAATATATTTTAATGAAGGTTTTATTATTTTTATCATTTTTGAGGTACCATTCTAAGAGCATTAATATCATAACCCATACCTTCGATTTCAGCGATTAATTTAGTTAGCTCATCACTGGAGATTTTTTTATTTCTTGACATTAACCATACATAGTCTAAAGCATCCCGAGCGATAATTGTATGTGTATAGCTTTCATTGAGATAGGCAATTTTATATTGTGCTTTTATTGGCCAAATAAACTGCATCCCCCATTCGGTATTGTTTTTATTCTTAATAACGAATCCTTTTGGACGATAAATTTTTTTATTACCATCAAATGAACCTTCGTTGAATGTAAATGTTGTTGCAATAGTACCATCGTCATTTAACATGTAAGACTCAACTGCATTAAATGCATTTTTTTCTATAAATGTTGGTATATGGGCAATTACATACCATTCGCCCATGAATCTATTTAAATCAACTTTTTCAACTGTTTCTATTGTCTTAGAGTTCATTGTGCATCCAAATGTAAATAAAATAGTTATAATTAAATATTTAAAAACAGTCATATAAAATAATTAGTTAAAGTAATTTATAGAATATATCACCAATTGGGGTAGTGGATGATAATCCAACCCAATTCATTTCTTGATCATACCAGAGTTGAATTTTCATTTTTTCATCACCTTCTTTGGTTGCTACAAGTTCATAATGCTTAGTCATAATTTTTTTTTGTCGAACAAGCATCAATTCATCTTTAATAAATACAAATTTTACATCTAGTAATTCGCCATTTTGTGAATTCAAAAGTTTTGACTGTTCTAATATTTTAGAATCCCAATATGAAAATGACATAATACAATTTGGGTATTGAAAAGAATTATCATTCACTTTCAACTTAAAGTCTTTACCCTCTAATTTTCCTGTAACTTTGAAATGATCGCCATCATCATTCGTTTGGCTATTAATTTTGATAAGACAACCGTTATCCCAGGATTCAGAAGAGGTATGCTTATAATATATATCCATAAAAAGAAATTCAATGTGAAAATTTGCTTCACTTAAGGATTCAGAATTATCAATTTTAAAATTATGTTGGCCAATTACTCTATCATTTAGAATTGCATCAAAATTCCACTCTCTTGCAATTAATGAATTAGAAAGTAAAAGTAATAAAATGATTAGAGGAGTTAATTTTTTGGTGGCCATAGAATAAAGCTTGATGTTTTTTTAATATATTTTTCGTAATCTGGTCGCCTTTTTGAGATAGTTTGCTCCATTAAGCCAACCCCACTAATTTTTAACAAAAGAATAGTCATGAGAATTGGTGAAAATATAGTTACCCAAGAACCACTTCCAAAAGAAAATATAAAGAAACCCCACCAAACTATAAATTCTCCAAAATAATTTGGATGCCGAGAATACCTCCATAAACCCTTATCCATAACACCAAATGTATCTTTTTTTAAAAATTTTGATAACTGAAAATCTGCAATTATTTCAATTAAAAGACCAAATATAATGATTGCAAGAGCAACTTTATCTATAAAACTATAGGCTCTTGGATCTGATATAGATGCAATTAAAGGTAATGCAATAATTGAAGCAAGGATTGCTTGAAAATAGAATATTAGATATAAGCTTTTGTATTTAAAGTGTGGCTGATTATTTTTTCTTATATTTTGATAGCGAATATCTTCTTTTTTCCCCCAATTCCTTTTTGTTAAGAAAGCAGATAATCTAGTAGCCCAAAGAAATACAATAAGTATTAGGGCTTCATGGCGGTATGATAGAGCCTCTATAGAGCTAACTGAAGTTATAATTGCAATTATAAAGAAAATACTCCACATACTATCTACATGAGTTACATTATTGGTTTTTAAACTTAAAATCCACCCAAATGTAGCAAAAATTATTAAGTTAGTTAATGTGATTAAATAAATATCAATCATTAGTTTTGCCTATTGAAAGAAGAATTGGGGTAATTAAAGCCCAACCTATTGAAAGTAAAACTAATGAAAATTGTTGTGTAATAGTTATAGCTCCGAGTTTTTCTCCTGCAATATATGCAAGCGGACCTCCAATGGCTCCAAATAATGAAGATAGTAGCAGACGATTTTTAAGCCAAACCAAGCTATGATTTAAGGTGATTGCAAAAAACATCCAAAGAATAATTATCCAGATTGGAGTTAGAGGAAATTCCCAACCAGGAGAATTGTAAATGATAAGATTATAATATTGAATGATTCCATCAAACAAAAAACCAATAAATCCTGCAATTAATATTAATTTTATTTCGCTTAATTTTTGGTCAATTATTGATAAATGTAAAGCTAATATTGACAGACTTAAAATAACAGCAGTAAATGTTTCATTCCATGCCGCACCTAGAATTAAAATAAACCAGCCTAATTGAAACAATATAAAATTAAGTATTTTAAATTTCATTTTTTAAATAAATAATGTGATACATACCACTCTTGACCATCTTTATAACCCCAAAGTTCAGCGCAAGCCATAAAGAAAATTCGCCATCTTTGAAACCATTTAAATGCATCATTTTTTCCATAGATTTTTTTTAAGGTTAGCATGGCTTTATCTTTATTTGTATCAATATTTTTTAACCAAGCATTAGCCGTTTTTTCGTAATGTTGTCCCGACCAATTCCATTTTTTTACAATTTTTAATTTATCTTGGAACTCAAGAGGAAGGTCTTCACAAGGCATCATGCCTCCTGAAAAAAAATATTGACTCATCCAATCATCATCATCCTTTACTTCAAAAAGATAAGGTTGTGATTTATGGACAAAAATATGCATAAAAAATAAACCATCTTTGTTTAACCATTTAGATATCCTATTGAAAAGCTCACGATGATTCCGCATATGTTCAATCATTTCTACTGAAACTACTCTATCAAATTTAGATTTAATGGAAAAATCGTTCATATCACAGGTTATAACTTTAAGATTTTTAAGATTTCTTTTTTTAGCTTCCTTCAAAATATAGGTTTTTTGAGAGGATGAATTTGACACTGAAGTAATTTTACTTTTTGGATAGTTTGATGCCATCCATAGGGATAGTGAGCCCCAACCACATCCTAATTCCAAAATTTTTTGCCCATCTTTAAGTTTTGCGTGTCTACAAGTTAGATCTAGCGATAAAGATTCAGCATCTTGAAGATTTTTAGTTGTTTTATCCCAGAAGCAAGAACTATATTTTTTATGAGAACCTAAACAAAGATTATAAAATTCAGAGGGTATTTCATAATGTTGTGTGTTTGCCAAATCTGGAACAAGGGCAATTGGCGATGCATTCATATCTTTAATAAATTTCTTTTTGTTTGATAAATTTACTAAATCTTTTTCATTTATTAATGATCTGAGTCTTTTTTTAAGTAGTGATTGAATACCAAACCTTATTAAAAAATCTGGTAAAAATCCTTTTTCTGAATATTCAATAAGTGCGGTTATCATAGATAAATTTAAAATTTAAAATAAACTAGTTAGTCGGCAATTAAATTTGCAAAAAGTTTCATAAATCATATAATTGGCGACCCCAAGGGGAGTCGAACCCCTGTTGCCTGGATGAAAACCAGGTGTCCTAGGCCTCTAGACGATGGGGTCGTACTAGAAGAGCGGTATTTTACTATAGATTATAGAATTTTAAAAAAAAAGTTGGATATTAAAATAATACTGTTGTATAAATAGTTTTGTAATAATTAAAAACTAGGATCTTATATGAAAAATCTGGATATAAAAATTAATGAATTTTTTGATAAGTTTATTTATGTAACACCGTGGTTATTGAGATTTGGTCTTGGTATCTCTTTTTTCTTTCATGGGTATGGTAAATTTCCTTTACCACCCCAAAAACTTATTGATTACTTTGGATTTTCTGAGTCTTTAGCTTCTTTTGTTGCAATAGCTGAACTTAGTGCCGGTGTGCTTTTGATAATTGGTGGATTCAATAAAAATTATTTAGGTAATTTAATTACTCGATTTGGTGCTTTAAATATTGTGATAATCATGTTGTTTGCATTGGGACTTGCCCATCGTGACTGGTTAATAACTCCAAAACTATTTATGAGTGAACAAATTTTTCTGTTATTGATTGGTTTATATTTTCTAATTAGAGGTAATAAGTAAAATCTTTAATTAACTTAATTAAGTCTTATGAAAATACTAAATAAACTCTATAACGAAACTGTCCGCTTAGCAGGTCATGCGAAAGCAACTTATTATCTTTTTGTTTTAAGTTTAGCTGAGTCATCATTTTTTCCAATTCCTCCAGATGTGATGTTAGCTCCTATGTGTCTAGCAAAGCCAAACAGGGTCTGGAGATTTGCTCTTATAACTACAATTGGTTCGGTTATTGGAGGTATCTTAGGTTATTTAATTGGAAAATTTTCATTTGATTATATTGAACCGATCTTAATTAATTTTGGTTACATAACGGCCTATGAAAGTTCAGTTTATTGGTTTAATAAATGGGGTTTTTGGGCAATACTTATTGCTGGCTTTTCTCCAATACCCTATAAAGTTTTTACAATAGCAGCTGGAGTATTAAATATGGCTTTTATTCCATTTGTGATCGGTTCAATTATTGGTAGAGGCGGAAGGTTTTATTTGGTAGCTTTTTTAGTTAAATTATTTGGAACTAAAATAGATTCTATACTAAAAAAATATATGGACAGAATTGCTTGGGTATTAGTTTTTTTAATTATAATCGGATTACTTATTTCATAAAGTTATGAGTTTAAAAGAACAATTTCAGAAAGCAGTTAACTTTCATAAAAAAGGAAATTTAAAGCAAGCGCAAAATTTATATGAAACTATTTTAGAATCTAATCCAAATGATTTTAATTGCTTACACCTCATAGGATTAATTGCCAAAGCTAATAAAGATTTTGAAAAATCAGTATATTTTATTTCAAAAGCAATAAAAATAAACCCAGATAGTTCAGAAGCTCATTTTAATCTAGGTAATGTTTTAAAAGAGCTTTTGAGATACGAAGAAGCAATCAATAGTTATAATCAAGCCATTAAAATTAAACCTGATCACGAGCTTTATTTTGTTCGAGGCGTCTTATTTTTTGAAATTAAACTTTTAGAAGAAGCCTTAGAAAGTTTCAATAATGCATTAAAATTTAAACCCAATTCTTCCGAAACATTTAATAATATTGGTTTAATTAATGTAGAGCTTAAAAATTTTAATCAAGCAATAGTAAATTACGATAAAGCAATTAAAATAAATAGAAATTTTTTAATAGCAAAACATAATAGAGGCCTAGCATTATTACTTAATAAAAACGAATCAGAAGCTTTAAATAATTTTAAAGAAATAATTCAAATAGATCCTGATTATGTTTCAAGCTTATATGAATTGGCTAAGATTTATAGAAATAAAAAACAATATGATTTAGCAATAGATTTATGTAAACGTGTAATTAAAATAGATCCGAATCACCTTGATGCAATTTATTTAGGAATAAAAATAAGGCAAAATATTTGCGACTGGGACTATTTCGATCAAGATATATTGTTCGCTGAAAAAATGACTAATCAAGATGATGCATCCATTGGTCCATTTGCATCCAAAATATTTTATAGCGATCCACTTCTCCAGAAAAAAATAGCTATCAAACACGCTTCAAAAAACTACCCTTACAAAAATACTTTTGGCAAAATTAAAAAATATCAAAAACATGAAAAAATACGTATTGCCTATTTTTCTCCAGATTTTTATGTCCATCCTGTATCAAATCTTTTAGTTGAGATCATTGAATTACACGATAAAAGTAAATTTGATATTTATGGATTCTCATTAATAGACTGGCCAGACGATAAAATTAAAAATAGATTAAAAAAAGCATTTACAAAATTTATCAATTTAGAAGAATTAAATTCTAAAGATATTGTTAAATTATCTAGAGATATGGAAATTGATATTGTTATAGATCTTGCAGTTTATACAGGGCAAAATAAATCTGATATTTTTTCTATGAGAGCAGCACCCATACAAATCAATTATTTAGGATTTCCCGGAACCTCTGGAGCTGATTATTTTGATTATATTATTGCAGATTCAGTTTTAATTCCAAAAGAAGCAGAGAAATTTTATACTGAGAAAGTTTTATATTTAGATTTAGCTTATCCAACAGATTCAAAAAAAACTTCTATTAAAAATACTTTTAGTAGAAAAGACTTTAGTCTTCCAAAAGATTGTTTTATTTTTTGCTGTATTAATAATAATTATAAATTTACTCCATTGATTTTTGATATTTGGATGAGAGTTCTAAAAGAGGTTAATCAAAGCGTTCTCTTTTTTAATGCAAATGATGAAGTAACTCAAAATAATCTAAAAAAAGAAGCTTTAAATCGTAATGTTGATCCTGCAAGATTAATTTTTGGTGAAAAATTGGATTATTCTCATTTCCTTGAACGTCTTAATTTAATGGATTTATTTTTAGATACTTATCCTTTTAATGGACATTCAACTGCATGTGATGTTCTATGGGCTGGTTTACCTATTGTAACAATCTGTGGTGAACATTATGCTTCAAGAGGTTGTTCAAGCCTGCTAAATGCTGTTAAATTAAATTCGCTTATTACTCATAACCTTAAAGATTATGAGAATTTAGCCATTACCCTTGCACAAAATCCAGATAAATTAAAAAAAATAAAAAAATCCTTAGTTGATAAAAAGAGTTTAAATTTATTTAATACAAAAAAATTTACTAAAAATATTGAGAAGGGGTACCAAGAAGTTTATGACCTATACCAACAGGACCTCCCACCAAGAAATATAATCTAATCAGCTTTAAAAAATAAAGTTATAAGCTAATGAAATAAAAATTATTCCAACTAAATTTAAAATAAATCCTGCTTTTATCATATTTTTAATAGTTAATTTACCTGAACCATAAACAATTGCATTTGGAGGCGTAGCCACAGGAAGCATAAAAGCTAGACTTGATGCTAGAACTAGGGGTATTGCTATACTTGATGGTGGTACTGATAATGCAACAGCAATAGATGCTGCAATTGGTAAAAAAGTTGATGTAGTTGCTGTGTTAGAAGTAAGCTCAGTTAAAAATATAATAAAAGTGATAATCAATAGAACTAAAACCCATGGTTCAAAATTAATAACTAAAATAAATGCTTCACCTAACCATTGTCCCAAACCTGAGCTATTAATTGCTTTTGCGAGTGATAGTCCGCCACCAAATAAAATCAGAAGTCCCCAAGGTAATTTTTTTGCTTCATCCCAAACTAATAACTCAGTTTTTTTATTTTGTGATGGAATAACAAACAAACTAATTGCTGCAATAATAGCTATTCCAGCATCAGTGAGGCCTGTGAAAATTTTATACTCATTAAAATATGTTCGAGTTACCCACAATAGAGCTGTAATAATAAAAACTAAAAGTACTTTTTTTTCATCTTTACTTATAGGCCCTAATTTTTTTAAAGTTAGATTAATTTTTTTTCTAGCAACTGTATTAAATATAAAATTCGATGGATAAATAATTTTAGTTAAAATTACAAATGCACTAACAAGCATAACTAATCCAATTGGTAATGCTAATTTCATCCAACTAAGAAATGAAATTTCTATAGAAAAATTTTCTTGCATAAATCCAGCAAAAACAATATTTGGAGCAGTACCAACTAAACTTGACATACCTCCAATTGATGCAGCATATGCAATTCCTAAAAGTAGAGATATTTCAAAATTATTAAATTCTTTTTTAGATATTACCGGAAGACTTTCTTTGATATTAGAACAAATAGCTAAGCAAATAGGCAAAAGCATTAGTGTGGTAGATGTATTCATTACCCACATGCTTATAAAAAAAGAAATTCCCATAAATGCACCAACTAAATTAGCTGCTGAATTGCTTATTGCTCCAATAACATTTAATGCTAATCTTTTATGAAGACCAGAGGATTGAATAGCTAGGGCTAATATAAAACCTCCCAGAAATAAAAAAATATTTGGGTTTGCATAAGAAGCAGCAGCAGTTTTGAAATTTGAAATTTGTAGTAATGGGAATAATGCCAATGGTAAAAGTGCTGTTATAGGTAATGGAATTGCTTCAGTACCCCACCATGCAGCCATCAATAGAGCAACTGCTGCAACATGCCACGCTTCAAAAGAAAGGGTTTGAGGAGTAGGGCTAAAGAAAATAAGGAAAAATAATACTAATCCAATCCAAAAACCTTTTTTTTTGTAAGCTTGTTTGTTCATCTTTTTTATTCTAGCAGTCTTCTTTATTTATATAGATATTATAGTTAAGCTAAGTTAAGATCTAGGTATTAACCCAAATATATTTTTACTTAATGAAAAAACTTCTACTTCTTTTATTTATCCCAAATTTGATTCTTGCTGAAGTTCTGAGCGTTAACTTAATTTGTAAAGGTTATTCTGACCTTTATTGTGACAATCTAAAATGTGGAGATGAGCCAGCTGTCGAAATGATTAATATTGTGGGTAATACTTTAGTACATCGAATTCATGGCAATCAATTCTTAAATGTTGATAAAGATACAGTCACCATGAAAGAAATGGATACTGATGGTTCAATTGGGTTTTCAATATATATAGAAAGGAAAACGGGTGAAATTGAAATTATAAGAGGGTGGGATAGACCATATCACTTCAAAGGCAAATGTGAGCTTATTCGGCCAGATTTCATAAATTCAGAACCCTCATAAAATATTAGTCAATATTTGTTTTTCTTAACTGAACTAGAAATTAAATTAAGAGTCTTTATTATCTGTTACATTCAAGAATGATTTGAGAATAATATGAAGGGTATATATTGGTTTAGAAATGATCTTAGATTAAATGATAATCTTTCACTAAATTTTGCATTAGAGGCTTTGGATGAGGTTTTATTTGTTTATATTCATGATATTGAGAATGAAAAAAACTGTTCTTGGGATTTCAAGAAGATTTCAGAACATCGAATGCTATTTTTATCTCAAGGCCTTCAAGATTTAAAAAAAGAATTGAATAAATTTGGCCATTCTTTAAATGAATATATGGATGATTCGGTCAAAATTTTAGATATATTGCTCAAAAAATATCAAATTAATAGTATTTTTTGTGAATCTAATTTAGCTGTTGATGAAAATAAAAAAGTGAAAGCCCTAAAAGACATGAATATC
>CAYOUI010000005.1:0-105708 GCA_964407135.1 uncultured Methylobacillus sp.
AAGGAAAAAAAATGACAAAGCCGTGGACAAGAGAAGAATTTGAGAACAGATTAAGAGAAAAAGGAAAGGGGTATCATATTTACCATCCTTTTCATGTCATGATGTATGAAGGCAAATTATCTAAAGAGCAACTTCAAAGTTGGGTTCTAAATAGATTTTATTACCAGATAAGTATTCCACTAAAAGATGCTGCAATTTTATCAAATTGTCCTAATCAAGAAATTAGAAAAGAATGGATTGTAAGAATTCTTGATCATGATGGAGAGGGAGAAGTTGAAGGTGGTATAGAAGCTTGGATAAATCTTGGTAAGGCTGTTGGTTTATCAAGAGAGGATGTAACATCTTTAAAACACGTTAGCCCCGGAGTTAAATTTGCTGTTGATGCTTACATTAATTTTGCTAAACAGCGTTCATGGCAGGAGTCAATTTGCTCTTCATTAACAGAGCTATTCGCTCCTCATATTCATCAACAGAGAATAAGTTCTTGGCCAAAAATGTATCCTTGGATTGATGAATCAGGACTTAGTTATTTTAAAAAGCGTTTAACAGAAGCTAGAAGGGATGTGGAGCACGGTTTAGGCGTTACTTTAGATTATTTTAGTCAAACAAGAGAGATGCAAGAGCAAGCTTTAGAGATTCTTCAATTTAAATTAAATGTGTTATGGGTGATTGCTGATTCAATTATGCTTGCATCATCAAATATAAAAGTAGAAGATAGAGATTATTTAAGGCAACCAATAAATTAATTATGACCATTAACACCAAAGATATATATAAAATTGCAGCGCACCATCGATTTCAGTGGGAAAAAGCACAGGATTGTTACGTAATTTTATTTCCAGAGGGTATGGTTAAATTAAATGGAAGCGCTGGTGAGGTTTTAAATTTAGTTAATGGTGAATCAACTGTTGAATTTATAACAGAGACATTAAGTAAGAAATTTATAGATGTCCCAAATATTGCTAAAGATATTGAAGGAATGATAGAGTTAGCATTAGATAAGGCATGGATTGAGAAGGTAAACTAGAAAATGGCATTAGATAAAAAAAATAATGGTGTTTCAGCTTCAACAACAGCAACGCAACCATTGTGGTTGCTTGCTGAAATCACTTACCAATGCCCACTTCAATGTGCGTTCTGTTACAACCCAACAGATTTTGATAAACACACTCAAAATGAACTAGATACTAATTCTTGGATAAAGGTTTTAAGACAAGCAAGAGATTTAGGAGCTGCTCAGCTTGGACTCTCCGGAGGGGAGCCATTACTTAGAAAAGATATTGAAGAGATTGTAACTGAGGCAAGCTCTTTAGGTTACTACAGTAATTTAATAACTTCCGGTGCAGGTATGAATGAAAAAAGAATTGATGCATTGAAAGATGGTGGCCTTGACCATATTCAATTATCAATGCATGACATAACTGAAGAAATAAATAATTTTATAACTAATACTAAAACTTTTAAATTAAAACAAAAAATAGCAGCTATGATTAAAGACAGAGGCTACCCGATGGTGCTTAATGTTGTATTACATAGATATAATATTGACCATATTCAAGAAATTCTTGAAATGGCTGAAGGTTTGGGAGCAGATTATATTGAGTTAGCAAATACACAATATTATGGATGGTCATTGGTAAATAGAGATCAGTTAATGCCAAAAAGAGAACAAGTTTTGCATGCTGAAAAAGTTACAAATGAATTTCGCGAGCGTATTGGTAATAAAATGAAGATATTTTTTGTAGTTCCAGATTATTTTGATGAAAGACCAAAAAAATGTATGAATGGCTGGGGCGAAGTATTTATGATAGTAACTGCTAATGGCGACGTGCTTCCTTGCCATTCTGCTAGAGTTATTCCTAATCTAGAATTTCCTAATGTTAAAGATACAGGTTTAAAAGGTGCCTGGTATGATTCCCCAGCTTTTAATAAATTCCGGGGTGATGACTGGATGAAAGAGCCATGTAGAAGCTGCTCTGAGAAAGAAAATGATTTAGGTGGATGTAGATGTCAAGCTCTTTTATTGTCGGGTGATGCAGAAAGTGCTGACCCTGTTTGCACGAAATCTCCAAATCGTCATTTAATTGATCAAGCAATAAAGGATACTGAAAATCCAGGGGTTGAAGCCAAACCTATTATGTTTAGATCAAATAAAAATTCGAAAAAAATATCTGATGGTGATGAAAAAGAAAGATTAGAAAAATTTCACGCTACCCCTTAGTTACATTTTATATTAGGCTAATATGAGTCTTTTTTTAAATCCAAAGGTAATAACCTTAGCAGCATTATCATCACTTGCCCCTTTCGCAATCGATACTTATCTTCCAGCATTTCATATTATTAGTAAGGATTTATTTACCTCACCTCAAGGTATTCAGCAAAGTTTAACTTTTTATCTTTTACCTTATACGGTAATGCTTTTATTTCATGGTCCAATATCTGATGGTATTGGCCGAATAAAAACTTTGCAATGGGGATTAATTTTATTTTTTATTGCTTCTTTGGGGTGTGTATTTGCATCAACTATTGAATCATTATGGTTTTTTAGAGCTTTACAAGGTATTGGGGGAGGGGCTGGAAGTGTAGTTGCTAGGGCGATGGTAAGAGATATGTATCATGGAGCTGAGGCTCAGAGAGTTATGGCTACTGTTCAAATATTATTTGGAATTGCACCAGCTATTGCTCCGATGATTGGAGGTCTTCTTTTAGGTTTTAATTGGCAAGCTATATTTATTTTTCTTGCTGCTTATTCAGCCATAGCAATATTGATGGGGTCTACTATCTTAACTGAAACTGTAAATCAATCAATGCGTGTTCCATTTTCAATTGTAGGAGCCATTAGTAGATATAAAACCTTAATGTTAAATAGAGAATTTATATTATTAATTCTTTCTGTTTCATCAAATTTTGCAGCTTTCTTTATATATGTTTTAGCTAGCCCTATATTTTTAATTGATCATCTTGGGTTTACACCACAACAGTTTGGGTATTTGTTTATACCAACTGTTTCTGGAATGATGCTTGGATCTTTAATTGCTAAAAAAGCTGCAGGTGTTATTGATTCTAAATTAGTCCTAAAATTCGGTTATTATTGGATGTTTACCATATCTCTAGCTAATTTAATATTTTGTTGTTTTATGCCAAATAATGCATCTATTAATATAGGTTTTATCGCATTATATAATATAGGTATGGCTTCCGTAATGCCAATTATCTCGATTGCGGCTCTAGATTGTTTTCCAAAAATTAGAGGCACAGCCGCATCAGGCCAAGCTTTTGTGCAAATGTTATTTTCGTCTGTGGTGGCTGGTATTATTGTACCGATACTTTGGTTTTCAACTTTTGGATTATCAATAGGGTTATTTATATTAATTAGCCTTGGTTTCTCTACAATAAGAAAAACTAGATTATGGAGTGTGTGATTTAATTTTACCAATATTTTTCTATTGTGATGTTCCCTGGTTTACTTCTTCGATTAATTTCTATACCTTTGTTATTTAAATTATTAATTGTTTCTTTAATCATATCTGGATTACCACATATCATAAATTGAGAAGTTTTAGATATTTTAATATTGGTAATAGATTCAAAAATTCCATTATCGATTGCGTTCGGTATTCTCGCGTTTAAACACCCATCAATTTTTTCTCTAGTAACGGATTTAATATAATTAAATTGTTGTGGATATCTTTTATTGAATTCAGCTATTTGATCTGAATAGGTCAATTCTCCTTTTTTTCTTACCCCATGGATTAAAATTACTTTTTTAAATCTTTTCCAAGGATCATTTGTTTTTAATAGTGAAATAAAAACACCTAAACCTGTTCCTGTACCAAGCATCCATAGGTTATCACCTTCAGGAACTTCACTCATAATAAAGTAACCATAAGCGTTATTATTAACTAATATTTTGTCACCAGATTTAAGTTTACTTAGCTCTGGGGTGAGTATTCCATTAGGTATTTTTACGTAAACAATTTCTAAGAAATTATCTGAAGGGGCACTGACATAAGAGTAAGGCCTACTAATAATTTCATTATTTATTTCTAAAGCAATTCTTGTAAATTGACCTGAAATATAGGGATTTACTTTTGCATCAATCTTAATTGATGCTAATGAGTCAGTCCAGTTTTTTTGTTCTAGAATCGTACCTTCAATCCAATTACTTTTTGAAATAGGCTGCATTGATCAAATATAAAAATACATAGATATTATAAAATTATTGATAATATAAATTTAATCTTCAATTAGTAACTTACGCTTATTTGTTTCATTACTAAATTTGTCTGCGTCTGGGAGGGGATCTTTTCTTGCAGTAATTATTGGCCAAACCTTAGCTAATTTTGCGTTGATTTCTATGAATTCTTGTTGATCTTCTGGAACATCATCTTCAGCAAAAATCGCCTCAACTGGACACTCTGCAACACATAAAGTACAGTCAATACATTCTTCTGGATCAATTGCAAGAAAATTACTTCCTTCTACAAAACAGTCAACTGGACATACATCTACACAATCAGTGTATTTGCATTGAATACAAGATTCGGTTACAACATAAGCCATTTTTACTTTCCTTTTTATTTAATCGTATTTTAAGTTATTTTTCTCACTTATCCAATAATTGAATCATACCTGCACCAACTGTATGAAACGTGGTTTCATCAACTATTATGAAGGAACCAGTACCTCTATTTTCAAAATAGTTATCGACTATTAATGGTTGAGCTAATTTGAAAGAAACATTTGCTATATCGTTTGTTTTAAGTTCATTTTGTACTTTTTCATGTTCAAGCGTTTCAATATTGACTTTGTAATTTATATTAGTGATTTTAGCTTTAGAAGTTCTCGTTGTATGCATCAATAAATATGTTCTATTAGTAGAAAGTGGACTCTCAGAAAACCAACAGATTGTTGCTGTAAAATTTTTAATAGCATCGATTGAATCATTAAAATGAACTAACATATCACCTCTAGATATATCAATTTCATCTTTTAGTAAAACGGTAATTGATTGTTCAGGTATAGCCTCATTAATATTCTTCTCTCCAATTCTAATTTCTTTTATTGAAGATTCATTACCAGAAGGTAAAGCTTTCACTTTATCATTTACTTTAAGAAAGCCAGATTCAATTCGACCCATAAATGCTCGAAAGTCATGGAGTTTGTGATTTGCTGATTCTCTAGGCCTACATACGTATTGAATAGGAAGTCTAAAAGATGACTCTTTAAAATCATTAGTTGTATCAAGAGTGTCTAGTAATTCTAAAAGCGTTGATCCTTTGTACCAGTCCATAGAATTACCCCTATCAACGATCATATCTCCTTTTAGAGCAGAGATTGGAAGAAATTTAATGTCTATTTTATTATTCTTCGAAAAAATATTTTTTTCAAATTGTCTATAACTTTCACAAATAGAATTATATTTTGATTCATCAAAATTAATTAAATCCATTTTATTTATTGCTACAATGATATGTTTAATGCCCAGTAATTTTGCTAAATAAGTGTGTCGTTTAGTTTGAGTTAAAATACCTTTTCTTGCGTCAATTAAGATTATTGCCAGCTGAGCAGTTGAAGCACCCGTAACCATATTTCTAGTATATTGTTCATGACCAGGGGCATCAGCAATAATGTATTTACGATTCCCAGTGCTAAAGTATCGATAAGCAACGTCAATAGTGATCCCTTGTTCTCTTTCTGCTTGAAGTCCATCAGTTATTAATGATAAGTCAATTTCAGTCATTCCTTTTTTTCTTGAAGTATTTTTAATTTGAGCTAATGTATCAGATAATATCGTTTTAGTATCAAATAAAAGTCTTCCTATAACAGTACTTTTTCCATCATCAACACTTCCGCAGGTCATAAATCTAAGAACAGTATCATTTATTTTATTTTTCATATTAAAAATATCCTTCTTTTTTTCTTTGTTCCATTGATGCTTCAGATACTTGATCATCAAGCCTTGTTTCACCTCTCTCTGAAATAGAAGTAGTTGCTGTTTCTAATATTATTTTTTCTACTGTATCAGCATTACTTTCAACAGGAGCAGTACAGGTTATGTCACCAACAGTTCGAAATCTAACTGAAATATTTTCGATAATTTCATTTGATTTTGCAGGAGTTATATTTGTTATTGGTACGATGGCATTATCTCTTCTCACTATTTCTCTTTCATGTGCAAAATAAATATTAGGTAATGAAAGCTTCTCTCTATCAATGTATTGCCATACATCCATTTCGGTCCAATTAGAAATTGGAAATGCCCTTATATTTTCTTCGTTATGTACTTTTGCATTGTATAGGTCCCAAAGTTCAGGCCTCTGATTTTTAGGATCCCATTGGCCAAACTCATCACGAAAACTCATGATTCTTTCTTTTGCTCTAGCTTTTTCTTCATCTCTTCTAGCTCCCCCAATGCAACAATCAAATTTATTTTCCGAAATAGCCTCAAGTAAAGTTATTGATTGATATTTATTTCTAGGTTCATTTTCAGATTTTAAAACTATAGAACCTTTTTTCATTGATTCTTCAAGCGAAGCAACAATAAGTCTCTCACCAAGTTCATTTACTTTTTCATCTCTAAAATTAATTACTTCAGGATAATTATGCCCAGTATCAATATGCATTAATGGAAATGGAAATCTACCAGGCCTGAAAGCTTTTTCAGCAATTCTTAATAAACAAAGTGAATCTTTACCTCCAGAGAAAAGTAAAACTGGATGACTGCATTGTCCAGCAACTTCTCTCATAATATGAATTGCTTCAGATTCTAACCAATCTAGATGAGTTAATATTTTTTCCATTATTTTTCACCTTGATTATGAAGACCACATTCTCTTTTTTCATCTACTTTTGTTGGATCAAAATAGTCAAATTCATTCTCAAGATTATTTTCATTCATATACTTTTCTAGCTCTAAATCTGACCAGTAGTAAAAAGGACTTACTTTTAATAGCCCTTCATTTGATTCACTTACAATATCTATGTTATCTCTAAATTGTGTTTGTCCTTTTCTTAGGTTAGTTATCCATAAATCTGGTTTTAATTCTTTCATAGCTCTATTGAAAGGCTCGAGTTTAACTTGTTCTGTAAACTCTTTATGTTTTGGGTCGCTAATTTCTGGAATTTGTCCCATAAAAACCTCTCTATGAGCAGAGGTATGATGAGGCGTATAGAGTTTTAGGTTTAAATTTAAAGATGAAATAATTTTTTCAGCATAAATATAAGTAGCTTTAGTGTTATATCCAGAGTCACACCATAAAACTTTAATATCTGATTTTTCTTTTACACATAAATTGATTATTGCAGCTTCATATGGGCGAAAATTTGTTGTTAGAATAGGGTTTGCACTGTTTTCTAATGCCCACCTAATAATTTCTAAAGGACTTTTATTTTTTAGTTTTTTATTAATAACTGTTAAATTTTTCATAATAAATTTTATCTTTTAATACGATTCCAAACTGGATCCAAAATATCAAACGCTCCTTGATAAGGTTCAGTAAAATCATCTAAACTTTTTATTGCATCAAGTGGATCACGATCTTTTCTAATTAAATAACTTGTGAATCCAGATCGTTTGAGAAAATATATTTGATCTTTTAAAACATCTCCAAATGCTCTTAATTCATTTTTAAAATTATATTTATTTCTTAATTGATTACCAATGGAGAAAATTCTGCCGTCTGCGAATCTTTCAACATATATTGCAATTAAAGGAAAATTATTTAAATTACCTAAGGTATCTATATATTTGTGAATTTCTTCATGTGTTGAAAACCATATTCCAATTTCTTTATTTACAAATCTTTTGTCTAATTTTTCTTTATGGTAAAGAAAAACTTTTAATGGAAGTAAAATTTTACCAATTTCTGGAAACTCAGTTTGAATGACTTGATTATCTGTGGGATAGTCTTCCCCTGACAATTTAAATGCTACTACTTTTCCAGCTTGCATTTTAATTTTTTGTTCTATTTTTGGTAATTCGACAGTTATCCACTGATCATCAATAATATCTTTATTTTTTATTAACTGTGATTTCATTTAGCTGCCTCTGAGTTTTGGTAAACATGTTTTTTAAACGGATCAAGACCTATTCGGGAAACGCAATCTATAAATATCTCTGCCTCATATCTATTATTTAAATAAACTTCAATAATTTTTTTAATAACAAAAGGCATTTCTTTGGCAGAAAAGGAAGGACCAATTACCTTTCCTATACTGGCAAAATTTCCTTGATTACCTCCAATAGTTACTTGATACCATTCGCTTCCATCTTTATCTACGCCTAGTATTCCAATATGACCAACATGATGATGACCACATGCATTCATGCAGCCTGATATATTGAGATTTATATCTCCAATATCATGCAAATAGTCTATATCTTCAAAAAGATCCTGAATAGATTGGGCTATTGGAATACTTTTAGCATTTGCTAAAGAACAGAAGTCACCTCCTGGACAGCATATAATGTCTGTTAAAAGTCCAATATTTGGGGTAACCAGATGGTGCTTTTTAGCTTTAACCCACAATTCATAAAGCTTATCTTCTTGAACATCCGCTAAAATTAAATTCTGTTCATGAGATACTCTGATTTCACTAAAGCTATATTCCTCAGATAGGTTTGCAACTGCTCTCATTTGTGAAGAAGTTGCGTCACCTGGGGGATTTCCAGTCTCTTTTAAAGAAAAAATAACAGAGCGGTAACCTTTCTTTTTATGAGGATTTGTACATTTAGAAATCCATTGTTTGAAAGATTTATCATTATCATGACTCTTTAAACTATCTTTTGTAATTTCTTTGTAATTAGGCTCTGAAAAATATTTTTTTATTCGATTTAACTCTTCTGAATTTATGGTATTTGGACCATCTTTTATAAATTTCCATTCCTCCTCAACAAGTTTTTTAAATTCATCAATTCCAAGAGATTTCACTAAAATTTTTATACGTGCTTTATAGATATTATCTCTCCGACCATAAAGATTATAAACCCTTAAAATTGCCTCACAGTAAGTTAGGATATGTTTCCATTCAAGTTCTTTTTTTATAACAGATCCAATTAATGGTGTTCGCCCCAAACCACCACCAACCCAAATTTTAGTAACCATTTCATCATTTTTATTTTTAAAGAATTCTAGGCCAATATCGTGACATTGTACTAGAGCTCTATCTTTTTTTGAGCCATTTATTGCAATCTTAAATTTTCTTGGAAGGAGTGCAAATTCAGGATGAAAAGTACTCCATTGCCTTAAAATTTCTGCAATATGTCTAGGATCTATAATTTCGTCATAAGTAACCCCTGCAAATTGATCTGTTGTTATATTTCTAATACAATTTCCTGAAGTTTGAATAGCATGCATTTCTACTTCGGCTAATTCTTTTAAAATATTTGGAGTTTCTTCTAGCTTTGGCCAATTAAATTGAATATTTTGTCTTGTACTGAAATGTCCATAACCTCTATCATATTGGTCAGCTATATCAGCTAATTTAAATAATTGATTAGAAGAGAGAAGTCCATAAGGTATCGCCACTCTTAACATAGGAGCATGACGTTGAATATAAAGACCATTCTGAAGTCTAAGTGGCCTAAATTCCTCATCAGACAACTCTTTCTTTAAGTACCGATCTAGTTGGTTTTGATATTGGTTTACTCTTTCGTTAACAATTTTCTTATCAATGTGATCATATTTGTACATATAGAACCTTTTTTATCACTTAATTAGTTGAATACCAACAATTAATAAAACAATAGCTAAAATAAAACGTAACCACTTCTCATCAATTTTTGCACTTAAATTACTTCCTAATGATATTCCTGGTATTGATCCTATTAATAATGAAAGCAGTAAATAGTTGTTTACTGTCCCTAAATTTAAATGCCCTAAGCCAGCAAAAAATGTTAGGGGAACTGCATGAGCAATATCAGTTCCAATAACTTTTTTTATACTCAAAGATGGGTAAAGTAAAATTAAAGCTGTAACACCCAATGCACCTGCTCCAACAGAGGTTAATGTAACTAATATACCTAATAATAAACCTAATGATATAGTTAGAATAGTCGTGTTTTTATTATCTCTAATAATTTTTTTTCTAGATTTTTTTAAAATGAATGGTTGTAAAATAACGGCAAAGGACGTTAGCACTAGTGCAATTCCTAAGAAAAAATTAATTATTTCTACGTTTTCGTAAGCATATAAATCGATACCTTTCAGGTAGTAAGTTGTAAAAAATGAAGCAGGGATACTTCCAAGCATTAAATTTTTTACAATCTTCCATTCAATATTGTTTAGGCGTGAGTGAGATATAACTCCAGCAGATTTTGTAATTGCAGCGTAAAGTAAATCTGTCCCAATTGCTACAGCAGTTGGGAATTTAAACAATAAAACAAGTAGAGGAGTCATTAGTGATCCACCTCCAACACCTGTTAAACCAACTAAGAGTCCAACAGCAAAACCAGAAAATATGAATTCAATAGCCATAGATTTAATTTAATTTAATTGCAATGAAATATAGCAGATTTTGATATACTATTTTAATAATAAATATTTCTATTAATATAACTTTTGAATATATGAAACTTCAACAATTAAGATGTGTTTATCAAATAGTAGAGAATGATTTTAATATCTCTAAAGCTGCTGAATTTCTGCATACTTCTCAACCTGGAGTAAGTAAACAAATACAACTTTTGGAAGATGAAATTGGGATTAAAATTTTTCAAAGAAATGGGAAAAGATTGACTGGTTTAACAGACGCTGGAAATGACTTGTTCAAATCAATTTCGGAGATTATTAGAGAAGTATCAAATATAAAAAATATTTCTAATGAGTACGAAAAAGAAGATACCGGAACATTTACAATTGCAACTACACATACGCAAGCAAGATATAAATTACCTAAAATAGTTGAGGCTTTTGTAAAAAAATATCCCAAAATTAATCTTAATATTCATCAAGGCAACCCCTCACAAGTGACTGAGCAAATTTTAAAAGGCGAGGCTGATGTAGGAATTGCAACAGAATCAATTGGTCAAAATGAAAAAATCTTGTGTATTCCATGCTATTCATGGAATCGTGTTTTGGTATTCCCGAAAAATCACCCATTAATGCAAATCAAAGAAATCACACTAGAAAATATTGCTTCTTACCCAATGATTACCTATGATTATGCTTTTACTGGAAGCACAATCGTCTCAAAAGTATTTAAAGAAGCTAATATTAATCCTAATATTATGCTAACTGCAATTGATGCTGACGTAATTAAAACTTATGTTGAATTAGGTTTAGGTATTGGATTAATTGCTGAAATGGCTTATGACCAAAATAAAGATTCACATTTAGATTCCAGAGATGTTAGTCATTTATTTCCAACAAGCACTACATTTATTGGAATTAGGAGAGAAACTTTTGTGAGGGGGTTCACTTACGATTTTATAAAAATGTTTACTCCGGAAATTAAGGAATCTGAACTAAGAAATTTTCTAAAAATTTAAATTTTGAGTTAATATTCATTAACAAATAAATGAAAGGTTAAGTATGAAATCTGATTTAGAAATTGCACAAAGTTCACATCTACAAAAAATTGAAGACGTTGCAAAGAAAATAAATATTACTCAAGATGCATTGGTTAATTTTGGTTCTTATATGGCAAAAATTAATCTTAAAGAGTTAAAACAAGCAGAGAAAAAAGATGGAAAACTGATCTTGGTTACTGCAATGAGTCCAACTCCAGCAGGTGAGGGTAAAACAACAACAACAATTGGATTAACTGACGCTATTGCAAGCCAAGGTAAGAGTGTCGTAGCATGCTTGCGTGAGCCTTCATTAGGGCCTGTATTTGGAATGAAGGGGGGTGCTACAGGAGGTGGGTATGCACAGGCAATTCCGATGGAGAATATTAACTTACATTTTACTGGAGACTTTCATGCCATTACTTCAGCAAACAATCTTCTTTCAGCGTTGATTGATAATCATATTTATCATGGAAATAAATTAGGGATTGATCCAGATGCAATTACCTTCAAAAGAGGATTGGATATGAATGATAGATCCTTAAGAAAGATCAATATTGATAATGCTCGTTATCAATATCAAGGTGGATTTGATATTTCAGTTGCAAGTGAGGTGATGGCAATTTTTTGCTTAGCATCATCATTAGATGATTTAACATATAGATTGGGAGAAATACAAGTTGCACAAAATCTTGATAAGAATAAATCACCTATATTTGCAAAAGATTTAAAAGCTCAAGGTTCAATGGCTGCTTTGTTAAAAGATGCTTTTATGCCTAATTTGGTTCAAACATTAGAGCATAACCCAGTCTTAATTCATGGAGGCCCTTTTGCTAATATTGCACATGGATGTAACTCATTTATCGCTTCTCAATTAGGTTTAGATATGGCTGATTATGTTGTGACTGAAGCTGGTTTTGGTGCTGATTTAGGAGCGGAAAAATTTATTGATATCAAATGTCGTCAAACAGGATTAAATCCTAGTTTAATTGTTATTGTAGCCACTATAAGGGCTATGAAATACCATGGTGGGAAAAAAGTTGAAGATCTCAACGATCAGGATCTGGATGCTCTTGGGAAAGGATTTTCTAATCTTGAGCGCCATATTGAAAACTGTAGCCAACATTTTGGTTTAAATATAGTAGTTGCTATTAATCATTTTCAGACAGATACCGATGAAGAGGTCAAATTTGTTCAAGATAAAGTTGAAAGCTTAGGTTTCAAGGCTATTTTATGTTCACATTGGGGACATGGATCTAAAGGTGCAAAATTATTAGCTCAAGAGGTAATGAATCTTGTTGAAAAGCCAAACCAATTTAAATTTCTTTACGATACAAAAGATTCTATCGTATCCAAAATATCAACAATTGCTCAAAAAATTTACCGAGCCAAAGATGTTGTATTTGAGGATGACGCTTTAATACAACTTAAAAAAATTGAAGATGAATATGCACATTTTCCAGTATGTATTGCAAAAACACCATATTCTTTTTCCGGCGACCCAAAGGGTATTGGAGCTGTTTCGGATCACTCACTTATTATTAGAGAGATTAGGTTGGTTAGGGGTGCGGGCTTTATTGTTGCCATTTGTGGAAGTGTTATGACTATGCCTGGATTACCCTTAAAACCAGCAAGTGAAGGAATTTCTATTAATAATAATGGAGAAATTGAGGGTCTTAGTTAACAGTGCTTATAGTAACTTCAGAGGGAAAATCTGAGTTAGTAGTAAATAAATCAAAATTCATAGGTTATAGCATCATATCAAGATCAAAAGAGCAATTTTTAGATAAAGTTGGTGAGATAAAGAAAAATAACCCATCTTCAAGCCATACGGTTTTTGGTTTACGGATTAAAAAGAATACTATTGAACCTCATTTTAGTGACGATGGTGAACCATCAGGGACAGCAGGAAGGCCATTAATCAATATATTAGAATCCAAAAAAATTATCAATTGCGGTCTTGTAGTTGTTCGATATTATGGGGGTATTAATTTAGGTATGGGTGGGCTTGCAAGAGCTTATAGTCAAGCAGGAATAGGTGCATTGATTAATTCTAAAACAGCTATTTTTATTAACTATAATAATTATAAAATATTAATAGAATACAATAAGTTAGAAAAATTAATTAATGTAATTTGTAAAAATAAAGGTAAAATATTTGAAAAAAAATTTAAAGAAAAAGTTGAAGTTTTTACTTCATTGCCAATTGGAGCTGAGAAACTAATAAAAGAAGAATTTAAAATGATTCATATAACATTAATCGATAAGAGAAATATTGTTAAATAGGTATTTCTTTATCTGTTAATATTTAATTAATAACTAATAGGGAGCGAACTGAGATGAAATTAGAAACTATTGCTTTGCATCATGGATACGAATCAGAGAAAACAACAAAAGCTGCTACAACACCAATTTACCAAACCTCATCGTTTACTTTTGATAATACTCAGCATGGTGCTGATTTATTTGATCTTAAAGTTGAGGGTAATATTTATACCAGAATAATGAATCCTACAAATGCTGTTCTTGAACAAAGAGTTGCTGAGATGGAAGGTGGAATTGCTTCTCTTGCATTAGCATCTGGAATGGCAGCTATTACTGCTTCAATTCAGTGTATCACACAAGCGGGGGATAATATTGTTAGCACAAATCAATTATATGGGGGGACTTATAATTTATTTGCTCATACCTTTCCTCAACAAGGCATTAATGTAAAAATGGTTGACGCAGGAGATTTTGATGCCATTGATTCTGCTATTGATGATAAAACTAAAGCTCTCTATTGTGAATCTATTGGGAATCCTTTAGGTAATATTGTTGATTTAAAAGAACTAGCTACTATTGCCCATCGACATAATATACCTTTAATTGTTGATAATACTGTTCCAACGCCTTATTTATGTAAACCTTTTGATTTTGGTGCTGATGTTGTTATTCATTCTTTAACTAAATATATTGGTGGTCACGGTACAACAATTGGTGGAATTATAGTTGATTCTGGAAAATTTGATTGGGCTAAAGAGCCAAAAAAGTATCCAATGCTTAATGAACCAGATCCTTCTTATCACGGAGTTGTTTATACAGAGGCTTTAGGCCCTGCTGCATTTATTGGTCGCTGTAGAGTTGTTCCCTTAAGAAATACTGGCGCAGCACTCTCTCCAAATAGTGCATTCTTAATAATGCAAGGCCTCGAAACACTTGGTCTAAGGATGGAAAGACATTGTGATAACGCCTTAGCATTGGCAAAATTTCTTGAATCGCATGAACAAGTAGATTGGGTTAATTATGGAGCGCTACCTAATGATAAATATAATGCAAATTGTAAGAAAATTACGCAAGGAAAAGCTTCTGGAATAATAAGTTTTGGAATAACAGGAGGAATTAAGGCAGGTACAAAATTTATTGATGCTTTACAAATAATTCTAAGATTAGTAAATATAGGAGACGCTAAATCTCTTGCCTGTCATCCTGCTTCTACGACTCATAGACAGTTAAATCCAGAGGAATTGAAAGCAGCAGGTGTTAGCGAGGATATGGTAAGAATTTCAGTAGGTATTGAACATATCGATGATATTATTTCTGATGTGAAGCAAGCACTTGAAGCAGCTAAGTAAAAATGATTGTTGAGATTCTTCTATTAGTAATTATTACTATTTGTTTAATTATTTTATGGAAGATAGCTCAGTCCAAAAAAGAAGATGATATTCCAAAAGCTTTAGAAGAAAAACATCGTCAGATGCTTGTTGATATAAATGATGCATTAAATAAGCTTTCAGATAGACTCCATAAAACATTATCTGAACAAGGTAAAACTCAACAAGAAACTGTTCAATCTTCATTTAAGAATACTTCATTACAATTAATGGCTAGCGTTGAAAGTTTGACTAAAACTGTAGATAAAAGACTTCATGAGATAACAGGCAAAGTGCATGAAAGGTTAGAAGAGGGCTTTAAGAAAACAAATGCTACTTTCGTAAGTGTTATGGAAAGATTGGCTACAATAGATGAAGCTCAGAAAAAAATTGATGGTTTAACAACCAATATGGTTAGTTTGCAGGAATTATTGGGTGATAAAAAATCTAGAGGCGCTTTTGGTGAACTTCAGCTTGAAAGTCTTATTAAGAATATACTGCCTCCTGATTCATTTGCGTTTCAGCATACGTTTAAGAATAATTTAAAAGCAGATTGTGTATTATTTCTTCCAGAACCAACAGGGACTGTTGCTGTAGATTCAAAATTTCCGATGGAAAATTATCAAAAAATGTTTGATGTTTCAGCATCAGAACCAGATAAACTCAAAGCTCAAAAACAATTTAAATTAGATGTTCGTAAGCATATTGTTGATATTGCTTCCAAATATATTATTCCAGGTGAAACTTCAGATGGGGCAGTTATGTTTATCCCTGCAGAAGCAGTTTTTGCCGAAATTCACGCATACCATCCAGAGTTAATTCAAGAATCAATGGCAAAAAAAGTATGGTTAGTCTCACCTACAACCCTGATGGCGGTTTTAAATACAGCTAGGGCAGTTCTAAAAGATGTTGAAACAAGAAAACAAGTTCATGTGATTAAATCAGAACTTGGTAAACTAGGAAAAGATTTCGATCGATTTGATACTAGAATGAAAAAACTAGCAGATAATATCCGCTTAGCTCATGAAAATGCTCAAGATGTTCATGTTTCTAGTCAGAAAATTTCAAAAAGATTTTCACAGATAGAAAGAGTAGAGTTAAAAGAAAATTCAAATGATTTGTTAGATTTTGATGACCAAATTTCAAATGATAAGGCACAAGAGAATGAAGATTAATGTTCTATTTTTTGCAAGTGTAAGAGAAATGGTTGGTATTAATGCTAAAGAAGTAGATATTCACGACTCTGAAAATTCTCCTCATAAATTATTGAATTTTTTAGTTAAATCAGAACAAGGTTCATGGATATCTCTTCATAAAGATAAACATTTAATTAGATTAGCAATTAATCAAGAGCTTTCAGATTGGAATGATTTATTAAGTGACGGAGATGAGTTAGCCTTTTTCCCACCAATAACAGGTGGTTAAGTGACTGTCTGTATTCAAGAAGATGTATTTAATATTGAAAAAATAATTTCTCTCGTAAGAAAAAATAATTCCTCCATAGGAGCAATTGTATCTTTTATTGGCTTTGTTAGAGAGTTTGATAATAGTAAGAAAACTAAAAAATTATTACAAATGGATTTAGAACATTATCCTGGTATGACTGAAAAGGCGCTAAATGAAATTGAATTAAATGCTAAATCTAAGTGGCAGCTTGAAGATGTCTATATAATTCATCGAATTGGAAAATTAAAACCTACTGAGCCTATCGTTGCAGTTGTTGTTGCTAGTGAGCATAGAAAAAATGCCTTTGAAGCTTGTGAATTCATAATTGATTTTCTTAAAACAGAAGCACCTTTTTGGAAGAAGGAAATTTCAGATCAACAAATTGAAACATGGGTAGAGGGCAGAGATGAAGACTATAAAAAACGAGATGCTTGGAATGTTGACAAATAATTAATAAATCCTTTGTTATTATAGATATTTAAAATATGAGGTTGATACTAAATGAAATTGAATAAAATTGTCTTTCCGGTTGCTGGATTGGGATCACGGTTTTTGCCAGCAACAAAAGCCACACCAAAAGAAATGTTGCCAATTGTAGATAAACCTTTAATTCAATATGCTGTTGAGGAAGCTATAGATGCAGGATTTACTGAGTTGATATTTGTTAATGCTAAATCAAAGATATCCATTAAGGAACATTTTGATCGTAATTCAAATTTAGAAATAACAAATCTCACCAAGGAAAAAAAAGAATTATTAAATCAGACAAACCAAATTATTCCAAATAATGTTTCTTGCTCTTATATTATTCAAGATGAACCCTTAGGTTTAGGACATGCAATTTTATTAGCTAAATCAATTATTAAGAGAGATCCATTTGCTGTTATTTTAGCTGATGATTTAATTGATTCACAAAAAGGTGTTTTAAAACAAATGGTTGAAGAGTATAAGGATATTAATTCATCTATCGTTTCAGTCCAAAAAATTGATAAATCCAATTCTATTCATTACGGGATGGTTTCTATTCGTAATGATAGTTTAAAAAGTATGCAATTAGGTAATATTATTGAAAAACCTTTACCAGAGGATTCTCCATCAAATTTAGGCGTTGTAGGAAGATATATTTTTTGTAACAAAATCTTAGAGTTTTTAGAAGATACATCTTTTGGAGCTGGTAATGAAATTCAATTAACTGATGCTATTAAATCAATGCTTTCGTCTTATCCTGTTTTTGCTTATGAATTTGAGGGTATCAGATATGACTGTGGAGACAAGTTAGGTTTCATTAAGGCCAATATTGAATATGCTTTAAAAAGGAATAACTTTGGAGATGAGTTAAAAGAATATCTTAAGACTCGTTTGTTTCGATGAATTTAAATGATCTAATATCTAACTCTTCACTTATATATTCAAATGAAGATATTAATTTTGCGATAGAAGATTTAGCGAGAAATTTTAATTCAAAATTCATAAATCAAAAAATTACAGTCTTACCAGTAATGACAGGCGCATTAATTTTTGCTGGTCATTTAGTATCAAAATTTAATTTTTACTGTGAACTTGATTATATTCATGCTTCAAGATATTCAAATAATAAACCTAAATCAAAAGTTGACTGGAAGTATCAACCAAATATTGATTTAATAAAAGATAAAGTTATCCTAGTTTTAGATGATATTTTAGATGAGGGTATAACTTTAAATAGTATTAAAAAGAAGCTACTGGAGATGGGTGCAAAAGAAGTTTTAATATGTGTTCTTTTTGATAAAAAAATAAATAAACAAAAACCTATCAAAGTTGATTTTATTGGTCTAGAAGTCCCTGATTCTTACGTTTATGGATTTGGGTTAGATTTTAAAGGAATAGGGCGAAATATCCCTCATCTATATGCACATAAGTAACAATTTAAAATTCAATGTCTAAGAAGCCTATTAAAATTAGGGATAATGACCCGGAAATTGATAGGGAAATTCAATTGTATGAAAATCCAATTCCAAGTCGAGAATTAATTCTTCAGGTGATGTCAGAATATGGCATACCTATCAATAAAGATGAATTAATCGAAATTCTTGAAATAAGTAACGAAGAAATTACTTTTTTTGAAAAGCGTCTTAGAGCTATGGTTCGTCAGGGACAGATTTTAATTAATAGAAAAAATGTAATTTGTATCTCAGATAAACTTAATTTAATTGCTGGAAAAATTTCAGGTCATCCTGATGGTTTTGGTTTTCTTATTCCAGATGATAAAACCCATAACGACATATTTTTATCTCCTAGAGAAATGAGTCAAGTATTTAATAATGATCGAGTAATGGTTCAAATAACAGGTCAAGATAGAAAAGGAAAAATGGAGGGTAAAATTGTTGAAATTTTAGAAAGAGTAAATCCTTTAATAGTTGGAAGAGTTCTCCAGGCTCAGGGAGTTACTATTGTTGCAGCAGAGGATAAAAGAATTTGTCAGGATATTTTAATACCATATGATTCGGATATGAATGCTAAAGTTGGACAAATTGTTGAAGTAGAAATTACCACACAGCCGAGCTTCAAATCCAAACCAATGGGTAAGGTAGTAAGTATTCTTGGAGATTATAACGATAGTGGAATTGAAATTGAAATAGCGTTAAGAAAACATAATCTCCCTAATAATTTTCATAAAGATGTTTTGGATGAAGTAAATAAGTTTTCTTCTAAAGTAAGTCCATTAGATTTCAAGGGGCGAAAAGATTTAAGAGATTTGGCGTTAGTTACAATTGATGGAGAAACAGCCAGAGATTTTGATGATGCAGTTTTTGCAGAGCCAGATGGTGATAATTGGCGATTAGTTGTAGCAATAGCAGATGTCAGTGCATATGTTAAGCCATCAAGTAAACTTGATACTTCTGCAGCGGATAGGGGAAATTCTGTTTATTTTCCAAGGCGAGTGATTCCAATGTTACCAGAAGCTCTTTCTAACGGACTATGCTCTTTAAATCCAAACGTAGATAGATTATGTATGGTTTGTGACATGATAATAAATAGTAAAGGAAAATTAGTATCATATAAATTCTATCCTTCAGTAATGAATTCAAAAGCAAGATTAACCTATACAAATGTGGATAAAATTTTAAATCAAAATGATAAAGATTTAATAAAAGAATATAGTTTTATTCTTTCAGATTTGAAGAATTTAAAAAAACTTTATCAAATAATGCTAAATGCGAGAGAAAAAAGAGGCGCCTTAGAATTTGATTCTACCGAAACCACTATTGTATTTAATGAAAAAGGTAAAATTGATTTTATAAAACCTATTTTTAGAAATGAAGCCCATAGAATCATTGAAGAATGTATGCTGGCAGCAAATGTTTGTGCAGCAAATTTCTTAATTGATAAAAAAATAGATGGTCTTTTTAGAAATCATGAATGTCCTTCAGAGGAAAAACTTGAAAACTTAAGAGGTTTCCTGAGTGAATTTGAATTGTCACTTCAAGGCGGAAATAAACCCACACCCAAGGACTATAAACATTTAGTAAAGAAAATATCAAATCGACCAGAATCCCATCTTTTGCAAACTGTTTTATTGAGATCTATGCAACAGGCCGTTTACAGTGAAAAAAATTTAGGCCACTTTGGATTAGCATTTGATGCATATACTCACTTTACTTCGCCGATTAGAAGATATCCAGATTTAATTATCCATAGAGCCATTAAATCGAAATTAGATAAAAAAAATTTCAAGTTAAAAGATATTTCTAAGGTTGCAGAGCACTGTTCGAACACAGAAAGAAGAGCGGACGAAGCCACACGGGATGTTGAGGCATGGTTGAAGTGTTATTTTATGCAAGATAAAGTTGGTCAAATTTATGAGGGTACAGTTGCAGGCGTTACAGGGTTTGGTCTATTTATTGAATTAGACGAAGTTTATATTGAAGGTTTATTGCATGTTACTGAGCTTGGGAACGATTATTTCACTTATGATAAAAGTAAGCATGCGATGATTGGTGAGAGAACTAAATTATCTTATCGTTTAGGCGATAGATTGAAAGTTAAAGTGGTAAGGGTTGATTTAGAATCTATCAAAATTGATCTTTCCTTAGAAAATGTGAATGCAATTCCAAGACAAAAAAAAATGCTTAAGAAAAAATTTAACTCAAAAAGATCCAAAAAAAAATGAGTACAAAAAAAATAATTTATGGTTTTCATTCAATTACTAGCTTAATAAGAATAGACCCTATGTCTATTAAAGAAATTTTTATAGATGAATATAGGACTGATGGAAGAGTTAATGACTTAATGAAATTAGTTGAAACTCATAAAATTAAATACCATTTATCAAATAAAGAAAGGCTTGATGGTTTTGTGTCCAATCAAAAACATCAAGGTGTAGTCGCAATGATTCATGAGGTAAAAGATAAATATGTAACAATTGACGATATTATAGAAGCTAATCAATCGAAATCACTTTTACTATTAATATTAGATGGTGTTGAGGATCCTCACAATTTAGGTGCATGTTTTAGAGTGGCAGACTCAATGGGTGTTAACGCTATAGTGTGTCCTAAAGATAATGCTGTTGGATTAAATTCTACTGTAAGAAAAGTTTCATCTGGAGCGGCTGAGTCAATACCCTTTGTAGTTGTAACAAACCTTGCAAGAACAATAAGGTATTTAAAAGAAAAAGGTGTATTTATTTATGGTGCTGATGATAATGCCATGAAAAATATTGGTGAAATAACTTTTCATGGTTCTATAGCTCTTATTATGGGGTCAGAAGGAAAAGGAATGAGACGCTTAACTAAAGAATTATGTGATGAAATTTTTTCAATTCCAATGATGGGTCAAGTAGAAAGTTTAAATGTAAGCGTTGCGTCAGGAATTTGCCTATATGAAATAAACAGACAAAGAAGAAATATTAATTAAAAAGGGCTCCTATTGGAGCCCTTTGAATTTGGCTCCCCAACCTGGGCTCGAACCAGGGACAAATGGATTAACAGTCCATTGCTCTACCAACTGAGCTATTGGGGAATATTCTAGAAAGCGAGCATTTTAGCATAAGCTTGTAATATGAATCTAGTCTTCTATTGCTTCTTTAATCCTAGATAATGCATTTTTTAGATTATCCATCGACGTAGCAAAAGAAATTCTGAAGTAATTATCAGCACCAAATGCTGATCCTGGAACGACAGCAACTCCTTTTGAATCAAGTAAATATTCACTAAAAGCTATATCATCATTTTTTTTAATTTTTCCATTTTTGTAAAGTGTTTGAATTGCTTCTTTGGCATAAGGAAATAAATAAAAAGCTCCTTTTGCATCAATACACTTAAGCCCTTTAATATTATTGAAAGCATTTACAACAAATGTATGCCTCTCTTTAAATGCATCAAGCATCGGTGTTATACAAGATTGATTTCCAAGCAGAGCTGCTTGAGCTGCAGCTTGAGATATTGAGGTTGGGTTTGATGTTGATTGAGATTGCAGATTACTCATAGCTGAAATAATTTTTTCAGGTCCAGCTGCAAAGCCAATTCTCCAACCTGTCATAGAATAGGCTTTAGAAACACCATTTATAATAATAGATCGATCTTTCAATTTAGGTTCGACCATTACAATATTATTAAAAGGTTGGTCATCTAATCTAATATGTTCATATATGTCGTCATTTAAGATATATATATTGGGATATTTCAGTAAAATCTTACTAAGTTCTTGAAGTTCATTTTTAGAATACACAGATCCAGTTGGATTCGAAGGCGAATTAAAAACAACAATTTTAGTTTTTTCACTAATTGATTCTTCTAGCTGTTTAGGACTCATTTTGAATGATTGATCTATTCCACATTTTACTAAGATTGGAGACGCGCCAGTAAGCTCTACAATATCAGTATATGAAACCCAGTAAGGAGTTGGAATGATAACTTCATCCCCAGCATTTAATAATGCTAGAAATAAATTAAAAATACATTGTTTACCTCCAACACCTACTATCACTTCATTGATTTTATAAATAAGATTATTATCACGGATAAATTTTTCAACAACTGCTTTTCTTAAGGTTGGTAATCCAGGGACAGGTGTGTACTTAGTAAGACCATCATTAATGGCATCAATAGCTGCTTTTTTTATAAAATCAGGTGTATCGAAATCAGGCTCACCTGCAGCAAGTCCAATTATATCTTTACCTTCAGATTTTAATTTCGCAGCTTTCGCCGTGATGGCAAGTGTTGGGGATTCTTTTATTCGATTGACGCAATCAGATAGCTTTATATTAGACAAAATTTATTCCATTAATCATTAAAATTTGATAACTAATTTTACTTAAAAACTCAGTAAGTACAAATATCTTTTTTTATTTTAAAATAATTTCTAATTCTAAACCTTTGACTTCGTCAATTTTTAATAAATCTTTCTGTATAAGTTTTGCCTTTGTTAAATTCCCTTTATTTTTATGAAGTATAGCTAATCTAAATAAGGAATCTGAATTGTTTTGATTTAAATCTATAGATTTTTTATATGCACTAAATGCAATTTTATTATTAGATAATTTTTCGTTTGCAAATCCATATTCGTACCATGCCTCAGAATTTTTACTTTCTTTTTCTGTCCATTCCTTTGCTACACTGGATAATTCAACCCAATCATTTTTTGCTTTTGGAACTGCTATTTTTAGAAAAAATGGTTTTTTATTTTCATCTTCTTCCCATAATGCTTTACCTTTGATTAAAAAATTTTTTTGCCTTTCTTTTTTTCTTAAACTTTTAAGCCAGTCTATTGGCATTGCATAATAGGATCCATAACCAGTCGTTTTGAAGGTGTTAATCCCAACTAAATTACCATTCATATCAAATAAACCACTTCCACTAGCACCCAATCTAAATTTTGCTGAACTCAAGATAATCTCTGCGTTATCATATTCATACGTGGATACTACATAACCTCCAGAAGTTAGTGGAACAGGTGACCCACTTGAATGACCAATTGCTGCAATAGCTTGTCCTTTTACTAAATCTTTACTACTTCCAATTGGGATTGGATTACGATCTAGGTTATGTATACTAAAAAGACAGAGGTCATGCCATGCATCGACTCTAACATCAACAACTGAGAAGCTATCTTCCCCTTGAGAAACCCAAGGTTGTTTGGTTCTTCTTAATACATGACAGTTAGTTATAACTTCACCTTTACCTACAATAACTCCAGAGCCATATGCTAAACTCCCACTTTCTGTATAACCTCTTACCATAACTATTGCTCCGAATGCTTTTAACATGGATTCTTTGTCAATGGCTAGGCTAATCGAGGTGTTTGTTAATAATAGTAGAAGTAGAAGAATTTTTTTCATGATTGTACTTTCTATGTAAGTTGTTAATCTTGTATCTTGACTAATTGTATCTATTAAAGTTCGCAAACTGTTAAAATAAAGTTTTTTTGTTGAAATAATATTTTGAATCAGAAATTTCCTAATAGTCCATTTGAATTATACCAACCATTTTTGCCAGCTGGTGACCAGCCTCAGGCAATTAAACAGTTGGTGCATGGTGTTGAATCTGGGGAAAAATTTCAAACACTTTTAGGTGTTACTGGTTCGGGTAAAACTTACACTATTGCTAATGTGATTGCAAAAACAGGAAGACCAGCAATAGTTCTAGCTCCTAATAAAACACTAGCAGCTCAACTATATTCGGAATTCAGAGAATTTTTTCCAAATAATGCAGTGGAATATTTTGTTTCTTATTATGATTATTATCAACCAGAAGCATATGTGCCAGGTAGAGATGTTTTTATTGAAAAAGATTCAAGCATTAATGATCATATTGAGCAAATGCGACTTTCTGCTACAAAGGCACTATTAGAAAGAGATGATTCTGTAATAGTTGCAACAGTTTCTGCTATATATGGTATTGGAGATCCTGTTGATTACCAAGGTATGGTTTTATATATTCAGGTTGGAGAAAAATTGCTTCAAAGAAATATCATTTTACGTTTAGTTTCAATGCAGTATACAAGAAATGATTTTGATTTTTCTCGAGGTTGTTTTAGAGTTCGCGGAGATATCATTGATATTTTTCCTGCAGAAAATTCAGAGACTGCTATTAGGATAAGTTTATTTGATGATGTTATTGAATCTATAACAACATTTGATCCTTTAACTGGACAATTATTTAATAAAGTAAAACGATTTACTGTTTATCCATCAAGTCATTATGTTACGCCAAGAGATACTACTTTAAGAGCAATTGAAAGAATAAAGTTAGAGTTATCTGAAAGGGTAAAAGATTTTGTAAATCAAAATAAATTAATTGAAGCGCAACGAATTGAAGAAAGAACTAAGTTTGATATTGAAATGCTAAATGAAATTGGGTTCTGCAAAGGAATAGAAAATTATTCACGACATTTATCTGGAAGAAAGGAGGGGGAACCAGCTCCCACACTGTTAGATTACCTTCCTAATAATTCGTTAATGGTGATTGATGAGAGTCATGTAACGATACCTCAGATAGGAGGAATGTCAAAAGGAGATAGAGCTAGAAAAGAAAATTTAGTTGATTATGGCTTTCGTCTTCCTTCTGCTCATGATAATAGACCTTTAAGATTTGAAGAATTTGAAAGTGTAATGCGACAATGTATTTTTGTTAGCGCAACTCCTGCAGACTATGAAGCTACTCATTCAAAATTAATTATTGAGCAAGTGGCTCGCCCAACTGGTTTGATTGATCCCGAGATAATTGTTAAACCTGCTGACACTCAAGTTGATGATTTATTGAGCGAGGTTAAACAAAGAGTTGATTCCCAGGAAAGAGTTTTAGTAACTACTTTAACTAAACGTATGGCTGAAGATCTTACTGATTATCTCAATGAACATTTAGTAAAAGTAAGGTATCTTCACTCTGAAATAGATACTGTTGAAAGAGTTGAGATTATAAGAGATTTAAGAATTGGTAAATTTGATGTGGTTGTTGGAATTAATTTACTGAGAGAAGGTTTAGATATTCCTGAAGTATCGCTTGTTGCAGTCTTAGATGCAGATAAAGAAGGTTTTTTAAGATCTGAAAGGTCATTGATTCAAACTGCAGGAAGAGCTGCAAGAAATCTCAATGGAAAAGTGATTTTCTATGGAAATAAGGTTACTAAAAGTATGCAGCTAGCAATTGATGAAACAAACAGAAGGAGAAAAAAACAAATAAAGTTTAATTTAGAAAATAATATTACCCCTTCAGGAATTATAAAAAAAGTTAAAGATATTATTGAAACTCTTGAGGATGAAGAAGAGTTTAAAAATCAGAGGGCTATAGCAAAAGAGAATAGGGAATATGAAGATTTGACAGAACCAGAAATAATTAAAGAAATTTCTAAATTAGAAAAATTAATGCAGACATCTGCAAAAAATTTAGAATTTGAAAAAGCAGCCAAAATTAGAGATCAAGTTAAATATTTAAAAGAGAAAATTTATGGAGCAAATATAAAAGACAGAATTTAATTTTTTAATGTCATTGATTTTATTAAAAAAAACAATATAATACTGTTTTTTAATCCTTGCTTCACAATATTAAATATTGGAGGCTTTAACCATAAGGAATTATTATGCGTCACTATGAGTTAGTTTTTATTGTTCATCCAGATCAGAGCGAACAAGTTCCAGCAATGATAGAAAAATATCAGACATTAATCAAAACAAGTAAAGGTATTATTCATCGCTTGGAAGACTGGGGCCGACTTCAGCTTGCATATCCAATTCAAAAAATTCACAAGGCTCATTATGTTTTAATGAATATTGAATGTAATTTAGAGACATTACATGAAATAGAGCACACTTTTAAATTTAATGATGCGATTATTCGTCACCTTGTTTTTGGAACTAAAGAACCTGTAACTTCGCAATCACCTATGATGAAAGAAGAAAAATCTAAATCATTAGTTGGTGACAATAACACTGACGAAGATTCAAAAAATGAAAATATAAAAGAATCTGCAAAAGAAGAAGAGGGAGAATAAAAAATGGCAAGAGATATGTATAAAAGAAGGCGTTATTGCAGATTTTCTGCTGAAGGAATTAAAGAGGTTGATTATAAAGATATAAATCTTTTAAAAGACTTTATAAGTGAAAATGGAAAATTAATTCCAGCTAGAATAACTGGAACTAAATCAAGATATCAAAGACAATTAACAACTGCCGTAAAACGTGCTCGATTTTTAGCACTTTTACCATTTACTGATAAACACTAAGGAGTATTTAATGGAAATAATTTTATTAGAGAAAATAGTAAACCTTGGTGAACTTGGAGACATAGTAAATGTTAAAGATGGGTATGGTAGAAACTTTCTAATCCCTCAAGGTAAAGCAAAAAGAGCAAATGAAGCTAATAAGGCAGAATTTGAATCTAAACGTGCAGAAATAGAAAAACAACAGGCTGCATTATTACAAGCTGCTCAAAAAAGAGCTAAGCAGTTTGATGGATTTGAGTTAGAAATAACTCAAAAATCAGGTATTGATGGAAAACTTTTTGGTTCTGTTACTAATATTGATATAACAGAAGCTGTTACTAATGCCGGACATGAAATTGTAAAATCAGAAATAAGGATGCCTGATGGCCCAATTAAGCTTACAGGTGAGCACATGATTAATTTAGTTCTTCATCAAGAAGTTAAAATTGAATTCAAACTAACTGTGATTGGAGAAGAATAAAATAATTTTTTTTAATTTTTTAAGCTGTCAATAAGGCAGCTTTTTTTTTATTCGTTATAATAATATTTATGGCTGATGATAAAATTCATAACTTAAAATTACCTCCTCATTCAATTGAGGCCGAGCAATCATTACTGGGTGGTTTATTAATTGATAATAACGCATTGGCCCAAATCACTGACATTATTTCTGTTAAAGATTTCTATAGACAAGATCATCGTTTAATTTTTACTAACATAATTGATCTTATAAATCTGGATAGTCCGGCAGATATAATAACAGTCGCTGAGTCACTAGAAAAAAAATCTGAATTAGCTTCTGTTGGAGGTGTCGCCTATCTTGGTAGTCTTGCAGAAAATATGCCTTCTGTTGCAAATATTCGTGGATACGCAAAAATTATTCGCGATAATTCCGTTTTACGTAATTTAATTACTGTTGGTTCTGATATTGTTGAAGGGGCCTTCTCTCCCAAAGGTAAAGAAGCTCAATTATTATTAGATGAAATGGAAGCTAAGTTATTTTCAATTGCTGAGGATCAAAATAATAGGTTAGGTTATAAAGATTTTCAAAAAGTTGTTGCTGATGTTGTTAGAAATCTTGAAGAAAGAGGGCAAAATCCAGGAACCGTCACTGGTTTACCAACAGGTTTTACTGATTTAGATAGATTAACAACTGGATTACATGGAGGTGAACTAGTTATAATTGCTGGAAGACCTTCTATGGGTAAAACTGCATTAGCAATGAATATTGCTGAGACTTGTGCACTTAAGGAAAATAAAGCAGTAGCTATATTTTCTATGGAAATGGGTGCAGAGCAAATAGTTACCAGACTCTTAGGATCTGTCGCTAAAGTTAATCAACAAAAAATGAGAACAGGAAAATTAACAGAAGATGATTGGTCAGAAATTGCTGATGCCTTAGGAAAACTTAATGAAGCACCTCTTTTTATTGATGAAGGGTCAGCCTTAAATTCCTATGAATTAAGAGCGCGTGCAAGAAGATTGCATCATTCCACAGATGGTGGTTTAGGATTAATTGTAGTTGATTATATTCAACTCATGTCTCCACTGGGAAGTGGTAGTGGAGAAAATCGTGCCACAGAAATATCTGAGATTTCAAGATCATTAAAATCACTTGCTAAAGAATTAAATATCCCAGTTGTTGCCTTATCTCAGCTAAATAGAAATGTAGATAGTCGTCCAGATAAAAGACCACAAATGTCAGATTTAAGAGAATCAGGAGCTATCGAACAGGACGCTGATGTAATTATGTTTATTTACCGCGAAGAAGTATACAATCAAGAAACGCTTGATAAGGGAATCGCTGATATTATTTTAGCTAAGCAAAGAAGTGGTCCAATTGGAGATATCAAGCTGACATTTGTTGGGGAATATACTCGTTTTGAGAATTATGCTAACCCTGGATATGAATCTGGCTATTAAACTCAATGAGACCATTAAAAGCAACTATAGACCATAAAGCATTATTATTTAACTTCAATTATATAAAAAAAATAGCTAGCAAAAGTAAGGTAATGTCTGTTCTAAAAGCTAATGCATACGGTCACAATTTACTTGATGTTGCAAAGACGTTGATAAATTCTGATGGATTTGCGATTCTTTCTATTGAAGAAGCTATTTTGTTAAGGAAAAATGATTTTAATCAATCTATTTTATTATTAGAAGGATTTTTTAGTAAAGACGAAGTAAAAATTGCTTCAAAATTTAGAATTAATGTTGTTGTTCATAACCAGAGACAAATTGATTTAATTGATCAAGTTAAACCAGATATACCACTTAATATTCATTTAAAAATTAATACAGGTATGAATAGATTGGGCTTTCCTCCTTCTGAAGTTGATTACCTCCTAGAATCACTGAGCAGTAATTCATATATTGAAGATATTACTTTAATGACTCATTTTGCTACAGCGGATGAAAAAGAGGGGATTGATAAACAGTTTAAGATATTTACCCAAATTACCGATAATTATAATCATTCTGCGTCTGCAGCAAATTCTGCAGCAATTCTTAAATTTCCTGAATCGAGATTGGATTGGGTGCGGCCTGGAATTATGCTTTATGGTCTTTCTCCTTTTCAAGATAAAACTGCTCAAGACTTAGGATTAAAACCTGCTATGGCTTTAACCTCTGAAATCATTGCCCTTCAGGATATTAAGTCAGGAGAATCAGTGGGATACGGTTTAGATTTTATAGCAAAGCAAAATATGAAGATTGGAGTTGTAGCTTGTGGTTATGGAGATGGCTATCCTCGACATGCAAAAAATGGAACACCTGTTTCAGTTGATGGTAATTTAACCTGCTTGGTAGGCCGTGTGTCAATGGATATGTTGTATATTGATTTATCAAGTGTACCTAAGGCTCACATTGGCTCAAAAGTTGAGTTATGGGGTGAAAATATTTCAGTCGATTCTGTGGCTCAATTTTCAGGAACTGTAGGTTATGAGCTTGTTTGTGCCATATCTGCTTCACAAAGAGTGCCTCTAGGGAATATTAATGCCTAAAACTAAAATAATTTATCAATGCACAGAATGTGGTGGCCAATCAACTAAATGGCAAGGTCAATGTCCTCATTGTTTTGCATGGAATACTCTTGTTGAAGAAGTTATTGAAAGTAAAAGTATTAAAAGATATGCGTCTTTGGCGAAAACAAATGCACTAACAAAATTAGATGAAGTTGAAACACTAGATATTTTAAAAAGAAAAACTAAAATTTCTGAATTTGATCGAGTCTTAGGTGGGGGATTTGTTCCTGGTGGAGTAATCTTATTAGGAGGTGACCCAGGAATTGGCAAGTCCACAATATTAATTCAAGCTTTATCAAAAATAACTCAATCACCTGAAGAACCCTGTAATGTCATTTATATTAGTGGTGAAGAATCTTCTCAGCAAATAGCTATGCGTGCGAAAAGACTTGAGTTAGAAGTTTCAGATATTTCAATTTTATCTGAGATTAATTTAGAGAAAATAATGAAAACAATTGAAAAAGATAAGCCTGATGTTGTTGTAATTGATTCGATACAAACAATTTTCTCAGAAGAGCTCACATCTGCTCCAGGTTCAGTAACGCAAGTAAGAGAGTGTTCTGCACAGTTGACAAGAATAGCAAAACAATTAGATATTGCAATGATTCTTGTTGGGCATGTTACTAAAGAAGGAACATTAGCTGGTCCTAGAGTATTAGAACATATTGTTGATACTGTTCTATATTTTGAAGGAGACCCAAGTTCAAGTTTTAGAATGATTCGAGCATTTAAGAACAGATTTGGAGCTGTGAATGAATTAGGTGTATTTGGTATGACTGAGAAAGGTCTCAAAGAAGTCACTAATCCATCAGCTCTTTTTTTATCGCATCATAATAAACAAGTTAATGGTTCATGTATTAGTTGCATACAAGAAGGTTCAAGACCAATGTTAATTGAGATTCAAGCTTTAGTTGATGCCACTCACGGGCAATCACCGAAAAGACTTTCTGTTGGATTAGATCAGAATCGATTAGCAATGTTATTAGCATCATTAAATAGGCATGCTGGAGTGGCTTGTTACGATCAAGATGTTTTTGTAAATGCAGTTGGCGGAGTTAAAATAACAGAACCTGGAGTTGATTTGGCTATATTATGTGCGATTGTCTCTTCATTTAAAAATCAACCATTAGATAATAAAACTGTAATTTTTGGAGAAATTGGTTTAGCTGGAGAAGTAAGGCCGGTTCAAAGAGGACAGGAAAGATTAAAAGAAGCAGCAAAGTTAGGTTTTACAAGAGCAATTATTCCGAAAGCCAATCAAGCTAAACAAAAAATAAAAGGGATTGATGTGTTACCTGTTGAAAATTTATCGCAAGCTTTAGAATTAATTATTAATTAAATTCACATTAAAAAGAGTGCATAAAGTAATCTGAAATTTTTCAAATTTGGATAATGATATTTTTTGATTAAGTATGTTGTTTGGTTGATTGCTAATAATTTTAGACAGTAATGCATAGTATATGTTGGCCATAATAAGTCCTGGTTTTTGATTTTTTTTATCAATATCAGGTAAATTTGTAATTGCTAGTTTATAAAAATAGATGGCGCGTTTAGCTTGATCCAAAACTAGAGCTTCCATCTTTTTATCTTGAATAAAATTTAGAATTTCTGATTCAGTAATATTAAATTTTTTTAATTCTTCAAGAGGGATATAAATGCGATTTCTTTTTGCATCATCTCCCAAATCTCTAATAATATTTGTTAACTGAAGGGCAATCCCTAAATTATGTGCATATTTTAAAGTTGCATTATCTTCATATCCAAATATATGTACAGAAAGAATTCCAACAGTAGATGCGACCCTATAACAATAAAGCTGTAATTCTTTAAAATTCTTATACCGATTTAAGTCAAGATCCATTTCCATACCATCAATAATTTCAATAAAATAGGGCTTGCTGAGATTGAACTTTGAAATATAGGGTTTTAAAGCTTTTGTAACTTGGTGTTGAGGTTTATCCTCAAATAGTTGATCGATTTCAAATCGCCACCAATTTAATTTTTTCTTACTTTCCTCATATTCATCTGACTCATCAACGATATCATCAACTTCTCTACAAAACGCATATAAAGCAATAAGAGCATTTTTTTTATCTTTTGGTAAAAAGATAAAAGCTGACAAAAAGTTAGAATGACTTTTTTTTGTGACTTGATTGCAATATTCTTGTGGATTCATTTTAAAAGGATACATCGACAAAATAATACTAGCCAATCTAATTTTGATAATTTAGGAGGATTATTAAATAAATCACAATTATCTTTCTGCATTCTTTCAATTAATAAACTGATAGCAGCGAGCATAATCTTTATTTGAAGACTAAGCCTACCTTTTGTATTATTTTTTAATGGAACTCCTTTGATCAAGATTAGTTGAACTCTCTTTAACCAAAATCGTTTAAATATTTTCCAATTATTATTAAATGTTTTATTCTGAATATCTGAAATAGTCAGATTAAATCTTTTCATTTCAATTGTTGGAATATACAACCTATCCTTTAAGATATCTTCATTAAAATCTTGAGCCATTCCAATTAATGCAAAAGCCTGACATATTGCATTTGAATATTTTATATTTTGATTAGTATTTTGTTTAAATAAGCTTAAAATCATTTCTCCTGCAGGAGCGGCAGCATTATCTATATAGTTCGTGAGTTGTGCAAAGTTATTATAACGATTTTTAGTAATATCTTGTTTGAAAGCTTTAATAAATCTTTCAAACAAATTAATTGAAATTGAAAAATTATCAATTATTTTAAAAATATCTTGAAATAGTGGGTCTACATTTTGATTATTGTTTTTGATTTTTTTTAAGTTTTTTTCGTAAACCTGAATCTGTATTAATCTTTCTTTCTTAGCTAAATTTCCTTCATCAGCAATATCATCGCCAGTGCGCGCAAAATGGTAGAGAATTATCGCGGCTTCTCGGATTTGTTTAGGGTATAAAAGTGTAGCCACAGGAAAGTTTTCATAATGCTTTTTCTTTTCCCTTCCTTGCTTCAAGGTAATATAATGTTTCATAAATAAAGTATGCCATAGTTAGTTTATTATATTTTTATCATAGGAAATTTATGTTTGGTGTTATCGGTGGAACAGGTTTAGATAAAATAGAAGGCTTAGTAGTTGAAAAACATGAAACTATTAAAACACCTTATGGAGAGACTTCAGAGCCATTAGCTTTCGGATCAATTGCTGGTCAATTAATGATTGTCTTTATAGCAAGGCATGGTAAAAATCATTCCATTGCGCCACATTTAATTAACTATCAAGCAAATATATGGGCGCTTCATTCTGTAGGGGTAAAGAATCTCATTGGCATAAATACGGTTGGATCAATTGATACAAAATTATTACCGGGTGATTTTGTATTTCCAGATCAAATTATTGACTATACATATTCCAGAAAAAATACTTTTTTTGATGGAGTAGACAATCCAATTCAGCATATTGATTTTACTTATCCATTTGATAGTAATTTACGTAATCATTTTTCGAAAGCTTCAAGGATGTTAGATTTAAAATTTCATACGAGTGGTGTTTATGCATGCGTCCAAGGCCCTCGTCTTGAGTCAGCTGCCGAAATTAATCGATATGAAAATGATGGAGCAGATATTATTGGAATGACAGGGATGCCGGAAGCTTCTCTTGCAAGAGAAATTGGTTTAAATTATGCATTAATATGTCCAGTTGCAAATCACGCAGCAGGAAGAGGGTTAAATAAAGATGGAATTTCTCATGAGGAAATTAATGCAAATTCAGAAAAAATGGCTTTAAATATAGAAAATTTAATAAAAGGAATTATTGAGTCTTATGGCAATTAAAGAAATAATCAAGATGGGCCATCCCTTATTGCTTGAAAAAGCAAAACCGGTTACTGAATTCGATACTCCTGAATTACATAAATTAGTGGAAGATATGATTGAAACTATGGAAGCAGCCAGTGGTGCAGGGTTGGCCGCTCCTCAGGTTAACGAAGGCATTCAATTAGTTATCTTTGGTTATGATACTGAAAGATATCCAGATGCCGAAGAAGTGCCATTTACTGTTCTAATTAATCCAATAATAAGACCTTTAACTAAAGAAACTGAGGATGGATGGGAAGGGTGTCTCTCTGTTCCGGGTATGAGAGGTTTGGTCCCTAGATATAAAAAAATTAATTACAAAGGATTTGATCAATATGGCAAACCAATTGATAGGGATGTGGAAGGTTTTCATGCAAGAGTTGTGCAACATGAATGCGATCATTTAATTGGAATGCTTTATCCATTAAGAATAAAAGATTTAAGATTTTTTGGTTTTGAAGATACATTATTTTCTGAATAAGGCTTCAAGATAATTCTTCCATATGATAAAATTCGCACTCCGGAAGAGTGGCAGAGCGGTTTAATGCACCGGTCTTGAAAACCGACGTGGGTTCGCGCCCACCGTGAGTTCGAATCTCACCTCTTCCGCCATATAAATTATATTCTAAGGCAGAGAAAAAAATAAATGGAGAATATTATGATTGCAAGAGTAATATCAGGGTCGATTGGTTTAGTTTTACTTAGCTCAGCATTTCGGTGGATTTTAGATCCTGAAACTGCCGCAGCGGGTTTGGCAATGATATTAGTTGCAGGACCTGGAGATACGACTATGGGCATGAACACACAAATAGGAGATTTTACTGCTTTCTTTTTTACCGCAGGATTGATGGCCTGCATAGGTGCATATAGAAATCAGCATATTTGGCTCTATACAACATTAAGCCTGTTGGGTTCTGCTGCAATTTTTAGAATTTATGCAGGATTAGTTCATGGAGCAGACTTCCTAATTAAGGCAATAGCTATTGAGGTCATTGTTTCTTTATTTTTAGTTTTAAGTATCTTTCTAATGAAGAAATCTGAGTCTTAGTTTTACCTCAACAAGCTCTATTTACAAGATGCTCTTACTTTTAATTTCTGATTATTGTTACAAATCTAAATCTTGATTATCAATGAACTCTTGAGTTTTTTGTTGCTGGGCTACCCAGTTTTCAATTACAGCATAACTCCATAAGGTTGTTCTGTCGCCTATCTTGATAGCTGGGGGAAACTTTCCGTCTTTAATCCATTTCTTGAGGGTATCTTTGTCTATCTTTAGAGAGTTTGTAATGTCATCAATATTTAAGTAACTATCTTTCATACTCTAAATACTAGCAAAAATTTGAGTGCCATGCCTCTATATGTGGACAGGAGAGTTACATAGGAATTTAGTATACGATTTAGTTTTAAAAAATCACGATTTCACTCATTTCCCGCTTAATTTATAAAGTCTAGTATACAGTTTGGTTTTTCAACTCTACCTGACATTTGCCCGCTTAATTGTCTGGGGGTAAACTGGCTTTATGAAAAAAGGAACGGTAATTATATGGATTTATTAGATAAATTGGGCGGTTGGTTAATATTTTTCGCGATTACATGCATGTGGATTTACTTGACTATCAAAGACTATAGGGACTTAAATTATTATGAAAAAAGTATATTAAGAAAAAAATATTTAGAAAAGCGTCAAGCACTTCATTCTTCCAAATTTGAAGAAGAATCAATTCAGCTTGTTCAAAATACAATTAAGCTTATCAAAAAATATAAGCCTGAATGTATTCATTGCTTTTTACCCATTCATTCAAAAGGAGAAATAAATACTTTACCAATTATTGAGTATTGCTGGAAAAATAATATCAATGTTGTTATACCTATTAGTAACTTTGAAGACGGAACATTAAAAAATGCAGAATTTAGGCCTGAAACTAAAACAAAAAAAACAAAAAATAATATTACTGAACCAATTGATCCTATTTGGAAAAAAAACGATAATATTGAAATTGTAATTACTCCTCTTTTGACTTTTGATCCTAAAGGTTATCGAGTAGGTTATGGAAAGGGATTTTACGATCGTTTTTTTGCTTCTTTACATAAGGATGTAAAAAGAATTGGAATCAGCCTTTTTAAGCCTTGTAAAGGCATAGAAGATATAAGTGAACAAGATATACCTTTGACACATTGTGTTACTCCAAATAAAACCTATTCTTTTTAATAATAAATAATTAATGAAAATAAATAATTTTAATAATCTTCCAGAACTTTTTTTAAGTCAGTACAAAAAACAAAATAAAAATAAGATTTTTCTGACAAGTTTAAAAGATTCAAATAATTTTTTTACTTGGGAAAGAGCTTATTTATGTATAAATATTTTATCTAACGAATTTTCAAAATATATAAAAAAAGGTGACAGGTGTTTATTAATTTCAGAGAATAGACCTGAATGGATGATTACCGATTTATCGATCATGTTAGCTGGAGGTATAACTGTACCTGCTTATACAACTTACTTATCAAGAGACTATGAATACATTATTAAAGACTGTCAGCCGACTCTAATTATTGTTTCAAATGACAATCAATATTTAAAAGTTAAAAATTTATTAAAAAAAAATAAAACTATAAAACAAATATTTTCTTTTGATACTCTAACAAATATAAGTAAAAAAAGTTATGTACATATAAATAGATTATTTAATTCTGGTAAAAGTAGTTCATTGCATTTATCTGGCTTAAACAATAATCGGACTGATCCAGCGTGCATAATTTATACATCAGGAACACAGGGTGACCCCAAAGGGGTGGTCTTGAGCCATGGTGGAATTTTATCTAATTGTGAAGGAAGCTATGAATTATTCAAACCATTAATTACTAAAAACACAAAATTTTTAACATGGTTACCTCTGTCTCACTCTTATGAACATACTATTCAATTTATACAAATTATTACTGGTGCAGAAATCTATTATGCAGAAAGTATTGATAAGTTAATAAAGAATATGATTGATTGTTCACCTCATATTATGACAGCAGTGCCAAGGTTTTATCAAAATCTTTATCAAAAGATTAACTATTCTTTTAAGAAAGCAAGGGGTGTTAAAAAGATATTTATTCTTCAAATGTTGAAATTGGGGGCAAAAAAAATAAATAAAGATAAATTAACTATATCTGAAAATTTTTTAAATAAGATTTTAGATTACTTGGTTAGAGCAAAGATTAAAAAACAGTTTGGAGGTAATATTAAAGCTTTTATTTCTGGGGGCGGTGCGCTTGATAACCAAGTTGGTGTTTTTTTAAATGCAATTGGGCTTCCAACACTTCAAGGTTATGGTTTAACGGAAAGCTCACCCATTGTCAGTTGTAATCTAATTTCAGATATTAGACCAGAAACAGCGGGAGTTCCTTTTAGAACTAACGACGTAAAAATAGCCAAAGATGGTGAGATTTTAGTGAAGGGTGAAAATGTAATGCTTGGTTATTGGAATAATAAAGCTGAAACAAAAAAAGTAATTAAAGACGGATGGTTGCATACAGGTGATGTTGGTGAATTTGTTGATGGTTTTTTAAAAATAACAGACAGGAAGAAAGATATTTTAATTACGCCAGGTGGCGATAATATATCACCTGCAAAAGTAGAAAATGAAATTATTAATTCTGATTTAATTAATCAAGCAGTAGTCTTCGGAGATAATAAGCCTTATTTGTCTGCAATTTTAGTCTTAGATAATCAAAAAAATATATCACAAGTTAAATTAAAAAAAGAAATTGATAAGATTAACAATGAGCTTACGAATATAGAAAAAATTAAAAAATATATATTAGCTAAGGAAATTTTTTCTATTGAAAATGGTTTATTAACACCTTCTTTAAAATTAAAAAGGCACAAAATTATCGAAAAATATAAGAAGGAATTAGAGAGCTTATATCACTAAATTTTATTTTTTAAGTTGCTGATCCTTGCCAGGTGCGTAAGTTTCTTTTGCTGATGGGAATGCTTCTGCATGAACATCTGCTGCAAACTGATTTACTGCATCTTTGATAAGATCGGCTCCATTCATGTATGTTCTTACAAATTTTGGCCTAAAGTCTGTAGAAAATCCTAGCATATCTGGAAGAACTAGTGCTTGCCCATCTACATCTAATCCTGCTCCGACACCGACTACTGGGATAGAAACTGCGTCTCTAACTGCGGCACCTACATGCTGAGGAACTGCCTCTAAAACGATTGCTATACATCCAAGCTTATCAAGTTTTTTGGCTTCTTCAATGATGCTAAGCTCACTTTCTTTGGTTTTACCCTGAGCTTTAAATCCACCGATTGCATTGTGATGAGATGGTGTAAGACCAATATGACCTATTGTTGGAATACCTGATTGAGATAGATGAGCATAAAGCTCTTCGTTTCCATCAACACCTTCTATTTTAAGTGCATTTGCTCCAGCCTTAATTAAGATTTCAACGTTATCCATTGCCTCCTTAAACCCTTTTCTGTTGCTCATGAAAGGCATACCAGCAATAAGGAATTTATCTTTTGCTCCTTTTTTTACCGCTCTGGTGTGCATCGCAATTGTTTCCACATCACAATTCATAGTATCTTCATGGCCATGCACTACCATAGCCAAATCATCACCAATTAAAATACCGTTTACATCTGTTTCGTTAAGAATCTTTGCACTCCAGTATTCATGAGAAGTAACAACTACAATTTTCTTTCCTTCTGCTTTTAATTTTTTGAAATTTTCTAATACACTCATAATCTTTTCCTTTAATTAATTAATTTTATTGTGATGATTAACCATGAGCAATGGGGCATAATTAAAGATAATTACTTGTGCCTATGAGTAATAAAAGTAAATCACGTTTTAATCCTACTTTTGATTGAACGAGATTAATCATCATGTTCTAAAACAAGGTAAGACTTTTGGTCGTGATTTGCTTTGAGTTATTGATCGGGATTAACAATGGGTACTGTTATATGTACGATCATTCATCGATTATATAGTAATCAGTAAAATTCAACAAATTAACTAGGGAGATATATTATGGAATTGGTTTTGTGGTTAATACTCATTGCGGTTGGTATTTTTGTCATGTTCACATACGTAACAAAAGCTGTTAAATTCATTAAGACAGATAAAATTCATGACACTGCAAGAGAAAAAAAATTAAGAAAAGGGCAATTGGAAGAAGAGCAAGACATAAATAACAAGGAGAAATAATATGAGTACAACTTCTGACCTTAATGACTATAAAGCAATAACTAATTTGCTAACAACTAATTATCTAAAAGGTGCAATTTCAGGAAAAGGTTCTGAAATGAGACCTACATTTCATAATGACGCTTCATGGTATGGCTACGTTGGACAAGATTTGATTGCAGGACCAATTCAAACTTTATATGATTGGCATGATGGTAATGGTGCAGCCACAGATTTGGTTTATAGTATTTCAAAAATAGATATCCAAGGCACTATAGCAAATGTAAGAATTGAGCTTGATAATTGGAAAGGTTCTCGTTTCACTGATTTTTTAAATCTGCTTAAAGTCGATGGTAAGTGGCAGGTTATGAATAAAGTTTTTTATTTACATCCATAATAGAGTTTTGATGATAAAGCTTGAACACTTATTACCTTATTCTGTTCATAAGATTGAAGAGAAAGTTTCTATGAGGACTGAAGATTCTATACAAAAAGCTAAAGAAGAGCGATATTGGAATAATCACCATAAAAATAAAAGGACTAGAGAGGATTGATATGAAAAAACTAACCTTAGTATTATTAATAATTCCAATCTTAGGCCACAGTAAAGAAATTTTTATTAATGAACAAGGCGTAAGGATAGAATACTCTAAACCATCTGTTTCATGTATCTATGATAAAGAAGCTTTTGAAGGTTATTTAAACACTTGCCTTATCGTGCCTAATAAAGAAATATGTGCACAAACAAAATATGAAATGTATATTTGTAGTAATAAGAATGAGATTAAGAAATTAGAAGATAAATTAAAAAACTAATATAAAGTTTATTTTTTCTTAAATCGCATCAACATTTTTTTTTCAAAATCTAAGAAATATCTATACTGACCAAAAAAAGTACCAACAACAAGAAGAACAATTTGGTAAACAGGAAATATAATCAATATTTTAATTGTTAAATACAAAGAATAGCTATCAATAAATTCATTAATTTTTAAAAAATTAATGATTGGCCCTGAAACAATCACCGATAAGGTTCCACTAATAGCAAAAACTAAAAAAATGATGAATAAATGCCAATTACTTTCAGCTTTAAATGACTTTCTTAACTTATTAATCATATTTTTCCTAGGGGATTGATATAAAAAAAAGGGTAACAATTACCCTTTTTTTATATATTATATGATGAATTAGCTATCAGAGCCAATATCATAAAGTTCTTTTTCTACCTCTAAAATTTCACCTGTTACAGCATCAACTTCTACTTCATATTCATGACCTTTCTTAGCGACATAAATATCGAACTCATATACAGGTTTGCCATTCTCCATTGCATATTCACGATCTACAACTTTACCGTTGTATTTTTTTAAGGCAATCTTTTCAGCTTCATTTTCAGATATCTTAGCTGCAGCAGAAAATTCTTTATTGCCTTTTTTAAGCTCTACTTCGTAATCATGAAGCGTATGTTTTCTTGCATCACATTCGATTTCAATTTCTTTACCATTTTTTGCCATTACATCAAATTCATAAATAAGTCGGTTTTTTTCAATTTCAGCTTCCATTGAAACAATGTGACCTGGATATTTTTCCATCACATTCATAACGCACTTATCTACATCACTTAATTCCACTTTGTCATGAGCTGCATTCACAGAAGATGATGCTAAAGCTGCAATAATTAATAATAATTTTTTCATTTTTTTTCCTAGATTTAATTTAATTTCAACAGACAGTAATAAAACCTCTTAGTTCATTCATATTTATTTGAAATCCACATTGATTGATAGGGTTCTAGTGTTATTTTCTCATGAGTGCTATTTAAAGGTTTCTTCTCAATTAAATCAATCCATGAATCTGTTTCAATTAAATTGAGGTCAGATAATTGTACGAATATTTTTTGGTTAGAAATATTATTGATAGCAAAAATACTTTGTTTACGATCAAGACTTTGTCGCCATAAAGCAAGAATACTATTTCCTAAGTTAATTGTAAATTGAGTTGCATTGGGATGAAAAGCAGGTTGTTCTTTTCTGATTTTTATCAAATCAATTAATTTTTTGTAGGACCTAGAATGATGATTATCTTCTGAAAGTTTTTGAATGAGGATATTCATATCCCATTGATGCCTATTAATAGATCTGTTTTGACCACTATGCTCTAATTTGTGAAAATCGTTTTCACTAGCAAGTAAGCTGTTTATATAAAAAGCAGGGATACCCTCTAATGAAAGCATAATACTGTGAGCAGCTATAAACCTTTTTTCTTGAAATCCATCACTATTATCTTTTATATGAAATTTTAGTGCATCAAATAAAGTTATGTTTAGTTCATAAGGGTATTGTGATTCTTTCGTAGATCGATAAGAAATTTTACCCCCAGATTTTTTTATTTTTTCTACAAGTGTTTCAATTTCAGATGAAGATAATATTTGTTCAACTGGTCTTAAACCTATGCCATCATGACTGGCTACAAAATTAAGATAAGTTGTACCAAACATGGCTGGAGGCATTGCCATCAACCATTGTTTAATTTTATTAGATTCCCCTTTTAAAAGGGTATAAATAATCAAAGGTGGAAGTGCAAAATTATAAACAAGATGAGCTTCATTTCGATTTCCAAAATAAGATAAATTCTCTCTATTTGGAATATTAGTTTCTGTAATTAGATAAATTTCATTAGAAAAGAAATCAATTAAAGTTCTTATCAATCTAATAATTTCATGGCCTTGAGGACGATTGATACAATTTGTCCCAAGCTCTTTCCAAATATAAGCTACCGCATCCAATCTAAATATTTTTGAGCCATGGTCAAGGTAAATACGAATAATTTTGATTATCTCAATCAATACATCGGGATTAGAAAAATCAAGATCTGGTTGGTCATGGCTAAATGTTGACCAAACATATTTTTTACCTTCAAGAGTATCTACTTCTTGAAGAAGGCTGCTAGTTCTTGGCCTTACTACATCTTTAATATCTGTATTTGGTTTTATTGAGAGATAGTAATTTTGACCTGGATTCTTACAATTTTTAAATTGGTCAAACCATTGACTTCTAGAAGATGTATGATTAATTACTAAATCAGTCATAAGTTTATATTTGTTTGCAATAACTTCAATATCTTCCCATGCTCCAAAGGTATCATTAATTTTTTTAAAATCGATTACAGCAAAACCATCATCGGAACTGAAAGGAAAGTAGGGTAGGATATGGACACTGTTAATATACGGAGCAATGTAGTTTTCTAAAAATTTATAGAGACTTTGCAATGGTACTTTTTCTTTTTCGAGGATACTATTTGCATAAGTTATAAGGATTACATCTTTTTGATCCCATTTACTTACATTAGGGTTCGGATAAATAGGATCATGATTCTTAAAAAAAATACTTATTATTTTATTTGTTAATTTTTCATTATCTTGATTGTTATAGATTTGATTAAGATGATGAAAAATTTTAGTACTGAGCTCATCAGCTAATTTAACTTCCATGCTTTAAGAAAAATCCTCCATATCTTTTTTGACTGCATCAAGTAGCTCTTTTCTTATTTCAGGGTATGCGCTGTTAACTCTTGTCCAACTTGGTATAAATGGTGTTTCCATTGGGTGTTCAAGAAAGTGTAATCCAGCATTCATGATATTTTCTGCAAATAACTCTACGGCCTTTTCCTCTTCATGCACATCAAAATTCAATCCATTCATTTTTGCATCATTATTATAGGTTTCAACAAAGTCTAAAGCTATTCTAAAATAAGTTGCCTTAATGGAACGGAAACTTTCATGATTAAAAACAAGACCTGTCGTTGCTAATTTTCTAAAGATAGATTTGCTTATATCGATTGACATTTTTGAAAGACCTTGACTTGAATCTTTTTCGCTTAAATCTTGGTGTTTATGGTCATATTTATCTGCAATGTCAACTTGACATATTCTATTGGTTGCATAGTTTCTATTCATTTCAGATAAAACACCAATTTCAAGCCCCCAATCACTGGGTATCCTAATATCATTCAATACCTCTGTTCTTAAGGAAAACTCACCTGATAATGCATATCGATAACTATTTAAATATTCTAAATAATCATTTGCAGGAAAAATTTTCATGAGGGAGCGAATTAAAGGTGTGACTAAAAGTCGACAAACTCTGCCATTTATCTTGTCTTTAGAAACTCTAGAATAATAGCCTTTGCAAAATTGGTATTGAAAATTTGGATTTGCAACTGGATATATCAAGCGGGCTAACAAATCACGATTATAGGTAATGATATCGCAATCATGAAGGGCAACTGATTCAACTGTATTTGCAGCTAAAATATAACCAAAGCAGTACCAAACATTTCTTCCTTTACCCATTTCTTGGGGAGCAAGTTTTGCCTTTTTTAGTTTTTTATCGATTGCTTTCAATCTAGGCCCATCATTCCAGAGAACAATATGATCTTGGGGGAGTCTCTTAAAATAATTTAGGGCATCTTTATATTCATATTTAGTAGCACGATCTAGTCCAATAACTATTTGTTGTAAATATTTTACATGGGATAGTTCATCGACAATATTAGTTAGAGCAGGGGATAATAATTCAGAATATAGGGATGGAAGCACAAGGCCCATGGGTCTCACTTTTGAGAAAGCAAGTAATTCTTTTTCAAGACTTGCGGTATCTTGAACTCTAAGATTGTGAAGATTTGTAATTATGCCGTTTTGATAAAAATCACTCATTCTTTATCCAATATAATTAATTATTGCCTCATTCCAACCCTTAGGCCCAATTTCATTAGTTGTGATAATAGATGGATGCATTGAAATTTTAGGAGGCTTTTTTTTTGGGTGCCTAACAATTACTGCTTTATCAGTTTTTTTCAACATATTAATATCATTTTCGCTATCTCCCAATCCTATTGTTATTATTTTTTTATGAGAAAGGCTCTCATACCTTTTTTTGATCCATAATAGTGCATCTCCCTTAGTTTGTGGACTAGAAACGGTCAAAAATCGACCTCCTTGTAAAAGTATTAAATTTTGCTGGTGTAATAATATTTTAAATTTATTGAGTTGTTGCTTAGTATCTTTCCATGAAATAGGCTCTGTAAATTCTCTTTGAGAGGCACGAATACTAGAATTAAAATCTAGACCAGTTTCTTTTTGAATACCAAGTGGTCCTAAGTCTTTAAAAGATAAAAAAGAAAACTGTTTTTTTAGTTTTGATAAAATATTATGAATTTCAATATAACTTGATCCAAAGGCAACTTTTTTATTTTTAAAATATATACCGGAGCCATTTTCATAAATAAACGGATCATTATTATCAAGCTTCTTTCTTATATAGATCATCTCTTGATAAGTTTTACTGCTAGAAAGTATAAGTGGAATTTTTTTTTGCTTAATTAACTGCAACGCAGGCAATGCTTCTTTAAAAGAATAGGTATTGTGATCCAGTAGTGTGGCGTCTAAGTCAGAAAATATTAGTAACATAATAAAATCATATTCTAATTTTTCATAAGACTCTATTTAAAAAATTAAATTTTATTATAAATTTATCTTAAATCTTAATTTGCTCCCTTACTTTTCTGAGAGTAAACTAGTTTTATGAAAAAATTAATTTTTATTTTATTTTTTATACCAAACCTTGCTTTCTCCTTGCCAGAATGTCCAGAAGGTGACAAAGCAGTATGGGATGAATGTATTGGTGAAGCAAAATGGGATAATGGTAAATCATATAAAGGGGAATGGAGAAATAATAAAATTAATGGCCAAGGAATAATGGCTAGGCCAGGTTTTTGGATTTATGAAGGATCTTTTAAAGATTCTAGATTTTATGGAAAAGGTGAACTGTCAAATAGTGATGGCTCTAAATATACAGGAGAATTTAAGAATGGACTCTATAATGGACAAGGAATCATAAGCTATGTAGATGCAATTTATGATGGAGGCTGGAAAGATGGCTTGTATCATGGACAAGGAACTTTCACTGTAGATAATGTTGCCACTTATACTGGAGCTTGGAAAAAAGGAAAAAAAGATGGTGAAGGCATTATGACTTTTGCTGATGGCGGAAAACATGTTGGTACATGGAAAAATGGGAGATTGATTGGAAAAGTTGTAATCACATGCCCTAATGAAAAAATTCTTGAAGGTGAGCATAAATATGAAGAGGGAGGACCTACTTTAACTCTATCTGATGGCTCAATTTATAAATTTAAAAATCAAAATGGAAGTTGTTAAGAATAGAGTTCTTTTAAAAAATCTCTTTTAATCCAATTCATAACGTTCCAAATAATTATCTCTAAGTGATTTATCTTGCTCATCCTTGAAGAGAAGGTAATTACCAACTGCTAAAATATCTAACTCAGTACCCATAAAGCATTTAAATGCATCTGTTGGTGTGCAAATGATTGGTTCGCCACGAACGTTGAATGAAGTATTAACAATAAGTGGACACCCAGTTTTTTCTTTAAACTTAGAAATTAATGCAAAATACATAGGGTTAGTATCCTTATGGACGGTTTGGATTCGAGCTGAATAATCAACATGGGTGATTGCTGGAATTGAGGAACGAGGCACATTTAGTTTATCTATACCAAATAAGTTTTTTTCCTCTGATTTCATCTTAAGACATTTATTTTTTTGAACATTAGCAACAATAAGCATGTAAGGACTATCGACATCAAGCTCAAACCACTCAGCAACATCATCTCTTAAAATACTAGGAGCAAAAGGACGAAAGCTTTCTCTATATTTAACTTTAAGGTTAAGTTGCTTTTGCATTAAGGATGAGCGAGGATCTGCAATAATACTTCTTGCACCAAGAGCTCGAGGTCCAAATTCCATTCGTCCTTGCATCCATCCCACGGCTTTTTCAGTAACTAGCGCAGAGGTTACTTTTTCAATTAAGTCTGTTTCAGAGAGTTTTTTGAATTTAGCACCACATAAACTAAGTTCGGCTTCAATTTCTTCATTAGTAAAGCTAGGTCCAAGGTATGAACCCTTCATTTTATCTCGCATATGAGGTAAATTTCGTTCTTTTGAGTGATGTAAATGCCAAACAGATAATGCAGAACCTAATGCACCACCAGCATCACCAGCTGCAGGTTGAATCCATATATTATCAAAAATTTTTTCTCTTAAAAGAATACCGTTAGCAACACAGTTAAGCGCAACTCCACCAGCTAAACAAAGGTTTTTCTCTCCTGTTTCTTTAGCAATTTCTTTAGCTATTTTTACAATAATTTCTTCTGTTACTTTTTGCACTGAGGCTGCTAAATCCATTTCTCTTTGAGTTAAATTAGTTTCAGATTTTCGGGGAGGACCATCAAATAGATTATTAAATTTTTTATTTGTCATTGTTAATCCAGTTGGATAGTCAAAATAACTCATATCCAATTGAAAGCTTCCATCTTTAGCAATTTTTATAAGCTTTTTTTTAATCAAGTCTGCATACTTTGGCTTCCCATAGGGTGCTAAACCCATAACTTTATATTCTCCAGAATTTACTTTAAATCCAATGTAATAAGTAAATGCTGAATAAAGAAGTCCTAATGAGTGAGGAAAGTGAATTTCCTTTAAAACTTTTAGGTTTTTTCCTTCTCCAATAGCTAAAGAAGTCGTTGTCCATTCACCTACACCATCTAAAGTTAGAATGGCTGCTTTTTTAAAAGGTGAAGGATAGAAAGCGCTTGCTGCATGAGATAAATGATGTTCAGAAAATAATAAACGTTCTCTCCAGTCAATTTCTGATCCCAGGGTATTTTTGATCTCTTTAATTAATATAGATTTTTGGAAAAGTTTATCTTTAATCCATATTGGCATTGCTTTCGCAAAGCTTTTAAAGCCCTTAGGAGCAAATGCAAGATAAGTTTCTAAAAGACGTTCAAATTTTACAAAAGGTTTTTCATAAAAGACAATATTTGTAACCTGATTAGCCGAAATACCTGCTTGTTTTAAACAGTAATTGATTGAGTGATGAGGAAAACTAGCATCATGCTTTTTTCGGGTAAATCTCTCTTCTTGGGCTGCAGCAACAATATCCCCATCTTTTAGTAAGCAGGCGGCACTGTCATGATAAAACGCAGATAATCCTAAGATATACATATAGAAATTCTTTTATTTAGAATAATGTGTAAATAAATGGAGCAACTACTGAACCTTGAGCCAATATCAATAGCCCACCTAAAATAAGCATTATGATAATAATTGGTGCTAGCCAAAGTTTTTTTCGAATCTTTAGAAACAACCATAATTCTCTAAGAAACTCCATTATGTTCGTTCTCTTTTAGAATTGATGTCTAAATGCATCGGTTAATACATCATTTAATTTTCGTTTTTTCCAATACGATTTTCTATTATTGATAATTTTAAGACGAAGTTCATCACGCCCAAACAGTTTCATTAATAAGCCCATTGGGGTAAACAAACCAAAGAATATAATTCCAAGAATTATTGGATTGATTATCGTACCTAACAATAAACCAAATTGCATCCAAAGTTTATTCAGGGGTAACAATGCATTAGGCTTAATTAATGTTATAAGAAAAAATAACGTACTGGTTGTAAAAAGTATATAACTAGTTGAATTTGGTCCATCAATAAAAAAATATATCCCTATTAGGGCAAAAATTAATGTGAAGAAGAAGCCAAATTTTCTATTGGATGGTAGCTTTATATTTTTCAATGATTTCACTTATAACTCCAGAATTGCTTCTATCTTATTTTACAATAAAGCCAATTATAATGCTAAATTATAGGTTGACACTAGCAATTGAGTCTTCTATTTTTTTAACAATGAAAAAACTACTTTTATTATTATTTTTGTTTTCACATCTAGTATTTTCAAAAGAATCAAATGATTTAGAAATAAGCTTAATACCTCTTGGCGATGAAAGATATAATATAGTTCTAATAGTAAATTATTCATCTGATCAAATTATTTTAAAGAAAAAATTTATAAGTGAAGTCAAAAAAGTTTGTGGCACTCGTTACGAAATAGAGAGTAATAAATTTGTTGGAAATATTGAGAATGATCCAAAAAAAATGATGATCCAAGGAAAATTCAAATGCTATATTAATAGTCAGATGTAATTCTATATATTTTTAATAATATTAAATTTAATTTAAAATTTATATATTTGTTTAAGTCATAATCTTATTTTATTCTTGACTATTTTAGGTAAAGAGATGTTATGAGTTCAGATTTTAGGATATTAGGTTTATTTTTAGCTTTTATGATGATTGTATTTTATTATCGCCATTCCATTAAAAATATCCTAGAAACACCAAAAGAATCATTTTTGTTATCTATCCCAATTATTTTTATGGGGATCTTATTTTATATTTTTTTTAAATCAAAAGGTTTTTAAAAAAAATCATAAGATAATTATCAAGAGATTTTACAAAGTTAGTTGACCAATTTTTCTGATTTTTTTTAATTCCCATATTAACCATGCTAATAAAATATTTGTTAAAAAACTTGATCCTATAAGACTAGTTCCAAATGCTGTTCCTAAACCTAAATATATCCAATCCATTGTATTCTCCTAATATAAATCAATTTATAAACTAACGCTCTTTTACTTTATTTAATAACTTTTGGACAATTTTTTGACTAGTAAATGGAAATAAACTCGGGATAATAGAATGAATAATTGATGTAATTCCAGCATAAATTAGTAACCAGCCAGCAACAAAAGCAAAAAGAAAATGCTCAGCGTAGCTTTTGCCTGATTCATTTAAATGTTGTTTAAACATAAGCTTTCCTTTAATCTAAATTTGTTAATCAATAAATAAGGGTAAACAAAATACCATGCCAAGATCTCCTTACATTATAGCTTTATCTACATTTGCTAACAAAAGGCAAGCTCAAAAAATTTCAAAAAAGTTAGTTCAAGAGGGCTTAGTAGCTTGTGTGAATATAGTAGACAATATTCATTCTATCTATCGATGGAAAACTAAAATAGTTTCAGAAAAAGAAGTATTGGTAATCATAAAAACAATAAAATCAAATAAACAGAGGCTTAAAAAATTTATCTTAAATAACCATTCATATGATAATCCTGAGTTAGTTTTTATTTCTATTGATGATGGATTAAAAAACTATTTAGAATGGATAGAAAAAGAAGTTAAATAGGTCTATAAATTAAATAGTTTTTTATTTTATTGATATAATTTAGAGTAATCAAAAATTAAATTAAATATATGAAAAATAGAGACGAACGAACATCAATTGAAATTAATTCTCATATGGCTAAAGCTAAAAGTGCAACTCAGGTTGGTATGCCTTTTAGTGTAGATGAGTATTCTTGTTTAATTTGCAATGCATACTTTAGAAAAAAGATTTATCAATCTGATTTACAAGTTATAGTAGATTTAAAAAAATTTTTTTGGTATGTAGGTAATAATAAAAATTCTTCAATCTTGGAGGATCTATTAGAAAGTACTAATGATTTAAAAAATAATGCAAGTTCCCTTCAATTAAAAAAAGATTTTCAACCAATTTTATCGGATGATCTAAAAAATAAATTAAGAGGTCTTCATAACAATAAGCAATCAAAAGATAGTCGATTTCATGGAGATGACGATTTTTATGCTAAATATGCAAGGGACTTGGATGGTAATTTTGCACGAAATGTTGAAAGATTTAATGAATTAAAATTAAAAAAGAATTCAAGAATTTTAGATATTGGTTGTGGTTTTGGATTATTTTCTCATATTGCAACATCGAATGGTCATAAAGTAGATTCAATAGATATGCCAAACGCAAGTCCTATTCTTAAAGAGGCTGCAAAATTATTAAAAGTAAATAAATATGAGTTTACAGTTAAAAAAAATAAGCCTTTATTAAAGCTAAAGAATAAGTACGACGTTGTAACAGCATTTCAAATTTTTTTCAATGGCCATTCAACTTCAGAACTTTGGGATGTTGAGGAGTGGAAATATTTTCTAATGGATTTACATGATAATGTTTTAAGTGATGACGGTTATGTTAACTTAGTATTTAATGCTGAACATAGAAATTTGAAGCCAATCATAATTAATGGTGAAACTTCATTTTTAGGTAAAAAATCATTAGAAGAATTCTTTAAACCTTTTTTTACCATGGGACCACTTATGGCTAGATTAGATAATAAAATGTTTGCTAAATTAACTAAAAAAAATATTAAAGACGCATGTCAATCTAATATTTTTAAAAAGCGTAGTTTCTCAATAAGTGCACAGTAAATAATATGAAACCAAAATTTTATATTGATTATCCTCAAGAGAAAATTGAGCAGGGTGTTAATGTCTATAGATGTTCTATATGTAAAGTTAATTCATTAGAAATCAATGGTTTATTAAATAAACATAAGGTTAATTGTGAGTATAGAATTAATCAAGAAAAGAGATTTAATGAATCATAATAACGAAAATTATATTAAAGCTATAGATCTTGCTTTACAAGGCAAATGGGATGACTCACATTTAATTGTTCAAGAATTAAATACTACTTTAGCTCAAAGAATACATGCAGTTTTACACAAAATTGAAGGTGATGAATCAAATAGTCGCTATTGGTATGGTAGATCAGGTTATAGTTTTGATGAATTCGTCAATTCCACTGAAGAATTACAAGTAATTAAGGCCAGTATTATCAAGTAACTTAAAATTTGCATATTTTTTAAGTCTTATATATCATATATAAGACTTAAATATTGAAATGTGGTGCAAATATCAATGAACCCTCTTTATATACAGGTAAAAAAACAAATAACAGAAAGTTTGGTTAATGCAGAATGGGTACCTGGTAAATCAATACCAAGTGAAATCGAGCTTGCTAATAGGTATAAAGTTAGTCAAGGCACTGTTAGAAAAGCAATAGATGATTTAGTTGCAGATAAAATTTTAATTCGAATGCAAGGAAAAGGCACATTCGTTTCTACACACAATGAGGAAAATATACAATTAAGATTTCTTAGATTGACCTCAAATACAGGCTTTAAGGAAAAATTAAATAATAAATTAGTTTCATTTGAAAAAGAGAAAGCTAATATGCAAATAGCAAAAGCTTTAGATATTAATCCTTCATCAACCTTATTCTCTATTAAAAGACTTTTAACTTTCAATGAAAAACCACTTATTTTAGATTGTATAAAGATCTCATCTATTGTATTTAAAGGTCTAACACCCGAAAAAGTTATAGAAAGTAATGGTTTAATGTATCGAATGTATGAAACAAGTTTTGGGATACAAATGCTTCATGCAGATGAAAAAATAAAAGCTACGTTAGCTAATAAGTCATCTTCATCATTACTTAATGTCTCTGAAGGCACTCCTCTGTTGAGTATAGAAAGGCTTTCATATACTTTTGATCATAGACCAATTGAATGGAGATTAGGCCTATGTCTCACAAACAATCATTATTATCGAGCTGAGCTTGAGTAGGAAAAAAATGAATAAGAAAATAAAAGAAGCATTGGATTATCATGAATTTCCCATTCCTGGTAAATTAACAATCAATTCATCGAAACCGTGTGAAAGTTCTGATGATTTATCTTTAGCTTATACCCCTGGAGTTGCAGAGCCAGTTCGTGAAATAGAAAAAGACCCATTGAATGCATATCGATATACAAACAAAGGTAATTTAGTTGCTGTTATCACTAATGGCAGTGCAGTTCTGGGCTTAGGTAATGTTGGTGCATTGGCTGGTAAGCCAGTTATGGAAGGAAAGGGAGTTTTATTTAAGAGGTTTGCAAATCTTGATGTCTTTGATATTGAAATAAATTGTAGTAACCCAGATGAATTTATTCAAACAGTAATTAATATTTCTCCAACATTTGGAGGAATTAATCTCGAAGATATAAAAGCTCCAGAATGCTTTTATATTGAAAAAATATTAAAACAAAAATTAGATATACCAGTTTTTCATGATGACCAACATGGCACTGCTGTAATTGTTGCTGCTGGTTTAATTAATGCGTTAGAGATTCAAAAAAAACAAATTGAAAAAGCAAAGATAGTTTTTTTAGGTGCTGGGGCAGCAGGATGCTCATGCGCTAGACTATTAAAAAATCTGGGTGCTCAAAATATTTTATTAGTTGATAGAAAAGGAGTGCTTTTTGAAGGCAGAGAAGGTTTAAATGAATACAATCAGGATTTAGCTCTTAAAACTGATGCGAGAGTCCTTGGTGATGCATTAAAAAATGCTGATGTATTCATTGGTGTCTCTGGTGCAAATCTGCTAACTAAAGAATTATTATTGTCAATGGCGCCAAATCCTATAATTTTTGCATTAGCTAATCCTGACCCAGAAATTTTGCCATCAGAGGCACATAATATAAGAAGTGATATTGTTATGGCAACTGGACGTTCTGATTTTCCAAACCAGGTAAATAATGTTTTAGGATTTCCTTTTTTATTTCGGGGAGCCTTGGATGCTAAAGCTAAAGAAATTGATCAAAATATGCTCATTGCAGCAGCAAATGGCTTAGCTAATCTTGCAAAAGAGCCTGTTCCAAAAACTGTTCTTGATGCTTATGAATTAGATTCATTATCTTTTGGTAAAAATTATTTTATTCCTAAGCCTTTTGACCCTCGTTTAATGAAATGGGTTGCAAAGGCAGTTGAAAAGGCTGCGCCAAAATGATTCAGGCTAAAAAAATTAAAAATTTAAATTTATTTACAATTAAATTCCCTTTGCCAGCACTAGTATCAATTTTACATAGAATGAGTGGTGTTTTCTTATTTTTATTGATGCCAATTTTAACTATTTCCCTATGGTATTCGTTAATTTCTGAACAATACTTCCTACAAGTTGTAAGTTTTTTTAAATTGTGGCCAATTAAATTTATATCTTTAATACTTATTTGGGGAATAACTCATCACATATTGGCTGGTACTAGACATCTTTTTTTGGATTTACAGTTAGGTTTAGATTTAATAACAGCAAGATTTTCAAGTAAAACTGTTCTATTGGTAAGTTTTTTAATAACCTTTCTAATCAGTCTATCAGTATGGTAAAAAATAATTTTTTTAATATTTTCGGAGGAATGACTCAGTGGCTCTATCAAAGGTTCACAGCAGTTTATATGCTTCTTTATTTATTTTTTATGGTTATAACTATTTTGAATAAATCACCTATTAATTTTCATATGTGGACAAATATATTTGATTCAACTTATATTCAGTTGGCAACTATTTTATTTTTTTTGTTAATGTTTTTTCATTCTTGGATTGGTATGTTGCACATCACAAGTGATTATATTAAGAATAAAATTATTCGAATTTTTCTAAATCAAATTTTTGCTTTAATGAGCATCATTCAAGTGATTATAATTTGTATGCTTTTTATGGGTAACTTTAGATGATCAAAAATTTTAAATTTGATGCTCTGGTTATTGGAGGCGGTGGCGCTGGATTGAGAACAGCTCTTCAATTATCTAATGCAAGACTTAATGTAGCCGTAATTTCGAAAGTTTTTCCTACTAGATCTCACACTGTAGCCGCTCAAGGGGGAATAGCTGCTGCTTTAGCAAATATATCCGAAGATAAATGGATTTGGCACATGTATGACACTGTTAAAGGTTCAGATTATCTTGGAGATCAAGATGCTATTGAATATATGTGTAAGCATGCTGCTGAGGCCATATATGAACTTGAGCATTATGGCATGCCTTTTGATCGAAGTAGCGATGGGAAAATATATCAAAGGCCTTTTGGAGGTATGACTAAAAATTTTGGGGAGTCTTCAATTTCAAGAACATGTTCGGTTGCTGACAGAACTGGGCATGCAATGCTTCATACGCTCTATCAACAAAATATTAAGGAAAATACAAAGTTTTTCGTTGAATGGAATGCTTTAGATTTGATACAAAATGATGATGGAGATATTTTAGGTGTAATCGCAATCGAGATGCAATCAGGAGATATTGGTATTTTTCATTCAAAAAATACTATTTTTGCAACTGGTGGTGCAGGACGAATTTTTCAAGCAAGTACAAACGCATTTATAAATTCTGGTGATGGTTTAGGTATGGCTTGTCGCGCCGGTGTATCTCTTGAAGATATGGAGTTTTGGCAATTCCATCCAACTGGTATTGCAGGAATAGGCGTTCTTATCACCGAGGGTGCAAGGGGTGAAGGTGGTTTTTTAATAAATTCTGATGGAGATAGGTTTATGGAAAAATACGCACCTTCAACTAAAGATTTAGCAAGCAGAGATATCGTGTCTCGAGCAATTACAACTGAAATTAAAGAAGGTCGTGGCGTTGGTCCAGAAAAAAATGCAGTTTATTTAGATTTATCCCATTTGGATCCTGAAATTATTAAATCAAAATTACCAGGGATTAGAGATATTTCAATTAAATTTGCAAATGTTGATCCAATTGATGGACCAATACCAGTAGTTCCAAGCGTTCATTACATGATGGGTGGAATACCAACAAACCTAAGTGGTCAAGTTAGGAGTGAGGATGGAATTGTTCAAGGTTTTTATGCTATTGGGGAATGTGCATGTGTTTCAGTTCACGGTGCTAATAGATTAGGTTCAAATTCATTGTTGGATTTAATTGTTTTTGGAAGATCTGCTGGTTTGCATATTATTAAAAATAATAAAAATAGTAAATTTAAATCTTTACCAAAGAATCCTGAAGATAAGGTGTTAGAAAAAATTAAAAAATTAGATGCAAATGAAAATGGTGAGGACCCGAATATACTTGGTGACGAGCTAAGAAATATTATGCAAAAGCATTGTGGAGTTTTTAGAGCTTCTGATTTACTCCAAAAAGGTGTTATTAAAATTAATGCTCTAGAAAAAAGAATAGCGAATATAAAAATAACTGATAAATCAAAAATATTTAATACTGCAAGAGTTGAAGCTTTAGAGCTTGAAAATTTATTTATTGTTGCAAAAGCAACTATTTATAGTGCAAATGAAAGACAAGAAAGTAGAGGTGCTCATTGTCGTTCAGACTTTCCTAATAGAGATGATGAAAATTGGTTAAAACATACAGTTTTTAATAATAAACAAAATAAAATTTATTATAGGCCAGTAAATATGAATCCAATAACTGTAAATTCGTTTCCACCCAAAGAGAGAACATATTAGGAGTTACCGATGAAATTTTCTATTTATAGATTTAATCCAGAAACCGATAAAAAGCCTTATATGCAATCTTATGAAATCAATCTTGATCCTAAAGATATTATGTTATTGGATGCTTTGCTAAAAATTAAGGTAATAGATGACACTCTGTCTTTAAGAAAATCATGTCGTGAAGGGGTATGTGGATCAGATGCTATGAATATAAATGGTAAAAATGGCTTAGCTTGCATAACTAAAATTGAAAGTTTAAAACAACCAATAGTTATTAGACCAATGCCAGGCTTACCTGTAATAAGAGATTTGATTGTAGATATGGGCCAGTTTTATGATCAATATAACTCAATTAAACCTTACTTAATAAATGATGAAAAACCTCCTAAAAATGAGCGATTACAAAGTCCAGAAGAAAGGGCAAAACTTGATGGGTTATACGAATGTATTTTATGTGGAGCATGTACTACAGCATGCCCCTCATTTTGGTGGAACCCTGACAAATTTGTTGGCCCTGCAAGCCTTATTCAGTCATATAGATTTCTTTCAGATTCAAGAGATAAAGGACAAGATGAAAGATTAAAAAATTTAGATGAGCCCGAAAGACTTTATCTTTGTCACAATATTATGAATTGCTCTGATGTTTGCCCTAAAGGATTGAGTCCTGCTCGAGCTATTTCTAGTATAAAAAAAATGGAATTTAAAAATAGAAAAAATTCTTTCAAAGATAAAAAAATTTTTTCAATAAAAACTAAGGATTAAAATTATATGGAAAAAATTGATCATAAACTTAAAAGGGGGTTACTGGAGCTAGATTTAATATTAAATCCTTTTTATAAAAATGCTTACAAATATCTAGATTCAAATTCTAAGAATAGTTTTGATGAATTACTTAAGATGGATGATATAAAGCTTTTAGAATTAATTTTTAGGCCAGAAAGCTGTCCTAGTAAAGATTTACAATCCTTGTTAAAGTTGATTAAAAATTATCCTACTATTTAAAAAAGGGCTAGATTTTGAAAAAAACTAATACTAGAGTTGAAGTTGACATACTTGGAACAGTAGAAATTCCGATTGATAAATATTGGGGAGCACAAACTCAAAGAGCTCTCATGAATTTCTCGATTGGATGGGAAAAACAGCCTCTTTCAATAATTCATGCACTGGGGTTAGTAAAAAAAGCTTGTGCATTATCAAATCGAGAAAGTGGTAAATTAGATAAAAAAATAGCTAATGCAATTATCAAAGCAGCTGATGATGTTGCTAGTGGAAAGCTCGATGATCAATTTCCCCTTGCTGTCTGGCAAACTGGATCAGGTACACAATCAAATATGAATGCGAATGAGGTTATTGCTAATAGAGCAATTGAAATATTGGGAGGGAGTATGGGTTCAAAAGACTTAATTCATCCTAATGATCATTGCAATATGAGTCAGTCATCAAATGATACTTTCCCGACTGCAATGCATATTGCTATTGTTTTAGAATTAAAAAATTTATTTTTACCTTCATTATTAAAACTTCATAAAGTTCTACAAACAAAAATAAAACAATTTGATGGAATTATAAAGATTGGTAGAACTCACACGATGGATGCAACTCCAATAACATTATCTCAAGAGTTTTCTGGTTATGCATATCAGGTAGAAATGGCTATTAAGGGAGTTAAAAGTTCACTTCCAAGATTATACAAAATTGCTCAAGGAGCAACTGCAGTTGGAACGGGATTAAATACAGATAAAACTTGGAATAAGTCTGTTGCTAAAAATATAGCAAAATTAACAAAACTTCCATTTGTTTCAGCAACTAATAAATTTGAAGCTATTGCAACTCATGATTCTATAGTTGAGCTATCCGGAGCAATAAAAGCTTCTTCAGTATCTTTGTTTAAAATAGCAAATGATATTCGTTTGCTAAGCTCTGGACCAAGAGCTGGGTTTGGTGAATTAAATTTACCTGAAAATGAGCCTGGAAGCTCAATAATGCCCGGAAAGATAAATCCAACACAGATTGAAGCATTAACTCAGGTTTGTATTCAGGTTTTTGGAAATGATACAGCTATTGGGTTTGCTGGTTCACAGGGAAATTTGGAATTAAATACCTATAAACCAATGATTGCTTATAATATTCTTCAGTCTATAAAGCTTTTGGGTGATGCATGTATTTCATTCACAAATAATTGTCTTAAAGGAATAAAGCCAAATAAAAAAAGGATAGATAAATTAATGAATGATAGTCTAATGATGGTTACAGTTCTTTCGCCGATTATTGGATACGATAAAGCATCTATAATTGCTAAAAATGCTTATAAAAACGGAACAACAATTAAAGAAGAAACAATTAAATTAGGTTTTTTTGATGAAAAAACATTTGATGATATTGTTGATCCAAAAAAAATGGTGAAGCCGAATAAGTAACTACTTCTTGTGTTTGTATTGTTGAGAGCAAAAAGCTCTAGTTATTCCATCAGGCCTTAAAGATTCATGCCTTAAATTACTTTTATTCATTCTTTTTCGCCATAAAGTATAACTTTGTGATTTTAATTTTTTCTTCATTAAAAGTTTTAGATTAGTCTCATTCAAACCATAAACCCTAAATATTGCGTCTAATGAAGTTCTATCTTCCCATGCCATTTCTATTATTCTTGAAATATCAGAATCCTTTAGATTTTTAAAATTAGTAATTTTTTTTTGTTTAGCCATAATTATTTATTAATTTGAGCTTTAATATTCATTGATAAATTATTAAGTTGTTTTTCTATACCTACTTTATTTTTTAAGGATACGATAAAGAAATCTTCAGCTCTTTGACCTAGGGTATTAATTTTTGCATTATGAATAGACATTCCAAGTAAATTTATTTCTTTTGCAATTAGGCCTAAAAGATTAGGTCTTGATGCTGTTATAACTTCAATTTCATAACGATCATTTTTAACCTTTTTATATGTCACTTCAGATTTAATTTGATGATGAGTCGCTTGAGATGTTTTTTTATATTTAGAAAGAATTAATTTAGTATTTTTATCTTTTAAATATTTTGTTAATTCTGTTTCAATATGTAGAAAATAATGTTTGTAACTTATTGATTCATTTGGATTATCTATAATATTATATACATCTAATGCGTAATTATTTTCAGTAGTAGTTATTGTGGCTTGGACAACTTCACATTTGATTCCATAGAAAAAATTCGTAATTTTAGCAAACAACCCACTAACATTTCGCGTATAAATTAGTACTTCTATACCTTGCCCCTCTATACTGTGGCGAACTTTAATTGTTGGTTTATTCTTTAAATGGTGAGGTAAGAGAACTCTTGTATGCCATGCTATTTCTTTTCCATCAAATCTTAAAAAATAATCTTCACCAAAATTTGCCCATAATTTTTTATAACTAGTAGGGCTAATTGAATATTTTGACAAAATTTTATTAGCGATTTTTCTTCTTTTATTTATTACATCTGGAATTTCTAATTTTTTTTCATTTAAAATATTTTTAGTTTCTAAATATAAGCTTCTTAATAGGCTGGCTTTCCATTGATTCCATACATGAGGACTAGTTCCTCTTATATCTGCAACAGTTAGGAGATATAATGCGTCTAATCTATTTTTTGTTTTAACAAATTTTGCAAATTCATTGATTACAAGTGTATCCGCCAAATCAGATTTTTGAGCAATAGTTGACATTTTTAAGTGAGATTTAACTAACCAAGTAACTAAATTAATATCTTCATAATCAAGACTCATATCATTGCCAAATTTTAGTGCAATAGTTTCTCCTAGCTCGGAATGATCCCCTCCACGTCCCTTGGCTATATCATGGAAAAGGGCACCCAAATAAATTAAGTAAGGTTTTTTGAATTTTTTAAAGATTTCATTGCATTCAGGAAATTCATGTTTCCATTTTTCAAGTGTAAATCGCCTAATATTTTCTATGACATTTAAAGTGTGCTCATCAACTGTGTATATGTGAAATAAATCATGTTGCATTTGAGCTACAATTTTTCCAAATGCTGGAATAAATTTTCCTAAAATATTACATTTATTTAATATTCTTAATGAACGACTAACTTTATTTTTACTTTTGAATATTTTGAGGAATTTTTTTTGATTTTGTGGTTGGGCTCTATAATCTTTAGTTATTTTTTCTGATAAAGAATCAAGTACCCCAAGAAGATTTGGGCCAAAACCTATAGCTTTATTATTTTGCTGAAAAAGAATAAATGCATCTAAAAAATAAGGTTTAATTTTTAGAATATCTATTTGCTCTAGCTCTATTAGATTATTATAAATATAAAATGGTAATTTATGTCTTATCTTTATTTTTTTATAGGTATTAGGATCTAATCTTTTGATAAGAATTTCATTGAATAAAATTATATAATTAACTGATTTATAATAACTTTTCATTACAATTTCACTTGATTTTTTTTCTTTTGTATTTTTAAAACCAAGCTCTTCAGCAAGTTTATTTTGAACATCAAAGACTAATCTATCTTCTACTCTTTTAGTTAGGATATGCAAAAGTATCCTTCTTTTTGTTATTTTTGTTTCATGGAGTTGTATTTTATTGAATTCTAGCTTGTCAATTAAATTATTTTCAAACATTTCCCTAAATGTTTTTCCTTTTTTTTGGCTTATTGAAATCCATCTAATCATATGAAGATCTCTCAAACCACCCGGACTCTCCTTAATATTTGGTTCTAATTGATAAGCTGAATCTTTAAATTTTCTATGCCTACTGGACTGTTCTTCAAGTTTACGTTTATAAAATGTTTTGATTGATAAAGAATTATTAATTGCTTGTTCTAATTTACTAAATACTGATAATGAGCCGATAATAAATCTTGATTCAATAAGATTTGTAGCTGTAGTAATATCCTTTTTAAACTCATATTTACTTTCTTTAATATTTCTTACACTATGACCAACTTTAAAACCTAAATCCCAACAGTTTGTTAAAAATTGACTTATAGATTCTTGATCATTTTTTGAAATTTCTTTTTCAAAAATAATTAATATATCAACGTCAGAATATGGAAATAATTCTTTTCTCCCATAGCCACCTACTGCTACTAAAGAAATATTTTCACTAATAGATAAGCTTTTCCAGATTTTTACCAATAACTTATCAACTAATTGAGTTTGTTTTTTTAGATATGCTTTACTATTATGATTTTCAAGAAATTTTTCACATAAATTATGAAATTTTTCTTGATACATTTTTTTTAATTGAGTTAATCCTTTTTTATTCATTTAAAACTACTTTTAAGATTAATCTTTGAGAAATGGTTTTGGGGTACCCTCAGAGACAGTTAAAACTTCATAAGATGAATCTGTTACTAATATTGTATGCTCCCATTGTGCGGACAAACTTCTATCTTTGGTTACAACAGTCCAGCCATCAGGTAACATTTTGATATCTCTCTTACCTGCATTTATCATAGGCTCAATTGTAAATATCATTCCAGGTTCAAGTTTGATTCCTGTATTAGATTCTCCATAATGAAGAACTTGGGGTTCTTCATGAAAAACTAGTCCAATTCCATGACCACAAAACTCTCTGACTACGCTGTACCCATTTGATTCAGCAAAAGATTGAATTGCATGACCAATATCTCCAAGATAAGCTCCAGGTCTCACTGCTTCAATTCCTAACCACATGGATTGATAAGTAACCTCGCATAATCTTTTTGCTTGTATTGATGGCTCACCAACAAAAAACATTCTACTTGTATCTCCATGATAACCATCTTTTATGACAGTAACATCAATATTTACAATATCGCCTTTCTTCAAGATCTTTGAGCTAGGAATTCCATGACAAATTTGATGATTTACTGACGTACAGACTGATTTTGGATAAGGTGTGTGTCCTGGTGGAGAATAATTTAATGGAGCAGGAATTGTTTTTTGTTTATCCACCATAAAATTATGACAAATCTTATCAATTTCATCTGTGGTAATATCTGCTTTAATAAATGGAGTAATAAAATCAAGAACTTCTGAGGCTAGTTTGCCAGCAATTCTCATTTTTCTTATATCTTCTGAATTTTTAATTGAAATTGACATTAAATAAGTTAAATATAGCTTTGTTATTAATTAAATATGTTATCATAGCGAGCTTTCGAATTAATGAAAAATTAATATACCATTAGGCTTAGTTGAGGGTGCTATTTACTATTTAAATAGTCATTTTAAGTTTAATGAAGTGATTAACCCTTAATGAGGAGATAGAAAAATGTCTATAACCATGAGACAAATGCTTGAAGCTGGTGTTCATTTTGGACATCAAACTCGATATTGGAACCCTAAAATGGCACCGTATATATTTGGGGATCGTAACAAAATTCACATAGTAAACCTTGAAAAAACTTTACCGATGTTTCATGAAGCACTGAAGTATGCTTCAACTTTGGCTGCAAATAAAGGCCGTATTTTGTTTGTTGGTACCAAAAGACAAGCAAGAGAGATTTTAAAGGAAGAAGCCATAAGGGCTGATTGTGCCTATGTTAACTACAGATGGTTAGGTGGGATGCTGACGAATTTTAAAACTGTAAAACAATCTATTAAAAGATTAAATGAATTGGAAGCAATGTTTGAAGATGGAACTCTGGATAAGCTTACAAAAAAAGAAGCACTTAATTTAAAAAGAGAATATGACAAATTAGATAGGTCAATTGGTGGAATAAAAAATATGATTTCATTACCAGATGCTATTTTTGTTATTGACGTAGGTTATGAGAATGGGGCCGTTGTAGAGGCAACAAAATTGGGAATACCAATTATTGGAATTGTTGATACTAATAATTCGGTTGAAAATATCAATTATGTTATTCCAGGTAATGACGACTCAAGCAGGGCTATTAGATTATATGCAAGAGGTATGGCAGATGCAATTCTTGATGGAAAAAATAAGGCTCTAAACGATCTTGCAAAAATGGCTGGAGAAAATAAAGTTGCTGCTGAACAAAACTCAGAGCTAGTTGATGGAAAAAAAACTACATAAACTACATAAATTGAAAAAATAGGAGTATCAAGATAATGGCTGAAATAACAGCAACTATGGTAATGAAGTTAAGAGGGCAAACTGATGCACCAATGATGGATTGTAAAAAGGCTTTGATTGAAGCTGACGGTGATATGTCAAGGGCTGAAGAAATTCTGAGAGTACGTTTCGGAAATAAAGCTAGTAAAGCTGCTGGAAGAATTGCTGCAGAAGGTGTTATCAGTGCTTTTATATCCAAGGATGGTAAATCTGGATCACTTTTAGAAGTTAACTCTGAAACTGATTTTTGTGCTAAAAATGAAGAATTTATTAATTTTTCGAATAAATTAGCCCAGACTATTGTTGAAAAAGACGTCGGTGATATTGAAAGTTTGAGTTCCCAACAAATTGATAACTCATCTGTAGAAGAATTAAGAACCCAGTTAATTGGTAAAATTGGAGAGAATATTTCTGCAAGAAGATTTGTTAATCTTAAAGCTAAAGGTTCTTTGTATTCTTATATTCATGGGTCAAAATTAGGAGTAATTTTAGATTTAGAATCTGGAAATGAAGAGTTAGGAAAAGATATCGCGATGCATATAGCTGCTACAAAACCAAAAGCAATTGATAAGAGTGGGGTTGAGACTGAGATTATTGAAACCGAGAGAAGAGTTGCTATTGAAAAAGCAAAAGAGGCTGGGAAGCCAGAAGATATGCTTTCAAAAATTGCAGAAGGATCTATTAATAAATTTTTAAAAGAGATTACATTACTTAATCAGCCTTTTGTTAAGGATGATAAAGTTACGATTGATACGCTTTTAAAAAATAATAATGCTTCGATTCATTCATTTAATATTTATATTGTTGGTGATGGGATAGAAAAAAAAGAAGAAGATTTTGCATCTGAAGTCGCCGCAGCTTCAAAAGGATGATAATTAAAATTTTAAAAAGGATTGTTTATTACAATCCTTTTTTTTAACTTAAAACAAGTTAAAATAATCAATTATGGCAATTACAAAATACAAAAGAATTCTTCTAAAGCTTTCCGGAGAAGCTTTAATGGGGAATGATGCTTTTGGTGTAAATCCAGAGATAATAAATAAAATTGTAAAAGAAATTAATAACATAGTTTCTTTAGGTATAGAAATAGCTATAGTTATTGGCGGAGGCAATATTTTTAGAGGTGTTGCTCTTGGTGCAGCAGGAATGGACAGAGCGACTGCTGATTATATGGGGATGCTAGCAACAGTTATGAATGCTTTAGCGCTTCAAGATGCAATGAAGCATGCAGGAATTAATAGTAGAGTTCAGTCAGCGATTAATATAGATCAAATTGTTGAGCCTTATATAAGGGGTAAGGCAATAAGATACTTAGAAGATAAAAAAATTGTTATTTTTGCTGCTGGAACAGGTAATCCTTTTTTTACAACCGATACTGCCGCAGCACTTCGAGCTATGGAAATTAATGCAGATATAATGATTAAAGCTACAAAAGTTGATGGAATTTTCTCAGACGACCCTGAAAAAAATCCTAAAGCAAAAATGTTTAAGCAAGTTACTTTTGATGAAGTGATAAATAAAAATCTTAAAGTCATGGATGCAACTGCCTTTACTCTTTGCAGAGACCAAAAGCTTCCAATTGCTGTTTTCAATATTTTTAAAGAAAATATGCTTAAAAATATACTTCTTGGTAAAAAAGAAGGTACTTTAGTATCTATTAATTAAAACAAGGAATTATTTAAATGGATGAAATTAAAAATAACGCTACTATTAAAATGCAAAAAAGTATTGATTCTCTTAAAGCGGATTTATCAAAAATAAGAACAGGAAGGGCACATGCAGGTATTTTAGATCATTTGTCAGTTGATTATTATGGATCGCAAACTCTACTTAATCAAGTTGCTAGTATTACTGTTGCCGATGCTACTACAATTAATGTTCAACCATATGAAAAAACTATGATTCAAGCCATAGAAAAAGTAATTCGTGAAAGTGATATGGGTTTAAATCCAGCAACTGCAGGCGAGTTAATTAGGATTCCTATGCCAGCTTTAACCGAAGAAAGAAGAAGGGATTTGATTAAAGTAGTAAAATCTGAAGGTGAGAATTCAAAGATTTCAATCAGAAATACTCGGCGAGATTGTAATGAGTCTTTGAAGAAGATGACAAAAGAAAAAGAAATTAGTGAAGATGATGAAAGAAGGATCCATGAAGTTATTCAAAAAATAACTGATGAATTTGTCGTTGAAGTTGATAAATTAATAGAAGCAAAAGAAAAAGATTTGCTTGCGATATAAGCCTGAGGCTAAATCTGTTTTATTTTTTAAAAAAAAGAAGTTTAAAATCAAAAAAAGCTCCAAAGCATATTGCAGTTATTATGGATGGTAATGGACGTTGGGCAAAACGAAGAATGCTCCCAAGAATTGCAGGCCATAAAAAAGGATTAGATACTCTGGAAATTATTGTTAAGTCTGCAATAATTTACAAAATACCATATATTACTTTATATGCTTTTAGTACAGAAAACTGGAATCGTCCAAACCAGGAAATCAAGGGACTAATGAGCTTATTTTCAGATTCAATTTCTAGTCAAAGTGATAAATTAATAAATAATAATATTAGAGTACGTGTATTAGGTGATATAAATATTTTTAGTAAAGATTTACAAAATAAAATTAAAATTCTAGAAAAAAATTCAAGTAAAAATACAGGGATAAAGTTAAATATTGCCCTTAATTATGGTGCTCGTTCAGAAATCTTGATGGCAGTAAATAAATTTTACAAAAATTCTAAAGATTTTCAAATTCCGCTTTTAGAAAAGGATTTGAGTAATAATCTTTATACAAAAAATATGCCTGATGTTGACTTATTAATAAGAACAGGAGGTCAAAGAAGATTGAGTAACTTTCTTTTATGGCAGGCTGCATATTCTGAGCTTTATTTTACTGATACATTATGGCCAGATTTTTCTGAAAAAGATTTTATAGATGCTTTATATTTTTTTCAAAATACCGAAAGAAAATTTGGTAATCTAAAAAAGGGTGAATAAATGTTAAGTCAAAGAATAAAATCGTCAATTGCTATGGTTTTAATATTTAGCCTTACCTATTTTTTCTTAGACTCTATTTTTTTTGAATTTTTAGTACTTCTTTTGGGTGGATTTCTACTTTTCGAATTAAGTAATATTTTAAAATTAAATAGTGTAAATAAGATTTTTTACTGGATTTTAGCAGCAACTCCAATAATTACTCAATTTTTATTGTCACTATCTTTTTCTTTTTCTTTCTTTAATTCCTTTTTAGGTTCCTATGAGTCATTCTTAAGACATCAAATTTTTGAACCTTATATACTTATTTTGATACCTTTTAGCTTGGTATTTTGGTTTCTGATTGTTCCTTTTGATCTTATTTATAAAAAAATATCATCGAATGCAGTAATTAAAATTTTTTATGGAGCAGTTTATATTTCACCTATGCTTCTTACGATAATGTTTATTTTTTGGGCAGATAAAAACTTTTTATTTATGATTATATTAATGATTTGGCTTGCAGATATTGGAGCATATTTTTTTGGCAAGAAGTTTGGGAAATTTAAAATAGCTAAAAATATAAGTCCAGGAAAAACATTAGAGGGACTTTTAGGTGGGTTCATTAGTAATATTGCTTTTGTTTTATTATGGGCTACTAATACAAATATCAATTTACTAGATGGCTTTTTACTTGCATTTTTGGTCACAGCATTAAGTTTGTATGGCGATATTTACGAATCTTTTTTAAAGCGAATGGCGAAAATTAAAGACAGTAGCTCAATGATACCAGGGCATGGGGGATTTTTGGATAGAATGGATAGCTTTTGTCCAACAATACCAATTCTATTTATATTATTTGAGTTGTTTAGGTATATTTAAATGGAAATAATTTCAATTCTAGGATCAACTGGAAGTATAGGTTGTAGTGCACTCGATGTTATTAAATTACATCCTGATAAATTCAAGGTTTTCGCTCTATCTGGACATAAAAATACTAGTTTATTATTTAAGCAAACTTTAGAATTTAATCCATCCTACGTAGTTGTAAAAGATGAAAATTCACAATCAGAATTATCTATTCTATTTAAAGAAAAAAATTTAAAGACTGAAATTTTAATTGGTGAGGAAGGGCATAAATATATAGCAGGAAATAATGATGTAACTTTAGTTCTTGCTGCTATTACTGGTTCAGCTGGGTTAATTTCAACAATGGAAGCAGCTAAAAAAGGTAAAAAAATTCTTTTAGCAAATAAAGAATCAATGGTGATGGCAGGCAATTTGTTGTCAAAAGAATGTGAGGAAAATAGCGGATTAATTATTCCGGTTGATAGTGAGCATAACGCTATTTTTCAAGTAATTCATGATAATAAAAATATTAAAGAAATTAATAAATTGATATTAACTGCGTCAGGAGGACCTTTTAGAAGTTCCTCTTTAAAAGAATTAAAAAATGTAAGTGTTGAAGATGCTTTAAACCATCCTAATTGGACTATGGGGAAAAAGGTAACAATTGATTCGGCAACTATGATGAATAAAGGATTAGAAGTTATTGAAGCAGCCTTTTTATTTAAAATTGATTATAGAAAAATTGAAGTACTAATCCATCCGCAAAGTATCATTCATTCTCTTGTTGAATTTATAGATGGAAGTAGCCTTTCTCAATTGGGAACACCTGATATGAAAGTTCCAATAGCTTACGCTTTAAGCTATCCAAAAAGAGTATCCTCTGGAATAAGTGGTATCGACCTTTCTAAGTCGAATGATCTTCAGTTCCACTTACCTGATTTGAAAAAATTTAGTTGTCTAAAGTTAGCTTATGAATGCTTGGAGCATGGTGGAAGTTATCCAATTGAAATTAATGCAGCTAATGAAATAGCTGTTAACGCCTTTTTAGAAAATAAAATTAAATTTTTACAAATATCAGAATTAATAAAAACTGCGCTTAATAATTCTAAAAATGAATCTTTTAATACCATTGAGGAAATATTATTAATTGATCAAAGAGCCAGAAAAAAGGCTGAGGAACTATTAAAGGAATTCAAGATTGCATAGTATTTTATCTTTTCTTTTCACTATTTCTTTAGTTGTTATTGTTCATGAGTTTGGTCATTTTGCAATGGCGAAGTTTTTCAAAGTAAGTGTTGAAAAATTTTCTGTTGGTTTTGGAAGAGCTTTATATAAAAAGCAGTTTGGTTTAACAGAATTTAGTTTAAGGCTTATACCTCTTGGTGGGTATGTAAAGTTTTATGAAAAGTCAAAATTTGATGGTTTAAATTTATTTGAGAATATTTCTGTATTAAAAAGGTCGATTATTGTTTTAGCAGGACCTTTGATAAATTTCTTTTTTGCTTTTATTTTGTTGTTATTTTTAAATCAAGGTGATCAATTTAAAATATTGCCAAAGATAACCGCTGTAAAAGCTGAAAGTATCGCGTCACAAGTTGGTTTTGAGGAAAATGACCTTATTATTTCCATTAATAAAAAAGAAATTGATTCATTATCAAACCATAATAAGGCTCTTATTGAATTTGCTAATGAAGATTTAAACTATTTAGTCCTCAGAAATAATAAAGAAATTTCAATCACTATATATAGTGAAAATCGATTAGATTTAAAAAAGAAGAAAACTAACAAAAATAATCTTAATGGTTTATATTTTTTTCCATCCGGTAAAAATTCATTAGTAATAGATAAAGTCGTTAAAGACTCTCCAGCTTTCATGGCTGGAGTTAAAAAAAATGACCAAATAGTCAGTGTTGATAATAATGTTATTTTTAACTCGTCAGATTTTGTCGATGCTGTAAATAGCAAGCCAAATGAAGAGATTATTGTAAGTATTCTTAGAAATAAAGAGGTAATACCAATAAAAATAACACCTATGTTAAATCCTGAAAGTATTAAGTCTATTGGGATTATTGGGGTAATGATAAAACCTAAATTATCAAATAAAATAAACTTTATTAAATCTATTAAATTCAATGGTTTAGATATAATAATTAAATCATTTTATGATCTTTTATCTGGCATAAAAATGGTTTTTAATTCTTTTATACACATTATCACAGGCAATATTGATTGGAGATTACTTTCTGGCCCAATTTCAATAGCTGAATTATCATCAGACACGTTATCTATGGGTTTAATTACTTATTTTAGTTTTTTGGTTTTTCTCAATATCAATATAGGATTTTTAAATTTATTACCAATACCTACATTGGATGGAGGACAATTAATTTTTTATGCGATCGAAGCAATTTTAAAAAGACCCTTAAATAGACAAAAAATGATTATATCTCAAAGACTTGGAGTGATTATTTTATTTCTTGTATTCACATTAGCAGTATATAATGACGTTTTTAATTTTTTGTTCTATTAAATGCGAAAATTATTATTTATTTTATTTTTTATTTTGTCGACTTTTTCTGCAATATCTGCAGAAGAGGGATTAATTAGTGATATAAAAATAGAGGGACTCCAAAGAATTGAGCCTGGTTTAGTCTTTAGCAACCTTCCATTTGATGTTAACGATCCTATTGAAGAGATTGATGTTAGTTCAACTATTAAACTTTTGTATAAAACTGGACAATTTAAGGATATTTCTCTTGAACAAGAAGGTACTAAAATCATTATCATCGTTAATGAGAAACCAATTATTGCAGAACTAAACTTTTATGGTGTAGAAGCATTTCAAGACGATAAATTAAAAATAGGTTTAAGTCAGATGAACGTTGCATCAGGATTGGTTTTTGATAAAACAGATTTGAAAAAAGTAGAGCAAGAAATAGCAAATCAGTATTTAGCACTTGGAAAATATACTGCTTCAGTAAAAGCAGAAGCTATTCCTTTAGAAAGAAATAGAATGAGGGTTAATATTTATGTTGAAGAAGGGACTATCTCTAGAATTAAAGAAATTAATATTGTTGGAAACAGGCTTTATCAAAAAGAAGATCTATTGCAGTCATTTAACTTAAAAGTAACAAACTTTTTATCTTGGTGGAATAAAGATGACAGATACTCAAAACAAGTACTTAATGGGGATTTGGAAAAACTAAGAAGTTTTTATATGGATAGAGGGTATTTAGATTTTAAAATTAATTCCTCGCTAATACGAATTTCAGAGAACAAAAAAAATGTTTATATTGATATATCAATAACAGAAGGAGATAAGTATTTTATAGCTGATGCGAAACTTTCTGGCAAATATGAAAATGTGCCAGAGACTTTACTTAAGGCACAAATTTCTTTACAAAAAGGCCAAGTTTTTAATAGAGCTGAAGTAACTGCTACTACAAATAGATTAAATCAAATTTTAGGTGATTATGGTTATGCCTTCTCAAATGCCAACGCCATACCTGATGTAGACAAAGAAGAAAGAACTGTTAGTTTTAATTTTTTTGTTGATCCAGGAAAAAAGATTTATGTTAGAAGAATAAATATTTTTGGAAATGAAAAAACAAAAGACAGTGTTTTAAGAAGAGAAATGAGACAATTTGAGGCATCTTGGTATGCGAAACATAAGGTTGATCGATCAAAAACTAGACTTTCTGCAACTCAATATTTTGATAGTATTGATGTCCAAACCACTAATGTTCCTGGCGCTACAGATCAGATTGACGTAAATTTTCATGTTATTGAAAGAAATACTGGTAAATTAATGCTTGGAGCGGGTGTTAGTTCTGGGGAGGGCTTAGTTGGTACTCTAACTGTTAGTCAGTCCAACTTTTTAGGAACTGGTAATACAGTTAGTAGCTCTATTAGTACAGGTGAAATTAACAAAACGTACGCTTTGAGCTATACAGATCCTTATTGGACAGATGATGGAGTATCTCGAACTGTTGGTGCTTATAGAAGAGATGTTAATACTGAAGATTTAGCAACTGCAGCTTATAATACTTACTCATATGGGGCAACTCTTTCTTTTGGGGTTCCACTATCTGAATATAATTCTGTTGCTATTACTAGTACTTTAGATTTGACTGATATTGAGCTTGGTTCTAATGCATCTGAAGAATATGTAGCTTTTTGTCAAGATATAACTTCAAGCACTTCAACAAGTGGCTGTAATTCTGATTCATTAACAATTGCTTCAGCATATGCTAGAGATACTCGAAATAATGCTCAATTTCCAACATCTGGCTCTTACTATCATTTAACTGGTGAAATTAGTGCTCCAGTTTTTGATATGAAATTTTATAAATTTATAGGTAAAGGTGAAAGGTATTGGCCTATCTCAGATGATATGTCTTTTAAAGTTAAAGGTTCATTGGGTTATGCTGATACTTATGGCGATAAAAAATACCCGTTCTTTAAAAATTTCTTTATGGGAGGACCAAAAAATGTAAGGGGTTATGATCAGGCATCAATTGGAGAAAAGACCCTTAACGCAGTAACGTCAGAACATGAAACAACAGGAGGTAAAAAATCACTTTATGGTTCCGCAGAACTCTTTTTTCCACCACCAGGCTTAAAAAATGTTAAAGGTTTTAGATTAAGTGCTTTTCTTGATGGAGGAGGGGTATTTAAAAATGATTTTATAGGAAGTGAATTAAGATACAGTGCTGGTATTGGTGCTTTATGGCTTTCACCATTTGGACCTTTGACAATATCATATGCCAAACCACTAAATGATGGTATAAATGATAGTATAAGTGAGTTACAATTTGGTATGGGCGGTGCTTTTTAGTCAACATTAAATTTAAAAAGGAAAAAATATGAAAAATTATCTAGCTTTATTTTTATTATTAATATTAAGTTCTAATGTTTCATTGGCAGAAGTGAAGATTGGTTTTGTTGAGGTTCAAAAAATACTAAAAGATGCTCCACAAACTGTAGCAGCCAATAAGAAATTAGAAAAAGAATTTAAAAAAAGAACTGCTAGCTTAAAAAAATCAGTAAAAAAAATACAAGAAAAAGAAAGTGCATTTAGAAAAAATAGTATGACTATGTCAGAAGCTGAACGTACAAAAAAATCAAAAGAAATTCAAGCTTTAAAAATTGAGGCAAAGAGAGAAGAAAGGGAAGTTAGAGAAGATATAGATTTGCGAAGAAGAGAGGAAATTGCAAAAGTTCAGGCGCAAGTTAATATTGCGGTTGAAAAAGTTGCTAAAGAACAAAATTATGACTTAGTGCTTTACCAAGGCGTAGCTTACGCTGGAAAAAAAGTAGATATCACCGCTACAGTCATTAAAGCGCTAGGTACTACTAAATAAATAAATAAATATTAGGTTTTAAGACAATGGGGGATATTACTTCTGGGAAATTGTCACTTATTATAGATGGAAAATGTTCAAATAAAAATTTATTAATTGATAATTTTTCATCACTTAAGTCGTCAAATGAATCCTCGATTACTTTTTTCATAGATCGAAAATTAATAACTGATTTAAAAAATACCAAGGCTAGAGTAGTTATTTTAAAAAAAGAGGATGTTAATTTAAGAAAAGGTGATTGGATTATAGTTGATGATCCGTATTTAGCTTTTGCTAAAGTAGCTAATTTTTTTCTTAAAAAAAATTCTTTTAATCCTTATATTCATCAAAATGCAACCATAGGTGAAGATAGTAAAATTTCTAAAAACTGCTATATTGGCCCATTTAATTCCATTGGTCATATGTCTAAAATTTCTGATAACGTTATTATATCTTCAAATGTGTCAATTGGAGATAATGTAACTATAGGCAAAGGAACAAAGTTATATCCAAATGTTACGATTGGTAATAATGTAGTTATTGGAAGTAATTGTGAGATTTTTTCTAATGCATCTATTGGTAGTGATGGATTTGGTTACGCTCAGGATATGAATAATGAGTGGAATAAAATACCTCAAATAGGCTCTGTAATTATTCATGATAACGTAGATATTGGTTCAAATACAACAATTGATAGAGGTGCAATTGATAATACAGTTATAAAATCTGGAGTAAAGATAGATAATCAAGTTCAGGTTGGACATAATTGTTATATTGATGAAAATACTATAATAGCAGGCTGTGTGGGTATAGCTGGAAGTACAGAAATTGGAAAGAACTGCAAAATTGGAGGGGCTGCAATGATTTTAGGGCACCTTAAAATTAAAGATAATATTACGATTTCACCAGGAACAATGATTACAAAGTCATTAATTAAATCTAATAAGAAATATACTGCTATTATGCCCTTTATGGAACACGACAATTGGCTTAAGTTAGCAATAAAATTGAAAGAAAAAGGGAAATAGTATGGCTAAAAAAGACTTATCAATGGATATACATGAAATACTTGAACATTTACCCCATAGATACCCTTTTATTCTTGTTGATAAAGTTATATCAATTGAGCTTGGAAAAGAGATAACAGCCATTAAAAATGTCACAGTTAATGAACCTTATTTTCCAGGACATTTCCCTTATCATCCAGTGATGCCTGGTGTGTTAATAATTGAAGCACTAGCTCAAGCGGCTGCATTATTATCATTTAAAACTATGGATGCCAAGCCAAATGAAGATTCAGTTTATTATTTTGCTGGTATCGATAGTGCTCGTTTCAAAAAACCAGTAAACCCGGGCGATCAAATAATCTTGAATGTAAAGATTGAAAGAATTCTTAAAGGTATTTGGAAGTATGAAGGAACAGCTTCTGTTGATAAAGAAGTTGTTGCTGAAGCTAATATGATGTGTATATTAAAAGAAATTAAAAAATAGTTCTTTATGGAATTCGAAAAAAAAATCCATCCAACAGCACTAATTCATAATAAATCTAAATTACATTCCACAGTAAAGGTAGGAGCTTATTCAGTAATAGGAGAAGGGGTTAAAATTGGTAAAAATACTGAGGTTGGGAATTTTGTAACATTATCCGGTAATACTGATATTGGAAAGAATAATAAAATTTATCACTATTGTTCATTAGGTGAGGTCCCTCAGGATAAAAAATTTACAAATGAAAAAGCTTTTCTAAAAATTGGAGACAATAATACAATTAGGGAGTTTTGTACATTTAATATTGGTACATCTGGTGGTGGAGGTATAACTGAGATAGGAAATAATAATTGGCTAATGGCCTATGTTCATATAGCCCATGACTGCAAATTAGGAAATGAAATTGTTTTGGCTAATAATAGCTCACTTGCAGGGCATGTTGAAATAGATGATTTTGCAATACTCGGAGGCTTTACTTTAGTTCATCAATTCTGCAAAGTAGGGGAGCATGTTATTACTGCTGTCGGAACAATTACCTTTAAAGATATTCCTCCTTACATAATTGCTTCAGGATATAATGCAAAACCTAATGGTATAAATGTTGAAGGATTAAAAAGAAGAGATTTTTCTTCTAAATATATTTCTAATATTAAAAAAGCATACAAAATAATTTATAGAGAAGGAAATACTTTAGATCAAGCTAAAAATTTACTTTTAAATCTTGCAAAAAATAATAAAGAAATTAACCCATATATTAGTTTCATAAATAAATCTAATAGAGGGCTCATAAGGTAGATGCCAAAGATTGCTATTCTCGCTGGTGAGGCTTCTGGTGATTTAATTGGTAGTCAATTAATGGGTCATTTAAATAAAAAAATCAAGAATGTTAAATTCGTTGGTGTTGGTGGCCCGTTAATGAAAAAAGAAGGCTTAACTTCTTATTTTAATTATAGTGAATTAAGTATTCATGGTTATTTTGAAGCATATAAGAATTTTTTTTATTTATTATCCCTAAGAAATAAGGTCATAAAATATCTTTTAAAAGAGAAACCAAAGATTTTTATTGGAATCGACTTACCAGATTTTAATTTCACAGTAGAAAAGATTTTGAAAGAGAATAATATCAAAACTTTTCATTATGTAGCTCCATCTGTGTGGGCTTGGAGAAAGAATAGAATATTTAGTATAAAAAATAACATTAATCATTTATTTACAGTTTTTCCTCATGAGCCAAAAATTTTTAAAAAAGCAAAAGTTCCAGTTACTTTTGTAGGGCATCCTTTAGCAAATCAAATACCAATTAAACCTAGTATTAAAAAGACTAGAAAACAGTTAAATCTATCAAATAATAAAATTATTACACTTTTACCTGGTAGTAGAATAAGTGAAATAAAAAATAATTTAGATCTAATGATTAATTCTGCAAATTTAATTAATAAAGAATTTCTTTGGGAGAAGTTAAAAAAACCACAATTTATAATTCCTATAAATTCAAAAGCTAATTATGATTTTATTAATAGACGTATTAATAATGATAATAAAATTAACAATATCAAACTTATGATTGGCCATTCTCATGAAGCTATCTGTGCTTCAGATTTTGTTATAACTGTATCAGGAACTGCAACCCTTGAAGCGGCATTATTCAAAAAACCCATGATAGTTGTTTATAAAACTTCATTAATTTCATGGCTTATCCTAAAGAATATGATTTTAATTCCATATATTGGACTACCGAATATTTTGCTTAAAAAATTTATAGTACCTGAATACTTGCAAGGTAATGCAACTCCAGAAAAAATTTCAAAAAAAACAATGGAAATTATGCAAAACATGAAATTACAAAAAAATTTAAATGCAATTTTTAAAGAACTTCATATCAGCCTTAAAAAAAATACTGCTGAAATGATTTATAAGAAAATAAATAGTTATTTAAAATGACCCTTATATGTGGAATAGATGAAGCCGGAAGAGGGCCACTGTGCGGCCCAGTTTTTGCATCCGCTGTAATTTTAGACTCTGATGCTGATGATATAAATAATTTGACCGATTCAAAAAAATTATCAGAGAAAGATAGAATTTTTTTACATCAGCAAATAAAATTAAAAGCAGTTGAATTTTCATTTGCTATGGCATCTGTGGAAGAGATAGACAAAATTAATATACTTCAAGCATCATTATTAGCAATGAAGCGAGCTTTTAATTTACTAAAAAAACAACCAGATTATATTTATATCGATGGTATTTATTGTCCAGAAATTAAAAATATTCCAATTAAAGCTATTCCTAAGGGTGACTCATTAATTCAATCTATCTCAGCTGCATCAATAATTGCTAAAGTTGAAAGAGATAGATATATGCTTAAAATTGACAAAAAATATCCCCAATATAAATTGAAGCAGCATAAGGGATACCCAACAAAAGAACATATAAAATTATTAAATAAATATGGAGTAAATGAAATTTATCGTCATACATTTAAACCGGTTAAAAATTTAGTTGATAAGGAAAATACATAATTGCTTATCTACATTAATTTTTTTATGTGCCCAATTTTCAATCGAATCACAAATAATACGCTCTTTACTGCTTGTTAGATTTATTGCTAAACATAGCCTAATTTTTTTATCTAATATTTTTACTAAATCATTTAATAATTTTTGATTTCTATATGGGGTTTCTATAAATATTTGTGTTTCTCTCTCTTTTTGGATTGATCGCATCATTTTTTTTATATAATTTTCTTTATCATGACTATTTTTTGGAATATATCCATGGAATTTAAAATTTTGACCATTAAATCCTGATGCCATTAGACTTAATATAATTGATGATGGCCCTACTAAGGGCTGTATTTTTATATTTTTTAAATGAGCATACTCGACTATCTTAGATCCAGGGTCAGCTATACAAGGAGTTCCGGAATCTGAAAGTAAACCCATATCCTCGCCATTGTAAATAGGAATAAAATATTTATCTAGATTACTCAATATATCATTATGTTTGAAAAGCATAATAGACTGTAATTTTGTTTTTAAATTAAGTTCTTTGATTGTTTTTCTGGATACTTTTTCATTTTCAACTATGAAATATTTTATGTTGTAAAGTAGTTTTTTTTGTTCTTCAAGAAGAAAAGGAACATTTTCAAGTTGTTCGATTGAAGAAGGGATAATAAATAGATTGCCATGATTTTCAACCATTAATATTAATTCCAACTTTTTTAAGCATATCAGTTAAGGTTATTAAAGGTAGCCCAATTATTGCAGTTGGATCATTGCTATTGATTTCATCTAAAAGGGTAATTCCTAAACCTTCTGACTTTATACTACCTACACAATTAAAAGGCTTTTCTTGTTTCAAATAATTTTCAATTTCAATTGAAGATAAATCTTTGTATTTAACATTAAAACTGATAACTTTTTTAAGAGAAATCTTTTCATTAAAATTACAAATACATACAGCGCTATGAAAATTCACTTTCTTGCCACTTAATTTTTTTAATTGAGAAAAAGCCGATTTAAAGTTTAATGGTTTTTCAATTTGAATTTCATTATATTCTGCTGTTTGATCGCAGCCAATTACAATTGCTTCTTTAAACTTATTTGATATTTTTTGCGCTTTTTCTTCAGCAAGTCTTTCAGCTGATTGATATGCATTTTCAGATTTTATTTTGGTTTCATCTACGTTTGGATTTATAACTTTAAATTCAGCTAATATTCTTTGCAATAATTCTTTTCTATAAATAGACGAAGATGCGAGAATAATTTGAGACATTTTTAGTTAAAAATTAAGATTGAATTTCTAGTAAGGTTTCATTCGGTGATACGTCATCACCTTTTTTGATATTAATTGCAACAATAGTTCCAGTTTTAGAAGCTTGAATCTCATTTTCCATTTTCATTGCTTCAATAATAATTATGCTGTCACCTGCGGAGACATTATCTCCAACATTAACTTTGATATCGATTATCTTACCAGGCATAGCTGTTGTTATACATCCGTCATGACTGGGTTTAGAACGTACATTATTATTTACTTTAACTTCTTTTGAGCTTGATTCTCCGTTAGGTTTATTAACTTTAATTTCATCAAGAGTTTCAACTAAGACCTCTTCAGAAATTCCATCAACGGATACATAAAATGGTCTTTCAATTTCACTTGGATCACCTGACCCAGTAAGGTTTATATGGTATGTTTCTCCATGCAACGTGATATTAAATTCGGATGGAGCAAAATGATCGCCTCTACTCATTTCTTCTGATTTGTTTAATAAAATTTCTGGTTCTAATGAGCCAGCATTTCTTTCTTGTAAAAATGTTGTCGCTATATCTGGAAACATAGCATAAGTTAAAATATCTTCATCTGTTGAAGCAAAAGATTCTGACTTTATTTTTAGATTATTAAACTCTGGTTTTAACTTGTCTGCTGGTCTTGAGGTGATTTCTTTTTGATCACCAATAGCCTTTTTCTTTATAGTGGCATTTAATTTTCCTGGTGCCATTCCATATTGTCCTAAGAAATAATTTTTAACTTCAGATGTTATTGTTTTATATCTTTCACCTGTAATAATATTCAAAGCTGCTTGGGTTCCTACTATTTGTGATGTTGGTGTGACTAAGGGTGGGTAACCTAAATCTTTTCTAACAGCAGGAATTTCTTTTAAGACTTCATTCATTTTATCTAAAGCACCTTGATCTCTAAGCTGGTTGGATAAGTTTGATATCATTCCGCCAGGAACTTGATTGATTAATACTTTTGGATCAAGTCCTGTAAATTCAGATTCAAATTGCCAATATTTTTTTCTATTTTCTTTTAAATATTCAGTAATTTCATCAATTTTTGATAAATCAATACCAGTTTTATAGCCCATACCTTCTAATGCAACAACTATTGATTCAGTTGCTGGATGGCTGGCACCATCTGCGTAACTTGAGTTACATGTATCAATTATTTCAGCACCTGCTTCAACTGCTTTAATTAAATTAATACTAGCTAAGCCAGAAGTGGCATGACAATGCATGTGTACTGGAAGATTTGTATTTTTAACTAATGAGGTAACCAAATTTGAAGTATCTTCTGGAGTTAATAAACCTGCCATATCTTTAATAGCAATAGTATCGCATCCAAGTTCTTCAAGCTTTTTTCCTAAAGAGACAAAATATTCAATATTATGAACTGGTGAAGTTGTATAACTAATTGTTCCTTCTGCATGTTTTTTATATTTTTTTACTGCTTTTATTGAGACTTCAATATTTCTTATGTCATTAAGAGCATCAAATACTCTAAAAACGTCTACTCCATTATCTGCAGATTTTTTTACAAACATTTCTACTACGTCATCTGAATAATGACGATAACCCAATAAATTTTGTCCTCTCAATAACATTTGTATTTTACTATTTGGTAAAGCTTTTCTAAGCTTTGCTAATCGCTCCCATGGGTCTTCTTTAAGATAGCGGACGCATGCATCAAAAGTAGCTCCTCCCCAAGCCTCAATAGACCAAAAGTTTAAGTTATCAAGCATTGGACATATTGGGAGCATATCTTCGGTTCTAAGTCGAGTTGCAATATGGCATTGATGACCATCTCTTAAAACAAGCTCAGTTATATTAATTTTTTTCATATAGTTTATATTCCTTCATGTGCTGCAATTGCTGCACTAATTGCAGCTGCAATTACTTCAGGTGGAAGTTCATCATCATAATCAGTTAGTTCTGGATGCATATCCACAAAACTAGTATTAAATTCTGCATCTATAAAACTCTGATTTTTGAGTATTTCAAGGTAATAAGGAATTGTTGTCTTAATTCCAAATAAACCAATATCACCTAATGCTCTTCTACCTCTTTGAATTGTATCTGACCAATTCATTGCCCATATAGTCAATTTTGCGCACATAGAGTCATAATAGGGCGGTATTATATAACCAGTATAAATTGAAGCATCTGTTCGAACTCCTGGTCCGCCAGCTGCATAATATCTTGTTATTTTACCAAAAGATGGTAAAAAGTCTTCTTTTGGATCTTCGGCATTTATTCGGAACTCAATAGCAAAACCTCTATAAGAAATATCTTCTTGTTTGTAGTTTAAAGTAAAGCCACTTGCAATTCTTATTTGTTCTTGGACAATATCAATACCAGTTATTGTTTCTGTAATAGTATGTTCAACTTGGAGCCTTGTATTCATTTCCATAAAATAAAAATTATTTTCTTCATCTAATAGAAATTCTACAGTCCCTGCATTTTCATAACCGACAGCTTTAGCAGCTTTTACGGCTAAATGTCCTATATAATTTCTTTGATCTTCATTTAGTTGTGGAGAGGGTGCAATTTCAATAAGTTTTTGATTTCTTCTTTGGACAGAACAATCTCTTTCATATAGATGTATATAATTTTGATGACTATCAGCAAGAATTTGAACTTCAATATGCTTGGGTGTTAAAACACATTTCTCAATAAAAACTTCAGGTTTACCAAATGCTTTAGTTGCTTCTGAGATAACTCTGTCATAATTCGAGGTTAGGTCTGAACGATTATCACACCTCCTAATACCTCTACCACCACCTCCATTTGTTGCCTTAAGCATTATCGGGTATCCAATATTATCGGCAATTTTAATAGCTTCATCTAGGCTGGTAACATTTTCTTCACTTCCAGGTATTACTGGGATATCCGCTTCAATCATAGCTTGTCTTGCCTGAATTTTATCACCCATTTTTTTTATTATTTTAGAATCAGGCCCAATAAATTTTATTTTTCTACGCTCACATACTTCAGCTAATTCTGGATTTTCTGATAAAAAACCATACCCAGGATGTATAGCATCACATCTTGCAGTAACTGCAATATTAACTATTCTATAAGGGCTCAAGTATCCAGATAATGGGTCAGAACCAATATAATACGATTCATCTGCTTTTTTAACATGAAGTGAATGGCGATCGGCATCTGAATAGATAGCAACACTGGTAATACCCATTTCCTTACATGCTCTAATTATTCGAACTGCAATTTCTCCACGATTAGCTATTAAAATTTTTTCAATCAAAAACGATTTCCTTTTGAATAATTTCTTGTTGATATTAAGTTATTTGATAATCACTTCTAATATAATTATATCATGCGAACAATTTCATATTTAATTCTAAGGACGTGAAATAGCAACCTAAAAATGTTATCCAAAATCAAATTACTTTATATAATGCGGGGTTTTATGCTAAAATTTCGCTTTAAATTTTGGGCAAATCTTCTTAACTTCCAAGTGGTTAGAATTTAAGTTCATTATATTATTAAGGAGTTATTATGGCTGTTCAGAAAAGTAAAAAAACACCTTCAAAAATAGGTATGCGTCGCTCTCATGATAGTTTAAAAAGTCCAGCGTTAGCAATTGAACAAACGACTGGTGAAATTCATTTAAGGCATCACATAAGCCCAACAGGCTTTTATAAAGGTAAAAAAGTTATAGCTACTAAAGGTGATTGATACCTTTATAGCTTTCAATTAATAATTATGCAGCATACAATTGCAATTGATGCGATGGGTGGAGATCGAGGAATTAAAGTAACAGTTCCTGCTTCAATAGAAATTATCAAACAGTTTCCAGAGGTTAAAATCATTATTGTAGGAAATAGTAATGAAATCAAAAAAACTCTTGGCAAATTAAAAATGACGAATCATCCACGTCTAGAAATCGTTAACTCACTAGAATCAGTTGAAATGGATGAGTCTCCTCAATCAGCCCTAAAAAACAAAAAAAAATCTTCTATGAGATTAGCAATTAATCTCTTAAAAACAAATGAGGCTTCTGCTTGCGTGAGTGCAGGTAATACGGGAGCTTTAATGGCAACAGCCCGCTTTGTTTTAAAAATGTTGCCTGGTATTGAACGCCCAGCCATTGCCTCAAATCTTCCTAATGAAAATGGAGTAACTTGTATGTTAGATTTAGGAGCCAATACTGATAGTTCACCTGAACAACTTCTTCAGTTTGGTTTAATGGGGGCTATGTTAACCAGTGCCTTAACAAAAAATAAAAATCCTTCTGTTGGTCTTTTGAATATAGGATCTGAGGAGATAAAAGGAAATGATGTGGTTAAAAAAGCATCTAAGCTTCTTAAAGAAAGCCATTTAAATTTTTACGGTAATGTGGAAGGCGACGATATTTTTAAAGGAACTACTGACGTTGTAGTTTGTGATGGATTTGTTGGCAATATTGCTCTAAAAACAACTGAGGGCGTAGTTCGTATGTTTGGTAAATTTTTAACTGCAGAGTACAAAAAAAATTGGTTTACAAAAATCGTAGCTTTAATTTCATTATCTCTTTTAAAGGCTTTTAAAAAAAGACTAGACCCTAGAAGATATAATGGAGCATCATTTTTAGGTCTCAATGGAATTGTAGTAAAAAGTCATGGTGGCGCAGATAAACTAGCTTTTAAAACAGCAATAATTACTGCGATTGAAGAATCTGAAAATAGAATACTTGATAAAATTAAAAAGCAAATTAAAATTGAATCTATTTGAATTAACCTAGGAAAAATATGATATTTTCCAAAATAACGGGCGTTGGTAGCTTTCTTCCTGAGAAGATATTAACAAATCATGATTTAGAGAAAATTCTTGACACAACTGATGAATGGATCACTTCAAGAACTGGAATTAAAGAAAGGCATATAGTTGGCTCTAATGAGTCAACTTCTGATTTGGCATTTAAGGCAGCTAGAGATGCAATAAATAATGCTGGTATTGATGCTAATCAAGTTGATTTGATTATTGTTGCTACAACAACTCCAGATAAAATTTTCCCCAGCGTTGCATGTAATGTACAGGCTAAATTAGAAATAAAGAATTGCCCTGCCTTTGACATTCAGGCAGTTTGTAGTGGGTTTATATACGCCTTGTCAGTGGCTGATAATTTTATTAAAACTAATTCAGCAAAAAATATTTTAATTATTGGCGCTGATTCTATGTCAAGAATTACTGATTATTCTGACAGAGGTAATTCGATATTATGGGGTGATGGTGCAGGCGCAGTGATTCTTTCAGCATCAAACGAAAAAGGAATTTTATCAACACATATTCACGCAGATGGCCAACACGAGCAATTGTTACACGTCCCTAAAAAAAATGCTAAAGATAAAGATCAACAAACGATTGAGATGAATGGTAGCCAAGTATTTAAAATTGCAGTTAATACATTAGATCAAATTGTAGACGAAGCATTAATAGCCAATAATCTCAAAAAGGAAGACATAGATTGGCTTGTGCCACATCAGGCAAATATTAGAATCCTTGAAGCAACAGCTAAAAAATTAGATATGAGTATGGAAAAGGTTATTGTTACCATAGATAGACATGGTAATACTTCTGCAGCATCAATCCCTCTTGCCCTGGATGAAGGTATTAAAATTAATAAGATTAAAAAAGGACATCTTTTATTAATGGAAGCCTTTGGAGGCGGCTTTACTTGGGGATCAGCACTAATAAGATTTTAAATGAGTAAATACAATATTATATTTCCTGGCCAAGGTTCTCAATCAATTGGAATGATGAATGATCTTTCTCATATTTCAATTATTAAAAAAACCTTTGTTGAAGCTGCTGATATTCTAAATAAAGATTTTTGGGCTATGAGCTCCTCAGAAAATGAAGAAATTAATCAAACAGTAAATACTCAACCTTTAATGCTTACAGCAGGAGTTGCAACTTGGAGATATCTCCAGGAAAACAATCTTAGTTCACCAATCTTTTTGGCGGGTCACAGTTTAGGTGAATTTTCAGCTTTGGTGGCCGCAAGTTCCTTAACTTTTGAAAGCGCGTTAAAAGTTGTTAAAAAAAGAGCAGAATTGATGCAAAATGCAGTACCAAATAATAAAGGGGGAATGGCAGCAATTATAGGCTTGGAGGATGAAAAGATTATTGATATATGTAGAAAAGAACAAGGAGAAGGAGTTTTACAAGCAGTTAATTTTAACTCCCCAGGTCAAGTCGTTATCGCTGGATCAAAAAATATTTTAGAAAAATCATTAGAAAGCTTCAAAAAAGCAGGTGCTAAAAGGGCTATTTTACTTCCTGTAAGTGTTCCTTCTCATTGTAAATTGATGGAACCAGCATCAATTTTATTTAATGATTATTTAAATAAAATAAAATTCAATACCCCAAAATTTCCAATTATTCAGAACTTTGAAGCTATAGACTATAATGACATTAACGAGATTAAATTAGCTCTCGTAAAACAACTATTTAATCCAGTAAGATGGACACAAACAATTAAATTTATGTCAGCAAAAGGAATTAATTTATTTATCGAAGCTGGTCCTGGTAATGTTTTAACAGGCTTAAATAAAAGAATTATTAAAGAAGCAATGCATGTTTCAGTTAATAAAAAAGAATCTATTGATGAAATTTTTTTAAAATTAAGGAATTAATTTAATGGGCGAGGAAAAAATTAGAAGAATTGCTCTTGTTACAGGGGCGAGTAGAGGGATTGGAGCTGCAATCGCATTAGATTTAGCTAAAAATAATAACCTTGTTATTGGTACAGCTACATCAGATGGGGGTGTAAAAAAAATAGAAGAAAATTTTAAGCTAAATCAACAAAAAGGAATCGGATTGATTTTAAATGTTAATGACAATAAATCAATTGAGGATTTAATAACGAATATTGAAGAAAATTATGGCCCTATAGATATTTTAATAAATAATGCAGGCATAACTAGGGATACTTTACTAATGAAAATGAAAGATGAAGATTGGGATGAAGTTATCAACACAAATTTAAAATCAGTATTTAAATTAAGCCAATACGTTATTAGAAAAATGATAAAAAATAGGTATGGAAGAATTATAAATATATCTTCAGTTGTAGGGCATTCTGGTAATTCAGGGCAAACTAATTATACCGCAGCAAAATCTGGTGTTTCTGGCTTTACAAAATCCCTAGCTCAAGAAGTTGGTAGTAGAGGAGTTACAGTTAATTGCATTGCCCCAGGATTTATAGATACAGAAATGACAAAATCTCTTCCAGATGAATATAAAAATCAATTGCTAACTAAAATTCCACTTGGAAAACTTGGTAGCCCAGAAGATATTGCAAATGCAGTAACTTTTTTATCTTCGGATAAAGCTAATTACATAACTGGAGAAACGATACATGTCAACGGTGGTATGTTAATGACTTAATTAATTATTATCTATATAAATCATATAGTTAATAAATCTTTTCAAAATTAATTAAAATATTTTCAAAAATTAACCATTCATTTGATAAAATAGTCGGCTAGCAAATTATTTGTTTTTTAAAAAGGAGTTTATAAATGTCAGATATCGAGCAAAGAGTTAGAAAAATTGTTTCAGAGCAGTTAGGAACTGATGAGGATCAAATAAAAAATGAATCATCTTTCATTGATGACCTAGGCGCAGACTCACTCGATACTGTTGAGCTTGTAATGGCTTTAGAGGAAGAATTCGATACAGAAATTCCAGATGAAGAAGCTGAAAAAATAACTAATGTGCAGCAAGCAATAGATTATATTAATAAAAATCTTAAATAACCATAACTCTAATTTGTTACCTGGTTAGATTAATTTATGACTAAAAGAAGAGTTGTAATTACAGGACTAGGTTTGATAACACCAGTTGGAATTGGTGTAAAAGAGTCATGGAGCAACATCCTGAATGGCATCTCTGGAATCACTAAAATCACTAAGTTTGACGCTACAAACTTCAAATCTCAAGTTGCGGGTGAAGTCAAAAATTTTAATCCAGATCCTTACCTTAATCCAAAAGATTCCAGAAGAATGGATACTTTTATACAGTTTGGATTAGTTGCGGCTATTGAGGCAATTAGAGATTCTGGTATCGAAATAAATGAAGAAAATTCAGAGAGAATAGGTGTTTCTATTGGGTCAGGAATTGGTGGAATTAATTTAATTGAAGAAACTAGTGATATTTTTGATAAAAGTGGCCCAAGAAAAATATCTCCTTTTTTTGTTCCAGGCACAATTATTAATATGATATCTGGAAATTTATCTATTATGTATGGTCTTAAAGGGCCGAATGTTTCAATTGTAACTGCTTGTACAACTGGCACTCATTCAATTGGAGACGCAAGTCGTATGATTGAATATGGCGATGCTGACGTAATGATTGCTGGGGGCTCAGAAGCTGCGATTACAGAACTTACTGTAGCTGGTTTTTCAGCTGCAAAAGCATTGACTCAACGAAATGATGATCCAAAAACAGCTTCTCGTCCTTGGGATAAAGATCGGGACGGATTTGTTATTGGAGAAGGTGCTGGAATTATGGTAATCGAAGAATATGAACATGCGAAAAAAAGAGGTGCAAAAATTTATTGTGAACTCAGTGGATATGGAATGAGTGCAGACGCCTATCATATAACAGCTCCAAGTGTTGATGGCCCAAAAAGGTCAATGATTAATGCGATTAATAATGCAGGTATTAACTTAAATGAAATTGGATATATTAATGCTCATGGAACATCAACTCAACTTGGTGATTTAAATGAAGTAAACGCGATAAAACAAACATTTAATGAGCATTCTAATAACTTAATTGTTAATTCAACAAAATCAATGACAGGTCATTTATTGGGTGGAGCTGGAGGTATTGAGTCTGTTTTCACTGCATTAGCAGTTTCTAATCAAATTTCACCTCCTACAATAAATATTTTTAACCAAGATCCTGCATGCGATCTTGATTTTGCTGCTAATGAATCAAAAGAGATTTCAATAAAAGCTGCATTAAAAAATAATTTTGGATTTGGTGGGACTAACGGTAGTCTTATTTTTAAAGCAATTTAAAATAGTTAATTTACATTGAAAAATAATTTTTTAATTAATGGAAGTTATTCTAAAAAAATTAATCCATTCGATAGGGGGCTGGCATTTGGCGATGGAATATTTCGGACTTTTTTAGTTAAAAATAGTTGCCCTATAAATTGGGACATGCATTATAACAAGTTAAAAAATGATGCAAAAATCCTTCAAATAAAAATTCCTACAAAACAACAATTAATTACTGATATAAAAAAACTATTTAGTACAAAAAAAACTTTTATCGGAAAAATAATCATTACTCGTGGTGTTTCAAAGCAAGGCTATCAATTCAATAAAGACATAAAAAATACTCGAATTGTATTGAAAATTGTTTATAAAAAAATTAATAAAAAGTTTCTAACAGATGGAGTTAGATTAAAAGTATGTAAAACTAGAGTTTCTGAGAATAGTATATTTAATGGGTGTAAACATTTAAATAGAATAGATAATGTTATAGCAAAATCTGAATTAAAAAATTATGAATTTGATGGGTTGATGTTGGATAAAGATGGTTTTATTAATGAATGCGCAAGTAGCAATATTTTTGCAAGATTTGGAAAGATTATCTTAAGCCCGAAGCAAATAAATGCTGGAATATCTGGAGTATGTAAACAAATAGTTATTAAAAATGCTAATTTATTAGGGTTAAAGTTCAAAGAAAAAAATATTAAATTATCGGAATTAAAGGCTGCAGACGAAGTAATTATAACCAATTCAATATTTGGAGCTTTATATGTAAATCAAATAGAAGAAAAAAATTGGAAAGAGGAATTTTGTACGGCACCATTAAGAAAGTTAATTATTAAATCTTAAATTAAATGAATAATAAAATTATAAAAATATTAAAAATTATTAAAAATCGAAAAATTCTTATCATCAATTGTTTAATTATTTTTTGGTTAGTAAGCTATTTATTTCTACCATTAAATATAACTGAGGACAATGCTAGTTTTGAAGTTATTGATGGAAGCAATTTAAACGAAATAACTGAGCAGTTAGTAGAGGTTAAGGTTTTAAAAGATTCTTTCAGATTTAAATTATTAACATTTATTTTTGCAAAAACAGAAAGTTTAAAAAGAGGCCATTATAAATTAGAGTCTAATGCAACTGCTTTAGATCTTCTTGATATGCTTGTATATGGAAAGGAATCATTATATTCAATCAGTTTTCCAGAAGGTTTAACATTTAAGCAAATTATTAAAAAAATTAAAGCTAATAAAAATATTAAAAAAACATTAAAGTCCTATGATGAAGAAGCTATTTTGAAAGCTATTTCATCAAATAAAAAATACGTTGAAGGGTTATTTTTTCCTGATAGCTATTATTTTTATAAAGATACCTCTGATATAGAAATATTAAAAAATGCACATAATGTTCTTAAAAGAAAGCTTGAACTCGCATGGAATAATCGTTCGAAAAACTTACCATATAAAAATATGTACGAGGCTCTTATAATGGCCTCAATAATAGAAAAAGAAGTAGGTGTTCTTGAAGAAGCGCCTGTTATAGCAGGTGTTTTTGTCAATAGACTCAATATAAATATGCCGCTTCAAAGTGATCCTACAGTTATTTATGGCATCCGACATAAATTTAAAGGAAATCTCAAAAAAAAGCATTTAAAAAAATATACACCCTTTAATACATACGTTATAAAAGCACTCCCTCCATCACCCATATCACTTCCAAGTTTTAACTCGATTGAAGCTGCATTAAACCCAGCTACAACAAGTGCTCTATACTTTGTGGCAAAAGGTAACAGAAGACATCATTTTTCAGCTACACTTAAAGAACATAATAAAGCTGTAAGAAAATATCAAAAATGAGCATAAAACCAAAATTTATTACCTTAGAAGGTGTAGATGGAGCAGGTAAAAGTACCCATATAAATTTTATAAAAAAATATTTTATAGAAAAAAGTTTGAGTTATTTTTTTACAAGAGAGCCTGGTGGAACAATTTTAGGTGAAAAATTAAGAGAAATCTTACTTCACAACCAAATGAAAGCGGAAACTGAATCACTTTTAATGTTTGCCGCAAGAAATGAACATGTGCATGAAATTATTATGCCAAATCTAGCAAATGGTAAAAATGTTATTAGCGATAGATTTACAGATGCCACTTATGCTTATCAAAGTGGTGGAAAGAATGTAGCAATTGAAAAAATTTCAATACTTAGAGATTGGGTTCATAAAGATTTAAAACCAGATCTAACTCTGCTTTTTGATCTTCCAGTTGAGATAAGTATCTCGAGACTTAAATCGAATGGAAATTTAGATAAGTTTGAAAACGAAGGAATAGAGTTCCATAAAAAAATAAGAAAATCTTATCTAAAATTAGCAAAAAAAGAACCTAATAGATTTAAGGTTATTCACAGCGATCAAAATATAAATAAAATTGAGCAAGAAATAAACTCTATACTGGATAAAATTTTTTCATGAATATATATCCCTGGCAACTAAGTTCTTGGAATGAAATACTTTTAAATAAAACAAAAATGCCACATGCTCAAATTTTTTTTGGTCATAAAACAGAAGAAATAAATAATTTTGTTAATGAGCTATCAAAATCTTTATTATGCTCCCAACCAGATAATCAAAATTTTGCATGTGGAATTTGTCAAGATTGTTTATGGATGGAAACAAATCATCCTGATCTAAAAATAGTTGATTTTGATTCTTCAATAGATGATAGCTCAAATTCAAATTTAATAAATGTATCTAGTGCAAGAGATGCAATCAAATTTTTAGAGTTAACCTCGCATCAAAAAAATGGAAAAAAAATTGTAGTCATCTATGATGCTGAAAGGTTGACAATATCTGCGTCAAATGCACTTTTAAAAACAATTGAGGAACCACCAAATAACTGTTTAATATTTTTAACCGTAAAAAATATAGCTAATTTACTTCCAACTATTACAAGTCGGTGTAGATTAATTTACTTACCAAAACCCAGTATTGATGCCGCAAACGATTTTTTAAAAACAACTAGTAACGAAGATTTAATTGATTATTTAGAGTTTTTTAATAATTCGCCAATTGAACTTATAAATGAAAAAGAAAATATTTCCCAAATAAATACTGTTATAAATGAGTTAAAAAAAGGTGAAAAAATTGACTTAATGAATATCAATGCATCATGGTTAGATAATGGATTAAATTGGATAATTAATTTATTACAGAAGTGGTCGTATGAGATTTTATTGAATAAAATATCACAAGGTTATAATTACTTTCCTAAATATAAAAATATAATTAATCAATTATCATTAAATGCAGATTTAAAAAGATTATTAATGTATCAGAAAACTCTAAATGAAATAAAAACTTATGCACAAAAACCAGTTAATAAAGAAATTAATCTTAATTCAGCTATGATTGAATATAAAAAAATTTTTATAGAATAAATTATTATGTATATTGATTCACATTGCCATATAAACTTTCCAGAACTTCATGAAAAAATTCATAATGTCTTAGATAATATGAAGGAAAATAAAATTTCTCATGCTCTTTGTGTTAGCGTTACTTTAGATAAGATTGAAGAAATTTTGAAACTTACAAAACAGCATTCAAATATCTATGCCTCTGTTGGTGTTCATCCTGATTATGAAGATATTACTGAACCAGATATTGATACTTTATTTAAATATTCACAAGACAAGAAAGTAGTTGCTATTGGAGAAACTGGTCTAGATTACTTCAGACTAAAGGGAGACTTAAGCTGGCAAAGAGAAAGATTTAGAACACATATTCGTGCTGCTATTAAATCTAGGCTTCCTCTCATTATTCATACAAGAAATGCTCGTGAAGACACCATAAAGATTATGAAAGAGGAAGATGCAAAATCTGCAACAGGAGTTATGCATTGCTTTACAGAATCTTATGAAATGGCTAGAAAAGCAATTGACCTTGGTTTTTATATATCTTTTTCAGGAATTATTACTTTTAAAAATGCTGATGAATTAAGAGACACAGTTAAAAAAATTCCAATTGAAAATATTTTAATAGAAACTGATTCTCCCTATTTAGCGCCAGTGCCAAAAAGAGGAAAGTTAAACGAGCCATCAAATGTGATTTATGTTGCAGAAAAAATTGCTGAATTAAAAAAAATTCCTATTGAAAAAGTTGCTGAAATTACTACCAGCAACTTTTTCGATCTTTTCAATAAATGCAAAACAGTTTAACTATATTAGGTTCTGGTTCAAGCGCTGGAACGCCAGTTGTTGGATGTAAATGCTCAACTTGCTTATCAGACAATCCGAGAAATAAAAGAACTAGATGCTCTAGTATGGTTACTTTAAAAAATGGTAAAAATATTCTTATTGATACTAGCCCAGATTTAAGAGAACAATCATTACGAGAGTCAATTGTATCTGTAGACGCAGTTCTTTTTACTCACGCGCATGCGGATCACTGTCACGGAATTGATGATTTAAGAGCCTTTTGTCAGATAAATCAAATACAAATTCCATTGTATGGTAATAAATTTGTTATGGAGCAATTAGTGGAAAAATTCAAGTATGCAATGATTGAGCCAAAAAATTTCTGGGAAATACCTGTACTTAAACCAAATATTGTTGATGGCCCCTTTAAAGTCTTTGAAGAAACAATTACCCCAATACCTGTCATGCATGGTAAAAGCCAAATTAATGGTTATCGAATTGGAAATCTTGCCTACATAACGGATACTTCAGAAATATCTGAAAATTCAATGAAACTTTTAGAGGGTATCGATGTTCTATTAATAGATTGTTTGAGAATGGAGCCACATTTTACCCATCTTTCTTTACCTGAAAGCATTAATATTGCTCAGAAGATTAAAGCGAATAAAACTTATCTGATTCATATGACCCATAGTTTAGAATATGAGGCATTAAAAAAAATATTACCAGAGGGTATTTATGTTGGCTACGATGGTTTAAAATTGACCACTAATTAGAATATAGGAAATTAATATGAAAAGTGTATTTAGATTTATTATTGCTATTAATATTTTATTAGGGTTCGCAATTAATTCTATTGCTGACCAAAAACGAGTATTTTCAGAAGACGAGTTTTTAGCTCTTTTTAATGGTAAGCCCAAATCTAGAGTGCTTAAGTATTTAGGTGAGCCTGACATTAAGGATATGGCTATTAAGCCAAAGGGGGCAAATAGTGTGGTTGGCTCTAAAATAAGAATGGAAAAAAATCCAAAAAAGAAAAAAGATAAAATAGAAATGTGGTATTACAAAAATGTTGTTGAATACGCTCCAAAAAAAACATATCTTAAAGTAGAGCTAACATTAATTAATGATCGAATTGTCAACGTAGGTTTTTTCAATCAATAAAAAAACCACTCTTAAAATTAAAGAGTGGTTTTTAGATATTTACTTAAATCTAGTACTTGGTTAACCTAACATGCCTGCTACTTTTTCTGAAGCTAGTCCTGCGACTGAACCAAGAACAAAAGAAACAGACATCATAATTACAGGATTTGAGAAGTTTGTTGCAAGAACTTCCATATTACTTGCTAAAAGCATGAACCCAAATGTGGCTGCATAACCGAATACATTAGCAGGAATATTAGGACATTTTGGAAGAGCAGTTAACCCCCATACTGTTATACCTACGGCGACTGGCCAAGCAAGATCTCCAATAACTCCGAGATAACCGTGAAGAATAACTGCGACTGCAGCTAATACCGAACCATAAATTGTTGCTGTTATAGTTTTTGGTAAAGCATCTTTACCTACTGTAAAGTATGCGCCCCAAGCAATAAAACCACCCCAAACCTGAACATAATCACCTAATACAAATAATGCTATGTAGGTCCATACTAGTGCGCAGATACCTAAACTTACTCCTAAAGCATTTTTCATTTTACTTCCTCCTGTTTAAGTTTTAATTAACATTTAATTTTCAATTAAAATTTAATTAGCACTTAATCGAAATTAAATGAATTTTAATATAACAACATTGCAAATCATGCACTCACATCTGAGCTGCAAAAAGAGCATTTCTACACAATGACCTACGAATATTTTACTGTCAACCTTTTTTTCGTTTTTCTTTAACCTTGTAATTTTCAATAAAACATAATAATGTAGTAGTTATTACTCATTTAAATTAGGAGTCTAGATGATGGATGATATTTCTTCAAAAAAAGTAGAAAAATTTCATGGAGGATGCCCTCATGATTGCCCAGATACATGCTCAATGGTGTTTGAAGTTCAAGATGGAAAACTGAAAGGGGTAAAAGGCAATCCTGATCATCCAATGACAAGAGGCGGCCTCTGTGTCAAGCTTAATGATTATGAAAAACGACACTATCATCCGGATAGAGTTTTATATCCTCAAAGAAGAATAGGACCTAAAGGCAGTAAAAAATTTGAAAGAATTACTTGGGAGGAAGCTTTAGATGAAATCACATCAAAATGGCAAGCTATTATTAAAGAATATGGTCCACAAGCAATTATGCCTAATAGTTATCTTGGAAATCAGGGATTAGTTCATGGGCTAAATGGTGGAGATGCTTTTTTTGCAAGAATGGGTGCAACTGTAACAGAAAGAACATTTTGTGGAGAAGGTTCATGTACTGCTTGGTTGTTAACAGTGGGGCCGACTGCAGGCGTAGACCCTGAAAGCTTTATTCATTCAAAATATATAGTGATTTGGGCTTGTAATTCAGTAAGTACAAATTTACATCACTGGCATATTATTAAAGATGCTCAAAAAAAAGGTGCCAAAGTAATAGTAATTGATTCATATGCATCAAAGACAGCAAAAGAAGCAGATTGGCATATTTGTCCAAAACCAGGTTCAGACGGAGCTCTTGCAATGGCAATGATGAATGTAATTATCGAAGAGGGTTTAGTCGATCAAGATTACGTTGACAATTACACAGTAGGTTTTTCTGAATTAGCGAATAAAGCAAAAGAAAGATCACCTGAATGGGCAGAAGAAATAACAGGGATACCAGCAGAAGATATTCGTAAATTTGCAAGAGAGTATGCAACTACACAACCATCAGCAATAAGAATCGGTGTAGCTTTAGAAAAAAGCTGGGGAGGTAGCCAAGCAATTAGAGCTGTTACTTCTCTTCCAGCACTAACTGGAGCCTGGCGTCACGTTGGGGGAGGTATACTTCAATTTCCAGTTTGGGAACATCCATATAAGTTTGATGTAATTTGTAGACCTGATTTAATTCCTGAAGGAACTCAAGTAGTTAATAACCTTCAACTAGGTCGGGTGTTGACGGGTGAACAAAAATTAAATGTGCCAATTAAATCTATGATGTGCTGGAATACTAATCCAGTTACCCAATCAACTGAAACAGAAAAAGTATTAGAAGGGTTAAAACGAGAAGATTTGTTCTTGGTTTCAGCTGAACATTTTATTTCAGATACTGCAGCTTTTGCAGATATTTTGCTTCCTGCCTCTATGGGGGCTGAACAGGAAGATATTATTCTTTCATGGGGTCATTTGTATCTTACATATAATACAAAGTGTGTTGAATCTCCTGGAGAAGCTATTCCAAATAATGAAATTTTTAGAAAACTTGCAAAAAGAATGGGTTTTGAGGAAGATAATTTTAAATGGAACGATACTGAATGTTTAGAAAATTATATAGATTGGGATTCACCGGCATGTGAAGGTATTGACTTAAATTATCTTAAAAAGCACGGTTACGCTAGACTAAATGTAGGTACAAAAGATAATCGCGCTCCTCATAAAGAAGGTAATTTCCCAACTCCGTCTGGAAAATGTGAATTTAGATTAATTGGAGCTAAAAATTTTGTAGCAGGGCCTTTTAGACAGATGTATGAGGGCTTTCAGCCAGGAGAAGACATCCCTGAACTTCCTGATTATGTTGCTTCAAAGGAAACATCTTCTGCTAATCCAGAATTAGCTAAGAAATATCCATTAAATATACTTGCACCGAAAAGTCACGGATTTATAAACTCTAGCTATGCAAATATTGCCAACAAACTTAATAAGCAAGGTGAGCAATTTGTTCTGATAAATAAATCTGACGCAATGGATCGAGGAGTGAATGAAGGTGAAAAAGTAACAGTCTTTAATGATAGAGGGGCGTTTGAAGCTGTGGCTAAAATAACTTCAGATGTAAACAAAGGAATTGTTGTTGCTACACTTGGTTATTGGAGACAGCTTAATAACGGAACAGTAAATTCTATTAGTTCAAATGCTTTTGGTGATATGGGTAATTCGCCAACCTCTCATGATTGTCTTGTTGAAGTACAAAGTCTTTAATGAATAATTTGGATGAAATAACAATCACTTGTACTGATAATGGAAAGTCTGTTGTAGGATACATCCTTGACCTTCGACCCAAAGATTACTTAGAAGTATCTCTAAATACAGTTAAGGTATACCTTCAATATAAAAATGGTATATATGTTGGTTCAATGTCTGGCATGGAGTTTACAGTTCAGGAAGAAAATCTTCCTAAAGAGCATCAGGAATATCAAAGATAAATATAGTGGTAGGGGATGCGAGGTTCGAACTCGCGACAAATTGATTAAGAGTCAACTGCTCTACCAACTGAGCTAATCCCCCATATTCTTAGTTAAAACACCTACAATTTTTTCTACTGATTTTGAAATATTTTCAGCAACATAACCACCTTCTAAAATATACAATTCTCTATCAGATGCATATTTTTTAGCAATATTACTTAAGATAATTGCAACATTTTCATAACCTACATTTGTAAAATTTAATTGCCCTAGTAAATCTCCTTGATGTGAATCAAAACCAGCTGATACTAAAATAAACTCAGGTTGAAATTTATCCATTGCTGGTTTTAGTTTATTTTGAAAAGCATTTATTAATTCAGTATCTCCAGCTCCTCTTGGAAGATCAATATTCAAAGTGAAACCTTTACCTTTACCAATACCTATTTCATTTGGTCGACCGCTTTGAGGGTAGAAGGGGTGTTGATGAATATCAAAATAAAATACAGAGTCATCATTATAAAAAATATCTTGAGTACCATTGCCATGGTGAACATCAAAATCTACAATTAAGATACGTTTAATATCATATTTTTTTTGTAAATAACGAGCAACTATAGCTATATTATTGTAAATACAAAAACCCATTCCTTTTGAGGCTGAAGCATGATGACCTGGAGGCCTACTTAATACAAATGCAGAAGATACTTCGCCTTTCATAATTGCATCTGCACCTCTAAGGCCAGCTCCAACCGCTGTTCTTGCGACCTTATTGGATTCTTTTGAAATTACTGTATCACCAGTACTTAAATAAGAAATACTATTTTTTTTAAGTGAATTCACTTCTTTTTCAACTAAATCAATATAATTTTGAGTATGAACAAGCTTAATTTCAAGTTTACTGGCCTCTCTAACAGAAGGCCAAATCAAATGAGGGGAAAGTAAATTATTATCTTTAAGATTATCAACAACTATTGATAATCTCTCTGGTCTTTCTGGGTGATTTTTTCCTGTGTTATGCAATAAAAATTGATCGCTATACATAATAGCTACTTTTTTATCATTTGAAGTTTCAGCAAATAAGATATTTGAAGAAGAAAAAATAAAAATTACACTATATAATAAAATTTTCATAATTCTTTAATTATAATATTGATTGATTAAAAAATTTATTTAAATTTCTTAGGAGTAATTATGCCGTTTGTAACAATAAATATTTTAGATGGAAAAGATAAGGACTACATAAAAAAAGTTTCTGATAGTATAAACGAAGCTGTTATAGAAACAATGAATTTTCCAGATGATGATAGATATCAAGTAATAAATCAGTTGTCAGATGACTGTTTACAGTATCAGGATAGGGTGGATGATAGAATAATGATGCACTTAGTAATGCGTTCTGGACGCTCAAATAAATCAAAACAGGCTTTTTATAGTAAGGTCGTTGAGTATTTAAGTAATAGAGTTGATATAAAGCCTGAAAATGTCTTTATTACTATAACTGAGAATCATGACGTTGATTTTTCTTTTAAGAATGGCGTAGCTCAATTTGTTGTTTAATTATAATCAAGAAGGATAAAAACCATGAAAAGATTCACCTTAAGTAAGGTTATTTTTAGTATTTTAATTTTTACATTATCAACTATTTTAAATGCAGCACCTGAATTCAATAAAATATGGGAAACAAATGCAGCCTTTAAATTACCGGAATCAGTTATTTATGATAAGGAAAATGAAATTTTGTATGTTTCAAATATGCAAGATGATCCATTTAAAAAAGATAAAAATGGATTTATTTCAAAAGTTGATTTGAATGGAAAAATCTTAAAACTAAAATGGATTAAAGGTTTGAATGCACCAAAAGGATTGGCTATTTCAAAAGGTAAGCTTTATGTAGGTGATGTTGACCAACTTGTAGAGATAGATATAAAAAAAGGTAAAATTATTAAGAAGCATGATGCTATTGGGGCTGCTTTACTAAATGATGTAGCAGCTGATACCAAAGGTAATATTTATGTTTCTGATACATTTACTGACACTATTTATCGATTAAATACTTTCGGCCAGTTGACTAAGTGGCTTTATAGTCCTGAGCTGCAAGCGCCAAATGGATTACATTACGAAAAAGGTCAATTAATAGTCGGTAGTTGGGGCCATCCTACTGACGGTTGGTCAGCCGCGGAAGTAGGCCACCTTAAAATAATTTCATTAAAAACAAAAAAAATAAAGTCTCTTGGAAATGGAAAAGCTGTTGGTAATTTAGATGGTGTTGAATCAGATGGAAATAACGCCTATTATGTTGCCGACTGGGTAGGAGGAAAATTACTTCATATTCAGAAAAATGGTAACTTTAAAGAAGTACTAAAGCTATCTCAAGGAGTTGCAGATCATGAAGTTATTCATGACAAAAATATGATCATCATTCCTATGATGCTTGAAGGTAAACTAATTACTTATAAGATTAATTAAATATTTATTTTAGAGACTCATGCTGTATCTGAAAAATATCAGCATGAGTTTTTTTAATGAATAAAATACTATGAAAATATTTCAAGCATTAGCACGACCATTTGTGTCATTTGTTGAACGTTATTATCCTGACGCATTTATATTTGTAATTGTGCTTTCACTGATAACATTTTTATCAGCATTATTTTTAACAGATTCTACTTTTAGTTCAACACTTATGGCCTGGGGTGATGGCTTACCCATGTTACTTAAATTTACAGCACAAATAACAATCATTATGATTGGGGCTCATGCATTAGCCCATACCAGGCCAATTCAAAAATTTTTAACGCGTATTGGGCAGTTACCAAAATCTGCTAATCAAGCTTATTCACTTGTAGCATTTACTTCTGGAATTGCCAGTTTGTGTGCTTGGTCATTTGGATTAGTTATTGGTGCGATTGTTGCAAGAAGTGTTGCAAGAGAATGCTCTAAGAAATCATTTAAAATACATTATCCTTTGTTAGTCGCATCTGCCTATTCTGGTTTTGTAATTTGGCACATGGGATATTCATCTTCAGCAGCACTATTTGTTGCCACACCTGGGCACTTGCTTGAAGATAGGATTGGAATAATCCCAGTCACTGAGACAATACTATCCTTAAATAATATAGTATTGGCTCTAGCAGCTCTTTTAGTTATTACTATTATTTGTCCACTTATGAGACCTAAAGATAAAGATGTAATCCAATTTAACCCTGGTCAAAATGATAATAATGAAAATAATTTTTTAAAATATAAAGAAGGCTTAACATTTATTGAAAAGTTTGAAAATCATAGAGCTTTGAATATTTTTCTAGGTCTCGCACTTGTAACGTATATTGTGATGAATTATTCACAAAATGGATTCTCACTAAATCTAAATATCGTAAGTTGGACTTTTTTAGCCTTTGGTTTAATTTTAGCAAATTCACCAATGCACTTTATCAAGCTTATTAATAATGCAGCTGCTACTGTTGGCCCAATTATTCTTCAATATCCATTTTACTCAGGAATTATGGGAATGATGGCTACGACTGGATTAATGAAAGTAATCACTGATTGGATTATTTCTATTTCAACCCCTGAAACACTAGGTTTTTTTGCTTTCCTATCAGGAGGTTTAGTTAATATGTTTATTCCTTCAGGAGGAGGGCAATGGGCAGTTCAAGGACCAATTATGATTGAAGCTGCTTTATCTTTAGATGTTAATCCTTCAATAGTAGTTCTAGGTGTTGCTTACGGAGACCAATGGTCTAATATGATTCAACCATTTTGGACTATACCAATACTTGCAATTGCTGGACTTCACATGCGTCAGATCTTAGGTTACACATTTGTTATATTTATAATAACAGGCTTTCTCTACGGAGGAGGAATGCTTCATATGGGCACCGGTAACATTTAGTACTTCGTATAATGTATATTATGTAAAATAGAATATCACTTTGTAGCCGATAATAAGTCTTTCGCGCCTATTTCTTTAGCAATATTGGTTCCTATATTTAAACTATCTATAGCATTTTGTTCATCATTCTTATGTTTAAAGACTAATGACTGCTCAAGTAATGCTTTAGCTTCGTAATACCTACTTCCATTATCTTTGGCAAATCTTTCAAGTTTCTGTAAAACATCTAATGCACGATCTGGAGCATTATCACCTAAATGATAAGAAGATAATTTTATTTGAGCATCAGCATATTCATTGTAGGCACCAACTTTACGATACGTGTTGGCTGCTTTTAAGCCATATTCTATAGCTTTATTAGTTTTTTTCTTGCCATAATAAGCCATTGCAAGGCCATCGTAGCCTTCGGCTCTTTCATTATCATTAGCAGATACAACGGTAGATTTAGCAAAATAATCTATAGCTTCTAGATAATCTTCTTTTGCAAGATTATTATGACCTAGCTGGTAAAGGAATCTTCTTTCCATTTGGAGATATTTTGTGTTACCTAATTTTGCAGTTTCTAAACCTTTTGTAAATGTTTTTGTAGAGGAATCAAATTTTCCTAAATCTCTTTCCGCTATACCTTTATAAAGCATAGAAAACATTTGATCTACAGGCAATTTAGCGTGCTCCTCACTGTCTGTAAAGGATTTTACTGCGAAATCATACATATTCGAGCGGTAATAAGCTTTTCCAAGGCAAAAATGCTTATCGTATTGATCATTAATCTTCTTAGCTGCAGTTACTGCATCTAAATTATTTCCTTCTTGCATTAATTTTTCACAAGGATTATTTGCATTATATGAATATATATTACATGAAAACAATAATATAATAATAAAACTTAAAGTATTTTCTATTTTCATTCTTATCCAGTATTTTTGGTTAAAATCAGTAATTCAGCTTCATTTATAATTTTGACATTAAGTGTTTTAGCTGTATTAAGTTTACTACCTGCATCTGCACCAGCAACTACATAATCGGTTTTTTTAGAAACGCTACTGGTTACTTTACCCCCACATTTTGATATTAAGCTTTTGGCCTCTTCCCTTTTTAGCGAAGGTAAAGTACCAGTAAGGACAAATGTAAGTCCTTTTAGTTCTCTATTTCCCTTAGTATTTTTAATTTTTTCAAATACCACACCCATATTTAAAATGGATATTATTTGATTATATTTTGATTTGTCATTGAAATAATGATTAATTGATTTCGATACTGTTGGTCCGATGTCATCAACTTCTTCCAACTCCTCGATTGTAGCTGCCTTAATTTTTTCAATCGTATTAAAATGCTGAGCCAAATCTGAAGCAGTTGATTCGCCTACATTCCTTATTCCAAGTGCATAAATTAACCTAGCCAGTGTTGTTTTTTTTGATTTTTCAATGGCTTCAATTAGATTTTCAGCTGATTTTTCTGCAAATCTTTCAAGCTTGACTAATTGCCCCTTTTTGAGCCTAAATATGTCAGAAAATTCATCAATTAGTTTTTTCTCTAATAACTGATCTACAATTTTTTCGCCTAAACCATCAATATCCATTGCCTTTCTTGAGCAAAAATGCATTACACCTTGTTTCTTTTGAGCCTTACAATTTAGGCCATTTAAACATCGTAAAACTGCCTCATCTTGATCTTTTGACAATGTGGATTTACATACAGGACAATTTTTCGGCATTTCAAACTTCTTAACTAAATCACTTCTATTTTCTTTAATCACCTTAACTACTTCTGGGATAACGTCTCCAGCTCGTCTTACTACTACATGATCACCAATATAAATATCCTTTTTCCTTAATTCATCTTCATTATGAAGAGTTGCATTTGTTACCTGCACACCTGCAACTATAACTGGCTTTAATCTAGCAACTGGAGTAATTGAGCCTGTTCGGCCTACTTGCACTGATATATCTAATACGACTGTTTTAGCTTCTTCGGCTGGAAATTTATGAGCAGTTGCCCATCTTGGAGCCTTAGAAATAAAACCTAATTCATCTTGATGGTTTAGGGAATTTACTTTGTATACTACTCCATCTATGTCAAATGGTAATTTACTTCGAGTTTTTGTTATTTCATCATAATAATTTTGAAGACCTTTTATAGATTTAGTTACAATAGCTAAGCGAGAAGTTGGAATTTTAAAATCACTTAATAGTTTAAGCCCTGCTGAATGTGAATCTAATTGATACTGATCTTCAAATAAAAAAATACTATAGGCAAAAAAGCTTAAGGGTCTTTTTGCCGTAATTTTGGAGTCAATTTGTCTTAAACTTCCAGCTGCAGCGTTTCTGGGATTTGCAAATAATTTTTCATTTAATTCAGCCTGTTTTTTATTTAGTAAATTAAAATCTCTAATAAGCATTACAACCTCACCTCTTACTTCAATTCTTCTTGGAATATTTTTACCCTCTAACTTTAAAGGAATTGATTTAATTGTTTTAAGATTGTGTGTAATATCTTCACCAACAATACCATCACCCCTTGTTGCACCCAATAAAAATTTACCTTCTTCGTAAATTAAAGAAACAGCTAACCCATCAAATTTAGGTTCAGCTGAATACTCTATATTTTGAATGCCAATTTCATCACACAACCTTTTATTAAAAGCTATTAATTCATCATGAGTAAATACATTATTTAATGACAGCATCGGCTTTAAATGTTTTACTTGTTTGAAAGCTTTATTTGTTTCTGACCCTACTCTCTGGGTTGGCGATTCAGAAGTAATTAGGTCAGGATACTCACTTTCAATATTTACAAGTTTTTTATACAGCTCATCAAACTCAGAGTCAGAAATATCTGGATTATCTTCTACATAATACCTATAAGAGTGATCTTGTATTTGATTAATAAGAATATCTAATTCTTTTTTTGCTTTTAATTTAGAATCCATATTATGAAAACAACTTTTTAGCAGAGTCACTACCAGGCATGACTTTTTTCTTAATCATTTTATCTTCGATAGTCTTTAAGGAGAGGTAAATTGCACTTATTTGATCATCATGAAGTTCATTACTATCAGCATCAACTAATATGCCATTTAGTTTTTGTTTGCATAAATCGATTAATTTAATCATTTCATTAAAAGAATATGTAATATTTTTAGTATTAGGAACATCCATTTTAAATAAAATCCCTTGTAAAAAAGTCTCAGGATTAATATCAAGCTTTTTACCAGATAGTGACAACAATTCACATATATTATTTGTTTCAGAGGTAGAATTTTCTAATTCATGGATGCCAACTTTATTAATTTTTATTTTTGGATTTTCAAAAAAATCTAATAAAGCTCCAGATTGAAAAGATGAATCTGATTTAGGTATAACTTTAAGAAATAATGACTGATCAACTTCATTTTTAAATTTTTTTAAGTTATTGGATTCTTCTGTTATGTCTTGATTAGCCAACCAAAGTAAAGAGCCATCTACTGCAACTTTTACGTTTTCAACTAAAGATGTAAATTTTTTAATTTCATCATCTGTTCTATTGGTTTTTCTTGATGTTAATAACAAAACAATTAAAATTTGATTAAATTTAATTACTTCATCTAAAGCTTTTCCAGTCATCCAAATTTCATTACCATCTCGAACATAAATACTTACATTTGAAATATTACATAACTCTTCAATAAATAAATTCTTGGTACCCTCTTGTATTTTTTTTGTTGTAATTGAAGCTACTGTTTCAATTTCTCTATATATACCATCAGGTAAATTTTCTCTAATTAAATGTTCTGAAGAATTTCCTTCGTAGTTAAAATCATGAAATGTTTTTTCTCTTTCAAAAATTGGTGTCGCTTGATTAAATAAAGGATCATTTTCATCCGTTATTTCTATTTTCTTTGCTTCTTTTGATTTTTTTTTGGACTTATTATGTTTTCTTAGTTGAACCCAATTATGAATAAGCATAATCACAATTACAAATAAACCAAGACATAGAAGGGTTAATTGAACTTCACTCATACCCTCTATTTTAGTTTGTTACTTCCATTTTTTCAACATCTTGTAGGTTAACTTCAACAATTCTAGATACTCCTTTTTCAGCTGAAGTAACGCCAATAAGTTGATCTGACATTTCCATAGTTTGTTTTTGATGTGTTACTAGAATTATTTGCGTGGCTTCTGACATATTTTGAACAAGGGAGCAGAAATTACTAACATTTGTTTCATCTAAAGGAGCATCTACTTCGTCCATAAAACAGAATGGGGCTGGATTAAGCTTAAACAAAGCAAAAACTAAAGCAATTGCAGTTAATGTTTTTTCGCCTCCTGAAAGTTGAGGAATAGTTACATTTTTTTTACCTGGTGGCTGAGCAATAATATGGAAACCAGAATCTAATATCTCCTCCCCTAATAGCTCTAATTTTGCTCTTCCCCCACTAAATAATTTTTTAAAATAAAAATTGAAATTTTCATTAACCGCATCATAGGTATTTGATAATTTTTCTCTAGTTTCTATATCTATTTTACGGATAGCTTGCTCAAGAGTATTGGAAGCTTCGATAAGATCATCCATTTGTTTTTGTAAGTAAACTTCTCTTTTTTCAATAGCTGTAAGTTCTTCAATAGCTGCCAGGTTTACAGGCCCCATTCTTTCTATTTTAGCGGCAATTTTTTGACATTTTTCTTCAATATCTTCTATTTTATCCTCTTCATTAAGCTTAGCTAATAGATCATCTTCATTTAGTGTTGATTTTTCTAATTCGCTACAACATTGTTCAAAATTAACTTTTATTTCACGTTCTTCTATTTTTAGTTCTTGAAGGCTTGATTGAAGAGGATTGAGAGATTGTTGTTTTTCCAATCGAGTAGTTTCAATTGTTTTTAAATGATCCTCTTTGGATGTTAATGTCTCTCTTATTAAGGTTAAATCTTCCTCAGCCTTTTCTTTTTCTTTAATTTTTAGTTTTAAATCAGCTTCAAAATTTTCCACGCTATTATCTTTTAATTGAGTAATGCTTTCTTCAATTACCTTTTCTAAGTCACCCTTTTCACTAATAATACTTTGTATTTTTTCAGTTAAGTCCTTATTCTTGTTTAAATTTAATTTAATATTAAATTGAATCTCTTGTTTTAATTTATCAGATTCAAACATATTATCTCTTTGTTCGCTAAATGCTTGATGAGACAAATTTACCTCTTCCTCAATTAAATTTAAATCTGCGTTGCTTTGAGAGCTATATGACTGCTCTAATGTTTTAGCTTCATCTTGAACTTTGCTTAATTCCTTAGTACTTGATGCTTGAAGGTTTTCTTCGTTAAGCTTTGCTTCCTCTTCAATTTTGTTGAGTTGGTCAATACTTGTTTGATATTCTTTCTTAATAGATGCTAAATTTTTTGTTAATTCATCTAACTGTTTTTTTCTTGCTAAAAGATTAATATTTTCCCCATTCTTTGATCTTATAACTTGATAAGTTTTACCATAAATATCTCCATTTTTAAGAATAAGGATTTCTCCATAATTCATTTTATTTCGATCAGTAAGAATTTCTTTTTCATTGGATAGATAAACATTGCTCAACCATTCATTAACTGCTCCACTAATATAACTCTCGTTACATTTAATTACTGTCATAGCTGAAATCAATTGATCATTAAGCTTAAATTTATCTTCTATTTTGTTTTTATTAATTAGTGTTATTGTTTTTGATGGTCGATTTTCTAAAAATGTATTTGAAGATTGTTCAGACTCATAGGCATGAATATGACTCTCAAGAAAAATTCCAAAAGCATTATCCCATCCATCTTTTATTGTAATTTGATCATGAATTGGCTGCTGATTTGTGACACCAACTTTTTTTAGCCATGATTGAATATCATCTGATTTTGTATCACTTTCGATAAAATCATTAAGCGAGGTAATTCTAACTTCTGTTTCACTTAGTTTTTTAAAATTAATATCTCTTTTATTTCTTGCTGATTCTATTTTAGCCAATGATTCTTCACGAAGTTTTCTTAAACTAGCGTCAATATCTTCTCTTGTCTTAGTAATTTTAGCCAATGATTCTTCACGAAGTTTTTGAAAATTATTCTCTCTATCACTCCTCGCCTTTTGAATCTTAGTTGTTGCATTATTATATTTTTCTTCTAAATCAGTATATTTACTTTTTTCATCTTGATTTGTTTGTTCGTGAGTTTCCATTTTCTCTGATTCAGTTTTAATTATATTTTTATTTTCTTCAATTTCTTTATTTAAACTAGTCTCCAATAATAGAAGGCTTGATATTTTTTCCTTGCTGTCTTTTTGAGTTTGAGTAAGTCGTTCAATATTATTTTTTATATTCGCTAAAGAATTTTCTGTATTAGAAACTTGAGCATTGATATCATAAAATTTAGATTGAAAAAGATTAATTTCATCTGCTGTTTTTGTGTAATCTTGACGTGCAGTCTCTACTTTTGATTCTATTTCTCTTAAGCTTGCTGTAAATTGATCAAGCTCTAATGTTTGTTCTTCTATTTTCTTTTTGATAGTTTCCCATGATTGATTAACAACCCTCTTTTTAAGGGCCCATACTTGAGCTTGATGAAATTTTAGATTTTCTTGTTGTTTATGATAGCGATTTGCAGCTTCCGCTTGAGATTTAAGCCTAGCAGCTTGTTGTTTTATTTCTTGAACTAAGTCTTGAACTCTTGATAAATTTTCTTTCGTATCTCTAAGTCTAAATTCAGTCTCTTTTCTTCTTTCTTTGTACTTACTTACCCCTGCAGCTTCTTCTAAAAATCCCTTAAGCTCTTCTGGTTTTGCTTCCACTAATTGCGTAACTTTATTTTGCCCAATAATTGCATAACCCCTGCTCCCTAGACCAGTGCCCAGAAATAAATCAGCAACATCTTTCCGCCTTACAACTGTATTGTTAATTAAATAATTAGAACCTTTATCTTTCTCTATTACTCTTTTAACTGAGATTTCTGAGTATTTTGACCACTCTTCTGGAGCCCTATTTTCGCTATTGTCAAAAATAAGTTCCACATTGGCTCTGCTAACTGCTTGTCTGGTGTCGGTACCATAAAAAATTACATCGTCCATTGAGTCACTTCTAAGCTCTTTTGCTGATGATGATCCCATTACCCACTTTACTGCTTCGACAATATTTGATTTACCACATCCATTAGGCCCAACAATTGAACCTAGCTTTTCATCTAATTGGATTGTTGTTGGATCAACAAAGGACTTAAAGCCAGCTAGTTTTATTTGTCTTAATTTCAAATTTAACTTTCTTTATTTTATATAGAGATGTTACTGCACAAAGCAGTATAATGTTCTTTTTTTAAAATTTTATTACTATGAAATCACAATCTTTAGGGTCCAAACCTACGGCACAACCAACAAAGAATCTCGAAACGTTTGAAAATCCAAACACAAAAAAAGATTTTCATATTCATATGCAAATTCCAGAATTCACATGTCTTTGCCCCAAAACTGGTCAACCAGATTTTGCAACTCTCTATCTTGATTATATCCCCGATAAACGATGTGTGGAACTAAAAAGTTTAAAACTTTATATATGGTCATTTAGGAATGAAGGTTGTTTTCATGAAGCCGTTACTAATCAAATACTTAACGATTTAGTCAAAGCCACAAAGCCAAGATTTATGCGCCTTACAGCTAAATTCTTCGTTAGAGGTGGGATCTTTACTAATGTCACTGTAGAGCACAAGAAAAAAAGTTGGAAAGCAGAATCTTATGTAGATTTGAATCAATTTCCAACACAAACAAACTATAGAGATTAAATCAAATTTGGGGGTATAGCTCAGCTGGGAGAGCATCTGGATGGCATTCAGAGGGTCAGCGGTTCGATCCCGCTTACCTCCACCAATTTACAGTCCAAATAGGTCCTAGGCGGTCCGATTATCACCCTCCTCTTTCCTGAACCCTTTAAATACTGTCCTATGTTTTCCAAAATAGTCCAATTGTATCCAGTGAATTTTA
>CAYOUI010000006.1:0-92591 GCA_964407135.1 uncultured Methylobacillus sp.
CCTTGAACATTTACACGCAACCATACACAATCTTGATCATCATCAATTCTTATTTCTTCAATTTTTTGGACAAGTCCACTCGTCTTTCCTTTATACCAAAGAGTTTTTCTGCTTCTAGAATAATAAACTGCCTCGCCTATTAAAATTGTTTTTTTAAAAGCCTCTTCATTCATATAGCCCTGCATCAGGACTTCTCCAGAAATATAGTCAGTTGTTACAACAGGTATTAGGCCATCTTGATCAAATTTTGGAGCTAATTCTGTGGACTCTTCAACTTGTTCAATTGTTTTTCTTTGTTCAAATTTAATATCGCTCATTATATTAATTCCTCAATAATCTGTATCTCAATCAAGAAAAGGCAAAAGACCTTTCTTATCTTCAACCAATTCATTTTTTTCACTTACCCATGACGCATTTGAATACCATTTTTTGCCATATATTTTTTAGCTTGCTCTATAGTATACTCCCCATAGTGAAAGATACTTGCTGCAAGAACAGCATCAGCTCCCCCATAACTAACTCCATCTACAAGATGCTGAAGATTCCCAACACCTCCAGATGCTATAATTGGAACCTCAACAAGATCAGAGATTAGCTTGTTCAACTCGTTATCAAATCCTTTTTTTGTACCATCTCTATCCATACTGGTTAAAAGTAATTCACCTGCACCTAATTCAGACATTTTTTTTGCCCAACTTATAGCATTTATTCCCGTCTCTTTTCTTCCACCATGGGTAAAAACCTCCCAATGATCATCAACTTTTTTTGCATCAATTGCAACTACAATTGCTTGAGAACCGAAACGACTTGAAGATTCAGCAACCAATTCTGGGTTCAAAATAGCTGATGTATTTATTCCCACTTTATCTGCCCCTGCATTTAATAAATTTCTGATATCTTCACAGGTTCGAACCCCTCCTCCAACTGTAAATGGAATAAAAATTTGCTTAGCCACTTTTTCAACAATATCAAATAAAAGTCCTCTATTATCTGAGCTAGCAGTAATATCTAAAAAAGTTATCTCATCAGCACCTTGCTCATTGTAATTTTTTGCAATTTCTACCGGATCACCAGCATCTTTTAAATCTACAAAATTGATACCCTTAACAACTCTGCCATCATTAACATCCAAGCAAGGAATAATTCTCTTAGCGACACTCATTTTTATCCTGTTAACCGCTCAGCTAATTCTTGAGCTTCTTTAAAGTCCAACGTCCCCTCATAAATAGCTGTTCCAGTAATGACTCCCCTAATACCAATATTTGAAACTTCACAAAGTTCTTCAATATCTTTTATATTAGAGACACCTCCACTTGCAATGACAGGTATTTTTAAGGATTCTGATAATTTTACTGTTGCATCAATATTAATTCCTGACATCATCCCATCTCGACCAATATCAGTATAGATTATTGACTCCACTCCGTACTCTTCAAATTTTTGAGCTAATTCAATTACATTATGTCCTGTAAGTTTCGACCAGCCGTTAATAGCAACATCCCCATCTTTAGCATCTAAACCTACAATAATTTGACCTGGAAATGAATAACAAGCCTCATGAAGAAATCCGGGATTAGTAACTGCTGCAGTTCCAACGATTATTGAATCAACACCACTATTTAAAAAATTCTCTACAGTATCTAAATTTCTAATACCGCCACCTAATTGAATTGGTATTTCATTATTAACTTCAGCCACAATTGTCTTAATAGCATTTTCATTGACCGGTTTTCCCGCAAAAGCTCCATCAAGATCAACTAAATGCAATCTTTTTGCTCCTAAATCAACCCATTTTCTTGCCATATCACCTGGGTTCTCAGAAAAAATTGTTGATTGATCCATTAGGCCTTGCTTCAATCTAACACATTTGCCTTCTTTAAGATCTATTGCTGGAATAATTATCATAATTAAATATTAAACATCCCACGAAATAAAATTTTTCAATAATTGTAACCCTAATTCAGAACTTTTTTCAGGATGAAACTGAACTGCAAAAATATTATCTTTGGCAATTGCACTGGTAAATTCTCCCCCATGACTAGAAGTTGCCATTATTAAATTTTCGTTAGTTGTCTCTGCATAGAAACTATGCACAAAATAAAACCTATGGTCAGTATCTATTTTGTTCCATAATGGATGCGAATTTTTTATGGATACTCTATTCCATCCCATATGTGGAATCTTTATTCTTTCCTTTTTATTTAATTGGAAACGTTTCACATGGCCCGGAAGCAAACCAAAGCCTTTTACATTTCCTTCCTCACTAGACTCAAATAACATCTGAAGACCTAAACAAATACCTAAAAAAGGTTTCTTTTTAGCTACTTCAATGACAGATTCCTTAAGTCCTATTTTTTCTAAATGTAAAATACAATCAGGCATAGCGCCTTGGCCAGGAAAAATTACTTTATCTGCTTTTGCAACAATATCTGGATCACTAGTGACAATTGATTTAGTTTTAGGTGATATAAAACTTACAGCGTTATGGACTGATCTTAAGTTACCTACTCCATAATCTATTATTGCAATCATAAATAAATTTTACAAATTATTATAATTTAAAGCGATCCTTTAGTTGATGGCATCTCACCTTTTATTTTCTCATCTAATTCTACTGCTAATCTTAAAGCCCTTCCAAAAGCTTTAAAAATTGTTTCAGCTTGGTGATGCGCATTCTCACCTTTTAAATTATCAATGTGTAAGGTAACATTTGCATGATTTATAAAACCTTGAAAAAATTCATGAATCAAATCAACATCAAATTCGCCTATTCTTGATCTGGAAAATTCTACACTTAACTCCAACCCAGGCCTTCCAGATATATCTAGCACAACTCTAGATAATGCTTCATCTAGGGGAACATATGCATGGCCATATCGACGAATACCTAATTTATCTCCAATAGCTTTATCAAAAGCCTGACCAAGAGTAATGCCTATATCTTCTACTGTATGATGAGCATCTATATGTAAATCGCCTTTGGCCTTTATGATTAAATCAAATAATCCATGTCTTGAAATTTGTTCGAGCATATGATCTAAAAATCCAATACCTGTATCTAAATTGGATTTTCCAGTTCCATCAATATTAATTTCAACATTAATATCGGTTTCTTTAGTTTTTCTTGCAACTTTTGCTATTCTTTTCATACCCTTAATTTTATCATGAGTTTGACTTATTTAATCTTCTGCAGCGCTCTGAACAATACTTAACTTCATTCCATACTTTTTGCCATTTTTTTCGCCATGTAAATGTTTTTTTACAGACTTTGCATATTTTATAATCAAGAAATTCTTTTTTCATCTTAAATTATTTTTTTTAAAATAGAGATAAGTTTCTGCATATCTTTTTTTGTTCCAATTGTAATTCTAAGATATTGAGAAATTATTTTTGGAGTCTCAAAATGTCGTACTAAAACTCCAGCTAATCTTAATTGTTTATATATGTAAAATGCATCTTTTGAATTATGTCTAGTAAATATAAAATTTGCTCCTGAAGGCAAAACCTCAAAACCTATTGATATTAAATCTTTTTCTAAGAAATCTCTTGCTTTAATAATTTTTTCTCTTGTTTCATTAAAATATTTATCATCCTTAATTGCTTCGATACCTGCTATCTGCGCCAAGCGATCAATTGGGTAGGAATTAAAACTATTCTTTATGCGATTAAGTGCTTCAATTAAACCTTTGTCGGCAAAAGCATATCCTAATCTCATCCCGGCTAATGATCTTGATTTTGAAAATGATTTTGTGACCACTAAATTTTTATACTTTTTAACTAATTGAACAGCTGACTGTGTTCCAAAATCTACATATGCTTCATCAATTACAACAACACTATCTTGATTGGAATTCAATAAATTTTTTATATCAACTAATTTTTTTGGTATTCCAGTTGGGGCATTAGGGTTAGGAAAAATAATACCTCCATTTTTAATTAAATAATCATTAAAATTAATATTAAACTCACTATTTAATGGAATTTTTTTATACTTTATATTGTAAAGACCACAATAGGCTGGATAAAAACTATAAGTTATATTTGGAAATAAAATAGGGTAAGTTTTTTTTAATAGCCCTTGAAAGATAAATGCAAGAATTTCATCTGATCCATTACCAACGAAAATATTTGATTTATGTAATCTATAATGATTTGAAATTGCTTCTTTTAGCGATATGCTGTCTGGATCTGGATATAATCTTAAATTATCTTTAGTACTTAATTTGATAGCATTTAAAACATGATTACTTGGAGAATACGGATTTTCATTAGTATTAAGTTTGAGTAAAATTTTATTTTTTGGCTGTTCTCCAGGGGAATATGGAGTTAATTTGGTAACAATATCACTCCAAAGTTTATTCATTTTTTTTTAAAATTCTATATTTAGCAGATTCTGAATGCGCATCTAATCCCTCTCCAACTGCAAGAGCTGATGCTACGTATCCTAAATTATTAGCTGTTTCTTTTGATAAAGAAATTAAACTAGATCTTTTTTGGAAGTCGTAAACTCCCAAAGGAGATGAAAATCTTGCAGTACCTGAAGTCGGAAGTACATGATTTGGGCCAGCACAATAATCACCTATCGCCTCACAAGTATTTCTTCCCATAAATATAGATCCAGCATGATTAATTTGTTTTAATAATTCTTCTGGATTTTCAACTGAAAGTTCTAAATGCTCTGGAGCTATATAATCTGATATTGCAGCAGCTTCTTTCAAATCTTTTGCAAGAATAAATATTCCCCTATCCTTCAAAGAAGTTCTTATCACTTCTTTTCTTGGCATATTAATAATTAATTTATCAATACTATTCATGACTAAATCTAAAAAATCTGAGTCATTTGCAATTAAAATAGATTGAGATAATTCGTCATGTTCTGCTTGCGAAAATAAATCCATTGCAATCCAGTCAGGGTTTGTTTTGCCATCACAAATGATAGTTATTTCTGAGGGTCCAGCAATCATATCTATTCCTACAGTACCAAATACCGCTCTTTTAGCTTCAGCAACATATGCATTTCCAGGGCCAACAATTTTATCTACTCTTGGTATTGTTTCTGTTCCATAAGCTAAAGCTGCTATAGCCTGTGCTCCACCTATTGTAAAAACTCTATCAACATTGGCAATTTTTGCAGCAGCCAATACTAAATCATTTTTTTCTCCATTAGGTGCAGGAACAACCATTATTAAATCTTTTACGCCAGCAATTTTTGCAGGAATAGAATTCATCAAAACTGAGGATGGATAAGCAGCTTTTCCTCCTGGAACATATAAACCAACTCGATCTAATGGAGTTATCTTTTGACCATAGGTTGAATTTTGATCATCTTTGTAAGACCAAGATTTATTTATTTGTTTAAGATGATATTGACTTATTCTTTTTGCAGCAATTTCAAGAAATTTTTGCGTTTCCTTAGGGATATTGTCATATGCTTTTAATAAATCATCTTTTTCTATCTCAAGACTTTGAAGACTATTGGTAGCTAAGTTATCAAATTTTTTTGTAAATTCTAGAACTGCCTTATCGCCATTTTTTTTGACTTCATTAATAATATTTCTTGTAGTTTTAACAATTTCTTCATTATCACTGCTATCGAGAGTTAAAAGATTCTTTAGTTCTGATAAAAATTTATTGTCAGTTGATTTTAATCTTTTAATATCCACAATCTATATTGAAACTGCTTTAGAAAATTTATCAATCATTGGTTGAAGAATATCGCGCTTAATTTTTAAAGAAGCTTTATTTACAATTAACCTTGAACTAATTTCTCCTATTTCTTCAACAGGAACTAACTGGTTAGCTGCTAAAGTCTTTCCTGAGCTTACTAAATCTACAATTACATCGGATAACTTTACAATTGGAGCCAATTCCATTGATCCGTATAATTTTATTAAATCTATATTTAAACCTTTATTCGCAAAGTGATTTCGCGCTGCATTTATATACTTAGTAGCAACCCTTAACCGTATCCCTTTTTTTACATTTTGTTTGTAATCGAAATTTTTTTTACAAGCAACCACCATTTTACATTTAGCAATATTTAAATCTAAAGGTTGATAAAGGCCTACACCTTTATATTCGTCTAAAATATCTTTACCTGCTATTCCTAGATCTGCACCGCCCCATTCAACATATGTTGGTACATCTGAAGCTCTAACGATAATAAGCTGAACTTCTTTATCATTTGTTTTTAATAATAATTTTCTAGAAACATCTGGGTTTTCCTCGCAAGAAATACCTGCTGAATTAAGAATTGGCATAGTTTCAGAAAAAATTCTTCCTTTTGATAAAGCAATCGTAATCATTTTAATTAACCCTTTTTATGTTTGCACCGATTTGGTTAAATTTTTTCTCTAAATTTTCATAACCTCTATCTAAATGATAAATTCTATCAATGATGGTTTCACCTTTAGCTGATAAGGCGGCAAGAACCAATGACGCAGAGGCTCTTAGATCGGTAGCCATAACATTTGCGCCTTCTAGTATCTTACCACCACTTATAATAGCTGTATTTTGATTCACTTTAATATCAGCACCCATTCTAATTAATTCTTGAACATGCATAAATCTGTTTTCGAAAATATTTTCTTTTACTTTACTATTACCATTAGCGATTGTATTTAATGCCATAAACTGAGCCTGCATATCAGTTGGAAAATTTGGATACGCACCAGTTTCTATATTTACAGGATTTAATTTTCCATTACTTTTAATTTTAATTACATCACCAGAATCTATAATCTCGACCCCTGCATCTTTTAATTTATAAAGGATACTAGACATCTTATCTGATTCTACTCCAATACAATTTAATTCTCCGGATGTCATAGCAGCAGCTACCATATAAGTTCCTGCCTCAATTCGATCAAAAATAATAGAGTGTTCTGCCCCATTTAATTCTTCGACACCCTCAACTTCAATTATATCAGTACCCAAACCCTTAATAATTGCTCCCATTTTAATTAAGCAATTTCCTAAATCAATAACTTCAGGTTCTTTAGCAGAATTTTTTAGAGTAGTTTTTCCTTTGGCAAGGCAAGCTGCCATAAGTAAATTCTCTGTACCAGTTACTGTTACTGGATTCATTTCAATCTCAGTACCAATTAACCTATTTTCAGAAAGTCCTTGAGTTGATGCAACTATATCTCCATTTTCAATTTTTATCTGCGCTCCCATTGCTTCCAACCCTTCTATATGAATCCCAACTGGTCTTGATCCTATAGCACAACCTCCTGGTAAAGAAACTCTCGCTTTTCCGAATCTTGATAATAAAGGGCCCAAAACTAAAATAGAAGCCCTCATAGTTTTAACTAAATCATAGGGAGCATTAAAATTGTTTATTTTTTTTGCTTTGAGAATTATTGTTGAACTAGTTTTCGATATTTCTACACCTAAAGCAGATAAAAGCAACTCGGTTGTTTTTATATCAAATAGACTTGGAACATTTTTTAATTTTAATTCTTCCTCAGACAACAAAGAAGCAATTAAGATTGGTAATGCTGCATTTTTTGCTCCTGAGATACATACATCACCATGTAGTTCTCTTTGGCCGTTAATTATAAGCTTATCCAAGAATCTAGCCTTAGGAAGTTAAGTTAATTTTGCGAGCTCCCCAGATTCATACATTTCTTTTATGATATCTGCTCCACCAATAAATTCTCCCTTAATATAAAGCTGAGGGATAGTTGGCCAATTTGAAAAAATTTTAATTCCTTCTCTAATATCTGGGTCCTGAAGAACATCAAATGTCTCATATTTAATACCACTTGCATCTAAGACTTGGCAAGCTAAACTAGAAAATCCACATTGAGGAAACTTTGGATTACCTTTCATAAATAGAAGAATTTGATTATCATCAATTAATTGTTTTATTTTTACATTTTCAGTCATTTTTAATCTCCGTTATAAATTTTAACTATTCCACTGCTCTGGGGTAAGTGTTTTTATAGATAAAGCATGGATTTCTTTCTTCATCATATTTCCTAGTGCTTCATAGACTAATTGATGTTGTTTAATCATTGATTTATCTTTAAAAAGATTACTAACAATAATTGCTTCGAAGTGAGTACCATCATCTCCTTTTACTTTGATGTAATCACAATCTAAATTTTTTACAATAATATTTTCTATATCACTAGCCTGTAACATTTATCCCCTCAACTTATAACCAGATTTTAACATTTTGATGGTCACAAAAGATAAAACAATAAAGAAAAAACTAACAATACCCAAACTTAAAAATGGAGATACATCTGATTGCCCAAAAAATCCATATCTAAAACCGTCTATCATATAAAAAAATGGATTTAGTTGCGACACTTTTTGCCAAGAATCAGGTAATGAATGAATTGAGTAAAATACTCCGGATAGCATTGATAAAGGCATAATAACAAAATTACCAAAAGCAGCCATCTGGTCAAATCTGTCTGCCCAAACTCCAGCAATTACTCCAAAAGCGCCCATCAGTCCGCCCCCGAAAAAGGCAAACCAAAATACTAACCAAGGATGTAAAATTGGCAAATCGATATATAACATTGCAATTAAATAAATACAAATACCAACAAACATACCTCTTGCTATTGATGAAATAAGAAATGCAAAAAATAACTGGATATAGCTTAAAGGAGTTAATAGAAGAAATACAATATTTCCCATTACTTTAGACTGAATTAAGCTTGATGAACTATTAGAAAAAGAATTTTGCAAAAGAGACATCATTATTAAGCCTGGAATCAAAAAAGCCATATAAGGTACGCCTTGATATACTTCAAGTCGGCTATCAAGAACATGAGAAAAAATTAAAAGATATAATATTCCTGTAATTACTGGAGCAGCAACTGTTTGAAAAGCTACGCGCCAAAATCTAAGAAGTTCTTTTTTAAGAAGAGTCCATGTCCCTATTAACTGATTTTCTAGGTTATTCATTTTAAGTTTTATTACCTGTTAATTTCAAAAAAATATTCTCTAAATCCTGATCAACAGTTTCCATGTCCAAAATGTCTATTGGTGAGTCATTCAAAGCTTCAATAATTTTACCAATATCAGTAATTTTTTTTAATTCGAAAGTATAAAAATCACCGTCAATTGAAAAATTAATTCCCTTAATAATTTTTGATACTTCAATTACTTTTTTTGAAAATAATCTAAGTTTTAAATTTTTAGCAGCAAATTTTTTAAGGAGATTACTAGTAGTATCTAGGGCAACAATTTTTCCAGTTCTAAGCATCGCAACTCTATTGCAAAGTGCTTCAGCTTCTTCCAGGTAATGTGTAGTTAAAACAATTGTGTGGCCTTCTTTATTTAATTCTTTAATAAAAGACCATAATCTTTGCCTTAATTCAACATCAACCCCTGCAGTTGGTTCGTCTAAAACTATTACTGGTGGCTTGTGAACTATAGCTTGAGCTATTAAAGCTCTTCTTTTCATACCGCCTGATAACATTCTCATATTAGTAGAAGCTTTTGATGATAAATCCAAACGCTCAATTATTTCATCTACCCAAATATCATTACTTTTTCCTTTTCCAAAATAACCAGCTTGAAACCTAAGCATTTCTCTTAGATTGAAAAAGGGATCAAATACCAACTCTTGAGGAACAATACCTAAAGAATGTCTAGCATTTTGATAATCTTTGATAACATCAAAACCCATAGCCTTTATGGACCCAGATGTTGGCATAACTAACCCTGCCAACATATTTATTAATGTGGATTTTCCTGCTCCATTTGGTCCAAGTAAACCAAAAAAGTCACCCTGTTGAATAGACAAAGTTATCCCATTAACAGCCTTTAATTGGCCGTATTTTTTACTAACATTTTTAAATGCAATAGCTTTATTCATCAAATTTATAATTGATTTTTAATTAACTTCATTAGATTGAAAATATTTTATGAAATAAATTCTTCTACGCCGTATAGCTTCGCCAAACTTAATAGATTTGTAGGAGTATTTTTAATCTTCACAGTTTTATTATATTTCTTTGCCTGTCTTTTCCACTCAAATATCAACCCTAAAAGCGAAGTATCTACTTCTTTAACCTCATTTAAATCAATAGAAATGGAATTTTTCCACTCGTAATCAATTGTTAATTCCATAATACTAGGTGCTTGGTTTAAAGTAATATCTCCCTTAATTATCCAGTTATTATCTTGGAATTTAATTGGGTCAATCATTTTTTTTACCTTTATTTTTTTTAGCTAATTTATCTATTAAAACATCTATCCCGTTTCGTTTAATTTCACTTGAAAATTGACTTCTATAGTTGGTGACCAAACTTACTCCTTCAATAACAATATCAAAAACAAGCCACTTTCCGGAATTATTAGCTAAAGCATAATTAACTTTTATTGGCTGTCCCCCAGATTGTGTAATTTCACTTTTAACTATAACGATCTCGTCTGATTCTGACATCCTTGTTGGTTTAAATACAATTTCTTGATCTTTATATTTCGATAAAGCAATTGCATAAGTTTTAAGTAAAAGAGTTCTAAATTCTTTAATAAATCCTTTTTTTTGATTTTCGTTTGTTTTTCTCCATGCTCTACCAAGAACTAAACGTGAAATTCTTTCAAAATCGAAATTTGGTAAAATTTTATCTTCAGCTAATTGATAAATTTTTTCTTTATTTCCTTTTTGTATTTCTTCATCAGCTTTAATAGCAAAGATTACATCTTCAGCCGTCCTCTTTACCAGTTCATCAGGAGCTAAATTCGCTAATGAATTCAAAGAAAAAAATAATGTGATTAAAAAAATTAAGTTAATGAAATATTTTTTCAATTTATTCTTCCTCAGATGCTTTACTATATAAAAATTGACTGATTAATTTTTCTAAAACAACTGCATCTTGAGTCTGAGTAATTCTATCTCCTTCAGATAAATTATTTAGATCGCCGCCTGCCTCTAATCCGATATATTGTTCACCTAGAAGCCCTGCAGTATAAATATTAGCAAAAGTATCCTTTGGGAATACATAGCGCTTATCAATATCAATTTTTACAATTGCATGATAAGCCTCAGTGTCAAAAACGATCGATTTTACTCTTCCAACAACAACCCCCGCACCTTTAACAGGAGCTCTTGGTTTAAGTCCGCCTATATTTTCAAAATGAGCTATAACAGAATAAGTTTCTCTTATATCGTTGGAAGTTAGGTTTCCAACTTTCATAGCTAATCCAAGCAAAGAAATTACGCCAATTGTTACAAAAATTCCAACCCAAGCATCAAATTTAATTTTATCCATAAAATTTCCTTATTTAAATCAGTTTAACCACCAATCATAAAAGAGGTCAATATAAAATCGAGCCCTAATATCACTAACGATGATGTAACTACTGTCCTTGTAGTAGCTCGACTAACACCTTCAGCAGTTGGAGGCGCATCATATCCTTCAAAAAGCGCGATTATGCTACAAGCCACTCCAAATACTAAACTTTTTATAACCCCATTAACAATATCATATCTAAAATCAACATTCGCTTGCATTTGAGACCAAAAAGCTCCCTCGTCGACTCCGATTACAATAACAGCTACAACATAACCCCCAAGTATTCCTACCATTGAAAAAATTGCTGCTAATATTGGCATGGCAATAACTCCTGCCCAAAATCGAGGAGCAATAATTCTTCCTACGGGATTTACAGCCATCATTTCCATTGCAGATAATTGCTCAGTTGCTTTCATTAATCCAATTTCAGCAGTTATAGCAGTACCAGCTCTGCCAGCAAACAAAAGTGCAGTTACTACTGGGCCTAATTCTCTGACTAGTGCAAGTGCTACTAAAACACCAATAGCTTCAGACGAACCATATTTTTGGAGAGTATAATAGCCTTGAAGACCTAAAACCATTCCTACAAAAAAAGCAGAAACTATTATAATGACTAGCGACATCACACCAGTAAAATAGATTTCTTTCATAGTTAATTGGAATCTTTTAAAACTTTCTCCTGAGGCTAAGAATATCAAAAAGAAAAGTCTTGTAGCCGTCCCAAGACGATGAATTCTGCTAGTAACTGAGAAGCCAACTTTTTCAAAAAAAATTATTAAGCTCTTCATATTTTAAATACCTACAATGATAAATCTGAATTATAAGATGGTGCAGATACATGAAACGGAACTGGCCCATCTTTTTCAGAATGTATAAATTGTTTCACAAAAGGAAGTTTGGATGCCATCAATTGTTTTGGTGATCCTTCTGCAGCAACAACTCCATCCGCAACAAAATATATATAATCCGCAAAAGAAAAAGTTTCTGCAACATCATGTGTGACAATAATTGAAGTTGCTCCAAGAGCATCATTTAATGTCCGAATTAAATCACAAATTACAGCCATTGAAATTGGATCTAATCCTGCGAATGGTTCATCGTACATAATAATGTCAGGATCAAGTGCAATGGCTCTCGCTAAAGCAACTCTTCTAGCCATTCCTCCAGATAGCTCTGTAGGCATTAATTTATAAGCCCCACGAAGACCAACAGCATTTAGTTTCATTAAAACTAGATCTTTTATTATATTTTCTGGAAGATCTGTATGCTCTCTCATTGGAAAAGCAACATTTTCATAAACTGATAAATCAGTAAATAAAGCTCCATGTTGAAATAACATACCCATTTTACGTCTTAAATTATAAATACCATCTAAATTTTGTTTATGAACAATCTGATTATCAATTGAGACGCTTCCTGATTTAGGTTTAATTTGACCTCCTATAAGTTTTAAAATAGTAGTTTTACCACTTCCACTTCCACCCATAATTGCTGATACTTTTCCTCTTTGGAATTCCATATTTATTCCTTTATGGAGAATTTCAGTTCCATAACCAAAAGTAAGATTTTCAATAGTAATTAAATTATCAGACATTAAATTTTTTAATCTATTTTATTTTTAGATATATATATATTACATTAAATCTTGGAAAGTAATCTATAGTTCACCATAGGAATGAAGGCCAGATAAAAATAAATTAACTCCAAGAAAAGCAAATGTCGTTACTGCTAAACCTGCCAAAGACCACCAAGCTAATATTGATCCTCTCAATCCTTTAATTAATCTCAAATGAAGCCATGCAGCATAATTTAACCAAACTATTAATGCCCACGTTTCTTTAGGGTCCCATGACCAATAACCCCCCCAGGCCTCAGCAGCCCAAATTGCACCTAATATAGTTGCTATTGTAAAAAAAATAAATCCAATTGAAATCGATTTATAAGTCATTTCATCCAAAATATTCAGATCAGGTAAATAATTAGCTAAAATATTTTTTTCTTTGAGAAGATAAGCAACTGAAATCATAGCTGCTATAGAAAATGCTCCATACCCAATAAAATTTGCAGGAACATGTATCTTCATCCAATATGATTGAAGGGCTGGTACTAATGGCTGTATTTGATTAGCGCCTTTCTCAAAAGTGTACCAAAGTATAAAGCCTACTGCTGCAGTAATTATGATTAGAACGAAAGCCCCTAATTTTTTTTCGTTTAATTTCTCCTCATAATGAAGATAAATTAAAGATGTAATCAAACAAAAAAGTACAAATACCTCATATAAATTACTGACTGGTATATGTCCTACATCAATACCAATTAAATATGACTCATACCATCTTACTAATAATCCTACAAAGCCTATCATTGTAGCTATCCAAACTGTTCTAGTTGCTAAATTTCCATAAAAATCTTGTTTGGTTAACAAGTAAATCCAATAAATAATTAGACTCAATGGATATAGAGCAGTCATCCACATTATTGCAGACTGACTTGCTAAAAAGTATTTGAGAAAAAAATTAGTCTCTATTTGTTCTAAAGTACCTTGATATAAATAAATAGAAATAAAAGAAAATAAAAGAGTAATTAGAAATAAATTCCTAAAATTTGGCCATGCTTTTCCCATCCATGTAAATGTAATAGCTGATCCTATTAAAATAAAAATTTCATATGAATCCATAAATTGATTAAATTTTAATATTGAAAAAATCGTTAAAAAACCTAAAATAAACCCAAATGGATTTAAAAAATTTTCTTTTATTTTATCTATCATTCGATAATCCTATTTAATTTGTTAACTCTTTAATTTGATCTTTAAGTTTAGTTGCTTCTTTATCAAAATCTAAACGATCCCTATTGGTTGCTAAAGAAACTATTAACTTTTTACTTCCTTCTTTTCTTAAAATCCATAAACGAATCTCTTGGATATAGATCATACAAAATATACCAAGAACCAACAGAATTGATCCTAAATACACCCAGACTTTCCCAGGTGATTTTGTTAATTGTAAACCACTAGCTTGGACATGCTTAAAATCTTTTAATTCAAGATATAAGGGTATTCCATAAAAAAAACTATCACTGTAAGCAGTCAGTGCATCCTGAATGAATCTTGGAAAATCATTTTCAGGAAAAATCATTTTATCTTTATTATTTTCTTTATATTCTCTTAAAAGCTCTTGGCTAATTAAAAAAATGATATTAATGTATGTTTTTATAGCTTTTTCTTTATCTAGTGTTGATGCTTCTTGAGGAACATTAAAATCCATATCACTTATTACAGAATCATAGCCACCTTTTATAAATGCGCGAATAACATTTTTGGTTCCTAATTCAAAAGCTTCTTTTTGCTCAATAGTCTTAAATGCAGATTCTTTTATACCTTTATTAATTGCATTTTCAACTTTCTTAGGATCATTTAATAAAGATTTAAGAATCATAAAACCTTCAATACTGAGATTTTGGTCTGCGGGAATTTTAAGATATTTAAATTCTTCTTGAGGTGAATTTCGCATTCCACTCATAAAAAAATATTTATTTTCTATAATTATTGGTAGTTGATAGGTTTGATACTCTTTAGCTTGTCCAGATTCATTCCTAACTTTATATAAAAAATTAGGGCCAACATTTGTTGGTATAGGTTTTTGTTCATCATTCTGAGTTATCTCTAAAATATTAAAATTTCTAAAATCATTAAATTCAAAAGTTAATTTTTGACGCTCAAAAATAACTTCATTATTTTTAAAAATTTCGGAATTCATTTGAAATGATGGTTGTGATGAATTTAAATTCCAAACTAATAAATCTAGTTGAGAGCCTCCGTCCTCAAAAGCTGCTTGATAAATAGTTACTCCCTTGAACGTTAACGGCTTATTCACACTAATTGTTTTATTTATTGATTCACCAGTCTCTTTATCTGTAACCAATAAATCACTTTTAAACGATTTAGGCTGACCTGTTGAGTAGTGCTCAATATTAAAGTCTTTAAGTGTTATTGAAAATGGAATCTCTTGAACAAGATATCCTTCTTTAGCCCTCAAAATTGCTGCTGTTTTCGTATCGCCCTCTGAAAGTAAAATACTAGCTCTATAAGAAAGATTATTTTTATTCATTTTTCCTGATTGTGGAATTTGGGATAGTGGTTGATCTTCTAATTGAATTTGTTTAATACCTATTAACTCTTGCACCTTAAAAACTAAATTTCCATCTAGCAGTCCACCAATGCTGATAATTACTATGGATAAATGAGTAAAAATATAGCCTAATTTTTGAAGGTCTCCTTTTTTTGCGACAATCAAATCTCCTTTATCGATTAATTTATGTTTAACTTTATAATTATTTAAATTTAAAAAAGATATAATTCTTTTTGTACTAAATTCTTTGAATGTAAATTGATATGAATGCTTAAAAGAAAGCAAAGACCTCTCTCTAATTTGGTCTTGAAAAATTTTGTAGTCTTTTAATATTTTTGGGCTATTTCTAGAGATACAAAGTGAAGTAGAAATAATTAAAAAAATTAAAATAAGAAGAAACCAAAAAGCTTGGTAAACGTTATACAAACCAAGTTTTTCAAAAATATTAAACCAAAATTGACCAAATTTAATAATATAATCATTATATGGTTCATTTTGCTTAAGCACCGTCCCAATTATCGAAGCAATCCCGAGAAGCGAAAACATTGTAATTGCAAATCTCATCGTACTTAAAAGGTTGACAAAGCTTTTTATATTTTTAGTTGATTTTTTCAAAAAATTATATGCACTATAGTTTGGTTGAATTGACAACTTTTACTAATTTAAGTTGCATGTTGCTCTCAGATAAAAGCTACCTAAGACCTTGTATATAATCCGCTACAGCCTTCATTTCTTGCTCAGTGAGTTTTTGAGCGATTGTTCTCATTACAGCACTAGGATCATTTTTTCTTAGTTCCAGCCTAAATGCCTTTAGTTGTGCAAGAGTGTATTCAGAATGTTGGGCATTTAATCTTGGATATTTATCTGGTATTCCATGAGCCGAGGGCCCGTGACAGCTAGCACATGCAGCAACTCCTTTATTTTTTATACCTGCACGAAAGATTTTTTCCCCTATTGATCCAACACCATTATCTTTTGCTTTTGATAATAAAATATCTTGCTCTGAAAAGTATAAGCCTAAATTAGTCATTTCTTGCTCAGTTAAATTAGCAACCATGCCAGCCATTACTGCATTATCTCTTAATCCACTTTTAAAATTCTTAAGTTGTTTTAATATATAACCAGCATGCTGCCCACCTAATTTAGGATTAACTGGAATTAGACTATTACCATCTTCTCCATGACATGCGATACATAAATTATTTATAATTTTTTTTGTACTAGCTATCTCTTGAGAGGAAAGTTTACTTTCAGCACTAGCGACTAAACTAAAAAAAATTAGCATGAAAAAAATATATCTAAAGAAATGTATCATTAAGACTCCAAACTTTATTCTCTAAAAAGGCTACATTTTAACTAAAATACCCACAACGTGATAGCATTAACTCAAGGTTAAAGGAAAAAAAATGGCTTTTTTACAAAATGCTGTATTCAATATTTCAATAAATCATTTTGATGAGCTTCCTAATGATGAAGGAATTGAAATTGCATTTGCAGGAAGATCAAATGCTGGTAAATCAAGTGCGATTAATTCATTAAGCAAACAAAATCGTCTTGCTTATGTCAGCAAACAGCCTGGAAGAACTCAATTAATAAATTTTTTTAGTATCGATGATCATATTTCACTTGTTGATCTTCCAGGTTATGGATATGCAAAAGTACCCGAAACTATAAAAAATCATTGGATAGAAACATTACCTAGATATCTTCAAGAAAGAAATAGCTTAGCTGGGCTCATAATTGTTATGGACATAAGAAGACCTCTAACAAAGCTTGATATTCAAATGCTTGATTGGTTTGCTCCTAGGCAGAAACCAATTCATATATTGCTTACAAAATCAGATAAATTATCTAAAGACAAATCTTTAAGAACCCTTATGGATGTAAAAAACAATGTCCAAGAAAAATGGGTTAATTTATATCAAACAAAATTTACAGTCCAATTATTTTCTAGTTTGAAAAAACAGGGAATTGAAGAAGCTAACGAAGTTATTCAAAGCTGGTTAAACCTTAACAAAAATAATATCCCAAACCTTATGTCCTAAGTTAACACCCCTATTTTCATATTTAGTTTTAGGTCTATAAGAAGGTTTTTTAAAAAAATCACAATTTTTTATTTTATATAACTCATTTTTATTAAAAATATTTATAATTGAATTAGCATAATCTTCCCAATCAGTAGCTATGTGAATATAACCATTTTTTTTTAATTTTTTACTTATCAATTCCAAGAAAGGTTCCTGAATTAGTCTTCTTTTATTATGTCTTTTTTTGTGCCATGGATCAGGAAAGAATATATGAACTGCGTCAAGGCTTTTATTAATTACCATTTTTTTTAAAACTTCTACCGCATCATATTGAATTATTTTTAAATTTTTTAGTTCTTTTTGATTAATTTTATTTAGAAGATTTCCAACTCCAGGGGGATGGACATCTATGGCAATAAAATTTGATTTACTTAGATTCTCAGCAATTTCAACAGTTGTATCGCCCATACCAAAACCTATTTCAATGATTTTTTTACCTTTATTTTCAAAAATATTATCCCATTTGATAGCATTTGTTTCAAAAGGAATTGAATACATTGGAGATAGTAATTCAATACTTTTTGCCTGAAACTTAGTTAAACGACCTTGTCTTAATACATAACTTCTAATGGGCCTAATTTTTGAAATTGACATTAAAAAATTACAATTAGTTTTGGTAAATTGTTCATATTGATAGATTATAATAACTTCAAATAATATTTAAACTAAAAATGAATAAAAAAAAACAAATAGCTATAGTTACTGGAGGTGCTAAACGAATCGGAGCATCTATATGCCGTCGACTTCATAAAGCTAATATTAATTTAATAATTCATTATAAAACTTCAGAAAAAGAAGCTATATCGCTTCGAGATGAATTAAATGAGAAGCGAAAAAATTCTGTATCAATAATACAAGCAGATCTTTTAGACCCAAAAAGTTACTCAAAAATAATTAACGAAGCTATCAAAATTTATGGTCAATTAAATTTTCTTATAAATAATGCTTCAACTTACTACCCAACTACCATTAATCAAATTGATCAATTAAACTGGGAAAATCTTGTTGGAAGTAATCTAAAAGCACCGCTATTCCTATGCAAAGAAGCTGCTCCTTTTCTTAAAGAAAATTATGGATCAATAATAAATATCACAGATGCACATATAGCAAAACCTAAAAAAAATTATATTATTTACTCTATAGCTAAAGCAGGATTAACTACCTTAACTAAATCACTAGCTCAAGAACTTGGGCCGGAAATTAGAGTAAATGCAATTGCCCCAGGACCCGTTTTATGGCCAGAAAATTCAAATGAATTTGATACATCATATCGTAGGAAAGTAACTTCACAAACAATGTTAAAAAAAGTTGGTGAGCCAGATGATATTGCTAAAGCAGTTGAATTCTTGTTATTAAATGGATCATTTATCACAAGTCATATTCTAAATGTAGATGGTGGTAGATCTTTTAATAGTGACTAAAAAAAATACCTCTTGAATTAAAACTTTGATAATTTTATTTAATTAAACTTGAATAGTTTTAACTTTATCCTTATGATGCATAATTTTTATCAGTCAGAAACTAATTAATTAAATAATGACAAAACTACTTATAGTCGAATCTCCATCAAAGGCGAAAACATTATCTAAATATTTAGGGGGTGACTTTGAAGTTCTAGCATCATATGGACATATAAGAAATCTTCTTCCTAAGTCAGAAGGTATCAATACAAGTAATTTTGAAATGAAATATGCTCTTATTGATAGAAATAAAAAACATATAGATGCTATTCAAAAAGCGGTGAAGAAGTCTGATGAAATACTTTTAGCAACAGATCCCGATAGAGAAGGAGAAGCAATAGCTTGGCATATCGCTGAAATATTAAATGAAAAAAAATTATTAAAAGATAAATTAATAAAAAGAGTCGTCTTTCAAGAAATTACAAAATCTGCAATCATTCAAGCTATCAAGGAACCTAGAGACATAGCCATAGCTTTAGTAAGGGCGCAACAATCAAGACAAGCTTTGGACTATCTAATAGGGTTTAATCTATCTCCTTTATTATGGTCAAAAATACGTTATGGTCTATCAGCTGGGCGAGTTCAAAGTCCAGCACTAAGATTAATAATGGAACGTGAAGAGAAGATTAAAAAATTTGTGGCAAAAGAATATTGGACTATTCATTTGGAAGCAAAAAAAAAGCAATCACAATTTAGTTCTAAACTATATCTTTTAGACAATGAAAAAGTAGAACAATTTACTGTTACTGGAAAGAACCAGAGTGAAAAAATTCAAGGTGAGATACTTTTAAAAAGTGCTGGTAAAACTAGAATTTCTAGAGTTGAAAAAAAACAAAGATCAAGAAAACCATCAGCACCTTTTACTACCTCAACTCTTCAACAACAAGCTGTAAGAAAATTAGGCTTTACCACAAAAAGAACTATGATAATTGCACAAAGATTATATGAAGGAATTGATACAGAAAATGAAACAGTTGGTCTTATTTCTTACATGAGAACAGATTCTGTAACTCTTTCAAACGAGGTAGTAAATCAAATAAGAGATTATCTAAAAAGTAATTATGATTCTGAATATCTGCCTCAAATTGCTATTGGTTATAAAACAAAATCAAAAAATGCCCAAGAAGCACATGAAGCTATAAGACCCACAGATATTTACAAGACTCCTGCAAGCTTAAAAAAATATCTTAGCGAAGAACAATTCAAGCTTTATGAAATGATTTGGCAAAGAACATTATCTTGTCAAATGACTCCGGCTATTTTTGATGCAGTAAGTGTGGACTTAGAAATTGGAAAAGGTGAAAGTATTTTTAGAGCATCCGGTCAAACTCTAAAATTTCCAGGCTTTATGTCAGTATATTTAGAAGATAATGATGAAACTTCTGAAGAAAAAGAAAATACCTCAACACTACCTCCTTTAGAGGTTGGTGAAATACTTAATATTGAAAAAATATATGGTGACCAACACTTTACTGAACCACCTCCAAGATATTCTGAAGCAAGTCTTGTCAAAACTTTAGAAGAATATGGTATTGGTCGTCCATCAACTTATTCTAGTATTATTTCTACACTTCAAGATAGAGAATATGTTTTGCTTGAAAAAAAACGATTTATGCCAACTGATGTTGGAAGTATTGTAAATGAATTTTTAACTGAACACTTTAGTCATTATGTAGATTACGATTTTACTGCTCAATTAGAAACTCAATTAGATGATATAGCAGCTGACAAAAAAGAATGGTTATCAGTATTAACTAATTTTTGGAAGGATTTTGACCGTCAAATTAATGAAAAAAAAGATTTGGATCGCTCTAAAATTACACAAAAAGATATTGATGAAGATTGTCCAAAATGTGGTAAGCCATTATTATCAAAACTAGGTCGAAGAGGAAATTTTATAGCTTGCTCTGCTTATCCTAATTGTGACTTTACAAGAAGTTCAAGTGGAGACCTACCTCAAGAACCTAAAATTGTTGCTTTTGATAAAAAAACCAATACAAATATATTTTTATTAATTGGTCCTTACGGACCTTATCTTCAATTAGGGGAACAAGAAGATAATAAAAAAATCAAACCAAAAAGAATTACAATCCCGAATGAAATTCCATTAACAGATCTAAATGAAGAAATTGCATTAAAACTAATTTCATTGCCAAGAGAATTAGGCGAACATCCTGGAACTGGTAAAAAGATTATTGCAAATATTGGGAGGTTTGGTCCCTATGTTAATCACAATGGAAAATTTAAATCTATACCTAAAGATCAAGATATATTTGAAATTTCTAGAGAGCAAGCTATTGAACTTCTCAAACCAATTAGAAAAATTGGAGATGACCCAGACAAAAAAGAATCTATAGATATTTATAAAGGAAGGTTTGGTTTCTATATTCAAAGAGGCTCACTAAAAGTAAATATTGCTAAAAATATTGATCTAGAATCAATAAGCCTTGAAAAATCTTTAACATTACTTGCAAAAAAAGAAGAGGATGAGCAAGTTAAAAAGAAATCATCTAAAAAGAAATCATCTAAAAAGAAATAGTTAACTTGTCTTTTTATTTATTCTATTCATCCAATTTTTAATTCTTTTTACATCAGCAAAGCGGGTTAACTTTCCATAGGAATTTAATAAAACAATAATTATAGGTTCGTCATTAATTACTGTTTGAAGAACTAAACACCTACCCGATTCTCTAATAAATCCAGTTTTAGACAAACCTATATCCCATACTCCTTTTCTAACTAAAGGATTCGTATTATTAAAATTGACACCATTTCTTCTTTTACCAATCTTAATATTTTCTGATGGTGATGTTGTTAATTCTCTTATTAAAGAATATTGATAAGCAGCTCTTACTAATTTTAATAAGTCATTTGCAGTAGAAATATTTCTTTTATCAAGCCCAGTTGGATCGCTAAATTGACTTTTCTGCATATCTAATTGAATTGCTTTAACATTCATTGCATTAATAAAACCTTTTCTTCCAGATGGGTATGATCTACTTAGAGCAAAAGCTGCTCTATTATCTGATGAGATAAGTGCTGCCTTAAGTAACTCATATCTGCTAAGTTTACTTCCAATTGGTAATCTAGAAGTAGTTCTCTTCACTCTATCAATATCAGCCTTTGTTATTTTAATTTTTTTATTAAGGTCTAATCCTGAATCAAGAACTACCATAGCAGTCATTAATTTTGTTAAAGATGCAATTGAAGCTTTAGCATCTGAATTTTTTTGATAAATTACTTCTCCAGTATTTTGATTAACAACAATCGCTTTCAATGACCGAACTTTTAAACTCTTACTATTTTTTACGTAAAGACTTGGTGATTTAGAATGAGAAGGGTCTTTTGCGAAGGTCAGGTTTGAAAATGGTGAAAATAATAATGCAGCTAATAAAAAACTTCTAAAATATAAATTCACTAATAACCCTTGATTAATTTATCTTCACATGATGATATACAGTTTAATTTTATTTGTCACTTTATATATTTATAGAATTTTTATTAATATGGAGAAATAATGAATTACATTGACGGTTTGTTTTACACAAAAGAACATATATGGATGAAATCTTATAGAGATAATCAATATTGTTTAGGTATTACTCATTTTGCTCAAGATTTACTGGGGGACATTATTTATATTGATCTAAATTTAGGAAAGAAATTTAACTCAAATGATTCAATAGGAACTATTGAATCTGTTAAAACTGCTTCCGACATAATCGCACCTGCAAATGGAGAAATTGTATTTATTAACCAAAATATTCTTAGTAATCCAGAAAAAGTAAATGAAATTCCACATAAGTCTTGGTTATGCAGAATTTCTCTTGACTTCAAAATCGATAAAGAAAAGTTTTTATCAAAAGAAGAATATCTATCATTTATTGAAAATTAATTTTTCTTTATTGTACGATTAATAAGAAATTCACTTAATAAACTTACTGGTCTTCCTGTAGAACCTTTTTCTTTTCCTGACTTCCATGCAGTTCCGGCAATATCTATATGAGCCCAATTATATTTTTTAGCAAACCTTGATAAAAAACATGCTGCTGTTATGCTTCCCGCAGCCCGCCCACCGATGTTTGCCATATCTGCAAAGTTGCTATTCAATTGAGGTTGGTATTCATCCGACATTGGCATCTGCCATACTGGATCTAAAGCTATTTCACCTGCAGCCTTTAATTCATCAGCTAATGGATCATAATTACTGAATACCGCAGAAATATGATGCCCTAATGCAATGACACAAGCTCCTGTTAAGGTTGCAACGTCAATAACAACTTCGGGTTTAAACCTTTCTGAATAAGTTAAAGCGTCACATAATATTAATCTACCTTCAGCATCAGTATTAAGTACTTCTATAGTTTGGCCGGACATACTTTTCACTATATCTCCTGGCTTTACAGCTTTTCCATCAGGTAAATTCTCACATGTTGGAACAACCATTATTATATTTGAAGATAAATTTAATTCTCCTACTGTTTTCATTACACCTAAGACTGTTGCAGCACCGCCCATATCATATTTCATTTCATCCATATCTGGCGAAGGCTTAATTGATATTCCCCCTGCGTCAAATGTTATACCTTTACCTACCAAAACTATTGGTTTTTTATTTTTTGGCCCTTTCTTATGTTCCAAAACTATAAATTTAGGTGCCTCTCTACTTCCTTTAGCTACCGACAGAAAAGATCCCATTTTTAACTTTTCAATCTGCTTTTGGTCCAAAATTGTTGCTTTCATTTTATATTCCCGCGCTAATTTTTTTGCTTCGCTAGCAAGATAAGTTGGTGTACAAATATTTGGAGGTAAATTTCCAAGATCTTTAGTAAGGGCCATACCTTTTGCAATTGCCTGACCATTATTGAGTCCACGTTTTATTTCTTTAGTTACAGATTTATTTGTATGAATATAAACTTGGTAATCTGAAGATTTAGATTTATTTTGAGTTTTTAGGGAATTTATAATATACCCTTGATCAATTAGAGTCCTAACAAGATATTCCGTTGCAGCCTTTTCGGTTATCAATTTATTAACAAATTGATTAATTGGAAATATTATCTTTTTAAAATTTATATTTTTTAGCTCATTTGAGGCACTCACTATTACTTTAAAAAATTCTTTTGGTGTTAAATCTTGATGGGCTCCAATTCTTAGTAAGATTATTCTAGAATATTTATTAGCCCCATGAACTAATAAAGTTGAGCCAGTTCTTTCATTTAGGTCACCTAACCTCAAAATATTATGCAAATGCCTCAAAGTTGATGCATCTATTTGCTTTTCACATAATATTTGATTTTTATCATTGACTGCCAATGTAATAATGTCAGCTGGTATCTTAGTAATTAAATCTGTTTTTATGGTGAATTTCATTTAATATCCTTTATATATTCAAATCAAAAATTTAAAGTTATGCTATTTAAAACATCTTTAACAAAAGAATTATTTTATACCTCATTATCTACAATCCTAATTCTATCTGGTGTGGTTATAGCTCAAAGGTCTGTTTATATTTTCCGTTTAGCCGCAAAAGGCATTATACCTAATGATGCAATTGATACTATTCTTGTTTTTAATTTACTTAAACATTTACCACTATTACTCTCGTTAACACTTTTTTTAACTATTTTAATAACGTTAACACGCTGGTATAAGGACAGCGAAATGATTATATGGTTCAGCTCTGGATTAGGTATATTAAGTCTTATTAGGCCAATATTTATTTTTAGTTTACCTATTATTATCTTAATAGCTTCTTTATCTTTTTACATAAGCCCATGGGCAGTTTACAAAGCTGAAGAATTTAAAAAGGGTTTAAAAAGTAGAGATGAATTATCAACTATAACACCTGGAATTTTTAAAGAATCAAAGTCAGATAATCGTATTTTTTATGTAGAAGGATTTAGTGAGCTTGGGAATTTAGTTAAAAATATCTTTGTTCAGTCTGTTCAGAATGGAAAAGTTGGAGTAATTGTAGCCAACGAAGGAGAAAGAAAAAAGAATGAAAAAGGGGAAGACTATATTATTTTAAAGGAAGGAAAAAGATATGAAGGTAGATCAAATAGCCAAGAATTTTCTACTACATATTTCAAAGAGTATGGCATACTCATGGAAAAAGAAGCGCCTAAAATAATAAAAGTTGGCGAAGTTTATGAAGCAAAAAGTACTCTAGAGCTTCTTAAATCAGATTCAAGTAGATATAAAGCTGAATTATACTGGAGGATTTCATTGCCTATTTCAGCATTATTACTAATTTTTCTTGCTATACCTTTAAGTGTTATAAACCCTCGATCTGGGCGTTCCGCAAATATCATAATAGCTTTATTACTATTTGTTATATATAACAATATGTTAGGTGTATCTCATAGTATTGTCTCGATCGGTAATTCAAAGATCTGGTATGGTCTTTGGCCCGTTCATTTATCATTTGGAATTATTGCTATCTATCTTCTCTACCGAAGATCTTTAAATCTTCCTTTATTACCAAAAAAAATTTTAAAAAAAAATAAATGAGCCAAATAACAAAATATTTAAATAAAGAATTTTTTATAAGTATATTAATGATTATGCTTGGCCTGATTGCGCTTTTTTCTTTTTTTGATTTTATTCAAGAAATAAATGATTTAGGGAAAGGCGGTTATGGTTTATTTCAAATTTTTACGTATGTTCTTTTAAGTGTCCCCGGACACCTATATGAAATTATACCTTTAGCTGTTTTAATTGGTGCAATGTATACAGTTGGAGAGCTTTCTCAAAATTCAGAATTCACTGTTATGAGATCAAGTGGATTATCTATTAGAAAAATTGCAATTTCTTTAATATATGTAGGACTTTTTTTCTGTTTTTTTACATTTTTTATAGGTGATTTAATTAGCCCAAATAGTGAAAAAAATGCACAACGTTTAAAAATTAGCTCTACTGATTCAATTGTAAGTCAAGAATTTAAATCTGGATTTTGGATAAAAGATGGTAAAAGTTTTGTAAATATTGAAAATGTTTTACCAGACAGTTCGTTGGAAGATATTCATATTTACGAATTTGATAATGATTTTAAATTAAGAACTATAGTAAATGCGAAAGTAGGTATTTTTGAAGATGGGCAATGGAAACTTAATAATATTTCTTTAACTTTTTTAGGTGAAGAAAAAGTTACATCAACAAATATAAAAAAAGGAAACTGGAAGTCATTGATTAGACCTGAAATGATGAATGCACTTATTATATCTCCCGAAAAAATGTCCACAATTAATTTAGCGAAATTTATAAATTATTTAAAATTAAATAATCAGAAAGTAACGCGCTATGAGATTGCCTTATGGGAAAAATTAATTCATCCAATTATGCCTCTTGTAATGTTAATTTTTGCGATTCCTTTTGGTTTCTTACAGGAAAGATCTGGAGGTAAATACTTAAAAATGTTTTTAGGTATTGTAATTGGAATTTCTTATCAAATTTTAAATACAATGATTCGACACATGGGACTTCTAAATGATTGGCAACCATTTATGAGTTCGTTAATACCAACCATTATATTTTTATCAATTGGCTTATATTTAATATTCAAAATTGAACGTTTATAATTTTTGAACCCAATATAGAATCATGATAAAACTTTCTTTCTTTATTAAAAAATACATATAAAAATGTAATAAAGAAAAGGAAAAAGCCAGCTGTTGCTAATAAATATCGTACAGAAAAAAACCACCAATTATTATTTGGTGAAATTAATTTTAATTTCCATGCTCTCATTGCAAGTGTTTGTCCGCCAATAGACCATGAAATAATAAAATATGCTCCTGATACTAACCACAAAATAAATTGTAAAAAATGTGGGTAAGAACCAACCTCTAGATTAAAAATAAATATAATAAAAAAAGTGACTATGAACCATATAGTAATTTGAATTATAAGTTCATAAAAGAGACATCCAAAAAGTTTTAAAATAAAATTATCTATTTGCTTAAATTTTTCTGAATTACATAAAATACAGGTATTGCAAATAAAGCAAGCAAGCATCCAAAACCTGTTCCAAATGCTAAAGACCAATTTGCACTAACTGCGCCTCCAGCAAAATCACTAAGTGCATTTCCTAACCCTGCTCCTAAAACCGCTCCTAAACCAACTTGCATATTTTTAGGTAAGTATTTTTCTAGCCCTAAACCAAAGAATGCACCTATTAGCATCACCCCATTGTCTACAATACCAAATAAAATATAGTCATAATTATTAGTAATCCACTCAAACATTTACCTTCTCCTTATTGCAAGTAATTTAATGCAAAAATTAACAAAAACCATTAGACTTTCCATAAGTTAACATGAAAAGATTATAAGCGATTTAAATGAGCTCACCACATAACTTTTACGAATTGAATCAAGATGGCCTAATTGTGGGCGTAAATTTTATTAAATCACCTAATTATGATAATCGTCCTAAAAATATATCAATTAATATGATTGTCATTCATAGTATAAGCTTGCCACCAAATAAATTTGGTGGAAAATATGTTGAAGATTTTTTTACAAATAAACTTAATACTAATCAGGACCCTTATTTTAAAAAAATTAATAATTTAAAAGTTTCTGCTCATTTCCTTATAAAACGAGACGGGGAATTAATCCAATTTGTGTCATGTAAACATAGAGCGTGGCATGCAGGGGATTCAAATTGGAAAAATAAACTAAATTGTAATGACTTTTCAATCGGTATAGAACTTGAGGGTTCGGATTCAATTCCATTTGAAAATATACAATATATGAAACTTATAAATCTCTTAAAATGTCTATGTAAAAAGTATCAGATTGATGATATTGTTGGTCACAATCAAATTGCGCCAAAAAGAAAAACTGACCCTGGTCCATTTTTTAACTGGGACTTGATAAATATGGAAAATCTTAATGTTAAATAATTTACAACAAGCTGTAATTTTAATTTTGTTATCATTTCTTCTTATTAGTTGTGGTGATAATGAGAGTAAAAAGCAAAAAAGTAAAAAAGAAATATATATAACTACTAGTAAAGTAATTTTAAAAGAATTTGAAGATAGAGAAACTGCTATTGGCTCTATTGAAGGAATTATTGATCCCACAATTTCAGCTGAAATTACAGGTAAAGTGATAAAATTACATACAAAGCCTGGATCATTAGTAAATAAAGGTGACCTTCTTGCAGAAATAGAAACTAAAGACTATAAATATCAATTATCACTTGCTAAAGCAGAGGTTAGGCGATTAGAAACACGACTCACTAATCAGAAAAAGAACTTTGAAAGGAATCAGAAATTAGTAAAGAAAAAATTTATCTCTCCAAATGCACTTGATACACTTTTTTCGGAAAAAACTGAGACCTTTGAAGAATTAGAAGTGGCTTTAGCAAAAAAAGATATTGCAGAATCAAATTATAAAAAAACTAAAATTTATGCTCCAATTTCAGGAAAAGTAGAAAAACAAATTCCATCCATTGGAGATTTCTTAAAAATAGGTGATCCAATATTTCAAATAATTAATAATAAAAAACTTAGGGCTCATATACCATTCCCTGAAAAATTAGTATCCAAATTAAAATCTGGTATACCAATAACACTTGAAAGTCCTACTTCACCAAATATAATTTCAGTAAAAATTGCTGAATTAAAACCTAAATTAATGGCGGATAGTAGATCTATAGATGTTATAGCTGATATTAATAACCAATCTGATTGGCAAGCTGGTGCTAGTGTAAAAGGTACAATTATTTTCAGCACAAGAGAAGGGTTAGCTGTACCAGAACAAAGTGTTGTTTTAAGACCAGCAGGCCAAGTAGTGTATGTAGTTAATGAAAATAAAGTTGAGCAAAGGAATATTGAAATTGGTATTAATCAAAATGGTCTTATAGAGGTTATTTCTGGTTTAAATAAAAATGAAATAGTTGCATTAGACGGCGCCGGATATCTCACTGATCAAACTAAAGTTAACGTTTCGACTCCCTAAAATATGACATTACCTGAAATTTCAATACGAAGACATGTTTTAGCTTGGATGATATCTGCAATATTTGTTTTATTGGGTATTATTAGTTTTCAAAAAATTGGTATCGATAAATTTCCAACGATTGAATTTCCCATTCTTTCAGTAACAACTACTCTAGAAGGTGCTAATCCTGAAATTGTTGATTCAAGTATTACTAATATTATTGAAGAAGCTGTAAATACAACTCCAGGAATTGAGTCTATAAAATCTGAATCGTCTCCGGGTGTTTCTGTTGTTAGCATAACATTTAATTTAGATAAAGATATTGAAGTTGCGTTTAATGAAATTCAATCTAAAGTCGGAAGGGTTACAAGACGATTACCTGACGATATTGTTCCTCCTGTTGTAAGAAAAGTTGAAACCAATGCAAGTGCAATCATGTGGTTAGGACTAACTGGCGATAGAACTGTACAACAGTTAAATCTTTATGCAAATAATATTTTAAAGAAGAAATTAGAAACAGTTGATGGAGTTGGTTATGTCACATTAGGAGGTAGAAGAGATAGAACTATAAGAGTTAACTTACTTCCTGAAAAAATGTCATCATTAAAAATTACTGCTAACGATTTAGTTACTGCCTTCAAAAAAGAGCATGTTCAATTACCTGGTGGTTTTCTCGTCAGAGCCCAATCGGAAAAAATGTTTAAACTTGATTTAGAATTTCATACTATTGATGAGTTAAGAAAAATGATCGTCGCATATCGAAATGGAGGCCCTATTAAAATTGATGATATTGCAGAAGTAGTTGATGGATTAGATGATTATAGACAAACTGCTCGTCACAACAATAAGCCATCTATAGGTCTTGGGATTATCAAGGTAGCAAATTCTAATACAGTTGATATTATTAATAAAATTAAAGAAAAAGTTGACACTCAAATAAGGCCAAGTTTGCCGCCAGGTTTGAACTTAATGGTGTCAACAGATGATTCTATTTACATAAAATCAATGGTTAAGGCTCTTCAAAATCATATCCTTGAAGGTACTTTATTAGCTGCATTGGTCGTACTATTTTTTTTAAAATCTCTTAGATCTACATTCATCATTGCAATTGCAATTCCCATATCACTTTTTGGAGCAATTGCAGTTATGTATTTTTATGGATTTACTTTTAATAGTATGACTTTACTCGCATTAATATTATTAATTGGTGTTGTAGTTGATGACTCCATAGTGGTTCTCGAAAATATTTTTAGGCATCAAAAACATATTGATAAAAATATTTTCAATGCGGCTATTAATGGGAGTAAAGAAGTAGTATTTGCAGTTCTTGCATCGTCACTAGCTTTAGTGTGTATTTTTGCGCCAGTAATATTTATGGATGGAATAATGGGGCGTTTTTTTGAATCCTTTGCAATCGTTGTCACAGCTGGAATATTAGTTTCATTAATTATTTCATTAACATTAACACCAATGCTATGTTCAAAATTTTTAGCCATGAAGGAAAAAGAATTTTCTTGGCTTAAAGGTTTAGATATTTTCTTTAAAAAAATGGATATGACTTATAAAAAAATACTATCTTGGTCCTTATCACATAGACTAAAAGTTTTAATTACAAGTTTAATTATTGTTCTTGCTAGTAGTATTCTTTTTTCAAAAGTTGAAAAAACGTTAGTTCCCGAACAAGATGAAAGTCGTTTCACAGTAAGATTTAAAACACCCTTAGGTTCTAATATGGACTATACATATAATAAGTTATTAGAGATTGAAAAAATTATTAATCAATATAATGAATATACAGCTAGTGTTTTTTCATCTATTGGATTAGGAAGTCGAGGTCAAGTCAACAGCGGATTCATAAGTGTTAGGCTAAAAGAAAAAAGTCAGCGTGCATTGTCTCAAGCGGAAATTATGCAAAAAATGAGAAAAGACTTTAGTCAACTTGCAGGAGTAAAAGCTTTTCCATCAGGGGTTTCATTTGCTGGAGGAAGGCGTTCAGAGAGATTACAATTTTCAATTACTGGGCCAAACATTGAAAAGGTTGCTGATTTAAGTGATGAACTTCTGATCAAATTATCAGAAAGTGAAGATTTAGGAAACTTTGATCTTAATTTACAACTTAATCTTCCCCAAATGATTTTAAATATTGATAGAGAAAGAGCTTCTAGCTTCGGAATTAGTGGAGCTGATATTGCTGAAGCCATCTCAGTATTAAGTAATGGATTAGATGTTGCTAGATTTAATGATGAGCCTGGCGATGGTCATAGATACGATATTAGAATGAAAGCTAAAGAAGGCTCCTTTGATAAATTAAATGATTTAAATAAAATATATTTAAGAGGAAAATCCGGGGAATTAGTAAGACTTGATAGCATTGCATCCTTCAATCAAGAACTTGGTCCTGCAGTTATGGGAAGACAAAATTTACAATATTCTGCTAATTTTTATTCAAATCCAACAATTTCACTTGGAGAAGCAGTTAAATTAGTTAGGCAAAATAGTAAGAATATTCTACCAGGTGAATACTCCATTCAACTTGAGGGTCAAGCTAAAGAATTTGCAAAGACTATGAGTAATATAATTTTTGTTTTTTTTCTTGCAACAATACTTCTTTATATGGTTTTAGCGAGCCTTTTTAACTCATTTTTTCAACCCTTAATAGTTATGTTAGCTCAGCCATTAGCTATAGTTGGTGGAATATTTTTATTATGGGTTACTGGAAATAGTCTCAATATTTACTCAATGATAGGTATGGTACTTCTAATTGGACTTGTTGCTAAAAATTCTATTTTATTAGTAGATATGACCAATCAATTGAAAAATTCTGGAAAAAAAACAGATCAAGCGCTTCTTGAAGCATGCCCTATTCGTCTTCGTCCAGTTTTAATGACATCTCTAACATTAATTCTTGCATTGATGCCAGCTGCTTTAGGTTATGGGGCTGGTTCTGAGTCAAATGGTCCACTAGCAATTGCTGTAATTGGAGGAATGATTTCTTCTACATTATTAACATTAATTGTTATTCCTTCTGCATATTCTTTATCAATTGGCATGCTCGAAAAAAAATCTAAAGCTTTGTAATTTTATTAACAATTAGTGCTCCTACCAAATCACCTTCAACATTAATTGTAGTTCTAAATGTATCAATCAATCTATCCATTGGTAAAAGAATAGCTAGTGCTTCTAAAGGTAATCCTAAAACCTGTAAAACCATTGCCATAGTAACCATACCAGCACTTGGAATTCCTGGGGCACCTATAGAAGCAACCATTGCAGTAAAAAATAATATGAGTTGTTGTGCTAAAGTTAAATCCATCCCAACTAAATTTGCAATAAATAAAGCAGCTGCAGCTTCATATAATGCAGTACCATCCATGTTCATAGTTGCCCCCAAAGGAAGTACAAAATTAGATATTTCTTTAGGTGTTTTAAAATTATCATTTGCTACATTTAGCGTTATAGGAAGTGTTGCTGCACTTGAACTCGTAGCAAACGCAGTAATAAAAGCTGGCCTACCTTCTTTCCAAAAAGATAAAGGGTTCATTTTGGTTAAGACAAATAAAATTGCTGGCAAAATAATTAATCCGTGAAATAAAATTAAAAATATTACGGTAAAAATAAAAATTCCTAATTGAGAAAATAATTCCATATTCTGATTAACAACCATATTAATCAGTAAGGCAAATATACCAAAAGGAGCAAATAACATTACCCAATGAACAATTTTTAGCATAACTTCATAAAGACTTGTAAAAAGATCTTTAGCTGCTTTAAGTTTTTTATTTCTGTCATTTAAAGCAATGCCAATAATAATTGAAAAAATAATGAGTGGTAGAATTTTTCCTGAAGCAAGGGATTCAAATGGATTTGCAAATAAACTTAATAAAAATTGTTTTAAAAATTCTGGTATTGTCATAGTCTCTGAAGGTAAACTATTAGTTAGCTGCCAAGATTCAATATTTATACCGATACCTGGTTGGATAATATTCATAACAACTAGCGCTAAAGTAATAGCAACAGACATAGTCGTAACAAAATATAATAAAGTTGATTTCCATATTAAACTTGAATTCTTTCCCTTGCCTAAATTAGAAACTCCTACAACGATAGAAAAGAAAACTAAAGGAACTAAAATCATTTTTAAACTTTTAATAAAGAGCTGGCCAACTAAATCAGTAATTACTAATAAATAGTCAACAAAAAATAAATTAGGTAAAAGATTAATTATTAACCCTAAAATAATACCTAAGAAGGCAGCAATAAAAATTGACTTATTTATATTCATAATTATTCAAATCTTTCTAAAATAACTGAGAAAAAACCATCAGTTTTATGTTCATCTGGAGTTAATTTAATATATTTGTCTGAGTTTAATGGTATACCATATTTTGTAAAAACTGAATTCGGAGAAAGAATCCTAAAATTTTTATTTTTTAATAAAAAATTATCTACGATATCTTCATTCTCCTCTTTTAAAAGACTACAAGTAGCATAAATTAAGTTGGCTCCAACTTTACACAATTTTGAAGCTGAATTAATTATTAAATTTTGTTTTATATTTAACTCATTTAAAGATTCCAGAGAATGTTTCCACTTTAAATCAGGATTTCTTCTTAATGTTCCTAGCCCAGTGCATGGAGCATCGACTAAAACCCGGTCAAATTTATTTCTCAATCTTTTAATCTTAGTATCATTTTCATTTATTATTTTATGGGGAATAATATTTGATGCTCCAGATCTTTTTAATCGTTTTTTTAAATTAGCTAATCTTTTATCCGAAATATCAAATGCATACACTCTGCCAGTATTTTTCATCATTGCTGAAATACCCAATGTTTTCCCGCCAGCCCCGGCACAAAAATCTGCTACCATATTGCCACGTTTAGGGTTTACTAAAAATGTTATTATCTGACTAGCTTCATCCTGAATCTCAACAAGACCATCTAAAAATAATAGATTTTTTTGAATTGATGTTCCTCTAGGTAATGATATTGATATTGGTGATAAATTAGTTTTGATTATTTCATTTTTAAGTTCTGGAATACTAGAAATTAAACTATTTAAAACTTTTAAAATATCTTTTTCTTTTAACAAATTGACTCTTAAATTTAAATTAGCTGGTAAAAGAAGACTTTGCGCTAAACTAATTGAAGTTTCTTGGCCATACTGTTCTAAAAATTTTTTCCATAGCCAATCAGGTAAGCTAAGTTTTTTAGCCCACTTTGTAATTTCAACTTTATTTGATTTTTTTTCCCTTAGCCAAATTAAATCTTGCTTATCAAGAAAACTAGATAATTCTCTGATACTTTTACCTAAAATAAGAACCAAATAGATCATTACTAATTTTTTTGGATTCTCATCGTTTATATTTTCAATTAAATATCGCTTATTTCTAATTACTCCATAATACAATTCAGAAATATACACTCGATCTCGCTTACCAAAATGATGATTATTTCTAAAAAAATTACTCAGTTGTTTGTCGGCGGGATTTAATTTTATAAAATGTTCTTTTAAAATTTCTGAACATGCTTTTATTACTAACTTATTCATTTACTTTATTTAAATTTAAAACTTCTATTTGCTGAATAATCATACTTAAATCATCCTGTGTGATTGCTATTTTAACAGGTAAATATCCATACTCTTTCGCTAACCATAAATCGATTCTTTCTGGAGTTTGATAATTAAATTTTGCGACATGGAGAGTACTTAAATTTCCTAATTTAGTATTAATATCTAATTCGTCAACATAATGATAATTATAAATCTTAAAAACTTTTGCATTAGTTATTGGTATCTGCATTTTATTTAGTGGATTTAAAAACATAAATTGAAACATAAAACTTAATTGATCTTGCGCTTCATCAATTAAATCATGTGTTTTTATATTTTCCTTTCTTTTAATAGTTAAAGTTTTCCTTTGCCAATCAAAGAAAGCCTCAGATTTCTTTTTTGTTCCATGACTATATAAATAATATTCTGGCTTTAAACCTTTTTTATTAACAATACCTTTACTTTTTTGAGTCAAAGGTTTTGAATAAAAAATCGAAGTTACTCCTTTTGCATTTGCAATATAGTCAATTTCATACTTATTATCATTAATTTTATAATTAATTTTTAGATTACCGACTTCAGAAATTGACTTAGTTTCAGAATCGTTTGATAAGGATCCATCACTTCCAAATGGTTTTATTTTTTTAATTGATCCTTTATTTGGGCCAAGATCATGAAATACTTTGTACACCATTAAAATAGAATTAACTGTCTCACCAAAGATAATTTTTTTTATTGGTAAGTCAAGTTCTTTTACTGGTTCACATAATTTACAATATTCTTCTTTTATTTCTTCTTTTATTTCTTTTTTTGGATTTATTTTTACCACTTCATCAACTAATGGCTCATATAACTTTTGTTTTTCAAAATTTTTCTTTTCGATTATATTTCTTTTATTAAATTTTGGTGGTAAATGAACTAATTGAATTTCTAAAATCTTTTCAGAATTTTCTTTAAATTCTATATTTAAAAAAAATATAAAATGAATCCCAATTGAAATTATTACGCCATATAGTAAGTAACGATTGACCATTTTCTCTTAAAACAAATTCGTTTCTACTAACACTTGATTTATATTAATGCCTATTTTAGTTTTTAACTCAATTTTTATAGGGAATCGATACGGTTTTCTTAATATCCATAACATGTGTTCTGAATTCTTTTTTTCTATTATTTTACCTTCATAAACATCAGCTTCTAACTCACCTTTAGGGGTTGTAATAATTTCTTGTCTTACTTTCTTATAAAAATATGTATGGCTTTTTTTTCCATCAATTATGTCAAATTTATAATTTTTTTTATTTAATGATTCAAAATTAAATTGATATAAATATGTCAATAAGTCTAGTTGATTTTTTTTTAATAAATAAGTATCTATATTTCCTTTATAGTTAATCTTTAATTCTTTTTTTTTCGAATCAAATAAAGCTGAAATATTTTTTTTTGATTTTTTTTTATTTTTTATTTTAAAAACCTGAGGTGAGAATCCATTTGAGCTTACTTTACCTTGACTAATAATTTCTCGATCCCCTAAAAGCTTCATAATACCTTCAGTGTTTGTTTTTGCATTGATTACATACTGATTATTTTTTTTTCTAAAATTTACTAAAACTTCGCCTAAAATATTTTTCTCTTGATAAAGCTGGTATTCAGTATGAAAACTTTTTGGAAATGGTTTAGCTCCAAGACTTAATGAAAAAAAAGTAAGTACAAAAAGATATATTAACTTAAATAAATTTTGTTTGAGATTCATTTAAATTTCTATTAGATATTTCTCCAAGCACATAAATCACTTCATCATTACTGGATAAAATTTCTTTTGTTTTTTGTTCGTCCTTAGGATCTATTATAACAATCATACCAATCCCACAATTGAAGGTTTTATATAACTCTTCATCATCAATATTTGCTTTTTCTTTCAACCAATCAAATATTGGTGGCCTAATCCATGATTCCTGTTTTAAAACTGCTTTATGATTTTCTTTTAAAATTCTAGGTACGTTTTCAGTGATTCCTCCACCAGTAATATGAACTAATCCATGAATATTAACTTTTTCCATTAAATTTAAAATTGACTTTACGTATATTCTCGTTGGTTTCATTAAAATATTTGCAAAAGTTTCACCATTTAACTCATCATTAAGACTTATTAATTCTTTTTCTATGATTTTTCTTATTAATGAATACCCATTTGAATGTGGTCCAGAAGATGCTATACCAATTATTAAATCGCCTTCACAAATACCTGAACCATCTATAATTTTGTCGCGTTCGACCGCACCTACGCAAAACCCTGCTAAATCATATTCTTCTTTTGAATACATTCCTGGCATTTCTGCTGTTTCACCCCCCACCAATGAACAACCTGCTAATTTACAGCCATCAGAGATTCCTTTTATTACTTCAGTAGCTTTATCTACATTTAATTTTCCGCAGGCAAAATAATCTAAAAAGAATAAAGGTTCTGCGCCTTGAACTAAAATATCATTTACGCACATTGCAACAAGATCTTGACCAATAGTATTATGAATATTTAGCTCAAATGCTAATTTTAATTTTGTTCCCACTCCATCTGTTCCAGAAACTAGAATTGGATTTTTATATTTTTTTGGTAACTCAAATAAAGAACCAAATCCACCTAGCCCTGCTAGCACTTCCTTCCTCTTTGTTTTTCTAGCAAGAGGTTTAATGTTAGAAATTAACTCATCCCCTGCTTTTATGTTCACACCAGCATCTTTGTATGAAATAGAGTTTTTTTTATTGATGGAGTTTTGAGACAAGTTATTTACCCTCTGAAAAAATAGATACTTTACGTATAATATTAATTTTAACCGAATTTACAATCAATAGATATTTCTCAGCTAATCTTATGGAGCAACTTTTACTTAATATTGAATTACCTGTACAAAAAACCTTCGATAATTTTATAGTAGGTAATAACAAAGAATGTTTTGATTCATTAAAAAATTTTATTTTACCTAATAACAATATTTTTTTTATATATCTTTGGGGTGAAGAAGGATCAGGAAAATCTCATTTAGCTGAAGCAATTCAAAAAAATAATATATCAATAATTGAAGATATTGATCAAGCAAACGAAAAAGAACAAATTAGAATTTTCAATCTTTACAATGAACACAAGTCATCACAAAAAAAACTATTAGTAACAGGTAGCAACAATCCTAATAAAATGATGTTAAGAGATGATTTATCAAGCCGTTTAAGTTGGGGATTAGTATACAAGTTAAATCTTTTAAAAGACAAAGACAAAAAGTTAGCATTGAATCAATATTCTAAAGATAGAGGGATTAATCTCAAAAAAGAAATTGTAGAGTATTTATTAAGGCATTTTAAAAGAGATCTACCTTCACTTCTAGCAACTTTGGAAGCTTTAGACCGTTGGTCTCTTAAAACTAAACGGCCTATAACTATACCTCTTCTCAAAGATATGAATCAAAAAGATTTATTTCAATAAATTATATTTTACCGACTAAATCTATTGCTGGTTTAAGAGTTTCTGATCCGGGTTTCCAAGATGCAGGACAAACTTCACTTGGATTAGCCTCTATATATTGGGCTGCCTGCACTTTTCTGACTAAATCTGACGCAGAACGACCTATACCTAAATCATTAACTTCCATTGTTTTAATTATCCCTTCAGGATTGACAATAAAAGTTCCACGCAAAGCCAATCCTTCTTCTTCTATCATTACTTCAAAATTCCTAGCCAAAATACCTGTTGGATCTCCTAACATTGGAAATTTTATTTTTTTGATTGATTCAGAGGAATCATGCCATGCTTTATGGCTAAAATGAGTATCTGTTGAAACTGCATACACTTCAACGTTTAATTTTTTTAACTCTTCATAATGATCAGCAAGATCAGTTAATTCAGTTGGACAAATAAAGGTAAAATCTGCAGGATAAAAAACAAAAGCTGACCAATGTCCTTTTAAATCACTATCTGAAATATCTATAAATTCACCATACTTATCTTTAGCATGATAGGCAGTTACTTTAAATGGCTTTATAGTTGTATTTATTAGAGAAGTCATTTATTTTCCTTATTAAATATGTTTATAAAGGAAATATTTTAAAAGAATTAATTAATATGTATAATTAATTATATATATGTGATTAATTAGTAATGTTTATTATAAGTTCGCTTTACTTATTTCATATATTTCTTTTTCTCTTTGAAGCTGTTTTAAACGAGCTTCAACTCTAGATTTTTCATAAAAATTGCCATCTCTTGCTCTAACTGCCATATCCATTTGAGTTATAGCTTCTTCTAAATTGTATCTATAATAAAATGATTGTGAAAGACTTTCATATTGTAAAAGTTGATTTCCATTTAAAGAATAAGCTTTTGCTAATAATTTATATAGTTCTGGATCATTCTTATGAATCAAAAGGTAATTTTGTAAAAATTTAATGGCATCATTGACTAAATTTTTTTGAATTAAGTAGTTGGCTAATTCGTAAACAAATGCTCTGTATTTTGGATATTTTTTAAGAGCTTTATTTATTGCTTCATAAGCTAAATTTATATCGCCTTTTTTAATTAAAAATTCTATATTTAATTGCTCGATCATAGGATTTTCAATATTTTTATCAAAAAGCCATTTTATTTCTTTTTGAGCTTTATCAAAATCTTCATTCAATAAATAAGCATAAGCTAAAGCATACCTCTCACCAAGTTCATTAACATATGTTTTATTTTTAATATTAATTTCTAATTGTTTTTTTACTAATCTCTTATCCTGAAGAAAAACTCTAATTTTTCCTTTAACAAAATGAAAACTTGGATTATCCATTCGTTGTTTATATGGAAAATCTTTAATTCGATCTTCAATATCGCTAATTCGCTCTGAAGTTATTGGATGGGTTCTGAGAAACGAAGGCGCTGCCCCTACTGAATGTCGATTTCCTTTCTGCAAAGTTTTAAAAAAATCAATAGATCCTCTTACATCAAAACCTGCTTTATCAAGAATATTAATACCAACTCGATCAGCTTCTTTTTCATTTTCTCTAGTAAAATCTAAAACAGTTTGAACTCCTAATGCTTGTGATGCCATTAAAGCTCCTCTCGCTAAATCAGGATTAGATCTTGCTAATAATAGTGCAAGTCCTAATCCAAGATAAGATTTAAAAGAATCTTTTTCAAGCCTTCCTATCATTCTTGCAATATGTCTTTGCGTTATATGAGCGATTTCGTGACTTAATACACTTGCAAGTTCTGATTCTGAGTTAGCAGATAAGATAAGACCTGTATGGACTCCAATAACATTTCCTAACATTGCAAATGCATTAATTGTTTGATCATTAACTATAAAAAAAGTTAAATCTCCGCCCGAATGATCACTTGCTCTTACAAGTTTATTAGTTAAATTATATAAATAGTCTTCTATTTCAACATCACTAATAACACTATCACTTTGATAAACCTGTTGAAGTATTTGTTTTCCAATGACACTTTCTTCATGTGCTCCAATTACTGTCTCACTATAATCACCAAGATCTGGTAACTGATTAGAAAAACATATTTTTGAAAATAAAAAAATACAAAGGAAAAGCTTTTTCATCGATTTGTTTAAAGTTATTATTATATTTTACTTAAAATTATTTATTATATTCCTATGCTCTCACATATTGATAAAGATGGTAATGCAAAAATGGTAGATGTTTCCAAAAAAAATAATACGCATAGAATAGCAATTGCATCTGGTTTTATTAAAATCAAAAAAGAAACTATTAATTTAATTAAAAATAAGGACTTAAAAAAAGGTGATGTTTTAACTGTTGCTAAAATTGCAGGTATTCAAGCGGCCAAAAATACATCAAGCTTAATTCCACTTTGTCATAATATTAATTTAAATAGAATTGATATTAAATTTCATATTAATAGAGTTGATGAAAAAATTTTTTGTGAATCAACCATAAATTGTATAGAAAAAACTGGGGCAGAAATGGAAGCTCTTTCTGCCGTATCAGTTGCTCTCCTCACTATATACGACATGTGCAAAGCATCAGATAAAAATATGATTATTTCCGAAATTAAATTGCTAGAAAAGCAAGGAGGAAAATCAGGCTCATGGAAATCAAAAAAATAATTATCTCTTAAGTTGTTTAATAATTTTATTTGCAACTATTTTTGGATCAATATTATTTATCTGATAGCTTTTATCTTGTATCCAAAAGGCATTTCTACCCCAAGGTCTATACCTATTTGGCTGTCCCACCCCAAAAACTGTAAAAGATTTAGTATCTACTGCGCTTGCAAGATGGCCTAGACCAGAATCATTGCCCACGTAAAAGTCAGATTTTTTAATGATTGCACAAGTTTCTAAAAGATTATAATGTCCGCAACAATCAATAATTATCCCTTTAAATTTTAGAATAAATTCTCGAGATAAAATAGCATCATTTTGATCTCCAACTAAAATAACTATATCGAAGTAATTTTGTAAAAGCTTTGTTAACTCAACAAATTTAGTAACTTTCCAAATTTTTCCTTCAAAATTTGCTCCCAGCCCTAGCGATAAGATTTTAGCATTAGAATATTTTTTTAAGATTTGTTTTGTAAGTTCGTTTTCATAATTTGAAAGCCAAATATTTGTAGGAGGCGGGGAGGTTTTAATAATTTTTTTTATTGATAAATGATGTTTTTCCGCACTATGTATATTCTTACTAGACTTATTTGATACTTTAAAAAATTTTTTCTTTGATTTTATAAAATATAAGAGCGCATCTGATCTTAAATCAATAGCTAAATCATAGCTTTCTTGTCTAAGATTCTTAATTAGCATTAAAACACCATACCAACCTAAGTCCTTATCTTTTTCAACAAAATTATTAATATATGGACAATATTTAAAAATAATCTTAGATCTTTTGTCACCAACAATATCAAAAATTGCATTGGGATATTTTTTATGTAAAGATTCAAGTGTTGGTACTGTTAAAATAACATCTCCAATATTTGATAATGTTATGAATAAGATTTTTTTAACACTATTATCTTTTAAAATTTTTTTCATTTTATAATTTTGACAAGCATCTATTTTTTATCATAGCCTTTATGCTTATCATAATTCCAAAGATATTGAGTCGGAGCAAATTTAATTTCATCTTCTAAAACTTTATTTAATTTTTTTGGATTAGAAATATCATTTGAAGATAAAATTTTAAAGTGAATATCAAAACCTTTACCAATACTTAACCTCTCTCCAAAAGCCATTATTACTGTTGCTCCTGTTTTTTTTGCCAACTTACTTACCAAAACCATAGTATATGCTGGACGTCCAAAAAAATCTGCCCACTCTCCCTCACCTTTATTTGCTGCCTGATCTGGTAATATCCCAACTGCTTCCCCCTTTTTTAATGCCTCAAGAATTCTTTTAATTCCTGTTTTATTTGTTGGTGCTAGAGTATTAAATCCTTTTTGCCTTCCATCTTTAATTAATCTTTCTAGCCATTTTTGTCTTGGTGGTCTATAGAGAATAGTAAGAGGATATTTTGAACCATAATAAATAGATGTTATTTCATAACATCCAAGATGAGGTGTTAAAAATATTATTCCTTTTTTTTTGGAATGTGCTTTATCAATTTCGCTATATCCTTTAACACTATTAATCCAGTTTAAAATTCTTTGTTCTTTACTTGCCCATATAGCAAAACTTTCCATTATTGTTTTTCCAGTCTCACCAATATTTTTATTTATTGCTCTGTTTAAATCATTTTTATTTTTATAAAGATTAGAACAAGTTAAATTTTGTACAAGTAAAAATCTACTCTTTTTATTTATTATATGAAAAATATACCCAATTAAAATTCCTAATAATTGAACAAAATAAAGTGGAATACAGGAAAATAAAAACTTAAAAATATTTAGAAAAATATTATTCATTTTTATATCTTTTATCTTTAAAAAAATATGCAAAATAAAATATTTTTTTCAATAGGCCTTCCTGAATTTTAAATATTGCCCGCGTTAATGGATATACCATTTTCTCCCACCCTTTTAATTTATTCTTTTCATAACGCTCTTCACCAATAGATGATTTATACACTTTGTCCCAGGAAGCTATTGCTGGCTGAATTGTTAAAACATCTAATTTAGATCTCCATGGTAAACCCATAATGGTGTCATTAGGACAAGTAATTTTTGTCATTGATTTAAGAAGCTTCTTTGCTCCTGAGTAGGAAATCAAATAAGCATAGGCTCCTCCAGGTGATGTTGCTAGCCTTGTTAAATAAAACTCCTGGTAAATCTTTACAATTTTTCTTTGCATTAATTGATTGATCTTAGGTTTTCCCAAAAACCTTACTAGCTCCCATGGATAGCTACATTCCAATAGTTTTTCAAGGACAATTTTAAATTTTTTTGATAAAACTACATCATCTTCAAAAATTAGAGAAAATTGAATTTTATTTTCTACTATATTTTTTAGCAAAGATCTATGTGAAAAATAACATCCTAATTCTCCCGGCGATAAATCTTTACCATAACAAAGTCTTCTTCTTAAACCATCATAATCAGGATGTTTTTTTAGGTCTTCTTTTGTTCCATCAATACCTTCAAAAAAAATGAATTCATCACATAGTTTTTTTAGTTTCTTTGTTATAGCCTGCCGTCTACTTTTCTCTTTTGCAAGGCTTATAACAAAAGTTTTTATCTGTTTATCTTTTAATCTCATTGTAAATTATTCTCTCATACTCTTAGAAATACTGATATAAAATTACATACTCTTATATAATAATTTTTATAATTAATTTTCTAGAAAATCTATGAATAAAATTATTCCTAATAAATTTGAATACTTACTGCTTTTAGCTCTACCAATATTACTAATTTTTTATAGAGGTATTGCTGACTTTACAGTCCTTACGATAGGAATAATTTTTTTATACCGATCTTACAAAACTAAAGATTGGAAATGGATTAAACAAACCTGGTTTATTTTTAGTCTGATTTTTTGGTTTTATTTATTAATTTTTAATACTCCATTAAGTATAAATCCTAAAGAAAGTTTTTTATATTCTCTTGCTTTTATTAGATGGCCTCTTTTTGCTATGGCTCTCTCTATTTGGCTCTTTAAAAATAATATTTCAAGAAAATATTTTTTAATTTCTATGGGATTTACTTTACTTTTTATAATTTTAGACGTTTGGTGGCAATATATTTTTCAATATGATTTTTTTGGTAATCCAAAATATTCTTTTAATCCTGAAAGACTAACTGGTCCATTTAGAGATAACCCTATGCCTGGAATTTTTCTGGCTAGATACTTATTTTTACTTTTATATTTTGGTTTATTTTTAAAATACTTTAATCATCCACTTAAAAATATTATATTTATTTTTTTAGTGCTTATAGTTGGTGCATCTACTATTTTTATTACTGGCGAAAGAATGGCTTTCTTAATTTTTATTAGTGGATCATTAATTATTACTCTAGGGTTGATTCTTCATTTTAAATCCTATACAAAATATATAGTCCTTGGGTTATTCTCCATTATTGGATCAATCACTTTATTTTCTTTATTATTTCCAGAAACTTTTTATAGAACTATTACTAGCTTAATTTTTAAGCTTCAAAATTTTACAAATTCAGATTACATGCTAGTTTTTAAAAGTGCTTACTATGTTTGGTTAGAGTCTCCAATTTTTGGTGTTGGCCTTCATCAATATAGAGATGCTTGTATTAATTTAGGTTTATGGGGTTCAGGAGGAGGTGTATGCTTCCATCCACATAATATATCCTTTGAACTCTTGTCTGAATCTGGAGTTATAGGTTTTACACTTTATTATGTGATGATAATCTCAGTTGCTTTTAATATAATTAAAAGTTTTCTACAACAAAAAAACTGGTTAATTCTTTTCTTATCTTTAAATTTGCTTTTTGTATCTTTTTTTCCATTAATTGGTGGCATGAGTCTTTTTAATAATTGGATTGGAGCAATCGTATGGTTATTTGTTGGGTGGGTTCTAGCTATTGCGAATAATAAAAACTCTAAATCGATTGTTTAATAATTTTAAAAACTTTAGAAACTGGTAATTTTTTTAAATCTAATGTTTCTAATATATGAAAAGGTTTTCTTGATAATTCAGATTTTTTTCCTGAAGTTGATGGTCCAAATAAAGCAATTCCTGGTTTTTTTAAACAAGAAGCTATATGGCTCAACCCAGAATCATTCCCCACAACAAAAATAGATTTTTTTATAATTCCAGCAACATCCATTAAATTTAATGATTCAAATTTATGCCCAGGAAAATCTTTACTAAGTTCTAATTCATCAGGGCCATAAATACTAATTACATCAATTTTTTCTTTCAATAATTTATATGCTAACTCTTTAAAGAAAGGCCATCTTTTTTCTTTGTGATTTTTTGAAGATCCTGGAATCAAAACAACATATTTTTTTGATATTTTTTTCTTTCTAAGTAAAAAAGAAATCTCATTGGCCATCCAATTAATATTTGGTTTAGCTATCTTACTTAAGGGTATACCATAATTATGAAGCATATCGATTAATCCCTGAAGTCCAGATATTGGGTGATCTTTTCTATTTGTTGTGATCCACAATGATTTTTTGAGTAGAATTTTTCTATAAATTAAAGTTCTTTGAGAATTCTGCAAATCGAAAACATGAGTAAAATTAAATCTATTTAGTTTATTATTCAGTTTTAAAATTTCTCTAAGATTCCATATCCTAAATCTATCGTCAATTATAATATTATTTATATAAGGGCTAGCAAGCATTAGGTTTTTATATGAAGATGATGTTAATAAAATTAAATTAGAAGAGGAATATATATTTTTAATTGTTCTAAATATTCCATCTGACTGAATTAAATCTCCAAATGCCCCATGTTTAATAACTAAAATATTTTGTTTACTTTTTCTCATAAAAAAATAATCGTAATTGGCTAATCTTTTCGCGATAAAATTTTTGTATAAATATTAATAATATTTTTTCCAAATACTTTCTCTGTATAATTTTTTTTAAATTTTTGGAACCCATTATTAGCTAAATTTTCTGCCAATTTTTTATTATTAATTAATTTATTAACTGCTTCTGCTAATTCTTGCACGTTATCAATTTCAACTAGCATTCCATCATGCATGTGTGAAATTATTGCTAAAGGTCCTGGAGATTTGCATGCTACTGTTGTTTTTTTTGCAGCCCATGATTCTAACGTGACTGCTCCAAATGCATCGTTTCTTGATGGAAACACACAAATATCAGCTGTTGCCATTAATATTTCTTTATCTTCTCTCCACCCGAGAAATTTTACTCTTCTATCAAGCTTAAGTCTTTTTACTTGACCCTTTAATTTTTTTTCTAGTGGGCCTGATCCTGCAATCCATAAATAAGCATCTGGAATAAAAACCATGGCATTTAATAAAATATCAATCCCTTTTACAGGATGAAGTCTTGATAAAGATAATAAAAGTGGCTTATTATCTGGGGTATCTAAATCTTTTCTATTTATTTTCTTTAGACTATTTTTTTTTGTAAAAATAGGTAATTCATAAATTTTATTTTTTTCAATACCTTGATCAACAATATGATTCTTTAAATCATCAGTCAATACAATGTGATAATCACAATTTCTGAACCTTTCAACACCTCTATAACCACTATGCCAACCAATATTTATATGTTTACCACGAACTAAAAAACTAGAGGCTCTTCCCATCCAGTAATGAATAATATCTGGTTCAAAGTCTTCTATAACCTTATTAAGAACTTTTTTTGTGTTCCATTTGAAAAATTTATTAAATGATGAAGTACTATATGGAATTTTTAAATCAATAACTTTCTTTATTCTTTCTTTATTTCGATTACTAATAATTATGTATTGATTTATGTTTTTCTTTTTTAGTGCTTTAATGGCATCAATAAAAAATATTTCTGCTCCCCCATCTGAAGCCCCTCCCATAATTTGAAGTATTTTCATATTATTTATTTAAGAATAAATGGTAAAAATCGGCCCAATCTTCTTTGCCAATTTATCCATTTTCTTTTTGTTGAATAATCATGTTTTTTACAATCAATCAAAGTGATATTTCCACATTTGGATAAAGTATGAAGTCCATCTGAATAAATTTTATGAAAATTAGGCTTTATTGTATCTACCTTTTTAGCCTTAAAATCTTTATCTGTTAATTTTTCAATTTTTAAAAGATTTATTTGGCCACCATATGTTTTTTTGCAATCTTGTACAGGTAAATGCAAACAATTATTATGTAAAAAAGGTGTCCCTCCAGGTCGACTATTTTCAATATCAGTTATTACTGGATTTTTAGGGTGCTCGGACCACTTATTTAATAAATTATCTGTAAATGCTATATTCAATTCCTTCATTGCACGTCCATTCGGGCCTGGTAAAGAATAAAATATCCACCATTTATCTTCATACTTAATTATGCTTGGATCTATCATTGGAACATTTTCCATAATCTCTTTAACTTTTTGCCATCTATCTGGAAAACTAATAGGTTCATAAATAAAAGTTCTACCAGATTGGCTAGATTCTGGAATCATATATATTTTGTCTTTATCATTGACAATAAAAGGATATGATAAATGATAATTACTTGATAAAGAATGATGAAAACCTATTTGTTTCAAATCTTTATCAAATACAAAACAATCAATATTTCCTTTTTTTATTCTATAGTCTAATGCTTCAACAAATATATATAACTTGCTATTCCTCCAAATTCCAAATGGATCAGCATAAAATTGAAAAGATTTTTTTGGATATATCCATATAATATTATTCTTATAATTATATGTATTTTTGTTTTTGTTTTTATTAATAAATTGAGATATTTTTTTATTTAAAATACCTACGGCCCAAATATCTGTTGGAATTTTTTTGTTCAATTTTTACACCTTAAGCACTTTTATAAACTTTTAATGTATTCTCTAGCATCTTATCTAAACTAAATAATTCTGAGAAAGGAACCCTTGGAGGAGCTTCAATCCACTTAGCAGCTAATAAAGCGGCCTGAGTTAAATCCCCTTTTTGAATTCCACCCTCTGGAAATATTTCTCTTAATTGCTCCCCTACACCTCCATGATCATAACCGATCACTGGGACTCCTAACTTTAAAGATTCCATCGTTGTTCTCCCAAAAGCTTCTGGTTCTAATGATAATGAAAATACAATACTTGAAATTGACATAATGTTTTTTATATCTGAACGATGCTCAATAAATAAAATATTATTTTCTATTCCTAATTCAATAACTTTTTCTTTTAATTCACTTAAAAAATTTTCTTTATCTTTATTTACTTCTCCAATTATTAAACCAATTACACTAGGAAATTTTTTTGTTAATTCTGAGATTATTTTAAGAAAATCTTTTTGACCTTTCCATCTTGTTACTCTGGCAGGTAATGTCAATATAATTTTATTCTTAGTTTTTGGATAGCACTTATACCATTCATCAACCCATAATTTTTCTGGTTGAAATAAATAAGGAAATTGTATCGGGTCAACGCCACGATAATTTAAAAAAATCTTTTTGGAATTAATTTTATAATTTTTTAAAACGTAATTTTTAATTGTTTTCGATATTACAATTACTTTATCCCCTTTTGCCATTATTGAACTATATGGATTAACAGAATATGAACCATGAAAAGTTGTTATGAATTTTGGTTTTATTTTAGAGGAAATAATTTTTAAAGCAAAAAAACAAATCCAAGCAGGAAATCTTGATCTTACATGTAAAATATCTACCTTATTAGTAATAATAAACTTTGCCAAAGCAACAACATATCTAAATGTAAAAATTGATTTATTACCGATCTGCCATTTGAAATGTTCACTTCCATCTTTTATTAAATCTTTTACCATCCTCCCACCACCTGAAATTACAATAGATCTATGGCCTTTTTTTGACAAATATTTGCCAACCTCGAGGGTGCCTCTTTCAACTCCTCCTGAATTTAACTTTGGAATAATTTGCAATACAGTTAATTTTTTTTGATCATTTTTTACCATTAAAATTTTACTTATTTAAAATTACATTAAATGATTTTTTTATCTTATTTTTTAAATATTCTTTAGCTAATTTACTATTTATTGAATAATAGTCATAATTTTTGATGATCTTTAATATAGCTTTTGGATAATCTTCAATATGATTTACGGATTCTGAATTTTTAAAAGAAGTTAAGTCTTTCATCGACATTCCTTTAGAATTAATAATTGGTTTCTCAAGGAAAATAGCGTCTGTTATAAATCCAGATCCACTATACTTATATTTGATATTTGAATATGGTAATAAAAAAATATCAATTGATTTCATTAATTTAAGGAATTTTTTATTATCCTCAACACCATAAACATATTTTATCTTCACATAGCCAGAAATATATCGGCTTAAATACTCATAAATTTTAAATATAATTGTTCTTTTAGTCTTATCTTTACTTAATTGAACAATGAAAGTAACTTTCAAATTTATTTGATTTTTTTTAAAATATTGTCTTAAATACTTAATAATTTTAGGAACTTGATATGTTCCTTTAGAGCGTCTCGGACTTCCAAGACATCCAATATATATATGTTTATTTTTTATTTTTTTTGGATTTACTTCTAGGTTATAAGGGACTGAAATAGGTAAAATAAATTCACCCAAACATTTTATTTTTATGTCATTTTTAATTTTTTTTGTAAGCTCCTTAGTCTCTGTAAATAAATGTATTTTTCCTTTATTAACTAAATAAAAAAACAATTCCAAGGTAGTCTTTGGTAAATTTTCTATAAATACTATATCTAAAATTCTAATCACTGGAGTTATACTTTGGGGAAATTTATTAATCTTATATAAATAAGTTATTAGTGATATTTCTAACTTTCTAGCTGAGGGAATTATTATTTTATTAATCTTATTTAGCTTGTTATCTTTAAAAATTTTTATTAATTTTTTGCCTGATTCTTGAATATAGCTTTTGGGTTCTTTTCCTTCTTCTTTTAAATTTAATTTTGGTAACTGAGAAATAATCTTATTCTTAAATGGCATCTCATTTGAATTAATATCTTCACATGAAATTACTGAAGCTTTATCATTTCCTATTAACTGATTAATTGCATTTATTTGCGTTCTTTCATGGCCTAAAGCAGAAAAAAGTCTTCGTTCCAATATTATTATATTTTTATCCATTTTTTACTTCTTCATACTTTATTGTGTCAAAAAATTTTTTATTATCCAAACTGCACATTTCTTTGCCTCATTAGGAAAAATTTTAATTTTATTTTGAATTTTATAATTTCCATCTTTATCATAGAATATATAACCTTGGTTTCTTAAAATATTAAGGCTATTTTCTATTCTTTTGTTATTACTTTTTTTCTGTTTTAAAATTCCCACTAATTGACCTGCTGTAAGTGATTCATAAATCATTGAAATAGAATCTTCAGTTATCCAGGTAATTTTTGTTTTTTTAAATTGGTTCTCTAGCCAATTTTCTTCTTGATCTTTCATAGGAATAATTATTAGATTCATATTTTTTAAAGCTTTTAATTTCATAATAAAATCTTCAGGGGTTCTTCTTGAAATACTTAACAAAAATTTTGTTGAACTATTGTTACTAATTAATTTTTCTATTTGCTCAAAAATATATTCACTATCCCAAACAAAATTTTTAGAAATTCCTCCTATCAAAATTAAACTTTTTTTTGTATTTTTTTCTACTACGTTTATTTCACCGTCACATAAAGCCCCCTTAGTTCGATAAATTAAACCTTTACCTTTATATTCATCATGTTCTGGAATTATGCAAAGATCAAACCAATTTATCGGTATAGTCGGTTTCATTATTATTATTGATTTACCCCCAAATATAATTTTTGAAATCAAAACACTTAAATGCACTTTATGGCCAACTCCTATTATCAAATCAGGCTTTGGTAATTTTATTAATTTCTTATATTTTAAAAAAATCGAAGCTAGATTGCTTATACCAATATTAAATAATTTAGTTTTTGTTTCTATTTTTAAAAATTTAACTAATGCCAAAGATTGTTTCTCATGGCCGATTTTTCCGTCGAGGAATCTCCATATAATAATTTCTTTTTGTAAATTCATAATTTTGACTTAACCAATAAACTATTTATTAGTTCTGCTGATTTAGGGGCCATAGTCAACCCATAGCGAAAATGACCAGAATTGATAAAAATATTTTCAAATTCATCATCTTTACGAATTATAGGAATATTATTTTTTGACCCTGGTCGAAAACCAGACCAATGATTTTCAACTAAAACATTTTTTAATTCAGGTATCAATAATTCTGATTTTTTCTTTAAGGAATCTATGGAATCAATTGTTATTTTTTCATCAAAACCTACCTCCTCGACCGTACTACCTGCAATAATGACACCATCTTTTCTCTGAAGAATATAAAAGTCATCTGAATAAAGTATATGATTTACTCTAAGTTCAGTAGCTTTATATTGAATCATCTGACCTCTTATTGGATATATTTTATTTTTATAATTTGGTTTGATCATTGATACCCATGCTCCTGAGGTTAATATAAAATAATCTGCCTTAATTCTATTATTATCTTTTGTTGGCCATTCATTTATCAATTTTTTACTATTATTAATAGGACAAATCTCTGTATTTTCTAAAATCTTTATTCCTTGATATATTAAATACTTTTTAATTGCTTTCATCAATCTTGGTGATCTTATCTGTGCTACTAATGGAAGTAATAGGGCTGACGACTTATGAAATTTTGTATCTTCTATTTTATATTTATTTTTTAATGCCCATTGAGTAATTTTACTTTGTTGATATGGAGGAATAATCATCATCCCTGTACGGTAAAATTCTGGATCTATTCCAGTCGCTTTAAATAATTTTTTTGAAAATTTTTCATAAAATTCTGCTGCATTTACGCATAAATCATAAACTTCCGACGAATAAATCCATGGCATTAGTGGAAATAAAATACCAGCTCCTGCCCAAGAGGACTCTTTGCCAATTTCGTTTTTATCAATTATCGTAACTTTAAAGCCACTCTCAGTTAGCTTGATTGCTGTAAGGCATCCGATTATACCTCCACCTATAATTGCAACTTTTTTACTCAATTATTTACTTACCATTTATAGTAAATTTTTCAAATTGGATTAAATTATTTGGCAAACCTAAAATAACTATAACGTCATTTTTTGAAAGCCTAATATCTGGTCTAGGCTCAATATCTTCTAACATATTTGGTCTTCTTAAATGTTGAATTTCAACACTAAATTCCTTAAATGGTATTTCATTAATTAGTTTATCGAATAAATAGAAATTATTTTTAATCTCAATTGAATGAAGCTGCAATTGGTCTTGTCCTTGTAAATCATCGCCTGCTTCCGAAGCTCCCATAAAATATCCTCGAAAAATTTTATATCTTTCATTTCTAAAAGATCGTATTTTTCTTATAACTCTTGTTAGAGGAATATCAAGCAAAACTAAAGCGTGAGATGCGAGCATCAGACTTCCTTCTAAAACTTCTGGAACAACATCTGTAGCACCAGCATCTTGTAATTGTTGAATTGAAGAATCATCGCTAGTCCTTACAACAACAGGTAGATCTGGGTAAGTTTCCCGAATTACATTCAATACTTTTGTTGAGGCTCTATCATCTGAATAAGTTATCACCAGAGCTTTTGCTCTTTCAATACCTGCTGCTCTTAAAACGACTCTTCTGCTTGCATCACCATACATTACTTTTTCACCAGCATTAGCTGCGTCGTTAACCCTGTTAAGATCCATATCAATTGCAATGAATGAAATATTTTCCTCTTTAAGAAATCTGCCTAAATACTGACCTCCTCTTCCATAGCCACAGATAATTACATGCCCACTAAAATCTTCACTTGATGCTTCTATTTTATTAACTAGTTTTGCACTATTTCTTAAATATTCCTTTGATATAAATCTTGCTATACGGCCATTAAATGGAATTATAAATGACGCAAATAACATAGATATTAAACATACTGATAAAATGATTTGAAGTAAGTCTCCAGAAATAAGATTTTGTTCTTGGCCTAATGCAAGAATTACAAAACTAAATTCACCTGCTTGCCCTAAAATTATTCCTGACCTAATTCCAACACCCAATTCATACTTAAACATTTTAGTTAAAAAAGCTATAAGTACTATTTTGAAAATAGTATATCCAGCAAATAATAGAAAAATTACTAAGTAATACTTTATAAAAACTTCTATATTAAGCATCATACCAATGCTAATAAAGAAGAGTCCTAACAAAATATCCCTAAAAGAAGCAATATCAGATTCTACTTGATATCGATATCTTGTTTCAGATATTAACATTCCTGCAATAAATGCTCCTAATGCATAAGATAAGCCTGTTAATTTAGTTACATATGCGAAAATTAGGGTAATCATTAAAACATTGAGAACAAATAATTCTCTTGATTTTTGTTTGGCAACTATTCCGAACCAAAAATTCATTATCGGTCTCCCAACTCTGAAGAGAATAAAAAGTAAAACAATAATCTTAAAAAGTGATATCCATAATAAACTATACAAATCAATAACTTGAGCATTAAAAACTGGTATTAAAATTAAAATAGGTATTACAGCAATATCTTGAAATAATAAAATACCAATTGATAGTTGGCCATGTCGACTATGTAAATCAATTCTCTCCATCAATATTTTAGAAACAATTGCTGTCGAGGACATTGTTAAAGCTGATCCAATAATAAAAGCCTCTGCAAGATCTAATCCTAAAAAAGTTGAAAATATTATTGTTGTCGCTAGAGTTATAAGAACTTGTGTACCACCAAGCCCAAATAAAATATGCCTCATAGAATTTAATTTAGGTAAACTGAACTCTAGCCCAATAGTAAACATCAGAAATACAATTCCGAACTCTACAAAATGTCTACTTGACTCTGAATCAGGCAATATTCCAAACGCATATGGGCCAAGAAATAATCCAACTGCGAAATAAGCTATCATAGGTGCTAATCTTAAGTACCTGAATAGTGCCACCATAAGCACCGAGCTAACCAGCAAAAGAATAATTAATTGGATTGATTCAAACATAATTAGTGAGCAATTTCATATATAACTTTATTCTACTATCAAACCCTTTTATACTTATAAAATAATATAAATTTAAAGATGAAAAATGAATAAAAATTCAAATCAAATTATAGATCTTGCACAAAGAGTTCTTAATATTGAGTCAGAAGAAATACTCCAAGCAAGTAAAAATATTTCTAATAATTTTACCAATGCAGTAAATGAAATATTAAATTGTTCTGGAAGAATTGTGGTAAGTGGTATGGGTAAATCGGGGCATATTGCAAGAAAAATTGCTTCTACTTTTGCAAGTACCGGTACACCAGCATTTTTTATGCATCCTGGAGAGGCAAGTCATGGCGATCTTGGAATGATTACTGAAAACGATATTGTCATCTTTTTTTCAAATTCTGGTCAAAGTGATGAATTAATTTCAATCTTTCCTACTATAAAAAGAATTGGGGCTAAAATTATTGGTATATCTGGTAATGCTAATTCAGAATTAGCTAATGAAAGTGATATTCATATTAGTACCGCTGTTTCCAAAGAAGCGTGTCCTTTAGGGCTTGCTCCAACAGCTAGTACTACAGTTTCATTAGCGCTTGGAGATGCACTTGCAATATGTGTATTAGACTTAAGAGAATTTACTGCTGAAGATTTTGCAAAATCACATCCTGGAGGAAATTTAGGTAAAAATATGCTTGTTAAAGTTAAAGATATTATGCGAACTGGAGAAAATATTCCATCCATTTCTATTAAATCTTCACTAAAAGATGCAATTGAAGAAATATCAAAGAAAAAAGTTGGCTTTACTGGCATAGTAAGTAGTGAGAATAAATTAATGGGAATTTTAACTGATGGGGACTTAAGAAGAGCATTACTCAATAATAAAAATATTAATTCATCAATTGAAGAATGTATGACAAAAAATCCTATTACGCTTCAAGGATCAGAAATGGCAATCGAGGCTGTAAATATAATGGATAAATCTAAAATTAATTGTTTTTTAATAACTGATAATAATAAAAAAGTAATTGGAATGTTAAATCTAAATGATCTTTTTGCTTCAAAAGTTATCTAACTAAAAAATGGCAAACAAACTTTCAACAATATTTGTATTATTGCTTATTTTGATAATTGCCTTTATAACTTATTGGCTTAAGATTGAAGTAGAAAAAGAACTTTTAGTTAAAAATAATAAAAATGGAAGTGGTCCTACATTTTACCTAAAAAAATTTAATAGCGTTCAAACAAAAAAAAATGGCGATATAAAATTTACAATTAGTGCTAAAAATATGAAAGAGTTTGATTATGCAGAGTATGCAATATTAAAAAAGCCTCATTTTACTAGATTTAAAAATAGTTTGCCTTACTCTTATATTAAAAGTAATACTGGAAAAGTTATAAGTGGTGGTGACGAATACTTGTTTTCAGATAATGTTATTTTAACGAGAGTTGCAACCAACAAAAAAAGAGAAATGAAACTTTTTACCGATCAATTAGATATCTTACCTAATATAGATATTATTCTAACAAAAAAGCCAGTAAAAATAATACAAGAACCAAGTATTGAAATTTATGGTGTTGGAATGAAATATGATAACAAAGAAGGTATTGTAAAGCTGTTAAGTAATGTTAAGGTTCATTATGATAATCCTAGAAAAAAAACGAAATCAAATTAAATATAATCTGATTTTGTTTTACACACAATTAATACTATTATCAGTATCGAATATCGTATTTTCTGAGGAAGCAGATAGAGATAAAGCAATTGAAATTGAATCAGATACGATGACTGTAGATGATGCAAAAAGTATTAGTATTTATAAAGGAGATGTCATATTAACTCAAGGCACACTTATAATTAAAGCAAATGAATTAATTGTAAGAGAAGATAGTCAAGGCTTTCAGCATAGTACAGCGACAGGCAAGCCAACAACTTTTAAGCAAAAGAGAGATGGCATTGACGAATATATTGAAGGGCGTGCAGAAAGGATTGAGTATGATGGGCATATGGACAAAGTCCATTTATATAGTAAAGCGTCAGTAAAAAGAGGAAATGATACTGTATTTGGTGATTATATAATGTACGATACAAACGCTGAATTTGCTCAAGCTCTTTCTGGGACAACAAAAGATGATGAAGGAAATAAAGTTAAAAAAGGAAGAACTCGTGCAATTATTAAACCTAAAAAATAAAATTTAATATATATGTCAGAATTAATTGTTCAAAATATAAAAAAAACGTATAAAAAAAATACTGTTGTTAAAGATATTTCATTAAGAATTTCAAGTGGTGAGGTCATTGGTTTATTGGGGCCAAATGGCGCTGGTAAAACAACTTCTTTTTATATGATTGTTGGATTAATTCCTTCTGAACATGGGACTATAAAAATTGATAATCATGATTTAACAAGAATGGCTATTCACAGTAGATCAAAACTTGGTATTTCTTATCTACCTCAAGAACCATCGATCTTCAGAAAAATGACTGTATCTGAAAATATTTTATCAATTTTAGAATTACGTAAATCTTCAAAGACAGAAAATATGCAACACCTTGAAATTCTTCTTAATGAACTAAGTATAAATCATATTAAAAATAATACATCTATTAGTTTGTCAGGTGGTGAAAGAAGAAGAGTTGAAATCGCAAGATGTTTAGCGACAAATCCAAAATTTATTCTACTTGATGAACCATTCGCAGGCATTGATCCAATAGCTGTTATTGATATCCAAAAAATTATTAAGCATCTTGCGTCAAAAGGTATCGGAGTTTTAATAACCGATCATAATGTTAGAGAAACTCTTGGTATTTGTAATAGAGCATATATTGTAAACCAAGGTAAAATTTTTACTTCAGGAAAGCCAGAAGATATAGCAACTGATCAAAATGTTAAAGAGATTTATCTTGGAAAGGACTTTATTTTATAAAAAATGAAGCTTAGCTTTAATCTTAAACTCTCTCAATCTCTAAAATTAACACCTTTATTGCAGCAATCAATTAAATTACTTCAAGCTTCTCAGGTTGAATTAAACCAACTAATCGAAAATTATATTAACGATAATATATTTTTAGAATTAGAGGAGGATTCTTTAAATTCTCTGGGCTATCAATCAAACTTTAATAACCTAAAAGATACATCATATAAAAATGATTACTCACATGAATTATTTGATACTGAAATAAAAAATCAGACATTAAAAGAATATTTAATTGAAAATTTAAGTATATTTTCATTTTCAGATAGAGATCAAATTATTTTTTTAATATTAATCGATTCTATTAATGATGAAGGTTACTTAATAGAACCTTTAGATAAAATTTTAGACACAATGCCTTTTGAACCAAATGCAAAATTAGAAGAGTTAGAAAAAATCCTAAAACTTATACAAGATGCTTCTTCTCCAGGTATTGGTGCAAGAAATTTATCTGAATGCTTAGCTTTGCAACTAAAAATAATTGATGGAAATAAAAAATTAATAGATCGATCATTAAAAATAGTAAATGAGTCATTAAATCTTCTAGGTAACAAAAACTATAATAAGCTTAAAAATATTTTAAATTGTAATGATGCTGATCTTGGTGAGTCAATAAATTTAATAAGAAGTCTTAATCCTAAGCCTGGTTTAGTCTTTCAAAAAATTCAACCTCATGATTTTATAAAAGCTGATACAAAAGTTGAAAAGATCAACAATAACTGGGAAGTAATTTTAATTGAAGACAATTTTCTTAAACTTAAAATAAATGAAGACTACGAAGATATTTCTAAAAAAGAATCAAAAGAAGTTAGCAAGGAATTAAAAGATAAATACCAAGAGGCAAAATGGTTGATTAAAAGTCTAAAAGAAAGATCTATTACAATTATTAGAGTTTCTCGAGCTATTATGAAAAATCAAATAGAATTTCTTGAAAAAGGTAAGCTTTTTTTAAAGCCTCTTATTCTTAAAAATATTGCAGAAGAACTTGATTTACATGAATCCACTATATCAAGGGTTACAACAAATAAATTTATTCTTACTCCTCACGGTACATTTGAATTGAAATATTTTTTTGGTTCGACAATAAAAACAGATAGTGGAAACGAATTGTCATCTAAGGCAATTCTTTTTAAAATAAAAGAACTTGTCAAAAATGAAGATTCAAATCATCCTTATTCTGATGAAAACTTATCCAAATTACTTAAAAAAGAAGGTATTCAAATTGCAAGAAGGACAATTGCTAAATATCGAATTGCTTTAAAAATTTTACCTTCAAACCAAAGGAAAAAATAACTTTTAAAAAGGAGTATCATGAAATTAATCATTACAGGAAGACACTTTGAGATATCAGAAGCATTAAGAAAATATATTGAAATGAAATTTGAAAAAATAATGAATCACTTTGACCATGTAATTGATGCAAAATTTATACTTAGCGTAGAAAAATTAAGTAATATTGTTGATGCAACGATTCATTTACCTCATCTAGATATTAACGCTAAATCAATTCATGAAGACATGTATAAATCAATAGACCTAGTTATTCATAAAATAGATAGGCAAGTTTTAAAATATAAAGATAAATATAAAGATCATCATCAGTCTGAAGGCTCAATTAAGCATAATTCATCTAATTAAGGCTATGAGGAATATATAATACTAAATTTAAAAGGTAATAAATAATGATTGGTATCTTAGTAGTGACGCATGGTGAAATTGGAAAATCATTAATTGATTGTGCAATTCAAATTCTTGATGATCAACCAAGTTCATTAGAATTCTTGTCAGTAAATTCTAATAATGATTTAAATCAATATACTAAAATTATTTCACAAAAAATTAATATGCTCGAAAAAGGAAATGGAGTATTAATACTTACAGATATTTATGGTGCTACACCATGTAATCTTTTAAAAAAGTTTATTATAAAAAATAAAGTCGAAGTTATCGCAGGAATAAATCTTCCAATGTTAATAAAAGCTATTTCAGACAGAAAAGACAATCTAAATATTTTATTAAATGATTCTCTTGATTGTGCTAAAAAAAATATAAAAAAAATATAATAAAGAATGATAAAAAAAAATATAAAAATTATTAATAAATTAGGGCTACATGCACGAGCATCAAGTAAACTAACTCAACTAGCATGTACTTTTTCTTCAGATATATCATTATTAGTAGATAAAAATAAAGTTAATGCAAAAAGTATTATGGAAGTCCTTATGTTAGCCGCTAATCAAAATACAAATATTTTATTGGAGGTCAATGGTTCGGATGAAAAAAAGGCTGTTAAAGAAATTGAGAAACTTTTTAATAATTATTTTGGTGAGGGTGAATAGTGTCTTCATTTAATCTTCATGGTGTTTCTGTATCAAATGGTATTGCTATTGGAAAAGCACATCTTATCTCAAATGCTTTATTAGAAGTTGTTCATTATCAATTAAGTTCAAATGAAACTTTAAAAGAAATAAAAAGATTATCTAACGCAATAAATGATGTAAAAAAAGATTTATTAAGAATAAAAAAACAGTTGCAGAAAAATTCATCTGAGGAATTTTTAGCCTTTATCGATACACACTTAATGATTTTAAATGACAAAAATTTATCAGAAAAATCTAAAAAAATTATTAGTAATGAAAAATGTAATGCTGAGTGGGCATTAAAAAAACAAATGGATTTTTTTGTTAATAAATTTGAGCAAATTGAAGATGAATATATTAAAGAAAGAAAAAATGATGTCATTCAAGTTGTTGAAAGAATTCTAAAAGTTTTATTAGGTCACCCCAATCAAACTAATCAAATCAATAATGAGAGCTCTACTATTTTAGTTGCTCATGATATATCACCAGCTGACGCCCTTCAATTTAAGAAACATCAATATGCTGCTTTTCTAACTGACATGGGAGGGTCCACATCACATACAGCTATTCTTGCAAGAAGTCTTAACATACCATCTATTGTAGCTCTTCAAAATGCACGAAGCCTAATTAAAAATAATGAAAAAATAATTGTTGATGGTAACCAAGGTATCGTAATAATCAATCCTTCACAAGATATTCTTGAGGAGTATCAAGATCGACAAAATCTCTGGAAAATTGAACAAAAAAAACTAAATAAAATTAAAAATATACAATGCAAAACATTAAATAATGAGAAGATTGAATTATTAGCAAATATTGAAGTTCCAAGTGATATCTCATCCGTTAAAAATAATAAAGCTTCAGGGATAGGCCTTTTTAGGACAGAATTTTTATTTATGAATCGGAAAGAATTACCTGATGAAGAAGAACAATTTAAAATTTATAAATCAGTAGTTAAAGCAATGAAAGATAAAACGGTTGTAATTAGGACTCTAGATTCTGGCGCTGATAAATTAACTTCAGCTGATACTGCTATTAGTTCTAATCCAGCTTTAGGTCTTCGTGCTATTAGATTATGTTTATCTGAGCCGCAATTATTCAATATTCAATTAAAAGCAATATTAAGAGCTTCTAAATTTGGAAAAATTAAAATTTTAATTCCAATGCTTTCTTCTTTACCAGAACTTAGGCAAACTAAATTATTAATAGAAAGAGCCAAAAAATCTCTAGATAACAAAAAAATATTGTATGACAAAAAGATAAAAGTCGGTGGAATGATTGAAGTACCTGCAGTTGCTATAAATGCAGATATATTTGCTAATGAACTTGATTTTATTTCTATAGGAACTAATGATTTAATTCAATATACATTAGCTATCGACAGAACAGATGATAGATTATCACATTTATATAATTCACTTCACCCAGCAGTACTTAAGCTAATTAATTTAACAATAAAAGCTGGAGAAAAATATAAAAAAGAAGTATCTATTTGTGGCGAAATGGCTGGAGATCCAAAACTAACCAGATTGCTTCTTGGTATGGGCTTAAAACAATTTTCTATGCATCCTTCGAGGATATTGACAGTTAAAAAACAAGTTTTAAATTCTAATACAAAAAAATTAAAATCATCGTCTGATAAAATTCTAAAAGAGAAAGAATCTGAAAATATAGAAACTTTAATCCAGAAAATTAATCAATGAGATAAACAAACTAGGAGTTATATTATTTTTAATCCACTTTTGAATAGAAATGGTCTGCCTTTATTTAAACAAATTAAATTAGAACATATCACCCCAGCGGTTAATTTGACTTTAAAAGAAAATAAAGCAGTAATAAAAAAAATTGAATCAGAAAAAATTGAGCCAAATTGGGAAAATTTTGTTTCTATAATCCAACAAAGCAATGAAAAGCTTAGTAGGGTTTGGTCGCAAATTAGTCATTTAAATGCAGTCGTTAACAATGAAGAATTACGATTAATTTATAACAAAAATCTTAATAAAGTGACTAAATATAATTCAGAACTTTCACAAAATAAATCAATTTATAAAAAATTTAAAAAAATTAAATCTAGTAAAATTTTTTCAAATCTCTCTGCTCCCCAAAAAAAAATTGTCAATGATGAGATTTTAGGCTTTGAATTAGGTGGTGTTGGTCTAAATAAAAATAAAAAATTAGAATTTAAAAAAATTGTAAGTAAATTATCAAAGCTAAGTTCAAATTTTGAAGAAAATTTATTAGACTCAGTGAATAACTATTCACTTTTAATTAAAGAAAAGAAACAATTAAAAGGTGTTCCTAAAGATATCATCTTAAAAGCCAAGCTAGAGGCCAAAAAAAGAAAAAAAAATGGGTGGTGTTTTACACTCGATTTTCCATCTTACTTACCATTAATACAATTTGCTGATGATAGAAATATCAGAAAAAAAATTTATCATGCCTATGCTACTAAAGCATCGGAGTTTAGCGATTTAGGAACTGATAATACTTCAAATATTAATCATATCCTTATTAACAAAAAAAAATTAGCTAGTCTATTGGGTTTTACAAATTATGCTTCAATGGCTTTAAAAACTAAAATGGCTAATTCTAGTCAGGAAGTTATAAAATTTTTAAAGGAACTTTCATCAAAAGCAAAACCATTTGCGAATAGAGATATCCTTGATATTGAAAGTTATGGAAAAAAATTTAATATAGATAAAATTGAAGCTTGGGATATAGCCTACCTATCTGAAAAAATTAAAGAAGATAGATTTAATTACTCAGATCAAGAAATTAAAAATTATTTTCCAGATTATAAAGTGATTGAGGGTTTATTCAAAGTTGTAGAGGCTATCTATGGAATTTATATTAAAGAAACAAAAGCGGAAGTATGGCATTCAGACGTAAAATTTTATAGAATTCAGAATGTTTCAAATGATACAATTGGTTACTTTTATTTAGATCTCTATGCCAGAAAAAATAAAAGGGGCGGAGCATGGATGGATGAAGCAATTTCAAAATTTAAATTTCCCGATGAACAAGCTCTTCCAGTAGCATATTTAACTTGTAATTTTTCCGAACCTATTAAAAATAATCCATCTTTATTAAATCATGATGAAGTTATAACTTTATTTCATGAATTTGGTCATGGTCTTCATCATCTTTTAACTGAAATTAATGAATATGGAGTTTCTGGCATACAAGGAGTTGAGTGGGATGCTGTGGAATTACCTAGTCAATTTATGGAAAATTTTTGTTGGGAATGGCCTGTAATAAAAAATATGACTGAACATAATTTGACAAAGAAACCAATGCCAAAAAAACTATTTAATAAGCTCCTCAAATCAAAAAATTTTCAATCAGGGATGCAAACAAGTCGTCAAGTCGAATTTGCTCTTTTTGATATTAAACTTCATAGTGAATATGATCCAATTTTTAAAAATTTTCTTCTTTTGCTTGAGGAAGTTCGTGATGAGGTAGCAGTTATAAGACCGCCAAAATGGAATAGATTTCCTCATAGCTTTTCTCATATTTTTGCAGGCGGTTATGCTGCTGGATACTATAGTTATAAATGGGCTGAAGTTTTATCAGCAGATGCTTATAGTCTATTTGAAGAAATGGGAACTCTTTCTAGAGAAGCAGGTGAAAAATTTAAGAAAGAAATATTATCAAAAGGTGGTTCAAGACCAGCAATGAGCTCCTTTATTAAATTTAGAGGCAGAAAACCATCAATTGATGCACTTTTAAAACATCAAGGCCTTTCGAAATGAAAATCGTGACGTGGAATGTTAATTCTTTAAATGTTCGTTTACCACACGTTTTAGAATGGCTAGACAAAAATCAACCTGATATTCTTTGCCTACAAGAAACCAAACAAAACAATGACAAGTTTCCACATGATGAATTCAAATCACTTAATTGGTTTTCGTACCATAATGGACAGAAAACTTACAATGGAGTTGCAATAATTAGTAAAAAACCATTAAAAGAAATTCAAAATAATATTCCTATGTTTAAAGATGATCAAAGTAGATTAATATCTGGAGTTTATAAAACAAATCATAATCAAGAACTTCAAATAATATCTGCCTATGTTCCAAATGGACAATCACTTGATTCAGAAAAATTTCAATATAAGAAAAAGTGGTTAGATAATTTTTGTAAGTGGTTAAAAATATTATATGTAAATAATAAAAATATCGTTTTAACGGGAGACTTTAATATTGCGCCTCAAGATATTGATTGTCATGACCCCTTAGCTTGGAAAGGAAAGAATTTAGTATCAAAAATTGAAAGGGATTATTTTAAAAAAATACTAAGTATAGGATTAAATGATTCATTTAGGTATTTAAATCCTAATGCATCTGATTTTTCATGGTGGGATTATAGGATTCCTTTAAAAAGAAACTTAGGAATGCGAATCGATCATATCCTCCTAACAGATCCTTTAATTAATAGTATAAAAAAAGCTTATATTGATAAAAAGCCTCGTGAATTAGATAGGCCTTCCGATCATGCTCCAGTCATAGCTGAGTTTTAGTTATTTGCTCTTAATTCCAAGAGCTTTAAGTTTTCTATACAAATGAGTTCTTTCAACACCAGATTTCTTTGCTAAATCAGTAGTAGACATATTTTTCTTCATATGAAAATTAAAATATAATTTCTCAAATTTTGTTCTTGCTTCTTTTAACGATTGATTAAAAATCGCATCATTTATATCAAAAGAATCTTCATTTTTTATATCCTTGTCTTTTTCAGTATCCAAACTATCTAGATAACTTACAACATCTTCTGATGATATTTTTTGACTTTCGGAATTCTTGATTAAATTAAAAACTATATTATCTAGAATATCAATATTAACTATTAAATTTGATATCCTTAAATAATTTAATGCTGAAATTTCAAATTCTTTATATCCTAAATGTTTGTTCATTGACAAATAAAATTTAAGTATTGCCAAAGAAAAATCAGGTATTAGGTCTTTATTACTTGAAAAATCTGGCATGTATAAAATATTATCTTCTGATAAATTTTCATCTTCAAAAATATTTTGAATATGTTCATCAACAAATATAATTTTTAATTTTTTATAATTATTTAAATTTAAATATTTTTTTATTTCTAATTTTTTTAAATTTTCAAATTTTGATAAATTTTTAAATATAATTGCAGCGCATCCCTTTTCTGCGGCTTTTTCAATAAAATTGTCTTTAATATTTGCGCCATAATCAATTAGTAAATAATTAGTACCAACCAAATTTTTTATACATATATTGATAAAATTTCCTTCTTCGCCGCTTAAATATATTAAATTAGAACTTTTAAGTTCTGTTAATTTTTGTTTAAATTGAACTATCCAATTCAAAGAAGAATCATCTAAAAAATTTTGATCAATTTTTGTTATTTGTATTTCTTTTTTTAATGCTGAATTTATTGTATTTAGAAGTTTTTGTAATGAAATAGGTTTTTCAAGGAAATCATAAGCCCCAATTTTAGTTGCTTCGATTGCAGTATCGATTGTTCCATGGCCTGACATCATTAAAACGGGACAATTTATTTTATTAGTTTTAGCCCATTCTTTTAATAAAGTTATTCCATCACAATCAGGCATCCAAATATCTAATAAAATTAAACTAATTTCTTCTTTATCTCTAATTTTTCTTGCTACCTCAGCGTTTTCTGCTAGAAATATATTGTGACCCTCATCTTGAAGAATATCTTTTAATGACTCTCTAATATCTTCCTCATCATCAACAATTAATATATTTATCTTGGCCATATAGCTTATTTATTCTCAATTTTTAAATTTATTTTAACTCTTGTTCCCGATTTTTTTATTCTTTCAATATTAATTTTACCATCATGCTCTTCAATGATTTTATGAACCACTGCTAAACCAAGACCTGTACCTGTTTGTTTTGACGTAACATATGGTTCGAAAATTCTACCAATTATTTCATCTGGAATACCAATTCCATTATCCTCAACAATAAATTCGACTTCTTTAATTTTTTTGTTTATATATATACTTATTTTTGGCTTTTTTATTCCTTTTAAGGCATCTCGTGAATTCTCAAGCAAATTTATAATTACTTGTCTTAATTTATTTTTATCAGCATAAATAATTGGTATATTTTTACTTTTAATTACTTCTATTTGTGCTTCCATCTCGTATAAATCAATTACTTCTTCAGTAAGTTCTTCGATTCTTATTGCATCCTTTTGAATTTTAGGCGGTCTTGCATACTCAGCAAATTCATTTACCATTATTTTTAATGCATTAACCTGATTAATGATTGTATTTGTAGATCGCTCAAGAACATTTGAATCATCTTGAGTTAATTTATTTTCAAATTTATGACGAATTCTTTCAGCAGATAATTGAATAGGAGTTAAAGGATTCTTTATTTCATGGGCAAGCCTCCTTGCAATCTCTCCCCATGCACTATGCCTTTGGGCCTGTGTAACTTCAGATATGTCGTCAATAACGAGAACATATGATTTCCCTGTTGTATCATTTAGGGGTGTTATTTGAAGTATTATTGTTCTTTCTTGTTTATCCTTGTTTAATTTAAATTCTTGACTAATTTCTTTATTATTTTTTTTATCGTTATCTATATAAGATTTAACAAATTCATATAAAGGCTGAAAAAGTAAATTTTTTGAAATAACTTTACTCATAAGTTCATTATTCATTACTTTTGATTTATTTATAAGCATTTTTGATGCAGCTACATTATTTAATCTAATTATTTTTTTATCATCAAGAACAATAACACCAGTTGTTAAATGCGCTAAAATAGTTTCAAGAAAAGTTCTAGCTACTTCAAGTCTCTCTCTGTCTTTCTCTGAATTTCTTGTAGCTTTGCCTAATTGGGATGTCATACTATTAAATGAACTTATTAACACGCCTATTTCATCCTTACCTTGCTCAGGAATAATTTTTTTGTAATTTCCTTTTGCTATTTGTTTTGTCGCATCTGCAAGCATTGCCAAAGGTGAAGAAAATTTTCTACTAATAACAAATGATACAGCGACAGATGACAACAACGCCAATAATAGTACTAACGTTAATGTTAATATATAAATAATTTTTAAAGAATTTCTACTGTATGTTAACTGTTGGTATTCATCAAAAACAGATTCTACAGATAAAGCTAAATTTGCTATTGATGGAGGAATAGGTTGGGTTAATTGAAGAATTAATCTTTTTGACATTATATTCTCTGAAAGAATAGGGGTGAATGTTTTTAAATAAATTTGATCTCCATCAGATTCTTCGATTCTACCAAAAAAGTCTACACCGCCTCTTTCTAAATCTTTGATATTAGGAATTGGAGGTATCAAATCATTCTTTTCACTTGATACTTCAATAATAATTGAATCTTGATCAAAAATAACAGCATCTTGTATACCAAATTTTGCTCTTAAATCTGTAAGAATATTATTTCTTTCATCTGGATCTGCATTTCCAATTGAGTAAGCGATACTTTTACCCTTTAGCTCGATGTCTTTCATTAAAATATCAATAGTCTTTTGTCCTAAAGTCAATCCTCCCTCTAATGCTGATTCAACCTTTACATCAAACCATGACTCAATTGATTTAGTTAAAAAATTTACTGACACTAAATAAACTATTAAAACAGGAATTATTCCCATTAAGGCAAAGGATAAAACTAGTCTTAATGTCAGCCTACTTCCCGTAATTTCTTTTTTTATATTGTGAAGTAAACGAAAAATCTGAACTGCTATTAGAATGATTAATGAAAAAATAAAAAGAATATTTAATCCTAATAAAATTCTAAACGAATCGCTTGAAACTAATTCTGAATTTGAAATTGCTTTTGCCAATAAAATAAGTAATGCAATTCCAATCAACGCAACAGTTGTAATAATATACTTCATTGTATTTTTCTTAATTTTTGAATGATCTTCTCAGAGCTCATATACCAGGTTCTATCAAAATAATTAACTTGTAAAGGTTTTGGTAATTTTTTTCTGTCTAATATCACTTTTAACCATAATTCATAATTTTTATCTTCATCATTGAATGTAAACTCTAAATCTTCAACTTTTAACATTTTTTTTATGGCGCCATCCATTATTTTATTTTCATACTTTTGCCCATTAACATCTATGATTTCATATACTTTTCTTAATGCTTTATATTCAATTTGATAATACCTTACTTCTGTTTTAATAGTTTTAGTTGGCAAAATATTTTTTATTTCTACAATTTTTAAAGTAACCTTGAATACCAGAGGTATACCTTTCTTAATTGCCTCTTTGATCAAATAATCTAAATTCATTTCTTGATTAAAACTTATATGATTTAAATTATTATCAATACTTTTAATTTCTAGATCATTTATTAAAATCTTTTTTTCTTCATAGTATGAAAATTTATTCATTATTAAGAAAAAAATGAAAAAAATAATTACAATAATATTAATTTTTTTGAAGAAGGGCATAAAATAAACCGTCATGATTATCTGATGGAAGTAATTGATTATTTTTATAAGATACATTTGCAGGAAATTCTATACTTAATTCAGAAACATCATTTAATTCTTTTTTAAACTTCTCAATAACATTTCTATTTTCTTCATCAAAAATGGAACAAGTAACATATAATAATTTTCCATTCTTTTTTAACATTGGCCAAACTGATTTAATTAAATGTAACTGATTATCTCCAAATTTTTTAAAATCATTAACTCTTCTTAACCACTTTATATCAACATGTCTTCTAACTATCCCTGACGCTGAACATGGAACATCCAATAATATACGATCAAAATGTTTTTTATTCCACCATTTATTTTGGTTATCAATTTTATTATTTAAAATTTCCATTTGTAAATCTAACCGTTGAGCATTTTCTTTTATTTTTATTATTCTTTGTTCTTCGCTTTCAACTGCTAATAATTTTATTTTATTTAGTTCTAGCATATGACATGCCTTCCCCCCAGGTGCTGAACATGCATCTAATACTCTCTGATTTTTTTTTAAATCAATTATATGAGCTGCTAATTGCGCTCCAAAATCTTGAACAGAGATTTTTCCATCTAAAAATCCAGGTATTTTATTTACTTCCAGGGGTTTATTTATAATTAAACATTCACCCCCAACTAAAGTGTAATTAATATTCCTTTTTTTGAGTATATTTAAATATTCTTTAACTCTAATCTTCTTTAAATTAATTCTTAATGCTAAAGGAGGGTGTTGATTACCAATATCTAAAATATTTTTCCAATCTTTAGGATACTGTTTCTTTACCTTTTCAACCCACCAATATGGATAGCTATAATAAGCAGCCTCATTCTCTTTCAATTCTTTTTGTAAATTATCTTTACTTCTCAAAAAATTTCTTAATACTCCATTTATAAATGAGCTTTTTTTATAATCTATTCTTTTTGCTGCATATACTGCTTGATTGACTAATGTAAAGTCATTTGATCTACCGTTGATAATTTGAAATAAAGCTATATGTAAAAGAGATTCTAGGCATTTATTTTCAATTTTATTTTTGACTAATTTATCAATATAAAAATATGATTTTCCTAAATTTCTTATGGCTCCATAAACCATATCTTTTATTTGTGGAAGGTTTTCAATTTTATCATCATCATATTTTGTTAAAATCAATTTAAAACTCTTATCTAAATTATTTCCTATCAGGACTTGTTCAACAATCATCGCAGAGAGCCACTGAGAATAATTCATCATGAAAGATAATCTCCATTAACAATTTTATTAGCAACAATAAATTCTTTTGCTATCATTTTTCTTTTACCTTCTAATTGAATTAATTTAATCCTAATTGCACCATCAACAGTTCCTACAAAAAGATCATTGTTTTTAGAGTCAATAAATAATTTACCTAGTCCAATTTTACCAATATTACCTTCGTTATCTGCTTCCCATATTTTTAATATCTTTTCTCTAAAATAACAAAAAACGCCTGGAGCTGGGTTAAAAGCATTAATTTTTCTAATTAATTTATTTGAAGTTATATCTTTCCATATTATTTTAGCCTCTATCTTATTAATTTTTTTTGCATAAGTTACCATTGATTTTTTTTGAGGAATTAATTCAAGACTCTTGTTATTGTTAATATCATCGAGAACTTGAACCATTAATTTTGCACCTAATTTAGACAAAAACTCTGTTATCTCACCAGTAGTTGAATTTTTACTCAAATTAATACTTTTCTTTCTAACCATATCTCCCGAATCTAATGCTGGGGCTACTAACATAATAGTTACTCCAATTTTAGAATCCCCAGCTTCAATTGCTCTATGAATTGGAGCTGCCCCTCTCCATGCAGGAAGCAATGATGCATGAACGTTATATGAACCCTTAACAAAAATATCTAAAATTTTAGACGGTATGATAAGTCCATAAGCTGCCACAACTAAAATATCAGCATTAAAGTTAACAATTTTTTTAAATACTTCATCATCAAATTTTTCTGGTTGAAAAATAGGAATTTTAAATTCCTTAGCCTTTTTTTTAATTGGAGTTGGTTTTAAAATCAACCCTCTTCCAGATTTTCTATCAGGCTGAGTTAAAACAAAAGGAATATCATAACCAGATTTAAAAATAGCCTCTAATGTTGGAATAGCAAAAGCTGGGGTTCCTGCAAAGGCAATCTTAAGTTTTTTATTTTTCATACTTAATTTAAATTACTTAATACTTTTAAAATCGTCATATTGTATTGATTATTTAATTGTTAACTGTTAAATTAATTGTAATAAATTACAAAAATTTTAGTTTGTTAATTATACTGCTTAGTGTCTCATTTTCTTTTTTTTCATTGCGAAAGTTTATAATTTATCTATTCTTAAATTCAATAATAAGGAAATATCATGTTTGATTTGCTCATCTATATGTTTGAAAACTACTTAAGCTCTAAAAACAATCTAGATTTTGCCAATATGACGTTAGAGCTTGAAGCTGCTGGTTTTAATAATAAAGATATTGAAATTGCTCTTGATTGGTTTTCAGAACTCAAAGAAATGTCAACAAAAATTCCTGAGTCTCATTCATTAAAATTAAATAATAAATTAAGGATTTTTACAGAAAAAGAAAAAGAAAAAATTTCTTTTGATAGCTTAGGCTTTGTCTTATTTCTTGAGCAAGCAAAAATTTTAAACTCAATAGAACGAGAAATAATTATTGATCGTGCTATGGCACTTAATCAGAATATTATTAATATAGATGAAGTTCGCTGGATTGTAATGATGACTTTATGGACTAATGATAGAGAAAATGATTATCTTTTTGTAGAAGACGCCTTGTATCAAACTCAACAATCAGTTCTTCATTAAGATGAAATATTTCTAATAATTTTTGAAACAATTTTGGACTCATTTAAAGTATAAAAGTGAATTCCTGGGACTCCATACTGAGTTAAAGTTTCACATAATTCTGTTATAACTTCAATACCGTAATCTCTTAATGATTGAATATCATCATCTGCAAAACTCTCTAATTTCAACCTAAGCCACCGAGGAATTTCTGCTCCACATTTGGACGCAAATCTCGATAATTGTTTTATATTGTATATTGGCATTATTCCAGGAATAATTGGTACCGTAATTGATTTCTTTTGACATTCCTCTAAAAATTTAAAATAAGCATCAACATTAAAAAAAAACTGGGTAATTGCCGAATTCGCTCCAGCATCAATTTTTCTTTTAAAATTATTTAAATCTTCTTTAGCAGAACTGGCTTCTGGATGATATTCTGGATATGCAGCAACTTGAATATGAAAATCATTTCCTGTTTCTTCTCTTATAAAAGAAATTAATTCATTAGCGTATTTAAAATCTCCATTACCAATTGCGCCTGAGGGATTATCTCCTCTGAGAGCTATGAGATGATCAATGTTATTTACTTTATAATTGGCCAATAAATCCTTAATTTCTTTTTTCGACGAACTAATACATGAAATATGAGGAACTGCTTTATGGCCAGATGATTTAATATCTAATACTGTTTCAGATGTTTTTTCTTTTGTTGATCCCCCAGCCCCAAAAGTAACTGAGAAAAATTCTGGTGTAAATTCAGATAAGAACTGAACAGTTTCTTTGAGTTTGGTAATTCCCTCTTCTGTTCGAGGAGGGAAAAATTCAAAACTTACTGAGGGTGTATTTTCCATAGAAATTTAATATCGATAAGTATCAGTCTTAAATGGTCCTGAAACTTCAACTCCAATATATTTAGCTTGCTCTTGAGTTAAAGTTGTTAAATCAGCATTTAATGTTGTTAGTTGTAAACGTGCAACTTTCTCATCTAAATGCTTAGGTAAAGTATGAACACCAAGTGGGTAATTATCTTTTTCAGAAAATAATTCAATTTGAGCGATTACCTGATTAGCAAATGAAGATCCCATAACATAACTTGGGTGACCTGTTCCACATCCTAAGTTAACTAAGCGGCCTTTTGCTAATAAAATAATTCTTTTATCATCAGGGAAAATAACATGGTCTACTTGGGGTTTTATTTCCTCCCATTTGTATTTTGATAATGAAGCAACATCAATTTCATTATCAAAATGGCCTATGTTACATACAATCGCTTGATCTTTCATAGATTTCATATGTTCATGATTGATGACATTATAGTTTCCTGTTGCAGAAACAAAAATATCTGCGTACTTAGCTGCATAATCCATAGTTACTACTCGATAACCCTCCATAGCTGCCTGAAGCGCACAAATAGGATCTACTTCAGTTATCCAGACTTGAGCTGATAAAGCCCTTAATGCCTGAGCTGATCCTTTTCCAACATCACCATATCCACAAACAACTGCAATTTTACCTGCAATCATTACATCAGTTGCTCTTTTAATTGCATCAACAAGTGACTCTCTACATCCGTATAAATTATCAAACTTAGATTTAGTTACTGAATCATTTACATTAATTGCAGGAAAAGCTAATTCATTATCTCTAAACATTTGATAAAGACGCATAACTCCGGTAGTAGTCTCTTCTGTTACTCCTTGAATATGTATGATTCTTTCAGAATACCAAGATGAATTTATTTTAAGCTTATTTTTTATTGCATTAAATAAACAAATTTCTTCTTCAGTAGAAGGATTATCAAGAACAGAAATATCTTTTTCTGCTCTAACACCAAGATGGAGTAAAAGAGTTGCATCTCCTCCGTCATCGAGAATCATGTTTGTATATTTTTCATCTGGCCACTCAAAAATACGGTGCGTAAAATCCCAATATTCATCTAGACTTTCATTTTTAAAAGCAAAGACCGGTGTTCCACCATCAGCAATAGCTGCAGCAGCATGATCTTGGGTTGAATAAATATTACAAGATGCCCATCTAACTTCTGCTCCCAATTCCTTGAGTGTTTCAATTAAAACAGCTGTTTGAATCGTCATATGCAACGAACCAGAAATTAAAGCTCCCTTTAATGGTTTTTTACTTGCATATTCATTACGAATTGCCATTAAACCAGGCATTTCTGTTTCTGCTACAGCAATTTCTTTTCTTCCAAAATCTGCTAAGCTAATATCAGCTATTAGATAATCTTTTATATTTAATTTTGAATCAGTCACTGTGTTCATTTTTTTCCCTAAAATTTATGTGACCAGAGAGAGGGTTGGTTCACCAAGCACCCCGTAACTGGTACGGTTTAAAGAGGTGAACGCAGTTACAAATAAATTTGCAGTTCGAGCCTGGGAAAATTCTTGCAGCGCTCCTCGAACAAAAGCAATACTAATTTAAAAACCAATTAAAATCAAGTACATAATGAAAATTACTTGTTATGAAGAATAGACTTCTTATCAGTCATTTCCCAAGTAAAATCCGGCTCATCACGACCAAAATGTCCGTAAGCAGCAGTTTTCTTATATATTGGTCTAAGTAAATCTAAAGTTTCCACAATGCCTTTTGGCCTTAAATCAAATTCATCAGCTACTAATTTAGATAATTTTTCGTCAGACATAATTCCAGTCCCATAACTATCTACCATTACAGAAGTTGGTTTTGCAACTCCTATAGCATATGATATTTGAACCAAACACTTACTCGCTAATCCTGCTGAGACGATATTTTTAGCTACATATCTTGCCCCATAAGCAGCAGACCGATCTACTTTACTTGGGTCTTTACCTGAAAAAGCTCCTCCTCCATGAGGGGCAGCTCCACCGTAAGTATCTACGATAATTTTTCGCCCTGTTAAACCACAATCTCCTTGTGGTCCACCAATTACAAACCTTCCTGTTGGGTTAATTAGTAATTTAATATCACCTTTTATTAAATCCTTAGGGATAATTGGATTAATAATTTCTTCTCTAACTGCTTCGCGAAGCTCATCAAGATTAATATCAGGGGAATGTTGAGTAGACATAACAATCGTGTCTACTCTAATGGGTTCATTATTATTGTATTCTATTGTTACTTGAGATTTTGCGTCTGGTCTCAGCCAGGAAAGTTTACCGTTTTTTCTCAATAGTGACTGACGCTCTACCAATCTATGCGATAAATGAATTGGCAAAGGCATTAATTCTTTTGTTTCGCTACATGCATAACCAAACATTAATCCCTGATCTCCAGCACCTTGATCTAAAGGATCATCCATTGCACCATCTACACCCTGGGCAATATCTGGTGATTGGGTATCATACTTTATTAAAACTTCACATGTTTTATAATCAATTCCATAGTCAATATTATCGTAACCAATTGATTTTAATGTCTCCCTTGCTATTTTTTCATAGTCTATTCTTGCATTTGATGTTATTTCACCAGCTAAGACTACTAAATTAGTATTTGTTAAAGTTTCTGCAGCAACTCTAGCATTAGGATCTTCTGCTAAAATTGCATCTAAAACGGCATCTGAGATTAAATCAGAGACTTTATCTGGATGTCCCTCCGATACTGACTCTGAAGTAAATAAGTAGTTTTTCATAAAAACCTTAAGTATTAATATTAAGAAGCCGTTAGAATAGCAAATAACTTAAATAAAAAATAGAAATAAATGAAGATTAAATTCACAAAAATGCATGGGATTGGTAATGATTTCGTTATTATTAATCAATTAAAGCACCAATATAATTTTAATTCCACAACTATTAAATCACTGTCACATCGTCAATTTGGTATTGGTTTTGACCAATTATTAATTGTAGAAAAGAGTTCAAATTCAAAAGCAGAGTTTAAATACCGAATTTTTAATTCAGATGGAAATGAAGTCGAACAGTGTGGAAATGGGGCTAGGTGTTTTTACCGCTATATAAAAGTAAAGAATTTAACAAAAAATTCAAAAGTTACGGTTGAAACTAAATCTGGGCTAATTACACTATCGGAAAATCTTAATAATACTATCTCTGTTGATATGGGTAAGCCTATTTTTAAAGATAAAATAAGCGAAGAATTTACCTATGTTTCAATAGGAAATCCGCATGCTGTTCTCGAACCACTTGATGAAAATCAAAAATGGAATGATGCAATAAATCTTGGAAAAAAACTTCAAAGTAATAAAGGTTATTTTCCTGACGGTGTAAATGTGAGTTTTATGAAAATTTTAGATAAACAAAATATTAGACTTAAAGTTTTAGAAAGAGGCAGTGGAATTACTCTTGCATGTGGTTCAGGTGCCTGTGCAGCAAGTGCTACGGCAATTTTTAAGGGATTAGTAAATTCTCCAGTTACAGTTCATATGGATGGTGGTAATTTAATTATAGATTGGAATGGTAAAGATTCAATAATAATGTCTGGGCCAGCTGAAATTGTTTTCGAAGGTGAGCTGGATTTGAGCCAAAAGAATGAATAACAATCAATTAATAGAAGAATATAAGAAATTTATTAAATTTGAAAAAAGGTTAAGCTCTGCAACTGTCACAAGTTACCTCAGAGATATAAATGATTTATTAAAAGTAATGGGTAATAAAAAATTTGAAAATTATTCAGTCGAAGATATAAGAAAGAATATTTCAATTTTACATTCAAGGGGTTTGAATGGTAAATCACTATCAAGAATGATATCTTCCTGGAGGGGGTTATTTAATTTTCTAATACATAAATATCACTTTAAAAAAAATCCTATATTAGGAATTAAAGCTCCCAAAAGTAAAAAATTATTACCTCAAACATTGTCCGTTGACCAAACAATTAAGCTTATTGATATTAAAGATGATTCTTTTTTAGGAATCCGTGACCGTGCTATTTTAGAATTATTTTATTCATCCGGACTTAGATTATCAGAACTAGTAGATTTAAAAATAGATAATATAAATTTTAAAGATGGTACTATCACAGTTATAGGAAAAGGAAATAAAGAACGTGTTGTTCCAGTTGGTAGTTATGCTCTTAAAGCAATTAAAAATTGGTTGGACTTAAGAAAAACTATAAAAGATGAGATATCTAAAAACTCTGTGATTTTTTTAAGTAAAAATGGTCAAAAATTAACTACAAGGGCTGTTCAATATCGATTAAAATTTTGGGCAATTAAACAGGGTATTCCTGAGAATATTCATCCGCATCTTCTTAGGCATAGCTTTGCTTCTCATTTACTTCAGTCAAGCCAAGATCTGAGAGCAGTTCAAGAACTGTTAGGCCATGAAAATATAAGTACCACACAAATTTATACTCATCTAGATTTTCAACATCTTTCAAAAATTTATGACAAAGCACACCCTCGTGCAAAGAAAAAATGAAAAAGAAATTAAATTCTCTATTGATGCTATGAAGATTTTAAATTATAGTAAATGAATGTTAAATGAACTCACTTCATTAGAAAAGAAGCTTAATAATCTCATTGAGAGACTAGAGGTATTGAAAAAAGAAAATGACAACCTAAAACCTAGCCTCCAACTTGCTCAAGAGGAGATTCAAAACTTAAAAGATAAAATGAAAGAAGCGACACTAAAAGTTGAAAACTTATTAGCTCAATTACCAAATTAAAAAATGACAAAACAAATTGAAGTAAATATATTAGGAAGAGATTTTACTATTTCATGCCCAGAAAATGAGGAAGAAAATCTTCAAAAATCTATAAGCTATTTAAAACATAAAGTAGAAGAAATTCAAGAATCTGGTTCTGTAATTGGAGTTGATAAAACTATTATAAGAGCTGCGTTAGAAATTACTCACGAATTTTTAAATCAAGGAGATAACAAAGATCTTCATACTCTTGATTATAAAAATAAAATAACAAACTTTAATTTGTTAATTGATAAAGCACTACAAAATAATTAATTAAAAGTTTGTTTAGATGTTGCTTGGGCTAATTATTCTTTGAACTAGTCTATAGCATCGGTTTTAGTCAATCAGATTGTGGTGTGATCGCTCACGATTGGGTAACCTTTTAAGGGCTCTTGGCGAGTGAACCTAAAACATCTTAGATTATTACCACTTGAACTTTTGGTTCTAGATGCTGGTCTAGGCAACATCTAAGCAAATTTATCTTAAACTGTGATACTGTAAATCACTCAATGTTATAATTTCTAACGCTTTTTCATGCGTAGATTCTAAAATCACTGGTGGGGCACAACCAGCCTCTGCAGCCTCTAACCATCTCCTTGCACATAAACACCAACGATCACCAGCTTTTAATCCATCAAAATTATATTCTGGGCGTGGAGTTGATAAATCATTACCTTGAGCTTTCGAAAAAGATAAAAATTCTTCATTTACTTCAGCGCAAACAGTATGATTCCCAGAATCTGACTCACAATGATCACATTCACCATTTCTAAAATATCCTGTTAAAGGGTCTAAACTACATGTCTTTAAAGTAGTGCCTAATACATTTTTCTTTTCCATAACTTTCTCTTATATTAAAATTCTAATAACATTACAATAATATATTATTAAAGGGATATTTATCTATGCGTTATTGGCTAATGAAATCAGAACCATCAGTTTTTACGATTGAAGACTTGGAAAAAACTCCAAATCAAACAGTTGATTGGATTCCAACGAAGGGTATTAGAAATTATCAAGCTAGAAATTTTATGAGAGATGATATGTCTCTAGGTGACCTAGCTTTTTTTTATCAATCAAACTGTGAATCGCCTGGAATTGTTGGAATAATGGAAATTACTAAACTTGCTTATCCTGATCCACTTCAATTCTTAAAAGGGAATAAATATTATGATTCAAAATCGACAAGAGAAAACCCTAGGTGGCTGAATGTAGATGTAACTCTAGTAAAGAAATTACCCTTAATTGAATTAAAAAAGTTAAGAAATTTTTCTGAATTGAAAGATATGATGATTTTAAGAAAGGGTAATCGATTATCAATTACCCCAGTTTCTCAAAATGAATGGAAGTTCATAAATAAAATCTGATCTTTTAACTTAAAATCTAAATTAATCGTGGCTATGTCCTTTATGGCCATGTCCACTTCTCACCTGATCCAAACTTCCAAGAGCTATTGGGTATGTAATTATTCCCCAAGGTATGCCTTTTACAGGAATCCTTTTAGAAATATTTAAGGTATCTGAATCAATAACTAAAACCTCATCTGATCTTCCGCAAGCCAAAAGAATTTCTTTGTTATCAGGTGTAAATGTAAAGTGCCAACATCTTCTACCATTAGTTTCAACTCGTTTTATTTTCTCAAAAGTTTTACCATCGTATACTTCTAAAGAACTTCTTTTTTTATATCCGCCGCTTGCAGCAACAAATAATTTGTCTCCAGAAGGACTGAAGCTTACACCATAAGGGGATTTTCCTTTGTGAAGATTATCTTCAGAAACATCATGTTTAGTATCAACAGTTTTAACATGATTAAATTCTTTATCGAGAACAATAAAATTGTCACTATGCTCCAGTGTGGCAATATAAAAGTTTCCGTCTGGAGATACTTTTATACCTCTGGGCCTTAAACCATAATCTTCTGCTTTAATAGTTTTAAGCAAGTCTCCAGATGTAAAGTCATGAACTGTAATGGTATTGTCAGCCTCGTTAGTAACGATGATTTGTGAACCATCTCTGCTAAACTCTATACCTTCGGTCTCAGGACCAGCAGTAATCTCTCTTATTTTTTTTCCAGAGGCAATATCTACTATAGCAATTTTTGCTGGGGTTCTATCATCATCATCATCTTCTTCTTCATGCATTTCTCCTTTAGCAGGCGGCTTCCCCTTTGAAGAAGGCTCTGTTGAAACAAATACTTGATCATCATAAATCCTAACAAATTCGGGATTAATTCCTACGTCAATATTTTTTTCTATTTGTTTTGTCTTTAAATTTATTATTGAAACGTCAGCTCCAGCTTTATTAGCAGTAATTAAATACTTACCTTTTTTAGTTATACCTATACCTCTTGGATAATCACCAGACTTAATAGATTCAACTACTTCCATTGTATTTAAGTCAATTACTGTAACCCCTCCTTCTTGAGAAGTAATATATGCTTTACCTCTGTCAGATTGGCCGCAGCCAACTAAAAATAAAATTAAAATTAAACTACTTAAACGACTCATTTTTTCTCCTTTAATTATGAATTTTTACCTAAAAAAAGTTTATACCCGATATTATCTGTCTCTTTAAAATAAGGATACTCCAACTTCTTCAAAAATGAAGTGAAAATTTCCTGATCTTTCTCTGGGACTTGCATACCAATTAAGACACGTCCAATATCCGCACCGTGATTGCGATAGTGAAATAAACTAATGTTCCAATTTTCACCCATATTAGTTAGAAAACTTAATAATGCACCAGGTTTTTCTGGAAACTCGAAACGATAAAGGACCTCATTCTTAGCCTGCGGAGCATGGCCACCAACCATATGCCTTAAATGAAGTTTAGCCATCTCGTTTTGAGTAAGGTCATTTGCAGATAATCCAGCATCATTAAAATTTTTCAATAGATTTTCAGTATCATCAACATCAGAAATAGTTACACCAACAAATATTTGTGCTTGATCATTATCTGAATAACGATAATTAAACTCTGTTATATTTCTCTCTCCAATTAATTTACAAAAGGATTTAAAAGCTCCTGGTTTTTCAGGAATATTAACTGATAAAATCGCCTCTCTTTGCTCACCAATTTCAGCTCTCTCAGCGACAAAACGTAGACGATCAAAATTAATATTTGCGCCTGATGCAATACCTATTAAATTTTTACTTTGTATATTATTTTTCTGGACATATGATTTTAAACCCGCAGCAGCTAATGCTCCTGCAGGCTCTAAAATAGTTCTTGTATCTTCAAATACATCTTTAATAGCCGCACATATTTCATCATTATCCACAACAACCATGTCATCAACGCATTTTGTAGCTATTTCAAAATTAAGAACACCGACTTGCTTAATTGCTGCTCCTTCTGCAAATAAACCAACATGATCAAGTGAAATTCTTTCATTTTTTTTCAGGGCTTGAGTCATCGCCTCAGAATCTTGTGCTTCCACTCCAATAATTTTAATATCTGGATTTACTGATTTTACATATGAAGCTATCCCAGAAATAAGACCTCCACCACCCACACAAACAAATATTGCATATATAGGTTTATCAAATTCTTCCAATATCTCTTTCCCGATTGTTCCTTGCCCCGCTATAACATAAGGATCATCAAAAGGATGAAGAAAAGTTAAACCTTTTTCTTTTTCTATTTCATGAGCGTGTTCTATTGATTCATGAAGAGAAATACCATATAAAATAACTTCAGCTCCATATTGACGGACAGCATTTGTCTTGATTAAAGGTGTAGTTTTTGGCATCACAATTGTAGCTTTGCATCCTAAGGTTTTAGCTGCCATCGCAACACCTTGTGCATGATTTCCAGCTGAAGCAGCAATCACACCTTTGTCTCGCGTATTTTTATCAAGATTAACTAATTTATTATAAGCCCCCCTAATTTTAAAAGAAAAAACAGGCTGTTGATCTTCTCGCTTTAGGTAAATTTTATTATTCAATCTTGCTGATAAGGATGACTGAAAATCTAGCGGAGTTTTTTTTGCTACATCATATACTCTTGCATCGTCTATATATTGCTTATATTTATTTGTCATAATTTGTTCATTCTAAATAACCACATCACAGTGTATTATATAAATCTAATTAATAGTTAAAAAAAAGGTTTAGGGAAAATGAGTTTTACACAAGACGAATTGAAGCAACAAGTAGCAAATGCTGCAATAAATTATGTAAAATCTGGAATTATTGGTGTTGGTACAGGTTCAACTGCAAATTATTTTATTGATGCATTGGCTGAAATAAAACATAAAATTGATGGTGCGGTTGCAAGTAGTGAAGCAACTTCCGATAGGCTTAAGTCTCATGGAATTGAAGTTTTTGATTTAAATGATATTAATGGAATGGATATATATGTTGATGGTGCAGATGAAATAACGGAACATATGCATATGTTAAAAGGAGGTGGTGGTGCATTAACAAGAGAAAAAATTGTTGCTGCCAACGCAAAAGAATTTATTTGCATATGTGATGAAAGTAAATATGTTTCTGTTTTAGGTAAATTTCCATTACCTGTAGAAGTTTTACCAATGGCGAAAAGTTATGTTGCTAGAGAGCTAACAAAATTAGGTGGGCAGCCTGAATTAAGAGATTTTACAACTGACAACGGTAATATAATTTTAGATGTACATGAACTTAAAATAATTGATCCGATTGAAATAGAAACAAAAATTAATCAGATTGTTGGTGTGGTTACAAATGGGTTGTTTGCTGCTCGGCCAGCAGATATATTGCTCCTTGGGACAGACAATGGGGTAAAAACAATAAAGAAAGGTGCTTAATTGCCTTAAATTTGTCATAATAATAGACTATATTAATTAATTTTAGGTAAATAAAATATGGCATCGGAGCATATTTACAAACAATACGATTCTGACTTAGAGGCTATTCGAGCAAAAGTATTAGAAATGGGCACTTTAGTTGAGGAACAAACATCTAACGCAATTCAATCACTTCTTAACACAGATGTTAAATTAGCCGAACAAGTAATGAAAAGAGATGATCAAATAAATGATTTAGAAGTTCTTATTGACGAAGAAGCCTCCCTTTTAATAGCTAAAAGATCTCCAGCTGCAGGTGACTTAAGAAATATAATGATGATGCTAAAGATTATTACAGATTTGGAAAGAATGGGCGATGAAGCCGCCAAAATAGCAAGATCAACAACAAGAATATTTGAAGATAATCGAATGAATAAACCAAAATTCAATGAAATTAAGGGGATGGCAAAAGCTGTGCAAGAAATGATAAAAACAGCATTAAACTCTTTTGCAAGGTTAGACTTAACCGATACTATCGATATTCTAGAAAAAGATAAACAGGTTGATGATGATTATCGTTCTACTATGAGGCAATTACTCACATTTATGCTGGAAGATCCTCGAACAATATCAATGTCACTTGAGAGCATGTTTATTGCAAAATCACTTGAAAGAATTGGTGATCACGCCGTTAATATATCACAAAGTGTTATTTATACTGTTAAAGGTAAAGACGTCAGACACTCTTCAATCAAAGAAATTAAAAAAGAATTATCTTAATTTATTTTTTTGGGGGTATATATCCCGAAGCTTTATCAGCTCCATCACCAAAAAAATAAGCCTCTGTTTGTTCGGTAAGATATTTTCTTGCTTGAGGATCAACTAAACTCAAACGATTTTCATTAACCAACATAGTTTGATGCTCTAACCAACCCGACCAAGCTTCTTTTGAAACATTTTCAAAAATTTTTTGTCCTAATGGTCCAGGATATGGCGGATAGTCTAAACCCTCTGCCTCTTTTTTTAATTTAGCACATTTCACAATTCTAGACATTCAATTACCCCTTAAGTTATTTAATAATATAATACTAGAATGGTAACTAACTATTATTATATTTTTGTTATAATTTGGCTAAATTTTAAAAGGCAAAATATTTTATGACAAGTCCTTTCAAAGGTAAAACAGGTCTTAAAAGACTTATTAACGCTTTTGCATATTCATTAGAAGGATTTAAAGCATCCTATAAAAATGAAGCTGCTTTTCGCCAAGAATTTTTCCTTTCTATAATTCTAATTCCAGCAGGCTTCCTAATTGGTGAGACGGGGATTCAAAAAGCACTTTTAATTTCAAGCATTATCATAATAACCTTAGTTGAACTTCTCAATACAGCAATCGAAACAACTGTTGACAGAATTTCATTTGAAAACCATCATCTAGCAAAACGAGCAAAAGATATAGGAAGTGCAGCTGTTTTTTTAGCTATCGCAAATGCATTTATCACTTGGATTTTAATCTTATTTTTCTAAAACTTGATATTTCTATTTGACTGAAGTATGATCGAAAAATTGAATTTAGGTGAGAATAATTCACAAAGTTATTTTTTAAACGGGAAGTAAGTGCAAATCTTACACTGCCCCCGCAACGGTAAGTAAGGAAGAGTTTATCAACTTAGCCACTGGTTAAAACTGGGAAGGCAATAAACTTAGTCTTATGAGTCCGGAGACCGGCCTTAATTTCAATCGTGAAAATTGCGGGGATGCAATTTTAATTGAAATTTAGATTACCTTATTAAACTTCCATTAAAAATAAATTCCTAAAATTTTTGCGCCTCTTGAACTCATGCGGGTGGCATGAATAATTTTATAATAGGAATATGTAATGCTAAAAAGAATTATAGCTCTTCTTCTTGTTTGTCTTGTAACCCAAATTAATGCCGAAACAAAAATTGATACAGAAGAAATTATTGTTTATAAATACCAAAATAATAGCAAAGAAAGTGTATCGCCTTACTCAATAGAAATTCATACAGCTAAAGAAATTAATGCCTCTGGAAGCACCTCAATACAATCTTATCTTTCTCAACATTCGTCTTTAAATATTAGCCCAAATTTTGGAGATAGATCTAAAGCCAGTATTGATATGCGAGGCTATGGTTCTGAAACTGGATATCAAAATATAGTCATTTCTATTGATGGACAACGCATTAATAATATCGATATGAGCGCTCAACTATTAGGCCAAATTGATGTTAATAGCATTGATAGAATTGAAATTGTTAAAGGTACAGGATCCGTAACTTATGGTGATGGAGCTATGGCAGGAATTATAAATATATATACTAAAAAATATAGTGGGTTTAGTCTAGAATCATCAATTGGTAGTTCGGGGCTTAAAAAAAATATTCTTAATGCTGGATTTACTCACAAAAAATTTAATCTATCATTAAGTGCTGTTGACGATAAAAGTGAAGGTCATAGTGCAAGAGATTCAAAAGGCAACAAAGATAGATTTAAAAATAAAACACAGACTGTAAAATTATTTGTCAACGCTAAAAAAGACACTAAATTAAAATTTGATATTTCAAGTTCAAGAATTAATCAATTTGTAGTTGGCCCTATTAGTCATTCTGAATTTTATGATGATCCTAAACAAAACTCTGGAAATACATATAACAATTATGACATTGATAACGATAGATATGGTTTAGGAATAAAACATAAATTTAATAATAAATTTAATCTTAATACAGACTTTTATTACGAGGACAAAACATATAATGCCTTAAATGCTGCAGGGGATATTTACGATAAAGGATATTTTGGTGCGAATTTTATAGCTGATTATATAGGCGAAGTTTATAATCTTAAAGGCGGGCTTCAATATTTTAATGGAGAAAGAAAATCAGTAACTAAATGGCCTGGCAAAACATCTAAACAAAATATATCCTTTTTTATGGAATCTAATTTTCAACCAAAGGGTTTATCGGATAAATTTTTATTCTCTGCAGGAATAAGAAAAGAAAAAGTAAATTATAGACACGTTGACACTGCTGCGATTCATAAAACTGATGAATTATTAACTGCATGGGATTTAGGTGTTAACTATGCTGTTAACTCCAAACTAAGTATATTCTCAAATATTAATCATGGATTTCAGGCTCCCGATATAGATCGGTTTTTTGTTAGTGTATGGGATTCATCACCCCCATGGGCATGGTTGAGACGAGACTTTAAAGGATTTATGAAAGCTTCCAAAGTAAATACCCTTAACGTAGGGCTAAATAATATAACTGATAGAAATAAATTTAAAGTAACAACTTTTTATTCTGATGTTAAAAATGAATTTGTTTTAGACAATTCAACCTTCATTAATCAAAATCTTGATAATTCAAAAAAATATGGAGTAGAGATTCAAAATAAATTTAAATTAAATGATAAAACAAACGCTAATGTTTTATATAACTTTATAAAAGCAAAAATTGGAAAAGATAATAATAGTAGTAAATTTATTGATGGTAATGATATGCCAGGGGTTCCAAATCATACGTTAGTATTAAATCTTGATCATAAATTTTCAGGACAAGGAACAATAAATATAAGTCACACTTGGAAAGATGAAGCGTATGCAATGCTTGATTGGGAAAATGATAATATCCAAAAACAACCATACTATAGCTCTACCGATTTAAATGTTAATTATGATATAAGGAACCAAAATGCTTTTAATAAACTAAGTATTTTTGGATCTATTCAAAATATTTTTGAGCATAAAAATGCTCTTGTTGTAGGAACTGATAATTATTATCCTTTCAATTTTAAGAGAACATGGGTTGCAGGGCTAAAGATTGATTTTTAAATCTAAACAAACTAATGATAAAATCAACTAAATTAAATTAGGTAATCTAAAATGGTATTTACAAACTCACTAAAGATAGCATTGGTTTTTATTTTTTTAATACTTTTAACTAGGGTAAGTCATGAATTGACTCTTTTTTCATTTCCAGATGCTAGTTTAATTATATTTTTTGCTGGAGGTATTTTCCTAAAAAAAATTAGATGGCTGATGTTTTTTTTAGCTTACATTGTTTGTATAGACCTATATATTATTAATTTTACTTTATTAGAAAAAATTAATCTAAATATAGGATATCTTTTGCATTTATCTATTTATCCTTTGTGTTGGATAGTTAGTAAAAAATTGTACGGAGAAAAAAATAATCTAAATGTGATCCTATTTTTTTCAAGCATCATTTTTGTAACTATAATTGCTTACTTTATATCGACTTCTAGCTATTATTTTCTATCTGGATGGGTGCATGAGCCAAATATATCTGGCAGTTATATCTTTTTGAAAGCCAATTTTCTTCATTATTTTATTCCGAACTTAATATATGGATTTATTCTGTTTTCAATAATACAAATATGTAAAAAAGTTCTTTTATTGAAAAAAAAACAATCATTAATAACTCATTAAAATCTTGTCTTTGAAACGAACATATACAAGCTAATTTTGATATAATTCGCAACTCATTAGTTTTTTTAATATGGCCAGATAGCTCAGTTGGTAGAGCAGTGGACTGAAAATCCTCGTGTCGACAGTTCGATTCTGTCTCTGGCCACCACTATTTCATAAGCCTTTAATCCAATTACCATATACAATTTTTGCAACCTCGTTTAGTTTCCTACAATCTTGATTAAAATTTTCTTTTATTTGTTTTGATGACTGTACCGAATTAATTTTTTTATGTGCAAATAATTCGTCTTCACCAGATTTACACCAGCTACTTATTAGATCTTCATTCATTTCAATATGACATTGAAAAACTAGGTGTTTTTTAATACTGTATGCTTGATTTTGACAATTATTATTTGTTAATAATAAAGTTGCATGATTCGGTAATTCAAATGTCTCGCCATGCCAATGAAATGCCTTGAATTGATTTATTTTTCCTAACCAATTTTGTGCATTTTCTTTTTTTTTCTTTGAGTTATTACAAATTTGAACTTTAAACCAACCAATTTCAAGAACCTTATTTTTTTTTATTTTAGCTCCTAAAGATTTACTTATCAATTGGCCACCCAGACAATGACCCAATAGTGGCTTATCATACTTATAAGCTTGCTTGATAAGATATAATACCAAAGGTATCCAATCAAGTTGATCATTTGCACTCATTGGACCACCCATTAGAATTAAACCGCTGAATTTACTTATTGAATCTGGAACATCAGATGATTGATGGATCATTTTAACAATAAAAGGCAGTGAATTTTCTTCAAGGAATTCTGAAATGTATCCAGGGCCCTCTTGTTCACAGAATTTAAGAATTAATATAGGGAGTTGTTGCACTTCATATAATCCAAAACTCTATTATGCCAAATTTATGACTTAAAAATATTTCCTAATAAAATTATTTTTGTTTTTCTTTTAATTCAATATTTTTAAATTCTAAAATTGTCATAACAACACCAACAATTGCTAAAACAAAACAAAATAAACCTGTAAAAAATAATAATGAATCATCCATAATTAATTCTTCCTAGCTATTAACTTAAAATAAATTGCAAAAGTTAAAATTGAAGGTATCCAAGTTGCAGTAAACAATGCTTCTTGTTTAGTATCAGGCCCAGAAAACCATAAAAAAGCAGTAGTTATAAAAGCTACAGCTACTGAAATAAGAATACATATATCTGATGTTTTAATCATAATAAAACCTTTCTAAAAAGTTAATCTTCATTCCAAAATGCCCAAGAAGCAATCAATAAGAGTATTACTGCTAATGACGCATGAGCCCTTATACTTGTTTCTTCAGGTATCTCTATTAAAAATGGGACTATATTAAACATACCAAGTAAAAGCCAAATTACTGACAATGTTGCTAGGAAAAGAGCTACTTTTCCAATTTTTCTTTTCATAATCACCTTTTAAAATAAACTGAAATATTTAATTAATACACGAATAATCAATAAATAAATAATTAGTGAATTAACTAAAGCATGAGTATGCTTGAGAGATTTTTGATGTCAAGTTATTAAGACAAAAAAGTTTAAAATTCCAAAAACATTTAGCAAATGTTATTATTTTCTCAACTATAACTTCTCATCTTTATAAAATAACTTATTATTCTAACCAATGAGTAAATTACATATAGGAATCGATTTAGGAGGTACCAAAATTGAATCAGTTGTTCTTGATTCAAAACTAAATATTTTATTTCGTGAAAGAGTTCCTACCGAGAGTAATAAAGGCTCAATTCATGTAATAAATCAAATTGAAAAAATATATTTAAAGGCTACAAATAGTATTAAAAATAAATCTCATACTCTTGGTATCGGAACACCTGGCTCAATTTCAAAAAATAATGGTTTATTAAGAAACTCTACAATTCTTTGTCAGAATGGATTACCAATTGATAAATTAATAGAAAAAAAACTAAAACGATCAGTTGTAATTGAAAATGATGCTAACTGTTTCGCCTTAGCTGAAGCAACTATTGGCTCAGGTCAAAAATTCTCTTTAGTTTTTGGCGTAATTATGGGTACAGGTTGTGGTGGTGGAATTGTTTACAATAATAAATTAAGAATTGGCCCTCAAAGATTAAGTGGCGAATGGGGTCATAGTGTTATTAATCCTAATGGTGATATTTGTTTTTGTAAGAAAAAAGGTTGTGTAAATACTTATATTTCTGGTACGGCTTTAGAAAAAAGAATTAAAAGGAAATTAAAAAATTCGATCACCTCAAAAAATTTTTTAAATCAATCTACATATAATAAAAAAGAAAAAGAACTATTAAGTGAATTTTATGATTTCTTTGGTTTAGCATTGGCAAATATAATTAATACTATTGATCCTGATGTAATAATTTTAGGTGGTGGATTATCAAATCATGACGGGCTTTATAAAGAAGGTTTAAAAAAGGTATATAAAAATGTATTTTGTAAAGAACCAAATACTCCTATTTTAAAAAATATGCTTGGAGATTCTGCAGGTGTTATTGGAGCAGCTATAATTGGTAAAATGAATTAATATAATAAATAGTTATAAAAAAATGTGATGAAACTACTTTATAAAAACATTGGTAAGGAAAATAAATGTTAGAGGTAACGGGATTTTATGTTGCTATTTTAGCTTTCATATATATTAAATTGACTTTAAATGTAATTAAATTAAGAAGATTGCATAAAGTAAGGATTGGTTATAAAAATCATAAAGATTTAGAGCAAGCAATAAGAGCTCATGCAAATTTTAATGAATTTGTTCCTTTAGGTATTATTTTGTTAGCATGTTTAGAGCTAAATCATGTTCATGAAATCATAATAATTATTTTGGGTGGCTTATTATTTATTGGTAGATTTTTACATGCAAAATCTTTCACAATAATTGATACAGATATAGATAAAAGAAGACAAGGTATGCAATTTACTCTTTGGTCAATAAGATTAATGTCTGCAATTTTAATACTTTCATTGCTGGTTTCATTCATCTAAAGTTTAATTCAGAATACAAATCATTCGTATTAACACATCATATTTTAACTTATGGTAATTTATCTCCACATTTTATAAATAAGGAGAAATACACATGGCTGATAACAAAAAAATTATTGCGTCATTAAACAAAATTTTAGAAATGGAACTAGCAGGAGTTGTAAGATATACTCATTATGCTTTAATGGTTTATGGCTACAGTCGAATACCTATAATTAGCTGGTTAAGAGGGCAAGCTAGTGAATCACTTGATCATGCAAATAAAGCTGGAGAATTAATAACTAACCTAGGAGGACACCCTTCGTTAGCTATTGGTCCTTTACTAGAAACTAATACTCATGACATAGGTAATATACTTCGAGAATCGTTGGATCATGAAAATGCATCACTTAATTGCTATAGAGATTTATTAGCACTAGTAGAGAATGACTCTATTATGCTTGAGGAGTATGCTAGAGAAATGATTTATACAGAAGAATTACATTTAGGAGAAGTTGATAAAATGTTAAGAGCTCCTGGAGATGTAGAACCATTTAGTAAATAAATTATGACAGATTATCATGATGAAATAGATGCCATTGGGCTGAAATGCCCAATGCCAATTCTTAAATGTAAGAAGGGTCTTAATTCACTCAAAATTAATGAGATACTAAAAATTCACACGACAGATAAAAGTGCAAAAAAAGATTTTGAAGCATTTTGTAAAAATACTGGTCATGACTTAATTTCAATAAAAATAAAAAACGGAATAACTACCTTCTATATAAAAAAAATTAAGACTTAAATTTATCTAATTGAAATTTGATTTTTTTTTGCAGTTCAGTAAATTTTAAAAGTCTTTCTTTTTCTTGGTTTATTACTTCTGAAGGCGCTTTTGTAACAAAATTTTTATTTTCTAGTTTTCCATTTGCTTTTTTTATCTCTAAATCTAATCTAGCAATTTCTTTTTTTAACCTTATTATTTCTTGTTTTTTATCAATTTCAATATTTAACATTAATTTAAAATCTTTCACGATTGCAACAGGAGCATCTTGATTGGATAATTCTTCCACGTATTGAATATTATTTATTTTAGCAAGTCCTTTTAAATAAATTTCATATTCTTTTAGAATAACTTTATCTCCTGTAATTGAAAGTGGGGTTTTTTCTGCAGGTGAAACGCCCATCTCCCCCCTTAAACTTCTGCACTTTGTAACCATTTCTTTTAAAATATTGATCCATGTAATGGCGTCTTCATCAATCTTTTCTGATTGAAATACTGGATAAGGTTGCATCATAATTGAAGGCCCTTCTTTTTTTGCCATGGGCGCAATTGTTTGCCATATTTCTTCAGTAATAAATGGTATTATCGGATGACTCATTTTTAAAATTAATTCTAAAATACTAATTAAAGTCCTTCTTGTTGCTCGTTGTTGAGATTCACTTCCATTTTGTAATTGTGCTTTTGCTATTTCCAAATACCAATCACAATATTCATCCCAAACAAATTGGTATATTTCTAATGAAATCAAATCAAAACGATATTCTTTAAAATTATTTTCAATATTCTTAATTTTTTTATTGAAAATACTAACGATCCATCTATCCGCTTTCGAAAAATCTAAATATCCATCAACACACTTATCAAACCCATTATCTTTTTGCTCGCAATTCATTTGAACAAAACGTGTGGCATTCCATAGCTTATTACAAAAATTTCTGTATCCTTCACATCTTTGCAAATCAAACTTTATATCTCTTCCTGGACTTGCAAGGCTAGTAAAAGTAAATCTAAGTGCATCAGTGCCATATGACACTATTCCATCTGGAAATTCTTTCTTGGTTTTTTTTATAATTAATTCAGCTTGTTTCGGATTCATTAAACCATCTGTTCTTTTTTTTAATAATTCTTTAATTGAAATTCCATCAATTAAGTCAATAGGATCCAAAACATTTCCTTTTGATTTACTCATTTTTTGTCCTTCTGAATCTCTTATAAGTCCATGAATATAAACATCTTTGAAAGGTATTTTCCCAGTGATATGCTTAGTCATCATTACCATTCTTGCAACCCAGAAAAAAATAATGTCAAATCCTGTTACTAAAACTGATGAGGGTAAATATAAATCAAGAGCATCGTTACTTTTTGAAGGATATTCGGGGGTCCAGTCTAATGTTGAAAATGGCCATAACGCAGAAGAAAACCATGTATCCAAAACATCATCGTCCCTTTTTAATTTACCTTTATAGCCATCTTGTTCTGCTAATTTTTTTGCCTCGTCATGATTGTAGGCTACATAAATTTTATTTTCATCGCTATACCAAGCTGGTATTCTATGACCCCACCATAACTGTCTTGATATACACCAATCTTGAATATTATTGAGCCATTGATTATAAGTATTTACCCAATTTTCAGGATAAAACTTTATATCTTTATTTTTAACAACATCTAAAGCTTTATCCGCAATACTTTTACCATCATTACTTTTTTTTGTCATTGCAACAAACCATTGATCTGTGAGCATTGGTTCTATAACTGTACCTGTTCTATCCCCTCTTGGAATTTTCAAAGTGTATTTTTCAACTTTATTCAATAAAGATTTTTTTTCAAGATCATTTAATATTTTTTTTCTTGCTTCAAATCTATTTAATCCTTCATATTGATCTGATCCATTTTCATTAATCAAACCATCAAGAGTCAAAATATTTATTAATGGCAACTTATGTCTTTGGCCTACCTCATAATCGTTAAAATCATGAGCTGGGGTAACTTTAACAACTCCAGTTCCAAAATCTGAGTCTACATATTCATCTGCTATTATTGGAATCTTTCTATTTAATAGTGGTAATAAAGCAAATTTACCGATATATTTTTTGTATCTTTTATCATTTGGGTGAACCATTAATGCAACATCACCAAGCATTGTTTCTGGTCTTGTAGTGGCAACAGTTAGAAAATTATCACTATTTTCAAGAGAATAATTTATATGCCATAAAGATCCATTTTCTTCTTCTTGAATCACCTCTAAGTCGGAAACAGCTGTCTGGAGTGTCACATCCCAATTTACTAATCTTTTACCTCTATAAATTAAACCTTCTTTATATAAATGAATAAAGGCTTCTGTAACAGTCTTAGATAAACCTTCATCCATTGTAAAGCGCTCACGAGACCAATCTGGAGATGTGCCCAATCTTCTCATCTGCTGAGTTATTTTTCCACCGGAGAATGCCTTCCATTCCCATACTTTCTCTATAAATTTTTCACGTCCTAATTCATGTCTAGAAATACCTTGTTGATCTAATTGCCTTTCAACAACAATTTGTGTTGCAATTCCAGCATGATCTGTTCCGGGCTGCCACAAGGTATTAAATCCTTTCATGCGATGATAACGTGATAATGTATCCATCAATGTTTGATTAAACCCATGACCCATATGCAACGTTCCCGTTACATTTGGGGGTGGTAGCAGTATTGAAAAACTATTAGGATTTTTTAAATCATTACCAATTCCATAATATCCTTTAGATTCCCAGAATTGGTACCATTTTTCTTCAATTTGTTTTGGATTAAAAGATTTTGATAATTCTTGTGTCATATTTTTTTTCTTAAATAATAATTAATTCTAGCATGATGAAATCTACTCTGACTTAAGAATTTATTTGATTGAACATATCTTACAATCTTTATCTTTAATAATTTTTATAGTTTTCCAGTTCATATCTTTTGAATCAAGAAGTAATAACCTTCCCATTAATGAATTACCAATATCTAAAATAATTTTTATAGCCTCAGCAGCTTGAGTACAACCAATAATTCCAACTAATGGTGAGAAAACGCCATGATCAGCACACCTTAATTCCTCTTCAGATTCTGAATCTGGAAATAAACATTCATAACAAGGACTATCATTCTTTCTAAAATCAAAAATACTAATTTGACCATCATATTTAATAGCTGCTCCAGAGACTAAAGGTTTTTTTAAATTAAATGCAATCTTGTTTAATGCATATCGTGTTTCAAAATTATCAGAACAATCAATGATGACATCAGCTTTATTAGCTAATTTTTTCATTTCAGTAATATTGAGTTTTTTTTCGATAGGATTAATATTTATTTCTGGATTAACTCTTTGTAAAAATTTTCTAGCTGAAATTGCTTTATTTTTTCCAACAGATTCATCATTATGAAGTATTTGTCTCTGGAGATTTGAGATATCTACATCATCAAAATCACAAATAGTAATTTTACCTATTCCAGATGATGCTAAATAAATAGAAACTGGTGACCCTAGGCCACCTGCACCTATAACTAAACAATGACTTTTAAGTAATTTTTCTTGCCCAGCATAATCAATTTCCGGCAATAGAATATGACGACTATATCTAAGTAATTGGTTATCTTTCATATTAAAGGATTATCTGCATAACCAAATTATCATATCCTAAAAAGGAATTAACAAAAAATGGGGTGGCTGATGGGGCTCGAACCCACGACAACTGGAATCACAATCCAGGGCTCTACCAACTGAGCTACAGCCACCATAAA
>CAYOUI010000007.1:0-73809 GCA_964407135.1 uncultured Methylobacillus sp.
CTTAATCTGTTCTCAAATTCTTCTCTTGTCCACGGCTTTGTCATTTTTTTTCCTTAAATAATGATGTCCATACCATCGTAAGACACTTCTATATTATTTGAATTCAAGAATTTTCTCTCTTCAGATTCCTCATTGAGTATTGGATTGGTATTATTAATATGAATAAGAATCTTACGTGGTTTTTGGAGTGAGTTAAGGGTATCAATTATACCTCCTTTACTTGACTGATCTAAGTGACCCATCTCACTGGCCAATTTATCATTAACTCCAGCTCTTGACATTTCATCGTTAGTCCATACTGTCCCATCAATTAAAACTACATCTGCATTTTTCAAATACTCATATACATGATCTTCAATAACACCTAATCCTGGTGCATAAAAAAGATTTTTTTTTGTTTTTGTATCCTCTATTTTATAACCCATATTGTCCCCAGGAACAGTATTATGCCTATGCGGAGAATATGGTGGAGCTTCGCTTTGAAGTGGAACAGCTGTAAAAATTATATTATCAGCTTTTGGAATTTCATATGGAATTTGTTCAGTTGATACTTCGTGCCAGTTTACCCCTCTAAAATGCTCCAAAATATTAAAAATAGGAAATCCTGTTGTCATATCCTCATATACAGATTTAGTGCAATATATATCCCAAGGCTTATCGTGTTCTCTTAAACTTAATAACCCTGTTGTATGATCTATTTGGCTATCAGTAATAACAATAGATGTAATACCTGTATCTCGGATTTTTCTGGCTGGCTGAAGCGGCGGAAAAGATTCAATTTGAGCTCTTATGTCTGGGGATGCATTAAATAAAATCCAATCTATACCATTTGAGCTCACGGTTATTGAAGATTGATTTCTCGCTTTAAAGTTTGGATTTCCTGCCCTGACACCTCGACAATTTTCACCATTATCATTCCATTGTGGAAATCCACCTCCAGCACCAGATCCTAAAACACGAATATGCATTAATAACCCTTAATTCAACTAAATCCGAATATTGACTGAGGACGTTAAATCAGAACAGGGGAAAATATCTAAAGCAAACTCATGAAATCCATGAGTTAATTTGATATATTACGACCTAATATCTTCGCGATAGCAGTTAAATCTTTCATTAAATCTTTTAATTCAGTTGGTGTTATAGCCTGATCTGCATCACACCATGCTTCACATGGATTTGGATGCATTTCTACAAGTAAGCCATCTGCGCCAGCGGCGATACCAGCTCGAGATAAAGCTGCCACCATCCACGCTTTTCCTCCCGCATGAGAAGGGTCAATGATTACAGGTAAATGTGTTTCTTTTTTTAAAACTGGAATCGCTGTAACGTCTAAAACGTTTCTGTAGTAAGTTTCAAATGTTCTTATACCTCTTTCACAAAAGATAATATTATGATTTCCTCCAGAAGCAATATACTCAGCAGCCATTAACCATTCAGAAATTGTTGCTGACATACCTCTTTTTAAAATAACCGGAATTTTAAGAGTGCCTACCTCCCTTAGTAATTCAAAGTTTTGCATACTTCTTGTCCCTATTTGAATTACATCGACTTTCTGTTCTAAAAACTTATCAAGATGTCTTACATCCAGGAGTTCAGTGACGATTGGTAAACCTTCATCATCAGCTGCCTTTCTGAACATCTCCAAACCATCAAAACCTACTCCCTGAAAAGTATAGGGACTTGTTCTTGGTTTAAAAGCTCCACCACGCATTAATTTTACACCCGCGGCCTTAACTGCTTTAGCTGATTTTTGCATCTGCTCTGGCGTCTCGACAGAACATGGTCCTGAAACAATCTGGATATGTTTTCCACCAATTAAATGACCTTTTATATCTAAAACCGTATCAGTAGGATGCCACTCGCGTGCAACAATTTTGTATGGCTTAACAATATGCATTGCCTGCTCTACGCCAGGCAAATTATCCAATAATTTAGGATCAAGTAATCTCTCATCTCCAACAGCACCGATCACAGTTTTTTCAGTACCTTTAGATATACTCGCCTCTAAACCCTTGTCCTTAATCCTAGAAACAACAAGTTCAATTTGCTCTTCTGTTGCTGTTTTATTCATTACTATAATCATAAAAAATCCTATATATTGCAGTTACTTAGATGCTTAATAAATATCTTATTTTCTTTTTTAAGTCCAATACTGACTCTTAAAAATTCTGGTAAACCATAATTTGCAATTGGCCTTACAATTACACCATTTTTTAATAAATGGTGATAATACAGCATTGTTGTCTTCTCGTCTTGTAATTTAAAGCTCACAAAATTTCCATATGAAGGAATAAAGTCTATATTCAATTCTTTAAAAGCCTTAACTATTTGAGACATTCCCTCATTATTAAGCCTTCTGCTTTGTTCAATAAAATCTTCGTCGTTGAGTGATGCTATTGCGGCTTCTTGAGCAATATGATTTACATTAAAAGGTTGTCTTACTCTATTCATTAACTCAATCAAATTTGGAGAACCTACTCCATAACCTATCCTTAAGCCAGCTAAGCCATATGCTTTTGAGAAACTTCTAGATACAATTAAGTTTCTATAAGTCTTTATCCAGTCAAATGAATTAGATTTCAAATCATCTAGCAAATATTCATCATATGCTTCATCGAGAACCAAGATAATATGCTTAGGTATAGAATCTAAAAAAGATTTTAATATCTTTTTACCTATTAATGTTCCAGTTGGATTATTTGGATTTGCTATAAAAATTAATTTAGTCTTTTTTGTAATAGAAGTTAAAAATTTATCAAGATCATGACAATAATTTAAAGCAGGAACCTCAACCCCCTTAGCCCCCATTGCTTTGGTTACAAGCTTATAAACCGCGAAAGCATGTTGAGAATATATTATTTCATCATTTAAAGTTGCAAAAGTTCTTGCAGCTAGTTCCAAAATGTCGTTGGATCCATTACCCAAAATAATTTGATCAGATGTAATAGAAAATTTTTCTGATATAGTTTTTTTGAGATGAAATCCATTTCCATCTGGATATCTTTCAACATCTTTTAATGCATTTTTAATTGCTATTTTTGTGAGCTTACCTATTCCAATTGGATTTTCATTTGAGGCTAATTTAACGATTTTTTTTTCAGGAATCCCAAGCTCACGGGCAACTTCTGATATTGGCTTTCCTCCTTCATAAGGCTCAATATCAGAAATATAATTTGCAACTTGAATAACCATCTGAAATTAATTTTTAGGGTAAGAACCTAGGATTTTCATGAAAGATGCTTTTGACTCAATAATATTTAAAGCTGCCTTAACAGACTTTTTAGTTTGGTGTCCTTCAACATCTATAAAGAAAACATATTCCCACATACCAATCTTAGCTGGTCTAGATTCTAATTTTGTCATACTCACTTTATTTTTTGCAAAAGGTGCCACTAACTCAGCAATGGCACCTGGTTTATTTTTTGTTGCAACAACAATTGATGTTTTATCATTATTAGATGGTTTAACATCCTGCTTAGATAAAACCAAAAAACGGGTAGAGTTATTTTGTTCATCTTCAATATTTTGTTGCAAGACATTTAACTTAAATAAATCTGCAGCTCTATTACTTGCAATTGCTGCAGTATTTTTTTCTTTAGAAGCAAGCCTTGCTCCTTCAGCATTACTCATTACCGCAACTTTTTTAATATCTGGTAAATTATTCATTAACCAATCATGGCATTGTGCTAATGATTGTCCATGGGCATAAATAGTTTTAATCTTTGTTAAATTAGTATTTTTTGAAAGGCAAAAATGATGAACAGGAAGAATGATTTCTCCACAAATTTTTAAATCTTTTGTTAATAACAAATCTAATGTTCTACTGATTGCTCCCTCAGTTGAATTTTCTACAGGGACTACTCCATAATGAGCGATACCAGATTGGACATCATTAAAAACTTCATCGATGCTATTTGTTGGAACAGTCTCAATATTTTCCCCAAATTGGCGAATTGTTGCCTCTTCACTAAAAGTTCCAAGTGGCCCAAGGAATGAAACACTTAATTTTTTTTCTAATGCACGACAATTAGAAATTATTGAATTAAAAATATTTGTAATACTCTCGTTAGATAATGGTCCATTATTATTTTTTAATAGCTTTGAAAGAACCTGTGCCTCTCTTTCTGGTCGGTATATAATGCCATCATTTTTAAGTTTTCCAACTTCTTGAGCTACAGCAGCCCTCTTTGATAATAAATCTAATAATTTATTATCAATATTATCAATATCAGTTCTTAACTTATTAAGATTTTTTTTCATTTAATACTTATCTTTAAATTCTTTCATATAATCTACTAAGGCACTAATACCTTCAAATGGCATAGCATTGTATATTGATGCACGTAAGCCTCCAACTAATCTATGTCCTTTTAAACCAAATAGACCATTTTTTTCAGCTCCAATTAAAAAATCAGCTATTAATTCATTATCATGAATTGTAAATGAAACATTCATTCGTGATCTATTTTGATTATCTATATTATTAATGTAAAAATCGGTTGAATCAATAAAATCATATAAGTAATTTGATTTTTTAATATTATTTTTTTCTATGGTATCAAGTCCACCACTATCAATCAGCCAATCAAAAACTAATCCAGCCATATAAATACTAAACGAAGATGGGGTATTAATCATAGATTTATTTTCTGATTGTGTCTTCCAGTTAAATGTTGATGGAGTTTTTTTATCAGCAAAATCTAATAGGTCATCACGAACAATCAATATAGTTAATCCTGCAGGACCAATATTTTTTTGAGCACCAGCATAGATAACTCCATATTTAGAGACATCAATTGGTCTGGATAATATTGTTGATGACATATCGCAAACAATAGGAATGTTTTTTAAATTTGGGTCATCAAAATATTCAACTCCATGGATAGTTTCGTTCAAACAAAAATGTACATAAGAATCATTTTTATTGTAATCCCAAGTTTTAATTTCAGGTGCTTTTATATAATTTATACTTTCAGAAGAAGCGGCCAAATTAATTCCTGAAAAAGGTTGTGCATCATTAAAAGTTCTTTTGGACCAATACCCTGATATTACATAACTTGCAGTTTTACTATTCAATAAATTCATAGGTACCATAAAATTTTGTGTAACTGCGCCGCCCTGCAGAAACAATACTTTATAGTTATTTGGCAAATTTAATAAGTTTCTTAGATTTAATTCTGCATTTTCAATAATAGGAGCATATTCTTTTCCTCTATGTGACATTTCCATTACAGACATACCAGAGTTGTGCCAATCTAATAATTCAGACTGAGCCTTCAAAAGAACTTTTTTTGGCAATATTGCTGGACCAGCAGAAAAATTATATTTGCAACTCATCTTGACCATCACCATCAATACTATCTGTTTCTACAATTTTTTCTAATCCAGATAATTTTTCTTCTTCTCCTAAATTAATCAAAGTAACCCCCTGAGTAGCTCTGCCAAGCTCACGAATTTCACTAACACGAGTTCTAATTAAAACTCCTCCTGTTGTAATAAGCATGATCTCATCTTGATCGCCTACTAGTCTTGCAGCAACTACAATTCCATTTCTATCACTAACTTGAATTGCTTTAACACCTTGTGTTCCCCTTCCTGAGCGTCTAAATTCAGAAAGTTGTGTCCTCTTTCCATAGCCATTTTCTGTAGCTACTAAAACTGATTCGGATTCTGAAAAAGCAACTAAGAGTGATAAAACTTGTTGTTTTTCTGGTAATTTCATACCTCTTACCCCACGTGCATTTCTTCCCATACTTCTAACAGCTGTCTCATCAAACCAAACAGCTTTACCGCCATTAGATACTAAAACAATATCATTTTTACCATTTGTTACTGAGGCCCCAATTAAAAAATCACCGTTATCTAATTTAATAGCAATAATTCCTGATTTTCTAGGATTAGAAAAATCAGAAAGAGGAGTTTTTTTAACTGTACCTTTTGAGGTAGCCATAAAAATATATTGATCTTCTACAAAATCTTTGACTGCTAAAATAGCATTTATTTTCTCTCCAGGCATAATGGGGAATAAATTAACAATCGGCTTACCCTTACTTACTCTACTTCCCTGAGGAACCTCATACACCTTAAGCCAATAAACCTGACCTCTACTTGAAAAACACAGAATATTATCATGCGAATTAGCGACAAACATTTGCTCAATAAAATCATCATCTTTAGTTGTCATTGCTTGCTTACCTCTACCACCTCTTTTTTGAGCCCTATAATCGTCTAAAACTTGAGCTTTAATATATCCAGAATTAGATAAAGTCACCACCATTTCTTGAGGTGTAATAAGGTCTTCAATAGATAAGTCTTCGGCATTCTCAACGATCTCACTTCTTCTTTTATCACCATATTCAGATTTAATTTCTTGAAGGTCATCTCCAATCATTTTTGTTACACGTTCTGAATTAGACAAAATATCAAGCAAATCAACAATCATATCCATTACCTCTTGATATTCATTTACTATTTTTTCTTGCTCAAGTCCCGTTAATCTTTGCAGCCTTAATTGAAGTATTTCTTGAGCCTGAATATCTGATAATTTATAACCATTTTTTTTCAATCCAAATTCATTTGCTAAACCATCTGGTTTTGATAAATCTTCAGATGTTTTTTTTAACATTTTCTCAACAACAGGAGATTTCCATTCTTTTTTCATTAACTCCTCTTTCGCATCTGGTGGAGTTGGTGCAGCTTTAATAATCTTTATCATCTCATCAACATTTGCTAAAGCAACTGCCAATCCTTCTAAAATATGTCCACGACTCCTCGCTTTTTTTAATTCAAAATTTGTTCTTCGAGTAATAACTTCTCTGCGATGCTTTAAAAATGCATCTAAAACTTCTTTAAGATTTAATAATTTTGGTTGTCCTCCACTCAAAGCAACCATATTGATACCAAAGCTATCTTGTAATTGTGTTTGTTTATATAAATTATTTAAAACAACATCAGGAATTTCACCTCTTTTAAGCTCAACAACAACTCTCATTCCAGACTTATCAGACTCGTCTCTTAAGTCTGAAATCCCTTCGATTTTTTTATCTGTTACTAATTCAGCAATTTTTTGAATAAAGTTTTTTTTGTTAACTTGATAGGGTAATTCATCAATTATTATTACTTCACGATTTCCTTTTTCAAGTGGCTCAATGTGAACTCTTCCTCTTATAACTACACGTCCTCTTCCAGTTTTATAACCTTCTTTAACACCACTGGTTCCATGAATAATACCTGCAGTTGGAAAATCAGGAGCAGGCATAAGCTTAATTAATTCATCTATAGTTATTTCAGAATTTAACAACAAGGCATAAGCAGCATCTATAGTTTCAGCTAAATTATGAGGAGGTATATTTGTAGCCATACCAACAGCAATTCCGGAACTTCCGTTGATTAAAAGATTAGGAATTCGTGTAGGCATAATTAAAGGTTCGAATTCTGATCCATCATAATTTGGACCAAAATCAACAGTTTCTTTATCAATATCAGCTAATAATTCATGTGATATTTTTGACATTCTTATTTCTGTGTACCGCATCGCTGCAGCATTATCGCCATCAACTGAACCAAAATTTCCTTGTCCATCAACCAACATATATCTCAAACTAAAATCTTGAGCCATGCGAACAATTGTGTCATAAGCTGCAGTATCTCCATGAGGATGATATTTACCAATTACATCACCAACAATACGTGCAGATTTTTTATAAGGCCTATTAAAACTATTACTTAATTCATGCATTGCATACAGAACTCTTCGATGAACAGGTTTTAATCCGTCTCTTACATCAGGTAATGCTCTTCCTACAATTACACTCATAGCATAATCTAAATAAGAGGTTTTCATTTCATCTTCGAGACTTACAGGGAGTGTTTCTTTTGCAAATTCATCCATATTTTTTAAAATTTAACAAATAATTTGAAGGAGGTAATTATTGATTATTTTAGCATGTATATACGCTAAAATATCTTTGGAAATTGGTTAATTTACAGTGCAGATAAGTCGTCTTTTATATCATTAATGTCTTCCAAACCAACTGCAATCCTTATCAAATTATCACTTATACCGGATTCATCTCTTTCTTTTTGAGAGACTCTAGAATGAGTTGTTGTTGCTGGATGAGTTATAGTAGATCTCGTGTCACCTAAATTTGCTGTAATTGAAATTAATTTTGTTGAATTAATTATGTTCCAAGCATTTTCTTGATTCCCTTTTACTTCAAATGATACTATACCTCCACCAGAAGATTGTTGCTTCATTGCCAAATCATATTGTGGGTGAGAAGGTAAACCAGGGTAATAAACTTTCATCACATCTTGCTTTTTTTCTAACCATTTCGCCAACTCTAATGCTTTTGAAGCATGTGCATCCATTCTAATTTTTAAAGTTTCTAATCCTTTAAAGAAAATCCAAGCATTAAAAGGACTCATGGAAGTACCTGCAGATCTTAAAAAACTAGCAACATCTTTCATATATTTCTTTTTTCCTAACACTGCACCACCTAAACATCTACCCTGTCCATCTAAATATTTTGTTGCTGAATGAATTATTACATCTGCGCCAAATTGAATTGGTAATTGATGGGCTGGAGTACAAAAACAATTATCAACAACTAATAGACTTTTAGATTTATGTGCCAAATTAGCTAAAGCTGAAATATCACAAATTTCTGTTAATGGATTTGAGGGTGTTTCAACAAAAAATAATTTAGTATTTTTTTGGATTGCATTTTTCCATTGATTTATATCTGTTAAACAAACATATGTAACTTGTAATCCCCATTTTATAAGAATGTTTTCGAATAACTTGATTGTAGTTCCAAAAATACTTTTCGATACAACAATATGATCTCCAGTATTACAAAGACTCATAATACATGCTAGTATGGCTGACATTCCAGTAGAGGTTGCAACGCATTGCTCTGCTTGTTCTAGTTCAGCTAATCGATCTTCAAACATTTTTACTGATGGATTAGTAAAACGCGAATAGACATTACCATCTTCTTTATAAGAAAAACGAGCTGCTGCCTGTTCTGCATTTTTAAAAACAAAACTCGAGGTTAAATATAAAGCCTCAGAATGTTCGCCTTGATCTGATCTGATTGAACCTGATCTTACAGAATTAGTTTCTAATTTTTTAATTTTTTTCATTTAAATCTTCTTCCTATTTAGCTACTTTAACAAATGACTAGGTGGAGCAAGTTGGTATAAATCACACCTTTTTTTATTATATAAATTAATAATTGCTTTAATTTTATTTGTGTCAAGCATTTATTCTCAAAAAAAAACCCGTTAAGCATCATTTTGCTAAAACGGGTATTAATCGGTTTAGCAGTTATTTTTTTTACGCCCTGCAAGCTGAATCAAAACGGCGTATAACCATATTATCCTCTTTAAATTAAAAAATACAAGTAAAGTAAATTATGCGCGCTCTTCTTCCTCTGCATTTTCTGTTAAAGTAAAACTGAAATCTAATTGTGATGTTGTTTTTGACATATCCTTATTCTTAATATCATCTGATCTTTCGGATTCGATTCTAGTTAAATAATTTTCGTCAATTCTTCCTGTTACATATATACCATCAAAACAAGAACAATCAAAAATTTTTAAATTATTATTTTCTTCGGTAATATTCTTTTGTAGCTCATCAAGATCTTGATAAATTAAAGCATCAGCTCCAATTTCTTTACAGATATCTTTATCTTCTTTATTAAAAGCTAATAACTCATTTCTTGATGGCATATCAATACCATAAACGTTTGGATATTTTACTGGTGGTGCTGCTGATGCTAAGTATACATTTTTAGCTCCAGCATCTCTTGCCATTTGAACTATCTCTTTAGCGGTGGTACCTCTTACAATTGAATCATCTATTAACAAAACATTTTTTCCTTTAAATTCAACTTTAATTGGGTTTAATTTTTGACGTACTGATTTTTTTCTTAACGCTTGTCCTGGCATTATAAAGGTTCGACCAATATATCTATTCTTGATAAAACCCTCACGAAAATCAGCATCCAATAAAAGTGATACTTCAAGAGCGCTTGGTCGACTTGTATCAGGAATAGGAATTACAACATCAATAGAAATATCCGCCCACTCTCTTTTTATTTTTTTTGCTAGTGATTTCCCCATATTTAGTCTAGTTTGATAAACAGAAACTCCATCAATCATTGAATCTGGACGTGCTAAATAAACATATTCAAAGATACATGGTGATTGCTTAATTTTTTTTGTACATTTTTTAGAATAAAAATTACCATCCATATCAATAAATATTGCTTCACCTGGCTCTACGTCTCTTAAAAGCCTGAATCCTAATACATCAAGAGCTACACTTTCAGATGCAACTATATACTCTGGCCCATCTGTTGTTTCTTTAACTCCAATCACAAGTGGCCTAATGCCATTTGAATCTCTAAAAGCTACCAAACCAAAATTATTAATCATTGTTACAACTGCAAATGCACCTTCACATCTTTCATAAACTGAAGTAACAGCTTCAAAAATTATATCGGATGTTAAAACATTCTTTTGAGTGGCCTTTCCAATTGAATCAGCTAAAACATTGAGTAAAACTTCAGAATCCGAATTTGTATTGATATGTCTAAGATCTTCTTTAAACATATCTTCTTTGAGTCTATCAGAGTTAGTGAGATTGCCATTGTGGCCTAGGACAATACCATAAGGAGAATTTACGTAAAATGGTTGCGCTTCAGCTGCTGAGGATGATCCAGCTGTAGGATAACGAACATGTCCAATACCTATATTACCAGTCAAATTTCTCATATGTCTTGTATGAAAAACATCTTTTACAAGACCATTGTTTTTATGCATTTTTATTCGACCAGCGTTACAGGTTGCAATACCTGCTGCATCTTGTCCTCTATGCTGAAGGACCAATAAACCATCATAGAGCATTTGATTTACTGGGTTATTAGCAACTATACCAATTATTCCACACATAACGCTCTCTTAAAATTAGGATAGAATATGATCGTATTTTACCTTGTTAGTCCAGTCATAGGGCAAATAAGATAAAGTTTTTTTAATTACCAGCTTTATAATTGGTATTGTTTTTGATTCAATTAAAGAATCTTCACTTACAAATGAAGTTTTCTCAACAAGAAAAATTATTATAAAAGCAATTAAAATACCCCTTAGACATCCAAAAATACTTCCCAAAATTAGATTTAAAGAGCCTAAACCTATTGTATTAACAAATCTATTCAATAAATTTGATAAAAATGACGCTGTTAATAAGGTAATAATAAATATCATAACGTAGACTATTATAAAATTTACTTGCTCGCTAAATTCAAATGGTATGAATTTTAAAAACCTATCACTAAAATAATTGGCAAAATAAAACGCAAAAATCCATCCAACTAAAGAAAATAACTCACGAGTAAAACCTCTATAACATCCAATTATAAAAGATAAGAATATGATAAAGATGAAAAAATAATCGAGAAGGCTCATCAATCTTAATTAGGCTTAATTAAACCAGGAAAATTTGCATTCTTTAATTTTCTTAAAGCTAATTGTGCTTCTTTTTTTGTTGAAAAAACTTGTGTCATAAGCTTAATTTTCTCTTTTCCAGAAAGATTAATTTTTATCATTCTTGTCTGAAAGCCAATATCATTTATCTTACCACTTAGTTGTTTTGTTTTTTTCGCATCACTGTATATACCAATTTGAATTGTGAATAATTCAGTTTTACTCTTCTCAGGATTCTTTAAATTAGATTTTTTGGATATTTTTTTTGAATCAGATTCATAAGACTTTAAATCTTCTTTTTCTTTTGAATTAATAAAACTTGCTTTACCCATTTCTAAAAAAGATACTTTAATTTTACTATTATCTATTTCACTAGTATTTTTAATAAAAAATAAAGAAAGGGTAAATAAAATAATTAAAATTGTAATCGCGCCAATTAATCTTCTCTTTGCTCTTTTAATTATTACACTTTCATGAAAAGATTCGTTAGTATCAGTCATAAATATGTACTTTTTCCATAATTTCACTAACAGTTAAAAAGGACCCAAAAACTACAATATTATCATTAAGACTTGATTTCTTAAGAGTATTTTTATAGGCCTCAAGAATATTATTAAATTTATAGACTATTATCTGATTCTTATGTTTTTTAAGTGAAGATTCTATAAAATCAATTTTCTGAGTTCTTAAATCATTTAATTCACTAATATACCACTCATCAACAATATCAATAAATGGTAATATTACTTTTTCAAGATCCTTATTATCTAAAATCGAAAATACAGCAAAAATTTTACCGCTTTTCTTTGAGGAATTTATAAAATTACATAAATTAATTGCTGCGTCTTCATTATGAGCTACATCAAAAACTGTATATGGCTTTTTTAAAATAATTTGAAGCCTTCCTTTTATAAAAGAATCTTTAATTCCTTTTTTAATAGCTCCCAAACTAACAGGAAATTTTTCTTCTAATAAGTTAATAACACGAAGACAGCCAGTAAGATTAACAAGTTGATTATTACCACTCAAATGAGGTAAAGGTAATTTTTCCATAGAAACATTGTGACTAATATAATTATAATTTTTAGAATCATAAGTAAACGAATAATCATCATTAAGTATTGATAATTTAGTTTTGAGTTTGTTTAAGGAATTAATCATTGATACAGGAATATTCTGGAAGTTTAAAACTGTATGTTTATTTTGTCTGCAAATTCCACTTTTTTCATACGCAATTTTATCTATACTTTCACCTAAATAATCTTGATGATCCATACCTAAAGAAGTGATAATAGATAATTCGGGTTCAAAAATATTTACTGCGTCTAATCTTCCACCCAAACCTACTTCTAATATAGCTATATCAATTTTGTTTTCAATAAAAATATTTATTGCAGCTAAGGTAGTCACTTCAAAGTAAGTAAGCTCAATAGAATTTTTTTTGGTTTGAATAAAATCTAATGACTCAAGAATAGTTTTATCATCTACCTCTTTTCCATTTATCTTTATTCTCTCATTAAATTTAAATAGATGAGGTGAAGTATAACAACCAACAGAATATCCTGCCTTAATATAAATTGATTCAAGAAATGCACAAACTGAACCTTTACCATTTGTTCCTCCAACAGTAATAATTGGAAAATTGGGATTAATATTTGCTTGAACTCTCACATTATCAACTCGATCAAGACCCATTTTTATAACATTGCTTGTCACATCGCTATAAAATTCATTTATGAAATCATGAAGCTTTTTCAATTTGCATTAAGATGAGTAATAAGTTCTGCTATCGATTTTCTTAATTGTCTTCTATCAACAATCATATCAATAACACCATGCTCTAATAAAAATTCTGCTCTTTGAAAACCATCCGGCAATTTTTCTCTTACAGTTGATTCAATTACTCTTGGGCCAGCAAATCCAATTAATGCTTTTGGTTCCGCAATAATTACATCCCCTAACATTGCAAAACTTGCTGAAACACCTCCCATGGTGGGATCTGACAAAATTGAAATAAATGGTAATTTATGACTACTGAGCTTAGTAAGTGAAGCACTAGTTTTAGCCATTTGCATCAAAGATATTAGTCCTTCTTGCATTCGAGCCCCACCACTTGCTGACACACATATAAATGCACAGTTATTTTTAATTGCGGTTTCTACTCCTAAAACAAACTTTTCACCTACTACTGAGCCCATTGAGCCACCCATAAATTTAAATTCAAAAACTGCTAAAACAACTGGTATGGATTCTATCTTTCCTTCTAAAACAATTAAAGCATCATTTTCACTTAATTCTTTTTGTGTAGAATTCAATCTATCTTTATAAGATTTTGTATCTTTAAATCCTAAAGGGTCAGTTGGTTTTATTTTGTCGCCATGCTCTATTTGATCTGGAGTATCTAAAAGTATTTTTATTCTATCTCTTGCCGAAATTCTATTATGGAAGCCACAATTAGAGCATACTTGCATATTTTTTTCTAAATCAGTTTTATATAGAACTGTTTGACATGCTGGGCACTTATGCCATAAACCTTCTGGAATATTTTTCTTAACTCTGCCTACAATCCTTTTAATTTTAGGGGGTATTACATTTTTTAACCAACTCATTATGAAGTTACCTTATTTTCATCAATAGCTTCTTTTATTTCTGTCATTAATTTTTTTATATTTTTAATTAAATCATTAGAATTTGAAGATTCTATTTCTTGAACAATTCTACTTCCAATAACCACTGCATCAGAAATTGAAGCTACTTCTTTAGCTGTTTTAGCATCTCTTACTCCAAATCCAACTCCGATTGGCAAATTTGTGAATGATTTAATATTGTCAACTCTTTTAGCTACTTGGTTAATATCTATATTTGCTGAACCAGTTACACCTTTGAGTGAAACGTAATATAAAAAACCAGAAGCTTGATCAATTATCAACTCAATTCTTTTATTTTCAGTTGTAGGTGACAAAAGAAAAATACTATCAATATTATTTTCTTTTAACTTATTGACAAATATTTGTGACTCTTCTGGTGGGTAATCAACAGTAATGATGCCGTCAATATCTGCTTTTTTGATTAATGAAATAAAATTATCTACTCCTATAGCCTCAATTGGATTCGCATAGCCCATTAAAATTAAAGGGGTATCTTTATTACTTTTTCTAAATTCAGCAGCTAATTTTATAGTTGCCGTAATCCCAACATTATTTTGTAAAGCTCTTTCACTTGCTCTTTGAATTATTGGTCCGTCTGCCATTGGATCTGAGAAAGGAATTCCAAGTTCTATCATATCTGCACCTGAATCAACTAATGCATTCATTAAATTTACTGTTTCATTTGGGTGTGGATCACCAGCTGTAAAAAAAGGTATTAAAGCTTTTTTATTTTTATTTTTAAGTAATTGAAAAGTATTTTGAATTCTAGACATGACTTATAAAGAAATTCCTGAAATGTCTGCAACTGTATTAATATCTTTATCACCCCTTCCAGAAAGGTTAACTAAGATAATTTTCTCGGATGACATTTTTTTAGCCATTTTTTCTGCATAAGCAAGAGCATGGCTTGTTTCAAGTGCTGGAATAATACCTTCTGTAACACACAAATTATGAAATGCAGCCAAAGCCTCATCATCTGTTATACCTACATATTTTGCTCTTCCAGAATCTTTTAGCCATGCATGTTCGGGACCTACACCAGGATAATCTAGTCCTGCAGAAACTGAATGTGTTTCAATAATTTGGCCTTCTTTATTTTGCATTAAGTAAGTTCTATTTCCATGAAGAACTCCAATAGCACTATTTGATGTTAAAGGAGCTGCATGCTTTCCTGTTTCTATTCCATTTCCAGCAGCCTCAACACCAATCAATTTAACATTTTGATCATCAATATATGGATAAAAAATTCCCATAGCGTTTGACCCACCTCCAACACAAGCAATTATTGCATCGGGTTGTCTATCTTCGAGTTCTGGCATTTGAATTTTGCATTCTTTACCAACTACTGAATTAAAATCTCTGACCATCATTGGATATGGGTGAGGTCCTGCAACAGTTCCAATTATATAAAATGTATTTGATACATTTGTTACCCAATCTCTAAGAGCTTCATTTAATGCATCTTTAAGAGTTTTTGAACCACTCTCGACTGGAACTACAGTTGCACCCAATAATTTCATTCTATAAACATTTGGTGATTGCCTTTTGACATCTTCAGAACCCATGTAAACAACACATTCCAAACCTAATCTAGCAGCAATTGTTGCAGTAGCAACACCATGTTGTCCTGCTCCTGTTTCTGCAATTACTCTTGGTTTTCCCATTTTTTTTGCAAGTAAAGCTTGGCCAACAGTATTGTTTACCTTGTGTGCTCCAGTATGATTTAAATCTTCTCTTTTTAAATAAATTTTTGCCCCACCAATTTTTTTTGTTAATCTTTCTGCAAAATAAATAGGGCTGGGTCTTCCAACAAAATGTTTTAAATCTTTATGAAATTCTTTTAAAAATTCTGGATCATCTTTGTACTTATTGTACATATCTCTCAATTCATCAAGAGCTTCAATTAAAGTTTCGGCTACAAAAGTACCTCCAAATTGACCAAAATGCCCAAAATCATCAGGTAAATCATATGGTTGCATTGTTGACTCCTAAAACAAATTCTTTCATCATATTGTAATCCTTTATTCCTTTTTTTTGCTCCACCCCTCCACTCACGTCAACGCCATAAGGGTTTATGGTATCTAATAATTTACAAATATTATTACTATCTAATCCGCCAGCAATAATAAATGGTAAAGGTAGCTTTTTCGGAAGAAAGTCCCAATTAAAAGTTTTACCTGTACCACCTCTAACATTTTTTGAGAACGTATCAATCAAAATTGCTGCACTTGAATCATACAATTTACAATATTCTATCAAATCTAAACTCTCTCTGAATGCAATTGCCTTGATGTAAGGTAAATTAAATTGATTACAAAATTTTTCATCTTCATCGCCATGAAATTGAAGTATATTAACTCCAGAATCATTAATAGCCAATATAACCTCTTCTTTTGATGCATTTACAAATAAGCCAACTCTTGCAACAAAAGCAGGTAGTTTACTAATAATTTTTCTTGCTTCAATTGGTTTAATATACCTTGGGCTATCTTTAAAAAAAACAAACCCTAGTGCATCAACTCCTACCTCTGAAGCCTCAAGTGCATTTTTTAGATTTGTAATACCACAAATTTTGACTTTTGTTTTCAATTTATTAACTAATTATGCCTTGAAAATATTTAGTGTATTTTCCATATCAGGTAAAGACCAAATTTTATCATACTTAATATTTGTTAAATACAAACCATTTGCAGAAAAAGTAGCTGGTACAAGGCTACGATCTCTTTTTTTAATTAACGTATCAATGAAATCTGCTCTCATTTCATTTCTTCCTACATTGATTATTGTTGCAATAATATTTCGGATTTGATGATGCAAAAAACCATCCCCACATATTGTAAATAAATAGAAATTTTTAAATTTTTCTACTTTGATATACTCGATTGTTCTTATTGGTGATTTTGCCTGACATTCAGCAGAACGAAAAGCACTAAAATCATGTTTGCCTATGAATTTTTTAGATGCCAATTTTATAAGTTCAGCATCTAAATCATAAAAAGTCCACCCACAATTATTAGACCAAATAGAAGAATTAATAGGGCTATTATTTAATAAATATTGATACTCTCTTGAAATAGCTGAAAACCTTGCATGAAAATCATCAGAAACCTCTTTTACCCATTTAATTCTTATTGCATCAGGAAGGAACGAATTAGTACCTTTAATAATTGATTTTATTGATCTTTTTATATCAGTATCAAAATGAAATATTTGGCCCAAAGCATGGACACCTGAGTCTGTTCTTCCAGCTCCCTTTATTTCAATGGATGTTTGAGTTATTTTAGATATTGACTTTTCTATCTCTTCTTGAATACTCCTTGCAGAAGATTGTCGCTGCCAACCAGAAAAATTTGTTCCTTCATACTCAACAGATGCAACATATCTCATTATTTATAAGAATTGAATAATAATAAAAATGGAACAAAATCCTGTTACCCAGAAAAAATCATTAATGGAGGGTTTTACTTGCTCAAATTTCGTTGACTTAGGAATCGGAGTTTTACTATTTATTTGATTATTAATTACACTTGATATGTTAGAAAATTTAAATGAATAGTTTTTATAGAAATCGAGATAATCAAAAGTTAAAAAGATTCGAGAAGTTAAATTATCTATATTCAAACCAAATATTTTTAGCGGATAACAAATTTTGATAATAAATTCAATAAAAAACTTTTGAGGAATAATTTTCATTAGAAATATAACAGTTAAAAACGTATTAATTATCCTAAATATATTATTAATTGCCAAATCTAAACCTTCTTTTGTAATAGAAATAAATGAATAATAAAATATAATTTCGCCCGGAGTTGATAGTGAATAGATTGCCAGTAAAGCTAAAATAAAGTATTTTATTTTACTAATAAACTTAAAAAAAGATACTTTAATAAACAAAGATAAAAATATAAAAAAACTAAAAATAATAATATTAATTCTTATATCGATACTTGATAATATTACTAGTAAAACCAATCCTAAAAAAAATATTAATGAATGAAGCATAATAAATCTAGAATTTTTTATCATCCTCATCAGGTTTGATACTATCTTGGTTTTCAAAATTATTAACATCATTCTTTTGCGGAGTTTTATTGTCTTCATTCTGATTTATATTGACTGAATCTTTATTGTCTGGCTTGTAATTATCAGATTGTTCTTGATCAAATCCTTCTGAAGAGTTTGATCTAGTTTGGTTTTGATTGAAATTACTTAGCTTTTGAGTTCTTTCAAATGACTTTCTTCTTGAAATAACAACAAATAAACCAAAAAGTAGTATAAAAAATAGTATAAGCAATAAAACATGTATTGTTTCCAAACCATTACTTACTTGTGTATCAATTACTTCCTCGACAATTTTATTTTCATCAACATCAGATATTGAGGATATGAAAACAGCATCATCTTGTTTATTTGATTTTTCTTGGTTATTTGTTTTATCTTTTTCTTCAATCTTTTTATTTGCAAGACTATCTTTTTTGGAAATATTATTATCAGCATCTGATACTTTATCAATTTCTTTGATTTGATCATCAACCTTTTTATTTAAATTAGTGGCATCTTCTAATTTCTTTTTAGTTTCAATTAATTCTTTTTCAAGTTCCTTAATTTTGTCTTTATCTAAATTAGGAGCTTTTTTTTCATTTTTAGGTTTATTTATTTTTTTTGTTTTTTGCTTCCATTCAATATTTTGATCTCTTAGAATTTTTCTAGCTTCAATGTGTGTATGATCGTCAAAATAATCTAATGAGGGTAATTTTAATATTTTATTTTTTATTAAAGTATTAACATTTTCTTCAGAAAATGCATTAGGGTTATTTTTAAAAATTCCTAATACCATTTGCTCTACTGTTACTCCTGAAGGTTTATTCTCCCTGGCAATTTGATATAGGGTTTTGCCACTGCTTGATTTAACTTCTTTAGCCTTAATTTTTTCTAGTTCATTCTTTACTTTCTCAATAGGTGTATCTTTTTTAGTTACTATTTCTTTTGGTGATTCAATTTCTTTTTCTGGCAAAATCTCAGTTTCGCTAACTTCAATTTTAGTTTTATCAATCTCATCTACTTTATTTGAATTGTTTACTTCTTCCTTTGGACTAATTTCTTCTTTCTTAATTGCTTTTGGTGATGGGGGATCTAAAAGAATTGTATATTCTCTATAAACTCTTCCTTTTTCAGAATCAATTTGTATCAATAAATCTAAAAAAGGATCTTTAACAATCTCTTTGCTTGTTAAGAATATTTTGGCTCCATTTCCACTTTCTTCAATATTTATATCAATATTTGAATGAATTGGTAAACGAGAAATACCATTAGCTTCATAATTTTCTTTAGATGCAATAGCAGGTTTTAGATTTTTAACTTTATCATTTTTGGAAAAAATAACATCAATTACAGCTGACAAGGGTTCATCTTGCTTAGAACTAACATTAATCTTACCTAACTGTAAGGCAAATAAATTCTGTGAGTTGAAAATGAAATAAAATAACAATATAAATAATTTTAATTTCATTTCTGATCTTTTCCTTTATTAATAAGTATATTTAACATTCGTCTAATTGGCTCTGCTGCGCCCCATAATAACTGATCTCCAACAGTAAAAATAGATATGCATAATTCATCGATATTTAACTTTCTTATTCTTCCTACAGCTATATCAAGCTTCCCAGAAACTTCTGCTGGACTTAATAAGTTTATAGAGGATTCTTTTTCATTTGGAATTAATTTTACCCATTCATTTCCATTAGCAATTAAATCATTAATTTTTTCAATTGGAATATTTTTTTTCAGCTTAACAGTTAATGCCTGACTATGACTTCTCATTGTACCAACTCTGACACATAATCCGTCAACCTTAATTAAATCTAAACTATTTTCTAAAATTTTATTTGTCTCAAATTGACCTTTCAATTCTTCACGACTTTGTCCATTATTTAAATCTTCATCTATCCACGGAATCAAATTTCCTGCTAAAGGAACCTTAAAATTATCTTTTTGAAATTTATCAGAATTCATCAATTTAAGAGCTTTATCATCTATATCAAGAATATTTAAATTTTTATTTTCAATACTATCTGAGACTGAAGAATATATTTGTCCCATTTGATTAAGAAGTTCTCTCATATTATTTGCCCCTGCTCCACTTGCAGCTTGATAAGTCATTGAAGAAATCCATTCAACTAAATTTTCTTTTAGCAGTCCATGAACAGCAAGCAACATCAAAGATACAGTACAATTTCCACCTATCCAATTCTTAAAACCTTTATCATAAGCATGATCAATTGACACATGATTTATTGGGTCAAGAACGATTACTGATTCATTTTCCATTCTTAATGTTGATGCTGCATCAATCCAATGTCCATTCCATCCAGACTCTCTTAATTTATAAAAAACTTTTTTTGTAAAATCTCCTCCTTGACACGTCATAATAATATCCATTTTGAAAAGTTCTTTAATATCATATGCATCAATTAATAATTGATTCATATAATTTATATTCCATTCAGGATTTTTTTGACCAACTTGTGATGTAGAAAAAAAATATGTTTCAAAATTATCAAAATCTGATTCTTCAATCATCCTTTTGATTAAAACTGAGCCAACCATTCCTCTCCAACCAATAAAACCAACTTTTTTCATTTTAAATTTCTAGCCTTTCTATGACTTTATCCCCCATCTCCTCGCAGCTCAATAAATGCGAACCATCTGAAAAAATATCTTCAGTCCTATATCCTTCCCTTAGGACTTTTCTGACAGCATTTTCAATCAAATTAAATTTATTTAAATCATTAAATGTATATTTAAACATCATAGCTAAAGATAAAATAGTAGCTAATGGATTAGCTTTATCCTGTCCTGCAATATCAGGAGCAGAACCGTGAATAGGCTCATACATACCTTTATTTTTATCATCTAATGAAGCAGAAGGTAGCATGCCAATAGAACCTGTAAGCATTGAAGCTTGATCAGATAATATATCTCCAAAAATATTTCCTGTAGCAATGACATCAAATTGTTTAGGGTTTTTAACTAATTGCATCGAGGCATTATCAACATACATATGAGATAACTCTACTTCAGGATATTCTTTTCCAATCTGAATCATTACCTCTCTCCATAATTCAGTAGCCTCCAGAACATTTGCCTTATCTACAGAACATAATTTTTTTGATCTTTTTAAAGCAGTTCTAAATGCAACATGAGCAATTCTTTTAATTTCGGACTCAGAATATCGCATTGTATTTAAGCCTTCACGTTCATTATGTTTATTTATATCTATACCTCTTGGCTCTCCAAAATAAATATCTCCTGTTAACTCTCTTATAATAATTATATCGAGGTCTTTTATAACTTCAGGCTTTAAACTTGAACTATGAATTAACTCTGGAAACATAATTGCGGGCCTTAAATTAGCAAACAGGTTTAAAGATTGGCGTATTTTAAGCAACCCTCTTTCCGGTCTTTTATCTCTTGGTAATTTATCATATTTAGGATCACCAACAGAACCTAATAGAATGGCATCTGAATCTTTAGCTAATTCTAGAGTAGATTTAGGAAGAGGGTCTTTAAATTCATTATAACCATCTCCTCCAATGTGACCATATTCTATATTTTTTTCTAGGCCTAATACCTTAATAACTTTTACGGCTTGTTTGATTATTTCAGGCCCTATTCCATCCCCTGGAAGAACTGCTATTTTCATTTTAAATTTCCTTATCGTTTAACCAAGGAAAATTCTCCTCGTAGTCTTTTTCAAATTTTTTAATATCATTTATATTTTTTAATGTTAATCCAATATCATCCAGACCTTCCATTAAGCAGGATTTTTTAAAGTTATCTATTTCAAATGATGATATTTCTGAATCATCATAGATCTTTTGTTCCTCTAAATTAACCATTAATTCATAACCAACATTATTATCTACATTTTTAAAAATTTGATCTATGACACTTTTTCTTAAGATAATAGGAAGAATGCCATTTTTAAAACAATTACCATAAAATATATCAGCAAAACTTGAAGATATAATAACTTTAATTCCAAAATCTAATAATGCCCATGGAGCGTGCTCTCTACTTGATCCACAACCAAAATTTTCTCTAGTAATTAAAATAGAACCATTTTTATATCTTGGTAAATTTAAGACAAAATCAGGATTAATTTTTCTTTTTATATTATCTTGATTGGGTTCACCATGATCAAGATATCTCCATTCGTCAAACAAATTCGGGCCAAAACCAGTTTTTTTTATAGATTTTAAAAATTGTTTAGGAATAATTGCATCAGTATCTACATTCGCTCTATCCAATGGAATCACAATTCCCTTATGTGTATTAAAAGGTTTCATTAAGCAAGATCTCTAATATCAACAAATTTACCATATATAGCTGCTGCAGCTGCCATTTGAGGGCTAACTAAATGTGTTCTTCCACCTTGGCCTTGTCTTCCTTCAAAATTTCTATTTGAAGTTGAAGCACATCTTTCACCAGGATCTAATTTATCAGCATTCATTGCTAAACACATAGAGCAACCAGGCTCTCGCCATTCAAAACCTGCGTTTTTAAATACTTTATCTAAACCCTCAGATTCTGCTTGCAACTTTACTAATCCAGAACCAGGAACAACCAATGCTAATTTAATATTTTTTGCAATCTTTTTTGTTCCTATAATATTTGCTGCAGCTCTTAGATCTTCAATTCTTGAATTTGTACAAGAACCGATAAAAACTTTATCAATATTGATTGCACTAATTGGTGTTTCAGGTTCTAAATCCATATATTTTAAAGCTGCTTTGTAACTAGAACTTTGTGTCTTATCTTTATAATTAATCGGGTTTGGAACTTTGCTAGTTACACTTACAACCATTTCAGGTGAAGTTCCCCATGTAACTTGAGGTTCAATTAGACTTCCGTTAATTTCAACTTCAGAGTCAAATTCTGCATCTTGATCGCTAACTAAAGTAACCCAATCTTTTTTAGCTTCTTTCCATAAATCATCTTTTGGAGCAAAAGGTTTACCCTTAATATACTGAATAGTTTTATCATCAACTCCTATTAAACCCACCCTAGAGCCTGCCTCTATAGCCATATTACACAATGTCATTCTACCTTCCATAGAAAGAGATTTTATTGAGGTTCCAGCAAATTCAATAGCATGGCCTGTTCCACCTGCAGTACCAATTTTACCTATTATAGCTAAAGCAATATCTTTAGCTGTTACACCACTCTGAAGCTTTCCATTCACATTTACCCTCATAGTTTTAAATTTATTTACAATTAAACATTGAGTAGCTAGAACATGCTCTACTTCTGAGGTGCCGATACCCATAGCTATTGCTCCAAATGCTCCATGCGTGCTTGTATGAGAGTCTCCACAAACTATTGTCATGCCTGGTAAGGTAGAACCTTGCTCTGGACCAATTACATGAACGATACCTTGACGACTATCGTTCATCTTAAATTGAAGTAAATCAAATTCTTCACAATTTTTATCAAGAGTTTCAACTTGGATCTTTGAAATAGGATCTTTGATTTCACTAGATCGATCAGTAGTTGGAACATTGTGGTCCGGTACTGCAATAATAGATTTTTTTTTCCAAATATCTCTTTTAGCAATACGGATACCTTCAAAAGCTTGAGGGCTCGTTACCTCATGTACTAAATGCCTATCTATATAAAGTAAATAGGTACCTTTATCTTTTCTAACAGCATGTCGATTAAAAATTTTTTCATATAAAGAGATACCCATATAGTCAATCCCTAAAATTACCAAAATTTAATGGAAAATCCTGATGCTTTGATTTTACTAAAGTAATACATTCTTGAAGTGAATCCCTTTTAGAGCCAGAAACTCTAATTTCACTTCCTTGAATACTTACTTGAGTTTTAATTTTAGAATCTTTTATTGTTTGAACTATTTTCTTTGCTAAATCTCCATCAATCCCACTCTTAATATTTAATACTTGCTTAGATTTATTCCCAGAAATTACCTCAATATTATTTGATACTATCCTTTTTGAACTATCAGGTTCTTTTTTTTCCATCGCAGGGAACAAAATATCTTTGATTTGATTTATTTGAAACTCAGCATCACCATACAAAGTGATACTCATTTCTTTTTCTTCGAACGCAACTGCAGCAGAAGTTCCCTTAAAATCATATCGATTGTTAATCATTTTCATTGACACATCAATTGCATTTTTTATGTTTACAATATTAGCTTCTGATGTAATATCAAATGAAGGCATATTTTATTTCTCCCTATCTACTTCTTAATTTGTTTTGCAGCTATCCTCATTCTTAATGCATTAATTTTAATGAATCCCTCTGCATCTTTTTGATCAAAAGCTCCTTTGTCATCCTCAAAAGTTGCTATATTTGAATCAAATAATGAATTATTACTATCTCTAGCTAATATAGTAACGTTTCCTTTGTATAATTTTATTTTCACCCACCCATTAACATTATTTTGAGTATTATTAATTAAAGCTTGAAGCGCTAATCTTTCTGGTGACCACCAATAGCCATTATAAATTAATGATGCATATTTAGGCATCAACTCATCCTTCAGATGCGCCTCTTCTCTATCTAAAGTTAGAGATTCAATTGCTCTATGGGCTTTAAGAAGAATAGTTCCACCAGGAGTTTCATAACAACCTCTTGACTTCATTCCTACATATCTATTCTCAACTAAATCTGATCTACCTATGCCATGTTTTCCCCCAATTTGATTAAGCTGATCTAATATCTCATGTGACTTTAAATTTTTTCCATTTAAGCCTATAGGGTCCCCTTTTTGAAATTCAATAATTATTTCTTCTGAATTATTTGGTGCTTCTTCTGGGCTAGATGTCCATCTCCACATTTTTTCTTCTGGTGCAATAGATGGATCTTCTAAGCTCCTTCCTTCATATGAGATATGAAGAAGATTTGCATCCATACTGTATGGACTACTTCCATCTTTATGCTTCATTTCAACCGGTATATTATTTTTCTCTGCAAATTTAATTAATTTTTCTCTACTAAGTAAGTCCCAATTTCTCCAAGGTGAGATAATTTCTATATCTGGATTTAATGCATAAGCACCTAATTCAAATCTAACTTGATCATTTCCTTTTCCAGTAGATCCATGTGCAATAGCATTACTATTAGTTTCTTTAGCAATTTCAATTAATCTTTTTGAAATCAGAGGTCTTGCTATTGAAGTACCTAGCAAATATTCACCCTCATAAACTGTATTTGCTCTAAACATCGGAAAGACAAAATCCCTAACAAATTCTTCTCTTAAATCTTCAATAAAGATTTCATTAACTCCTGCAGATTTTGCTTTCTCTCTTGCTAACTCAATTTCTTCGCCTTGGCCTAAATCAGCTGTAAAAGTAACAACCTCACATTTATATTCTTGTTGAAGCCACTTTAAGATTACCGACGTGTCCAATCCACCAGAATATGCAAGTACAATTTTTTTTATAGCTTTTGTCATTTAACTTTTCCTAATATTAAATACTCCAAAAGTGCTTTTTGAACATGTAATCTATTTTCTGCTTCTTCCCATACAACACTTTGTGAGCCATCAATTACATCTGCAGTAACTTCTTCTCCTCTATGTGCGGGTAAACAATGCATAAATAAAGCATCTTTTTTTGCTTGCTGCATCATCTCAGTATCTACTTGCCAATCAGTAAAGTCCTTTATTCTTTCATTTTTTTCTGATTCAAAACCCATACTAGTCCATACATCTGTTGTTACAATGTCTGCATTTTTCACAGCATCCATTGGATCTTCAAATTCTTCAAAATTTTTATCATTATATAAACCGACTCTTTCAATCTCAACCTCATATCCTTTTGGTGTTGATATATGAACATTAAAATCTAACAATTCTGCAGCCTGAAGCCATGTATTACATACATTATTAGAATCCCCAATCCAAGCAACAGTTTTACCTTCAATCGAACCTCTTTTTTCAATGAAAGTATAAATATCAGCAAGAATTTGACATGGATGGTATTCGTTTGTAAGTCCATTTATAACTGGAACTCTTGAATTTTTTGCAAACCTGTTGATAATATCCTGTTCAAAAGTTCTTATAACAACTGCATCGCACATTCTTGATATAACCTGAGCCGCGTCCTCAACTGGCTCACCTCTTCCTAATTGAGAATCTCTTGTATTTAAATAAATACTAGCTCCACCCATTTGATGCATACCTGCTTCAAAAGATAGTCTAGTTCTCGTGCTAGCTTTTTCAAAAATCATTACAAGCGTTCTATCCTCTAATGGCCAATATTTTTCATAGGATTTATATTGATCTTTTATCCATTTCACCCTATTAAATAAAAGCTCAATTTCTTCTTTTTGAAAATCGTTAAATTGTAAAAAATGTTTTATTTTATTCATAAGTTATCTAAAAAAGTTTCAATTACATCAATTAATCTATCAGCTAGAACTTTAGATTCTTCATCATTAATAATTAATGGTGGAAGAAGCCTAATAACATTTTCTGAGGTTACATTGATTAAAAGTTTTTTTTCAAGTGCAATATTTACAACCTCACTGCATGGCGCACTCAATTGGATTCCAATCATAAGCCCCAATGATCTTATTGAAATGATACTCTTATTATTTTTAAATTTTTTCTTAATAAGATTAGTTATTAATAATCCTTGTTTTAAAGCATTTTTAATTAAATATTTTTTTTCAATAGTATCTATTGTTACAATTCCTGCAGAACAAGCTAATGGATTTCCTCCAAATGTTGAGCCATGCTTTCCAGGCTTCATGAGTTCAGTTGAAGTTTGATTAGCAATACATGCCCCAATTGGAATTCCAGATCCAAGTCCTTTAGCCAAAGTTATAATGTCAGGCTTAACAGAGGAATGTTGATGAGCAAACCATTTACCGGTCCTACCTATTCCACATTGCACTTCATCAAAAATTAATAACCATTTATTTTGATCACAAATTTCTCTTAATTTCTTTAAATATTGTTTTAAATTTTTTGGAATATTTATTCCACCTTCACCCTGAATTGGTTCTACAAAAATTGCACAGACCTTATTCTTTTTACTTACAATTTTTTTTATAGCATCTATGTCATCAAAAGGAACTCTTATAAATCCTGACATCAATGGCTCAAAACCTGCTTGGTAATTTCTTCCACCTGATGCTGACAAAGTCCCCATTGTTCTGCCATGAAAACCACCCTCCATAACTATAATGTTTGGAGTATCAATATTCAATTTATGTCCATGAAGTCTTGCTAATTTAATAGCTGCCTCATTAGCCTCACAACCAGAATTACAAAAGAAAACAGAGGATAATTTTGAAAGTTTTACTAGTTTTTCTGCGAGAAGCGCTTGTTCCTCAATGAAATAATAATTAGAAACATGAATTAGTTTTGAGGCTTGTCTTGATATGCTTTTAACTAAGCTAGGATGATTATGTCCTAATGTATTAACAGCAATACCTGATAAAGCATCTAGGTATTTATTTTTATTTTTATCAAACACCCACACACCTTTCCCTTTTTCAAAGGAAATAGGAAGCCTATTATAACTAGGCATTAATTTCTTATTCGTTAATTTCATAGTACAAACAAAAAAGGCGACTTAAAGTCGCCTTTGCATCCTTTAAGATATATTATAAACCAAGCAAAGCTCGGTGAGAAAGACCATTGGTCATTAATAACAACATTGGTATTGAAAGCGCAGTATTAGTTCTTGAAGCTAAAAGAGCCACTCTTCTTGCTCTCACTTTTTCATCATCACTAGCTTTTTTCATACCAAGTATTTTCTGTTGATTAGGCCAAATTAAACCCCATACGTTAAAAAGCATTATTGTTCCCATCCAAGATCCTAAGCCAATAGCCTCATATCCTGGTCTAAGTAAAAAAGCATCAACAAAACCAGATCCTAACAATCCTGCTCCAGCAATCCAGGTAACTAATGCAGCCCATCTAAACCATAATAATGCAAGAGGAGCGACATGCTTTGTTATACCAGAACCAGTGCCATCAGCTGTTGCTTCCTTTAATGCAGGCACTTGGACAAAATTAAAGTAATATAAAAGCCCTATCCAAGCTATACCTGCGATTACATGAAAGAATCTCAAAAAGCCATTATAAATATCACTTGCATCGCCTAGAAGCCCTGTTGTACTGAGCTCATTCCAATCTAGAAATACTAACGAAATTATTAAAAGGGCTATGCCTGCAATAATTGTTCCTTTAATTGATTCTAATGGGTTTTTCATAAACTTACACTCCTAATGTAAAATACATATTTTATTAAAGCGTTATTTTACCTGAAATATTAGAAGTATTCACCTAAATTAATATCATATAATGACGTACTTAAATTTTTTTGAGAATCTTTCATGTATTTAATTCATAAGGGGGCTGTATGGATGCTAATAGCAACCTTTTTCTTTGCATTAATGGGTACTTTTGTTAAATTAGGTGGTGAGAGTTTTAATTCAATAGAATTAGTATTTTACCGCTCTTTAATTAGCCTCTTAATTATTGTAGGCATTATGAGATTAAAAAAAATCTCATTTGCATCCAGCTATATGAAACTTCATATGGCAAGATCATCAATTGGTTTTATTTCATTATTATTCTTTTTTTATGCAATTAATAATTTACCATTAAGTACAGCAATATCATTAAACTATACATCACCACTTTTTTTAGGGCTTCTAATGCCTTTAATCTTAAAAAGAAAAGTTAAAAAATGGTTATTTCTTACAGTTATTATAGGTTTTATAGGAGTTTTCTTTATTCTTAAACCGACATTTGAAAACCAGAATTATTTAGCAGGCTTAATTGGCCTTATATCTGGATTTGGTGCAGCGATGGCATATTTGTTTGTTACGCAATTAGGGCAATTAAAAGAGCCAGATTTAAGAACAATATTTTATTTCACATTAATATCTACAATTTGTTCTGCCTTAATGATGATTTTCGATGAAATACATAAAATTCAATATAAGTATATATTTATTCTTATTGGCTTAGGTGTAAGCGCAACAATTGCTCAAATTGCAATCACAAAAGCTTATAGGGTCGGGAATACTTTGGGTAACGCTGGCTTATCCTATTTAACGATAATCTTTTCTACAATAATTGGCGCTGTATGGCTTGGTGAGATACTTGATAAACAAACTGCTTTTGGAATAATACTTATTATCATCAGCGGTTTTTTTGCATCTAAAAAATAAATTATGGTTCCAAAAGACCAGATCTAATTGCAATTAAAGCTATTTCAGCTGAATTATTTGCGTTCAGTTTTTGTTTAATATTGTAAAGATGAGTTCCTACAGTTCTTGGACTTAAACACATTGTATCAGCGATTTCATTGGTGCTTTTACCTTTGGCTAAAGCTATAAAAACTTCAAATTCTCTATCTGATAAGATCTCAACAGGGTTATTTTCACCTGACAATTGAGTAATTGCCATTTGTTGGGCAATATTGGGTTCTAAATATTTTTTACCGCTATTAACTGATCTAATAGCTTTGATTAATTCTTCTGCTGCACTTCTTTTTGTTAAATATCCTAATGCACCAGCGCTTAAGGATCTTTTTGGGTGAACTGAATCTTCATGTGCTGATAAAACTAAAATTTTAGCCTTTTTATCAAACGCAATGATTCTTTCAATAGCATCTAACCCTCCCATTCCAGGCATTGTTATATCCATAATTACAACATTTGGTTTATGCTCCTTAAATGAAGTAATGCCCTGTTCGCCAGACTCTGCCTCACAAATAACAGCCATATCTGATTCATTTTCAATAAGCATTTTAAAGCCCATTCTTACGACTGAATGATCATCTACCAATAAAATATTTATTTTAGCCATGCTTTTCTTTACAACCTTCCTGGAATTATAATAGTCAATTTTGTTCCATCTAATCTACTACTTTGTATTTCAAAAGTACCCCTTAGAGACTGAACTCTCTCTTTAATTCCCACCAATCCAAATTGTTTAGAATTTTTAAGTATCTTTGTGTTGAATCCTACACCATTATCAGAAAACTCTAATACTAAATCTTTTTTTATGACGCTTAAATTTATACTGATTTTACTTGCTTTGGAATGCTTTAGAGCGTTATTCATACCTTCTTGGATAATTCTATAAATATTTATATTGATGACTTCTCCTAAATTATCTATATCCCCTTTTATATTTAAGAATAATTTTAAATTTGTATGTTGCTTTTGCCAATTGCTAACAGAATCTTTAATGGTCTCGCTTAAACCTAAATCATCTAGAGCACCAGGTCTAAGCTTACGAATTATATTATGCATACCGTCATATATTTGATTCGCAGCTGATGTAACCGAAGAAGCGCTTGTCTGAATAATTTTATTCCCTTTGGATTTATTACTTATATTTTGCGCAAAAATTTTAATCGCTGAAACATACTGACCTAATTCATCATGTAATTCTCTTGCTAAACTCCTTCTTTCATCTTCAATATGCTCTTGAATGATAGTTGTTAATTTTCTATTTTTTTCCAATTCGTCAAGTGATTTTTTTGCTAAAATTCTCTCTGTAATATCCCTCATACTTACAATGTCTCCAATTAATTTTTTTGTTTTTGGATCTATTAAAGGTGAAGCAGAAATAGACACATCAATTAATTTTCCATTCTTAGCTATTCTTTTAGTTTCAAAATCATGAATAAACTTATTTTTCTGCATTAAGCTGAGGTTTTTATCAAATTCCTTTTTTAAAGATTTAGGGACGATTAAATTTGCTGGCTTTCCTAAAACTTCTTTTTTCTTATAGCCAAAAATCCTTTGGGCAGAACTATTCCAAAAAGAAATGTTCATTTTCTCATCATGAATAATAACAGCATCTGCAGTTTGTTCTGCAATCAAGCCTAATCTTTTATTCTCTATCATTGTTTTCTGCAGCGAAGTTCCCATGGCATTAAAATTTAAGGCAATAGATCTAAATTCAGGGACATTAAAATGTGGGAGTCGAGCATCAAAACCACCTCTACCAATTTTTTCAATTGCCTCAAGCATTTTATTAATAGGTTTTAACCATTGGCCCAATAACCAATAAACAAATATATTAAATAATAAAAAGAAAACTAAAGTTGTTGAAAATAATGTTCTCAATTCTACCCATGCGCCCCTGATAGTTCCCGACGCATTAGATTGAACGATTAATCTTCCGGAATTAATAAACCTAGAATTAATTTCTTTTTTTGGGCTAATGAAATTTACATACCAATTAGGAGGCTCTATTTCTAATAGATAAGATGACGGCGGCGACCTATAAGTTAGATCTCCTTGACTGTTATAAAGAAAAATATCATTACTTCTAACATATCCGAGTTGTCTTAAAAATCTTCTAACAACATCATGCGTACTCCCCCACTCCGGGTTTTGAACTGATCTTACTATAATTGTTTCAAGCAATTGAAGAGTAACTTTATTTGCAGACTCAACGCCCTCTTGAATTGTTGATTTAGACGAACTCATTGTTACCATTGCTAATGCTATTATTAAAAACAACATGATAAGCGTTATTAGTAAATTAAATCTTAATCTGAGTGTCATAAAATAACTTTTGTATTAAATTTAGTTAACCTTTTATATAGTATTTTTACGAACAAAGGTCTGATCGAATATCTATATTATATAATTTTTTAAATTTATTCATGTAACATTTAATAATTAATTTATCGGTTTAATAGGAGATAGTTTTAAATGTCAATAGAGTCAATAAATACAGAAGATCGTATTTTTAATCCCAACGAAGAAATGGTAAAAAATGCAAACGTATCAGGTATGGATAATTATAAGTCTATAGTAAAAAAATTTAAAAATGATTATCAAGGAACATGGTCAGAATTAGCTAAAGAGTTACTAATATGGAATAAACCATTCACAAAAATTTTAAATGATAAAAATCCACCATTCTATAAGTGGTTTGAAGATGGAAAGTTAAACGCCTCCTTTAATTGTCTTGACAGGCATTTAAAAACACAGCCTAATAAAACGGCAATTATTTTTGAAGCTGATGATGGAAAAGTCACATCTATTTCATATTTGGAATTATATGAAAGAGTTTGTCAATTTGCCAATGGATTAAAAACTCTTAATTTAGAATTAGGAGATAGGATAATAATCTATTTACCTATGGGTATTGAGGCAATAGTTGCAATGCAAGCTTGTGCAAGAATTGGACTCACTCATTCTGTAATATTTGGAGGTTTTTCTGCAAAAAGTATTCAAGAGAGAATCGAGGATACTAAAGCAAAATTAGTTATCACTGCTGACGGTCAATTTAGAGGGGGTAAATTTATTAGTCTCAAAACTAAGGTTGATGAAGCAATAAGCTTAGGAAAATGTGAATCTGTTGAAAAAATAATTGTCTTTAATAGGGCTAACAAAAAAATAATTAAAAATAAAAATGATATCTTATGGGAAGATTTAATCTTAAACCAACCAACAGAATGTGAGCCTGTTTTTGTTTCTGCAGAACACCCATTATTTATTCTTTATACGTCTGGTTCAACAGGAAAGCCTAAAGGTGTTCAACATTCAACAGCTGGATACTTACTTCATGCAATCAATACATGCAGATGGACTTTTGATTTACAAAAAAATGATATTTATTGGTGTACAGCAGATGTTGGATGGATTACTGGGCATACATATGTTACTTATGGGCCTACAGCACTTGGTTCGACACAATTAATTTTTGAGGGAATACCTACTTATCCAGATGCAAGTCGCTTTTGGCAACTCATTACAAAACATAAAATCAGTATTTTTTATACTGCACCAACAGCTATTAGAGCTTTAATTAAAGCATCTGAAGTTTCTCCATCAACCCATCCAAAAAACTTTGATCTAAATTCACTTAGAATTCTTGGAACTGTTGGTGAGCCAATAAACCCAGAAGCTTGGATTTGGTATTATAAAAATATTGGAAATAACTGCTGTCCAGTAGTTGATACATTCTGGCAAACTGAAACTGGGGGTCACGTAATAACTCCCCTTCCGGGAGCTACACCATTAGTCCCAGGCTCATGTACCTTACCCTTCCCTGGTATCGAAGTTGATGTTGTTGATGAGGAAGGTAACGACCAAGAATGGGGAAATGGTGGCTTATTAGTTATTAAAAAACCTTGGCCTTCTATGATCAGAACAATTTGGGGTGATCCAGAACGATTTAAGAAAAGTTATTTTCCTGAAGAACTTGGAGGCAAAACATACTTAGCTGGAGATGGGGCTGTTCGAAATAAAAAAACAGGTTATTTTACAATTATGGGACGCATTGATGATGTTCTAAATGTTTCAGGACACAGATTAGGCACAATGGAAGTAGAATCCGCTCTAGTAGCAAATAAAATTGTTACTGAGGCTGCTGTTGTTGGAAAACCACATGATATAAAAGGCGAATCAATAGTGGCTTTTGTAGTTCTTAAAGGGGATCGACCAACAAAAAATAATGCCAAAATTATCATTGAGGATCTTAAAAACTGGGTAGCAAAAGAAATTGGACCAATAGCAAAACCAGATGAAATAAGATTTGGAGATAATTTACCAAAAACAAGATCAGGAAAAATAATGCGTCGTTTATTAAGATCTATGGCTAAAGGAGAAAAAATAACTTCTGATATATCTACTTTAGAGAATCCAGCAATATTAGACCAACTGAGTGAAACTCTATAAAATGAATAATAAAATACTTTTTAGGTAGCATAAAAATTCAATTTTCACTAAAAAAAATTCTTGTATTCCTTATTTTAACAGCAGTTACAATCTTAGTAATTGGATTCTTGTCTTTTTATTTTTTTGTTCAATCAAATCTAGATGAATTCAAAGAAAATTTAACTCTTAAAATAAGCGAGCAATTCGAAAAAAAAGTTAAGATTGAAAATATTGAAGCTCAATGGCGAATTACTAACCCAAGCCTAACTCTTTATAATTTATCTATTTATAATGAAAGCCTAGAAAAATCATTTGATTTAAAAAAAATACGCATTGATATTTCATGGCTATCTCTTTTAAAATTTGAGCCTATACTTGATGAAATTGTCTTATATGAACCAAATTTAGATATAGAAAAACATAAAGACAAACAATATAGTGTGGGTGGTATTTCAATCAAAACAAAACAAAACTCTTCCGCCTCAAATTGGATTTTAAATCAAGATGAAATCATAATAATTAATGGAAAAATTAAATGGAGAGACCATACAAGAAATGCCCCTCCACTTTTAATAGAAAATATTACTGCTAATTATGAATCGCTAATTGGCCTTTCAAAATTAGGTCGCCACAAGTTTAATATAAGTGGTCAATTAGTTAATTTAAATAATCAAGTTATGAGTTTAAGTGGTTATTTTGATAGTTCTTCAATAAAGGATATAAAAAATAGTAATGGCCAATTGAGTGTATCTGTTGCAAAAATCGATATAAATGAATTGAGACCTTGGATAGATTACCCAATAGAAATATTATCAGCAAATGGTAATATAAATCTTAAGGGAGATTTTAATGCTGGAAAAATAACTAGTATTAATACTCAATTAGATGTTAAAAATTTTGTAACAAAAATCAATGAAGCAGACGAACCCCTTACACTTAAAAAATTTAAAGGGCAGATATCATATTTATTGAATAAAGATATTTCCTCATTAAATATTTCAAGAATGAATGTAATAACTGATAATGGAATTAATATTGAAGATGGTGAATTACTTTTATCAATAAATACATCTGAAAAGAAACTAGATGAAATAGGAATAAAGTTAAACCGTATAAACCTTGAATCAGCCCATGAAATAATAAGGCATATCCCTTACACAAAATCAATTCAATCATTATTTCAAGAAATATCTCCAAAAGGTCAATTTAGGGATTTAATCTTAAATTGGAAATATTCCGAAAATACTCTTAAAGGCTTTTCTGTAAGTGAAAAAAATCAGCCTATTACTAGTATTATTCTTGAAGATACAAATTTAGCTAATTTGATGATGAAAGGACAACTTTTAAATGTAAGTTTTAATTCTTATAAAGACTTTCCTGGTATTAAAAACTTAACAGGTCTAGTAAACATAAAAAAAACTGGCGGAACAATCAAATCTGTATCAAAAGATCTTACAATTATTAAAGATAATATTTTCAGGCAACCTTTAAAATTTTCCCAATTTTCAGGATTAATAGAATGGAAAAATAATTTATTTAATCTAAAAAATATAGTTATACAAAACGATGATATTAATTCAATTATCAATGGAAGCTATAAATATATAGATCACCAAAATGACTTTATTGACTTATCAATAAAATTACCATCACTTAGTTTACCAAGTTTGCAAAAATACTATCCAAAACAGCTTGGTAAAAAAACTTTACATTGGTTAGATACATCACTTCTTAAGGGACAAGCTCAAAATACATTTATAAGAATTAAAGGTAAGAGCAAAGAATTTCCTTTTGTAAATAATAAAAATGAAGCTGATACTCAAAAAGGAATCTTTACAGTTGAATCCGATGTCATAAATAGCTTTATTGAATATGGTATAGGTTGGCCCGAATTAAATAATTTCGATTTTCAAGTTAATGTCAAAAATAATACTATTGAATTTACAAGTAATAAAGGGGATCTTTTACAAAATAATATCCAAAAGATGAGCGCAACTATCTCGCCTATGAATATCGAATATCCAATTATGGAAATTGATCTTATTTTAGATAGCCCAATCCCAAAAATTGTTAATGCAATAAATAAAAGTCCAATTAAAAAAGTTATGAAAGGTCTTTTTGATGAAATGAAAGGTGAAGGTCCTGGAAAACTTGCTGTAAAACTTCAAATTCCTCTTAAGGATGAGGATAATATTACATTTAAAGGAAACTATGAATTTCAAAATAGCTATCTAATTAATGATTCTTTGGGTATGCCCAAAATTGAAAATATTTTTGGTTATGTTGAGTTTGATCAAAACAATATAGAAATAAAAGAAGCTAAAGCAACCATATTAGATAGTCCAATAAAGTTATCATTAAATAATTTAGGTGACATAACTCAAGTTAATATTGACGGCATAATTAATGAGGATTTTTTTCGATCGGCTTTTGGGGACGATTGGGCAAATAAATTAATTGGTGAAGCTTCTTGGTTTGGAGAAATAAAAATAAAAGATAAGACAACTGATATAATGGTTTCAAGCGATTTAAAAGGTCTTCAATCAGATCTACCCCTTCCTTTCAATAAAGATAAAGATGAAGTAAAAACTTTTTTATTTACTAAGCAGGCCTCCAAAGTTAATCAAGAAATAATAAAAGCTGAAATTAGCACTATTGTATTTGCAAAATTAATCAAAGAAATAGATGCAAATGGAAAAATGGAATTTAAAAATGGGCTTATTAGTATTAACTCACCACAAAAAAAATTACCCGAGCAAGGAATATTATTATTCGCTGAATTATCGGAAGTCAACTTTGAGAATTTTAATTCTCTTTTTAATAATCTTGGAACAAAATCATTAATTACTTCTGCTGATATAGATATAAATGAATTAGATATTTTTGGATATAAAATATTAAATTCAAACATAAGATATCTACCAAGTAGTGATAAAACAAATATTCAAATAAAATCAGATGATGTCTTAGGTAACATTTTATGGAATCAAAACGAAAATTTAGTTAAAGCAGGTTTTGAAAAACTTCATCTTAAAAAAAATAATGCTTTAATCGATAATGATGAAGAAAAATTTATTTTTTCAGATCCTCCAATTGTAAATATTAAAGCAAAATCTTTAAAGGTAGATGATTATAATTACGGCAGTTTAAGTCTAAATGCCTATAAAGAAAATAAAATATGGAATATTGAAAACTTCAAAATCAATAACCCTAGCCATAAAATAAGTGGTTCAGGCTTTTGGGATGATGAAGGCTTAAATCCAAATACTTCAATTAACTTCACATGGAATATAGATAATATTCAAAAAACATTTGACCAGCTTTCTTATCCAGAGCTTATAAAAGATGGAAAAGCAAGCGTTATTGGTCTTCTTAGCTGGCCAAATAGTCCTTTTGATTTTGATAGTTCTCAGCTTCAAGGTAATTTCTCATTAACTGCAAATGATGGCATAGTTTTAGAAGCTAAACCGGGTGTAGCAAGACTTTTTGGGCTATTAACCCTTCAAAACCTTCCACGAAGATTATCACTAGACTTTAGTGATATCTTCAGTAAAGGATTTATTTTTGACAGAATTAATGCTGGAGTAATCGTAAACAAAGGTATTTTAAAATCAAATAGGTTCACGATGGAAGGGCCAGCAGCAGAAGTATCTATCAAAGGGGAGACAAACATTATTGAAGAGACTCAAAATATTCACGTTGTAGTAAATCCAAGAATTAGTGATAGTCTTTCACTACTATCTTTAGCAGGAGGTCCTCTTGCTGGTGCAGCTGCATTTGTGGCACAAAAAATACTAAAAGATCCTCTTAATAAAATTATGTCTGATGAGTATCAGATAATTGGAACCTGGGATGAGCCAGAAGAAATTAGTACTCCAAGAGGAGAAAGATTTGGTAAAATGATTGATCAAGAAATCTTAGAGCCATCATCTGAATTTTTAAATATTAAATAAAATGTCTACTTATAATTTTTCAAATAAATTTCTTCTTAATCCAGCTGAAATTAGCCATAATAATTTGTCCTTGATAATGGATAAAATAAAAAATAAAAATTTAGATTATGCAGATCTATATTTTCAATACTCAAAGAATGAATTTTGGTCTTTAGAAGATGGTCAAGTTAAAAATGGAAGCTTCTCAATAGACCAAGGTGTTGGTGTTAGAGCTGTTAGTGATGAAAAAACAGCGTTTACTTTCTCAAATGACATATCATTAAATACACTCAATGATTCATTAAAAATTATAAACTCGATTACAAACCAAGGACAGTCAAACTCGATACCAATCCCAAAAAAAAATTCAGCTAAATCAATTTATACAAATAGTGATCCTATAACTAAATTTGATAATCAAAGAAAAATCAATTTGCTTGAAAAAATTGAATCGATTGCAAAATCAATTGATAAAAGAGTTATAAAAGTATCTGCTTCTTTAGCAGCACAATATGAAGTAGTGTTGATTAAAAATTTTGAAGGAAATCTGATCGAAGATGTAAGACCATTAGTAAGGTTATCTGTAAGCGTTATATCAGAACTAGACGGTAAAAGGGAACAAGGTTCATCTGGAGGTGGAGGGAGATATCTTCTTGATTTTTTCACTGATGAAGTACTTGAAAGCTATGCTAAAAAAGCTGTTAAACAATCATTAATTAACCTAGATGCTCGCCCTGCTCCTGCTGGTTCAATGACAGTTGTTCTAGGATCTGGGTGGCCTGGTATTTTACTTCATGAAGCAATCGGTCATGGACTAGAAGGAGATTTTAATAGAAAAGGTACTTCTGCTTTTAGTAACATGTTAGGCCAACAAGTTGCTTCAAAAGATATTACGGTTGTTGATGATGGCACAATTACAAATAGACGGGGATCTCTTAATGTTGATGATGAAGGAAATTCAACAAATAAAACAGTATTAATTGAAAATGGGATTTTGGTTGGATATCTTCAGGATAGTCTTAATGCTAGATTAATGAATATGCCGTTAACGGGAAATGGCCGACGAGAATCATATGCTTATGCACCAATGCCAAGAATGACAAATACTTATATGTTAAATGGAAATAAGGATCCAGAAGAAATTATCAATTCAGTTGATAATGGTCTTTATGCTGAAAACTTTGGTGGTGGTCAAGTTGATATAACAAGTGGTAAATTTGTTTTTTCCGCATCTGAAGCATGGGTAATAAAAAATGGTAAATTAGATTATCCAGTTAAGGGGGCAACAATTATTGGTAATGGGCCTGATATTCTTAAAGAAGTTAGCATGGTTGGTAATGATATGAATTTAGACTCAGGTGTTGGGACTTGTGGTAAAGATGGTCAAAGTGTTCCAGTTGGGGTTGGTCAACCAACATTAAAGATTGATAACATCATTGTAGGTGGCACTGAATAAAAAAGATAATTGCTATTAAAAAATCATTTAATCCTATTTTTATACTCTAAAGTTCTAGTATCAATCTCTATCTTATCTCCATTTTCACAAAACAAAGGGACCATTAATTCAAAACCAGTACTTATTTTAGCAGGCTTCATAACTTTACCTGAGGCTGTATCTCCTTTAACTGCTGGCTCTGTATAAGTAATTTCTCTTACAATAGAATTAGGTAATTCAACTGAGATAGCTTTTTCATCATAAAAAACTACCTCACATGACATACCATCTTCTAAAAATTTTAACGTTTCTTCCATGTTGTCTTTATCTACTTCATACTGATTAAAGTCAGAATCCATAAAAATATAATTTGGATCAGAAAAATAAGAAAAAGATACTTCTTTTTTTTCAAGAATTACTACATCAAATTTATCGGTTGCTTGGTAAATAGTTTCAGTTGAATTATTCGTAAGTAAGTTTTTCATTTTCATTTTAACTATTGCAGCATTTTGCCTCCTCCCTGATTTGGATACATTATATTCCGCTTTGTGAATCACCATTGGAGAGCCATCAACCATTATGACGTTACCTACCCTAATTTCTTGAGCTGTTTTCATTAAGATTACCTTTGAAATTTAATAAAAAAACGTAGAAATTATACTTTATTTTTACCTTCTAAGATTACAATGTAATTACTTATGATACAAAATACATCAAGCACAATTATCTGCATGACCGAAAATCAAGTTCAAGATTTTCGGCTAATGTACAAAGAAAAACTTAAAAAAAACATCATACGATTACCAAGTATTTACTCAATAAACCGTTGGCTACAAAATGAATACATTAAATTTTGCATGGTAGGGTCAATTAATGAAAGTTATAGCATTTTAAATGGTATTGAAGAGAAATTACTCTGGGAAAAAATTATTCAAAATGACCTTAAAAAAGACAAAATCGAAAAGAGACAAGTTAATGACATAACTGAAAAAGTAATAAGTGCAGATAGGCTTATTAGAGAATATAAGATTAGTAATAATGAGTTAAAAAATAAAGAAACCGAAACATACGAAGAAATATATAAATTTAATAAATGGCGCGATGAATTTGATGGTTATTGTGCTCAGATGAATCTATTAAGCAGACTTGGCTTCATTGAGTTTTTTAAAGAAAAGCAAAAGGAGCATAAAATTATTAAAGATCAAGAGATATTCCTAGCAGGATTTGATAATAAAACCTATATATATCAAGAACTTATTGATATTCTCAGTAAAGAAAACATAATAAAAGATTATAAATATGAAGAAAACATAATAGAACGACGAGAAACAAAAATAGTATGCAAAAATATTGAAGATGAAATTAAAGCAGTTACTCAATGGGTTAAAGAAAATCAGAACAAGAAACTACTAATCATAAGTCCAGAACTAAGTAGATTTCAAAAAAAATTACAAAATAGGCTAGATCGAGAAATACAACCTAATATTTTTAAAGAATATAATAAAAATAATATATATAGTTCGAATCTTCAGCGGCCTTTATCAAATGAACCAATAATAAATGCCGCAATAAATCTACTAAAATTAAATTATAAGAATCAAGATAATGTAAAACTAATCTATGAATCATTACTTTTCAATAATTGGATTGATGAGGAGAATTATGAAGATAGAGAACAATTAGCTAACTATATTAATGATAAAAAATTTCCAAAAATATCTATTTTTTCTTTAATTAGACTGATAAAAAGTGACACTAAAATAAACAATTTAAATCTTAACTCTTTAACAAATATTCTTTCTTTGATCATAAAAAATCAAGAATTTTGTGTAAAAAAGAAAGGAATTAATGAATGGGTTAATTTTACCGAGCAATATTGGAAAGAAATAAAAATTTTTAAAATAAATAATTTATTATCATTTGAAATCAATAATATAGAAAGTTTAATTAAATCATTACATAAAGCTAAAAATAATCAAATAATTGATAATAATATTACATTTAAAGAATACTGGGAAATACTTTTTACCCAACTAGAAAATACACCTGCTCCCGAAGAAAAAAAGGAATCTTTTGTCGATATTAATGGTTTTGCAGAAAATCCAATCAAAAATTATGATGCTCTTTGGCTTATGAATATGAATACAGATTTCTGGCCCGGCAAAATCGAATTTAATCCATTTATCCCAAAGAAGCTTCAAAAAAAATATCACATCTATGATGAAATTTATACCAAAAAAATAAATGAAGTTCGTTTAAATAGGCTAAAGACTTTTAGTTCAGATATTACGATATCTTACTCAGAGAAAGATGGTGATAAGCTATTATTTCCAACACCAGGATATTTTGAGAAATTAAAACCTAATCAAGTTTCTTTAAAATTAATAGGAAATCAAAATCCTAATACTGAAGTCATTGAAGATCACAAAGCGCCTGCAATAGCCGGATCTGAAATTACTATCTCAAGTGGGATTCGCACTCTAGAGAACTATCAAAAGTGTCCTGCATGGGCTTTTTATGAAAATAGACTACATGCAACTTCTTTTCAAGAAGATAATCAAGATGAGATTTCTAAAAGATCTAGAGGCAGTCTTATCCATGAGCTTTTAGAAAATTTTTGGAGTAAACATAAAAACTCTATCAACTTAGCTAATATGTCCGAGAAAGTTCTCGTCCAAAATATAGAAAAATTAACATGTGAAGTTATAGCCAATTACAAAAAAAATAAACCACATCTGACTCCAAACCAAATTAAGCTTGAAGAGGACTTTTATAAAGATTTACTGTATCAATGGCTAACCTATGAAAAAACCAAAAGGCCAAAATTTACTGTTGTTGAGTGCGAAAAAAAGTACAAAATCAAGATTGATCGAATAAGTTTTAATGTAATTATTGATCGAATTGATGAATATGAAGATGGCTCAAGGTTAATTATTGACTATAAAACAGGGACACAAAAACCAATATCTCACTGGAGCAAAAACCCAATAACAAGCTTACAAATGCCGATTTATACTTCATACGCAAAAATAAAAGATATCAGCGGGGCTGGTATTGGTTATATTCATAATAATAATATCAAACTAGTTGGATTATCCTCTTATCATCAAAACCCAATCGATGCAGAGCTAAAAGAATACTCTTCATCAAAAAAAGATGATGATCAATGGCAACATCTTATCAATTTATGGGGAATTACTATTGGTAAACTTGCGTCAGAATTTTTAAGTGGAGATGCAAGAATGATATTTGAGAAAAATAGTGATCTTGAGAATTGTAATGTAAGGCCCCTCTTAAGATTAGCTGAAGCTAAATGGTTATATGAGAAAGAAGATGAATAAACCAATAGATCAACCAACTCGAGATGAGGTTATCGACCCAAAATTTTCTTTTCTAGTTCAGGCGCCTGCTGGATCTGGTAAAACAACTACTCTAGCCAACAGAATACTGCAACTTTTAATAAAAGTTAATAGTCCAAAAGAAATTATTGCAATGAGCTTTACAAATAAAGCAGCTGCGGAAATGCATTGCAAAGTTAAAGAACAATATGAAAGTCCGGAACATAAAGAGATAGTCAAAAAAATTGAATTGAGAGCTAAAAAGCTCAAATGGGACCGTAATTATCTAGAATTATTGCAAATAATGACAATTGATAGCCTCGCATCAAAAATTACGCGCCATACCCCTATTCTCAGTAACTCCCTATTTATGAATATCAGTGAAGACCCTCATTCACTTTACGAATCTGCAGTAAAAGAAACTATGAAAAATAGTCAGCAATTATCTGAATTATTTCCATTTCTGAATTATGACTATCAAAAAATAGAAAAACAATTAATTAAACAACTCGAAACTAGAGATCAATGGTTAGATAAAGTAAATAATTACACTAATATCGGTCCAAAATCTATCGAGAATGAAATAAAAGATTATTGGTCACAGGAGACAGGAAAATATGTTAGCGAACTCAGAAAATTATTTAATAAAAATCAAATAGAAGACATCAAAAATATTTTATCGTACCTAGATTCCAATTTTACTCATCAGGAAAATAAAATAGATTTTTGGCTTATATTTAGAGATTTAATAATGACTAAAGAAGGAGAAGTTCGTAAGCGATTTGGTCTAAAAGAAGGATTTGCAAAGGAAAAAGAAGGTGAATTTCATAAAGAAAAATTATTAAAATTAATTAAATTTATTAATATAAACAATGTTTTACAAAATTTTAATAATGTATTATATGAAGAAAATATATTTGATATTTTTCCATCAAAAATACATAGTGCATGCATCCTCCTCTCAGAACTTCATAAAAATCTTCTAATAGAATTTAAATTTAAAGGAGAGATAGATTATATCCAAGCGACTGATAATGCCAATTATGCTTTAGAGGAAACAGATGTTGGCATACTATTTGATGAAAATATTTCCCATATTCTAGTCGATGAATTTCAAGATATAACTCCATCGCAAGAAAAATTTCTTGAAAAGCTTACTTATAATTTTTCAGGAAATCCCAACAAATCTTTTTTTGCTGTTGGAGACCCTATGCAATCTATATATCGTTTTAGGAAAGCTGATGTTGGTATTTTTCTTAATTTACAAGCTAAGGAAAAGTTTGGAGAAGACATTAAACTTAAAGTACGTAAATTAGAAGTAAATTTTCGATCAGATAAAAAGATTATTGATTGGTTAAATGGTACATATAAAAAAGTATTTGGGGAGATTAATGATATAGATAAAGGCTTAATCGAATACCATCCTTCATTTGAGGCTCCAAAAACTGAAGACACCGAAGGTAACGGTGTTCATTTTCATATACTTGAAAACAAAACGAAAGATATTTTTACTGAACAAAATGAAGAGGCTGAGTATATTTTACAAACGATAAAAGCTATAAGAGCTACCCAAAAAAATATTGAAATTGCAGTCTTAACTCGCAACCGATCACATTTAACAGACTTGTTAACCAAGATGAGACAAAAAGATATCCCAATTCTAGCAATCGAGATTGATTCAATCGAATACAACCAGGCATTTCAGGATATTCTTTGCCTCACCAAAGCGCTTTATAACCTAAATGATAGGGTTAGTTGGATTGGTACCTTAAGGGCTCCCTGGTGTGGTTTAAAGTTGGAAGATTTAACTTGTCTATTTGAAACAAACACAAAAGAAACGCCATGGAGGATTATTAATGATATTTCAGTAACAAAAAATTTAACCAGTGATGGAAAAAAAAGATTGGAATGTCTCAGAGAGATTATAAATAAAAATATACAATTTCGAGGCAGAGTTGCACACCGTTTTTTTATTGAAGCAATATGGAGACAGTTACTTGGAGAAGAAACAGTAGATACCGACGATATAAAGCAAATTGATACATTTTTAGATCTAGTTGATCAATCAAGCTCACCCCTATCTATTGATTTTGATAAATTAAACCGACTCGTCGAAGATTTACATACTGATCACCAATCAAATGAAAAACCAGTCCAATTTTTTACGATTCATAAAGCAAAAGGTATGGAATTTGACTGCGTCATTATTCCTGGAATTGGACGCATTCCAAAATCAGAAGATCACACATTCATTGGACAAGATAAGACAGTATTATCCCTTAATAATAATAAAGAAAAGCAAGATAATCTTTATAATTACCACCGAAGCAAAGAATTAATAAGACTACAAAATGAAAAAATTAGACTGCTTTATGTAGCAATTACAAGAGCTAAAAAATACTGTCATCTAGTTGGAACAGTTGAAGAAAATTCAAAGGGTGAACTAAATCCACCTAAAAACAGCTTCCTGAAAATATTGTGGCCTCAAGCTGTAACTAAAGACAATGAAAATAAAAGGGATAAAGATAAATTTATACCTAAATTAAGGCGGCTTAAAAGTAAAAACTTTAATCGAAAAATAGCAATAAATACCAAAATTTCATCAAATAAAACAATAGAAAATAAGAAAATATTCGCAGAAAATATTTATACATTTTCAGGTACTATGATTCATAATTACTATGAATTAATAATTAAAAATCAATTAGATATAGATAATTTATTAAGTAAAAAATTAAGTTATATTTCTGAGGTATTTACTAAAAATCGCTATAAAGAGTCTGAAATAAACACTGCAATTTCAATCGTAAAAAAAGCTTTGTTATCACTTCAAAAAAGTAAAGATGGAAAATGGATATATCAACTTCATGAAGATGAAGGTATGGAAATCAATTATTTACATACAGCTGATAATAAAACTGAAATGCTTATTCCAGATCGAACTTTTATAGAAGATAATACTAGATGGATAATTGACTATAAAACAGTATTTAATGATAAAGATGTAAAAATTACCAAAGACTTCATTGATCAATTAAATTTATATGAATCACTGTTTATTAATGATGATATTCCAATTCAAAAAGCTATTTATTTTGTTGCGCAAGGAAAACTTAGTTTAATTTAAACCGTATCTTTTAATAATTTTTTAATATAGGCTGATCGCTCTTTTAACTTTTCAATTGAAATCATTGCTTTTATCTTGTTAGGCCCGTTCATTTTAATTGTTTTATCAGATTGAATGAGGTCAATTAATTTAACTGGATCAATATTAGCATCACTTTGAAAAGTTATTTCAATAGATGAAGAGCTAGCGTCTACCTTTATTACATCATATTTATCTATATCTACTCTTAATTGATGGGTAATAATTAAGTTTTTTGCCTGGTCTGGCAAAACACCAAATCTATCAATTAATTCTTCCGTTAATTCATTTAATTTTTCAGTATTTTCACAGTCTGATAAACGTTTATATATAATCAATCTCTCATTTACATTATGACAATAGTTTTTAGGGAGGATTGCTGGTGCATGTAAATTTATTTCTTTATGTTTATTTAAAGGTGTATCAATATCTAATTTTTTACCTAATTTTATTTGCTTAACTGTTTTATTTAGCATATCAATATATAAATTAAAGCCAATTTCATGAATTTGACCACTCTGACTTTCTCCAAGTAAATCTCCTGCCCCTCTAATTTCCAAATCATGGATTGCTAAATAATAGCCTGCGCCCAAATCTTCTAATAATTGTATTGCTTCTAATCGTTTTTTAGCTTGCGACGATATTTTTTTATCTTGATCTAAAAGAAGATAAGCATAAGCTTGGTGATGCGAACGACCTACTCTCCCCCTAAGTTGATGTAACTGACCCAAACCAAACTTGTCTGCACGATTTATGATAATTGTATTAGCAGTAGGTATATCTATTCCATTTTCTATAATGGTGGTACATAACAAAATATTTATTCTTTGCTGATTAAAATCCTGCATTACACGTTCAAGCTCTTTTTCCCTCATTTGACCATGAGCAATTCCTATTTTCGCTTGAGGAATTAACGTTGAAAGCCTTTCAAACATTGATTTAATTGTATTTACTTCATTATGAAGGAAATATATTTGACCACCCCTATTAAACTCACGAAGAACCGCTTCGCGAATAGTGCCAGCACTAAATTCATATACAAATGTTTTTATTGATAATCGTTTTTGGGGGGGAGTAGCTATGATAGAAAATTCTCTTAATCCCTCCATTGCCATTGATAATGTTCTTGGTATTGGTGTAGCTGTCAAAGTTAAAACATCAACATTTGCCCTAAATTCTTTTAAATTCTCTTTTTGTCTCACACCAAAGCGATGTTCCTCATCTATAATAACTAGGCCAAGATCTTTAAATTCAACGTCAGATTGTAAAAGTCTGTGAGTGCCGATAATTACGTCAACTTTACCTTCTTTTAATTTTACCAATGATTCTTTTTGTTGTTTTTTAGTTTTAAATCTTGATATTTCTTCAATCTTTATTGGCCATTTTGCAAATCTATCTATAAATGTATTAAAATGTTGCTCGGCTAATAAAGTTGTTGGGACTAAAATAACTACCTGTTTAGAATTCATTACAGATATAAAAGTAGCTCTTAAAGCCACTTCTGTTTTACCAAAACCAACATCACCACAAACCAATCTATCCATTGGTCTCGGAGCTTCTAAATCTTTTATTACACTTTCTATAGCTTCTAACTGATCAGGAGTTTCTTCAAATAAAAACCCTTCAATAAAAGATTCATAATCATTTAAATCTATAACTTGACTAGTACCTTTCTGCAAGGATCTTTTTGCATAGATACTCAAAAGTTCTGCTGCTGTATCATGAATTTGTTTAAGGGCTTTTCTTTTTGACTTATCCCAAGCCTTACTTCCAAGACTATTGAGAGGTGCTGATTCAGCTGGGCCACCAGAATACCTAGATATTAGATGAAGTTGTGGAACAGGTACATATAATTTAGTATTTCCATGATAATGAAGTAATAAAAATTCTGTTTGATTATTATCAAAATCTAAATTAGTTAAACCATGATATCTCCCAACCCCGTATTGCTCATGAACAACTGGATCTCCTATTTTGAGTTCAGTTAAATCTTTAACAATAGCTTCAGAATTAAAATTTTTATCTCTATTTTTTTTAGTTTGTTGCTTTACAAAATTTGGAAAAATTTCATTTTCGGTAATAACACAAATGTCCTTAGACAAAAATCCTTTGTGAAGAGCACTTGTTATAAGGTTTACCTTGTCTTTAGACTCCTTAAATTTTTGCCAACTTTCTACTACAGAAAATTTAATTTTACTATCCCTTAGCAAATCACCTAATATCTCCCTCCTCCCTAAACCTTCAGCACATATTAAAATTTTATTTTTTTTGCTTTTAATAAATGTATTTAATTTTTTTAATGGGGATTCATTACTTCTATCAATACTCAGGTCATGCGGAAAACTTGCTAAGACTTTATTTTTAGCTTTTATTTTTTGAAATTTATCTATATTTCTAAAAAATATATCTGAACGCATTAAGAAATTATGAGGTTCTAAAATAGGTCTTTCTATATCATACGCATATAAACTAAACCTTTTTTCAGCTTCTTGCCAATAGTTCTGGGATGCTTCAGCTAAAGATTCGTCTATAAAGATAGGATCATCTATATCTAAATAATCAAATATCGTATTTGTAGATTCAAAAAACAAAGGCAAATACCACTCCATTCCAGCAAAAGGAGTTCCCTTAGTAATGCTTTTATATATTTTTGATTTTGATGGATCTCCTTCAAATTTTTCTCTATAATTCTGACGAAAAATTTTTATACCTAATTCGTCAAGCGGGCATTCTCTTGCAGGTAATAATTCTATTTTATTGATAGGGTATAAGCTTCTTTGTGAATCAGGATCAAACGTTCTAATAGAATCAATCTGTGTATCAAAAAAATCTATTCGATATGGCACCATTGAGCCCATTGGAAACAAATCAATTATTCCACCTCTTATTGCATATTCACCGGGATGAATTACCTTCTCCACATTTAAGTAACCATTTTTAATTAATGTTGCTTTGAAACTTTCTAAATCTACATTTTGGTTTTTTTTAAATTGAAAACTATATTTTTCAATATAATCTCGGGGAGGAACTAAATGAAGTGCTGTTGTAATTGGAATTAGATTTATATCAAATTCTTTTTTAGTCATTTGATATAAGGTTAATAATCTTTCTGAAATTAAATCTGGATGTGGTGAAATTTGATCATAAGGTAATGTTTCCCAGTCTGGTAAAAGATTTACTTTAAATTTAGGGAAAAACCATGAAATCTCCTCTTTTATTCGAACAGCATCAAATACCGAGCAAGTAATAACATTTAGTGATTTAGAATCTTTTTGTAAAAAGTCTTCGAAATATTCTCCAATCGAATGGCTAAGAGAAGTTCGAACCTCAAGAAAGAAATCTTTTTGTGATTTATTATTTACTAATTTTGTAGGCATGCAATACTATCTTTATTAAACCGCACATTATAAACAATTATTACTAATATAAATGGGAAATAGACATGGATGATAAAGAATTAGTTGCAAGAGAAGCACTAAATTATGTTGAAAATAATACGATAGTTGGTCTTGGTACAGGCTCAACGGCAAACTATTTTATTGAAGGATTAGCAAAAAAAATAAAGAAAGAAAAACTGAATATAGAAGTAGTTGCTAGTTCAACAATTAGTGGTATTAATGCAACTAATGCTGGATTGCATTGTGTTTCTCTCGATCAAATTGAATCAATTGATTTATATGTTGATGGTGCAGACGAAATTAATTATGGTAGTGGTATCGGAATACAAGTTCTTAAAGGTCGAGGATATGATTTAATAAGAGAAAAATTATTAGCAAGGTCCAGTAAAAAGTGTGTGATCATCGGTGATGATTCAAAAATGGTAGATAAGATTGGTTCTAATTTTCCAATTCCAGTTGAAGTTTCTCCTATTGCATGGAAAATAACAAAAACACTTATTGCGCAATTTGCAGCTGAATGTAATTTAAGAAATAATACAGCTGGTGATGGTTTTGCTATAACTTCTTATGGTAATTTAGTTCTTGATTGTAGATTCAAAGATAAAAAAGATATTCATGATTTATCAGCATGGTTATCAAATATTCCTGGCGTCCTTGAACATGGTATTTTTTTAGATACTGTTCATACTATTATAATAGCTGGTAATGGTGATCTCACTCATATAGATGACTCAGCTATGATTTAGTAATAGTTAAAACTTTTTTTCCATTCATATATGAAACCAATGCTTTCGGTATCTCAATGTCACCATTTTCTTGTTGGAAGTTTTCTAGAATTGCTACCAAAGTTCTCCCCACTGCCAAACCAGAGCCATTCAATGTATGTAAATATTGATTTTTCCCATTAGCATCTTTGTATCTTGCTTTTAATCTTCTAGCTTGGAAATCTTCACAATTTGATATCGATGATATTTCTCGATATGTATTCTGTGATGGAAGCCAAACTTCAATATCAAAAGTCTTAGCTGCCCCAAAACCCATATCACCTTTACATAATGTAACAACTCTATAGGGTAATTCTAATTTTTGAAGAATATTCTCTGCATGAATCACCATTTCATCAAGCACTTCATAACTCTTATCAGGATGACTTATTTGAACCATTTCAACTTTATCAAACTGATGCTGTCGAATCATACCTCTCGTATCCTTTCCATATGAACCTGCTTCAGACCTAAAACATGGTGTATGTGCAGTAAATTTTAATGGTAATTTGTTCTCTTCAATTATAGTATCTCTAACAAGATTGGTTAAAGTTACCTCTCCTGTTGGGATCAGATAAAGTAAGTCATCATCACTTTTACTTGTTTTAAATAAATCTTCGGCAAATTTTGGTAATTGTCCCGTACCAATCAGTGAATCTTCGTTAACTAAATAAGGTGTATAACATTCTTCATATCCATTTTCTTGTGTTTGAATATCAAGCATCATTTGACCTATAGCTCGATGTAATCTAGCCATTTCGCCTTTCATAGTAACAAATCTCGTACCTGATAGCTTTGTTCCTAATTCAAAATCTAAGCCATGTTGTAAACCTACATCAACATGATCTTTTATTGCATAACTAAAATTTTTAGGTTTTCCATATTCTTTTAAAGTTATATTATCTTTTTCTGAATTACCATTTGGTACTGATTGATGAGGAATATTAGGAATATTTAATAAAAAATTATTTAAAGATGTTTGAATTAAGGCTAACTGACTCTCTAGTTCTTTTAATGTGTCAGAAATAATATTTACTTGTGACATTAATTCAGATACATCATTACCTTTTCCCTTTTCACTACCAATATTTTTTGAAAATTGGTTTCTTTGCTCTTGTAACTCCTGAGCCTTAACTTGAATTACTTTTCTATCTTTTTCTAAAGAAGTATATTTTTTTATATCCAAATCAAAACCTCGCTCTTTGAGGAGTTTTGAGATTCCTTTAGTATCTTTTCTTAATAAATTTATATCTATCATTTCTTATCCTGCTTATTTTTGTATGAATCATCTAATGATTTCAAATAATCTAATTTTTCTTTAATTTTAATTTCTAAACCACGATTCGTTGGTTTGTAAAATTTTATTGGCTCTATTTCATCAGGAAAATATTTTACACCAGCAGCATAAGCATCTGGTTCATTATGTGCATAACGATAATTTTTTCCATAGTCTAAATTTTCCATCAATTTTGTTGGTGCATTTCTTAGATGCAAAGGTACGTCAAATTGCTGATGTTCTTTAATAAAAGTCTTAGCATCATTATAAGCCATATATGATGAATTACTTTTAGGAGCTGATGCTAAATATAAAATAGCATTTACTAATGCTAATTCTCCTTCTGGATAACCCAATCTTTCAAAAATTTGATAAGCCTCTAAAGCAACTGTTTGAGCTTTTAAATCAGCTAAACCAATGTCTTCTATAGAAATTCTTATTATTCTTCTCGCTAAATAAAGTGGGTCAGCACCACCATCAAGCATCCTTAGCAACCAATATATCGATGCATCAGGATCTGAACCTCTAACTGATTTATGCATTGCTGATATTTGATCATAGAATTGTTCGCCACTTTTATCAAACCTTCTAGTTTTATCAGAAATTATTTTCTCAACTAGTTTATTATTTATATTTCCCTCTATTTTAGGTTTAAAGTTATTAATAAGCATTTCAAGTAAATTTATTAAGCGTCTGGCATCTCCGTTTGCATATGTAAGAATGATATCTTTGGCTTTATTATCTATTTTTATTTTGTCAAATTTATTTATAACCCTATCAATGATTGTATTTAATTCATCTAAAGACAATATTTTTAAAACATATATCTGGCATCTACTTAATAATGCGGTGTTGACTTCAAAAGAGGGATTTTCAGTTGTTGCGCCTATTAAGGTTATTAGTCCTGATTCAATGTGTGGTAAAAAAGCATCTTGTTGACCTTTATTAAACCTATGCACTTCATCAATAAAAAGTATAGTTTTTTTATTTTGTTGTTCTAATGAAAACTTAGCTTTTTCTATTGACTCCCTAATTTCTTTAACCCCAGACAGTACAGCTGAAATAGAAATAAATTGAGCATCTGTACTATTTGCAATAACACGAGCTATTGTCGTTTTACCCACCCCTGGTGGCCCCCATAAAATCATAGATGGTAGATTTCCAGAAGTTATTGCAACTTTCAGTGACTGACCATCACCCAAAAGATGATCTTGTCCTATAATATCTCCAACATTTTTAGGTCTTAAAAATTCAGCTAAAGGAATTGATGGCTCAGTGTTCATTTAATTTTTTATAACGTCAATACCATCGGGAGTATTGAATAAGAAGAATGCATCATTAATTTTAATATTCTGATTAATATCAATAAACTGAATTTCAGTTTTATTGTCAAATCCGTCAATAATTGTCATGAATTTTAATCTATCATGGGAAAAATTAATAAATACTTCTTTGAAATTAGCCTTTTCAGGGTCATGCGGCACGGCTTTAAACCAATCAATTTCTTTGTCTCTAATTCTAGTTATTTTAAACAAACTTTCTATATCTTTTGTTACTAAAAGCATGGCTGGACTAACCCCACCAATTTTTTTTAACTGACTAATAACAACCTGCTTTAAATCAGGGTCATAAAGATATAATAATTCTCCATCACTTATTAACTGACTTTTTAATGGTTTAAGATAATCCCACTTAAATAAATTAGGTTTTTTAAAAAAAAATTGGCCTGAAACTTCTTGAAGTATTGCGCCATTTTGATCGGTCACTTTTTGTTTGAAATCACCAGTAAGAGATTTCATTTTATTTAATTTTTCTGATAATTCAAAATGTGAATTAGCTGATACATTTAAACAAAATAATAATAATAAAAGAAAAAGTCTAATCATCTTTATTACTGGTTATAATTTCTCGATTTCCATTGCTTTGCATTGGTGTCACTAACCCAGCTTTTTCCATATCTTCAATAATTCTAGCTGCACGATTATAGCCAATTCTCAAATTTCTTTGGACATATGAGATTGAGGCTTTTTTAGATTTGAGCACAATTTCAACAGCTTCATCATAAAGAGGATCTTTCTCCCCTGATGAACTAGATTCTCCTAAAATATTGTCAACTCCCTCATTAGGATTAAGTATTTCTTCAATATATTCAGGCTCACCTTTCGATTTAAGAAAATTAACTACTTTATGAACCTCTTGATCAGAAACAAAAGCCCCGTGTATTCGATCTGGATAGCCTGTTCCAGGTGGCATATATAACATATCCCCTTTACCTAAAAGTGTTTCTGCACCCATTTGATCAAGAATTGTTCTTGAATCTATTTTACTTGATACTTGAAATCCAATGCGCACTGGAATATTTGCTTTAATTAATCCAGTAATAACATCAACAGATGGTCTTTGAGTAGCTAAAACTAGATGTATTCCAGATGCTCTTGCTTTTTGTGCTAGTCTCGCAATTAATGCCTCAATTTTTTTACCCATTGTCATCATTAAATCTGCTAATTCATCAATGACAATTACAATTAATGGTAATTCTTCTAAAACCTCAGGATTTTCTGGATCTAGTGAAAATGGATTTGTTAAAGGTGTACCTTTTTCACTAGATTCTTTTAATTTCTGATTAAATCCAGCTAAGTTCCTGACTCCAAATTCTGACATTAATTTGTATCTTTTCTCCATTTCTTGAACACACCAATTTAATGCATTGCTAGCCTGCCTCATATCAGTCACCACAGGTGACAATAAGTGAGGAATTCCCTCATAAACTGAAAGCTCAAGCATTTTAGGATCAATTAAAATCATTTTGACTTTTTCAGAGGTTGCTTTGTACAAAAGACTTAGAACAAGCGCATTTATAGCTACAGATTTTCCAGAACCAGTTGTTCCAGCAATTAAAATATGTGGCATCCTAGAAATATCTGCAATTTCAGGTTTGCCTGCGATGTCTTTCCCTAATGCAACAGATAATAAAGCTGAAGTGTCAGCAAATGTTTTAGAGCTAACTATTTCAGAAAGATAAACAATCTGACGATCTGGGTTTGGTATTTCTAAGCCCATACAAGTTTTTCCAGGAATAGTCTCCACTACTCTAACGCTACTAACTGATAATGCTCTAGCTAAATCCTTAGCTAAATTTATCACCTGACTTCCTTTCACCCCTGCTGCAGGTTCAAATTCATAACGAGTAATGACTGGACCTGGTTGTGCTGAAATCACTTTAGCTTCAATACCAAAATCTAATAATTTTTTTTCTATCAATCTAGAAATAAATTCAATAGTTTCTGGTGATTGGATTGATACCTCTTTTTTTGGTTGATCTAAAAGATGTAATGGAGGAAGTATTGAGTCAGAATCTCCAAAAAGACTAGTTTGTTTTTCTTTTTTTACTCTAATACTTTCTTTAGCTGGTGATTTTATGTCCAAAATTTTTACAGGGGAGCGATTTTCAAGTTTTTTTCTTTCAGAATCAACAAAAGATGACCTTTGTTGCTCAAACTTTTTTCCTTCCCTTCGATCTTGCCAGCTATCAAATTTATTAACTATACTTGTACATACATTACATATAAAGTTACCAATAGTTTCTGATATTGTTATCCATGACCAACCAGTAAATAAACTAAATCCGATAGCGAATGAAATTACTAAAAATATTAAAGTTCCAATATAGCCCATTGCTTGAGCTAAAAAATCATAAATAATATTTCCTAAAACACCACCTTGCTCAGCAGGTAATAATACTGAAAATTCAATCATATAACCTGCTTCAAATGTTGATGATGATATAAGTAGGAGGAAAAACCCTAAATAATGAATAATTAAAAGATGCTTAATTTGATAATTTTCATTTTCAATTCTTGGATAAATTAAAAAAATACTATAAATACTTAAGAAAACTAACCACCAAGCAGACAAACCAAAAATATTTAAAAATAAATCAGAAAAATAAGCACCACTAATTCCAGCTAAATTATTTATACTTTCACCAACATCAATACTATGTGAAAAGGATGGATCACTTCCTGAATAACTTATCAATGCTAGGGTTATATATAAACCTATAAATAACAAAGTAAACCAAGAAGCTTCCCTAAGAACTCTGCTCGCTAAATCTTTAGAGTTTTTCTTAGATGCGGCTAAAATCTTTTTATTTTTTGATTTTTGTCTTGAAAACAATTAAAAATTACTCGATGAAATATAATAAATTATATCAGGCTGAATATAAAATTGAACTTATAAAAAAAAATTTTAATTAATTAGCATTAAATTTAGCATTCTTAAAATATAAGATTAATTTAATTAATTAAAATGATTTAAATAATTATCTTAAATAATCATTATTATCAATTGATAAGATATGCAGTGTAAACTAGAATTACGTTTTAAAACTCTGGAAATATTAAAATTATGTCAAGACACTCGCGCCTTATTATCCTTGGTTCAGGGCCAGCTGGTTATTCAGCTGCTGTTTACGCAGCAAGAGCAAACCTAAACCCATTACTCATTACTGGCATAGCTCAAGGCGGTCAACTAATGACAACAACAGATGTCGATAATTGGCCGGCTGATGCAGATGGTGTAATGGGCCCCGATTTGATGAGTAGATTCGAAAAACATGCTTTAAGATTTAATACCGAAATAATATTTGATCATATAAATACGTGTGAATTAAAAGGTAAAAAATTTAAGCTTATTGGTGATAATGAGGAATATACATGCGACGCATTAATTATTTCGACTGGAGCTTCAGCAAAATATCTAGGCCTAGAAAGTGAAACGCAATTTTTAGGTAAAGGGGTTTCTGCATGTGCGACCTGTGATGGATTTTTTTACAAAAATCAAGAAGTAGCAGTTGTAGGTGGAGGAAGTACTGCGATTGAAGAGGCTTTATATCTGGCAAATATAGCAAGTAAAGTTACCCTTATTCATCGACGAGATGAATTTAGAGCTGAAATGATAGAAGTTAATAAAATTCATGAAAAAGTTAAAGAAGGTAAAATTGAATTAGCACTTTTTAATGAGCTTAAAGAAGTTCTCGGAGATGATTCTGGAGTAACTGGAATTAAAATTCAAGATGTAAAAACAAAGAAAATTAAAGAAATTAATTTAAAAGGTGTTTTTATTGCTATTGGCCACAAACCAAATACAGATATATTTAAAGATCAATTAGATATGGAAAATGGTTATATAGTTACTAGTTGTGGTAGAGAAGGGAATTTTACTGCCACCAGTATTAAAGGAATATTTGCTGCTGGTGATGTTCAAGATCATATTTATAGACAAGCTGTAACAAGTGCTGGTACAGGCTGCATGGCGGCTCTTGATGCAGAAAGATATCTTGCCAATCATGAATGATGATAATGAAAAAAATCTTTTTCGGGAAGCAGTAAAAAATGTAAAGCCACTTAAAATTAAGTCTAAGACTATAGATACATTAAGTAAAAAACCAAAACCAAAACCAATTGCCAAAAAATTATTAGATGATGAAAGACAAGTTTTACTTGATGCTTTGAGTGATGAATATATTTTGGAGGACGTAGAATCTGAAGATGGTTTATTATATTTAAGAACTGGTCATTCACCTGATATTCTTAAAAAACTAAAAAAAGGTTATTGGGTAGTGCAAGGTTCCATCGACCTTCATGGAATGATTTCGCAAGAAGCAAAGTCATACATTGTTGACTTTATTCAAGATTGCAAAAAAAAACATATAAGATGTATAAGAATTATTCATGGCAAAGGTATTGGATCAAAAAATAAAGAGCCTGTGTTAAGAAATAAAGTTAAGAATTGGCTAGCCCAAAAAGATGAAGTTATAGCTTATGCCCAAGCCCCTAAACATGATGGTGGTAGCGGTGCAGTTATAGTTTTACTTAAAGAATATAATTAGATTTGATTAATTAAGCAAATTGCTTGAGCAGCAATACCTTCTGATCTTCCAATAAAACCAAGTTTTTCTGTGGTTGTCGCTTTTATATTTATATCATTCAAATTACATTTACAATCATCAGCAATATTGGTTTTCATTTGACTGATGTAGGGTTGCATCTTTGGAGTCTCACAAATAATTGTTGCATCAATATTACCAACATTATAATTATTTAATTTTAATTTTTTAATAACGTCTCTTAAAAGATCACGAGAATTAATATCTTTAAATTTATCATCAGTATCAGGAAAGTGTTTACCAATATCACCAAGAGAAGACGCCCCTAATAAAGCATCTATTATTGAATGTATAAGAACATCAGCATCTGAATGACCTTCTAAACCATAATCACAGCGAATTAAAACTCCTCCAATAGTTAGAGATTTACCTTTTACAAATTTATGAACATCAAATCCTTGACCTATTCGAGTCATTTATTTCCCTTTAATTATTTTTGTAAAAATCTGATTCATATTGATTAAATCTTCAGGATAAGTAATTTTAAAATTAGTAATTAATCCTTTAAAAATGATTGGCTTTAATCCAAGAGATTCTATTGCTTGCGCTTCATCAGTCGGTATCCCATTATATTTTTCTAAGGCCTCAATTAATTGCTTATACCTAAACATTTGTGGGGTTTGTGCTAACCATAACTCATCTCGATTTTCGGTTTTAATAATTCTTTTAGATTTATCTAATCTTTTTATCGTATCAACTGATGGAATTGCTACTATACCTCCTACTTTATCTTTAACTACCTCCTTAATGAAAGAGTTAATAAATTTTTCTGTAATACCAACTCGAGCAGCATCATGAATTAATACCCAATCATCATCCGAAGAATAACTATTAATTGAATTAAGAGTATTTAAAACAGTTTCGGATCTATTGTCACCTCCAGAATAATAAATTTTGGTTTTATGAGAAAAAGAATAATTAGAATTTTCAATGTATTTTCTTTCATTAGCATTAAAACCAATTGCTATTGTATCAACTTCATTTACATTAGAAAAAATAAAATCAACCCATTCAATTAAAGCTTTTCCATGAAAGGATGAAAATTGTTTAGGTATTTCTTGCCCCATTCTAGAGCTAGAACCTGCTGCAGGAATAATTACATGAATCTTTGACATACCAAATTTTAGCATGTCAAAGAATGAACTTAATTACTTATCACTAGAAACTGAATTAATTTTATGGATAGTTATATCGGCACCATTGAATTCTTCTTCTTCTGTTAAACGAATCCCCATAGTATTTTTAACAATTGCATAAATGATATACCCTCCAAAAAATGCAACCCCAACACCCGAAACAGTCCCGACTAATTGAGATAAAAAGGTTACCCCACCAAGTCCTCCAAATTGAGTTAACCCAAAAATACCTGCAGCTATACCTCCCCAAGCACCACAAATACCATGAAGAGGCCAGACACCTAGAACGTCATCAATTTTCCATTTATTCTGTGTTAAAGCAAATGTCCAAACAAATAATGCCCCTGCAATTGCTCCAGTCGCAAGAGCTCCTAATGGATGAAAAAGATTTGATCCAGCACATACTGCAACTAATCCTGCTAAAGGTCCATTGTATAAAAATCCAGGGTCATTCTTACCAACTACTAAAGCAGCAAGTGTACCCCCTACCATTGCCATGAGAGAATTCACAGCAACCAATCCGGTAATACCATCTAACGTTTGCGCAGACATTACATTAAAACCAAACCATCCAACAGTAAGTATCCATGAACCTAATGCCAAGAAAGGAATACTTGAAGGCGGAAATGCATTTAGTTTTCCATCTTTTGAATATCTGCCATATCTTGCGCCTAACAATATTACAGCTGCTAAAGCAATCCAGCCGCCCATTCCATGAACAACAACTGATCCAGCAAAATCATTAAACGGAGCTCCAAAACTATTAGTTAAAAATTCTTGAAAACCATGATTTCCATTCCAAATAATTCCTTCGAAAAAAGGATATAAGAAACCAACTAAAAGAAATGATGCAACTATCTGAGGGTTGAATTTTGCCCTCTCTGCAATTCCACCTGAGATTATTGCAGGTATTGCTGCAGCAAATGTTAATAGAAAGAAAAATTTAACAAGCTCATACGCGCTTTTTTCACTTAGCGCTGAGGCGGCATCATAAAAATTAATTCCATAAGCTAAACTGTAGCCTATAAAAAAATAAGCTATTGTTGATACTGAAAAATCAGCCATTATTTTAGCTAAAGCATTTACTTGATTTTTTTCTCTTACTGTACCAACTTCTAAAAAAGCGAACCCAGCATGCATAGCAAGGACCATAATTGCACCCAAAAGAATAAAAAGAACGTTGCCTTGATCTGCTAAAGTTTCCATTGTTAAATTCCTATTTTTTTAATTAATTAATTATCCATAAAATTAGTTCTGTTTCTAGGATTTGGTAGTAAATTTTTCTAAATATGCCCTAAAAATAATAAAATTGCATTATTTTAGTGCAATTTCTATGATTAAATGATTTATTAGCAAAAAGGTTTTATGATTACTATCTATGTTTGATTATTTTTTTGTCTTTACAATTTTACTAGTTGTTTATTTTTGGTATGAAACTTCCGCCAAGAGAGAAATAGCTGTTTTTCATGGCAAGAACATTGCCAAACAGTTTAATTTGCAACTACTTGATGACACAGTTTATTGTAATAAAATTTCAATCGTAAGAACCTCTGAGAACTGGCCTTCAATCAAAAGAGTTTATTACTTTAGTGTTAGCGCAAGTAATGATGATAGGCTTCATTGCCAACTAACTATTTCAGGAAAAACATTAACAGATTGGTATGTGCCTCCATACCCACAGAGAGAAATATAAGTTTTGTATATTGGAAGATTTGCACCTACTCCTTCTGGTCCTCTTCATTTTGGTTCAATAATAACTGCTTTAGCTAGCTACCTTGACGCTAAAAATAATAAAGGCATATGGAAAATAAGAATTGATGATATTGATTCTCCTAGAGTTGTTAAAGGTGCTGAATCAGCTATTCTTAGTATTTTAGAAAATTTAGGTTTATTTTGGGATGATGAAATATTTAGACAAAGTAAAAATGTTAAATCTTATGAAAATTATTTTGAAATATTATGTAAAAAAAATCTTACTTATAACTGCCAATGTTCTCGAAAAAAAATTATCTCATTAAACAAATCTGACTCTAACGAAATTATTTATAATAACTATTGTAGAGAAAAACAACATCCAGCCTCGAATTCATCATCAGTGAGGATAATAGCAAACTTCACCTCAACTAACTTTCTTGACAGAGCTCAGGGTTTTCAAGCTCATAAAAGTGACAGTCTTACTGGAGATTTTATAATTAAAAGATCTGATCAAATATATGCATATCAATTAACGGCAGTTATTGATGATGAATTACAATCAGTAACTGATATTGTAAGAGGTTCAGATTTACTTAATTCAACAATTAAACAGCATTATATAAATACGCTTTTGAATTTTCCTGAAAAAAATTTCATGCATATTCCAGTTGCATCAATTAATAATAGAAAGTTAAGTAAAGGCAATGGCGATAAATTGAATACTAAGAACTGGTCATTAGTTCTTATCGAAGGACTTAAATTTCTTAAACAAAAAATTCAAAAAGATATGGAAGATGCCAAACCTGAAGAGATTCTTAAATATGCCTCTAAAAACTGGGACATTAAACCCTTACAAAACCATAATAGTATTGAGCTTGACTCTAATCAACGTTCATTTGTCGATAATATTCATACATAAAAGCACTTACAGCAGCTCCTACATTTATTGATTCGACATCCTTATGCATTGGTAAAGATAAAGTTTCAGATATTTTTTTAAGTAAAGAACTAGAAATCCCACTCCCCTCATTGCCAACTAAAATTGCCATGTTTAATAAAAGTTTTTTTTTAAATATTGATTTTCCATTTGGTGCAAGTCCAATTACTTTGTGCTTATAATTTAATATCCAGTTATTAAGATCCTGCTCAACCATACAATTAAGAGAAAACTGTATGCCCTGACTTCCTCTTAATGTTTTTGGTGACCATAGATCAGCGCAAGTCTTAGACATAACGATAGAATTAACATTTGTTGCTTTGGCAGTCCTCAAAATACTTCCTAGGTTTCCTGGGTCTTGAATCCCATCTAACAATAAAGTCAAGCCGTCACAATTAAGAATTTTATTTTTTGGAGTTTTTACGAGAGCTAAAACACCAGTTGAAGTTTTTAACTCACTTAATTGAAGGAATAATTCATGACTTAGAGAATAACAAGGGCAATCTGTATCAGATATTATTTTTTTTATCTCAGGATTTTTATTACTTAAATCTTCAATAATTGCTAATGGTTTATTAAATTTAATAAAAGATTGGATTAAATGAGGTCCATCTAGAATGGTCTGTTCTTGTTTTTTTCTAAAAGACGAACTGGAATAAATTTTTTTTAATTTCTTAAAAAAAACATTATTTTTAGATGCAATTGAATTTTCATACATACATACATTATTTCACACAAGCAGTATATTTCAATCTAATGCTTGTATAGGCTTCAATTTAAAACCAAAATCCTCAAATTGATTTAGAAGTCCTGTTTTTCCTCCTAAATGTGATGCACCAACTGCAATAAAAATTTGGTTACCTTCCATTAGCTCCATAATTCTGTCAACAAAAACTTTATTTCTCTTTGTAAGTAAATATAACTCCATTTTTTTCCAAATAGCTTCAGAAATGAAACTTTTCGTGATTTTACTATCCACCTCTAAAATACGTTCAACATCGGAACTTAAATAAGCAGATATTAATGATTCATAATTATCTTCTTTTTGTTTCAAATCTTTTTTTAATACTGCTTTTAATAACGACATTTGTTCTTCAATTGTAAAAAGATCTAGGACTTTAAAATGCTCTGATGGAGATTCAAGTCCCTGCGTAATTTTTAAAAAATCTTCTGCTTTAGATTTTAGTAAATTATCTTGATTAAAAGGTGTTATGGGTCTTGGTGAATCAAAAATTACAGCTAAAAGCCACGGTTTCATGGATAAAATACTCTCTCTAGACATTGTATGAAAATCTGCTAGTGCATAAATTTTTTCCAATTCTTTTTCTGTTAGACGACCTTCATAAATCTTTGAGTCAACTTGAAGTATTGATCTATCAAGAATTTCATCTGTCTCCATAACAAAAATATCAATTTCTTTTAATTTATCTAAGACAATTGGGTTGAAATTTGAAACACGATTATCATCTGTATGGATTGTGCCAAAAAGATAATGTTTTTTTTCTTCTTTGTCAGTTATTTCCCAAAAGACAGATTTTATTTGTCCTTCTTTTGCTTGAGTTGCCGTATAAAGTGTAATTGGCTTATCAGTTTTAAATAATTCACCAACATAACTTTCTAAAGCCCAGCTATTTGGGATTGAAAAAATACAAAAAACACCTAAAATAACAATTAATAATTTATTTTTAATTAAATTCATAAGATATAGTCACCAAAAAATTAATTTGGTTCAAATAATACTTTAAAGTATTGCTATCATTTTATTTTTAATGAAATAAAATGATAACTTCTTACAGATTCTAATATAAATCTATGGGGAATTAATGAAAGCTTTAGTAAAAAGACATGCAAAAGAAGGTATATGGCTTGAAGATATGCCAGAGCCTGAAATTGGTAATAATGATGTTCTGGTTAAGATAAAAAAAACTGCTATCTGTGGAACTGATATCCACATTTACAATTGGGACGAATGGGCACAAAAAACTATTCCAGTTCCAATGATAACTGGTCATGAGTATGCTGGGGAAATTGTAGAACTTGGTTCGAATATCACTGATTTGAAGATTGGAGATATAGTTTCTGGTGAAGGTCATATTACATGTGGACGATGCCGAAATTGCTTAGCCGGAAAACCACATTTATGTCCGTATACAATTGGTATTGGAGTAAATCGTACTGGTGCTTTTGCGGAGTACTTATCTGTGCCTGCAAAAAATATTTTTAAACCTAGTCGTGAAATTTCTACCGATCTATTATCTATATTTGACCCTTATGGAAATGCAGTCCATACAGCACTGTCTTTCAATATGGTTGGTGAAGATGTTCTTATTACTGGTGCAGGACCAATTGGGATGATGTCCGCTATGGTAGCAAGTCATGCAGGAGCAAGAAATATTGTTATAACTGATTTAAATCAATATCGCCTAGATATGATTAAAAAAATAGTGCCAAAAATAAATGTAATCAATGTATCTCAAGATAGTCTTTCAAAGGAACTAATGGAGTCCCTTGGAATCTATGAAGGGTTCGATGTTGGTTTAGAAATGTCAGGTTCACCTCAAGCCTTTAGTGGCATGTTAGACAACATGATTAATGGGGGCAGGATAGCTATGCTCGCAATTATGCCAGCTGGATCAGGCATTGAATGGGATAACGTAGTTTTTAAAGGTCTTACTATAAAGGGCATTTATGGGCGTGAAATTTTTGAGACTTGGTATAAAGGATCGATGATGGTGCAAAGTGGATTACCTTTAGAAAAAATGATAACTCATCGTTATAGTTATAAAGATTTTCAGGAGGGTTTTGATGTAATGCGTTCAGGTCAATCAGGAAAAGTAATTTTAAATTGGGAAAAATAAATTAATAAGGATTATGGATGAGCTTTAAAGCTACAAAAGAAAGTCTTGCGAGTGATCTTGATGAAATTAAAGCAGCTGGTTTATGGAAAACTGAACGGCATATTAATTCAGAGCAGAAAAATGAAATAATATTAAGCGACGGAAGTAATGTTATAAATATGTGCGCTAACAATTATTTAGGCTTAGCTAATAATAATGAAATAATTGAAGCTGCCAAATCAAGCTACGATGAATGGGGTTTTGGTCTTGCTTCAGTTAGATTCATATGTGGTACACAAACTATTCACAAAACCCTTGAGCAAAAAGTTACTGATTTTCTTGGTATGGAAGAAACAATATTATATGCAGCCTGCTTTGATGCAAATGCAGGCTTATTTGAAACAATTCTATCAAGTGAAGATGCAGTTATATCTGATGAATTAAACCATGCATCTATTATTGATGGCGTCAGATTATGTAAAGCTGCAAGATATCGATATAAAAATAATGATATGAGTGATTTAAAAGCTAAACTCATAGAAGCCAAAAAAAATAATGCTCGTCGTATTTTAATCACAACAGATGGAGTATTTTCTATGGATGGGACAATAGCTCAGCTTGATAAAATTTGTGATCTTGCTGATGAATTTGACGCTATGGTTCATCATGATGATTGCCATGCGACGGGATTTATGGGTAAAACTGGAAGAGGAGTTCATGAGTATTGTGGCGTTATGAATAGGGTTGATATCATTACAAGTACATTTGGTAAGGCTTTAGGTGGTGGTTCAGGTGGATTTACTTCAGGTAGAAAAGAAATAATTGATATGCTTCGTCAAAGATCAAGACCATATCTATTTTCAAATACCTTAGCCCCTTCAATCTGTGCAGCAGCAATAAAAGCTATTGATATGTTAAGTAAGTCAACTAAGCTTCGTGATAAATTAGAGAACAATACACACTACTTTAGAAAGGGAATGCAAAAAGCAGGATTTTCTATAAGTGATGGTGACCATCCTATTGTTCCAGTAATGCTTGGTGATGCAAATTTAGCTCAAGATATGAGTAAAAGATTATTAAATCATGGAATTTATGCGATCGGATTTTTCTTTCCAGTAGTGCCTAAAGGTAAAGCTAGGATTAGAACACAAATATCGGCCGCTCATAATGAAGCAGATCTGGATAAGGCTATAGCTGCATTTGCTTCAACTAGAGATGAATTAAGTTGATAAATAATTTAAACTTTATTACTTTTTCCCCATCTCCATTTAACTCCTCCTTTTACTCTATCTTTAACTAAAATTATATAAAAGGTGTGAATTAAAAAGAAATCAAAAAAAAATTTTAACCAATCTTTTTTTGAAGCAATAATTTTATTTTGTTCAATTGGAATATTAATAAAAAAAACTAAACATATCAAAATACATGTTGATAGAATTATAATCCAACCTTGAACTGATGATGGATAAAATCCACATCCATATTTTTTTGGTGTAAACCAATAATGTTTCATGAATTAAAGTTTATCTCAAAATTTGTGGGGTAAATGTTAGTTTAAACTAGTTAATATATAATTTAAATAAGGTTAATTTGAATGTGTAATATTTACAATCTAAGATTTTTTCTATTAATAATTTTATTAATTCCTTTAATTAGCCATTCACTACAAATTGGAGATAAAGCACCAAATTTTGAGGCTCAGTCAACTAAAGGAGTAATTAATTTTCACAATTGGAGTGAAAATAAATGGACAATTCTATTTTCACATCCTGGCGACTTTACTCCTGTATGCACCACAGAGTTAGCTGAATTGGCATTTCTACAGCCAGAATTTAAAAAAAGACAAACAAAAATTATCACATTAAGTACGGATAGTGTTGACGATCATTTGGAGTGGATACCACATGTAGACAAATATAAAAATCTTCAAAAAAAATATATAGGTGACAATGTAACGGTAGGTCTAGAAAAACCAGATCTTGATTATCCGATCGTTGCAGACAAAAAATTAAAGATAGCTACGGCTTATGGAATGTATCACCCCAAAGCTGAACCAAGTGAAGGTGTTTTTGGAGATTCAAATAAATCTACAATTAGATCTGTTTTCATAATTGACCCAGACAAAACAGTTCAAACTATTTTGTCTTATCCAAAAAATATTGGTAGAAATTTTAATGAAATTATTCGAATAATTGATGCTCTTCAATTATCTAAAAAATATAATGTAGCTATCCCTGCAAATTGGCAAAAAGGGAAACAAGTAATTATTCCCAATGAAATTCCATCTGAAGATATTAAACAAAAATATAATGTTGAATATTTCACTACCTATCAAGATTATTTGAGAACTATTGATGATCCAAGTCAAGATACTAGAAAACCAAGCTTAAATATTAAAAAAGAAAAATGGTTAGATTTTGAGTTTTTACCTGAACTAAAATTTGATCGTGAAAAACCAAAATCAAAAAGATTAAAAAAACAAATAGATAAATAAAGAGGAGAGATTTTAATGAATTTAACGAAGAATTTTAAGAATATTTTTTTAATTGTATTTTTATTAGCTATAACAAGTTGTGCTAAATTTGTTGATATTAAAGAGGGATCAGATAAGATTTTATTAGTGACAAAAGAACCGGAAGGTTGTATTTCAAAGGGTACAGTTGATGTAAGTGTTCTTTCTGAAATTGCATATGTTGAAAGAAGTAAAGAAGCAATTGATAGAGATTTATTGCAACTAGCTAAAAATAGTGCTGTTTCAGTAAAGGCCAATACTATTATGAAAAGTGAATCTCCAGAGCCTGGAAAAGCTACTTTTTCAATGTATAAATGTAAACGACCCTGGGCTGAATGAAAACTTATTCGATTATTTAATATTTATTGAATTATCAGAAACAGAAATATCTTTAATTGTTGAATCATCTTTATGAATTGCTAAACTATTCATACCCATAGGAAAAATTTCATACCCAAGTATTTGTAAATTTTTATGTATTTTCTCAGAATCTGACTTAAGCACTTCAACAAATATTATCGGTTTTAATTTTTTTAAAGTATTACTAGCCCCTTTAATAACAGCCTCTTCCATACCTTCGACATCTATTTTAATAAAGTCTAGTCTTTCTAAATTCAGTGAATCTATTGTCTTTAAATCAACACTGATGGTTTTACTATAATCAATTTCTTGCCCAATAAACATATTATTAGGTCTTTCTTCTAAATCTAAAGCGCCATAGGATGAAGGCAGTAAATAATCAAGTTCAGGAATATTCATTACTCCCACTTTGTCTCCTACAGCAGCATGAAATGCGTCAATATTTAGGCAATTATTAAGCACTATATTTCCAGCAAAAGCATAGAAAATTTTGGCTTGGGCTTCAAATGATATGACCTTTCCCCAGCCAGTCATAAACCTTCCCCATTCAATTGAAAGGATTCCAATATTAGCACCACAATCAATTACAACGACTCCATCTCCATAATGCCTTTTTCTGCTATTAAGTAAACCAAGTGTAAAATCAATTTCCTGCTGCTCATAACTGCTAGTTTCTAATAATTGGTAACCAACACCATTTCGAACATTTTTACCCTCATGTTCATACTCTCTATAATCATTTTTGTTAATGATCATCATTCCATGATTAGTTGACATCAATACAAATGCATTTTTTTTTCTAATATTAATCAACAGCAATATCCCCTAAAATTTAATAACTAATTTTTGTTACCTACGTTTAATAATAAAGTAATATTTAAAATACTTCATATCTTATTTAGAAGCTATATTTTTAATTTAATAATATTAAAACTTGGTTTCACTTGCTCGTATAGATTATTTAGATAATTTTGTGTGTCTGCTGGAAAATCTATTTTTTCAAAATAAGAGGTTACTATCGAACATATATTATTTTGATCACTCGTATTAGCCACAATATTTTCTACATCAATAACTTTACCTTCATCATCAACAGAGAAATTATTTTGTTGTGACCAAATATCATTCTCTATACTCTTAAAATCAAAACCAATAAAAGTTGTTTGATCTTCCAATACAAAAGCAGCGGCTCTTCCAAATGCTTTGGCGTTATATTTCTCCACCAAATAATTGACGAGATATGATTCTAATTCGTCATTAATACCTTTACCACCATTTACTTCAGAAAACATACCTGTAAACAAAAGATATTGATTTTCATCATCACAGAACGTCAACACTTTATTCACTGCTTGATGTTCTAAAACTATACTTATATATTTTTTTGGAAATTCTTTCTTGAGATACTCAAATTCTTTAATCATTAAAATAACCTTATTTTACGTACTTTATGTTGCATAGTATCATTCAAATAATAAAAACACATAAAATGATAAAGATAATAAATCAGAGCTAGGCTAATATAGCCTAACTCTAATTAAATGATTAATTAAAAATCACCTGTAACGCCTAAAGTAAGTGACCTTTCACCCATCAAAACCTTATCCTTTAAAAATGAGACGTGATCTCTTTTTTCTTGATCAAGAAGATTATCACCTTTTAGATAAAATTTAACGCCTTTATACTTAGGTAGGAAATAATTCATCGTCAATGCTAAATTAGTATAGTCATCTGTTTTTAACTCAAATGGACCAATGTTAGTCTGACTAAAAACATGCATTAAATCTAAACTACTACTGAAGGTATTTCGTTCATAAGAAACTCCAGCACCAATTCTAACTGGTGGAATCCTTGGTAAATTTCCTCCATCCTTATTTTTAGCTCTAACAAAGTCTCCCCAAACATTTAAACCATAATTATTAGATAAGTTTAAATCTCCATCAACTTCGAAACCATAGAATTTTGCCGGTATATTTGTGTATTTATATACAGCTAATTCTTCACTCTCATCTTCTCCTTCATGAAGATGGTTCTGAGTTTCTCCAGAATTTAATAGTCCAATATAGCTAGCAAAATCAGTATAGTATGGACTTATAGAAAAGTTTGCGCTCTCATTACTCCATTTAAATTGAGCGTCAACAGTATTTGAGCGCTCTCTTTTTAAATCTCTAGAGCCTTGCTCAATCGTCTCTGTTGCATGGTGATGTCCATAGGCAAAAAGTTCATTATGTGCCGGAGCTCTTTCACTATGACTTAAGTTAACTAGCATTGTCCATTGTTTATTAAGCTCTGTAACAGTACCTAGAGATAAATTACTACTATTGAAAGTTTTTTTATCCTTGCCAAAAGTTGTTGATTGCTCTGTACCACCCTCTCCTTCACAATCTGCTTCATAAGATGTAGTACAACCATCGTCACTTGTAAAGTCATTGGAGCGAAAACGATTAAAATCCTGTCTGAACCCTACAGTAATTTTATGGTCATTAAGGAAATAATCTTCAAGTAAATAAAAAGATAAATTTTTCCTGTGATTATTAGCAATAAATGGATCGCCTTGAGTCTTTTGAAATTGTGAGTTTCCAAAATCTACTCCAAAAACTCCCGATGACCTATTAAATAATGAGTGAGTAAACTCTAACTTACCATCAATACCTTTATCAATATACTCAAGACCAACTTCGCCTGATGGTTCAACTTCTTGATGGTCGTAATCACTATAGCCCAACTTAAATTTCATTTTACTTATAAAAGATGATATTTTACTTTTCTCATATACATAATCATATTGATTTGAATTTAAGTCCATCATGCCACCATCTTCAAGTGGATTACCGTAATTCTGTTGATGTTTTGTGAATGATAATCCAGTATAGCCATCATTAAAAAAGTAAGATGCGCCGAATGAACCACCATCAGATTCATTATAAGAGTTAACTACTGTATCTTTTCCGTATTTATCACGCGCAAATTCTGAATCTGATTCAGCTAAATTCTTCGATACAGAAAAGCCTGGGGTTTTAATATTTTTACTATCTCTAGTATAACCATCAATATGGAACATAACATTTTTAACTCCATAATCGACAGTAATTGCACTAGATACATCGTTACCTGCGCCACCAAAACTTTGATCAAATTTACCAATCATTCCATCGATAAATTCACTATGTATTTTGTGGTCAATAATATTAATTACTCCGCCAACAGCGCCACCTCCATAGAGGATTGATGCTGGACCTCTAATAATCTCGACTCGTTCTGAAGATATAGTGTCAATTGCAACTGCGTGATCGCCAGACATATTAGAAACATCTTTGATTTCCATACCATTATTTAAGAATCTGATCCGATTACTGTCCATCCCTCTAATTACCGGCTGACCAACACTGTCACCCCAAGAATTATTAGTGATGCCTGGAACCATATCTAAAGTTGCACCTAAAGATGGTTTCTTTCTAGTTTGAAGATCTGTTCCACTAAAAATCTGAACAGGTATTACCATCTCATCAGCTGTCAAATTAAGTGGATTGGCAGTAATTGGTATTTCTTCTATTTCTAAATTTTGCACTTCACCTGCATAGATTATATTACTGAGCAGTAAAGCACATATGATTGATACGATACGCATAAAAACTCCTTAAATTAAAATAAAATTATTTATATTAGGAGTATTTACGGGGCTTGAGACTGATAAGCTAAGAAAGCATAAAAAATATTAGAATTTATGAAATAGCTATCATCAAAATGAAAATAGTTATTAGTTTCAACATCTAAAAAGCTATTCAGATTAGTTGACTTAGCTAAATGATAATTTAAAAGACATTGCTCACAAGCAGCTTCATTTGTACGCTCATCATCATGCTCTTCACAAGCAACATCATTTTCGTGCTGATCATGATTTAAATGCTCTATATCATGCGCAAAACCAGCCTGGATATTAAATATAAGGCTTAAAAAAACTAATGATGTGATTAAAAATTTTTTCATAATAAACGTATAAAGTGTATTAAATTCTATTTCTGATAATTTTACACTAACTGTCAAGTGTTTTTGTTAGTTTTAGTTAGTTTTTTTGTAGCCTGACGAGCTATAAATATTAAAATACCTAAAATTAAAATTAATCCCAAAAAAACAAAAATATATAATAAATGAGGTTCAAATTTAAACATAAGAATCCATGGTTATTTTTTAATTAAAATCATCTAAAGTTGTTTGTTGAAAATAAAGATTTTTAAAATATTCATGCGTGATGTAAGAAGCTGTGATGAATCCTGCACCAAAAACTAACAAGAAAATAATAGTTGTTTTTATATTCTGCATTATTTTGCCAGGGCTTCTTCTTTTCCATGCCTTCCACATCCAATAAAAGCCTGCTAAAGTTAAAATAATAGCAAGAGCGATAACCCATGGGTTAGTGGCTATAGCTGCCCCACTGGCACCAAATATTAAAAATAAAAAACCATTGAGATAACATGCTGGACACATTTTTAGATTTACCTAATTAAGAAAAATAACTATTCTATAAGCAAAAGAATTATTTCCCAATAATTATTTCAGATACCTCTTTAGGTGACTCTAAAAAGGAAAAATGACCTGTTTCTTTCATTGTATGGAAAGAATTTAGCTTCAATGCCTTCATAGTATTTAATTTCTCATCTTGTTTGGACCAGTCACTTTCTCCATAAACTAAACTTACCGGAATCTTCAAATCTTTATATAAAGCATCATCGTTTAACCATGATTTATGATTCTGAAAAACATTTCTCTCGTGATAAATAAAGCTTGGTTTTTTTATAGAAGTGCAAAGAAGTTTTATATATTCACTTGTTATAGCAGATTTCTTATACACGCCTCCTCGGAAGATCATCCATAAAGTTGGAAAGGATTCTAATTTAGCAAAAAATACTCCGAGGCCAAAAGGTAAACTTACATGAAATAATAAAAAAGTTGCCATAAAATTTCCTCGCATGACGCCCTGAGCAAATCTTTTGTCGTAATCATAAGCATTGAAACAAAATATTTTTTTGATTCTATTAGGTATTTTCTTGGCAATAGTTGCAGCTAAAACAGCCCCAATCGATTCTCCTGCAATAGTGAGATTTTTTAAGTTTAAATCTTCAATAAATGACACAATAGAGTCAGTCAAAAAACTTTGGTCATAGTTTGTTTTTTTATTGATGGGGGAGTCTCCGTGACCGGGTAAGTCGATAACATAGACTTTGAATTTTTTAGTCAGATAAGGTAATAATTGATCGGAGTATTCTAATCGGTTCCTTATTGTATGTAATAATAAAAGAGGTTCGCCGGAGCCCTGCTCTGTGTATCTAATATAAGTTCCATCGTTTAAATTAAATTTTTTTTCAGTTGTCATATAAATTCCTTGAAATTATGTGTATATACACTTAATATATAAATGTATACTATTAAAAATTAAATGTAAATGTAAATTAATGGATTCACAGAAAAAAAAATATTCAGAACTTACAGATTGTTTATGCACAAATATAAGGAAATCTGCAAGAAATATTTCGCAAAAATATAATGAACATTTAAAACAATCTGGCGAAAAAATTAATGCGAATCAAGTATCTATTCTTGTAACTTTGTCACAAATTGAAAATAAAACTATCAGTGAACTATCAAATCAACTCAAAATGGAAAGAACTACCCTAACAAGAAATTTAAAAATTTTGGATAAATCAGGATGGATAAAAACTGATTATGGATCTGATGGACGTATGAAGTTTTCAAAGTTAAGTAAAAATGGAAAGCAGGTGCTTAATAAAATATTACCTCATTGGAAGAAAGCACAAAGTCAAACCAAAAAATTACTTGGTGAAGATTTACAACTATTTCAACAAAATTTAAAAAAATTAACTTTATAAGGAAAAATTATGGAAAAAGTAGCATTTATTTCAGGAGCTAACAGAGGAATTGGATTTGAGACATCAAAAAAATTAGCTCAATTAGGTATAAAAGTAATATTAGGTTCAAGAGACCTAAAAAAGGGCAAAGAAGCTGTTGAGGAACTAGCATCTATAGGAATTGAAGCGGATCTAGTTCAATACGATGCTTTTGACTCAGAAGCACCTCAAAAAGTGCATGACTATATAGCAGAGAAATATAATAAATTAGATATTTTAATAAATAATGCAGGTGTCCTTTTAACAGGTAATCTATTTGTTACGAATAGCTCAACTGTGAGTGACAAGGATGTAAAAGATACATTTCAAACAAATCTGTTCTCAGTGATTTCTCTTACACAAAAATTGCTTCCGTTAATTAAAAAATCTGAAGCAGGAAGAATAGTTAATGTTTCAACAATTTTGAGCTCATTAACACTTCATACCGCTAAAGATTCTCCCATTGCTCCAGCAAAAGAATTTGCATATAACGCCTCAAAAACTGCTTTAAATGCATACACAATTCATCTTGCGCTCGAATTAAAAGACACAAATATTAAAGTAAATTCTGGTCATCCAGGATGGGTTAAAACAGAATTAGGTGGTCCTAACGCACCAGTGGAGGTTAAAGATAGCTTTAAAACCTCGTTATATTTAGCTACTCTAGGTGAGGATGGTCCAACTGGTGGCTTATTTCATGGTGAAGATGTTCTACCTTGGTAATAGCTGCAGATCGCAGCAAACTTGGTCAAGGAAATCAAGGCAGACCAGATGACCAATCGGGGCTTTTCCTTAATGTAAAAGATATCCAGCAATTAAGTGTGGGTGATGTTGCTTTGCTCAAAGGTGAGGGTTGGAAAGGTAACCAAGGAGCAGGTCTAATTCATCGATCACCTCAACCCCCAGGAAATACCAGCAGATTACTATTAACAATTGATTTTATAGATTAAAAAATTGGGAATACTTTAAGGTTAATTTACTATATGAGGCAAAACCCAGTTAATCAGGGTTTAAATTTGATAAATGGTAACTTCAGTGTCAGTTTTTATTCTTGTTTTGCTTTTATTTACAACAGCATTTTTCTTTGCAGCAAGCACAAGTTTTTTCTTTACAGCACTTTGAAGTTTTACAACTACAATTACATTTCTTTTGTGTCATGAATTTCTCCAATTAAAGTAATAACATACACATAAACACTATATTCTTAAATACATAAATATGCAATCTAACTTGATCAACATTTAATATTTATTTCCTTTTAAATTTTAATAAAATTAATCCGTAGATAAAGATATTTATAATTATTAGTGTTGTCCCTAAGTATATTTGTAAGTCAGCTGTAAGGTTTTCAGGATAAATAATTGGCAAAA
>CAYOUI010000008.1:0-54361 GCA_964407135.1 uncultured Methylobacillus sp.
CGTTGATAGGTCAGGTGTGGAAGTGCAGTAATGCATGAAGCTAACTGATACTAATTGCTCGTGAGGCTTGATCCTATAACCTTAAAACTTAAGGATATAGTTGACACTAAAGTAAAATGCAATCAATACGCAAAAAATGTTTACTTCTTTTATATTTATAAATTAGAATTACTAGTAAATAGTAATTCAAGCAGTTTGCTTGGCGGACATAGCGAGTTGGACCCACTCCTTTCCATTCCGAACAGGATAGTGAAACGATTCTGCGCCGATGATAGTGTGGTTTTTTCCACGCGAACGTAGGACACTGCCAAGCTTCTTAACTAAAAACCCTATCAATTGATAGGGTTTTTTTATCTTAGTTAATTTTATTTCCAAGTGTCTCTTAAAGTAACAGTTCGGTTTATTTTAATATGAGATTTTTTGCTTTCTTGATCACAAATAAAATAACCATGTCTTTCAAATTGATATTGATCGCCAGGATTAATATCAATTAAATTTTCTTCTAATTTTATTTTATTTATTTTAATTGAATTAGGATTGATGTCATCCAGATAATTATTTGATTTTGAACCAGGTTGCTCAGTTATAAAAAGTCTGTCATAAAGGAATGCTTCAGCATTTAAAGCATGTTTAGTTGATAACCAATGAATATTACCTTTTACCTTTATAGAGTCAGAACCTGGAGTACCTGATTTGGTATCTGGAATATAATCACATAATACTTTTACTATATTTCCATCTTTATCTTTTTCACAACCAATACAATTAACTATATATCCATACCTTAAACGAACTTGACTTCCAGGGAATAATCTAAAAAATTTTTTTTCTGGCTCTTCCATAAAATCTGCTTTTTCAATCCATAATTCTTTAGTTAATTTAATTGTACGGTTTCCTAGTTTTGGATTTTGTGGATGATTTGGAGCAAAACAATCCTCCTCAAAATCTTCTGGTAAGTTATTTATAACTAGTTTAAGAGGGTCAAGAACAGCTACTCTTCGGAGGGCTGAAGAATTTAAAACCTCACGCATACAATCTTCTAATATTGAATATTCGATCCATGAATCTGCTTTTGCTACACCTATTCTTTCAGTAAACAACTTAAATCCTTCTGGAGTATATCCTCTTCTTCTTGCACCTTTTAGTGTAGGTAGTCTAGGGTCATCCCAACCAGTGACGTGATCATTTTCAACTAACTCAATTAATTTTCTTTTTGATAAAACAACATAAGTTAAATTAAGTCTGGCAAATTCATATTGCTTAGGAAGTGGTTGATTTAATATTCCACTATCAAATAGTTTTTCAAGGATCCAATCATAAAATGGACGTTGATCTTCAAATTCCAAAGTACAAATTGAATGAGTAATACCTTCGAGTGCGTCTTCAATTGGATGAGCAAATGTGTACATTGGGTATATACACCACAACTCACCTGTTTTATGATGAGATTCTTTTTTAATTCTGTATATTGAAGGGTCACGGAGGTTTATATTAGGTGATGCCATATCAATTTTAGCTCTTAAAACCATAGATCCGTCTGAATGTTTTCCTTCTTTCATTTCTTCAAATAACTTTAGGTTTTCTTCTTGAGATCTTTTCCTAAAAGGTGAATTTTTACCTGGCGAAGTTAGAGTTCCTCGATTTTTTTTTATTTCTTCCATGGATTGTTGGTCAATATAAGCATGATTTGATTTAATTAATGCTTTTGCAGCTTCATACATAAGTTCAAAATAATCACTTGCATAATATAGATTTAATTCATTATTAAACTTCCAATTAAAACCCAACCATTTAACATCTGAAATAATACTTTCAACAAATTCTTTATTTTCTTTTTCAGGGTTTGTATCGTCAAATCGTAAATGACAGGCACCACTGAAATCTCTGGCTAAACCAAAATTTAAGAAAATACTTTTGGCATGACCTATATGTAAATATCCATTTGGCTCAGGTGGAAAGCGAGTACGTATTTTGGCTGCATCTTGAGTACCATTATCATGGTGAGTTTTATTTCCTGGAGTTCCAGCCCATTTTTTATTTGCAAAAAGTTTTTGACTAATATTTTTTTCAATAATAGCGCGGATAAAATTTGGAGTACTTTCGTTTGATTCTTTTTGATTTGTCATAATTTAAGAATATTTTAACTTAATTTCTCGTTAACTTTTAAAAATTTACCTTAACTTTTTTAAAAATTTTAGTTAATAATACTAGTACACAAAGCAATTTATATGATAAATTATCACCTATCAAAATTTAATTTGATTTCCTTGTATAAAAATTTTTTATTTAAAAAAATCAAAATAAATTTTTGTTATTTTTTTAACTAGTACTTTTATAAACAGGAGGCAATTTTATTATGTTAAATCCACAAGATTTTGTCGGTGTCAGCTTTTGGCTGCTATCGGCGGCAATGGTGGCTGCAACGTTTTTTTTCTGGGTTGAAAGAGATAGAGCTGTAGGTAAATGGAAAACATCACTTACAGTTGCTGCAATGGTTACAGGTATCGCAGCGATTCACTATTTTTATATGAGAGGGGTATGGGTAGATACAGGATCATCCCCGACAGTATTTAGATATGTAGATTGGTTGTTAACAGTACCACTACAGATCGTTGAATTTTATCTAATTCTGGCTGCAATTGCAGTTGTAGCAGTTTCAGTATTTTGGCGATTATTAGCAGCTTCAGTAATTATGTTAGTTGCTGGTTATCTCGGCGAAGTAGGATCCGTGGGCGTTTGGTCTGGGTTCACTGTAGGAATGATAGCTTGGTTATATATCATTTATGAAGTATTCGCAGGTGAAGCAAGTCAAATTAGTGCAAGCAAAGGTACAGCAGCAAGTAAAAAAGCATTCAATGCTTTAAGACTTATTGTTACAGTTGGTTGGGCTATATATCCAATTGGATACTTCCTTGGATACAATGGAAGTGCAGATGTAAATACTCTAAACTTAGTCTATAACTTAGCAGATTTTGTTAACAAAATAGCGTTTGGTGTAGTTATATGGGCTGCAGCAACATCAGGTTCAAAAGCTTAATAAAGCCTTTGATACTTGAATAAGTAATTAGGAAAACGCGTCAGAAATGACGCGTTTTTTTTTCAAAGTTTCAAATTGGGAGATAGGATGGAAGTAATAGATTTCACCTTAGTTTACAACTCACTATCTTTTGCTATAGCAACTTTTGGTGCAAGTTCGGTTTTCTTTTTTGTTCAACGATCTCAAGTTGCTCCAGCTTATAAAACTGCTCTTACGCTATCAGGATTGGTATGTTTAATTGCTTTTTATCATTACTTAAGAATGTTTGAAAGTTTTAATGATGCTTATACTTTGACATATGGACAGGTTGTAGCATCAGGTAGCCAATTTAATGTCGCTTATCGTTATGTTGGTTGGTTATTAACTGTTCCTTTGTTACTTCTTGAATTAGTTCTTGTAATGCGATTGAGTAAAGAGGAAACATTTTCTCGAGGTATGAAACTTGTTTTTGCTGCAATAATTATGGTTATTTTAGGATACCCTGGGGAAGGTTTAGTTGACGCAAGTCAACTAGGTGATCGTTTGATGTATTGGTTATTGGCTATGATTCCCTTTGTATATATTCTTTATAATTTAACTAAAGGATTGGGAGATGCAATTTTAAAACAACCAAAAAATGTTCAAGGTATAGTGAGTAAAGCAAGATGGTTACTAATTGGTTCTTGGGCTTTTTATCCAATCATATATTTATTTCCAATGATTAATTCCGATGCTTCTTATGTGAATATACAGGTTGGTTATACTATGGCGGATATAGTATCAATTGGTATATTTGGTGTAATGATTTATATGATTGCTCAACGCAAATCTGACGCAGGTGCTTGATTAGTTTTAAATTACTAAGAAAAAAACGTGTCTATACGGCACGTTTTTTTATGGTTAAATAATGTTATGAAAAAAAATTATTGGGATGAATCTTTTATACCTCCAGAAGCAGATAAATTTCTTGAAAATGTAAAGAACGAATTTGCAAAAAGTTTTGATGTGGATGATAAGTATTTATCAGCATGGCTTTCACACCATGGTGAATCACAAGGTAAATGGCTAAGATCAAGATTAGCTCTTGCTACTGGAGGATTATTGGGTTTGTCTAGTCAAACTTATATTAATTGGGCGGTTGTTTGTGAGTTAATTCATAGTGCTTCGTTACTGCATGATGATATATGTGATGAAGATTCTCTTCGTAGAGGTCAAAGTTCGGTTTGGCAGGAATATGGTATTTCAGCAGCAATTTGTACAGGAGATTATTTGATTGCGGAATCTTTTAATAAAATTACTGAAATTGAACAGGGGTGGCATCAAACAATTTTATTGAAATTGTTATCTTGTTCAGTTAAAGAGATAATTTTTGGTCAGTCCAAAGACGTGAGCCTTGACCCATTTTTAATCTCATGGGAACAATATGTAAAAATGGCAACTGATAAAACTGCTCCATTTATAGCGCTACCAATGATGGGTATGTTTAAATGTAGTGAACGTTCGAATGATGAATGTGATGGACTTCAAAAAGCATCAAATTATTTAGGTTTGTCATACCAGTATTTAAATGATGTTGAAAATTTGGTAGGGATAAATCAAGATATTTTTACTGATATTTATAAAAAACATCCAAATGGAATGCTAATTAGAATCTTAGAAAAGTTAGATCAAGAAATTCAAGTAAAAATAAGAAACAATCCAAAAATATTAATTGATTTTATCAATAAAGAATCTTTTCAAGACCAAGAAGAACATATCAAAGAACTTATTAAAAATGCAGAAGATCAGTTCCATCGAGTCCCTAAGGTGGTTCAGCCCGTTTTAATATCAATTAAAAATGAAATTAATACAAGAACAAAAAATCTTATGGAAAATAATTAGTGAAGAATGTAGCTGTTATTGGAGGTGGCTTAGGTGGAATCGCATCAGCAATTCGCTTTAGATCAAGAGGCTATGAAGTTTCTCTATACGAAAGGCTAGATGCCCTTGGAGGTCGTGCACAAAAATTTATTAAAGATGGTTATCTTCATGATGCAGGACCAACTGTTATAACCGCTCCTTATTTATTTGAAGAGCTATTCAGTCTTTTTAACGAGAATATAGATAATTATGTAACCTTTCAATCACTTGATCCTTGGTATAGATTTTATTTTAATGATGGAACGGAATTTGATTATGGGCCTGATAAAAAGAAAATGCTTGAACGTATCAATCAAATCTCACCAAAAGATGTTGATGGTTATTTGAAAATGCTTAAACGTGCCGAAATAATTTTTGAGTTAGGCTATGAAAAACTTGCAAGTGAACCATTTAATAAAATTTTTAAAATGTTACGTTATGGGCCAGATATTATCCGATTAGGGGGATATAAATCTGTATATAGTTTTGTATCAAAATATTTAGAACATCCAAATTTAAGGCAAGCTTTTTCAATTCAGCCACTGTTAGTTGGGGGTAATCCTTTTACAACATCATCAATTTATGCACTCATTCATGCATTAGAGCAAAAGTGGGGAATATCTTTTGCAATGGGAGGAACTAATCATTTGATTAACGAATTAAGAAAATTAATGGAAAGACATGGTGTCAATATTTATTATAAGCACGATGTGGATGAATTTATTACCAATAAAAATTCAGTGCAAAGTATTAAATTTACAAATGGGAAAGAAATAAATCCTGATATTGTTGTAAGCAATGCAGATCCAGTTCAAGTTAATAGTGAATTTCTTAAAAAAAGTAAAATATCATGGCATAACCAGCTACTTAAAAAATATGCTAAACACTCAATGGGGTTATTTGTATTATTTTTTGGATCAACAAAACAATATAAAAATGTTGCACATCATACTATTTGGATGGGCCCTAGATATAAAGAATTATTAGAAGATATTTTTGACAGAAACTTTTTAGCTGATGATTTTTCAATTTATCTTCATAGACCTACCGCTACCGATCCTTCTTTTGCACCTCAAGGTCATGACTCATACTACGCTTTAGTACCAGTGCCAAATTTAAAAGGAAACTATAATTGGAATGAAATTAAAGAGAATTTTTCTGAAAAGATTTTAGCTTCATTAGACAGAACGATAATGCCAGGTATTCTAACAAATGCTGTTTCAAAATTTAGCATGACCCCAATAGATTTTAAAAATGATTATAGAACACCCTATGGAAGTGGCTTTTCCATCGCCCCAATACTGACTCAATCTGCATGGTTTAGAACTCATAATCAAGATGATAAATATAAAAATTTATATTATGTTGGAGCAGGTACTCATCCTGGTGCTGGTATACCTGGCGTATTAAATTCAGCAAAAGTAGTTGATAACATAATTCACTCATGAAGAATCAAGCTCAAATTATTCAACAGCATGGTAAGACTTTTTATTGGGCTTCTTTTTTTCTAGAGAAAACAGTGAGATCAAGATTGTTTTCAATATATGCCTTTTGTAGAAAGGTTGATGATATAGTTGACACCAATAAGAAAAAATCAATTAACAATTTTAATAAAAATTTAGAAGAATTTACGAACTTAGAAAAAAGATTTAGACCATCAAAAGAAATTATTACTCAATTTATCATAGGTCAGCAAAGTGATTTGTCACATACACAACCAAAAACAATTGATGAGCTTATTATCTATTGTTACAGGGTGGCGGGTATCGTTGGCTTAATGGTTTGCGATGCTTTAGAAGTGAAAGACATTAAATTGCGTCATTATGCAATTGATTTAGGTATCGCAATGCAATTAACAAATATTTGTCGAGATATCAAAGAGGATGCAAATATGGAAAGGGTATATTTACCTGAGAGTATGGTTGGAAAAATAAAGCCTAAGGGGGTTAAAATACCAACTAAAGATGTTTTAAAAAAAATTGAAACTTGTCAAAAAAAATTGCTTGATTTAGCAGATGATTATTATGCTAGTGCAGAATATGCAATTCCTTTTTTGCCTGGTAAAACATCATTAGCTATAAGAGTTGCAGCTAATATTTATCAAGCCATTGGTAAAAAAATTATTAATAATAATATTTCATACATAGAAGATAGGGTATTTGTAAATAATTATGAAAAACTAAAAATAACTTTTTTTAAAATATTCTCTAAAGGAAAATCTTCCAATAAATTAAAGACGCATAATATAAAACTACATAATGCTATTAAGGATTTACCAGGAGCAAACAAAAATTGAAAAAAAACTATGATATTGTCGTCATAGGAGCTGGACTAGCCAGCTTAATGTTTTTATCAAGATATGTTCTGAAAAATAAGAGCCAATCTATTTTATTAATAGAAAAAAATAATAATAAAAATATAAATCAGACCTTTTGTATCTGGCAGGGTCCTGGTTTAATAAATATTCAAAAATCCTATAATTTAAAACCTAGGCATGTGTGGAATAAAATTGAAATAGCATATGGAAATGAAAAAATTTGTAAAGATATAACACCCTATTCATATGAATGTTTTGATGGTCCAGAGACGCTTAAAAATCTCTTAAAACAATGTAAAAATAAAATTGATTTTAAACAAGGTTTGGATGTCAAAAAAATTAAGAATCACAAAGATTTGATTGAGATAAATACTAGTAAGTTAGTAATTCATACTAAATATTTAATTGATAGTCGAAATATGATCACGAATAAACAATATGAATCTCCACCAAGTCTTAAGCAAGTATTTATTGGTAATGAGATATTATCCAAAACTGAAAAATTTAACCCTGAAGTAATTAAGTTAATGGAATTTAATAAAAATAAAAAAGCTGTTGAATTTGTTTACACACTTCCTTTTTCTAAAAATCAAGGATTAGTTGAAACCACATTATTTTCAAAAAATCCATCTTTTATTAAGATTAAAAAGTTACAAAATGAATCTCTTTTCAAGTACAAAAAATTTAAATCTATGAAACAGGAAAAGGGAGTCATTCCAATGATTTTATCAAGACAATACGCATCAAATAATAAATTACCGATTGGTTTATCAGCAGGAATGGCAAGACCGTCAACCGGGTATTCAATGATGAGAGTAGCGCAATGGGTTAATTCTATTGAAAAAAAACAAATTAAAAAAAACAATCTCAAACAGTTTCAATTTGAACCTAATAGGCTATTAAATTGGTTTGATAGTATTTTTCTTACAGTATGTTATTTTTGGCCTAATAAAGTCCCAATGTTATTTATGAAGTTGTTTGGAAATGTTGATGTGAGATCTATTATTAGATTTATGTCAGATAACCCATCTTTAAAAGATATTTTTTTTATAATCTTAGGTATGCCAAAAAAGCTTATGATTCATGGCCTATTTAAAAAATATGTTAAATAAAATAATTATTCATCAACAGTTATTTATTTTATCGCTGTTAGGTTTTATATTTTTAAACACATTAATACCAGCTGATCTTGTTAATCCAGATTATTTAATTTGGACTGCACTCTTTTTAGTTAGCTCAATAGGCGTTAGTCATGGTGCTTTAGATGGAAAATTAATATGGTATGGAATTAACAAAAATATTCAGAGATTCACATTATTTATTTTTTATTTATTGTTTGTTTTGTCAGGGTGGATGTTATGGATAAGTTTTCCAGTGATTGGTTTAACTTTATTACTTATTATGGCAGTTTTTCATTTTGGCAATGCAGACTTAAGATTTTTGAAATTAGCTGACATTAATATTAAATTATCTTGGGGATTTACAATGACTTTTTTACCCATACTTTTTAAAAAAGATGTTGTTCTTTCTATTTTTTATAATTTAATTAATACGAAAATATCTGAGACATTGATAGTAATTATTTATTGTATTTTAATTCTTAGCATTGTAAGAATATATTGGTTTTTTGTAACTAATTTTCTTAATTCTAAGGAGATATCTGTTTGGTATGAAGATAAAAATATTTTATTACTTTCTGAATTCACCTTATTAATTCTTCTTTCATATCTTGTGCATCCCTTTATTTGGTTTGCAATTTATTTTTGTGGACTTCATGGATTACGTTCTTTAATTGATTCAAAATTTAAGTGGCGTATTGATCTTAAATGGATAATGATATTTACCCTTCCAGTGCTAATTTTTATTTATTTTACACATGGTAAATTTTGGAATTCTGATAATTATTCAATAATTTTTCCTATTTTAGGAGCTTTAACTATTGCGCATATGTCTTTACCAACTCTAATAAAGCATATAAAAAATAACTAGCGTATGATTAATATTATTTTATTTAATTTAGAATTTTGAATAATCTTTTATTTCCAGTCTTATTTATTTTATCTGATGGAAAATTTCATTCAGGTGAAATGATAGCCAAACATTTCAATGTTTCTCGAGTATCAATATGGAAAGCTATTTCAGAAGCGGAGAAATTGGGGGTTGAGATTTTTTCAGTTAGAGGAAAAGGATATTGTTTATCTCATTCTGTTCAATTTCTTGATGAGATGAGGATCAAAAAATCAATTGGAGAAATGGCAAGCTGGTTTAATATCAAAGTATTTGATGTGATAGATTCAACTAATAATTTTTTAATGCAAGAAGCTCCAAAAGGTTATCCTCATGCTTCTTGTGTAGCAACAAATATTCAAACAACTGGAAAAGGCCGTCGAGGGCGTCAGTGGCAATCATCATTGGGAGAAAATTTAACTTTTTCATTTTTATGGCGCTTTACGAAAGGAGCTGCTGCTTTATCTGGATTAAGTTTAGCTGTGGGAGTGTCTTTAATTAGAAGTTTGAAAAAATTAAATATTAACCAAGCTTTACTTAAATGGCCAAATGATATTTTAATTAAAGATGATGGAGTTTATAAAAAACTTGCAGGTATATTAATTGAATTACAGGGTGATATGGATGGACAAAGTACAGCTATTATTGGAATTGGTATTAACTTAAATTTATCTAAGAACCAATTAGCAAAAATTGATCAGCCTGCAATTGGTATAAATCAGTTTATTGAGGAGAAAATTAATCCTAATGAATTTTTAGGAATTATTATTAAAGACTTAGCTGAAGTACTTGCAAAATTTGAATCAAATGGCTTTAATCATTTTCAAGAGGAATGGCAAAGTTATGATGCTCTTCAAGATCAAGCAATATCTGTTAATCAAAGAGATGGTGAGAATATTTCTGGTCGAGCAAAAGGAGTAAATAATTCTGGTGCATTAGAGGTTATAACTGAAGATGATGGAATCAAAACTTTTTCATCTGGAGAGATAACTATTAGGAGAGGAGAGTAATGTATTTATTAATAGACATTGGTAATACTCGAATTAAATGGCAACATCGAGATGATAAAAATATCATAGCGTCTAATTATATTCTTGTTGAAGAATTTATGGATTTAGATTTTTCATCTATCAAGTCTATTGAAAAAATAATTATGTCTAATGTGAGCCATTCTGTTGTTTTAGATAAAATGAAAGAGATTTTAGCTGTATTTAAATGTCCAATTATTGAAGCTACATCGGATTCTAACGACTATTTAATAAATGATTATGAAGATTGTAAAACTCTAGGAGTTGATCGATGGATGGCTGCATTGGGTGCATGGAAGCTTTACCAAAGACCTTTATTAATTATTAATGCTGGTACTGCAATTACTATTGATTTAATTAATCTTGATCAAAAAGATAAAGCCCATTTTAAAGGAGGAATGATTTTACCTGGTATTGCTATTAGTTTGGGTATATTAAATAATAGTACTAATTTAATCGATACTGAAATAGGTAAGAGCCATTATCCGAGTTTAAATACTAAAGATGCTGTCACTACTGGAGTGATGACAAGTATTCAAGGTGCAGTTAATCTAGTTTGTAAAAAATTACCATCAAGTTTACCCATTTTATTAACTGGTGGAGATGCTAATTTAATTTATGAGCAATCTGAAGTAGACTGGAAATCTCGAATAAAGATAGAAGAAGATTTGATTTTTGAAGGCTTATTATTTTTTAAATAAAAGTAAATATGTATGAAATAAAGCCACCAATTGCTGCTGCATAAAAAAATAATTTAAAGTATCTTAAAAATTTCTTCATTTTTTTAGATCAGCGTTTTTTAATATAGAGGTCAGTTATTGAACCTTCTTTAATTTCTGATGCCATTGCGACTGATTCTGATAGAGTAGGGTGAGGATGAATAGATAATCCTATATCATTGGCATCTGCACCCATTTCAATTGATAGAACTGTTTCGGCAATAAGTTCTCCTGCATTTGTGCCCACAATTGATGCACCAATTATTCTGTTGGTTTTTTTATCAAAAATTAGTTTTGTCATACCTTCAGTTCGATTAGTTGATATTGCACGACCGCTAGCAGCCCATGGAAATACTGCTTTTTCAATTTCTAAATTTTGAGCTTTTGCTTCTTCTTCGGTAACACCTGCCCAAGCAATTTCAGGATCCGTATATGCTACTGAAGGGATTGTCATCGCTTGAAATTCAACTTTTTCTCCTGCTATTACTTCAGCAGCTATTTTCCCTTCATGTGTTGCTTTGTGAGCTAGCATAGGCTCACCAATAATATCGCCAATAGCATAGATGTGATCTACATTAGTTTTCATTTGCTTATTTGTTGCTATAAAACCTTGTTCATCTACATTCACTCCAGCTTTGGCAGCATCTATTTTATGGCCATTAGGCTTTCTTCCCACTGATACTAATATTCGATCAAAAACTTCTTCTTTGGGTGCATTGCCCCCTTCAAAATGAACTAGGACTCCTTCTTTTTTTGCTTCAATTTTTGTCACTTTAGTTTCCAACCAAATATTTTCGAAACGTTTTTCCATTCTTTTATGAAGGGGTCTAACAATATCTCGATCACATCCTTGAATAAGACCATCTGTTAATTCTACAACTGAAACAGAACTTCCTAGTGCGTCATAAACTGTCCCCATTTCTAGTCCAATAATTCCACCTCCAACAATTAAAAGTTTTTTGGGAATATCTTTTAATTCCAATGCGCCAGTTGAATCCATAATACGTGGATCATCAGGGGTTCCAGGAATTGAATTTGGCTGCGAGCCTGCCGCAATAATTGCCGAATCAAAACTAATCACTTTTTTGCTTTTATCAGTTAATGTGACTTCAATCTGGTGTGGTGATAAAAATACACCTGTACCTCCTACAATTTCAACATTTCTTTGTTTCGCCATTTGGGATAATCCCATAGTAAGCTTTTTAACAACTTTATTTGATTTCCAGTTTCGTAATTGTTCTAGATCAATCTCTGGCTTACTAAATGTTACTCCATGATGTGCAGTATCTTCTGCATCTGTAATTACTTTAGCTGTATGAAGTAGGGCTTTAGACGGGATACAACCAACATTTAAACAAACTCCACCAATCGTTGAATAACGCTCAATCAGGATAACTTTTTTTCCTAAATCTGAAGCTCGAAAGGCTGCTGTATAACCACCAGGGCCTGATCCTAATACAGCAACATCACAAATTAAATCCGGAGTTTTACTATCTTTGGTTTGAGGTTGAGTATTTGTTGGCTCCGTTTTTTTGACAGCTTCTTTTTCATTTGATGTGTCTTTTTGAGTTGGTTTTTTAGACATTTCTTCAGATGAATTTATTGTAATGATTTCAATCCCTTCTTTTACTTGATCACCAACTTTTACTTTGATTTCCTGGATGGTGCCTTCAAAAGGAGAAGGAATATCCATTGAGGCTTTATCAGATTCAACAGTAATTAATGGATCTTCTTTTTTTATAGAATCTCCAACTTTAACCATTAATTCAATTACTTCAACTGAATCGAAATCGCCGATATCTGGAATAAGAATGGGTATTAGATTTGCCATATTTTTATAAAAGAAGACGTCTTACGTCTGATAGCATCATTTCTAAATGGCTCGTAAACCTTGCTCCATCTGCCCCGTCAACAACTCGATGATCGTATGAGAGTGATAAAGGAAGAATTAATCTAGGCTCAAATTCTTTTTTTTCTTTGTTGTAAATTGGTTGCATGGCTGAACGAGAAACTCCTAATATAGCAACTTCTGGACAATTTATGATAGGTGTAAATTTAGTTCCACCAATTCCCCCTAGACTAGATATTGAAAAAGTACCACCTTGCATCTCATCCATCTTTAATTTTCTTTCTCTTGCTTTTGAGGAAAGCTTACCAAGCTCTTCTGCTATTTCTAGAACATCTTTTTTAAGTGCATCTTTCACCACAGGCACAACTAATCCATCCGGGGTATCACATGCAAATCCAATATTATAATAATCTTTTAAAATCAATTCTTCTCCGTCTGGAGAAAGTGAACTATTAAATACTGGATAAGCCTTTAAAGCATTAACACTAGCTTTGATAAGAAAGGCGAGTAATGTTAATTTCACACCTTTTTTGTCTGCTTCTTTTTGCATATTTTTCCTGAATACTTCCAAATCCGTGATATCCGCATTATCAAATTGAGTAACATGTGGGGCAGTAACCCAATTTCTGTGTAAATTTGCTCCAGATATTTTTTTTATTTTGGATAGTGGCTTACTTTCAATATCACCAAATTTTGAGAAATCTATATTTGGCATTGGAATGGGAGCAAATTGGTTACCCATATTTTCAGCACGAGGTTTAGCCATTTCTTGTTTTACATAAATTTGAATATCTTCAACTAAGATTCTATTTTTTGGACCAGATCCTTGTATGAAAGCCAGATTAACCCCTAAGTTTCTTGCAAATTTCCGAGTGGATGGGGATGCATGAGAAGATTTACCACTATTGACTAAATTACTTTCACCGACTGGAAGTGGCGGCTGTTGAGGTTTAATTTTTTCGGGAGGTTCTTGCGAAGGTCGACTTGGCTTTGCAATTAATTTTTCGGTAATGTCTTCTTTAGTTTTTTCTATTTTTTCTGGCTTCTCTTGAATTTTTTCTTCTGCTGTATTTTTTGATTCAAGCAAACCGATTAGACTTCCTTCTTTAACTTTGTCACCAACTTTAATTTTAAGCTCTTTAATAACTCCAGATGCGGTTGCAGGAATATCCATAGAAGCTTTTTCTGTTTCTAAAGTTAAAAGCGGGTCATCTGTTTTAATTGTGTCTCCAACATTAACAAGCACTTCAATGACATCAACATCATCAAAGGCTCCAATATCAGGTATTACAATTTCTTGTGTTGACATAACATCCTTTAAGTGGAAACTGGGTTAGCTTTATTGCCATTTATTTTATATTTCTTTATCGCTTTTGATAGTAAATCTTTATTAATTTTTTTACTATCAACTAAAGCTTTAAGTGAGGCAATAATTATAAAATATCTATCTACTTCGAAAAAATTCCTCAAAGCTTCTCTGCTATCAGATCGCCCAAAACCGTCTGTACCTAAAGAAATAAATTTATTAGGTAAAAAGTTTGATATCTGTTCCGCATATGATTTCATATAATCAGTTGATGCAATGATAGGACTTTCTTGATCAGATATGGTTTCTTGAATTATGGACATCTTATCTTTTTTATCAGGGTTTAACATATTCCATCGTTCGATATCTAATGCCTCACGCCTTAATTCTGTAAAGCTTGTTACGCTATAAATATCTGCAGAAATACCCCATTCAGTTTCTAGCAATTTTGCTGCTTCAATAACCTCCCTTAAGATAACTCCACTTCCCATTAATTGAACTTTAGGCCCTTTAAATTTACTTTCAGAAAATTGGTAGATACCTTGAACAATATTTTTTTCAATATTTTTTGGCATATCAGGATGTTGATAATTTTCATTCATTAGCGTGATGTAATAATAGACATCTTCTTGATTTTGAATCATTCGCTCTAGACCATTTTGAATTATGACAGCTAATTCATATGCAAAACAGGGATCGTAAGATATACAATTTGGAATAGTTGCAGATATAAGGTGACTATGCCCATCTTCATGCTGAAGTCCTTCACCATTTAGTGTTGTTCTTCCTGCCGTTGCTCCTAATAAGAATCCTCTTGCTCTTGAGTCTCCAGCAGCCCATGCTAGATCACCAATTCTTTGAAATCCAAACATAGAATAAAATATATAAAAAGGAATGGTTTGTATTCCAGTATTACTATATGAAGTTGCTGCAGCAATCCATGATGAGAATGATCCTGCTTCATTAATTCCTTCTTCTAATATTTGCCCATCTTTTTGTTCTTTATAAAACATTACTTGATCAGAGTCTTGAGGCTCATATAATTGTCCAATAGATGAATAAATACCAAGTTGCCTAAACATACCTTCCATACCAAAAGTTCTAGCCTCATCAGGTACAATTGGAACAACATATTTGCCTATTTCATCATCTCTTACTAGGGTACTTAGTATTCTTACAAATGCCATTGTTGTTGAGATTTCTCTATTACCTGTTGTTGTTAAAACATTTGAAAAATTTGATAAGCTAGGAATTTTAAGTGAATTACCTTTTTGTTTTCTAATTGGTAAATAGCCACCAAGACTTTTTCTTCGCTCTTCCATATATTGGATTTCTGGCGAATCCGTTGGTGGTTTATAAAAAGATAAATTTTCAACTTCTTCATCACTAATAGGTAAATCAAATCTGGTCCTAAAGACTTTTAGTGCTTCAACATCCATACTTTTTTGCTGGTGTGTTATATTTTGTCCCTCACCAGCATCACCCATACCATAACCTTTAACTGTTTTTGCTAAAACAACAGAGGGTTGCCCTTTGTGAGATGAAGCTGCTGCATATGCGGCATATACTTTATGTGGGTCATGCCCACCTCTGTTTAATCTCCATATTTCACTATCAGACATTGCTGAAACCATTTCTTTTAATTCAGGATATTTTCCAAAGAAATGTTCTCTGGTATATGCACCACCTTTAGCTTTGAAATTTTGGTACTCCCCATCAATGCATTCTTCCATTCTTTTTTTAAGGAATCCGTCTTTATCCATTGCAAAGAGTGGATCCCAATAGGATCCCCAAACAACTTTAAGCACATTCCAACCTGATCCTCTAAAATCAGATTCTAACTCTTGAATGATTTTTCCATTTCCTCTTACAGGCCCATCAAGTCTTTGAAGGTTACAGTTAACAACAAATATTAAGTTATCTAAATTTTCTCTTGAGGCTAAAGATATTGCACCTAAAGATTCTGGTTCATCCATTTCGCCATCACCACAAAATACCCAAACTTTTCTATCTGAAGTATCTGCTATTCCTCTATCATGAAGGTATTTTAGATAGCGAGCTTGATAAATTCCCATTATTGGACCCAATCCCATTGATACCGTTGGAAATTGCCAAAAATCTGGCATCAACCAAGGGTGTGGGTAGCTAGATAGACCATTTCCTTTAGATTCCATTCTAAAATTATTAAGCTGATCTTCATTGATTCGTCCTTCCAGATATGCTCTAGCATAAACGCCTGGTGAAGAATGACCTTGAAAATATACAAGGTCCCCACCAAAATCTTTATTGGCTGCTCTAAAAAAGTGGTTGAATCCTACGTCATATAGTGTAGCTGCTGATTGAAAACTTGCAATATGGCCACCAACTCCGGGTGATTTCGTATTTGCTCTTAATACAGTCATCACTGCATTCCAGCGTATTAAAGCCCTAATTCTTCGCTCCATGTCTGGATCGCCAGGGTGTCTTTGCTGAAGATGCGCTGGTATTGTATTGACATATGCAGTTGTGGCATTGTATGGAAGATTTGAACCTGATCTACGCGCTTGATCAATCATCATTTCAATTAAAAAATGTGCTCGTTCTGAACCTTCAGTATCAATAACTGAATTTAAAGAGTCAATCCATTCTTGTGTTTCTTGTATATCATTGTCTGGAAATAAATCCATTTAAATGTAACCCCTATGAAAATTGCTTAATAACGTTGATAATTCTTTAAAATATAAAAAATCATTTAGAATTAATTTGATGAATTGTGCTCTATAACTAAATAATAGTAATATTTTCGTGGTTTTAGAAGGTTAGGTCAAGTATTATTTAAAAAACTATTACATAAATATTTATCTTAAACCATTGATTTAAATAAAAATTATAAGGCTATATATGAATACAAAAATTAAAAAAATAAGTAAAATTCCTACAGAGATTGTGTTAAATAAAGTCTCACATACTCTTTATATTATTGATGAAAAACAAAAAAACTTTCCTTTTCAAGCGATATTAAAAAATAAATTAAAGAGGATTGGAAAGAAAATAAATGATTTGAAGAAAACACCAGTAATTACTGAGTTAAAAGATGGCGGTATTATTTGTTGGGTTATGGCATCAGACAGCCTTAATATATTCCAATGCCATACAATTTTGAGAAAGTCATTTGCACATCTTATTGATGAAAATCCAACTTCGATTTCCATTGTCTGCCATGTAGAAAAAGATCTTATAAAATTCTGGGGCGAAGCTGCTGTTTATGTAGCATTATTAAATACATCTAATCTTCCTTCCCATAAAAAAGATCATAAAATTAATCCATTAAAGGATCTTAAATTATATGGAATTTCTTTGCCTGCTGATTTAAAAACTATTTCAGCTAGTGTAAAAGGAAATAATTTAACTCGTGAATTAACAATGACTCCTCCTAATAATTTAACACCATTAATCTATAGAAAAAAAATTGCCAAATTAGCAAAACAGAATAAATGGAAGCTGCAAGAATATTCAATGTCAAAATTAAAGCAAATGGGAGCAGGTGCTTTTTTTGCAGTAGGTCAAGGTTCTGAACCTCAAGACGCAGCTATTGTTAATTTAAGATATGAACCAAAAGGGGTAAGCGAATCTATTGCACTTGTTGGGAAGGGAATATGTTTTGATACAGGAGGACATAATCTAAAACCAGCAAAATATATGAATGGCATGCATGAGGATATGAATGGCTCAGCTGTCGTATTAGGAATACTTCAGGCAGTTTCATTAGCTCGATTACCTATTAAGTTAGATTGTTGGCTAGCTATCGCGCAAAATCATATTGGGCCTAAAGCTTACAAGCAAAACGATGTTGTAAAAGCTCTTAATGGCATGACTATTGAGATTGTTCATACTGATGCGGAAGGGAGAATGGTTTTAGCAGATACCTTAACTTTAGCATCAAGAAAAAAACCTAAAGCTATGATTGATTTTGCGACCTTAACTGGATGCATGCATGTTGCAATGGGTGATCGTTATAGCGGAGCAATAAGTAATCGACCAGAGTTGACCTGCATGGCGATTGGGGCTGGAAGTGAAGCAGGTGAAAGAATATCAGGGTTCCCTTATGATGAAGATTATGAGGAAGATCTTGAAAGTCAAATTGCTGATATAAAACAATGCACCTTGGAAGGAGGCCCTGATCATATTCATGCGGCTAGATTTTTAGGTAGGTTCGTAGAAAAAAATGTTCCTTGGTTACATATTGACTTATCTTCGAGTAATAGAAAAGGAGGATTAGGCGCAGTATCTAGTGATGTAAACGGGTTTGGAGTTAATTTTGGTTTAAAAATTATTCAAAAAATATTAAATAATTAATTTTTTTATGAACCCTCGTAGTTCAACGGATAGAACAAGAGTTTCCTAAACTCTAGATACAAGTTCGATTCTTGTCGGGGGTACCATCTTTAAAATTGAAAACAATAGTATTTACTGAAAGCTAATTTTTCTTAGTAAATTGATCAATTACTAGACAGCCTTTTTCATCCATACATGGCCAATCGGAAGATGGCCCACATGAATTTAAAGTAATATTTCTCTTCTTAACACAATATTCATCATTATTAATTCTTTGGTATTTTTGACATTCTTTGTCCGCTGTAAAATTTTTGACTGAAATAATTTTTTGTTGGTCAGATGAAAATTCTTCTGCAGATAAATTGTTATAAAAACATAAAAATATCAACAAAAAAATTTTAAACATATTATTTTAACGAAAACTCATATGTTGTTTTAAGGCCAAAAAAAGAATCATTACAGTAAGGAACTGCTAATACTTCTTTAGCAGATGTTTGTGGAGCCATTTTGAGTTCAAAATTATGCCTAAAAACTATATCATCATCTTTGTCCAGCACAGTAAAAGCTAAAATTTTATTATCTATTGAATGTTTATTTCTATTATAAATAAGCATTGAAATAATTTTATATTTGTCTTGATTATTTATTGGATTTGACGCTTCTAAGCAGGCTATATTTTTTATTGCTATACCAGATTCTGGTAATACATAATTTTTAGCAAATAATAAGTTGGAGTATATAAGTAATGAAATTAAAAAAATTTTAGTGAAATTTTTCATTTCAAAAAGTATAATTTTAATCAGTTGATGGCTCAGTTACCGTTAGAATTGATGTTACAGGGTCTGCACCCATTTTGACAGCATAACCTGTGCTTCCATCAGTTCCAAGGTCTACACTCACCGAATCAGTTAATTTAAACTCTAAACTAAATTGTGATGTTTTGGTAACCTTAAGGGGATTAGTGAACTGAACTACCCAAAGCATTCGGGTTGCATTAGTACAGGCAGTTGCAGCTGTGTTATCTGTTTTTAATAATCTTGCTTCTGCTGTGCCATTAGACATTGTCCGACCTTCTCCAGTATTCCAATAACCATCCCAACTCGAACACTCCTCACTAAAAACATTTATTACTTCATAACTAAACCCCGGATCAGCGTCACTAGCAGAACCACATTCTAGAACATTAGTATCGGGAGGACTGTTTGTAGCCGTTGTATCGTGACTATCTAAACCATTATTGATAGTTTCATTAGTGTATGCAGTGACTTTATCTGCAATTGACCAACATGTCGTTCCTGAACTAGTTAATCCTCGAAGGCTCTCAGAAAATGTTTCAGTATGATTGATACCAAATCTGTTAGACATAAGACCAACTAAATGAGTATAGGTACCAGGTGGAATATCAAAATCTCCAGTCGGAAGAGTACCTACGTTTGGCATCCTTATAACATGGTCAACTCCTGCTGAATTATCTAGCATAAATGAACATGAAGACAAATCTGGATCTATAGGATCTTCTGTGCAGACTCCCATTTTATAAAATTTTATTTTATATGCATCAGGAATTTCTGAACATTGATCAGCCGATCCATTGGTCGAAGATACCATTCTAGTTGAATTATCTGCATCAACGATAATTGCTCCTGAGGCATTTCTCAAACAAGTCGCTTGGGCCGAAGAAGTTATTATAAGAGTAAATAATATTATGAAAAAAGATGTTATTTTAAGTAGCATATTCTTTAGAATCCTTTCACAGTAACTGTTGTACTTTTCATCTGTTTATAAATTTTATTTTCTCTCCTGACTTTTTTATATCGTTGACTTTCCATACTTGCTAATTTATATGCATAATTTGTAAATAATGGCGCTTTTTCATTTCTACCTGCGGTAATTAAATCATACTCAATTCGTACAAAATTATCGCTTTTTTCATCGGATGAATATTGTGTATGTCCTGCTGCAATTACTAACCCTGGAACTGTTGGAATCGCAGCATCAATGGATAGGGTATTACCTATTGAATCTTTTACACCTGGAGTTTCTGTATTCCATTTAAAAGCTTTGGCATAAAACTTCGCCCAGTTCATATAAGGCAAAGGTATACCTATTTCAAAATCAACACCACCTAAAGCATGCTCTTCCAAATTATTAGCACCACTTTGCCAACCAGTAGTTGCCCAGTATCTATTAAAATTAATTTCACCTACGGAAGTTCGTGCTTCTAAACCTAAACTTGCTCTTCCATGACGATAAGGGAATTCATGATCATAAAAAGTATTTATTCCAAGAAGTATTTTATTATCTTCTACCAGTCGACGATAACCTAAACCTAGGTTAACTGTTGCTCGACCAGCATTAACAAAGGTACTCATTTGAGTAAAAATTGTGTTTTCAATATCTTCAGGATCTGATAATCCTTTAACTACAAGTATGCCTGCACTGGATAAGTCATCAGGCGAATCGACATGCAATTCAAATACTTCGAAATATTTTTCAAAATAAGATTGAGCGATACCCACAGCTTTATTTTTGATTGCGTTCTTTACTTTATCGCCATCAACTGAATTAACTTGGACTGAAAAAAACACTAAAACTAATAATAAATATTTTTTTAAATACATAAGTATCATTTTGTTTTTAATATTATTAGTTATTGTACTAATTAAATCTAAAAAGTCTATTTTTAAAGTAAATTTTTAAGCATTAATTCTCTTGATGATGGAGTTTCTAAACTAATTTTTCCTATTACTCCATTGCGGTAATCATTTATAAAAGAAATAGCAGCTTTTAAGAGATTTAATTTATTGCCTTTGATTATGAAGTTTCTTTTTTTAGCTATATGTTCAAGAAATTTCTCATCTGTTGGTAAAGAATCTTCAAATTCATAAAAATCTATTAGTAATTTTGGATATAAAGTCTTTAATGTCTCGCTCAGAACTAAAGCTGTTTCAATTTCGTCATATGCATTAATTCCAATTGTATGAGAAGCTGCTAAAAAAAATCCATCTAAATCATTGTTAATTTTTGGCCACATCATCCCAGGCGAATCAGTAAGAATAATATTATTATTTATATCAATACGTTGAAGTGTTTTTGTTACAGCGGGAATATTTCCAACTTTAGCAATTTTTTTATTTTTAAGGACGTTGATAATAGTTGATTTTCCTACATTAGGGACACCCATAATTAGCATCCTAAGAGGTTTTACGGAAGTGCATCTATGGGGAGCTAATTTTTTTGAATAAGATAATATTTTTTTCACTTCACTTATTTTTTTTGCAGATAAACTAATTGCTGTTGTATTTGGTTTTGAATTAAAGAATTTTATCCATTGTTCAGTAATCTTTGAATCAGCTAAATCTGCTTTATTAAGAACTTTAAGGTGAGGCCTTTGCCTTTTTAATCGGATTGACTCAATCATTGGATTAATTGAACTACCAGGAATTCGTGCGTCTAGCACCTCAATAATTACATCATTAATTTCCATAGCTTCTTCAGCTTTTTTCTTAGCTGCTGTCATGTGTCCCGGATACCACTGAATAGTCATTGAAAAATCCTAATTAAAATTTAATATATATACCTTAATTATGACCTATTAAAGTTTAAGGTAAACTATTGAGATGCAAATGTTAGAAGAAATAAAACTACAACAATCAATCGAATCATTAAAATACTTTATATTTTAGCCAATTAACAATGACTGTTCCTAATATTAATTTCCCCAATCATCTTCCTGTTAGTCAAAGAGTTGAAGATATAAAATACCAGATTAGTAAAAATCAGGTGACAATAATTTGTGGAGAAACTGGATCAGGAAAAACAACTCAATTACCTAAAATTTGTTTATCTTTGGGTAGAGGGCAAAAAAAATTAATTGGCCATACACAACCTAGAAGAATAGCAGCAAGATCTGTAGCAAATAGAATTTCTGAGGAGTTAGAGACCAAAGTAGGCGATTTGGTAGGATTTAAGGTGAGGTTTACAGATAAGACATCTTCAGTTTCGTCTATTAAAGTTATGACTGACGGAATTTTGCTTGCTGAAACTCAAAATGATATTTTATTAAAACAATATGATACTTTGATTATTGATGAGGCGCATGAACGAAGTTTAAATATTGATTTTTTACTTGGATATTTAAAAAACATATTACCGAGCCGCCCTGATTTAAAAATTATAATTACGAGTGCTACTATTGATGTCGATAAATTTTCATCTCATTTTACTAATGCCCCAATAATTAAAGTTTCAGGACGTACATTTCCAGTCGAAATATTATATAGACCATTGCAAAAAAGAATTGATGAAACTATAGAGGATATAGAGGATGGTGTTTTATCTGCGATTCATAGCCTAGAAAAACAAAAAGGAGATATTTTAGTTTTTCTTCCAGGAGAGCGTGATATTCATGACACCAAAAGATTTTTGGTTGAACAATTAGATAATCAATACGAGATTCTTCCTTTGTATTCAAGACTAGCAATAAAAGAACAACAAAAAATTTTTCAAACAGGAACTTTGAGAAGAATTATTTTAACGACTAATATTGCAGAAACTTCTTTAACTGTTCCTGGAATTAAGTTTGTGATTGATAGTGGGTTAGCAAGAATTATTCGCTATAGTCCCAGATTAAAGATTGAGCAGTTATTAATTGAGAAAATATCACAAGCTTCATCAAATCAAAGAGCGGGAAGATGTGGTCGTATTTCACCTGGAATATGTATTCGACTTTATGAAGAAGAGGATTTCCAATCACGACCTGAATTTACCGACCCAGAAATTTTGAGGAGTTCTTTAGCCTCTGTTATTCTAAAAATGGCTTCATTAAATTTAGGCCCGGTAGATCAATTTCCTTTTTTACAACCTCCAATTCATAAATTTATTCAAGATGGATATCAGTTATTAAATGAACTAGGTGCAGTTGATAATAAAAATAAAATTTTATCTCTTGGAATGCAGCTCGCACAAATGCCAATCGATCCATCTTTAGGTCGCATTTTAATAGAATCAAAAAAACAAAATTGTGTAAAAGAGATTTTAGTCATAATAAGCGCTCTTAGCATTTCTGACCCTAAGGAAAGACCTTTTGATAAAGCAGATAAAGCCGATCAAGCACATCTTCTTTTCCATGATACTGACTCAGGTTTTTTAAGTTTTATGAAGTTATGGATACTTTTCAAAAAAGAAGTTAAAGATTTGAAAAGTAAAAGCTTAAGAATTTTTTGTGATAAATATTTTTTATCCTTTAATAGAATGAGAGAGTGGCAAGAGTTATACAAACAACTATTACAAATGACAGATGAATTAGATTTTAAGCTAAGTAAAGATGATGCAAATTATGAACAAATTCATTTTGCACTTTTATCGGGAATGCTTGGAAATATTGGCTTTAAAGAGTCAGATGGTATTGAGTATCTTGGGGCAAGAGGTATTAAATTTCTAATTGGCCCTCGTTTATTTCGTAATAAAAAATTTAAATGGATTATGGCAGCTGAAATAATTGATACAGGAAAACTATATGCTCAATGTATAGCTAAAATTGATGTAAAGTGGATTGAGAAATTATCTTTTCATTTACTTGATTTTGAGTATAGCAATCCTAGATGGAATAAAAAATTAAGTCGTGTGGACGCAAATAGAAAATCATTACTTTATGGATTAATAATTAATCCAAAAAAGACAATTCATTATGGTGCAATTAAACCAATAGAATCTAGAGAAATATTTATTAGACAGGCTTTGGTTGAAATGGAATATGAAACTGATGCACCTTTCTGGCAACATAATTTAGATTTAATTGAACAGGTTGAAAAATTAGAACATAAGTCTCGACGTCAAGATATTTTAATCAGCAAAGATGTTCTTTATCAGTTTTATGAAAATAAAGTAAGTACTGAGATAATTAATGGAGCAGGTTTTGAGTTTTGGAGAAAAAAAGTTGAACAAAAAGATTCTAAGTATTTATTTTTAAATAAAGAGTACTTAATGCAAAAAAATGCTGACCAGATAGATAGTAATCAATATCCAGAAACTTTAAAAATAAATAATATTCCAGTCAAACTTAATTATCGGTTTGATCCTTCTCATCCAAATGATGGATTGACTGTGGCCTTTTCATATTCTGCATTGGGTCAAATGAAAAAAGAACCACTCGAATGGTTAGTGCCTGGAATGATTAGAGAAAAAGTAACAACTTTAATTAAAGCTTTACCTAAACCAATTCGGACTCAGTTAGGCCCAGTTCAAAAAGTAGTAACAGAATTTTTATCAGAAGCAGATAACAAAGTAAATTTTAATGATGCCTTAACAGACTTTATTAGGTTTAAAACCAAGACTTCTTATAGAGTCGAAGAAAAATTAATTAATACTTTACCTGAACATTTGAAAATTAATTATCAAATTCTTGATGAAAAAGGGTATGAAATAGATTCATCAAAAGATTTGATAAGTCTCCAACAAGCAAATAAAGAGAGAGTTTCAGAAGTAATCGAAGAGGTTGCTTTTGATATCGAAGAAGATAATTTAACTTATTGGCCAGATTTTGAGATTCCAGAGATTGTGGAAAAAGTTTGGCATAAAGAAACTGTAAGAGGTTTTCCTGCTTTAGTTAGTAGTAACAAATCTGTAAATTTAAGGGTACTTGATAATGCTGAAGACGCAAAAAATTTTCATTATGAAGGAGTAAAGAATTTAATTCAGTTGCAAATGAAAGACCGAATAAAGGTTTTAAAAAATTCTCCACCACAATTTAATAACTTCGCATTAAAACTTCAAACTCATATAGAGTCAGATAAATTAAAAAAAAATTTTTTTAATGTCGTTATTGATGAATCAATGTCATGGGCAAAACCGATACCAAGAAGTCAAAAATCATTTGATGAATTAGTTAGTTTTACAAAAAATAAAATTGGTAAAGTAATATTAGATTATTCTGAAAATTTGGTCGAAGTTGCTAACATATATCAGGAATTATCACTTTTAGTTAATAAAGTAAATTTTTTACCTAAGTCGGTAGTTGATGATGTAGAGGAACAATTAGAAATTTTACTCCCACCTTATGAGGAACCTTTATTTTTATTTGAACAATTTAAAAACTACCCAAGATTTCTTTTAGCAATAAAAATAAGAATTGAGAAATATAACCAAAGGCAAATTAAAGATAAAGAACTCTTTAGGGATATTAGTAGGCTTCAAACTAAATGGATTGAAAAAGTAAGCGAATTTGTAGAATCTGATTGTAAAATACCAAAGCCTTTTATTGATTTTCAATGGGCAATGCAAGAATTAAGAGTTTCTTTATTTGCTCAAGAATTAAAAACGCCTTACCCTATTTCTATTAAGAGACTTGAAAAAAATTGGACTGAACTGGTTAATAAATAATGTTAATTATAAAAAAATTGATAGAAAAAATTTTTGAGGATGAGAAAGAATTAATTCATCAAAAGTACAAAGAAAATATATTGAATTTGCGAAGCACTTCATTTAAGGACATGCAGGTTGAAGTAAGTGAACAAGAGGGCGTAATTTCAATGCACATAGGTTCTAGCACTATTCAAAGCTCAATGAGAATAGATAATCCTTTTCATCTAGAGCTTGATTATACTCAAGCTATGGCAATGGCAGTATTATTTCTAGAAAGCCCTAAAGAAATATTATTTATTGGACTTGGTGGAGGGACGATGCCAAAATTTTTTTATAAAATATTTCCTAAAGCAAAATTGACGATATTAGAACTTAATTCAAAAGTAATACAAATTGCCAAATATTTTTTCAAACTACCAATTTCAAAACAAAGATTTAATATTCTTCAAGGAGACGGTGTAAAGTTCATTAAAGAGACTAAAAATAAATATGACTTACTTCTATCAGACGCTTTCGAGGATTATGGCTTACCAGAAGAGTTTTGTACTATTTCTTATTTCGAATCATGTAGAAATGTTTTATCAGAAAAAGGTATTTTTATGATTAATTTTTGGGGTTCCGACCCTAAGACCAAAATTTATAAAGACCGTATCAAATTAGTTTTTGGAAAACAAGTTCTTTTTGCTGAGTCAAGTAAGCCTGGCAATATCATTGCATTTGCTTTTAATCAAAAGAATATTGTTTATCCAATCAATATTTTAAAAAAAAAATTAAAGTCTTTAGAGGTAAATCATGGACTGGATTTAATGGTATATTTCGGTCGACTTATTAAAAATAATCAGCAAGGCAATTCAAAAGAAATTCGCTTTCACTAGGAAAAAATGAAATCACATTATTTTGCATCATGTCCAAGAGGTCTAGAATCTATTTTATTAGGCGAATTAAATTCTTTAGGTGTTGAAGAGGTTTCGGTTGTTGATGGAGGCATAAAGTATAAGTCATCTATTGAGATTATGTATAGAGCAAATCTCACTTCTCGGATTGCAACGAGAATTCTTTGCAGAGTTGCTAATGGAACCTATGAAACTGAAGATGATATTTATAATGCAGCTGTTAATATTAAATGGACAAGTTTATTTGATCTGTCTCGGAGTTTGAAAGTTAGTACCACAGGAGTTAAATGTCCATTAAAGAGTCTTGATTTTATTAATCTAAGGATTAAGGACGCAATTTGTGACCAGTTTCGAAGTCAAGTTGATGCAAGACCAAATGTTGATATTCGAAATCCAGATATTAGGATTCACTTGTATTTGAATGCCACTAATTTTGATTTATATATTGATACTTCAGGCCAACCTCTGTATCAAAGGGGATTTAGAAAGTCGTCTGTCGAAGCTCCAATAAGAGAGAATCTAGCAGCAGGAATATTAGCTTTAAGTGGCTGGAACTCTGGAGAACCTTTATTAGATCCAATGTGTGGTAGTGGCACGTTCTTAATAGAGGCAGCAATGATTGCATTAAACCAAGCACCAGGACTTAAAAGAAATTTTGGATTTGAAAATTGGAAAGATTTTGATTCTATTCTTTTAAAGAAAATAAAATCTGAATATCAAGCTCAAATAAAACCTCTAGGTTTTTCTAAAATTTATGGATCAGATGAAGACCTAAGAGCTATTCGAGTTACTAAAAGTAATCTTGAGCAGGCTGGTTTAAAAATTGCTGTTGAGTTAAGTTGTCGAAATTTTAATAATATTGAAGCCCCCTCAAAAGAAGGTGTTTTAATAACTAATCCCCCATATGGTGTAAGAATTGGTGAGGATGAAGATTTAGCTGAGGCTTACCCATTGTGGGCTTCAACTATGAAGAAAAAACTTTCTGGCTGGAGAACATATTTTCTTACCAGTGATTTAAGGATGCCTAAGTTAATGCGTCTTTCACCAAGTAAAAAGACACCGCTTTATAACGGTGCCTTAGATTGTAGATTATTTGAAATTAAAATAGTTGCTGGAAGCAACCGTATTTAAATTACTTTAAAACACTTAACGCTGCATCATAATTTGGTTCTTCAGTTATTTCTGGAGCTAATTCAGCATGTATGACTTTATTTGATTCATCTAGAACTATTACTGCCCGAGTAGTAAGTCCTTGAAGTGATGTATCTAAAATTGCTACTCCATAGTCATTAGAAAATTTATCAATATTTCTAAAAGCAGATAGGGTTTCAACATTTTCAGTTCCTTCAGCCCCACAAAATCTTTTTTGGGCAAATGGCAAATCAGCAGAAATACATAAAACTACAGTATTTTCTAAGTTTGCAGCTTCATCGTTAAATCGCTTAACTGATAGAGCACAGGTAGGCGTATCAATGCTTGGAAAAATATTTAAAATTTTTCTTTTTGAACCAAAATTAGCTAGGGTAACATTTTCACGCTTGTCATTTGCTAAACTAAAATCTTTAGCAGTTTCTCCTATTTTAGAGAATTCGCCTCCAATACTTACTGGACCACCTTTTAAATTTACTTGACTCATGATTTTCTCCTTGTACTTATAATTATTATAAAATAATTTGTATTTGTATCTATTCTAACAAAGCTTCTAAGGTAAAATAATTCTTATGCAGGAATTAGATAAATCTCATTATATCCACCTTCGCTGTCATAGTGAATTTTCAATCACAGACGGTATAGTAAAAATTTCAGATTATGTAAAAAATGCTGTTGATAATAAAATGCCAGCAATTGCTTTAACTGATCTAAATAATTTATTTGGCGCAGTTAAATTTTATAAAAAAGCTATTGAGCTAGGTATTAAGCCTATCATAGGTTGTGATATTTGGCTTGAAAATGAAGTTAACAGGGACGAGCCATATAGAGTCTTAGCTCTTTGTAAAAATAAAAAAGGTTATGAAAATCTTTCAGAATTAATTTCCAAAGCTTATTTACAAAATCAATATCGTGATCATGCTGAGATTAAAAAATCATGGTTATTAGATGATTTTAATGAAGATTTAATAATTTTATCTGGAGCTACATATGGTGATGTTGGTCAGCTCATTCTTCAAGACAAAAGAGAGCAAGCAAATGATGCGCTAAATAAATGGAAAGATGCATTTGGAGATAGATTTTATATAGAGATCCAAAGGCATGGTGAAGGGCAATTAAGAGATCAGCAAGAAAGATATATAAAACAAGTTTTACATTTAGCTGCTGATCAAAAAATTCCTTTAGTAGCTACACATCCAATTCAATTTATGAAGGAGGAAGATTTTAGAGCTCACGAATCTAAATCTTGTATATCTGAGGGTTATGTTTTAGGCGATAAAAGGAGGCCTAAATTATTCACCTCACAGCAATATTGCAAAAATCAAGACGAAATGGGTAAATTATTTTCTGATATTCCTTCAGCATTAAAAAATTCAGTAAATATTGCATATCGATGCAATTTTAGTTTTGATCTTGGAAAAAATTATCTACCAAATTTTCCAATACCAAATAATATAAAAATTGAGGATTATTTATTAAAGGAGTCGCAAAATGGGTTAAAAAAAAGATTTAAAATTCTTTTTCCAAAAGAATCTATTCAAGCAGAAAAGAAAAAAAAATATGAAGAGCGTTTAAGCTTTGAAGTGGATGTAATAAATCAAATGGGCTATGCGGGCTATTTTTTAATTGTAGCTGATTTTATAAATTGGGCAAAAAAAAATAATATTCCTGTTGGTCCAGGACGAGGTTCAGGTGCGGGTTCAGTTGTAGCATATAGTTTAGGAATTACCGACCTCGATCCATTAGAATACAATCTTTTGTTTGAGAGATTTTTAAATCCAGATCGTGTTTCTATGCCTGATTTTGATATAGATTTTTGTATGGAAGGAAGGGATAAAGTTATTGATTATGTAAAAGAAAAATATGGATCTGCATCTGTTTCTCAAATAGCAACATTTGGCACGATGGCAGCAAGAGCAGCTATCGGTGATGTTGGTAGAGTGCTTCAGCTTCCATTTAATTTTGTTCAAGAAATTGCAAAAATGATACCAAATGAATTAGGAATTACTTTGAAAAGTGCAATAGAACAAGAACCAAGAATTAAGGAAAGAATATCAAAAGAAGAAGAAGTAAAAGAATTATTTGATTTAGCTATGAGACTTGAAGGTTTAGTAAGAAATGTCAGTATGCATGCAGGAGGCGTATTAATTGCTCCATCAAAAATATCAACTTTTACTCCAATTTATTGTCAGGCAGATGGAGATGGGTTAATCAGTCAATTTGATAAAGACGATGTCGAATCTGTTGGCTTGGTAAAATTTGATTTTTTAGGGTTAAGAACACTGACAATTATTGATATGGCCTTAAAAAATGCAAATCATATACTTAAAAAAAATAAGCTTCCTATTATTAATTTAGATCAAATCCCAATTCAAGATAAAACAACATTTGAGCTCCTAAAACAAGCAAACACCACAGCTGTATTTCAATTAGAATCAAGCGGAATGAAAGATATGTTAAAGCAGGCTAAACCAGATTGTTTTGAAGATATTGTTGCGTTAGTTGCTTTATATAGACCTGGACCTATGGATTTAATACCAGAATTTTGTCGAAGAAAATTAGGCACACAAAAAGTAACATACCCACATCCAGCAACAGAATCTATTTTAAAGGAAACATATGGAATTGCTGTTTATCAGGAACAAGTAATGCAAATTGCGCAATCTGTTGCTGGTTACAGCCTTGGGAGTGCAGATCTTTTAAGAAGAGCTATGGGTAAAAAGAAAAAAGAAGAAATGGATGCTCAAAGAACTGATTTTATAAAAGGTGCTACTAAAAATAACTTAAATGAAAGACAGGCTAATGCATTGTTTGATTTGTTAGAAAAATTTGCTGGATATGGATTTAATAAATCCCATGCAGCAGCCTATGCAAAAATAGCTTACGAGACAGCTTACTTAAAAGTTCATCATCCTTCATCTTTTTTAGCCGCATCCATGTCAGCTGATATGAATAACACAGATAATATTCATCTTTTATTTGATGATTGTAAAATTAATGATATTCAATTATTACCTCCAGATATAAATCAAAGTTTATATAAATTTATACCAATTAATAAAAAACAAATTCTTTATGGATTGGGTGCAATAAAGGGGACTGGTGATTCTTCTATTGAATTGATAATTGAAGAGAGAAAAAATAATGGCCCCTATAAATCACTTTTCGACTTCACATCAAGACTTGACCTTAGAAAAGTTAATCGGAGAGTAATTGAGTCTTTAGTTAGATCAGGAGCGTTTGATAAGATTGAGTCTAATAGAGCGTCTTTATTAGCTAGTGTTAATTTAGCAATTAATATAGCGGACCAAACACAAAAAGAAGAGGGTCAACAAGGATTATTTGGTGAATCTGATGTTGAAGCTATAGAATTAGTTGAAATGGCTCCTTGGGAAGAGAAGAACCAATTATTAGAGGAAAAAACAGCATTAGGATTTTATTTTAGCGGCCATCTTTTTTCATATTATAAAAAAATAATCCGAAGCTTCATTTCGGTAAAATTAATTGATTTAAAACCCCGCCAAGACAGTTATTTAATTGCTGGTATTGTTTCATCAGTTAAATATAGAACAAATAATAGAGGAAAAATTGCAATTATTACGATTGATGATGGCGAGGGATCTATTGATGCAGTCCTAGGTAATAATTTATTAAATGAATCTTATAATTTAATCAAAGAAGATGAATTAATTATTATTGAGGGGCGAGTCAGTCATGATGATTTTACTGGTGGTAATCGATTAAGCGCAATAAAGATTTATGATTTAATAACTTTTCAAAGTTTAAAAGCTAATTTATTAAAAATATCTTTGAATGGGCAAGCAGATGCTTCAAAGTTAAAACAAATACTTAAACCATACTGTGATCTGAGTACAAATCATAAAAAGTGTAAAGTTAAAGTTGAATATGAAAATACAAAAGGAAGAGTAGAATTAATTTTGGGTTCACAATGGGAAGTTTCTCTGCATGAAGATTTAATAATCGGACTTAATGAATCCTTTCATGATGATAATGTAAAAATACTCTATAATTGACACCTAAGTTTTAACATAAAAAATATGAAGTCTACTTATTTAGAATTTGAAAAGCCTATAGAAAGTTTAGAGGCTAAAATTATTAGCCTTAAAAAAGCGAATGAAGAACATCCATCTTTGGATATAAAAAAAGAGCTTGAGCAATTAGAGAAAAAGTCCATTCAATCATTACATGATATTTATGATAATTTGACCCCATGGCAGATTTCACAAGTTGCAAGGCATCCTCAAAGACCTTACACATTAGATTATATTTCAAATATTTTTACCGATTTTCACGAGTTACATGGAGATAGATCTTATTCTGATGATCCAGCAATAGTTGGTGGCCTAGCAACTTTTGATGGTCAATCAATAATGGTAATTGGACATCAAAAAGGAAGGGATACAAAAGATAGACAATATAGAAATTTTGGTATGCCCCGTCCAGAAGGCTACCGAAAAGCCTTACGACTTTTTAAACTCGCTGAAAAGTTTTCTATTCCAATCGTAACCTTTATTGATACTCCAGGCGCTTATCCCGGGATTGGAGCTGAAGAGCGAGGTCAGTCAGAAGCAATTGCAAAAAATTTATATGTTATGTCTGAATTAAAGACTCCGATTATAGGCATTATTATTGGCGAGGGTGGTTCTGGAGGAGCATTAGCTTTAGGTGTAGTTGATTCGTTATTAATGATGCAATATTCAACTTATTCAGTTATTTCACCTGAAGGTTGTGCTTCTATTCTTTGGAAAAAACCAGAAATGGCAGAAGTTGCAGCTAAAAACTTAGGAATCACTGCAGATGATTTGAAAAGATTAGGGTTAGCTGACCATATAATACCCGAGCCTCTTGGAGGAGCGCAAAGAAATTTAAAAGAAGCTATAAAAAATGTAGAATCCATTTTAAAAAAAGAATTGACGAAATTTAGAAATGAGTCAATCGAATCTTTGCTTGAAAATAGGTATCTTAGACTTATGAATTTTGGCCTTACTAAAGAAGATTGAAAGATAAATCTGACGTTATTTTTTCTGAAGTTGTTAGTTCGTTTAATAACTTTTTTAAAGTTCAAAAAAAATCAATAGATCTAACTATTGGTTTAAGTGGAGGACTCGATTCTATGGTTCTTCTAAATGTTCTATATCAGCTAAAAACAGAATTAAATTTAAAATTAAGTGCAATTCATATCCATCATGGATTAAGTAAAAATGCAGATAATTGGAGTCAAGTGTGTTTAGATGAATGTAAAAAGCTTAGTGTAAATTTTTCCCAAAAAAAAATAAATATTAATAATTCAGAAGGAATAGGGATTGAAGCTTCAGCTAGGAAGGCAAGGTATCAAATATTACATCAATTGTCTGATGAAATTCTTGTGACAGCGCATCACCAAAATGATCAAGCTGAAACTTTAATGCTGCAATTACTAAGAGGGAGTGGTCTTAAAGGTTTAGCTTCAATGCCCCCATATGACGAAGAAAGACGACTCTGGAGACCTTTCCTAAAATTATCAAGAGATATCATTGAAGAATATGCAAAACGTTATGATGTAAAGTTTATTGAAGATGAGTCAAATAAAAATATAGAATTCGATAGAAATTTTTTACGCTTAGAAATATTACCTAAGTTAATTGAAAGATTTCCACAAACAATTAAATCGCTGGGCAGATCTGCAGATCTGGTTGCTGAAGGTCTTAATTTAAATAAAGCTATTGCAAAAGAAGATGCTAAGAATTATTTTTCTGAGGATTTTATTAAATTAAATACTAAAATTTTTAAAACTTTACCAAGGGATCGTGTTGTTAACTTGATAAGATGGTGGTTGGATAAAAATCAGCAAAAAATGCCTAGTCAAAAAATCATGAATCAAATTTATACTCAAATTATTTCAGCAAAAAAAGATGCACAAATCAATGTTCATATCTCATCAAAAATATCAGTTAGAGCATATAAGGATTTTCTTTGGTTGGTTAAAATCCAAAAACAGAAAAATAGTTACGATTTAATTTGGAAGGGTGAGGATGTATTTGAATTACCTGGATCTGGTAAATTATTATTTAAACCTTCTTTGGGTAAAGGTATTTCTCTAGAAAAGCTTGGATCTTCAATTTTAAGAATTCAAAACCGAATGGGTGGTGAGCGATTTAAACCATTAAGAAATCAGCCCACTAGAACTTTAAAATATTTATTACAAAAAATGAATATGCCACCATGGGAAAGAGAACTTTTACCAATTATTTACTCTGAAGATAAGTTGGTCGCAGTTCCTAATTTTGCTATTCATCATGAGTATGTTGCAGATAAAGATAAGATTGGCCTAACTATCGAATGGATAAATTATGAGTCTAAAATATAGATTACTTCTTTATATTAATTTACTCCTTCTAATTGTTATTTTTATTGGGATTTCAATAGTTGTAACATCTGCACAAAATAACGTCAGACAAGAAATTATATCTACCCAGTCCCTTGCAGTTTTTGCAATTGAAAATGGAATAAAAAAGAATCCTGAAATTTATTTGTTTCAAGAAGAAGGGAATACATTAGGCTTGGCAAACTTAAACGAATTACGTCATTTAAAGATACAATTTTTTGATAGCACTAATCAATTAAGAGATCAATCAAGTTCCGATTTGACAACTCTAAACCTTCCTCCCAATTGGTTTATTTCTATTATGGAAAATTTTTCAACAACACTTCCTGAAAAGAAAATTAACATAATGATAAGGGGTAAAAACTCAGGTTATGTATTGATTAATCCAGAGCCATTGTATGAATATTCAGAAATATGGCAACAAATAGAATATGGTTTTTTTATAATTTTACTTTTTTTTGGACTTGTAAATATTTTGATATTTATTGTCTTTTACCATACATTGAAACCTATAAATTTAATTATAGATGGATTTCGAAAATTAGAAGATGAAAACTATAAAGCAAAAATTAAAAAGATAAATATTTTAGAATTCAATCTTATTGGTCAAAATTTTAATAAAATGGTTAAAAAGTTAAGGGAAGGTAATAATAAGATTCATAAATTAAGCCAAGATTTAATTAATATTCAGGAGCAAGAAAAGAAGGAATTAGCAATTAATTTGCATGACGAATTAGGACAATCTATTACTGCAATTCAAGCTGAAGCTGCCTCTATTAAAAAAAATAAAAATGAAGAGTCTAGGGTTCTAGCAATGAATAGCATTATCGACATTTCAAAAAATATGATGTTTTCGACTCGTGCGCTAATAAAAAAATTGAGTTTAGGAATTCTTGAAGAGATGGGATTTGAAATTGCCATTAATGATTTGATAGATAGTTGGTCAAAAAGGTATCCAAAAACATTCGTAAATTACTTTTATGATAAAAATTTAAATGAATTAATACCCTCTCCGTTTGAGGGACATATTTATAGAATTATCCAAGAAGCACTTACAAATATTAGTAAGCATTCTAATCCAAAAAAAATAAATATCAGTCTAAGATCGAACAAGTCCAAAAAGGAAATTGAAATTAAAATTATTAATGATGGAGTGAAAAAAAATTTTAATACCAAAAATGGTATTGGTATATTAGGAATGAAAGAGCGAGTAAGTCAAATGAATGGCAGAATTATTTTTAAAAAGAAAAATAATTTTGAAATTCATATTATTTTGAAGGCTAAATCATGATTAAAATAATTTTAGTGGATGATCATGATATTGTTCGAGCTGGAATCAAAAGATTACTTGAAAATCAATTCAATATTGATGTAATAGGCGATTTTGGAAAAGGGGAAACCGCATATCAATTTATAAGAGATAATGATGTTGATCTAGTAGTCATGGATCTTTCCATGCCTGGAAAAGGAGGTATTGAATCCACTAGGCAAATAAAAAAACAATTTCCAAAAATAAATATTTTAATTTTATCAATGCATGATAATCCAACCATGGCAAAAAAAGTTTTGGATGCAGGTGCGACAGGCTATATTTTAAAGAATGATATTGCAGATGATTTAATTAATGCAATTAATAAAGTTAGTAATTCAGAAGTTGTATTTTCAAGAACAATTGAAAAATCTTTGAAAACTATAAGTGATAGTATTTTAAGTAAATTAAATGATAAGGAACTTGAAATATTAACATCTTTAGCTAAAGGTAATGATCTTAAAAATATCGCCGATGATATTAATATTAGCTATAAAACAGCAGCAAATTACCAAACTTCAATAAAACAAAAATTAGAATTAAAAACATCTGTAGATTTGTATAGAGTAGCCAAAGATAACGGCTTAGTCCAATAGTGGTAAAAAAACAACAGTTTTTAACTCAATTAGTAAAATTGTTGTTTTCAGGAAAAATTCCCATCAATAAATCAAAAAATTCAAGTAGAATTTAACCAATATTTATTATGCTAAGTGACTAAATTACAAAATGAAATTCATAACAAAAATTTTTACCCTATTACTTTTTTCAAATCTGCTTTTTGCTGATGAAACAATTACTCTTGACTCTATTGATGTCTATTCATCAACACCATTGCCTTCAATTGGATTACCTAAAAATATGGTACCAGCCAATATTCAGACTATAAAAGGAAGCGAACTAAATTCCCAGTCTGGGGTGACTATTGCAGACTATATGGTTAACAATCTTCAAGGAGTAACAGTAAACGAAGTAGGGGGTAATCCTTTTCAATTAGAGCTTAATTTTCGAGGATATAATGCAACACCTATTGCTGGTAACCCGCAGGGTTTATCTGTTTATATTGATGGTATAAGAGCTAATCAACCATTTAGTAATACCGTTTTATGGGATTTGATACCAAATTTTGCTATAAATAATATGCAAGTGGTTGCAGGGTCTAATCCTGTTTATGGATTAAATACACTGGGTGGTTCAATGTCTATGCAAACCAAAAGTGGTCGAGATTTTAAAGAAAAAAGTGTTGATGTATCTTATGGTTCTTGGGCAAGAAGCAGCAGTCTAGTTGAAATGGGAGGTATGGTTGGTGATAGCAACATGGATTATTATGTTGGTTATGAACATTTTACTGAAAATGGATGGCGTAAATTCTCACCTTCTCACGTAAATCAACTTTTTGGAAAAGTAGGTTTTGAATCTGAAATGTCGCGATATGAATTAAGTTATACAGGAGCAGACAATATCCTTATTGGTAATGGATTAACTCCTAAGGATCTTCTTGGAGCTGAGCGAGACGGAATTCATACACTTGAAGATGAAACTAAAAATGAATACGGTCAATTAGCTTTAAATATGTCACATTTTTTTGATGAACAAACAATGTTAAGCGGGAATATTTATTATAAGCGTTCTGATAGATCAACATTTAATGGAGATTTAAACGATGAGTTTTGTGATGGAGATTCTTATGATGAAGATGAATGTACGGAGGCACAGCTGGCTATGTCTAAAGCTGACGCCGAAAATTTAAATGAAGGTGTCATAAATAGGACTAATACATTACAAGATGCATATGGTTTAAATCTACAAACAACTTTTGATCAAGCTTTACTTGGTAGACGTAACCAACTAATTGCAGGTTTTTCTGCTGAATATTCCCAAATAAAGTTTAGTCAAAGTGAACATGAGCACCTTAAATTAGCAGCAAGTGGTCATATTGGTGGAGCTCCAGATGATGATGGGATTGAAGTGTCAACTGGTCTAACAGGAAAGACAAAAACGTACGGGGCATTTGTAACAAATACTCATTCTTATACTGACCAGTTAAATTTCACTACAGCTCTTCGTTATAATCATGTTCAAGTGGATAATCGAGATACCTTTAATGCTCCCGGTTCTGGTGCTAGTTTAACAGGTAAGCATCATTTTGAAAGATTCAATCCTACTATAGGGGCCACTTTTCAGCCAAATGAAATATTAACAACATATGCTTCATACAGTGAATCAAGTCGAGCACCAACTAGTATTGAATTAGGTTGTGCGAACGAAGCCCAGCCATGTAATCTTCCTACACAAATGGCAGATGATCCACCACTAAATCAAGTAGTTGCCAAAACTTTTGAAGGGGGTATTAGTGGAAGGATGAGTGCAGACACTAATTGGAATATGTCGCTTTACCATGCAACAAATCATGATGATATTTTATTTGTATTTGCTAATGCATCAAACGGACTTGGATATTTTACTAACGTAGATGAAACAACAAGAAAAGGTCTTGATGTTGGAGTGTCAACAAGATTTGATAAACTCGCATTAAATATTAATTATGGTTATGTGAGAGCACAATACGGATCTGCTTTTACTTTAGCTAATGAGATAAATAGCTCTTCTGATGGAACTAGTATTCAAGTAAATAAGGGCGACTATCTGCCCACTATACCAAAACATCATTTAAAAATAAGAGCAGATTATGAGCTTAAGCCTCAATGGAATCTTGGTGCAACGCTTACTGGTTTCACTTCGTCTTACATGATGGGTAATGAAAATCAACAACATGACGACAGTGGAGGATTACAAGCTGAACTTCCTGGCTATGTTATTGTTAATCTTGATTCTGATTATAATTTTTATCCAGGTTGGGATTTTCATGCTAAATTCATAAACATCTTCGATCAAGAGTATGAAACTGGAGGACGATTAGCTGAAACAAGAGTCCAAACTGATAGATCTTTTGATGATGAGAGAAATGTTGCCTCTGTGATACCAGGCGCTCCAAGAGCAGGTTGGATTGGTATTAGTAAATCATTCTAATTTTTTAATCTTTGAAGTATAATTCGTTTCTTTGTACTACAATCCGAAATTATGAAATATAAAAATTTAGGTAGTTGGATTTCAATCTTAGCAATACTTTTTGTGTCGCTAATGCCTGTAATTTCTCAAGCATTTGAAAAAAATCAGTCTAATGATTATCAGTTAATCTGTTCTTCAAATGGACATAAATTAATTTTAATTGATGATGATAATCAAGCCAACGGTAGTCCTAATAGTAATATAAGTCATTGTAATTATTGTTCTTTTTCAATAGATGATGAGATTATATTTAATAAATTAAACAAAAACAAAAATTCTCTTTTACTCACAGACATTAATTTAATTAATGTAAGTTCATTAACAAAAGATAACTTCTTTTTACTAGGACATCCCTCTCAAGCCCCACCATCAATTTAGTTTTTAATTTTATCCTTTACTTTTATTAAAAGTAGAGATTTATTTAAATTAAATTAAGTTGATGAACAATGAACAATACTAAAAAAAATTTTAATGTATTAAATGTTTTAACATGTATTTTATTATCACCAATTATTCATGCAAAAGATGAGATTCTAATTCCATCAATTGATATAACAGGTGCAGCTATAAATGAGCAAAGCTATATTTCTGGTGGCTCTTTAGCCGATGAGGTTATTCGTTTTAATTCGATTAAATCAAATGATACTGGATCTTTGCTTGATTATTTTACAGGGGTTAATAGCGCAACGAATGGAGGAGTGTCAAGCATGCCAGTAATTAGAGGCTTAGCTGATGATCGTATTAAAATTAAAGTAGATGGTATGGATTTGATATCTGCTTGCGCAAACCATATGAATTCCCCATTATCTACAATTGATAGTGCAAATGTCGAATCAATTAGAATATTTGCAGGATTAACACCAGTCAGTATGGGTGGCGATAGTATAGGTGGTACAGTAATAATTAATTCTGCCCAACCAGAATTTGCAAATACTGGAGAAAGACTTTTAAAAAATAAAATTTCTACTTTTTACAAAACAAATAATAAAGCAACTGGAATTAATATAAATAGTAGTATCGCTTCAGATAAATTTTCATTAAATTATAACGGTAGTTATATTGATGCACAGAATTTTAAAGCTGCTAAATATTTTAAAAATTCTGGTGCTGCAGCATCAGGGAGAGAATTTATAAGAGGTGACGAAGTGGGATCATCTGCGTTTAAAGATGGTAATCATATGCTTACATTTGGTACTCGAAGAAATAAACAAATTTTCAATCTTAAAGTAGGTTATCAAAATACACCGGATCAAGGATTTTCAAATCAACGTATGGACTCAACAAAAAATGAAATTATAAAAATAAATATGTCTTATCAAAATGCTTATGATTGGGGAAAATTAGAGGCTAGAGTTTTTAATGAAAAGACTCAACATTCCCATAATTTTGGGCAGGATAAACAGCTAGCCTATTCAATGAATGTAGTTGGGATGCCTATGAACGCAGAAGGCCGTAATTTAGGATTAAGTATGAAGGCTGATATTTTATTATCTCAAAAAGATTTAATAACAGTTGGTTCTGAATTTCAAAGATATCGTTTGGATGATTGGTGGACTCATTCTGGCACAGGTGCAATGTCCCCAAATACCTTTCAAAATATTAATCATGGTGAACGAGATAGGTTTGATATTTATGTTGAATGGTTAAAATCATGGTCATCTAACTTAAATTCCTCAATAGGGATAAGGTACGATCATGTAAGAAGTAATTCTGGAAATGTACATGGATATAATAATAATAATAGAACTGGCTCAACAACACATAATCAACTAAAAAACTCAACAGCCTTTAATAGTTTAGATCGATCAAAGAATGACCATAATATAGATCTATCTTTTTTAGGTGAATATATTGCAAATAAATATCAAAGTTATGAGATGGGATATGCAATGAAAACAAGAAGTCCTAACTTGTATGAGAGATATACTTGGTCTACTTGGATGATGGCAGCAAATATGAATAATACTTACGGTGATGGTAATGGTTACGTTGGAAATGTAAGTTTAAAACCTGAAACTGCACATACATTGAGTCTTTCAACAAATTGGCACGACGAGTTAAAGAAATATTGGTCATTTAAAATAACCCCATATTTTACTTATGTAGATGATTATATAGATGCAGTTGCATGTAATGAAGTCGGTAAATCTTGTATGTCACGAAGTGATGGATTTTCGACGCTTAGCTATGGTAATCAAAATGCAAGGATTTATGGATTAGATATTTCAGGAAATAAATCACTGACAAATTTTAAAGGTTACGAGAATATTGTTTTAAAAGGTTCGTTTAGTTATACCAGAGGAAAGAATACTGATGCGAATGATAACCTTTACAGAATAATGCCAGCGAATATTCAGTTAGCATTAGAGCAAAAGTATAATCAATGGACTAATAGACTTGAAGGAAATCTAGTTAACAAAAAGTCGAATTTATCGAAAATAAGAAATGAGAATAAATCTTCTGGGTACGGCTTAGTTAATTTGTTTTCTACTTATGATTACAAAACAACTCAATTAAGTTTTGGTATAACTAATTTGTTTGATAAATATTATATAAACCCTTTAGGTGGGAATTATGTAGGACAAGGTGCAACAATGATGACCGGTATATCAAATAATATAGGGGTACCAGGTATGGGTCGATCATTTAATGTAGGGCTGACTATCGATTTATAATTATAGTTTATTGCTATAATATGTATTAAAAAAATAAGAGATTTATATGCAAATTGGTACTCCATTAAGCGATGCAGCTACTCGAATAATGTTATTAGGTAGTGGTGAGTTAGGTAAAGAGGTTATTATTTCACTTCAGAGGCTAGGTGTCGAGGTAATTGCGGTAGATCGCTACAAAAATGCACCTGGACATCAAGTTGCTCATCGAGCATATTCAATTGATATGACTAACGCTGAAGCTTTAGAATCTTTAATTAATCTTGAGAAGCCTCATTATATTGTTCCAGAAATAGAAGCAATTAATACAGATCTTCTAGCTAAAATAGAAAAGAAAAATGATTTAACAATAGTACCAAGCATTAAAGCAGTTCAGCTTACAATGAATAGACGGGGGATAAGGAAATTAGCTTCAGAAACATTAAACCTTCCTACATCTCCTTATGCATTTGCAAAGAGCTTTAAAGAACTTAAGTCTGTTATAAATTCAAAAATAGGCTTGCCTTGTTTTATTAAGCCAACTATGTCTTCATCGGGAAAAGGTCAGTCACGAATAGTTGAAGAAAATGAAATAACTAAAGCCTGGGATCATTCCAAATCTGGACGTGTGGATCAAGGGGAAGTAATTGTTGAAGGTCAAGTTGATTTTGATTACGAAATTACTTTATTAACTGTAAGGGCAAAAAATAAAGAAGGGGAGGTATCAACACACTTTTGTGAACCCATTGGACACCGCCAAGAAAATGGAGATTATGTTGAGAGTTGGCAGCCTCAAGCGATGTCAGAAAAAGCTTTAGTTAAATCAAAAGAGGTAGCTAAAAAAATTACTGATGCTTTAGGAGGCCTTGGAATTTTTGGTGTTGAATTATTTATTAAGAAAGATGAAGTATGGTTTTCTGAGGTTAGCCCAAGACCTCACGATACCGGCATGGTGACAATGGCAACTCAAAAACAATCAGAATTTGAATTACATGCGAAAGCTATTTTAGGATTACCAGTAGACGTATCTTTAACAAAATCAGGAGCAAGTGCTGTTATATATGGTGAACATGATGCGGATGTAATTATTTATGATGAAATAGAAAAAGCATTAGCAATAGATGGAGTTGATATAAGGATATTTGGCAAACCAGAATCTTTTAAAAAAAGAAGGATGGGTGTGATTCTATCTACAGGTAAGAATATTGATGAGGCTAAATTAAAGGCAAGTGAAGCCAAATCACTATTGAATGTAAAGCTCAAGTAATTCTATAACTTTTTAAAACAATTTGTATGCTAAAATCCGCGCTGAATAATTTTTTTGGTACTTCATGTCTCGTAAATTAAGAAATATTGCCATCATTGCTCACGTGGATCATGGTAAAACTACCTTGGTTGATAAACTCCTACAACAATCTGGAACATTTGCTGAGCATCAACAAGTGAATGAGCGTGTAATGGATTCTAATGAGCTTGAAAAAGAACGCGGCATAACTATATTAGCAAAAAATACTGCTGTTACTTATCATGAAAATCATATAAATATAGTAGACACACCTGGTCACGCAGATTTCGGAGGTGAGGTTGAGCGAGTCCTTGGCATGGTAGACGGCGTAGTTCTTTTGGTCGATGCTGTTGAAGGGCCAATGCCTCAAACTAGATTTGTAACAAAAAAAGCTTTAGCACTTGGTTTAAAACCCATCGTTGTAATAAATAAAATTGATAGGCAGGGTTCCCGATCTGATTGGGTAATAAATCAAACATTTGATTTATTTGCAAATTTAGGTGCATCAGACGAGCAATTAGATTTTCCTATAGTTTATGCTTCTGCAATAAATGGTTTTGCAAAGCTAGATGAAAATGAAGAGTCTAAAGATATGACTCCACTTTTCGAAGTTATTTTAAAGTATGTTAGTCCACCTAAAGGAGATCCTTTAGGCTCACTACAGTTTCAAATTTCAGCGCTTGATTATTCTTCATACACTGGACGAATGGGTATAGGAAGAATTCATAGTGGAATTTTAAGACCAGGAATGAATGTGTCAATAATGTCTGGCGATAAAAAAATTCATCAGGGTCGAATAAATGAAGTTTTCGGGTTCAAAGGGCTTGATCGAGTCTCAGTCAAAGAGGCGCAAGCTGGAGACATAATAATTGTTACAGGCATTGAAGATATTGGGATTGGTTTAACATTATCAGATATAGATAACCCTATTGGACTTCCTATTATCCCAGTTGATGAACCAACTTTAACTATGGATTTTATGGTTAATAGTTCTCCTTTAGCTGGTAAAGAGGGAAAATTTGTAACCAGCAGACAAATTAAAGACAGACTTACCAAAGAATTATTGGTAAATGTTGCTCTTAGAGTTGAAGATACTTCAGATGCAGATATTTTTAGGGTATCGGGAAGAGGGGAATTACATTTGACAATCTTATTAGAAAATATGCGTAGAGAAGGTTTTGAAATTGCAGTTGGTAAACCTAGGGTTGTCTACCGTGAGATAGATGGAAAAAGATGTGAGCCTTATGAAAATTTAACCGTTGATATCGATGACGAAAATCAAGGTAGTGTTATGGAAGAACTAGGAAGACGTAAAGGTGAACTTACCAACATGGAATCTGATGGATTGGGAAGGACTCGATTAGAGTATCAAATTCCAGCAAGAGGTTTAATTGGATTTCAGGGTGAATTCTTAACAATGACCAGAGGAACAGGGGTTATGTCTCATATTTTTGATAATTATGCTCCAGTCAAATCTGAAATCCCGGGAAGACGTAATGGAGTTTTAATCTCTTCTGAGAAAGGAGAATCTGTCGCATACGCATTATGGAAATTACAGGATAGAGGAAGAATGTTTGTTTCACCTGGTGAAAAATTGTATGAAGGAATGGTGATTGGAATTCATAGTCGAGATAATGATCTTATTGTTAATCCTATTAAAGGCAAGCAACTAACTAATGTCAGATCATCTGGTTCAGATGAAGCTGTTAGGCTTGTTCCTGCTATATTAATGAGCCTAGAATATGCGGTTGAATTTATTGATGATGATGAGCTTGTTGAAATAACTCCTCAGTCATTGAGAATTAGAAAACGCCATCTTATTGAACATGAAAGAAAAAGAGCAGCAAAGACTGACTAATTATTCTTGAGTATTTATGTAGTCTTCGTAATTGCCAGTAAAGTCAATAATTTTATCAGATTTAATTTCTAAAATTCTAGTTGCAATAGAGCTTACAAATTCCCTATCATGACTTACAAAAAATAAAGTACCTTTATATTTTTCTAGTGCAGTATTTAAAGATTCAATTGACTCCATATCCATATGGTTTGTCGGTTCATCTAGAAGTAAAATATTAGTCTGGGAGAGCATTAGTTTACCAAAGAGCATTCTGCCTTGTTCACCTCCAGATAAAACACTAACTTTCTTTTTAAAGTCTTCACCTGAGAACAATAACCTACCTAAAGTACTTCGAATAGTTTGATCATCGTCTCCTGATTTTCCATATTGTGTAATCCAGTCAAAAACTGAGGTATTTCCTTCAAAGTCTTCGGAATGGTCTTGAGCAAAATAACCTATTTTTGCTTTTTCAGCCCATTTAATAGATCCTTCATTAGGTTTAATTGTGTTCGCAATAATTTTTAAAAGAGTTGATTTTCCAATACCATTTTCACCAATTATTGCAATTTTTTCACCTGCTTCTACCATAAAATTTACATTATTAAACAATGATTTATCAAAACCATGACTTAATTTATTTACTATTAAAGCTTGTCTATAAAGTTTATTTTTCTCATCATATTCAAATCGAATATATGGGTATTGCCTACTAGATGGTTTCATTTCTTCGACTTTGATTTTATCTATAAGCTTAGCTCTTGAGGTGGCTTGTTTTGCTTTTGATGCATTAGCAGAAAATCTTCTAACAAATTCTTGTAATTCAGCGATTTGAGCTTTAGCTTTCTCATTCTCTTTTAATTGTTGGGTTTTTACAAGCGTACTAGCTTCCATAAATTCGTCATAATTGCCAGGGTAGACAGTTAATTTTCTATAATCCATATCTGCTGTATGGGTACATACTTGGTTTAGAAAGTGTCGATCATGAGAGATAATGATCATAGTTGAGTTACGATTATTAAGAATGGTTTCAAGCCATCTTATAGTATTAATATCTAAATTGTTTGTTGGCTCATCGAGTAACAATATCTCTGGATCAGCAAATAATGCTTGGGCTAAAAGTACTCTTAATTTTAAGCCTGGCGGAACCTCGCTCATTGGTTTATTGTGAAGTTCATTAGGTATTCCAACCCCACTTAGTAACTCACCAGCACGCGATTCAGCTGTATAACCATCATATTCAGCATAAACTGTTTCTAATTCAGCAGCTTTTATATAGTCTTCATCAGTTGCATCTGGATTAGCATATAACCTATTCTTTTCTTCATTCGCATTCCACATTGCTTCATGACCCATCATAACAACGTTGCTGACAATTAAATCTTCATATGAAAATTGATCTTGTCGTAACCAAGCAATTCGTTCTTTGTTATCTAATTCGATATTTCCACTAGTTGGCTCTATTTCGCCTGCTAAAATCTTCATAAAAGTTGATTTTCCACAGCCATTTGCCCCTATTAAACCATATCGATTCCCTTCACCGAATTTAACAGATACGTCTTCAAATAGGGGTTGGGAACCATATTGCATTGTGATGCCATTGGTAATTAGCACAAATTTTCCTTAATTTTATATATTAAAATTTAATGGGATTTACTGAATGCAGTAGTATATATTAGTTATTGTTAATATTTCTTGTTCTGGAGATTTTTTCCAAATAACTTCATCCTCAATTCGGCTCCCTATCAAAGATTTTGCTAGCGGCGAAAGATAACTAATCTTAGAAAGTTTAATATTAGCTTCATCTTCGCCAACAATTTCAAATTTATATTTCTTATTTTTAGACGATAAAACTTCAACAATTGCTGAAAATAAAACTATATTTTTATCTTGATTGGATGGGTCTACTAAAATTGCTGATTTTAGCCTCGATGAAAAATACCTAAGGTCTCTTTCAATACGAAATTTTTTTTGTTTAGAATTTGAACTTTCAAGTTCTTTTAATAACTGCCGTTCTGAGTCTAAAGAATTTAATTTCTCTTGTAATTCTTTAAGCCCATTCGGTGTGACATAATTACGTTCATTACTCACAGGTCGTTCAGGGATATCAATACCCGCATGTTCTAAATCATTTTCTTTGACAAATGCTCTACTCATAATTGTTATATTAATCAGTTATTTATATTAATTAATTAAAGTTAATTTTTAATTAAAAAAATAAAATTATTTAAGATCTTTTCCAATAAATCTTTTATTATTACCTGCCTCGTTAATTAACGTTACCTCTTTAAATAATTTAGAAAATTTATCAATGCTGTCATCAAATATCGATAAATCAGTAATGACTAATCCATTTGGATTAAGAGTATTTCTTACAAATTTTTCATATAAATTTAAATCATACAAGTAACCCCATGACCTGAACGATAAAACAAGATCATATTTTCTATCCATATATTGGTCAATTGATTTACTTTCAATGATATTTATATTGTTAGCTTTATTTACTGACATTAATTTTTTTAAAGCATCAACAGGTCTAATTTGAATATTGTCATCTAAATTTTTAGTTTCTTCTGGATTATTTGTCACATGTTCAATTTCAGCTAAATTGTCTACTTCTATTAAATCAAAAGATACTTGATGTTCAAATACTTGATTTAGAAATAAATCAAATAAGCCAATTCCGGCACCAATATCAAGGATTGATTTTGTATTTGGTGCTATATGACTATTTAAATTTGAAATATCCGGAATTATGAAGGTATAGAAGTAGTTTATAAGGGCTATTTTATTTGTCTTTAAAGATGAGTCTAGTTGTGACTTAAGTTCTAGCGCATCTTTTTGATATATATACTTATAGTTCCAAACCCAATTGCATGAATCTTCTTCAAAAAATATCTTAATTTTATTTGCCCCAAAATTAACCGTAAAAAACTCTTCATTTGAATTTTCAGCACTTTTGACGGACTCTTTAAATTCTGGGTTCATTTTAAATCTTTATTTTTTATGATTATCCTAGCAGTTTTTCTCGTGCACTTAGTAATAATTTCTGGAAATCATCGTAGTTTTTTGCTACCGGGAATTGAGGAAATTCTTTTATTACATTTATGGGTGGGCAAAATAAGATGCCACTGTCTGCTTGTTGAAGCATGCCAGTATCGTTATAGGAGTCTCCCGCAGCTATAACTTTGAAATTAAGTCCTTGAAGTGCTTTCACAGCTTTTGTTTTTTGATCATCCTGCCTTAAAAGAAAGTTGATTACCGTTCCTTTTTCATCAATTACGAGCTGGTGACAGAAGAGAGTAGGGAAGTCTAGTTGTTTCATTAAAGGGCCAGAGAACTCATAAAAAGTATCAGAAAGAATAATGACTTGAAATTCAGACTTAAGCCATGCTAAAAATTCTTTTGCACCTGAAAGAGGCTTAAGAGTTTTTATTACATCTTGAATGTCATGTATTTTTAAATTATTCTTTTTAAGAATTTGAAGTCGCATTTGCATTAATTTTTTATAATCTGGAATATCTCTAGTAGTTTTTTTGAGTTCATCAATACCCGTTTTTTTTGCAAATTCAATCCATATTTCAGGAAGTAAGACTCCTTCAAGATCAAGACATGTAAGCATAAATATCCTTTTTATTAAAGGTTTTTATATTAATAATTTTGTTTAAATAATTATTTTAAATTATTGTATTAATTGATTTATTTAAATAACATTTTTTTTAATTCAATAAATCTATCTTTTGATACTGTTCTATTGGTAATATATTTAACATGTTCATTACTACCTTTTTTTTCATCCAATTCGATACCCCATAATCCACCAATCTCATTCGGTATTCTTGAGTAACGAATATCAAGAATTTGATTTCTATTATTTGGATTAATAGCTATGTAACCATTACTAAACCATTTGAATCTTTTAATGTCTTTAGCTTGTTGAGATTTTATCATTAACCATGGAAAAGCGTTTTCAATATTAATTTTATCAACGTTTTCTCCATAATATATTTTTTTATCCCATCCAATACGAATAGCATCAATATAATATTTATCTTTAGTTTCATAGATAGATTTCCATAATAGTATATTCCCAATACTAGGCTTAACATCAATTCGCATTATTTGATGATTCCTTTCTTTTGCAATTTTTTTTGCAATTTCTAATGCTTGATTTTTTTGATAGTGACCTAGTGTGAGGTAAATTACTATCCAACCAATAGCTATTTTTGTAAATAATTTGTTTTTCTTAATGCTTGCTATCACTAACAGTATTAATATTGGTATTGTAAATAACGGATCAATAATTGATATGTTATTCCATGCTATTCTTGTTTCACTAAATGGCCAAAATAGAAGAGTGCCATAACTAGTACAGGCATCTAATAAGCCATGAGTTGCATATCCACATGTAGAATATATCCATGTTTCCTTAAAGCTGAAATTACATCTTTTGCTAAATAGAAAAAAAATAAAGCTTGCGCAAATTAACCCGCCAAAAGGAATAAAAATAAGGGAGTGTGTAAATTGACGATGGTATTCTAAAAACAATAATGGGTCATTTTCAGACCTTATAAAAATATCTAAATCAGGCGCTAAGCCAGATATTAGACCAATAATAGCGACAATTGCGAGTGACTTTTTTTTACTTACTGATTGTGGTAGAGAGGCACCAAGCAGCCCTTGTGTTAATGGGTCCAATTACTTATTCCTATTCACAACTGATTAGTTAGATTTACTTGGTTTTGCAAATACACTGTGGCAAGAACAATTTAATTCACGACAGATTCGATAATTCTTATAATGAGCTATTGAAAGAATTATTGCGCCTGTAAGGGTGAATAATTTTTCTTCAAATTCACCTATGATTATTCCACTTAATAGTAATGCTGAAACTAGAATAGCAATAGCAAATATACCTAAATATAAGATCGAATATTTTTTGTGATTTCGAAGTCCTGAAATCAAACCAAGAAGACTAAAAGGAATGACTATTAATAACATCCATAGGTGCATTAACTCAGTATCAAGTTTAATAGCGTAAAAGCTAGAAATTAATATTAAAAAAGATGGCAGTAAGAGGCAATGAATTGCACATATGATTGAAAGACTTATTGCAATTTTGTCAGTAGATTCTTGTGTTAGCTTCATTTAAAGTTCTTATTTTAATTTGCTTAATGAAGAGTATAAAACATATCTTTTATAATTTTCAAAAATTACACAATTAATTTATTCCCATTCGATAGTAGCTGGAGGTTTTCCAGAAATATCGTAAACTACTCTATTTATACCTTTGACTTCATTAATGATTCGATTTGAAGTTTTACCTAATAAAGCATAGGGTAACTCTGCCCAATTGGCCGTCATAAAATCACTTGTAACGACGGCTCTTAAAGAAACTACATATTCGTAAGTTCGCCCATCACCCATCACACCTACAGATTTCACTGGAAGAAATACTGTAAAGGCTTGCGATGTTTTATCATACCATCCACTTTTTTTTAGTTCTTCAATAAAAATAGCATCGGCTTGACGAAGTAAATTAGCGTATTCTTCTTTAATCTCACCTAAAATTCTAACTCCCAGACCAGGCCCAGGAAATGGATGCCTTAATACCATATCCTTTTGGAGTCCTAAAGCAATTCCTAATTCTCGAACTTCATCTTTAAATAATTCTCTTAATGGTTCTAGAAGTTTTAAATTTAGTGTTTCTGGAAGACCTCCTACGTTATGATGGCTTTTAATATTGTGTGCTTTTTTTGTATTACCTCCAGCTGATTCAATAACGTCTGGATATATGGTTCCTTGAGCCAACCATTTAGCATTTGGAATATTTTTAGCTTCTTCTTGAAAAATTTCAACAAAATCTCGTCCAATAATTTTTCTTTTTTGTTCTGGGTCATGGATTCCTTTTAGATCATTCATGAATTTTTTTGTGGCATTTACATGTACAACTTTAACTCCTAAATTTTTATTGAATGTTTGTAGAACCATTTCTGCCTCATTTAATCTGAGCAGTCCATGATCAACAAAAATACATGTTAATTGATCACCTATAGCCTTATGGATAAGTATTGCAGCGACTGATGAATCTACTCCTCCTGATAAACCAAGAAGAACATGATCATCTCCAACTTTTTTCTTAATATCATTAATAGCAGTTTTGACATAATCAGGCATATTCCAATCTGCATTACTTTTACAAATATCAATCACAAATCTTTGAATTATTTTTTGTCCTTGCTTTGTATGCGTAACCTCAGGATGGAATTGAAAGCCATAAATATTTTTATCTTCATTTGCAATACCTGCAATTGGTGTTGATTGATTACTCGCAATTATTTTAAAGCCTTTTGGAAGAACTGTTACTTTATCTCCATGACTCATCCATACATCTAGTAAGCCATGACCATCATCATTTTTTTTATCTTGAATCTTATCAAGTAATTTTGAATGTCCATGAGCACGAATTTCAGCATAGCCAAACTCTCGTTTATTACTATTATGTACTTCACCTCCCATTTGATTAACGATAGTTTGCATGCCATAGCAGATTCCCAAAATAGGGATGTTTTGATGAAATATCTCTTCAGGCGCTAAAGGAGTTTCTTTATCATAAACGGAGTTAGGTCCACCAGAAAAGATGATCCCGTTAGCTTTAAATTTTTTAATTTTCTTAACATCAACATCAAAAGGAAAAATTTCACAATAAACATTTAGTTCCCTTATTCTTCTTGCAATTAATTGTGTGTATTGCGAACCAAAATCTAGTATTAAAATTTTATCCATGCAGTATGTTCTGAACGGTATTAATTAAAATTTTCATTACTCAACTCTGTAGTTAGGTGCTTCTTTTGTAATTTGAACGTCATGAACATGGGATTCTTTTATGCCAGCGTTAGTTATGTGAACAAATGCTGCTTTATTATGCATTTTTTTAATAGAATTAACCCCTACATAACCCATTGATGCTTTTAGTCCCCCCATTAATTGGTGAATGACATTAATAACTGGTCCTTTATATGGAACCCTGCCTTCAATTCCTTCAGGGACTAGTTTTTCGGAATTATTTTCTGCATCTTGGAAGTAACGATCTTTAGATCCTTGTTGCATTGCACCAATAGATCCCATACCTCTATATGATTTATATGATCTTCCTTGGTAGAGTTCTACTTCACCAGGAGCCTCTTCTGTTCCAGCAAACATACTACCGAGCATTACAGAATGAGCACCAGCCGCAATAGCTTTGGCTATATCTCCAGAATACCTAATACCTCCATCAGCAATAAAAGGAATCCCTTTTTTTCTTAAGGCATCTGCGACATCGTTAATAGCAGTTATTTGAGGTACACCTACACCAGCTACAATTCTTGTAGTACATATAGAACCTGGCCCTATACCTACCTTTACCCCATCAGCACCTTGGTCCATTAAAGCTTTAGCAGCATCTGAGGTGGCTATGTTTCCTCCAATAATTTCTGTTTTTGGAAAATTTTTCTTAATCCACTTTATTCGATTTAAGACACCTTGAGAATGACCATGGGCAGTATCGACAACGATAACATCAACACCTGCTTCTACCAAAAGTTCAACACGTTTATCTGTATCTTCACCTACACCAACTGCGGCACCAACTCTTAGTCTTTCTTGTTCGTCTTTGCATGCATCGGGATGATCTGTGGATTTTTGAATATCTTTAACTGTTATTAGACCTTTAAGCCTATCTTGTTTATCTATAACAAGTAGTCTTTCAAGTCTATGCTGGTGCAATAATCCAATAATTTCTTTTTTTGAAGCACCTTCATTTACTGTAATTAATCTATCTCTTGGCGTCATTACATTCATAATGGGTTGTTTGAGGTTTGTTTCAAATCGAAGGTCTCGATTAGTAACAATACCAACAACTTTCATATTCTCAATTACAGGCAAACCAGAAAATTTATGTTTTCGAGTAATCGATATTACTTCGTCAACTGACATATTAGGACCAATAGTGATGGGATCATTTACTACACCAGATTCAAATCTTTTAACTTTAGCCACATGACTTGCTTGCATCTCAGGAGAAAGATTTTTATGAATTATTCCTAATCCACCTTCCTCAGCTAATGCTATTGCTAAATTGGATTCAGTAACTGTATCCATAGCAGCAGATATTAGCGGGATATTTAGGCTAATTTTTTTTGTTAATTGTGTTTTTAATGATACGTCTTTGGGAAGCACATTCGAGTGATCTGGGACTAATAAAACATCATCAAATGTTAAAGCTTGTTTTGATAAACGCATATGTTTTCCTTATCGCGCAAAACAAGATTATACAGAAAAGACAAACTTAAATCGAGTAAAAAAGAAAATTAATTTCCTTTTTTCATTTGTTTTCCTTCAGCAGCTCTTTTTCTTCTTATTTCTTTTGGATCTGCTATCAGAGGGCGATATATTTCAATTCGGTCACGATCTCTTAAAATTTTATCTAATGTTGTTAGTTTTCCAAAAATACCAACCTGATTGAGAGATAGATCGATTTCTTTGAATTTTTTAAGAATTCCAGAGAGTTCAATTGCTTCTTTAACAGAAATATCTTTAGCAACTAAAATTGGAATGATAATTTGTTTTTTTGGTAAAGCATAAGAAACTTCAATCATTATTTTATCTGGCATCTAAATCCTTATTAGCTTCTGTAACGAAATTATCAATAAATGTATTTGCAATTAAATTTAATACTGGGGACATAAGTTTATCTAAAATAAAGTTACTAAATTCGTAATATAGTTCAAATTCTATTTTACAAGTACCTTTTTCAATTTCAATAAATTTCCATTCTCCTTTCAAAATTTTAAAAGGTCCATCCACAAGATTGATGTTCATCTGCGAAGGAAATATTTTAGCATTTTCAGTGGTAAAGGACTGTTTTACACTATGATAATTAATAAAAATAGTCGCTTTGGTTATTTTCTCAGAACGATCAATAAGGATAGTTTTATCACACCATGGAAGAAAATTTGGATAATCTTCAACCCGATCAACAAGATTGAACATTTTTTCTCTGCTATGAAGTACTAGTGCATGTTTTTTGATTGTAATCATGAAATGATAATATTGTAGATAGCGTACAATTATACTTTTAAATGAAAAAAAATTAAATGAGCATAATCCAAAATAAAAAAGCTTTTCATGATTACTTTATTGAAGATAAATATGAGGCTGGTATTGTGCTAGAAGGGTGGGAGGTTAAAGCTATTAGGGACGGACGTATTAGCATCAAAGAGTCCTACGTAATTGTTCAGAAAGGCGAGATATTCCTTTTAGGTTGCCATATTACGCCACTGGGTAATACCTCTAGCCACGTTAATCCAGAAAATATACGCACAAGAAAACTGCTTTTAAAGAATGAAGAAATTGCAAAATTAATTGGAAAAGTAGAACGTTCAGGTTTTACCCTTGTTCCCCTTGATATGCACTTCACTAGAGGTAAAATTAAATGTCAAATTGGATTGGCAAAAGGTAAAAAACAATTCGATAAACGCCATGCAGAAAAAGAAAAAGATTGGAATAGGGAGAAGAAACAGATTCTAAGCGCAGCAAACAAGGGAAAGTAGTATAATAATAACTTGTTTTGGGGCTGACCCGGTTTCGACGTGGGTTACAAAACAGATCAGTGCATACCGAGGCTTCTAGGTACCTCGTTAATAAACTAGAAAAACAGTAATCGCAAATGACGATAACTACGCTTTAGCTGCTTAATTCCAGCTAAACGCTGTCCTGATATGTCACTCGCTCAGGTTACAGCGTCATAAAGAGAGACTCGGGAATTATTGGGTTACTTAATAATTTCTTAAACTAAGGTAACTCGCTTTTATATTCGCTTGCTTGTTGGTGAAGTAAAAGTTAAATTTAAATAACATAGCTAAGTATGTAGAACTGCCTGCAGAGGGCTTGCGGACGGGGGTTCGATTCCCCCCAGCTCCACCAATT
>CAYOUI010000009.1:0-17553 GCA_964407135.1 uncultured Methylobacillus sp.
ATACGATTGATAAAATTACCCTTTTAAAGAGGGCTTAAAGCCTCTTTTGAAAACGTAAAATTTATAGAACAACTGTGCTTACCTCCACCAATTTAGAGTCCAAATAGGTCCTAGACAGTCCGATTATTATTTCTTAATAAATCTTAAGGTCATTCGATCTGATTCTCCAATTGATATAATATTTGCTTTATCATCATCTGCCACACCTCTTAAGTTAGGTAACAAATTCCAAACGCCCTTTGGATGATCAGCAGTATCCTTCGGATTTGCATTGATTTCAGATTTAGCATCAAGCCTAAATCCAGCATCTTTAGCCATCTGAATAACATAATCTTCAGTCATATAGCCACTTTTAATCTGCACTTCTAATGGCGTTCCTACCTTTGCTCTATGTTCTACAAGACCAAGAATTCCCCCTGGCTTAAGTGCTTTTGCAAAACCAGCAAACATTGCTTCAGCTGATCCCGCTTTAGCCCAATTATGGACATTTCTAAATGTAAGAACCATATCAACAGGACCATTCGGAGCAAACTCAGGTTGTTTTGGATCAAAATGAACCCAATGGAGTTGGTCGTAAATATCAGGATTCTTTTCCATTTTTTCTTTAAATGCCTTCTCTACCTTAACAAAGTAAGGGTTTATTTTTTCATGCAATTTTAAGGAGGTATAGTAGTACTGCCCTTTATTACGTATCAGGGGTGCTAAAATCTCTGCATACCAACCATATCCTGGAGTAATTTCAATAATAGACTGTTCTGGATTGAGGCCGAAAAAGAGTAATGTTTCTTTTGGATGGCGATATTTATCACGCTTGATATAAGAAGGCGTTCTATGTTCAGCTTCTAAAGCTATATCAATATGATTACTAGCATCTGGGTTACCACAACCTAGTAATATTGTTAAAAAGAATAAAATAAAGAAATGTTTGTGAAATTTATTATTTATCATGTTTATGTGAATTTTAATATTGATTTGAGGGTTAAAGTAAAAAGTATAGCCAAATAAATATATTAATTGATTATTAATCAAAAACAAGGCTTTTTTATTAAGTTTAATAATCCATCTTTAAGCATTATAATTTTAACTTTCATATTTAAATATTTCTATTAAATGAAGATATCCAAAATTTTCTGCCATTGGTTTTATATATCATTTATATTATTTTATTCTGGAACCGTTTTCCCCAATGAATTGTTCAAATCCAAGGGTGCAGTTGTAACTTCGAATGTCCTAGCCACTGCAGCAGGAGAAAAAATTTTAGCAGAAGGTGGTAATGCTTACGATGCAGCTACAACAATCAGCGCAATGCTTTCTGTTGTAGAACCTTTTGCATCAGGTCTTGGAGGTGGGGCATTCTGGTTAATTTATGACGCTAAAAGTAAGAAATATAAAATGTTAGACGCTAGAGAAACTGCCCCACTTCAATCTCATAAAAATATGTATCTAGATGAAAATGAGAAAATTATAAAAAATAGTTCTACACTTGGACCATTGTCTGCAGGAATACCCGGTATCCCTGCAGTATTAAGTTACGTCAATGATACATACGGTTCAAAAAAATTAAGCACACTTTTAACCCCTGCCTATAAAGCAGCAATCAATGGATTTCCTGTAAATGAAAGGTATGTAAAAGGAGCAAATTATAAAAAGGAATGGCTGAAGAAGTATAAAGAAACAGAAGCAATTTTTTTAGATAAAGGTGAAGTGCCAAAAAAAGGATGGATTCTAAAACAAACTGATTTAGCAAAAACTATTAAAAAAATAATGAAAGATGGTCACAAAAGTTTTTATACAGGAAGTTTTGCTAAAAAAATGGTTGAGTCTATTCAAAATAATGGCGGTATTTGGAGCGAAGAAGATTTAAATAGATATAAAGTTATTGAACGAGAAACAGTTCGATCAACCTATAAAGGAATTTCAATTATTGCCCCAGGACTTCCATCCTCAGGTGGTTTAGTTTTATCTAATGCGCTTAATATATTAGCAGGATATGAATTGGACGAATTTAGTTCTACTACCAAAAAACATTTAATTATTGAGGCTCTAAGGCGAGCTTATTATGAAAGAGCCATAAAAATGGGAGACCCAGATTTCATGGATGAGTCTCTTGAATTTCTTTTAACCCCAAGTTTTGCAGCAAAACAAAGAGAGAGTATTAATATTAATTATGCAACAGATAATCAAACTCTAGAATTCACTGACCCACCATATCAAGGGCAAGGAAATGATACAACTCATTTTGCGGTAATCGATAAATTTGGTAATCGTGTAGCAGTTACTCAATCAATCAACTTTTGGTTTGGCTCATCTTTTGTTCCAAAAGGGACTGGCATTCTGCTGAATAACGAAATGGATGACTTTTCTATTAAGCCTGGAACCGAGAATAGCTATGGATTGATTGGTTATGATGCTAATGCAGTGGAACCCGGAAAAAGAATGTTATCTAGCATGACCCCAACTTTTCTAGAATCAGATAGAGGCTTCGTGATTTTAGGAACACCTGGAGGCTCAAGGATTATAAGTATGATTTTACTTGCAGCATTGGAATGGATAGATGGAGGGGACGCAAAATCTATGGTCTCTCTACCAAGATTTCATCATCAATATCATCCAGATTATGTACTTTATGAGGAAGAAGCATTTATACCAAGCGAGATTAATGAATTGGAAAGTATGGGACATATATTTAAAAAATCTAAAAGGCAGTTTGGTAATATGCAGATAATTATGTGGGATCATGAAAATAATAAAATTGAAATTGCCTCTGACCCAAGAGGGAAAGAAAAAAGTCGTGAAGAAGTATATTGATTTTAAATATAATAAATATGGTTAACTATTTATTTACTTAATAGCCTAGAGATAAACTGTTCGCATGTTATTACCTCCCCCTCTTCTCTAAGTCCCTTTAAATTAATGCTTGTGTCAATTTATTATTTTGTTAGTATGTGTATCGATTTTTAAATTTTCAAGAAAGGAATAAATAAATGTACAAATATTTAGTTGCGATTTTAATAGCTCTTACGTCTTTGGTTGCTTTCGCTCATGATCATGGAGATAAAGCAGAAAAGAAAGCGGAAGATAAAGCTGAAAAGAAAGCGGAAGATAAAGCTGAAAAGAAAGCTGCGGAACCCAAAAAAATTCAGTACGAAGACCCAAAAAAATACTACCCTAAAAAGTAATTTGATTTATAAAGGGATACAGTTAATAAAATTAATATGTAAAAAAAGAGCCATTAGGCTCTTTTTTTTACATAGGCAAAATAGCCCCAGTATTTATTAAATTACAAGTATCTAAAATTCTAAACCAACAGATAATGTACCGGTATAAAGATCAATATCTCGATAATTTAACCCCATTTTATCTTTTGGTCCTTCGATACTAAAATGAGTAAACTTTCCGCCAACATATACCTGTTCGTTGAAATAATAACGAGCACCTATCATGCCTGAGTATGTAAATTCGTTTCCATCATCAGTGTTGTCGAAATCTGACAAACCAAGTCCAAGTCCAATAAATGGTTTAAAATTATTTTTAAAATCAAAATCATAATAAGCGTTGAGCATGTAAAGTTTGACGTTCTTTTCAAAATTTAAGCCAAATGCCCTATAATCTGCAGGAGTTATACCTACGCCCTCAGGTAGGAGAAGCATACCTTGACTAATTGCTCCAGAGAGAGACGATGTTTCATAATCAATGTTAATACTAGATTTGGTATAAGAAAAACCAAGTCTTAGATTGCTATTATCAAAAAGATTATAAAGTCCAAATTCAAATCCAGGACTGGTATCCGATTTATGCTTAAAATCTATACGGGTATCTAAATAATCGATTCCACTTACATTACCTGCGAGGGTATCTGTTGAAACATCATCCGGATCAATATAATTAATCTGACCTTCAAAATATGGTCTAATTTCGGCAAACACTAAGTTTGTAGAAAATATACCTGCTATAAAGATAATTAGAATTTTCATAGTATAATTATACTTCATATAATTAAAATAAGTAATTGATTATAAATATTTATTTTAGTAAATTTAATTTTTATAACTATAAATTCATTGATTTACTTTGAAATTTTAATCTTTACTGGTAATCCAATGCATACTGCATTTATACTTACATACCATCATTTCTTGGTTATTTAGTTTTTCACATTTTATTTGAGCAGTATCTATTCCAGTATAAGGTTCACAGAGTTTGATCATTTTATCTATTGGATAATCTTGAGTTAAGGGGTTGTAAAATAATCGTCCTTGATAGGCATTTTTAATATTTGGCTCATAAGAGTTACTATTATTAATTTCACTTTCAGCCCAACAAAAACTTGAGATAGAAGACATTAATAATATTAAAAGCATATATCTATTTCGCATGAAATTTACTCCCATAATTTATGTTAAAAAAAACCCTCATCACGAATGACAAGGGTTTTTAATATATATCTGCATAGCTATAAAGCTAAGCAAGTATTTTATAACTACTGAGCTGAAACCTTATAGATTTCACCTTCGTCAGTAGTAGCATAAAGAGCATTATCAGGACCCATTTCTAGACCACGAAATCTCTTAGATACACCAACTGGCATATGTATAACACTTTTCACTGATAAACCATCTTCAGCTAAATCTGTTATGTCAATGCGCATACCGCCTGGTGTGCCACCAAAACCAATACCCATAATACCTGTAGCTAAACGGCCTTCATAGATACCCCAGTTACTACCTTTTAAGAAAGCAGCAGAACCAGTACCTTGTGAATAACCATTATTTTGCCAAGCAGGTGGCATTAAGTCTTTAAAGCGAGTATCACTCATTGGAGTGTATGCTGCACGAACAGCTGGAGTCATACCTTCCATTTGATTTGGCTCATAACCACAATATTTGTCTGGGCAAGCACCACGACCAGCTCTTTTTTCTGCTGGATCCCAACCACCGTTACCACCGTTAACTAATTTTGTGATTTCATCATTGTGCCAAGGTCCATGCTCAGCAGTAAATGCTGCACCATCACTAGGACGGAATGAAATACCTTGAACATTTCGGTGACCGTATGTGTAAATACGTTTGTCGCCTTTAACCTTGTTTTTTGGATGACCTTTACCATTACCATCGATTCTTAATACTACACTGCAAAGTAATGTATTGTCTTGACCACATATACCTCTATGACGGTCTCCTGTACCAACATATAGGTAGCCATCAGGACCAAAGGCCATTCTTCCACCATTGTGCGCACCTGGTCCACCAAATGGTTGGTTTGACTCGAATGGCTTGTACTGAATATCTTTAACAATATCAGTTCTTCCAGAAACTTTAGCTAGATCTTTACTTACTTTAAATTTCATAACAATGTTTCCATCGCATTTTTCAAAGTTAGTTTTGCAACCAGAACCATGATATTTGTTAGAAGTAGAATATAGATAAAGTGTACGATTCTTGTTAAAGTTCGGATCTAAAGTTACACCTAACATACCAGCTTGACCACTACAAAATAGGTCTTTACCAGCACTTTTATAGCCTTTAGAATCTTTCATACCGTACAACGCGTTTGTTTTACCTGATGCTGTCTTTACTGAAAGACCTTTACATTTTTCAGTATAAAACATAGAACCATCATCAGTAAATGCCATATCCCAAGGGTTTTCTAGACCCGACATGACAACCATTGAACCAATTTTAGGAACATTCATTCCTTTTGATGCATGTTTATCAGCATATGCTGTGGTTGCAAAAAGCAACATAGCAGAAACTATGACTGTAATAAACAAGCTTATATTACTTGATACTTTCATGAGAACTTCTCCTAGTTATTAACGTTATATTTAGCATCTTTTAAATACGCTGATATGTTTGCAATTTCTTCATCAGTTAGAGGTTTTGCCATCATGATCATTAATCCTGAATTAGGTCCAATTTTAGTTCCCGACCTGTAAGTTTCTAACTTATCGGTTATATATTGAACTTCTTTTCCAGATATCTTTGGATAACTAGCAGCACCCTTTCCTGCAGGACCATGACAATTAATGCATGTTTTCTTATATCTTATTTTTCCGGCCTCTGCATCAGCTGCTTGAACCTGAAATGTTGAAAGAAAAAAAATAATGCCAATGAAACTTAAAAAAATTTTAATTGTAGTGCACCTAACAAGTTTATAAAAAATACACCTTAGTATAACAACAAATTCATCAATTTCAATAGTGTACAAAGTAAAGTAAAATAATAGGAAATTTTCCTAGAACGTAGATAAAGTATTGTATTTAGTCTGATACTTCTTCAATAAAGAATTAAATGAATAAATTAATTAATAACAAAAATCCACATAGCTTAACAACATTATTTTTTACAGAGATGTGGGAGCGTTTTAGTTACTATGGAATGCGAGCTTTACTTGTTTTATATCTAGTTAATTCATTAAATTACTCTAATGAGGAAGCACTTCACATATACGCAATTTATACTGGATTGGTATATTTAACCCCAATCATTGGTGGTTATCTAGCTGATAGATACCTAGGTACCCAAAAAACTATTTTTATTGGCGGTATTACCATGATGTTAGGACATTTCTTAATGGCATTTCCTAATCTTTTATATTTAGCTATGGGTTTGTTAATAATAGGTAATGGTTATTTTAAGCCCAATATAAGTACTTTGTTAGGAAAGTTATACAAAACCAATGATACGAGAAGAGATAGTGGCTTTAGTATTTTTTACATAGGAATAAATTTAGGTGCTTTTTTAGCGCCATTAATAGTTGGTTATGTGGGTGAAACTATCAATTGGCATTATGGTTTTGCTATTGCAGGAATTGGAATGTTTGCTGGTTTAATACAATTTTATTTTGGTCAAAATAAGATTGTTGAGGAAGACACTTCGAAAAAAACCAAAAAATTAGATTTTAGTGACTGGGGATCAATATTATTTTTTTCATTAATAAATATACCAATTATTTTATTAGTTTTTAAAATAAATAGTTTTATCAACCTATATATTTATGAAATTTTATTTTTATCCTTTATATATTTAATAATTTTATTTCTAAATAAAAAAAATAAAATAAATCTAATAAATAGTGATTTAAAGAAAGTTATTTACATTGGTATTCTATCTTTATTTGTCATCTTTTTTTGGATTGGTTTTGAGCAAGCCGGAGGTTCTTTAACTCTTTATGCAAATAATTCTGTGGATAGAAATTTTTTAGGTTTTATTATTCCAGCATCTTTTTTTCAATCAATAAATCCCTTAATTATAATTCTACTTGGGCCCCTGGTAGCAAATTTTTGGTTAAGAATAGATAACAGTAAATATCAAATTAATACCTCTCAAAAAATGGGTCTAGGACTTATTCTTCTCTCATTTGGCTTCTTTCTTATTATGTATGTTAACAATACAAACGTTTCATCAATAAATCTGTGGTGGCTTGTAGGTGTCTACTTTTTACACACACTAGGTGAGCTGTGCCTATCCCCTATTGGTTTATCAATGGTTACAAAAGTTTCGCCAAAAAAAATCGCTTCATTGATGATGGGTTTTTGGTTTTTATCTTCAGCTATTGCAAACTACTCTGCCGGAAAATTACCTATAATCTTACAATCAAATAATATAGATTTATTTACATTCTTAACTATTATGTCATTTATGGCAGGAATATTACTGATTGTAATCGCTCCATTTATGGAAAAATTAATCAAAATCAAATAATGGCTAAATATAATTTCGACAAAATAATTGATCGACGAAAAACTGACTCCTTAAGATGGAGTCATTATGATAAATTAGTTATTCCATTATGGGTTGCAGATATGGATTTTGAGTCCCCTAATTGTGTAGTTAAGGCTATGATTAATCGAGTAAATCATGGTGTTTATGGCTATCCATTAGAACCAAAAGATTTTAAAAAAAATATAGTTAATTATGTTAAAAAACACTACGAGTGGGAAATTGAAGAGAATTGGATAGTAATTATTCCAAGTGTTGTGTCTGCGTTATATTCAATTGCAGTTAATTGCACTATAAACTCTTCTCACATTATTACTCCAAAACCAGTTTATCATCACCTCAGATTAGCAGCAGAACAATCGAAAAGAGATTTTGATGAAGCTGAGCTTGAAACAATAAAGAACCGTCAAGTCTTATCTCTAAAAGGTTTAAAAAAAGTAGTAAATAATAAATCAAAGCTTCTATATCTTTGTAATCCTCATAATCCTGGAGGTAGTGTTTTTAGAAAAAACGAATTAGAAAATATTATTGATTTCTGTGAAAAAAATAATATGTTTATCTGTTCAGATGAAATTCATGCAGGAATGGTTTTAGGTGCGCACAAACACATACCAATAGCAAGTATCTCTGAGATAGCAGCTAATCGAACAATAACTCTAATGTCGCTTAGTAAAACATTTAATTTTCCTGGAGCTGGACTTGGTTGGATGATCTGTAAAGATGAAAAATTAAGAGAAATGGCTTCTCATGGGCTTGGTTCAATTATTCCGAATCCAGATATTTTTGGCTATATAACAACCGATGCAGCTATGAAAGAAGGAGATGAATGGAGATTAGCTTTAATAGATTATCTTAAAAAAAATAGAAAATTATTGGTTGAAAAAATTAATCAAATTCCAGGCTTAAATCTTTATGATATGGAAGCTAGTTATCTTGGTTGGATTTCATGTGAGCATTTACCAGTAAAAAATCCATTCCAGCTCTTTTTAAATCATGGCGTAGCTCTTCAACCAGGCTATATGTTCAATCAACCAAATCATGTTCGCATCAATATAGCGACTCCTTATTCTATTCTTTCAGAAGCTCTGAAGAGAATGGAAAATGCAATTCAATCGATTAACTAATCTCCGATAAAGCCTCCACTTTGGTGTTGCCATAATTGATAATATAAGCCTTTTTTCTTGATCAGCGACCTATGATTTCCCTCTTCAATAATTTTTCCATTATCCATTACAATTAATCTATCCATGGCAGCAATAGTCGATAATCTATGAGCGATCGCAATTACTGTCTTACCTTTCATAAGAATATCTAAGCTTTCTTGAATAATAATTTCTACTTCTGAATCTAACGAACTTGTAGCTTCATCTAAAAGCAAGATAGGTGCATTTTTAAGAATAACTCTCGCAATTGCAATTCTTTGTTTTTGACCTCCAGAGAGCTTAACTCCCCTCTCACCAACTAATGATTTATATCCCACATTGCCATATTGATCTTTCAAATCTAATATAAATTTATGAGCTTGAGCTTTTTTTGCGGCTACAATAATTTCTTTGTTTGATGAGCTAGGTTTACCATAAGCAATATTTTCTTCAATAGAGCGATGGAGGAGAGATGTATCTTGAGTCACCATTGCAATGTTTGATCTCAAACTATCTTGAGTAATTGAATTTATATTTCTCTTGTCAATAAAAATCTCACCTCTATCTAAATCATAAAATCTGAGTAAAAGATTAATTAATGATGATTTACCAGCACCAGATCTTCCAACAATACCAACCTTTTCTCCATGATGGATATGCAGATTAAAGTTATTAAAAAAACTTGGGTTGTTTTGATATGAAAAATAGATATTTTTAAATACAATCTGTGCATTTTTGATACTTAATTTAGAAGCATTTGGTTTATCATTAACTACTTGTTTTTTGGAAAGCATATTTAGGCCATCCTGAGCAATACCAATTTGCTCATATAGAGAAGTCATTTCCCACATGACCCAGTGTGATATCCCATTTAATCTTAACGACATAGCAGATGCTGCAGCCACAACTCCAATAGCAATCTCATTATTTGACCAAAGAAAAAGAGCCGTTCCAGTTGTAGATAAAATTAAAAACATGCTTAAAAAATGATTAATAATTTGTATTACAGAAACCTTACGCATTTGAAGTTTGACGGTAAGTAAGAATTCCTCCATTGCATTTCTTGCATATTTAGATTCTCTTCCAGCATGCGAAAAAAGCTTAACAGTATTAATATTGGTATATGCATCAGTTATTCGACCTGTCATAAGTGATCGAGCATCAGCTTGATTTTTTGATAGTTTTGCTAGTTTAGGAATGAAATAAAATAAAGTTAAAATATAAAGTGTGAGCCATATTAGGAATGGAAAATATAATAAAGTATTTAAATTTCCAACCAAAAGAATCATGGTTGTTATATACACTACTACATAGACTAAGATATCAGACAAAATAAACCACATATCTCTTAAAGCAACAGCAGTCTGCATTACTTTCGCAGCAATACGTCCAGAGAACTCATTATTGTAAAAATTAATACTTTGATTTAATAATAATCTATGAAAATTCCACCTCATCCTCATTGGAAACGATCCTGCTAGAGCCTGATGTTTTAACATGGTTTGTATCGCAACAAAAATTGTACTTCCGATTAATATAGTCGCTATAAGAAATAAAAAATCTAAATTATTATTAATAAATTGACTAGGTTCACTCTTAACCATTAGATCAATTAACTTTCCTAGAACAGCGTAAAGAATTGCCTCAAAACTTGCAATAGAGGCTGTTAAAAGAGACATAAGAACTATATATAATTTGATATCTTTTATACATAACCAGGCAAATTTAAATAGAGATTTAGGTGGTGTTTGTATGAGACTCTTTGGGAAAGGGCTGATTAAGTTTTCAAACCATTGCAACATTAAAATTGAGTGCTCCTAAAAGATAAATTTTGATTTAATTAAAAATTATAATTAGAGATAATATTAATTGCAGAACAAAAATGCAAACTGAAAGAAAATGAAGAGTATTAAATATTTTTTTTGCATCCTCAACACCCTTTAATTCTAAATCCCTATATTTATTTACTTTAGGAGTAATAATAAATTGATTTATAAGAAATCCAAAAAATATGATTATTGACAAACTTTGATCAAATAAATTTGATTCTTGAAAGCTGAAAAAAATTAGTAAGCCAGATAGAATAAGACCAAAATTAAATAGTCTTGGAAAAAACATCCTTAAAAAATTTTTGGTATCTTCAGCTGATAAAATTTTAAAAACAACTGGCGAGACTAGAATCATGAAAGAAATCATGGCCCCAAATAATACTGCTGCAAGAAAATTTACCATCTAATTTTTGTTAGTCTGCAACAAATTTTAAAACAGCACTATTAATACAATAGCGCATGCCACTTGGTGGCGGGCCATCATTGAAGACATGACCTAAATGGATTCCTGAACTTGCACTTAAAACTTCTATTCTATTTCCATCTTCTTTAAAAACCAGAGATCCAGGTATCGGATCAAAAAAACTTGGCCAACCAGTCCCGCTTGTAAATTTTGTGTCACTTCTAAACAACCTTTCCCCTGTAAGTGGATCAACATAATATCCTGGTTCTTTATTATCTAATAAGGAGCCACTAAATGCTGGCTCTGTTCCGCTCTCAAAAGCTATCCTTTTTTGCTCAGGGCTAAGAGTTTGTAGGCCAAACCAGCGCCAAAATTCTTGCTTATTACCATCGTAACCAGTATATCTTGCAGTTTCTTTTCCATCTTCAAACATTACGATAGTGGGTGTCGCCCACACTGCTTCTGTTAAGCTCCATCCAGTTGGTGCCTTAAAATTATAGGTTTTATCTATTTTATAGTTTGATTTCCAATTATCTGTAACGTCTTTATTAAATGCCTTACATGAACCACAAGTCACTGACTCATAAACTATAAGCTGCTTTTTAGCTAGTTTAGTTCCGTCTAAAATTTTTTTAGTAGTATCCAATTTAAGGTATTCAGCCTGTGATGTTGATAAAAAAAATGTAACAAGAAAAAAAAATATAAAGTATTTAACAAGTTTAATCAATGTCGGTAAAGTTATCATAAATTTCCTAATTCATATTAAATTTAGTAATAAATCATGATTTGTAAGAGAGTAATTTTCAAACAAAGTTCTAAAAATTTATAAAGTTGATAATAACGGATTTTTAATTAGTATAAAATTTAATAGGATACAAATAAAAAAAGTATTATAATTTCGCTGAACTATATCGTAAAACATTTATCGTAAATATCAGGAAAAAAACTTGAGTTTGTATTAAGATGGATAAAATAGACGTAATAATCATTGGTGCCGGAATAGCTGGTATAACTACAGCCTATTACTTACAAAAAAACTTTCCTAACATTACATACAAAATAATGGAGTCAAGGAGTGACGTTGGCGGCACTTGGGACCAAATGAAGTTTCCTGGTGTTCGTGCAGATAACGATATGTATACCTATGGATTTAGTTTTAATCCTTGGCAAGGGTCAATAATAGGCAAAGGCCAGGAGATAAAAAGATATATAAATGATACTGCAGAAAAATTTAATATTAAAGAACACATAATATTTGATACACAGGTTTCAGAATTATTTTGGAAGAATAATCAATGGACAACAAAAACTAATCATAAAAATTTTACTAGCCAATATGTGATTTGCTCCACTGGATCACGTGATCGTAAAAATCCTCATTTACCAAAGTTTAAAAACGAAAACAAATACCAAGGAAAAATTGTACATACCCAAGCTTGGGGAAATACAGACTATAAAGATAAAAATGTAACTATTATTGGAAGCGGATGTACGGCTATAACTATGGCACCATCCATAATAAAAGAAGCTAAAACAGTAACATTAGTCCAACGTAGTCCTGCATGGATAATAAATATTGATAGTCAAGAAAAATCATCTCGAGGTTATAAAACATTTGAAGTCTTAAAAGATTATATATTTAGTAGATTTTTTAAAAAGTCTCTTAGAAAGAAAATAATAGCTACCGATCCTTATTATAATGAAACTACCACCCCCTCATATGATTATTGGGACCAGCGCCCTGCTTCAAGTTTAGACCAAGATTATTTTAGAGCTGTAGAATCAAACAAAGTATCAATAGAACGACAGGGAATTAGTAACTGGGAAACAACTGGTGTTAAATTACAAAATGGAAAAGTTATCAATAGTGATATTACAGTCATGGCGACAGGTGGTAATGCGCAATTATTAGGTGGCATTGATATTTTTGTTAACAATAAAAAAGTAAATATCAATAGCACTAGTTGGTACAGGGGAATGATGTTTAGTGGAATACCAAATCTTTTCGCTCATGCTGGGTATATTAATTTTAGTTGGACTGCTAGATGTGAAATAGTTAGTCGGCGTATTTGTAGAACAGTCGACTACATGAAGAAAAAGCAATTAACAAGCTGCACCCCAAAATATTTAGGTGAAAAATCAAAGCCGTCAATACAGGCAAATTATGTATTACGAGCAATGGATCAGTTTCCTAATAGGACTTATAAATTTTATCAAAATTACTTAGTAGAATATTTAATATTTAAATGGACAAAAATTAATGACGGAGCAGTAGATTTTAAATAATTAAAGGGATACACCTATGAAACTCGAATCAATAGCACTTCATCATGGTTATGAATCAGAAAAAAATGACCAAAAAGCAGCATCAACTCCAATTTATCAAACTTCTGGATTTACCATTGATGATACGCAGCATGGTGCAGATTTATTTGATCTTAAGGTCGAAGGAAATATTTATACAAGAATAGGAAATCCTACCAATGATGTTCTTGAAAAAAGAGTGGCTGAAATGGAAGGTGGTATTGCAGCATTATCTCTTGCCTCTGGGATGGCTGCAATTACTTATGCAATCCAGACTATTACAAGAGCAGGTGATAATATTGTGAGTACCAATCAGTTATATGGAGGAACATATAACTGTTTTACTCATAGCTTCCCTAAACAAGGCATTAATGTGAAAATGGTCGATGGAGCAGATTTTAAGGGGATTGATGAGGCAATTGATGAAAAAACCAAGGCTTTATATTGTGAGTCCATTGGTAATCCTTTAGGAAATATTATTGACCTAGAGAAGTTTGCAACTATTGCTCATAAACACGGTATTCCTTTGATTGTAGATAATACTGTAGCCACACCTTATTTATGTAGGCCTATTGATTTTGGTGCAGACATTGTTATTCATTCCCTTACAAAATATATAGATGGCCACGGAGCAACGATTGGTGGAATTATTGTTGATTCTGGAAAATTTGATTGGGCAAAAGAGCCTAAAAAATATCCTATGCTAAATGAACCAGACCCCTCTTACCATGGAGTTGTATATACTAAAACATTTGGACCTGCTGCTTTTATTGGCTGTTGTCGAGTTGTTCCTTTACGAGAAACAGGAGCATGTTTATCTCCAAATAACGCCTATATAATAATGCTTGGACTTGAATCATTGGGGGTAAGGATGGAGCGACATTGTGAAAATGCACTTGCGTTAGCAAAATATCTAGAAAACCATGATCGTGTGGAATGGGTAAATTATGCTGCTCTACCAAATGATAAATATAATGATGTGTGTAAAAAAATTACGAATGGCCAAGCATCGGGTATTATTAGTTTTGGCATCAAAGGTGGAAAAGATGCAGGGGCTAAATTTATAGATGCGCTTCAAATGATTTTGAGAGTGCTTAGTATGGGAGATGCTAAATCACTTGCTTGTCATCCTGCATCAACTTTGCATAGACAATTAACTTCAGAACAAAAAGCCTTAGCAGGTGTAAGTGAGGATTTGGTAAGAATTTCAGTGGGTATTGAGCATATTGATGACATTATTCAGGATGTTGAGCAAGCCATTGAAGCTTCAAAAAAATAATTATTTAAATTACTGTTTCTTTTTCTCTTCCTCAAATGCTATTTGACAATGTTTAAGTTTGTTAAAACGATACTTTGCAAATTTCTTATAAAGATATTTTGCAAGTGGATAAATAATAGGAAGAGAAATAATAAGATTTAAATACTTAAAATAAGGTAATTTTTTCCAAATAACGATAAATGCATCCACTCCTATGTAAAAGTTACCTTTACTATCTTTTACATGAAGATATAAAAGTGCATCCACTAGTTTAATATTTGCAAGCTTTAAATCTAATTTTGAAGATGAAATCCCCAGCCAATTTAATGAGTTTTTTGGGGCAATTTTTTTATAAAAATTAATTTCCTTAGAACAAATTTTACATCTATCATCATAATAGACAGAAAGCATAAATTTTAACTCCTTGTTTTATATATTTTTTTAGTCTTTTGTTTTATAAAATTATTAGCTTTATTAAAAATAATTTCTTTTCTCTCAGGATCCATTCTATTGAGTGAATTACATATAATCGAAAGCCTAGGATTTTTCTTAAAAAATGATTCGTTATCAGATATAAAGCTCCAATAAAGACCATCTAATATTTCACACCACTCCCCCTTTTTATAATTACTCATTTTTAAAATATAATTTGATCCACAAGAATAAGGTTTGGTGGCAAATAATCCTCCATCAGCGAAAGTTCCCATTCCATATACATTTGGGGTCATAACCCAATCTGCTGAATCAACAAACATTTCCATAAACCATTTATAAATCTCAGTTGGGTGAATTCTAGATAAATTCATTATGTTTGCAATAATCATTAGCCTTGGAATATGATGAGTGTATCCATAGTTAACACAATCTTTAATTGTATCGTCAAGAGGAATAATACCTGTTGTCCCTTCATACCAATCTTTTGTTAAATACCTTTCATGATTCCAAAAGTTTCGATTTGATTCATCCTGTCCTTTTAGGTTGTAAATCCCCCTAATAAACTCTCTCCAACCAATGACTTGTCTTATAAATCCTTCAAGAGAATTTAAAGCAAATTGTTTTTTTTTATGATAAACCAAAGTTTTATCTATAACTTCTTGAGGAGTTATTAAGCCGATGTTTAATAATGGACTTATCGCACTATGAAATAAAAAATTATTGTCTAAATCTATAGCATCTTCATATTTACCAAAATTTTCAAGTTTATTTTCTAAAAAATCATCAAGTAATTCATGTGCTTGCTTTCTATTAAAAGGAACCCAATGATTATTTGTAGTTCCTGGATGTTCTTTAAATTTTAAATTAACTATTTTTTTTAAATTATCTAAATAAATGGAAGATCGATTTTTAGGTTTTTCTGGCAAACTAATACCTTTAGGCAATTTTTTTCTATTATCCGCATCAAATGACCATTTACCTCCAATCGGCTTATTTTTTTCATCTACCAATATTTGTAAATCTTTTCTCATCATTTGATAAAAACTAGTCATTCTAAGAATTTTATTAGTTTTTGAAAATTTCAAAAATTTATCTCTTGAACAAAAAAACATAGGTGAAGGTAGTATGGAAAATTTAATAGAATTTTTATCTAGAAAATTTTTGATTTTATTTTCAAATATATAGTCTTCTATTTCATAGAAAATAACCTCATCAATCTTTTCTTTTTTTAATACTTTTAATAACTTTAATTCATATGGCTCAATAAATTCAGGCTCATCAATTGAGGAATAATATACTTTGAATCCTTTCTTTATTAACTCATCACGATATTCCCTCATAGCAACTAAAAAATTTAAAATTTTTAATTTATGATTTTTAGGCTCAGAACATAATTCTTCATCTTCTGCCATAAATATAAATTGTGGTCCTAGTGTTGTAATTTCGCTAATAGGAAATAATTGGTTACCTAATATTATTTGAATTTTTTTCATACTAATTCCAAAACTCTTGATAAGTGGAATCTGGATCATAAATCTTTTTTTGTTTTTCAATATTAAAATGCCTACCCCCCCGAGGATCGGCTCCAAATCCAGCTATATATAACCAATTACCTAGATTACTGTATACATCATAATCAATGAGTTGAAATTCAAACCATGCAGCACCTGCCCTCCAGTCACAATCTAATTCATTTATAAGATAGCTTGCAACAATTTGCCTCATTCTGTTTGATAAAAATCCAGTTTGTTTAAGCTCTATCATGCCTGCATTCACAAATTTGTTATCAGTTTTTCCTTCTGTCCATAATCTAAACTTTTTATTATCATGATTTATATTTTTTTGTGGTGAATTAAGATCAGTTATATAAGAGATTTCTTCTTTATTTTTTATCATTGAAAACCTAAAATAATCTCGCCAAAGTAATTCAAAAAATATCCAATAAGTACTTTCATTTTTTGTTACTTTATCTTCATAGTTTTCTAAATAGAAAAATATCTGTCTTGCTGATATGTATCCCATAGCAAGCCAGGGTGAAAACTTTGTTGAAAAATTTTCACCCATTAAATCATTTCTAGTTTCTTTATAAATTTTTGGTTTTTCTGACTGAAAATAATCAATTAAATGTGATATCCCTGTTTTTTCTCCCCCTCTAAACTTTTTATTAGAAATTGGAAAAGAGCTTTTTTTGTAATTTTTAGAATCAACTTTTAATAAAAAAGATTGATTATCTGTAATAGGCTTTACATTAAATATTTTTTTTGTGAGCTTAATAGGTTTATTAGGCTTAATCTCATTACTTTCTATTGCCTTTCTAAAAACAGAAAAGGTATTAGGTAACTCCTCTAAAGAAAAAGGCAGTTGCTTTTGAGTATAAAGTGATGATTGCCACATTTGATTTACATTGATATTCATGTCTTTTAGGGCTTTCACTTTTTTATTTTCATCAACAGCTAAATTA
>CAYOUI010000010.1:0-7508 GCA_964407135.1 uncultured Methylobacillus sp.
ACCCCCAACCCTCGGTTTTGGAGACCGATACTCTACCAATTGAGCTACTGGCCTAGGTTTAACTATTATTAATTCCTACTCAATAACTTTTACTACAACACCAGATCCAACTGTTCTTCCACCTTCACGGATAGCAAATCGTAAACCTTCTTCCATCGCAATCGGAGCTATAAGCGTACCGGTAATAGTCACATTGTCTCCTGGCATTACCATTTCTGTTCCTTCTGGAAGTTCAACTGCGCCAGTTACATCTGTTGTTCTAAAATAAAATTGAGGTCTATACCCATTAAAGAATGGAGTATGTCGTCCACCCTCTTCTTTACTTAAAGAGTAAATTTCTGCAGTGAATTTAGTATGTGGTTTAATGGAACCTGGCTTGCATAAAACTTGACCACGCTCTACTTCTTCTCTTTTTGTTCCTCGAAGTAATACACCTACATTATCACCAGCCTGGCCTTGATCAAGTAACTTACGAAACATTTCAACACCTGTACAAACTGTTGCTGTAGTATCTTTTAATCCAACGATTTCGATTTCTTCATTAACTTTAATAACCCCACGCTCAACACGACCAGTCACGACTGTACCTCGGCCTTCTATCGAGAATACATCTTCAACAGGCATAAGGAAATCGCCATCTACAGCACGTTTTGGTTCTGGAATATAGCTATCCAGTGCTTCAGCTAATTTAATAATTGCTGGCTCACCAATATCTGATGTATCACCCTCTAATGCTTTAAGTGCTGATCCCATAATGATAGGAATATCATCACCTGGGAAATCATATTTAGTAAGTAATTCACGAACTTCCATTTCAACAAGATCAAGTAATTCTTTATCGTCAACCATGTCGGCTTTGTTTAAAAACACAACAATGTGAGGAACTCCCACTTGTCTGGATAATAGAATATGTTCTCGAGTTTGAGGCATCGGTCCATCAGCGGCAGAACACACCAATATTGCTCCATCCATTTGAGCGGCACCAGTAATCATATTTTTTACATAATCAGCATGGCCTGGACAGTCAACGTGAGCGTAGTGACGCGATTCTGTTTCATATTCTACGTGTGATGTATTAATAGTAATACCACGCGCTTTTTCTTCAGGTGCTGAATCAATTTCTGCAAAGTCTTTCTTATCGCCACCAAATTTTTTAGTTAGCACTGTTGAAATTGCAGCCGTTAGTGTAGTTTTACCATGATCAACGTGGCCAATTGTGCCGACGTTTACATGTGGTTTGGTACGCTCAAATTTACCTTTAGCCATAATATATTGTCCTTAAAAATGTTTAAAATGTTTCTACTTCATAAAAAATTAACTGGTGCCCATGGCGGGAATCGGACCCGCGACCTCTCCCTTACCAAGGGAGTGCTCTACCACTGAGCCACATGGGCTGATTCAAAATTACGAATCTGGAGCGGGCGACGAGGTTCGAACTCGCGACATTTAGTTTGGAAAACTAATGCTCTACCAACTGAGCTACACCCGCAGCACGCCCATACTAAACCCACTTATAGCAGTAAAAGCTTATGGTGGAGGGAGAAGGATTCGAACCTTCGTACTCAGAGAGAACGGATTTACAGTCCGTCGCCTTTAACCACTCGGCCACCCCTCCCAACCGAACCCAAAATTATCGGATATTTAGATGATTTTGTCAAACAAAATAATGAGTTATTGAAATAATGGTGCCCTCTGTCGGATTCGAACTGACGACCTACGCATTACAAGTGCGTTGCTCTACCAACTGAGCTAAGAGGGCATTTTTGAAAAAACGTAACTATATCAATTTTTTTTATTCAAAACCAGTTTTTAATATTTATTTGACTAAACTTAGGTGTGGTTTTTTGATTTTTATTTTTGATACTTTTATTTTTTTATCTAAAAGCTTCTTTTCTTTTATATTTTCATCAATATCAAAAAATAATCCTTCACCGTTTTCCTTACTATAAATACCCAATATTGATTTCATTGGTAAAAAAATATCTTGATTAATTCCATTAAAGCGTGCTGAAAAAGAAATAAATTTATTGTCAAACACTAATTTATTCGCAGATACTGGAGACAAATTTAAGATTATTTTAGTTGAATCAATATAACTTTTTGGTACTTTTACACCAGATATGATCTTAGCAACAATGTAAGGGGTAAAGTTAGAATCTATACACCAATCATAAATAGCCCTGAGAAGATATGGTTTTTTGGCCTGAACCATATCTAAATAATAGATCTCATTGCTTTTTCAGCAGGTGACATAGCTTCATCAAAAAGCGGTCTTGAAAATAATTTATCTGCATATTTAAGTAGCGATTTACATTGATTTCCTAATTTAATTTCATAATGATCTAATCTCCATAATAATGGGGCCATCGCGACGTCTAACATTGAATAATCTTCATGTAATAAAAATGGTTGCTTATCAAGAATTGGGGTTAACTGAATTAAAGTATTAGTTACAGTCTTTTTTGCATTTTCTCTCACTTTAGAATCTTTAGATTCAAGATCTTTCATATGAATAAAAAGATTATTTTCAAAGTCTTTTAAGAATAATCTAGCTCTAGCTCGCATGACAGGATCTGGTGGCATCAACTGCGGATGAGGAAAACGTTCATCAATATACTCATTTATGATATTTGGGTCTGTTAAAACTAAGTCTCTCTCTTCTAAAACTGGTGAGTCTGAATAAGGACTTAAGATTGATAAATCCTCTGGTTTATTATTTAAATCAACATCAATAACTTCAAAATCCATTCCTTTTTCAAAAAGTACTATTCGACATCTATGACTAAATGGATCTGTAGAATTAGAGTAAAGTTTCATCATGATTATTTAATATCCTTCCAAAATTCTTGCTTAAGTTTAACTACTAAAAAAAGAAGGAGAAAAAGGAAGCCAACAACATAAATTCCCATTCTTTTTCTTTTTAACTGATCTGGTTCTGACATAAAAGTAAGATAATTAGTTAAATCAGTAATGACCGCATCATACTCTTTTTGATTTAATTTTCCAGGTTTGCTTAAACTGAGTTTACCGGTAACTTTATCAAGCTTCTGTTCGCCCTGAAGTTCCCATAAAATATGTGGCATTGCTGTGTTGACATAAACTAGGTTATTCCATCCAATCTCTCTAGAACTGTCTCGGTAAAAACCTTTCATATAATTATAAATCCAATCTGTTCCTCTTGATCTCGCAACAACGGAAAGGTCAGGTGGAGCTGCGCCAAACCATTTTTTAGACTCTTCAACTGGCATAGCAATTTCCATCGGATCACCTATTTTATCAGCAGTGAATAATAAATTATCTTCAATTATTTTTTTAGAAAGGCCAATATCCAATAACTTGTTATAGCGCATATATTTTGCGCTATGACAATTTAAGCAGTAGTTAATAAATGTTTTCGCTCCTCTTTGAAGTGATGATTGGTTTGTTAAATCAATGGGGGCTTTTTCAAGACTAATCTTTTCTTCAGATGCAAAAATTGAAAATTGAATTACTAATAAAATTGTAAATATAATCTTTTTCATTTCATTGTTACTCTTGTCGGCACAGGTTTAGTTTTATCTTTTTTGCTATATATAGGCATTAAAAAGAAAAATAAAAAATAAATAATTGTAAAAATTCTAGCTATAACTGTTGCTATATCTGCACCACCAAGCAAAGGAATAATAGTAGGAAATTGACCCCAAACATTTGAGGGTACGGTACCTAAGTATCCCAATACAATAAAACTAACAACAAATGCACTCAACCATCTTTTATAGAGAACTCCTTTATATCGTATTGACCTTACTGGACTTTTATCAAGCCATGGTACTAAAAAGAAAATTAATACTGAAAGTCCCATTGCTGCAACTCCAGGAAATTGGCTATTTAAAATTGGTGGTACAGCCCTTAATATCGAATAAAAAGGAGTGAAATACCATACTGGTGCAATATGTGAGGGAGTAACTAATGGGTCAGCTGGAATAAAATTATTTGCTTCTAGAAAATATCCTCCCATTTCTGGAGCAAAAAATATAATCGAAGCAAAAACTATAAGAAATACAGTTAAACCAATTAAGTCCTTCACAGTATAATATGGATGAAAAGGAATACCGTCGATAGGTATACCAGTCTTTTTATCTTTGTATTTTTTGATCTCTATGCCATCTGGATTATTAGACCCTACTTCATGCAGCGCAATTAAATGAGAAAAAATTAATCCTGCAAGGGCTAATGGTAAAGCTATAACATGAAATGCAAAAAAACGATTCAAAGTTGCATCGGAAATCAAATAATCACCTCTTACCCATTCAGCTAAATCTGGTCCTATGAAAGGCACAGTAGCAAAAAGATTTACAATCACTTGAGCCCCCCAATAAGACATTTGACCCCATGGTAACAAATATCCAAAAAAAGCTTCAGCCATTAAAGCAAGAAAAATTGCTACTCCAAAAATCCATAATAATTCCCTGGGTTTTTTATATGAGCCATACATTAAACCTCTAAACATATGCAAATAAATTACTACAAAAAATAAAGATGCACCTGTGGAATGCATATATCGAATAAGCCATCCAAACGAAACATCTCTCATAATATATTCGACTGAAGCAAATGCTTGAGATGCATCAGGCTTATAATGCATCGTTAAAAAAATTCCTGTTAATATTTGTACTACAAATACAAAAAGGGCTAATGCTCCAAAAAAATACCAAAAATTAAAATTTTTCGGTGCGTAATATCCAGTTAAATGATTTTTAATAAATGAAGATAAAGGAAATCTTTCATCAATCCATCCAATCAAACTATTTGAATTATTACTATCAATTTTTTTAGCCATTTTAAGATTTACCTTTAGAATCTTCGCCAATAACAATTGTATTTTCATCCAAATACTTGTGCGGAGGAACAATAAGATTAGTTGGAGCTGGTGAACCTTTAAATACTCTTCCAGCTAAATCAAATTTCGAACCATGACAGGGGCAAAAAAATCCACCTTTCCAATTTTCTCCCATATCACCTTTTGGTTTTAATTTTGGTGATGGCGCACATCCAAGGTGAGTGCAGATACCAATAATAACAAGCATATTAGGCTTTATTGAACGAGTCTTATTTTGACAGTATTTTGGTTGTTGAGACGAAACTTTTAAATTAGGATCTGCCAATTTTTGAAGATCATTTTCTAAAGATTTAACCATATCGTCCGATCGATTTAATATCCAAACAGGCTGTCCTCTCCATTCTGTTGTTAGAACTTTACCTTTGCCTACTTGACTCACATCAACTTGAACCGATGCCCCAGCAGCCTTAGCTTTTTCACTTGGGAGCATACTTGAAACAAAAGGAATTCCAGCTGAAGTTACTCCAATAGCTGCAGTTACTGATGTTGCAGTAACCAAAAAACGTCTTCTATCTAAATTTATTTTCTTAATGTTTTTTGCCATTGAGGCCCTTAAATTTTTAGGGAAGGTAAAATTTACTAAGCACGCTATTATATAAAATTACTGAATAATCCGATAGACCCATTATCTTTTAATTAGTTTATTTTTTGAGATAAATAATCCTATTTCATATAAAAATAAAATCGGTAATGCCAATAAAATCTGGGAAATTATGTCGGGAGGTGTAAAGATCGCGCCAAAAATAAATGCAGCTACGATTACATATTGCCTATTTTTTTCCAGTGTTTTTATTTCTATCCAATTAAATTTTACAGCAGTAATTAAAACCAAAGGTACTTGAAAAGCTAAACCAAATGCTAGAAAAAGTGCAATTATCATTTGAAGATAATATGAAATATCAATCATTAATTCAACATTAGTAGGAGTAATATTTACAAAAAAATTAAAAATAATTGGAAAAATCAAAAAATAAACAAATACAGTCCCCAGTAAAAAAAGAATGAATCCAAAAATCAAGATTGAAATAACAAAAAGCTTCTCATTTTTATATAAACCTGGGGAAACAAAGTTCCAGATCTGTAAAAAAATGAAAGGTAATGAGACTATTAATGCGCAATATGCAGTTATTTTAAAAGGAACTAAAAAAGTTGCGGAAAGCTTTGTTGAAATAATAGAACCATTAACCGCAATCAATTGACTTAATAAAGGCTCAGAAAAAAAATAATAAATTTCGTTCGAAAAAAACATCATTCCAATGAAAATAATTAAATAAATAAATAAAGATTTAATTAAAGTTGATCTTAACTCTGAAAAATGGCCAAAAAAGATATTTAATTTACTCACAATTTATTTAGTATTTTTTATTTCTTTTTCAATTTTTTTCAATTGTTTAAATTTCGTTTCTCTTTGGAATTCCTGTTTAATTTCATAAATAAAAAGTTTTAATTTTTTTATAATTTTACCTACCCCCCTAGCTAAGAGTGGTAAATTTTTTGGAGAAACAAAAATAATTAATACCAAGATGATAATAATCAATTCTGCAAAGGAAATATCTAACATAATTTTATTTATTTTTTTGTTGATTTATTTTTTGTTTTTTCAGGATCATTCAAACCATCTTTAAAATTTTTTACAGCTGCGCCTAAATCACTCCCAATATTTTTTAATTTCCCTGCACCAAAAATAACTAAAACTATTATTAAAATTAATACCCATTCATTTATTCCTGACATTTTTTACCTCCTAATTACAATTTTGCTAACTTTTCACTTCCACCGTAAACATGAAAATGAATATGAAATACTTCTTGCCCACCTTCTTTTCCAGAATTTATCATTGTTCTAAAGCCTTTTAATCCTGCATCTTTTGCCAACTTCGGCGCTAATAGTAACATCTTACTTAATATTTCTTGATGCTCGGAATTACATTCAATTAAACTAATAATATGTTTTTTTGGAATAATTAGAAAATGAACTTTATCAATTGGATTAATATCTTTAAATGCAAATAAATCGTCATCTTCGTAGACTATAGTGGATGGTAATTTTTTTTGATATATTTTACAAAAAATACAATCATCCATAGCTTTAAGATCTCCTATTCTTCTTTTCTTCTATACCTGAAATACCTTGTCTTTTTTTTAACTCATTAGTAATATCATCAACCTTTAAATTTTTCTCGGATAAAAGAACTAAACAATGAAACCATAAATCTGCAATTTCATGAATCAATTCTTTTTTTCCATCAAACTCAGCTGCAAAAATGGTTTCTGATGCCTCTTCTTTAATCTTTTCTAAAATTTCTTTTAGGCCTTTTCTATGAAGAAACGCGGTGTACGATAATTTTGGGTCATCGTTCTTTTTCGATTTTATAATTTCTAATAAACTTTCTAAATATTCATCTTTCATTTTATATATTATAACTTTGTAGGATTAGGAGCATCGCCATAAACTTCCTTAGGATCAAAAACTTTTTCTTTTTCTTCAAATTTCAGAACAGTTGTAGAATTATTTTCTCCAAATGGCACACTTCTATAGAAACAGGATCTGTATCCAACATGACAGCTTGCGCCTCCTTGAACATTTACACGCAACCATACACAATCTTGATCATCATCAATTCTTATTT